>NZ_JBITCD010000002.1:0-1122641 GCF_044452905.1 Mycobacterium sp. NPDC051804 | reverse complement strand
CTTCTGGGCCATGAACCATCCTGCTCACGGCCCTACTTAGGTGTCAGCGATGTCCCGAGACATCAACCTGTCAGCGATGTCCCCGAACAGAACAGCGCGCTGGGCGCGGTCAGCACTCCACAAATCACTAGTTAGGGGGCGACGGTGAGCCAGTCGGCGAAGCCCGACGGGTCGTGCCGGCCGAGCGCACCGTGCTCGAACAGGCCCCAGCCCTCGACGGACTTGCCGTTCTCGGTGCACACGGCACGGCCGACGTGGTCGATGACGCCGAAGCCGGCGCGGCCGACGATCGCCGGGTCGGTCATGTCGTAGGTCAAGCGCTCGGTGAACTTGTCGCCCTTCCACATACCGTGCAGCCAGTCGGAGTCGCCGCCGTAGCCGCCGCCGACGTGGATCGGCACCGGCAGCTTGGACTCGACTTCAAACTGGAGTAGTGCACCGTCCTGCGCGGTGGCCTCGATGGTCGCACCGGTGGGGATACGCGTGCCCGAGGTGTAGTGGATCTTGACCCGCGGCCAGCCCAGTTGCTCCACGCGCCCGTCGCGCCAGATACGCGTGACGTCGTTGAGGCTGCGGAACCCGTTGGGCTCCTCCTGGATGATCAGGCAGATCGCGAAGTCGTCGAACGCCATCGGCACGTACAGCCACCACATGCCCTCGAACGGCGGATGCGCGGGTCGGCCCGCGGGTTCGGCCTCACCGATCGGCCGGATACCCCAGGATCGGTCACGGCTTCCGATCCACACGTTGGGATCGACCTTGATCTCCTCGCCGTCGATCGAGATCGTCCCGGCCCAACTGCCGACCTGGGCGAACCGTTGTGCATCCAACGTCACGCGCGTCCCCGACCGAAGCACGTGGCGCTGCTCTTGGATGACATCGAACAGCCCGTCCCAGGTGAGGTCGGCAGCGATGCCTTCGGTCTCCTCGAGGATGATCCGAAGCTTGTGCAGCGGCTCGGTGACTTCGACGCGGTAGCCCAGCACGTGCTGGTTCAGCCGGTCGGAGTCGATGCCGTCACTCAGGTGTACCGCGGTCTGACTGTCGCCGCGGCGTACCAGGAAGAACGCGTCCTTGACCCCGAGGTTGGGGTAGTAGCCGAGGCCGGTGATCACGAAGATGTCGCCGGTGCGGTCGTGGGCGTTGAAGTAGGAGCGGTCGTAGAAGTTGCGGTCTGACGCGCCCGGCCACGAGATGGGTTGAGGGATCTGGTGAATGGGAAATTCGTCGGTGGGGCCGAGCATCAGGCGTCATCTCCAATGATTCGTTTGAGTACAGAGGCGTGGTAGAACAGCGATTCGATGTCGTCGGGGGCTTCCATCTCGCCGAAGCGGACCCGGCGTGCGGTGGTCCGCATGAAGACGCAGCACCAGATCACGCCCGAGTACGCGTAGAACCATGTGAGGTCACCCAACTCGGCCCCGCTGTGTTCGGCGTAGACGGCGCGCACGTCCTCCTCGCGCATGACGTCCGGCAGTCCGGGCAGGCCCGCGAGTCCAGCGAGCTCCTGAAAGACCATGTGGGCGAAAATGATCCACGCGACGTCCATCTCACGCGGACCGAGCGTGGCCATCTCCCAGTCGAGCACGGCGGTCGGCTTGAATCCGTCGTAGAGCACGTTGCCGATGCGGGAGTCGCCCCACACGAGGACGGAGTCGGTGGCGGCGACGTCCTCGGGCCAGTTCGCCTCCAGCCACTCCAGAGAGCGCTCCACCAGGGCTGAGCGGCCGATGTCGGGAACCGCGAACTGGTACCAGGACTTCAGCCAGTTGAAATTGCGCCGCAACGCATTCGGCTCTGACCCGTCGTCGAGAAAGTTGAAGACCTTCTCCGGCTCGGGGATCGCGTGCAGTTTGGCAATCACCTCGACGGTGCTGTCCTGCAGTTCGCGCTGGCTCTC
This sequence comes from Mycobacterium sp. NPDC051804, assembly GCF_044452905.1. Lineage (NCBI taxonomy): Bacteria > Bacillati > Actinomycetota > Actinomycetes > Mycobacteriales > Mycobacteriaceae > Mycobacterium > Mycobacterium sp. NPDC051804. The sequence continues at coordinate 1,120,741 of NZ_JBITCD010000002.1, read as the reverse complement.
CAGTGGCGCATCGGCAAACCAGTTGCCGCCGAACGTATACGGCATCACGTCGGGCGGCACGCGCCCGTCGACGTAATCCATCAGGAAGAACTGTGTGCCGAGCACCGAGCCGGTGGCCTCCAGCCAGCGCACCGGCGGGACCGGTACATCGGTCTTCTCGCCGACGATGCGGATGACGTCGAACTGATGGTCCATCCGGTACGACGAGAACACCGGCACGTCCTGCTCGGCAGGGGCGACCCGCGCGACGAACTTCTGCTCTCGCCGTTCGCCTTCCTCGTCCCAGCGGGCGGTCAGGATGATGGTTTCCGACGACATCCCGTTGGAGTCCACACCACTTTCCACGGTGATCTCCGGGACGGTCCCGCCGGGCATCACCGTCGACAGCCACTGCGACATCACCTCGGGCAGTGCAGTGAGGTCTCGGCTGGAGTGTTCTAGACGGCTGATGTCTTCGACAGCCGGTTCGCTTGGCATGGACTGTTCCTTCGGCCGGTAATTACGATACGATCGGTAGCGATATGAAATCAGACGCGTCGGTCGTTGACAAGACCCCAGGTGCCGGGCGGCCCCGGGATCCACGCATCGACGCTGCCATTCTGCGCGCAACGGCCGAACTGCTCGTGGAAATCGGCTATTCCAACCTCACGATGGCCGCCGTCGCCGAGCGGGCGGGCACCACCAAGACGGCGTTGTACCGGCGCTGGTCCAGCAAGGCGGAGTTGGTGCACGAGGCGGCGTTTCCCGCGGCGCCGACCGCGATCGAGACGCCGCCCGGTGACATCAAGGCCGACATCCGCGCGATGATCGACGCGGCTAGGGAGGTGTTCACGAGCCCTCTGGTCCGTGCAGCGCTGCCCGGACTGATCTCCGACATGGTGGCCGACGCCGAACTCAACGCCCGTGTCAGGGAGCGCTTCACAGGCGCGTACGCCGCTGTTGGCATACGACTGGCTGATGCTGTCGCGCGCGGCGAGGTACATGCCGACATCGACCCGGACCGGCTCGTCGAGGTGATCGGCGGCGCCACTCTGCTGCGGATGCTGTTGTGGCCCGACGAACCGCTCGGCGCCGACTGGGTTGACCAGACCACCGCCATCGTCGTCCACGGTGTGGTCGCATGACAGGCGTGACCGAGATTCGACCGTTTCCTTCCGATTGGAACAGCGCACTGGTTCTGGTCCCGCATCCCGACGACCCCGAGTACGGGGTGGCCGCCGCGGTGGCCAAGTGGACGGCGGCCGGCAAGACCGTGCGGTACGCGCTGGCGTGCCGAGGCGAAGTCGGCATCGAAGGGATGGCGCCAGCAGAAGCCGGCCCGCTGCGCGAACGTGAGCAGCGCCGATCGGCCGCGATCGTCGGCGTGGACCATGTGGAATTCTGGGACTTCCCCGACAGCAATATCTTCAACACCCCCGAGCTGCGGGCGAAGATCGCCGAAGTCATCAGCGTGCTGGCGCCAGATGTCGTGATCACGTTGTACAGCGGCCCGGAATGGGCGCCTGGTGCGCCCAATCAGCGAGACCACATCGAGTTTTCGAATGCCGTTGCGGGAGCCGTGGATTCGCTCGATGTGCCACCCACGTGGTTCTTTGAATGCGGTCCCCGGGGGACGCACGGTGAGACCGTCGACGACAGGTTTGTTGAACTCGCGATCGAGGCGCTCTCCGCACACGACGTTTATCTCACTGTTCTGGACCCGGAAACGCCCGTCGCGGTGCAGGCTCGCGTGCAGATCGAACGTGGAACCCAGCCCCATCCAGCTTTCGAGGGTCAGCACACCGTCGAGTTCATCCTCAAACGTGCCCGGTAGGCGTCAGCGGTCTATCTGACCCTTGTTGCGGTCGGTCACCGCACGGAAACGATCACCAAGGCCATCGAAATCACGGTCCTGCGCGAACGCGATCCTCGCCTCGGCCGCCAGCGCAGGGTCGATGACAGCGGAAGCCCCCGTTGTGTAAATCTCCTTGAGCCCCAGCATGGTTGGACCGGGAACTTCCGCGATCTGCGACGCGAGTTCGAGCGCGCGGTCCAGCAGGCGGTCGTGGGCGACGACCTCGGTCACCAGACCGATGCGCTCGGCCCGCGCCGCGTCGACGACTTCGCCGGTCATCGAAAGGCGCCTGGCCATCCCGAGGCCGACGAGCCGGGGCAGTCGTGCGGTCATTCCGCCACCGGGCAGGATGCCGACCCGGGCGTGCGTGTCGGCGAACACCGCGCGCTCCGACGCGATGAGAAAGTCGCAGCCGAGCGCCATTTCGAGGCCGCCGGTGAACACCGCACCGTTGATGGCGGCGATGATCGGGGTGCGCATCTTGCCGGTGGCCGCGATGCAGTCGTGGGACTTGAACTCCGCGAAGTACTCTGCGCCGTTGCGCTGCGCTTCTTTCAGGTCGACGCCCGCGCAGAACGCCGGATCGGTGCCCGTGAGGACGACGGCGCGCACCGATTCGTCGGCGTCGGCCTCGGTCAGGGCGGTGTAGATCGCACGGATCAGGTCGCGGCTCAACGCATTCCGTGCCTCGGGGCGGTTGAGCGTCAGGACGCGGACTGCCCCGTGATCGGCGATGAGGACGAACGACATACGACGAAGCTAGCGCAGGAACTGGTTGGCGGTGTTCGCGAGGTCCAGCAGCGGCTGCGGCAGCGCGCCGAGTGCGAACGTGACGGCCGCGGTGACCGTGACGACGGCGGTGCTCAGCACGCTGGGTACGACGACGGTCGGCGCATCCTCGGGCGGGTCGGTGAAGAACATCAACACGATGACCCGCACATAGAAGTACGCGGCGACGGCGTTGGCGAGTACGCCCACGATGACCAGCGGTATCGCGCCACCTTCGCCCGCGGCCTTGAAGACCGCGAACTTGCTGACGAACCCGCTCGTCAACGGGATACCCGCGAAGGCCAGCAGGAACAGCGAGAACACCACCGCCACTACGGGATACCGCCTGCCGAGTCCGGCCCAGCGCGCCATCGCGGTGTCCTCTTCACCCGCCGCATTGCGGACCAGGCTCACCACCGCGAAGGCGCCCACAGTGCTGAACCCGTAGGCGAACAGATAGAACAGGGTCGACGACAGTCCGGCCTCGTTCTCGGCGATCACACCGGTGAGTATGAACCCGGTGTGCGCCACCGCCGAGTACGCCAGCATGCGCTTCACGTCGATCTGCGTGATCGCGGTGACCGTGCCGACGACCATTGTCAGGATTGCGATCGCCCATAGCACCGGCCGCCAGTCGTCGCGCAGTTCGGGCAGCGCGACGTAGAACACTCGCAGCATCGCGCCGAAGGCGGCGATCTTGGTGGCGGCTGCCATGAACGCGGTGACCGGCGTCGGGGCGCCCTGATACACGTCGGGAATCCACGAGTGGAACGGCACCGCCCCGACCTTGAACAGCACACCCACCAACAGCAGTCCGGTGCCGATCAGGGCCAGCGACGTCTTCCCGGACCCGGCGGCGACGACTGCGGCGATCTCACGGAGATCCAGCGTTCCGGAGTAGCCGTACAGCATCGCGGCGCCGAACAGGAAGAACGCCGACGAAAAGGCGCCGAGCAGAAAGTATTTGAGCGCGGCCTCCTGCGAGAGCAGCCGGTGCCGACGGGCGAGGCCGCACAGCAGGTACAGGGGCAGCGACAGCACCTCGAGCGCGATGAACATCGTCAGGAGGTCGTCGGCGGCAGGGAAGAGCAGCATGCCGCCGATGGCGAACATCGTCAGCGGGAAGACCTCGGTCTGGATCACCCCGGCCTTGGTGGCGAGTTGCTCGGCCACCGACCCGGGAATCGCCGACGCCTGCGGTGTGAACCCGTCCAGCCCGCGAGCTTCCTTGCCGCCCTCCGCTTCTGTGCCGATCTGACGTTCGGCGATGAGCAGGATGCCCAATACCCCGACGAGCAGGAGGGTGGCCTGAAGGAACAGCGCAGGCTTGTCGATGACGACGGCACCCATGATCGCGGAGTGGCCGATCGTGCCGTGCAGATCCCGCGCGAGCATCACGACGGCGACAAACGCTGCGATCAGACCGCCGAGGGCCAGTACGAGCTGAGCGGCGTACCTGCTCTGCCGCGGCAGAAACGCCTCGACGAGGACGCCGAGGATGGCGACGCCGAACACGATCAGCATCGGGGACAGCAGGTCGTATTCGACGACGGGCGTAGGCAGATTCATCGCGTCGGCCCTTCTGCGAACTGAGGAACCGGATCAGGTTGATCGATGGTGGTCAAGGTGTGGGTGACCGCCGGGTTGATCACGTCCAGTGCGGGTTTGGGGTACACGCCCAACACGATCAGCAACGCGATGAGCGGTGCGATGACGAGAATTTCGCGGGGGACGAGATCTCGGAGCTTGTCGTTGCCGTCCTTGACCGGGCCGGTCATCATCCGCTGGTACATCCACAGGATGTAGACGGCGGACAGCACCAGCGCGGTCGACGCGAACACCGCGAACACCGGGTAGCGGGTGAATGTGCCGACCAGGACCAGGAATTCGCTGATGAACGGTGCCAGGCCCGGTAGCGAGAGTGTCGCGAGGCCGGACACCAGGAAGGTGCCGGCCAGGATCGGTGCGACCTTCTGCACCCCGCCATAGGACTCGATGAGGCGACTGCCTCTGCGCGACACCAGGAATCCCGCGATCAGGAACAGCGCGGCCGTCGACAGGCCGTGGTTGACCATGTACAGCGTCGAACCGGATTGGCCCTGGCTGGTCATCACGAAGATGCCGAGAATGATGAAGCCGAAGTGGGAGATCGACGTGTAGGCGATCAGGCGCATCACATCGGTCTGGCCGATCGCGACGATGGCTCCGTAGACGATGCCGATCACGGCGAGCGTGATGATCATCGGCCGGAAATACGTTGCCGAGTCGGGGAACAACTGCAGGCAGTACCGGAGCATGCCGAACGTGCCGACCTTGTCCATGATCGCCATCATCAGCACCGCGCTGGCGGGGGTGGCCTCGACGGCGGCGTCGGGCAGCCAACGGTGGAAGGGCCACAGCGGCGCCTTGACCGCGAACGCGAACATGAAGCCGAGGAAGAGCAGGTTCATCACGGCCGGATTGACGACGAACTCGCCGCTGGACACGGCTTCGACGATCAGGCGGAAGTCGAACGTGCCCGCCTCGAACGCATCACTGCCCGCGGTCACGACGTACAGGCCGATCACCGCGGCGAGCATGACCAGACCGCCGAAGAGGTTGTACAGCAGGAACTTCACCGCTGCCTTGGAACGTCCCTCACCGCCGAAGCCGCCGATGAGGAAGTACATCGGGATCAGCATCGCCTCGAAGAACACGTAGAACAGCAGGATGTCCAGCGAGACGAGCGACATGATGACCATGCCCTCGACGGCCAGCGTCAGCGCGAAGTACGCGTGCGTCGAACGGCCGCCCCACGCGGCCTCGTCGCTGACGTCGTTCCAGCCCGCGATCAGCAGCAGCGGTACCAATACCGCGGTGAGCGCGACGATCGCCAGCGCGATGCCGTCCAGCCCGAGGATGTAGCCGGTGCCGAATGACGGTATCCACTTGTGGGATTCGACGAACTGGTACTGGTCACCGGCGGGATCGAAGTTGACCGCGAGCAGCACCGTGATCGCCAGCACCACGACCGAGACGACGAGCGCCAGCCACTTGGGGGCTGCGCGCAGCGATGCGGGCAGCAGGATCACGATCGCGGCGCCGACCATCGGCACCACCCACAAAACCGTCAACCACGGGAATGAGGTCACCACAGCTGCACCGCCAGGATCGCGCCGACGACGAGTAAGGCGCCGGCCAACATCGACAACGCGTAGGAGCGGGCGTACCCGGTCTGCAGTTGCCTCAGACCGGAAGATGAGCGGGACACCAAGGCCGCCAAGCCTGTTCCCGCGCCGTCCACTGCCTCATCGTCGATTTCGACCAACCCCTTGGCAACCAGCTGACCCGGCCGCATGAACAGCTCTTCGTTGAGCGCATCACCGTAGAGGTCCTTGCGGGCCGCGACGGTGAGTGCGGAACCGACGGGCACCTCGACAGGAATCTCACGCGTGCCGTACATGCGGTAGGCGATGACAATGCCGACAGCGACGACGCCCAGGATTACGGTGGTGACGACCCAGACCGGTGCGACGTGGTGGATCTCATGGGCGCCGACGACTGGTTCCAGCCAGTGTTCCAGCGTGCCGCCGATCGCGAACGCGGCACCCGAACCCACAGAGCCGATGGCCAGCAGGATCATCGGCCAGGTCATGACCTTCGGCGACTCATGCGGATGGGTATCAGGCGCCCAACGCTTTTCGCCGAAGAACGTCATCAGCATCACGCGGGTCATATAGAACGCGGTGATGCCTGCGCCCAGAATCGCAGCGCCGCCGAGGATGTAGCCTTTGACGCCGCCCGCGCCGAGCGCGGCCTCGATGATGCCGTCCTTGGAGAAGAAGCCGGCCAGCGGCGGCACGCCGATGATCGCGAGATAACCGAGGCCGAACGTCGCGAAGGTGATCGGCAAGGCTTTGCGCAGACCGCCGTAGCGGCGCATGTTGACCTCGTCGTTCATCCCGTGCATCACCGAACCGGCGCCGAGGAACAGGCCTGCCTTGAAGAAGCCGTGGGTGAGCAGGTGCATGATCGCGAACGCGTAGCCGGCGGGGCCGAGGCCCGCCGCCAGCACCATGTAGCCGATCTGCGACATCGTCGACGCGGCAAGCGCTTTCTTGATGTCGTCCTTGGCGCAGCCGACGATCGCGCCGAACAGCAGTGTCACCGCGCCGACGATCACGACGCCCAGCTGCGCATTCGGTGCCAGGTCGAAGACCGGGCCGGACCGCACGATCAGGTAGACACCCGCGGTGACCATCGTCGCGGCGTGGATGAGCGCCGACACCGGCGTCGGGCCCTCCATCGCGTCGCCGAGCCAGGACTGCAGGGGCACCTGCGCGGATTTACCGCACGCGGCCAGCAGGAGCAGCAGACCGATGGCGGTCAGCACACCCTCGCTGACATCGGGGGCAGCCGCGAAGACGCCTTCGAAGGAGATCGAGCCGATATAGGCGAACATCACCATCAGCGCGACGGCCAGCCCGATGTCGCCGACACGGTTGACGACGAAGGCCTTCTTCGCCGCGGTCGCCGCTGACGGCTTGTGCTGCCAGAACCCGATCAGCAGGTACGACGCGAGACCCACACCCTCCCATCCGACGTAGAGGCCCAGGTAGTTGTCGGCGAGCACCAACAGCAGCATCGCGGACAGGAACAGGTTGAGGTAGGCGAAAAAGCGCCGCCGCTCAGGGTCTTCGGCCATGTAGCCGATGGAGTAGATGTGGATCAGGGAGCCGACGCCGGTGATCAGCAGCACGAAGCACATCGACAGCTGGTCGAGGTGCAGACCGAAATCGACCTGCAGGCTCGCCACCGGTACCCAGCTGAACAGCGACTCGTGAACCGTGCGCTGTTCGGGTTCGCGACCGAGCATGTCGGTGAACAACATTGCGCCGACAACGAACGAGCCGAGCGAGGCTGCAGTGCCCAGCAGGTGGCCCCAGCCGTTCGTGCGCCGTCCGCCCAACAGAAGTATCGTCGCGCCCGCCAGCGGCAGGGCGATAGTGAGCCACACTGGAATCGTCATCGCGCCTTAGTGTTTCAGCAGACTGGCGTCGTCGACCGAGGCCGAACGGCGGGTGCGGAAGATCGTCATGATGATGGCCAACCCGATCACCACCTCACAGGCGGCGACCACCATGGTGAAGAAGGCCACCATCTGGCCATCGAGGTGACCGTGCATGCGTGAGAACGTCACGAAGGCCAGGTTGCAGGCGTTGAGCATCAGCTCGACGCACATGAACATGATGATGGCGTTGCGGCGCAACAACACACCGGCAGCGCCGATCGTGAACAACAGCGCGGACAGATACAGGTAGTTGTCGGGGTTCACTTCTTGTCACCACCGCCGTTGCTCTGATCCACCGTCCGCTTCTGCAGCAGTGCGCTGACAGACAGTTCGGATGCCGATCCGTCGGGAAGGCGGGCGGCCATGTCGACGGCGTTGTTGCGGGCATACACACCGGGGTTGGGCAGCGTCGTCGGGTGCCCGCCCGGCTGAAAACGCTCCTGAGCAAGTTCGCGTTGAGTCTTACGCCGTTCGAAGCGTTCGCGGTGCGCCAGCACCATCGCGCCGAGGGCGGCGGTGATCAGCAGCGCGCCGGTGAGCTCGAAGGCCCACAGGTACTCGGTGAAGATGAGGGCAGCGAGGCCCTGAACGTTGCCGCCGGCATTCGCTTCGGCGAGGCCGACGAATCCGCCCACCGAGACGCTGCCGATGCCGGCGATGAGCATGATGCCGAAGCCCAGGCCGACGACGATCGCCGCAATGCGTTGTCCCCGAATCGTTTCGACCAGCGACTCGGAGGTGTCGACGCCGATGAGCATGAGCACGAACAGGAAGAGCATCATCACGGCGCCGGTGTAGACCACGATCTGCACGACGCCGAGAAACAGTGCGTCCTGTGCGATGTAGAAGACCGCGAGCACGATCATCGTGGTGGCCAGGAACATGGCCGAGTACACCGCTTTCGGTGCGGCGACCACGCCGATCGCACCGGCGATCGCGACGGTGCCGAGCACCCAGAACAGCACCGCTTCGGTGGTGGAGGTGTGGCCGGCGACGTCGGCGGCCACAGATGCGAGGAACTCCAATGTCACGTGGCGTCCTCGGTGACCGGCTTGATGTTGCCGCGGTAGTAGTCCTCGTCGGTGCTGCCAGGTGCCATCGGATGAGGCGGGGGAAGCATGCCGGACTTCAACGGGGCGAGGAGTTTGTCCTTGCCCCAGATCAAGTCGGCGCGGTTGTCGTCGGCCATCTCGTACTCGTTGGTCATCGTCAGCGCTCGGGTCGGGCACGCCTCGATGCACAGGCCGCAGCCGATGCAGCGCAGATAGTTGATCTGGTAGACGCGGCCGTAACGCTCACCGGGGGAGAACCGTTCGTCCTCCTTGTTGTCCGCGCCTTCGACGAAGATGGCGTCGGCCGGGCAGGCCCACGCGCACAACTCGCAGCCGATGCACTTCTCCAGCCCGTCGTCGTAGCGGTTGAGTTGGTGCCGTCCGTGGTAGCGCTTCGCGACGGGGCCCGGCTTCTCCGGGTACTCCTCGGTGATGCGCTTCTTGAACATCGTGGAAAACGTGACCCCGAAACCCGCGATCGCGTCGAGGAACTTAGGCATGCGTCTTCTCCTTTGAAGCCATGTCCTTCTTGGGTAGCGGCGGCACCGGGAACGTGCCCGGCTCCGTCTCCGGCTCTGGAATCTTCCGAATGTTTCTGGCGCGCACCGTTCTCCACAGTGCGAACAGCACCAGCAGGCCGACAACGACGGCCACCGTGATCAACCCGGTGGTGAGTTGGTCGTAGCCCTGGTTGCGCAGGCTGCGCGCCGACGACACGATCACGATCCAGGCCAGCGAGACGGGAATCAGAACCTTCCAGCCCAGCGCCATGAACTGGTCGTAGCGCATGCGGGGCAGCGTTCCGCGCAGCCAGAAGAAGATGAACATGAAGCCCCACACCTTGGCCACGAACCACAGCAGCGGCCACCAACCGGTGTTGGCGCCGTCCCACATGTTGATCGGCCACGGGGCATGCCAGCCGCCGAAGAACAGCGTGGTTGCCAGTGCCGACACCGTGAACATGTTGACGTACTCGGCGAGCATGAACATCGCGAACTTGATCGACGAGTACTCGGTGTGGAATCCGCCGACGAGCTCACCCTCTGCCTCGGGCAGATCGAAAGGGGCCCGGTTGGTTTCGCCGACCATCGAGACGAGGTAGATGATGAACGACGGGAGCAGCGGGAATATGAACCAGAGGCCCGCCTGCGACGCGACGATGCCCGACGTCGACATCGTGCCCGCGTAGATGAAGACGGCCGCGAAGGACAGCGCCATCGCGATCTCGTAGGAGATCACCTGGGCGCTGGACCGCAGCCCGCCCAGCAGCGGGTAGGTGGACCCGGATGCCCAGCCCGCCAACACGATTCCGTACACCCCGATCGACGTGGCGGCCAGGACGAACAACACCGCGACGGGCATATCGGTCAGCTGAAGGGCGGTCCGGTGGCCGAAGATCGACACCTCGCCGCCCATCGGGATCACCGAGAACGCGATGAACGCGGGTACCACCGAGATGACCGGCGCCGCCAGGTAGATGAACTTGTCCACGCCGGCGGGAATGAGGCCCTCCTTGAGGGCCAGCTTCACGCCATCGACCAGCGATTGCAGCAGGCCCCACGGCCCGACACGGTTGGGGCCGGGCCGCATCTGCATGTAGCCGAGGATCTTGCGTTCCATCAGGATCGCAACGAGCAGCGACAGCATGAGGAATGCGAAGATGGCGACGGCCTTGATGACGATCAGCCACCAGGGGTCGTGCCCGAAGAGTGTGGGGTCGGGGTAGGTGACGTTCGGAGTCATAGCGAGGCCCGTCCGATCGAGACGACAGTTCCCGTGGTGACGGCGAGCTGCCGGTACACCGCCGATTGGGGCGAGTTCATCGGCAGCCATACGGTGCCGTCGGGCATGTCGGTGATCAGCAGGGGCAGGGTGACCTCACCGCGTTCGGTGCGCACGGTCACCAGATCGTCGTCCGCGGCATCGATTTCGGCTGCGGTGGCCGCAGACATCCGGGTGACGGGTTGTTTGGCGGTGCCCGCGAGGTGCAGTTCACCGTCCTGCAGGCGTCCGTCGTCGAGCAGCATGCGCCAGCCGGCCAGGACCGCCTGGCCCTTGCCGGGCTTCTCGGGGTGCGACGACGGCACTGTGGGTGCGCTCGTCCGCTGGCCCGCCCACAGTCCGAGCTGCGCCATCTCCTCGCCTGCGACGAGTGCCGTCGGCATGTTGAGGTCGACCCCCAGTTCGTCGGCCAGGAACCCCAGCACACGCCGGTCGGGCGTCGCGTTGGTTTGCAGCGCAGGCTCGAACGGGCGAATCCGGCCCTCCCAGTTGACGAATGCACCGCCTTTCTCGACGACGGGCGCGACCGGGAAGACCACGTCGGCGCGTTCGGTGATGGCACTCTCGCGCAGCTCGAGGCTCACCACGAACGGCGCCGCATCGATCGCCGCGAGGGCCGCGTCCGGGTCGGGCAGGTCGGCCAACTCCACGCCGCCGACCAGTAGCGCGCCCAACTCGCCCTTGCGGGCCGCGTCGAGTATGCCCGCTGTGTCGCGGCCAGGAGTGGTCGGCAGCTCACCGACATGCCATCCCGCAGCCGCCTGCTCGCGCGCCGCGGTATCGCTGACCGGTCGGCCACCGGGCAGCAGTCCGGGCAGCGCACCTGCTTCCAGCGCGCCGCGCTCACCGGCTCGCCGCGGTATCCACGCCAGTCGGGCACCGGTCGCGGCCGCCAATCTGCCTGCGGCGGAAAGCGCTCCGGGAGAGGTGGCCAAGCGCTCGCCGACCACGATGACCGCACCGGGCAGCTTCAGCTGGGCGTCATCGGCGAGCGCATCGAGCGCCGCGCCTTCACCGCCGGGCACCGTCGCGATCAGTTCGCCGCGCAACTTGCCCAGCGATCGGGTGGCGAACGCGGCGATCGACTTCACCTGAAGTCCGTGCTTGCGGACGGCTTTACGCAGCCGCAGGAACACAATCGGTGCTTCCTCTTCGGGCTCCAGCCCGGCGAGCAGCACCGCGGGGGCCTTCTCGAGGTCGGTGTAGGTCACCGTCATCGGCTGGCCCGCGATATGTGCGGCGAGGAACTCCGCCTCCTCCTCGCTGTGGGCGCGGGCTCGGAAGTCGATGTCGTTGGTGTCGAGCACCATTCGGGCGAACTTCGAGTACGCATAGGCGTCCTCGACGGTCAACCGTCCGCCGACCAGCACGCCGGCGTTGCCGCGCGCCGCGCCCAGCCCCTCGCATGCCACGCTGATGGCCTCCGACCACGACGCTGGTCGCAGCTCACCGTCCTCGCGAACGAGGGGAGTGGTGACGCGATCGCCCTGGGTCGCGTAGGTGAACGCCCACCGTCCCTTGTCGCAATTCCATTCCTCGTTGACCTCCGGGTCGTCACCGGCCAACCGGCGCAAGACCTTTCCGCGGCGGTGATCCGTGCGCTCCGCGCAGCCACCCGCGCAGTGTTCGCACACGCTGGGGCTGGATACCAGGTCGAACGGCCGGGCGCGGAAGCGATAGGCGGCGCCGGTGAGCGCACCGACCGGGCAGATCTGCACGGTGTTACCGGAGTAATACGACTGGAACGGCTCGCCGGGCGCGATACCGACCTGTTGCAGCGCACCACGTTCGAGCAGATCGATGAACGGGTCACCGGCGATCTGCTCGGAGAACCGGGTGCAACGCGCACACAGCACGCAGCGTTCGCGGTCGAGCAGCACCTCCGACGAGATGTTGATCGGCTTGGGGAAGGTGCGTTTGACGTCCTCGAACCGGGTTTCGGGGCGGCCGTTGGACATCGCCTGGTTCTGCAGCGGGCACTCGCCGCCTTTGTCGCACACCGGGCAGTCGAGTGGATGGTTGATCAGCAGGAGTTCCATCACGCCCTGCTGCGCCTTGTCCGCGGACTCCGACGTCAGCTGCGTCTTCACGACCATGTCGGGTGTGCACGTGATGGTGCACGAGGCCATGGGCTTGCGCTGCCCCTCGACCTCGACCAGGCACTGCCGGCAGGCGCCCACCGGGTCGAGCAGCGGATGATCGCAGAACCTCGGGATCTGGATGCCGATCAGCTCGGCGGCCCGAATCACCAAGGTGCCTTTGGGCACACTGACCTCCACACCGTCGATGGTGAGATCCACCATTTCGACGGGCGGGGCGTCGTGGGTCGGTTCGGTCACGGTCATCTAGACCCCCACCCCTTCCGTTGCCATGAGAGCCGAGGCGTGCGGGTCGAACGGGCAGCCGCCGGACAGGTGCTGGTAGTACTCGTCGCGGAAGAACTTGATCGACGACAGGATCGGTGCGGCGGCGCCGTCGCCCAACGCGCAGAACGACTTTCCGTTGATGTTGTCGGCGATGTCGAGCAGCTTCTCGATGTCGGCCTCGGTGCCCGTACCGTTCTCCAGCCGGGCGTAGATCTGCGCCAGCCAGTACGTGCCTTCCCGGCACGGTGTGCATTTGCCGCACGATTCGTGCGCGTAGAACTGCGTCCAGCGGCGTACCGCACGGACGACGCAGGTGGTTTCGTCGAAGACCTGCAGGGCCTTGGTGCCCAGCATCGTTCCGACACCTGCCATGCCTTCGTAATCCAGTGGTACGTCGAGGTGTTCGTCGGTCAGCAGCGGTGTAGAGGAACCGCCTGGCGTCCAGAACTTCAGGCTGTGCCCGGCGCGGATGCCCCCGGCGTAGTCGAGCAGTTCGCGCATCGTGATGCCCAGCGGAGCTTCGTACTGACCAGGGGTGGTGACGTGACCGGACAGTGAGTACAGCGTGAAGCCCGGGGATTTCTCGGTGCCCATCGACCGGAACCAGTCCACACCGTTGAGTAGCACGGGTGGCACGCTGGCGATGGATTCGACGTTGTTGACCACTGTCGGTGAGGCGTAGAGACCGGCGACGGCCGGAAACGGCGGGCGAAGGCGCGGCTGCCCGCGACGGCCCTCCAGGGAGTCCAGCAGCGCGGTCTCCTCGCCGCAGATGTACGCGCCCGCCCCGGCGTGCACGATCAGCTCCAGATCGAAGCCCGACCCGAGGATGTCGTTGCCCAGGTAGCCGGCCTCGTAGGCCTCGGCTACCGCGGCCTGCAGCCGCCGCAGGACCGGCAGCACCTCGCCGCGGACATAGATGAACGCGTGGTGCGCCCGGATCGCGTACGCCGCGATGATGACACCCTCCACCAGGAAGTGCGGGGTGGTCAGCATCAGCGGAATGTCTTTGCACGTACCGGGTTCGGACTCGTCGGCGTTGACGACGAGGTAATGCGGCTTGGCGCCGGCACCGGTGTCGTCCTGCGGGATGAACGACCACTTGGTCCCCGTCGGGAAGCCCGCGCCACCACGTCCGCGCAGGCCGGAATCCTTGATGGTGGCGATGAGGTCGTCTGGATCCATCTTGAGCGCTTTGTCCAACGCCTGGTAGCCGTCATGGCGGCGGTACGTCTCCATTGACCAGGGTTGCGGCTCGTCCCAGAACCGGCTCAAGACCGGAGTCAGTGGTGTCATGTCTTCGATTCCGTTGCGTCCGGGTCGGTTTCGGGCTCGTTGGGCTTGGCCGGTACGTCGGCGGACGGTGCGGGTGCGGCCTGGTCCTTGATCGCTTCCTTCGCGACTTTCTCGTCGTCGGGGCCGCTGTGGGAGTCGGTCACCGCGTCGACGGCAGGTGCTTCCATGCCGCGTTCCTTGGCGATCCGCAGCCCGGCGAGGGTGGCGTCCCCGGTCGGCGTCTGCGCGGCGGCGGCCTCTGGATCAGGCAGGCCGGCAAGGACTCTCGCAGTCTCCTTGAACGTGCACAGCGGTGCGCCGCGCGTCGGGATAGGAGGGTTACCCTCCCGCAATCCGTCGACGAGGTCGCGGGCCGATGACGGTGTCTGGTTGTCGAAGAACTCCCAGTTGACCATCACGACCGGTGCGTAGTCGCAGGCGGCGTTGCACTCGACGTGCTCGAGGGTGACCCGGCCATCCTCGGTCGTCTCGCCGGCGTGGACGCCCAGATAGTCTTCCAGCGCTTCGAGAATCGCGTCGCCGCCCATGATCGCGCACAGTGTGTTGGTGCAGACGCCGACCAGGTATTCACCGGTCGGCGTCCGGCGGTACATCGAGTAGAAGGTGGCCACCGCGGTGACTTCGGCGTCGGTCAGCCCCAACTGCTTGGCGCAGAACGCGATTCCCGCGGGTGTCAGGCATCCGTCTTCCGATTGGACGAGGTGCAGCAGGGGCAACAAGGCCGAACGGCTCTGCGGATAGCGGGCGATGACCGTCTCCGCGTCTGCCGTCAGGCGTGCGGCCACCTCCGCCGGATACGTCTTGGTGCCGTGGATCGGTGGGCCTGGCTCATCGGGCCGCTGACCGAGCTCGAGGAACACCGTCACCTGTCCACGCCTCCCATCACAGGGTCGATCGACGCCACCGCGGTGATCGCATCGGCGACCATGCCGCCCTCGCACATCGCCGCCACCGCCTGCAGGTTGTTGAACGACGGGTCCCGGTAGTGCACGCGGTAGGGCCGAGTGCCACCGTCGGAGACCATGTGCACGCCGAGCTCTCCGCGCGGCGACTCGATCGCCACATAAACCTGGCCGGCAGGCACGCGGATGCCTTCGGTGACGAGCTTGAAGTGGTGGATCAGCCCCTCCATCGAATGGCCCATGATCTTCGCGATGTGTTCGGGGGAGTTGCCGAGCCCGTCGGGCCCGAGCTTCAGGTCGGCGGGCCATGCCAGTTTCTTGTCCTGGATCATCACGGGTCCGGGATTCGGCACGTCGAGCCGGTCGACGCACTGCTGGATGATCTTCAACGACTCGTGCATCTCTTTGACCCTGATCAGGTAGCGGCCGTAGGAGTCGCACGCGTCGTCGGTGATCACATCGAAGTCGTAGGTCTCGTACCCGCAGTAGGGCTGCGACTTGCGCAGGTCGTGCGGCAGACCCGTGGAGCGTAGGCAGGGGCCGGTGATGCCCAGCGCCATGCACCCTTCCAGACCCAGATAGCCGATGCCCTGGGTCCGCGCCTTCCAGATGTAGTTCTCGCTGAGCAGATCCTCGAGGTCCTTGAGCCGCTTGGGCATCAGCTCGAGCATGTCGCGGAGCTGCGGAATGGCCTCCTCGGGTAGATCCATCGCCACGCCGCCGGGACGGATGTAGGCGTTGTTCATCCGGAGCCCGGTGATGGTCTCGAAGAGCGACAGGATCTGCTCACGCTCGCGGAACCCGTAGAACATCGCGCCCATGGATCCCAGCTCCATGCCGCCGGTAGCCAGGGCGACCAGGTGGCTGGAGATCCTGTTGAGCTCCATCATCATCACGCGGATGACGCTGGCGCGTTCGGGGATGTCGTCGGTGACGCCGAGCAGCTTCTCCACGCCGAGGCAGTACACCGTCTCGTTGAAAAGCGGTGACAGGTAATCCATTCGGGTGACGAAGGTGACACCTTGGGTCCAAGTGCGGAACTCGAGGTTCTTCTCGATACCGGTGTGCAGATACCCGATGCCGCAACGGATCTCGACGATCGTCTCGCCCTCGATTTCGAGGATCAGGCGCAGCACGCCGTGCGTGGACGGATGCTGCGGGCCCATGTTGACGACGATGCGTTCGCCGGCGTGCGAGGCCGCGCTCTGCTTCGCTGCCTCGACGACCTGGTCCCAGTCCTGTCCGCCGACGACGACAACCGTTTCGGAACCGCCTGATTCGGATGTGCTCATCAGTTGTACGACCTCCGCTGATCGGGCGGCGGGATCTCGGCGCCGTGATACTCGACCGGGATACCGCCCAACGGGTAGTCCTTGCGCTGCGGGTGCCCCACCCAGTCGTCGGGCATTTCGATGCGTGTCAGCGCGGGATGGCCGTCGAAGATGATGCCGAAGAAGTCGTAAGTTTCGCGCTCGTGCCAGTCGACGGTCGGATACACCGCGTACAACGACGGGATGTGGGGGTCCTCGTCGGGCGTGGCGACTTCCACGCGGATGCGACGGTTGTGCGTGATCGACATCAGTGGATACACCGCGTGCAGTTCGCGTGCCTTGTCGTCGGGGTAGTGCACACCGCTGACGCCGAGGCACAGCTCGAACCTCAGCCCGGGATCGTCGCGCAGGGCCTGCGCCACCACGGGCAGCTGTTCGCGCCGAACCTCGAGCGTCAACTCGTCGCGGTAGACCACCACGCGTTCGATCGACGCGGCATACGCGTCCTCACCGAGTACTTCGGCCAGCTTGTCGACGACTTCGTCGAAAAAGCCGCCGTAGGGGCGGGGTGAGCTGCCCGGCAACGCAACGTTGCGTACGAGGCGGCCGTAGCCCGAGGTATCGCCGGAGCCCCTGGCGCCGAACATTCCGCGACGCACCCCGATGACCTCGGGCGGCTCGATGTCGGCCTGCGGACCAGTCTGAGAGCCGTTTGTGTCTTCGGTCACCGCAGCAAACCCTTGAGCTCGATGGTCGGCGTAACCGACAGGGCTGCCTTCTCGGCTTCGCGAATCGCCTCCTCGCGGTGAACGCCGAGTGGCATCTCCTGAATTTTGTCGTGCAGCTTGAGGATTGCGTGGAGCAGCATCTCGGGCCGCGGCGGGCAGCCGGGTAGGTAGATGTCGACCGGTACGACGTGGTCGACGCCTTGCACGATCGCGTAGTTATTGAACATGCCGCCGGAGGAGGCGCACACGCCCATCGCCAGCACCCATTTGGGCTCGGCCATCTGGTCGTAGATCTGGCGCAGCACCGGTGCCATCTTCTGGCTCACCCGACCTGCGACGATCATCAGGTCTGCCTGCCGTGGCGTCGCTGAAAACCGCTCCATGCCGAACCGCGAGATGTCGAACCGCGGACCCGCCGTCGCCATCATCTCGATCGCGCAGCAGGCGAGTCCGAAGGTGGCGGGCCACAGTGAGCCCTTCCGGATGTAGCCGGCGACCTTCTCGACCGTCGACAGCATGATTCCGCCGGGCAGCTTCTCTTCTAGTCCCATGCCAGGCCTCCTCTCCGCCAGACGTACGCGTAGGCGACGAAGACCACCACCATGAAGAGCAGCATCTCTACCAGCGCGAACAGTCCGAGATTGTCGAAAGCGACCGCCCACGGATAGAGGAACACGATCTCGATGTCGAAGATGATGAACAACATCGCGGTCAGGTAGTACTTGATCGGAAACCGCTGGCCGGCGGAGTGGGCACTGGCCAGTTCGGGAACCGGCTCGATGCCGCACTCGTAAGCCTCGAGTTTGGACTGGTTGTAGCGCCTTGGGCCGACCAGCAGAGCAATGCCGACCGAGCCGATCGCGAACGCCGCCGCGACGGCTCCGAGCACCAGTATCGGGGTGTACAAATCCATGCCGAGCAAACGCTCCCTCGTGGGCTGTCGATGTGAGCTTACCCACACCCTAGCTGGCTTAGCGATCAGCGCCACACCTTGGGGTTAGTATGGCTAAGATCACACTTTCGCTATGTAGTCGCGCCTCGAATAGGCATGTGCGACAGCGAGTTTGGTGATTCCAGCTATTGCACGGGTGTGCGCAGAAGCGACACCACGGCGTCGCCCAACCGAATCGGGTCGATCGGATGGGGCACCGCGGCCTCCGCGCGCGACCAACTGGCCAGCCAAGCGTCGTCGGGGCGTCCGGTGAGCACGAGGACCGGCGGGCAGTCGGCGATCTCGTCCTTGAGCTGTTTGGCAATCCCCATGCCGCCCGTAGGCGTGGCCTCGCCGTCGAGGATCACCAGATCGAAGCCGCCCTCATCCATCTGCCGGATGACCATCGGACCGGTGGCGATCTCGACGTACGTCAGCTCCGGCAGATCCGGGTGCACGCGCTTGCCGAGCGCGAGCTGCACCTGCTCTCGTGTCCTGGGATTGTCGCTGTAGACGAGGACCCGAAGCGGTGATGGCTCGACCATGCGCCCGATCGTACGGCTAGGTCGCGCGTCGGAACACGAGGTCGCCGGAGATCGTCACGTTGTCGGTGATCATCCCCATCAGGTTGCCGTCGACTCCGAAGTCCTGACGGTTGATCGTCGCCTGCGTCGCCAGCCGCATTGCGCCATCGCCTACCGGCGTCACCTTCGTCTGCAGCTCGACCGGCTTCGTGGTGCCCTTGATGGTGACGTTCGCACGCAGACCGAGGGTGTCGGCGGTGACCGAATCCGCCGAGCTGACGACCACGCTGATATCCGGGAACTTCTCTGCCTCAAAGAAATCCGCAGAACGCAGGTGATCGTCGCGCTTGCCGATCCCGCTGCGCAGCGAGGCGGCCTTGATGTCGATGCGGCCGGAAACCGTTTGCGGTGCGGTGACTTGGCCTTCGGCGCTGAATTCGGTGAAGCGGACCTTGACGGGCATCACGCCCCAGAGCGACTTGCTCGTCACCGTGACCGCGGATTGGTCGGTGACGGCGGTCCAGGTTCCGGTCGATGTGGGGTCGCTGAAAAACTCGCTGAGGCTTGCCATGTCGTCTCCTGTCAGTTGGACGTATCGAGCAGTGGGGCCATCTCCGCCGGGTCGAAGTACTCGTCGATACGGGTGATCAGCCCGTCGGCACCCACTTTGATCACGATGCACACGCGCATATGGATCGATTTCCCGTTGCGGCTGTTGGCATGCAGGATGTGCTGCTGGACGAAACCGCCGTCGAAGAACTGGCGATCGAGGACCTCGTAGCGGCGCTCGGTCGTCGTATTGATGAACCAGTCGATGATCCGCGCCGCCCGGTCTTTCGCGCTGTCGCGGGTGTCGCCTGAGTGCCAGACCAGCACATCGTCGCTGAACAGCTGCTTCACCGTGACGATGTCGCTGTTGGCGATCGCCCCGAACAGCTGATCGGCGACGTCGACGAGCACACCCGAATCCGCAATGGACATTTCAGACCTCCCTTGACCTAAAGCCCGGTTGAGGTAGAACCCTGGATTTCATGGATTCGACCCCCACCTTCTCCCGATTCGACGATGCCTACAAGTCCAGAACCGCCCCGTGGGTGATCGGCGAGCCGCAGCCCGCGATCGTCGGTGTCGAACGAGCCGGCCTGATCCATGGCACGGTGCTCGACGTCGGCTGCGGGACTGGTGAGCACACGATCCTGCTCACCCGCCTCGGCTACGACGTGCTCGGCGTCGACGCCGCGCCGACGGCCATTGAGCAGGCCCGCGAGAACGCGGCCGCGAAGGGCGTCGATGCTCGTTTCGAGGTCGCCGATGCGATGAACCTCGGCGCCGACCCGCGCTACGACACCATCGTCGACAGCGCGCTGTTCCACATCTTCGACGACACCGACCGCGCCCAATACGTCGCCGGCCTGCATGCCGTGTGCAGGCCGGGAGCGCTGGTGCATGTGCTGGCCTTGTCCGACAAGGGTCGCGGATTCGGGCCCGAAGTCAGCGAGGCGGTGATCCGCGAGGCGTTCGGCGACGGCTGGATGCTGGAGGCGCTCGATGAGACCACCTATCGCGGCGTGGTGCAGCAACCGCACGTCGAAGCCGTCGGCCAGCCGGTCGGGTCGGTGGTCGACGAACCCGCCTGGCTCGCCCGGATCCGCCACCTCTGAGTGATTTGTGGAGTCTGAGCCGCGCTCACCGCGGCTGCCGCTCCACAAATCGCTACTGTGCATAACCGGGGTGGTTGACGTCGAGCCGACGCCGCACGATCGTGCGCAGGCTGGCCAACACGTCGTCGGGCCGGTCGTCCAGTTCACCGGCGCGGATCGCCGTCGCGAGCTCACTTTCGGACGCGTAGCCCAGATCCTCGAGTGCGGCGGCGACGTCGGTCGCAGGCCCGTCGAGCAGCTCGCGTTCGACAATGCGCAATACGTTGGCGGCGACGCGGGCGTGGAAGTTGACCTGCGCAGCATCGGCGGGCTGACCATCGGGCCCGGTGGCGCGGCGCACGTCGTCGCTCAGGAAGTCGGCGACGGCGGCGACCAGTTCGGCCGCGGTCGGCCGTCCGTAGATCCCGCTCATCGTGGGCCACCTCCTGTGAGCAGATCCAGCACGTCCCACTCGGTTTCGGCGACACGGCGGCCGATCGCGGCCAGCTCGACCGAGCGGGTCTGACCCGAAAGGTGTCGTTCTGCCTGGAATCGGCAGATGACACCCCATCGCAGCGTGGCGACGATGAGCCACCACCGGAACACATCGCGATCCAGCTGGGTATCCGCGGCGGCCTCATAGGCGGACAGGAAACTTTCAATGCTGCCGAGTCCACCGGCGCCCAACTCTTCTGGCGTACCGAAACGCCAGGCCCGGATGCAGAACCAGGCCAGGTCCTCGTATACCTCGCCGGTGTACACCAGCTCCCAGTCGAGGACCGCCGCTAGGCCGTTCTCGTCGACGATCAGATTGCCCATCCGGAAGTCGCCGTGGACGAGCACGTGCGGTGACGGCGGGGGGCGATTGGCGGCTAGCCAGCGGAACGCCCACTCGAATGTTGCTGTGGTGTCTCCCATTTCGTCGAGCCGATCCCGCCACTCGCTGAGCTGGTCGGACTCGGTCAGACCCAGACCGGCGGGATCAGCGCGGTGAATGGCGGCCAGCGCCTGCGCGCACTGGCGAAGCAGCCGGTCACGACTTGCGTCGTCGAGCGTGCGGTAGATCCGCCTCACGATCGTCTCGCCAGCGATCGCATTGCAGATCAGATACGGATTGCCCAGTGCGGCAGTCGAATTGTCGGCAGTCAGGATCTGGGGGACAGGTGCGCCGGCGGCGGCAGCGCGCTGTTGCACTGCGGCTTCCAACTCCATGCCCGCGTGCACGTCGTCCGGCGGCCCGGTCCGCAGAATCAATGCTTGCCGCTCAGCAGTGACCGCGTCAAATGCCCACGTCGTCCGGCTCGCACCACCTGTCAGCGCGCGCAGGTTCTCGACGACGACGCCGTCGCCCAGCACCGGGCGGAGCACAGCCTCGAGTTGATCTATCACTTGCGGCCGAATCCGAAGAGCCGCTGCGCGACCCGTCGCATCTGGATTTCCTCCGCTCCCTCGGTGATTCGGTAGCGGCGGTGATGGCGGTAGATGTGTTCCATCGGCTCGTGGCGGCTGTAGCCGATGCCGCCCAGCACCTGCATTGCCCGGTCGGCCGCCTCGCAGACGAGCCGGTTGGCGCGGTAGTTGGCCATCGACACCTTGTCGGAAACCTCCATGTGGTGGTTGCGGTCGAGTTCCGAGGCCGCATACCGCACCAGCAGTCGCACCATCTGAGCCTCGGTGTGCAATTCGACCAGCGGCCACTGCACCGCCTGGTTCACCGACAGCGGTTTGCCGAACACCTTGCGTTCGCCCGCGTAAGCGACGGCGCGGTCGATACAGTGCTGCGCGGCACCCAGGCTGCTAGCAGCCTGCCGAATCCTGTTCTCGTGCAGAAAGGTCTGACCGACCTCGAGGCCGCGGTCCACTTCGCCGAGCACCGCATCGATGGGCACCCGGACGTCCTTCAGCTCGACCTCGCCGTGGTCGGTCGGCATGTTGAACGTCCACCAGTAGTACGGCACCGTGAAGCCCGGCGTATCGGTCGGCACCAGGAACCCGGTGATACCGCGGGCCTGCCCCGGCTCACCGGACGTGCGGGCGAAGACGAGATCGTGGGTGGCGCGATGCACGCCGGTGTTGAACCGCTTGGCGCCGTTGATGATCCACTCGTCACCGTCCTGGACCGCGGTGGTCTCCAGCCAGGTGGCGTCTGACCCGTGGTTGGGTTCGGTCAGCCCGAACGCCATGGACCGCTTACCGGTCAGCATGGCCTCGATCCACTCGGCCTTCTGGGCCTCGGTGCCGAACCGGTCCATCATGATGACCTGCGGGAAGTTACCGACGATCGATGATTCGTCCTGTAGGTCGTTGTGCAGTCCGAGTCCTTTGTGCGCCAGGTGTTCCCGGATGATGGCCATGTCGATGTTGGTACCGTCGCGGCCACCGAACTGCGACGGTAGACCGTAGCGCAGCCAACCGGCCGCGTCGGCCCGCTTACGCATCTCGCCGAGCAGGTCCTCCCATTCCCTTCGCGGGATACCGCCATTCTCCCAGTCGGTGCGGGCGTATTCGCGGCGCTGGTCGAAGTACTGCATGTTCTCGCGTTCCAGCGGCTTGATCTCAGCCTCGATGAACGCATCCATCTCGGCGAGCACACCCGGAAGATGTTCCGGGAGATTGAAATCCACATTGACTCCTTTGACGTCCTTGGTTGGTTCTAGAACCCGTACAGCGTCTTCTTCCAAATCCTCGACAGCGTGGCGATCGCGTCCTCATCGCTGATCTCGAGCCCGAGACCGGAGGTGCCGACGAACACGGTGGTGAAGTTCTCGAACAACAGCGCGATCGCCGCGGCCGTGTGTTCGGGATCCAGTTCGGCACCGTAGCCCTGCTCCTGGGCGCGGCGCACGGAGGCCGCGACGATGTCGATACCGAAGCGGCGAAACTCGTTCTGCACCGCGGCGAACCGCGGTTGCGTCGCCGCGAGCTGGGCGACCGCGATCATGATGCCGATGTTCTGCTTGAACATGTTCCAGTAGCCGGTGACCACGGCGCGAAAGAACGTGTCGTCCTCCGGGGATTCCGGGAGTTCGACGCTGAGCCCGGACGGTGCCACCACCTCGTGCAGAAACGACTGGGCCAGGACGGCCAGCAGATCTTCCTTGTCGGCGAAGTAGCGGTAGAACGATGCTGGCGATTTTCCGGCAGCCGACGTGATGTCACCCAGTGTGGTGCCATGAAAACCATGCTCGGCGAACAGTTTCCGGGCGGCCTGCTCGATGGCCTCCCTGGTCTGGCGGCCCTTTGCGCTGAGCGTCTCGACGGGCACGGCTAGGCGTCCGGCAGTTCTGCGTGCGCATGTGAATGTAACCACATGGCGCGATTTCTCCTGAAAACGCGCCGTGCCGTTACAGGCGCGAAGCGGGGGCCGGGAAGTTTCACGAAATCAGCCGCTCAGAATCCGGTCGCCGGCGCGCAACAGCGAGCTCGGTAGATCGTGCCCGACGGTGTTCTGTGCGACCCGGGCGGCGCCGATCGCAGCCTCGAGGTCGACGTCGACGCCGATCCCGCTGTCCCGTAACAGGTAAACGAGGTCCTCCAACGCGATGTTGCCGCTGGCGCCGGGTGCGAAGGGACAGCCGCCGAGTCCGCCGACCGACGCGTCGAGCCGGGTAATCCCAGCCTGGACAGCGGCATACGCGCTGGCGAGGCCGGCGCCGCGGGTGTTGTGGAAGTGCGCCCCCAGCGGGATGTCGCCGATGAGCGGGCGTACGAGCGCGACCAGGTCGCTCACCCGTCGCGGTGTGGTGGTGCCGATGGTGTCGGCGATTGCGAGACGGTCGGCGCCGTTGTCCCGTGCAGCAGCGACGATGTCCAGCACGCGTTGCGGTGGTGTCGGCCCGTCGAAAGGACAGTCCCAAGCGGTGGCGATGATGACCTCGACGGTGACGCCGCTGTCGTGTGCGATCGCGACGATCTCGGGGATCTGCGCGGTGGCTTCCGCGGTGGTGCGGCCCACATTCGCACGGCTGTGTCCGTCGGCGGCCGACACGACGAACTCGATCGACCGCAGACCCCCGGCGATCGCACGCTTGGCGCCGTTGGGACTGGCCACCAGGGCCGAGAATTCGATGTCGGGGAAGTTGTGCAGCTCGGTGGCGAGGTCGGCCGCATCGGCTAGCGCGGGCACCTTCGACGGTGAGACGAATGCCGTAGCCTCCATCTCCCGCACGCCGGTGGCGGCGACGGCCGCGAGCAGTTCGATCTTGGCCGACAACGGGATCGGGTCCTCGATCTGAAGACCGTCGCGTAGCGAGACGTCGCGGATGTCGACATGTGTCGGTAGTGCGCTCATAGCACGCCCTCCTCACGCAGCGTGGCGAGCTCGGCGTCGCTGCGGCCGAGCAGGCCGCAATAGATCTCGTCGTTGTGCTGGCCGGGCCGGGCCGATCCGGCGGCGCGGATCGTTCCCGGGGTGTCCGACAGGACCGGTACCACGCCGGGGCCCTTGATGTTTCGGCCGACGCGTTCGTCCCAGTGGTCGGCGATCATCCCGCGGGACTGCAGTTGCGGGTCCTCGACGACCTCGGCGACCGTATTGATGGGCCCGCTGATCACGCCGGCCTCCGAGAGGGTAGCGATAATGTCGGCAGGCTGCCTGGTGGCGGCCCAGTCGCCGATGATCTTGTCGAGCTCATCCTGATTGCGTCCGCGCGCAACGTGATTGGCGAAGCGGTCGTCGGTGGCGAGCTCGGGTTGTCCCATCGCCGTGCACAGCCTGCGGAACACAGTGTCTTGATTGGCTGCGATGACGACCCAGCTGCCGTCGGCCGTCGGGTAGATGTTCGACGGGGCGATTCCCTCCAGCCGGGTGCCGGAAGGGCCGCGGACCACTCCGCCCACATCGTAGTCCGGAATGGTGGATTCCTGTACAGCC
This sequence comes from Mycobacterium sp. NPDC051804, assembly GCF_044452905.1. Taxonomy (NCBI): domain Bacteria; kingdom Bacillati; phylum Actinomycetota; class Actinomycetes; order Mycobacteriales; family Mycobacteriaceae; genus Mycobacterium; species Mycobacterium sp. NPDC051804. The sequence goes on along the minus strand of NZ_JBITCD010000002.1, from coordinate 1,095,724 downwards.
AAACAGGATTCGGTGAGTGCAGCGTCGACGATCTGACCCTCGCCGCTGACCGAGCGTCGGTACAGCGCGGCCAGTGCGCCCTGGGCGGCGAACATCCCGGCCAGGCTGTCGCCAAGCGACAGCGCGAGTCGTGGGGGCGGACCGCCTGGGAACCCGTTCATGTGCCGCAGACCGCTGGCGGCCTCCGCGACCGACGCGTAGCCGGCCTTGTGCGCCTCAGGGCCGGTCTGCCCGTATCCGGAAACCCGCACGAGGATGATGCCCTTGTTGCGTTGCCGCAGCACGTCATAACCGAGGTTCCACTTCTCCAGGGTCCCGGGCCGGAAGTTTTCCACGATGATGTCGGAGCGCTCGACGAGATCCAGAAACAGCTCGCGACCGGCGTCCTCGCGCAGGTTCAGCGTGACGGCTTTCTTATTGCGCGCGTGCACAGTCCAGAAGAAGTGGTGGCCGTCGAGCTCGGCCTGCCCCCAGGTGCGCAGCGGATCGGGCGCGCCCGGAGGTTCGATCTTGATGACCTCGGCTCCCATGTCACCGAGCAGCCGGCCTGCGAACGGTCCGGAGATCAGCGTGCCGACCTCGATCACGCGGATTCCGTCGAGCGGGCCGGTGACGCTCATTTCGAGAACTCGTGCCTGTGCAGCCAGTCGGTGCAGATGCCGACGGCCTCGCGGAGCGTGCCGCGCTGGTCTGGCCCGGAGTAGTAGTGGTTGGCGCCAGGGATCTCGTGCATTTCCTTATCAGGATGCCCGATCGCCTCGAAGAGCCTGCGGGTGTGGCTCGGCGTGCAGGCGTCGTCGGCGAGATTGCCGATGACCAGCGCGGGCACCGCGATGTCGGGGCCGGCCTTCACCGCGTCGCCGTTGGCGTCGTCATAGCTCCACTGCGAGAGCCAGCTGCGCAACGTGCAGAACCGGGCAAGCCCGACGGGGCTGTTGTTCACCACCTGAGGATCGCCCAGGTAGCACTGTCCCGGGGTGCGTTCGTTCGGATCGACGGCGGGGTCGAGCCACCGCGGGTCGGCCATGGTGCCGTGCACGACGAACGCGAACTCGTCTTCGGGGCGACCGTTGGCCTTCAGCTCGGCCAGTTTGTCTTTGACCCACTTGGTGATACGGCGATTGCGCTCGATCTGGGCGGCGCGATAACGCTCCAAAAACTCGGGGGTGTAAGGCGGCTGGTTCGGATTGTCGGGGTTGTAGAGGTCAAGCTCGGGGTCGCGTTTGGACGGGTCGGCCTCGTCGAGGATCGACGCGTCCAGCCATTCGGTCATCGTGCCGTGGCGGCTGATGTGCGCGGCGAGCAGCATGATGCCGTCGGCGGGGATCAGGCTGAGCTTGGTGAGGTCGGGACCGTCGCCGGACGGGCTCGACGTCACGGTCGGGTTCTGGGCCTGCTGCTGGTAGAACACCGACAGCGAGCCGCCGCCGCTCCACCCGGCCAGCACCACCTTCGAATAGCCCAACCGGTTCTTGGCGTCCTTGATGCACTCGCCGAGGTCTTCGACCACCTTCTCCATCAGCAGCGCGGAGTCGGTGCCTCTGAATCGGCTGTTGCAGTAGATGACGTGGTGGCCTGCGCGGGCGAGCGCGTTCATCATCGGCAGGTATGCCCCGCCGCCGATGGGATGCATGAACACCAGGACCGTATCGGACGGCTTGTCCTTCGGCCGCAGCAGGTGGCTCTCGAGCACGACAAGCTCGGCGACGCCGCCATACACATCGCGCACGCCCGAATTGTTGGCGTAGGCAACCAGATACGGGACCCGGTCGTACTCGTACTTCACGGCGGTGGTCATCAATGCTCTCGTTTCTTCGCGCAAGCGCTCATCAATGCTGGCCCAGATCGTTGGCGAGTACTTCTTCGGACGGGATGAGCCTGCGTCGCGTGTCGATGGCGATCACCGACCAGTCGACCTTGTCGTAGTCGTCGAATTTGCGGCGGGCTCGCTCACGCGCCTTCTCCGGAGCGCCATGGTGAACCCCTTGCGGCGCATGGGAAACCAGGCCGGGCGGCATGGGAATGCCGTAGAGCGATCCGCCGTGGAAGAACGCGATCTCGTCGAAGTCGACGTTGCGGTGATACCACGGAGTGCGCTCGGTGCCTGGCACGCCTTCGGCTGGCTTGGGCAGGAAGTTCATCACGTAGACCCCGGTGGCTTCCATGAACAGATGCACCGTCGGCGGCAGATGCACGCTGTTCGACGTCACCACGTTGTAGTCCTCGATGTTGAAGGTGAACGCGAAATTGTCACCGCGCCAGCCCTCCACATCGAGCGGATGGTGTTGGTAGTAAAGCATTGTCGGTCCGCCCTCGTGGATCAGCCGGACCTCATACTCGTCACGTCCATCATCGTCGATGGGCGACGCCTCCGGGATCACGGCCTGCGACGGGTCGAACGGGAAATGCCTTCCGAGATAACCCGGTGCAGGCACCCGGAATTCGTCGGTGGCCTGGATCATCAGCAGCGTGGTTTCTTCGTCGGGCACCTGGCGGAACGTGCACGCCTTAGGGACGTAGATCCAGTCGCCCTCGCGGTAACGCAGCGGCCCGAACTCAGTCTCGAGCAGCCCCGAGCCCTTGTGTACGAAGCTGAGCAGGTCTCCGTCGACGTAGCGGACGAAGAACGGCATCGGCTCCGAGCGCCGTGACAGCAGGACGAGGCAGTCGGCATTGCTGAACATCAGCAGCGGACCGCCCGCGGCGTCGCTGGCATCGCTGGGCTTGAGCTCCGAGGACAGTACGTCGACGGGACGCAGCGGGCCGACCGAACGGTATGCCGTCGGGTCGTTGCGGCGATACATGTTCGCCGTGCGGCCGGTGAAGCCGCCGCGCCCTAGTTCGTCGTCCTTCAGGCCATCCAGATCGGCGTGCAGACGCCGGGGAGTACGGCCTTTTCGCAGGTGAACAAAGGATTCCATGGTGTCTCCATCGACAAATGGGCGATCCAAACTAAAACTGATGTTAGTTTTACTTCTGGCCTGAGGTCAACCCTCGGATCAACCGTTGAAGTCGACCCGGATGGTCAGCAGATTGGTGCCGAATGTCCGCACTCCGAAGCTGTTGAACTTCGGCAACGAGCGCAGTCGCTCGTGCGGATCGTCATCGGGCACGAGGTGGGCCGTGCCGCTGTGCCACTTGCCCTTCAGTCGGACGCGGACCTGCGGATCGGCCTGGATGTTCTTGACGTACTGCGACTTGTCGCCGAACTCCGAGACGAACCAGAACTGGTCGCCGACGCGGCTTCCGTCCAACGGCGTTCTGCGGGGCTCGCCGGACTTCCGTCCCGTCGTCTCCAGCAGCGTCTGGAACGGCATCAGCCGCATCAGCGGATTGGCGACGTTGTTCTGGAAGACGGTGGTGATCCGGTCACGTACTTCGGCCATCGGATTCCCTTCGACTAGATCATTGCGGTGCGCGAGACCTTCATACCCAGTGTGAGCGCTCCGGCGAGTTCGCGGCTGGTGTCGTAGTCGAACACCACATGACCGGCAAGTACATCGACGTCGCGCTTGATGCGCTGCAGCGGGTTGTCGGCGAAGTGGACGCTGGCACCGGACGCCTCGAGCAGATCGGCGATCACAGAACGCGACTCATGCACGATGTGCGCGGCGGCAAGGCGGGCTTCGGCGCGCACCGGCCGTGGCACGGGATCGCCCGAGGCAACGACGGTTTCGATGTCGCCGACGGTGTCGGCGAGTAGCCCGCGCAGGGCGCGGAGGCGGACGCGCGCTTCCCCGAGCCGTGCCTGTGCCAGCGGCTTGTCCTTCTGCGCGACGCCCTCGTAGGCGAGGATGCGCTCGCCGAGGCGCTCGGCGTAGATCTCCGCGACTCGCTCGGCACTGCCTAGCGCCGGCATGGCCGCCAACAGCGACAGCGCAGGCACCATCGGCCAGCGGTAGGTGTCGGCGTCGTGCAGACCGGCGCCGGGAGCCGTGCCGGAATAGATGTCGGCGACGCGGACGAGGCGGTGCTGCGGGACGTACGCATCGGTGATGACGACGTCGTTGGATCCGGTGGCCCGCATGCCGTCGGTGTGCCACACGTCCTCGATGCGGACGTCGGAGATGGGTAGCAAGGCCAACGCCGGATAGATGGCCTCGTCGGGGCCACAGATCGCGCCGACCATGATCCAGTTGCCGTCCATCACGCCCGTCGCCCACGACCACCGGCCGGTCAGTCGGATGCCGTCGCCGGACGGGACCCCTCGACCCGTCGGCGCCAGGGGCGCGGGCGCGAGGAACGGACGCGTTGCGAACGCCTCCTCCTGAGCACGCTCGTCGAACAGGGCAAGTATCCAGTTGTGCAGTGCGTAGAAGCCGAGCGTCCACGCGCTCGATGCGCAGCCATGCGCCATCCGTCGAACTGGATCGAGGATGGCCGGCCACTCGGCCTGTTGGCCGCCGAAGCGGGCAGGCACCAGCAGTTCGGTGAAGCCCGACGCGGTGAGGTCGGCGACGGTTTTGGCAGGTAAGCGACGAATTCGCTCGGCCTCCTGCGCGCGTTCGGCTAGCCGGGCGACAAACTCGGAGGTGATGGCCGGGCTGGCCGAAACCGCGGTCATGTTCGCGACGCTACCATACTATTTAGTACGGAAACCGAGGCATCGAGCCGCCGAGACTGCTGAGAGATCGCAGTCTGGCCGGAAATGGCGATCTCTCAGCAGTCTCGAGGGAGATGGGGGTCGAAACCGCAGGAAGAGACCCAGTCAGGGCGTCAGCATGATGTCGAGGAAGCGCTCCCGACGCGCGGCTCCCCGAGCGCTGGGCTTCGGCCCGGACAGATGCAGGAACCCGATTCCGACCGCAAAAGTGGCGGTCGCGCGCAGGTCGGCTTCCTCGGCGTCGAACCCGATATCCAGAAAAGCCTGCCGGACAGCGACCAGCACCCGCAGGTCCGCGGCACGCACGCTGGCAGCGACAGCTTCGTCGGTGCGGGCCCATTCCCGCATCGCACGCTCGAGCGTCCAGTGCTGCGCGTCAACCAGTGTCGTCATCATTTGCGAGAGCCGTTGCCGGGGCGGCACGCCGGTGGACGTTCCGAAGTGGCGCCTTTCCTCGTCGCGAGACGCGCCCCACGCATCCACCAGCGCGATGCGATAGCTCGCGATATCGGCGAAATGCCAGTAAAAGCTGCCTTTGGTCACCCCGAGACGAGTGCACAGCCGGTCGATCTTGAGCGATTTGATGCCCTCTTCGGCGAGGACCGCGTAGCCCGCCTGGATCCAGTCGTCCACGGCCAGCCGGGTGGCGCGGGCCTTTGCCATGCCCCGAAGCCTACGACGCGAAGGGCCGGTCAGGCGGACATCGACACCAGCCAGGGTGTTCACAGCAATCTCGGCGACGCCGCCCGTCGGACTTCCTCCCTGCGCTGGTCACATGTTTTACTGCACACGCGACAACTGAAATTTTCTCGGTCCGCTCAATGGCCACCGGACTCAGTCGAGCGGGCACGACAACGCAGTAATGGGCTGCGTTGGCGATGGCGATCGCTCGATCGTGGGAAAAGCGGAAACCGGAAGATGGATGGGTTTGCAGTATGAGTTTTGTTGACAAGATTCGACGTCCCTGGGCGCGCCGGCTCACGATGGCGGCAGTAGCCGCTGCTCTGTTGCCGGGCGTAGTCGGCCTCACGGGGCAGTCACCGACTGCTGAGGCGTTCTCCCGCCCCGGCCTGCCGGTGGAGTACCTCATGGTCCCCTCGCCGTCGATGGGCCGCGATATCAAGGTGCAGTTCCAGAAGGGCACCGGATCGAAGGCCGTGTACCTACTCGACGGCTTGCGTGCCCGCGATGACTTCAACGGTTGGGATCTGGAGACCCAGGCGTTCGAGTGGTATTTCGATACCCCGTTGTCGCTCATCATGCCGGTGGGTGGCCAGTCCAGCTTCTACAGCGACTGGTATGCGCCGGCCTGCGGTAAGAACGGCTGCCAGACCTACAAGTGGGAGACGTTCCTGACGAGCGAGCTACCCAATTGGCTGGCCTCCGAACGAGGCGTGTCGCCCACGGGTAACGCCGCCGTCGGCCTGTCGATGGCGGGCAACTCGGCGATGATCCTCTCGGTTTATCACCCCGCCCAGTTCGTCTATGCCGGGGCGCTGTCGGCGTTCCTCAACCCGTCCGAGGGCCAGTGGCCGTTCCTGATCAACATGGCGATGGGCGACGCGGGCGGCTACAAGGCCAACGACATGTGGGGCCCGACGGAAGACCCGAACAGCGCGTGGAAGCGTAACGACCCGATGATTCAGATCCCTGCGCTGGTGGCTAACAACACCCGCCTGTGGGTCTACTGCGGCAACGGGACGCCCAACGAGCTTGGCGGCGCGAACCTGCCCGCTACGTTCCTCGAGGGTCTGACGATCCGGACCAACGAGACCTTCCGTGACAACTACATCGCCGCGGGCGGCAACAATGCCGTATTCAACTTCCCGCCCTACGGCACGCACAGCTGGGAGTACTGGGGTCAGCAGCTCCAGGAGATGAAGCCTGACCTGATCTCGCACCTGGGCTCGTAGCGACATTCGCAAAGGTCCCCGACGCTCGGCTTGTCCGAGTGATCGGGGACTTTTGCTTCTGACTCCAGATCGCCGAACGTGGGTTACCCGCACGCATACTGCGGTCGGGGCGTGTACCAAGTCCACACTCGACGGCTTCCGATCTCGCGGGCGCCCTACTTGAGTTCTGATGACGACAGACCCAGCAGTCGTCGAGCGACCACCAGCTGCTGGATCTGCTGCGTGCCCTCGAAGATGTCGAGGATCTTGCTGTCGCGGGCCCACTTCTCCAGCAGCGTCTGCTCGGAATAGCCGACCGTACCCGCCAATTCGACCGCCTTGAGCGTGATATCACTGGCGACGCGGGCGGCTTTGGCCTTACCCATCGACGCTTCCTTCGAGTTGGGGATGTTGTTGTCGGCCTGCCAGGCGGAGCGCACCATCAGCAGATAGGCCGACTCCCAATCGGACTCCATTCGCAGGAACTCCGCGGCAGGAGCGCTCTGCGCGTGCGACGGCTTGTCGTAAGAGATCTCAACTCCGGCCCCGGTGAGCGTCTTCCGCAGTTCCTCGAGTGCGGCACGGGCGATGCCGACGGCCATCGCCGCCACCACCGGTCGGGTGTTGTCGAAGGTCTCCATCACTCCGGCGAAGCCTTTCTCCACCTGGATCTCCGGACTGCCCAACAGGTTCGCCTTCGGGATGCGCGCGTTGTCGAACCGGATCACCGCGGTGTCGGACGCCTTGATGCCGAGTTTGTCCTCGACCCGCTCGACGGTGACCCCTGGATGTTCGCGCGGCACGATGAACGACTTGATCGCGGCGCGGCCCAACGACTTGTCCAGCGTCGCCCACACCACGATGTGGGTGGCCCGCGATCCGGCGGTGACGAAGATCTTCTCGCCGTTGATGACGTACTCGTCGTCCTCGAGCTTCGCCGTCGTGGTCACAGCGGCAGAGTCGGAGCCGAAGCCCGGCTCGGTGATCGCCATCGCGGCCCACACATCCTTGCCGAGCTCGTCGAGCTGTTCGCGAGTGGCCACACTGGAGATCGCGGCATTACCGAGGCCCTGACGCGGCACCGACAACATCAAAGCGACGTCACCCCAACTGATTTCCATCACGTTGAGCACCGCGGACATGTTGGCGCCGTTGTGGTTGGAGTCCTTGGCTTCGCCGGCGGCGAACGCTTCGGCGCCGGCGAAGGCGATCGCGTTGGCCTGTGAGATGCCCTCGAACAGCGTGGCCAGCGTGTCGAGTTCGACGGGGTACTCGTGCTCTCGTAGATCCCATTTGCGTGAGATCGGTCGCAGCATCTCGGCGGCGCCGTTGTGCGCCATGTCGATCACTGCTTCGAGCTTCCTCGGCAGTTCCAGATTGATTGCCATGATTCGACTTTCGGAAGAAGGATGAGGAATGACGACTGATTAGATGACTCGCTAAATGACAACAACGCCCTCGGCGACGCCGATCGCGCGCAGATCGCGGTACCAGCGTTCGACGGGATGTTCCTTGGTGTAGCCGTGGCCACCCAGCAACTGGACACCGTCCAACCCGATCTGCATGCCCTTGTCCGTGCCGAGCCGCTTGGCCAGCGCCGCTTCACGCGCGAACGGCAGACCCTGGTCGGCGCGTGAAGCGCCGCGCCAGGTGATCAAGCGCAGTCCATCGAACTCGATCGCCATGTTGGCGCACATGAATGCCACCGCCTGCCGATGTGCGATCGGCTCACCGAATGCGTGGCGCTCCTTGACATATGGCACCACGTAATCGAGAACCGCATGTGCGGTGCCCACCGCGAGTGCCGCCCAGCCGAGGCGCGACAATGCGATGGCCTCCGAGTAGTCCGCCTCGCTCGCGCCGTCCTCGCCAAGGCGCGCAGCCAACGGAACGGTGACATGATCGAGTGTGACCGTGCCCAGCGCCGCGGCGCGGATGCCCATGCTCGGGTCCGCCGTCACAGCGACACCCTTCGTCGACGACTCGACGATGAAAAGCGCGGGCTTGCCGTTGAGTTGTGCTGCCACGATGAACAATTCGGCGTTGGCAGCGGCGGGCACCAACGATTTGACGCCGTCGAGTCGGTAGCCGCTCGGCGTGCGTACCGCCGTCGTCTTCAATGCGGTGGGATCGAACAACGGGTGCGGTTCGGAGATCGCTACGCACGCCTGCGGCACGTGCTCACCGGCGAACTCCTTCAGGTACGTCGCCTGCTGGTCGGCGCTGCCCCAGTGCGTGAGCGCGGAGGCTACCCCGGCGGGGGCCAGGATCGGCAATGCGAGTCCCATATCGCCGTAGGCGAGCGCCTCGGCCACCAGCACATTGGTGACCGCCGCGCGATGCGCCGCGATTCCATCGAAGTCCTCAGGAACGTTGATCGCGGTGATGCCGAGCTCGGTGGCCTTGCTGACGAGATCTTCCGGATAGGTCGCGGTGGAGTCGGAATCGTGGGCCGCGGGGCGAATGACCTCCTCGGCGAACTCGCTGACCGTGTCGACGATCATCTGTTGTTCCTCGTCGGGTGTCAGATCGAAGTAGTCGGATCCGCTCTTCTTCAACCGCGTCGGCCCGCCCTGGGCACCGGACACGCGCTTGAACTGACGACTCGCCGCGCCGGCGACCGAGAAGACCTGTTTGACGCCGTACTTCAGCCCGCGATTGAGTGGATCTCGCAGGTTGTAGCGGTCGAGAAACTCCTGCCCGACCAGCGGTGTGACGATGGCCAGGCCCAGGTCGGTCGCGGAGCGTTTGTGCTTGCGCAGGCCGACGGCGCTTTCCTTGTCTGACCGCTTCGGGCGGGGAGGGGATCCGTTTTTCGACGGCAGGGTGTTGGTCATTTCAACTGCCTCGCTCTAAAAGATCGACGTTCACATTCGCGGAACTGACTCCAGAGTAAGGTATGCGAACTGACTCGTGAGTAAGGTTCTCGCTTTTGTAAGGCAGTTCACACGTCAGACGGTGGCCAAGAGCTCGTCGAAGGCGGTCTGCATGCATTCGGCGTAGTGCGCGGGATCGGGCAGCGCATCACGGTCCGCGGTGACGCCCATCGAGACGGTGCCGTTGTAGCTTGCGATGACGTGGAACAGGTTCAAGCCACCGATCAACGGCCCCAATCCGGTGACCCGGATCAGGCGTGCGCCGTTGAAATAGATTGGCTCTGCGGGTCCGGGCACGTTGCTCAAGTTGGTGTTGGCGATCGGCGGACTGCTGAAGGGCAGCGCCGACGCCGCTTTGATGGTCAGACCCAGCAACGTGGTCGGAACGAGGCCGACGAGCTCCATCAGCTGGTTGGTGTTGGACGTATCGGAGTTCTCACGAAACGCGGATGCCTCGGCCACGATCGACACGAGCCGCTTGTGCGGATCCGTCAGGGTCGTCTGCAGCGACTGCAGTCTGCCGAACAACCGGTTTCCACCCGCCCCTTTCTCGCTGGAATCCCGTATCGACGCGGGGACCGCCGTCAGGAGTGTCTCCTCGGGCAGTTCGTCGTGGTCTTCGAGGTAGCGTCGCAGCGCCCCGCCGACGTACGCCACCGCGACGTCGTTGATCGTCGCCCCCGGCACAGTCGACTTGATGCGCTGAAAGTCGGCGAGGTCATGGAAGCGGGCCTCGAACACCCGATGGGGAGAAGCAGACCCGTTGAACCGAGTGGTCGGGGCGAACAAAGACGGCGGATCGCCACCGAGTGCCGCGGCGACGCCACCGGCCAGCTTGGCGGGCAGCCCGGCGAACTGACGAACCGCCTTCAGCGCATTGGGCAATACGACGCTGCCCGCACGCAGTGGATATTGGGCGATGTTGACCGCGGTCTTGGACACCAGAGTCGCCGTCGACGGTAATTTGTTTGGCTCCCAGGGTGTTTCGGAGGGTGCGGGGCGAGGACCGTCGGGGGCGAGATCGTGCAGGGCGGCCAGCAGTTCGACGCTTTCCATGCCGTCGGCGGCGCAGTGGTGCAGTTTCACGCCGACCGCGAAGGATCCTGGCGGGACACCCGGTACCGAGTTCAACCCCTCGATCACCGTCATCTCCCACGGTGGGCGTCGCAAGTCGATCTGCCGGGCATGAATGCGCGCGATTTGGATGCATAGCTGACGCCAGTCGCCCGGCTGCGGCAGCGCGATGTGGCGGACGTGATACTCGAGGTCAAAGTTCGGGTCGTCCACCCAATAGGGCATGTGCAGACCGCCGGGTAGCTCGGTCAGCCGCCGACGAAAAGTCGGCGCGAGATGCAAGCGGCTCTCGATCTCTTCGAGGATGCCCTTGAACGTGACTCGGCCGTTTGGCGCTGTAGCCGGGTCGTAGATGAGCAGCATTTGGATCTGCATCGGGGTTTCGGGCCGTTCGGCGCGCAGCATCATGTCGTCGGTCCAACTCAGCTGCTGCACGTAATGCTCCCTCCCGCAACCCCGACAGTCGACAGGTTAGGCGGCTCTACACCTTGTTGGGTGCCGGATCAGGAGGTTCGCAGCTACGGCAGTGGAATTCCGAGGCAGACGGTCACCCGGCATACTCAGCTGAATTGACCCTTAGTCCTAGGTGGCGTGCGTGCGGGGCGGATTGATCACACGGTTGGTCGTGGTGACCGTGACTCTTGCCGTGATCGTTGCCTCGGCATTCGTGTTTCTTCTCGTCGCAATGGCGCAAGTGGACCGCTCCAGGGACCTCGCAGTCAATTCCGCGAAAGAGGCGTACGCGGCACGTGATGTCCGTCGGGTGCTGGGCGACATGGAAACGAGCGAACGTGGATTCCTCATCACCGGGCAGGAAAGTTTTCTCGGGCCGTGGGAGTCCGGCCGGCAACGGATCGCCGAACGACTCACGACGTTGCGCGCGGTCGTCGACGATCCACAGCAGGCGGACCGCGCCGAACAACTCGAACGGGACGCGCTGTCCTACGTGAACGACTATTCGATACCGATCGTGGAAGGGGCGCGCCGTGACGAACCTAGGGTCCGCAGCCTCGCCGCGAGCGAAGAGGGCATGCAAAGGATGGATGCCCTTCGCCAACAGCTCGACGAGTTCTTGTCCACCGAAGATGCGCTCAGCTCAGAGCAGCAGGCTATAGCGGATCGGATGTATCGGCGCGCGACCGTAGTCGCCGGCGTCGGATTGATCCTGTCGGTCTTGGTGACCGCGTTGAGCGCCGGCTACCTGGCCCGCGCGGTCGTCAATCCCGTCCGTCGCACCGCGCGAATGGCTGACCGGCTGGCCGCGGGGGATCTGGGCGCGCGGGTACCGCAGGCAGGCACGGGCGATATCGGGACGCTGGAGCGCAACTTCAACTCCATGGCTGAATCGCTGGAGAGCAATCGCGCCGAGTTGGGACGGCTCAACGACGAGCAGACAGCCCTGCGGCATGTTGCGACGCTCGTCGCCCAGGGCAGGCCGTCGAGCGAGATCTTCACTGCGGTCGCCAGGGAGATCGGGTTACTTGCCCGCGCCGACATCACCAGGCTGCTGCGGTTCGAGTCCGACGGCACCGCGACGGTCTGCGGAACATCGGCGTGCACAAGCGATTCCGTGCCCGAAGGTGCTCGAATCGACGTCGGCGAGACAGTGGCCGCGCACGTCTACCAAACCCGGGCGCCCGCCCGCCGCACAGAAAACTCCCCGCCAGGTATCCCCGCGGGCACCTACTCAGCTGTGGGAGCGCCGATCATCGTCGGAGGCACGCTCTGGGGTGCGATCACCGCGCTCTCGACGATCGAGCACCCGCTTCTGGAGGACACCGAGCTTCGGATGGCGGAGTTCACCGACCTCGTCGGGACGGCGATCGCCAACGCACAGGCGCACTCCGATCTGATGGCATCGCGGGCACGCATCGTCGCGGCGGGCGACGAGTCGCGCCGCCGCATCGAACGCGATCTGCACGACGGCATCCAGCAGCGGCTGGTCACGCTCGCGCTGAAGCTACGCACCATCGACGCGGATCTTCCCGAAACGTCATCGGTTCGTGAGCCCCTGGCGGCGCTCAACACCGAACTCATCGAGGCCGTCGACGATCTGCGTGAGGTGTCGCGCGGCATCCACCCCGCGATCCTGTCCGAAGGTGGTCTCGCGCCGGCGCTGCGGACGCTGGCCCGCCGGTCCGCGGTTCCGGTCGAGCTGGATCTCCACGTGGGCACACGGCTCCCGCCGTCGGTCGAGGCCGCTGCCTATTACGTCGCGGCGGAATCGCTGACCAATGTCGCCAAGCACGCGAACGCCACATTCGCAGAGCTGAGCGCGAACCTGGCTGATGGCCGACTGCACGTCATGATTCGTGACGACGGTGTAGGGGGAGCGGTCGCATCGCGTGGCTCAGGGTTGATAGGGCTGCTCGACCGTGTCGAGGCGCTCGGCGGAACGTTGACGTGGGACAGCCCGGCCGGGATGGGTACAACGGTTCGAATTGACGTGCCTCTGGAATCGTCAGCGGAACGATGAATCGGACCTTGCGGATTTCACCCTCACCATGTTGGTTAGCCGGTCTGACGAATTGCAGCTACCCGGAATGTCACCGATGCGGCCGACCGGCACACTGGAGTGATGGAATCCGGGGCGGTGGATGTGCGCTGCGTCATCGTCGATGACAATCCCGGATTTCTCATCACGGCCTCCAAATTGCTTGATCGCCAGGGACTTTCGGTCGTCGCAGTCGCGACGTCCTCGGCAGAGGCTCTCGAATACGTGGAACAGCAGCATCCCGACGTCACGATCGTGGACCTCAAACTCGGCGAAGAGAGCGGATTCCGACTCGCCGAGCAGATCGTGAACGGACCGGTGCCGTCACAGGTCATCCTGACTTCCACGCATTCCGAGAGCGAGTACGGCGAACTCATTGCCGCCAGTCCTGCGCTGGGTTTCATCCCCAAGGAACGCCTGTCACCTGAAGCAATCCGTCGAATGGTCGAGGCCGGTCGGCGAGGCTAGCCGTTCAGCTTGCTCAACACGGCGTCGTGCAGCAACCCGTTGGTGGCGATCGCGCTGCCGCCGTGCGGACCCGCCTGCCCCGCGACGCTCGTGAAGGTGCCGCCCGCTTCGCGTACCAGGATGTCGAGTGCCGCTAGATCCCACAGCTTCACCTCGGGCTCGACCGCGATGTCGACGGCTCCCTCGGCGACCAGGCAGTACGACCAGAAGTCGCCGTAGCCGCGAACCCGCCACACGTCGTCGGTCAGCTCCAGGAATCGTGACCGCAGACCGTCCCACCCGGTGGTGAGATCGGAGTACGCCAAGCTTGCCGAGGCGACGTTGTCGATGCCCGACACCGAAATGCGCCGGGTTCGACCGCCGAAGGATGTGAACGCGCCCTCGCCGAGGCCGGCCCACCATCGCCGGTGCAACGCCGGCGCGCTGACGACGCCCACAACGGGGACGCCGTCGTCGAGCAACGCGATCAGCGTGGCCCACACCGGGACGCCGCGCACAAAGTTCTTCGTTCCGTCGATGGGGTCGACGACCCATTGGCGGCCGGTGAAAACCGCTGTGCCGCCGAACTCTTCACCGAGCACGACGTCGTCGGGCCGCTGTTCCGCAAGCGCCTCGCGGACCAGCTCCTCGACCGAGCGGTCGGCATCCGTGACGGGAGTGAGGTCGGGTTTCGTCTCGACGCGCAGATCGAGCGCGCCGAAACGATCCAGCGTCTGCGCGTCGGCGGCGTCGGCCATCTGCAGTGCGAAGGTGATGTCATCGCGGACTTCTGTCATGCCTCGACTCCCGCTCGCTCCGGTCCTTGCTCGTTCCTCGCTGCGATCCTCACTCGCGTTCGTCCTCGGGTCGTCATAAGGGACGTCCTACCATGTCGGTGTGTGGGAAATCGTGATGGTCCTGGTCATGGTCGGGGCGCTCGTGCTCATCGCGGCCCCGTGGATCAGGCGGCGTCGCGGTGCGGGCAGCGGGTGGATGCAGGGTCAGCTGCTGGTCACCGGCGTCAGCCCGCGTCCCGACGGCGTCACCGGCGAGCAGTTCGTCACAATCACAGGCGTCATCAACGGGCCGACGGTCAACGAGCACGTGGTCTATCAGCAGATGGCAATCGACGTCGACCAGTGGCCGACCATCTCTCAGCTCTTCCCCGTCGTCTACTCGCCGAAGAACCCGGACAACTGGCGATTCGCGCCATCGGCGCCCCCGCCGCCGCCACCGGCAGGACCGGAGATCTACTAGTCGCCTCAGCCGTGGCCGATGCGCAACAACTCCGCCACGCTGGTCAGCTTCACCCGCGGCCGCCCGTGCGGCTCACCCGCCCCGCGTTCGTGTTCGTCGATCAGCTTCCAATGGTCGTCGGTGATCACTTTCGGCTGGCGCTCCACGAACCATTCCGCCAGTCGCTCGGCGTGATCGTCGCCGAATTCGGCCAGTGACGCGCCGGACAGGTCGGCGACCACGGAATCGACGGTCTCCTGCGAGTCGCTCTTGTTGCTGCCGATGACGCCGGTCGGCCCACGCTTGATCCAGCCGACGACGTACTCGTTGCGACTTCCCTCGATGCGGCCGTCGGTGTGCGGAATCGTGCCGCTGCGGTCGTCGAACGGCAGCCCTTTCAGCTCCACCCCGCGGTATCCGACGGCGCGCACCACCAGCTGGGCCGGCACCTCCTCGCGTTCGCCGGTGTCCCTGGCGACGACGCGCCCGCCTTCTTCGACCAATTCGTTGCGTCCGAGCACGATCGACTCGACCTTGTCGTCACCCTTGATCTCGATGGGGGACGTGCAGAACCGGAACACGATCCGGCGCTTGGCGCCCTTGGGTGCCTGCTCGGCGTACCCGCGCAGCACCTTGATGTTGTTCTTCACCGTTTTGCCTGCGGCGTCGACATCCTCGTCGGAGATATCGGCGAAGTCCGCCGGATCGATGATGACGTCGACGTCGCCGAGGCCTTCGAGATGACCGAGCTCCCGCAGTTCCAGCGTGGTGAACGGAGCCTGCAGCGGCCCGCGCCTGCCGATGATGAGCACCTCTTCGACGCCGCGGTCGTGCAGAGACCGCAACGCGTGGTCGGCGATGTCGGTCGCCGCGAGGACATCGGGGTCGGTGACCAAGATCCGTGCGACGTCCAGCGCCACGTTGCCGTTGCCGACGACCACGGCCCGCCCGGTCGATAGGTCCGGAGCCATCTCCTCGAAATGCGGATGGGCGTTGTACCAGCCCACGAAGTCGACGGCAGGCACGCTGCCGTCCAGATCCTCGCCGGGGATGCCCAGCGACCGGTCGGACTGCGCGCCGACGGCGTAAATCACCGCGTCGTACCGTTCGGCCAGCTCGGCGGCGTGCACGTGGTCGCCGACGACGATGTTGCCGAAGAACCGGAACCGAGGGTCCAATGCCGTCTTCTCGAACTGGGCGCTGATCGACTTGATCTTGGGATGGTCGGGCGCGACGCCGGAGCGCACCAGCCCCCACGGCGTCGGCAGCATCTCCAGCATGTCGACGCGGACATCCGCATCCACTCCCTCTTTTTGCGAGGCGTCGGCGAATTTCAGAAGCGAAGCGGCAGCGAAGTAGCCCGAGGGGCCGGAGCCGACGATCGCCACGTGGTAAGGGCGCATGAATACCTTTGTTTGAAGGTTGTCGCTACCCGGCCACGCGCAAGGGGCTGTCGCGTCGTGGCAGGGCTGGTTGCCATCTCAGATGCTAAGCGCGAAACCTGCCGGATTGCCGCCAGTCAGGGATAACAGTGTCGGGTTCTTGCACAGGTACCCTGAATTCCCGTGGATCCTGACCGTCAAGCCGATATTGCAGCACTCGACTCCACCCTGACCACGGTGGAGCGGGTGCTTGACGTCGAGGGCCTGCGTGTCCGGATCGAAAAGCTCGAGCACGAGGCCTCCGACCCCAACCTGTGGGACGACCAGTCGCGCGCCCAGAAGGTCACCAGCGAGCTGTCCCACACACAGGGCGAGTTGCGCCGTGTCGAGGAACTCCGGCAGCGCCTCGACGACCTGCCCGTGCTCTACGAGCTCGCCGCCGAAGAAGGCGGGGCCGACGAAGTGGCCGAGGCCGATGCCGAGCTCAAGAAGCTGCGCGAGGACCTCGAGGCGATGGAAGTCCGCACGCTGCTGTCCGGCGAATACGACGCGCGTGAGGCGCTGCTGAACATCCGCTCGGGCGCCGGCGGTGTGGACGCCGCCGACTGGGCCGAGATGTTGATGCGGATGTACGTCCGCTGGGCCGAGCAGCACGACTACCCGGTCGAGGTGTTCGACACGTCCTACGCCGAAGAGGCGGGCATCAAGAGCGCGACCTTCGCGGTGCACGCGCCCTACGCCTACGGGACGCTGTCGGTGGAGCAGGGCACGCACCGGTTGGTGCGCATCAGCCCGTTCGACAACCAGGGCAGGCGCCAGACGTCGTTCGCGGAAGTGGAAGTGTTGCCCGTCACCGAAACTACCGACCACATCGACATTCCCGAGACCGACGTGCGCGTCGACGTGTACCGATCCAGCGGACCGGGCGGTCAGTCGGTGAACACCACCGACTCGGCGGTTCGACTCACCCACATCCCGACCGGTATCGTGGTCACCTGCCAGAACGAGAAGTCGCAGTTGCAGAACAAGGTCTCGGCAATGCGAGTTCTCCAGGCAAAGTTGTTGGAGCGCAAGCGTTTAGAAGAGCGTGCCGAGATGGACGCCTTGAAGAGCGATAGCGGAAGCTCGTGGGGAAACCAGATGCGCTCCTACGTACTACACCCGTATCAAATGGTAAAGGACTTGCGCACCGAGTATGAGGTCGGTAATCCGGCCGCAGTACTGGACGGAGATATCGACGGGTTCCTCGAGGCCGGAATCCGTTGGCGCAATAGAAAAGATGACGAATAGCAACCTGATCGCATTTGCCTTGGGAGACCGGTGGACCGGTTTCTGGCAAGGCACCATCGGCGTTTGGATCCTCGAGCGCGGCGTGCCGATCGCGCTGTATCTGATCGGCGGTCTGTTGGCCGCACGGTTCATCAACTGGGGCGCGCGCCGGGTTGTGCGGCGCATCGACGCCGAGTACCAGGAAAGCGACCAGCTGGTGCGTACCGAGAGCGCGAAGCACCGTCAGGCCGTTGCGTCGGTGATCTCCTGGGTGACGGTCGCTCTGCTCTTCGTCATTGTGATCATGCAGGTCACAACGATCCTTGCGATCCCGGTCGGCTCGCTTGTCGCGCCCGCCGCGGTGCTGGGTGCGGCGCTCGGTTTCGGTGCGCAGCGCCTTGTGCAGGATCTGTTGTCCGGATTCTTCATCATCACCGAGAAGCAGTACGGCTTCGGCGATCTGGTGTCGCTCACCGTCGCCGGTATCGCGTTGCCCGCTGAGGGCACGGTCGAGGACGTCACTCTTCGCGTCACCAAACTGCGCTCCAGCGAGGGCGAGATGTTCACCATCCCCAACGGACAAATCGTCAAGACGGTGAACCTGTCCAAAGATTGGGCGCGTGCCGTCATCGA
Source organism: Mycobacterium sp. NPDC051804 (assembly GCF_044452905.1). Classification (NCBI taxonomy): domain Bacteria; kingdom Bacillati; phylum Actinomycetota; class Actinomycetes; order Mycobacteriales; family Mycobacteriaceae; genus Mycobacterium; species Mycobacterium sp. NPDC051804. Next base: position 1,077,818 of record NZ_JBITCD010000002.1, on the reverse strand, counting down.
CATCCCGGTGCCGACGGCGGCGGATCTCAACGTCGTGAACGATCTGCTGCACGGTGTTGCCGAAAAGGCGATGGAGGATCCGGGACTAAGTGCGCTGCTACTTGACGCGCCGCAGTTGATGGGCGTGGAAAGCATCGAACTGGACACCGTCAACCTGCGTATGGTGGCGCGCACCTTGCCGGGCAAGCAGTTCGAGGTGGGCCGTCGCATACGTGTGCTCGTCGTGCGCGCGCTGCGACGCGCCGGCATCGTCTCGCCCACTGATGGCCATGCGCCGAAGGTGGAGGCTCTCGTCCATCCGGCGACGTCCGGTGGTGCGGAGGGCGAAACGCAGGGCCCGCCGGAGGACCGGAAATGACGTCTTGGTTGAAGTTCAAACTCGGCGGCCGGATGCGGGTGTCGACAGCTGTGCTTCTCGTCGCTTTCGTCGCGCTGTTCTGGGTGTACCACAATGTCGAGCCTGCCCCGAAGCCTGAGCCGCCTGCGCCCGCGGTCGTACCGCCGGGCTTCGTGCCTGACCCCAACTACACGTGGGTACCGCGCACCAACGTGCGACGCCCCAAGGAGACGGTCGAGCCCACGACCACGACGACCACCACGACGCCGACCACCACCAGCCCTACCGAAACGACGAGCCCTACCTCGCCAACGTCGCCGACCTCGACGACCCCGACAACGCCGACGACCACCGTGGTGGATCCCGACGGTTTCGGTCCGCTGCCGCCGACGACGCAAACGATCGTCACTCCGACTCAGGTGTCCCCGGCGCCGGCCGCGCCTGGGCCGGCACCGGCCACGATGGCTCCGCAGAGCTAGTCGGAATCGTTCCCCCCGCTACACTGGCCCACCGTGATGATCACCCTTGACCACGTCTCGAAGATGTATAAATCGTCAGCGCGACCCGCGCTCGACAATGTGTCGGTCAAGATCGACAAGGGTGAGTTCGTCTTCCTCATCGGCCCCTCGGGTTCAGGCAAGTCGACGTTCATGCGGCTGCTGCTCGCCGAGGAGACGCCCTCGTCGGGGGACATCCGGGTGTCGAAGTTCCACGTCAACAAGTTGCCGGGCCGCCACGTCCCCAGCCTGCGGCAGGTGCTGGGCTGTGTGTTCCAAGACTTCCGCCTCTTGCAGCAGAAGACGGTGTTCGAGAACGTCGCCTTCGCGCTCGAGGTCATCGGGAAGCGCTCCGAGGTGATCAACCGCGTGGTGCCCGATGTGCTGGAGATGGTCGGCCTGTCTGGTAAGGCCAACCGGCTGCCCACCGAGCTGTCCGGCGGTGAACAGCAGCGCGTGGCGATCGCCCGGGCGTTCGTCAACCGGCCGCTGGTGTTGCTTGCTGACGAGCCCACCGGCAACCTCGACCCCGAGACAAGCAAGGACATCATGGATCTACTCGAGCGCATCAACCGCACCGGGACGACGGTGGTGATGGCGACCCACGACCACCACATCGTCGACTCGATGCGGCAGCGCGTCGTGGAGCTGGAACTTGGCCGGCTGGTTCGCGATGAGCAGCGCGGCGTCTACGGAATGGATCGCTAGTGCGCTTCGGATTCCTCATCAATGAGGTACTCACCGGTTTCCGTCGCAATGTGACGATGACGATCGCGATGATCCTCACCACCGCGATCTCGATCGGCCTGTTCGGCGGCGGTCTGCTCGTCGTGCGGTTGGCCGACCAGTCGCGTGACATCTATCTGGACCGGGTCGAGAGCCAGGTTTTCCTGACCAACGACGTCTCCGCGAACGACCCCACCTGTGACGCCGATCCGTGCAAGGCTCTGCGTCAGCAGATCGAGGACCGCGACGACGTGCGCTCGGTGCGGTTTCTCAACCGCGAAGAGGCTTATGCCGATGCGGTGAAGAAGTTCCCGGAGTTCAAGGAGTTCGCCGGACAGGACGCGTTCCCGTCGTCGTTCATCGTCAAGCTGGACGACCCCGAACAGCATCAGCAGTTCGACGAGGCCATGGCCGGCCAGCCCGGGGTGCAGCAGGTGCTCAACCAGAAGGTGTTGATCGATCGGCTGTTCGCCGTCCTCGACGGCGTCAGGAATGCGGCGTTCGCTGTGGCGTTCGTGCAGGCGATCGGAGCAATTCTCCTGATAGCCAACATGGTTCAAGTGGCCGCGTACACCCGCCGCACCGAGATCGGCATCATGCGATTGGTCGGTGCCAGCCGTTGGTACACCCAGCTGCCGTTCCTTGTCGAGGCGATGCTGGCGGCGTTCGTCGGAGTTGTCATCGCGATCGTCGGGCTCATCCTGGTCCGGGCCTTGTTCCTGGAAAGTGCTCTCGACCAGTTCTATCGGGCGAATCTGATCGCCAAGGTGGACTACGCGGACGTCCTGTATTTCAGTGCGCCGTGGATGTTGTTCCTCGGCCTCGCGATGTCGGGCATCACCGCGTACGTCACGCTGCGGCTGTACGTCCGAAGATAGCCATGGCCCGAAAATCAAGCCCTGCAGCCGACTCCGCAAAGTCCAACAACAAAGTCGTCGCGACGAACCGGCGAGCGCGGCACAACTACTCGGTACTCGAGACGTTCGAGGCCGGCGTGCAGCTGGTGGGTACCGAGGTGAAAAGCCTGCGTGACGGGCAGGCTTCGTTGGCCGACGCGTTCGCCACCATCGATGACGGCGAGGTGTGGCTGCGCAACCTGCACATCCCGGAGTATCACCACGGCAGCTGGACCAACCACACGCCGCGGCGCAACCGCAAATTGTTGTTGCACCGCAGCCAGATTGACAATCTCATCGGGCGGATCCGCGACGGCAATCTCACCCTCGTTCCGCTGTCGCTGTACTTCTCCGACGGCAAGGTGAAGGTCGAGCTGGCGTTGGCTCGCGGTAAGGAAGCTCGTGACAAGCGGCAGGACATCGCCAAGCGCGATGCGGACCGCGAGATCACCCGCGAACTCGGCCGCCGGGCCAAGGGCATGACCTGATCAGCTTCGTCACCGCGCTGATTGCGGCGCTCGGTTACGGCATAAGCGATTTCGTGGGTGGTATCGCCTCACGGCGGGTCGCCGCGCTGCGGGTAGTGGTCCTTTCCTATCCGGTGGCGCTGATCCTGCTGACGGTCATCGCGATACCGGCCGGGGGAGTGGTCTCGACTCCGGCGGTGGTGTGGGGGCTGACTTCCGGTGTCGCGCAGGCTTTCGGCGTCTGGTGGTTCTACGCCGCGTTGGGCGCGGGACCGATCTCGGTGGTGTCACCGTTGACCGCGATTCTCGTCGCGGGCATTCCGGTGGGCGTTGGCCTGGCGCTCGGTGAGCGGCCGAGTTGGGTGGCGATCGCGGGCGCCGTCGTGGCGTTGGTGGCGGTGGTACTCGTGAGCCGGGAAGCTTCCGATGAGGACGTCAGGCCCCACACGTTCACTGCGAAGGTCGCGTGGCTGACGATCGGTTCCGGTGTCGCGTTCGGAATGAACTTCGTCCTGCTCGACCAGGTGCCGGTCGAGGCCAAGCTGTGGCCCCTGGTGTTCGGAAGGCTCGCCGCCACGGCGATCGTGCTGTTCGCGGCCGCGCTCACCGCGAACCTGGTCATCGAACGGGGCGTGCCGTTGCGGCTTGCACTCACGGCTGCGGTGCTCGACACGATCGCGAACGTCGCTACGCTGCTGGCCCTGCAGTCCGGAATGCTGTCGCTTGCGGGGGTACTGATCGCTCTTTATCCGGCCGCAACCGTGCTACTTGCAATTGTGTTGCTCCGTGAGCGGGTAACTCGCTCGCAAACTATAGGGATGGCGCTAGCGTTGACGGCAGTCGCGATGATCGCTGCCGGCTAGCGGTCGTCCCTGTATCTCGGGGCCTAAGAAGCAGGTCACTCACGGGGAGAGGAGGCGCGTGTCCACCAACGGCAGACGGTTGCGCCTCATCGACCTCGCCGTCGTCGTCACGGCGCTGGCGGTGATCAACGCGATGGCGTTTTGGGGCGAGGAAGTGGCCCATCGGGGCGAAGCGATATTGCAGTTGACCACCGGCCTTGTCGCGGCGTCCTGGGCCATCATCACGGCGTGGCGCGTCAGCGCGAGGGCCCGCTGGTGGCGACTGGTCTTCGCGGCGGCAGCGGTGTGCTGGCTGCTTGGTCAGGTGCTGTGGTGGACCAGCGCCAGCGGGGTGGTTCGAGTGGGTGCAAGCCTCGCTTATCTGACGGCTACCGCGCTGGCTGGAGTCGCGGTGATCTTGCTGGTGAGTGCCAGCGACAGGGTGGCCGGAACGGCAAGCAGCCAGTCGCGGATCCTCTCCGTCGCCAACATCCTCGACGGGGTCGTCGCCGGCGTTGCGTTCCTGATCCTGGCGGCCATGAGTGGCTTCCGCACTGGCTCGATTGGCGCGGTGCCCCGGTCCGAAATCGTGGCCGTCGAGATCTTTTTTGTGCTCGTCGAGGTGGTCATCATCGCCGCGGTGGTCCTGGTCGCGATGATCTACGACCCGAGCCGCCCATCTCGGGCGACCTATCTGCTCATGGCCGGCGGTCTTGTGACAATGGCTGCGGCCGACCGGATGATCGCCTACTTCCGATCAGTGGGCATCGAGAGCGGCGAATTGTGGGCTGGGGTCGGGCTGATCGTCGGTCCGCTGATGATCGCCTTCGCGATGCTCGAGTCGTGGCCGCGGGGCGGGGATCGTGCGAACCGCGGCAGCGACTGGGCACAGCTGATCCTGCCCTACAGCGGATTTGTCGGGATCGCAGCGCTTTTCGCGTTTCACGTGCTGATCGGGCAGGAACTGAAGCCGCTCGCAGTCGGCGCCGCGGTAGCTATGGTCATGTTGGTGGCTGCCCGCCAGATAGTGGCAACGCGTGCTCAGAACCTGGTGACGCAGCGCCTGTATCGCGCGCAGCGACGGTTGGCGTACCAGGTACACCACGATGCGCTGACCGGATTACCCAATCGAATTCTGTTCGCCGAGCGGCTCGACGAGGCGATGCGTGACGGCGAATTCATGCTGATCTTCGTCGACCTCGATGACTTCAAAGACGTGAACGACCGCTTCGGCCACGCGGCCGGCGACGAATTGTTGTGCGCCATCGGGGGGCGCCTCAAACGGTGTGTTCGCGACACCGACATGCTGGCACGGATCGGCGGAGACGAGTTCGCGATATTGATCGACGGCGAGTCAGAACACCTGGAAGACGCTGCGGAGCGGCTGCGTGTCGCCCTGCGGGATCCGTTCGCGCTGCATGGATCCGCGGTGCGGGTCAAGGCCAGTATGGGTTTGGTCAGGCCCGGGGCAGACGGCGTGGCCCAGACGTCCGACGATCTGCTGAGGCAGGCCGATATCTCGATGTACGCGGGCAAGCGGCTCGGCAAGGACACCGCGGTGGTGTATCAACCGTCTTCCGGAGCGACCATCGATTTCCCGACGGCGCTTCGTGACGCCGACGGAGATGCTCCGCCCGGCTTCCGCCTCGTTTATCAGGTCCTGGTGCAGTTGCCCGATGGCCAACCGGTGGCGGTCGAAGCTCTGGCGAGGTGGACAACGCCGACCGGAATCGAGATGTCACCCGAGACATTCGTTGCCGCGGCGGAGGCGGCGGGGCTCGCGGCAGACCTTGATGCGCTGGTGCTCGACATGGCGTGCCGTGACGTTCGGCAGGCGGGTCTCGACCTCGATATCCACGTGAACATCGGCGCCGGTCGCCTCGGTAATCCCGCATTCGAGCGACAGGTGCGCGAGGTGCTGACGCGGCACCACCTCCCGCCGAGCCGTCTGGTCGTGGAGATCACCGAGACGCTGCCGATCGTGGACCTCGCTCATGCTGCGGCGCAGATCAAGCGGCTCAACGAGTTTGGAGTAAAGGTTGCACTGGACGATTTCGGCGCGGGATTCAATTCGCTGATGTACATGCACTCCTTGCCGGTGCAGATCGTGAAGCTGGACCGCGGTCTGGCGACGAGCGATCAGGCCCGTGACCTGACGTTGTATCGCTCGGTCATCGGACTGTGCGACGAGCTCGGATTGACCGTGATCGTCGAAGGTATCGAGTCTGCCGCGCAGGCCGACACGGTGCATCGTGCGGGCGGCCGCTTGGCCCAGGGCCATCTGTTCGGGTACCCGGTGCCGATTTCCGAACTCGCGATGATTCCGGTCACCCGGGCCGAACGGGTCTGAGCCCGGACGGCGCTAAGGCGGTGGCGGGCCGACGAGCAACTGCTGAAAGACGGGTCCGGCCCACCTGCTGAGCTCTTCGCGACTGAGGTTCGCGATCGGCGGATTGGCGAGGACCGAGCGCGTCATTGCCAGACCGATGACGAACGCGTCTGTCAGAGCGATGCGCACACTGTCGTTGTCGGGTGTGATGGCCTGCAGTGCCGGAGCCACGTTCGTGGCCAGGGTTTCGTTGATCGTCTCCGCGGCGACGCGGCTGGTACCCGCGGCGCGCAGGAGCGCAAGGAACGTGTGGTCGTCCTCCCACACCGCGAAGTACCGCGGCAACAACATGCCCGGAATGTCCTCCGCCTCAGCGCCTTCCAGATCCGGCAGATCGATCTTGAACTCGGTCGCGGTCGCGAACAGGTCTTCCTTGCTGCCGAAGTAGCGGCTGACCAGCGCGGCGTCGACACCGACGTCGGCCGCGATGGCGCGCAGCGTGGTGGGTTCGTACCCGTCGGTCGCGAAACGGCGGCGTGCGGCCGCCAAAATGTCGGCCCGAGTCTTGGCGGCGTTGCGGGGTCTCGGAGTAGCCATCGTCAAATGCTATGTCATCAGCTGTTGACTTAGTGCCGAGGTGGTTCTAAAGTGCTAAGTCATCGACTGATGACAAATATCAACAGTTGTTGAGAAGGTAGATGAGGCGGGTGGTCTCGTGGTTGACATCATTGGGCGAAAGCAAGTACTCCCGGCTGGGCACGGCGCAGCCCCGGGCTCGAAGGATGGAATCTTGCGACGCATCGCGCGCCTCGCCGTCGCCGCCCCTCGGCGGATGCTCGTCCTCGCCGCATTGGTCGCGGTGGCGGCCGGCATCTTCGGGGTCCCTGTCGCAAAGAGTCTGTGCGCCTGTGGATTCGAGGACCCCTCATCGGAGTCCGCGCATGCGAAGGCGCTGCTGAAGGACAAGTTCGGCGCCGGCGACGTTCAGATGGTGATCACAGTCAGCGCCGCGGACGGTGCCGTGGGGCCTTCCGCGCGCGAGGTAGGAACCGAACTGGTCGACGAACTGAGTCGCTCGCCGCACGTCGCATCGGTCACGTCGCTGTGGACCACACCCGAACCCGAGCGCGCGGCGCTGGTCAGCAGCAACGGCGTTTCCGGGTTGATCGTGGTCGGTATCGCCGGCGCTGAGAGTGAGACCCAGGAGTACGCAAAGGATCTGTCGGACAGGCTCGTTCGCGACCGCGACAATGTCGCGGTACGCGCGGGCGGTGAAGCGATGGTGAATGTCGAAATCACCGAACAGTCGCAGCGCGACCTGCTGCTCATGGAGTCGTTGGCGATTCCGCTCAGCTTCGTCGCCCTGGTCTGGGTGTTCGGCGGCGCGCTGGCCGCAGCGATTCCGCTTGCGGTGGGCGGTCTGGCGATTCTGGGAGCCCTTGCCGTGCTCCGCGGCGTGTCCACTTTCGCAGACGTATCCATTTTTGCGCTGAACCTCAGCGCTGCAATGGGTTTGGCTCTGGCGATCGACTACACCCTGCTGATCATCAGTCGGTACCGCGACGAGTTGGCTGGGGGCGCCGACCGGGAGGACGCGCTGGTGACGACTATGGCGACTGCAGGGCGCACCGTCGTGTTCTCGGCGACGATCGTGGCTTTGTCGATGGCTGTGATGATCATCTTCCCGATGTCGTTCCTCAAGTCATTCGCCTACGCGGGGGTGGCGACCGTCGCTTTCGCTGCAGTTGCCGCACTGTTCGTGACGCCGGCGGCACTCGTGGTGCTGGGTGACCGGTTGCAGGCCTTCGATATTCGCCGACTGACCCGCCGACTATTGAAGCGGCCGGATCCGTCGGTGCATACCGTCGAGCAACAGTTCCTCTACCGCTGGACCAAAGCCGTCATGCGGCGCGCGTTGCCGGCCGGACTGGCCGTCGTCGTCCTGCTCGTGCTGCTCGGCGCTCCGTTCCTCGGAGTGAAATGGGGTTTCCCCGACGACCGGGTGCTCCCCAAGTCGGCATCCGCGCACCAGGTTGGCGACGAACTACGCGCCTATTTCCCCGACGACTCCACAACCTCCGTCAGCATCGCTGTACCCGACGCGAGTGGCGTGACCACGGCCGAGTTCGGCCGATACGCGACGGACCTCGCCGCAGTTGCCGATGTCGCGGCGGTGACGCCGGTCCGCGTGCGCGACGGAAGCGCTTACCTCACCGTGCACAGCACCTCGCCGTTGTTCTCCGAATCCTCGGAGGCGCAGCTCGACGCCCTCCATGCAGTCCGCGGGCCCGGCGGCCGGGATGTACTTCTCGCGGGCACCGCGCAGGTGAACCGGGACAGCGTCGACGCGATCACGTCTCGGCTGCCGGTCGTGCTCGGGCTCATCGCGGTGATTATGTTCGTGGTCCTGTTCCTGCTCACCGGCAGCGTGATGATCCCGCTGAAAGCATTGGTGCTCAACGTGCTGTCGCTCTCCGCGGCCTTCGGCGCCATGGTGTGGATCTTCCAGGACGGGCACCTCGGCGGACTGGGGACGACCACGACCGGAGTTCTCGTCGTCAGCATTCCGGTGCTGTTGTTCTGTATCGCCTTCGGGCTTTCGATGGACTACGAGGTCTTCTTGGTCTCGCGTATCCGCGAGTACTGGCTGACGACGTCGAACAGTGACGAGAGCGTCGCGCTGGGGATCGCGCGCACCGGCCGGGTTGTGACGGCCGCGGCCGTCGTCATGTGCATCTCGTTCGCCGCGCTGATCGCTGCTCAGGTGTCATTCATGCGGATGTTCGGCCTCGGTCTGACTTTGGCGGTCTTGGTCGACGCCACCCTGGTCCGCATGGTGCTGCTCCCGGCGTTCATGCATGCCATGGGCGAGTGGAACTGGTGGGCTCCCAAATGGATGTCCAGGATTCACCACCGCTTCGGCATCGAAGACGGCCTCGCGTCGGTCGGCAGTGAACCAGCGGGAGCCGGATTGCGTGTCCAAGGAAAGGGAGAGTAGGACATGACTGTCATTGCAGCGGTTCGTGGTGAATTACCGAAACGCCGTTATACGCAAGCCGAAGTGACCGATGCGCTAGTGGCGATGCCAGGTTTCTCGGAGCATGAAGATTTCATCCGCGCAGTACATGGGACTGCGAAGGTCGACAGCCGACATATGGTCCTGCCACTGGAGGCTTATGCCGGGCTGACCGATTTCGGCGCCGCCAACGACGTTTTCATCGAGTATGCGGTCGAACTCGGGTGTGCCGCGATCACCGGGGCGCTCGAGGAGGCAGGGCTGCAACCCTCCGATGTCGACGTACTCGTGACGACGACGGTCACGGGGCTCGCGGTCCCGACCGTCGACGCGCGGATCGCAGGGCGGATCGGGTTGCGCCCGGACGTCCGTCGGGTGCCTCTGTTCGGGCTGGGCTGCGTAGCGGGTGCGGCTGGTACCGCTCGCCTGCATGACTATCTTCGTGGCGATCCGAATGGTGTCGCGGTGCTGCTCGCGGTGGAACTGTGCTCGCTGATGCCGAAATCCGAGCCGTCGATGGCCACCCTGGTCGGCAGTGCGCTTTTTGGGGATGGCGCCGCGGCCGTCGTCGCGGTCGGCGATCGCAGGGCCGACCGGATCGTTGCGTCCGGTCCCGAGGTGGTCGATTCGCGTGGCCACCTCTATCCGGATTCGCTGCGCACCATGGGCTGGGATGTGGGGGCCACCGGATTTCGGCTGGTGTTATCGCCCGACGTGCCCGCCGTGGTCGAGCGCTATCTGGCCGATGACGTCGTCGGATTTCTTGCGGCACATGGCCTAACGCTCGACAACATCGCGACGTGGGTGAGCCATCCCGGAGGCCCGAAGGTGATCGAGGCGATCGTCTCCACGTTGGGTCTGGCCGAGGATGCGCTGGAACTGACCTGGCGCTCGTTGGCCGAGGTCGGAAACCTGTCGTCAGCGTCGGTGCTGCATGTACTGCGCGACACGATGGCCAAGTGTCCGCCCGCGGGCAGTCCGGGAGTGCTGATGGCCATGGGCCCGGGTTTTTGCTCCGAGCTTGTTCTGCTGCGGTGGCGGTGAGCATGTACTGGTATGTCGGGTTGATCGCGGTCATCGCCGTCGAGCGGCTGGCCGAATTGATTGTCTCCAAACGCAACTGGGCATGGAGCCGGGAGCGCGGGGGAGTCGAGTTCGGAACCGGCCACTATCCGGTGATGGTCGTATTGCATGTGAGCCTGCTCGCGGGGTGCCTGATCGAGGTGTTCGCATTTCAGCGGCCCTTCATTCCTGCGTTGGGCTGGCCGATGCTGGCCATCGTGGTGGCCGCGCAGGTTTTGCGCTGGTGGTGCATCGCCACTTTGGGGCATCAGTGGAACACCCGCGTCATCGTCGTGCCCGGTGCCACTCGGGTGACCGGCGGACCGTACCGGGTGATACCGCACCCCAACTATGTCGCGGTCGTCCTCGAGGGAATCGCGCTGCCGCTGGTGCATTCGGCGTGGATCACCGCCCTGGTGTTCACCGTCCTGAAAGCGGAACTGCTGCGCACCCGCATCAAGGTCGAGAACGGCGCGCTCGCGAGCCTGTCATGATCGACCTCCTGGTCGCTGGCGGTGGCCCCGCAGGCCTGGCTACGGCGCTCTACGGCGCGCGGGCCGGGCTCGACGTCGCCGTCGTTGAACGACGAGCGGGACTGCTGGACAAGGCTTGTGGCGAAGGCATGATGCCCCACACACTCGCGCACCTCGACCGGCTCGGTGTGGCGGCCGAGGGCCGGCCGTTGCGTGGAATCAGCTACCTCGACGGTGACCGACGGGTCGATGCGGCGTTCCATGCGGGCGTCGGGCGCGGCGTGCGCAGGACCGTCCTGCACACAGCGCTGATGCGGGCTGCCGAGGCGGCAGGGGTGAAGCTGGTGCACGGGGAGTTGGGTGGGATCACTCAGCGCGCAGACTCGGTGTCCGCCGCGGGATGCGAGGCCAGGTACCTGGCGGCGGCGGATGGACTGCACTCACCGATTCGCAAGGCAATGGGATTGTCCGCACCCACGACGGGTCCGCGTCGGTGGGGGATCCGGCGGCACGTTCAGATGGCGCCGTGGACGGATTCGGTTGAGGTGCATTGGTCTCGCACTGCAGAGGCATATGTGACGCCGGTGGCCGACGACTGCGTCGGGATCGCAATCCTGAGTGCCGGTCGCGGTGGGTTCGACCAGCGCTTCGAACCCTTCGGCGAACTCCGCGACAGGGTCGCCGGCCACTCGCACGGTCAGGACCGGGCCGCGGGACCGTTACGTCAGAATGTTCGCAGCCGGACAGCGGGCCGGGTGCTCTTGGTCGGCGATGCGGCCGGCTACATCGACGCGATCACCGGCGAAGGCATGGGCTTGGCGTTCGGAGCCGCCGAACTGCTGGTGGACTGCGTTTTGCGCGACCGTCCAGATGACTACGACCCGCAGTGGCGCAGGCTGACTCGCCGCTATCGGATGCTCACCGCGGCGCTGCTCGCGGCGAGCGCCCGCGCGCCGGTGCGCAAAGCCATCGTGCCTGCCGCACAGGCGTTACCGAGCGTGTTCAGCCGGCTCGTGAATCTGCTCGCCCACTGACCGCGCGAGATTGCGGTCGGCCGACGGTTCGAGGTCTGTGAGCGCCCGCGACAGGGCGAGGCTCAGAACGATCGCGAGCCACACGGCGAAGACCGCGAGGCCGGCGGCGATCGGTGACCCGTATTCGGCGACGACCGCGGCGAGCCCGATGCCAGCCGGGGCGGCGACCTGCAGAGCGGCGTTCTGCAGGCTGAGCACCCGGCCGCGGATTCCGTCCGGGATGCGCTCGGCCTGCAGCACGCCCAACACCGCCCCGAGTGCCGAGTTGGCCAAGCCCAGCACCGCGGCTCCCGCGAAGATCCAGGCCGGCGAGACGAGCGTCGCCATCAGTAGGAATCCCACCGACGTCCCGATCAGCGCGACTGTCATCCAGAATCGTCGCGATCTGCGGGTGCCGACGGCGGCGAAAGTGGTTGATCCGAAGAGCATTCCGATTGCCAGCGCGGTAAGCACGAAGCCGAGCAGATCGGGCCGCGCGATCACGCTGAAATGCAGGGGCAGCACCATGCCCTGCAAGCCGCCGAGCGCGACTGCCAGACCCACCGTGAGTGTCACGGTGCCGGTGAGGAACTTGCTGCCGCGCAGTGCCGAGGCTCCCGCCGCCAGCTGCGTCCACAGCGAATCCCGATGTGCGGCATCGGTATCGACACGACCGAGGCGGTGCGGCATCGTGGCCGTGATCAGCGCCGCGGCCGCAGATGTCGCCGCGGTCACGAAGAGCACGGTGCTGCTGTCGAACAGCGACAGCAAGGTGCCGGCGGCGGCGGGGCCGATCACCAGCGCCATCGACGTCATCGACTGCCGCAGTCTGATGAGCCGCTCCAATGACACGCCCGCGTGCCGGGCCACCGCAGGGACCATCACCTGCCGGGCCGTCATCCCCGGTACATCGCCGAACGATCCGACGATGGCGAGTGCGACGAGCCACGTCATGTTCAGGCCCCACAGCAGATCGACCACGGGGATGGCCGCGACCGCGCCCGCCGAGACGACGTCGGACAGGATCGAGCAGGACCGGCGGTTGACCCGGTCGATCAGCACCCCGGCGGCCAGCCCGACGAGGAGTGCGGGAACCGCGGTCGCCGTCGAGACCGCGCCGACGCTCAGCGGACTGCCGGTCGTCTTGAGCACGATCAGCGGCAGCGCGACGGCGAGGATTCCGTTCCCGAGAAAGCTCAGAAAATGCGAGCTCAGGTAGGCGACGGCGACAGGAGGCATACCGCCACGAAAGGCTGTGACGCTGCGGCAGGGTCAAATGACTTGAGTGTGCCCCTACGTCCGGGTGTTGCATGGAAGACGTGACCGCCGACCCCTCGACGCAAACCCTGACCGGCTCCGACTACGCGCGCGCCGAGCAGATGCTCGCGCCCTACCGGGCGCGCAAGGTGCCGGGCAGCGCGTTGCAACCGCAGTGGCTCTCCGACGGTAAGCGCTTCTGGTACAAGGTCGGCACCCGCTACGTCGTGGTGAATCCCGCCGAGGGCACCCGGCGTGCGGCGTTCGACCACGATCGGTTGGCCGTGGCGCTGGCGGAGGAATCCGGCCACGCGACGACCGGCGACGATCTGCCCATCGCCGCGGTCGAGATCCGCGACGACGGCACCGCGCGGTTCGCCGCGTTCGAGAAGCAGTGGACGTGGTCGGACGACGACGGCCTCGGCGAGCGAACCGATGACGTGCAGCAACTGCCCGGAGAGGTGCCGTCGCCGGACGAGGCGTGGATCGCGGTCCGCCGCGATGGCAACATCTGGGTTCGGCCGGCAGACGGTGGCGACGAGTTCGCGCTCACCGACGACGCCGAGCCGCTGTTCGACTACGGCGGGCTGCCCGAAACCACGGGTGCGAAGGCGCTGATGCGGATCCTCGGCCTGCCGCCCCTGTCGTTCTTCCACTGGTCGCCCGACTCCACCCGAATCCTGGTGCAGCGCATCGACCAACGGGATCTGCCGGAGTTGGTGCTCGTCGAGTCGACACCCGCCGATGGTCGCCGCCCGGTGGAACACCGCACCCGCTACACGATGCCTGGTGAGAACGCGGTGGCGATGATGACGTGGAACGTCGTGGACGTCGCCGAACGCACCGTGGTCCGTCAGCACGACGAACCGTGGCCGATCATGCACAACACCGCGCTGGTGTATGCGTGGTGGACTGGAAAGGCTGGTGAGTCGGTGCATTTCCTGCACCACTCCCGCGATGCCCGGACCCTGCAACTGCGCCGGCTCGATCCGGTCACCGGCGCGACAGCCACACTGATCAGCGAAACCGGCGAGACGCGCGTCGACCCCGCCGTGCAACTTGGCGATCCGCACATGGTGCATGTGCTGGAGTCGGGCGAGATCGTGTGGTGGTCGCAGCGCGACGGCTGGGGCCACCTCTACCTCTATTCGGGCGACGGCCAGGAGAACACCCGAATCACCAAGGGGCAGTGGCTTGTCAGCCGGCTGCTGTGGGTCGACGAGGACCGCAGGCAGCTGTGGTTCGTCGCGAGCGGGCTCGTCGACGACGATCCCTATCTGCGGCAGATCTGCCGCATCAACCTCGACGGTTCCGGATTCACCCGCCTCACCGACGACGATCTGGACCACGACGCGATCAGCCCGCTCAAAGGCGGCTATATCGTCGACCGCGCATCCTCGTCGAGCGTACCGCCGCGCTCGGTCGTCCTCGACGGTGACGGGCGGGAACTCGTCGCGCTTGAGTCGCCGAACACCGATGCCCTGCAGGCCTTGGGCTGGAGCCCTCCGGAACGATTCCGCACCACTGCGGCCGACGGCAAGACGCCGATCTACGGGATGCTCTGGCGGCCACACGATTTCGACCCCGACCGGCGCTACCCGATCGTCGAGCACATCTACCCGGGTCCGCAGATCTACCGGGCGGGGCCGTCGTTCGATCCGCCGCACCAGGGCGAGCCGGAGGCCTTCGCCGCTCTCGGGTTCGCCGTCGTCGCCATCGACGGGCGGGGAACAGCGGCGCGCGGCAAGGCGTTTCAGGACCACTCCTACGGCGACCTGGGCAACGCAGGCGCCCTGGACGACCACGTCGCCGCCATCCGTGAACTGGGCCACCGGTATCCGTGGCTCGACACCCGCCGCGTCGGGATCACCGGCCAGTCCGCGGGTGCTTACGCCGCCGCCCGCGCTGTGCTGATGTACCCCGACTTCTACACCGTGGCCGTCGCGACGTCCGGTAACCACGACAACGCCATCAACCTGGCGATGTGGGCCGAGCACTACCACGGCGACGTCACCGAGGAAGCAATGAAGGCGATCTCGAACGCGACCCTCGCCGCCAACCTGAAGGGCAAGTTGTTGCTCATTCACGGTGAGCTCGACGACAACGCCCATCCGTATATGACGATGCGGCTGGTCGATGCACTGGTCAAGGCGGATAAGGACTTCGACCTGATCATGATCCCCGGCGCGGAGCATGCCCTGATCGGCAGCCAGCACTACTTCCTGCGCCGCACCTGGGATTACTTCGTCCGGCATCTGCACGGCAGCGAACCGCCGAGCTACCGTCTCGCACCGCTGCCGCTACCCACCCTCGGCGGCTAGGCGGCGGACGATCTCGCCCGCGCGGCGCAGGACGTCCAGCTGCGCCGGGTTGTAGAGGTCGGCCATGGCGTCGTCGATCGCCTTGTCCGCGAAGCGCTTACCGCGTGGGGCATCTGCGCGTGAGTCGTTCAATCCGGGATGGGCCTCACGTACCGCCAGGATGTACGGGGCGAGCCGCTCGGCGAGGCCCTTCCGCGTCGCCTCGTCGGCGTCGGCGGGCAGGTTGTCCAGCTCGGTGGCCGCGGGGTCTTCGGGCGTCTCACGCATCATGTCGGCGTAGGTCTGCCTGCCGCGCGGCCCCAGCACGCGGCTCAGCACGACGACGAGCTTGCGATCGGCGTCGGTCATCTTCGCGGCGGTATCCGGTGCGACGAAATCGGGTGGCAGATCGGTGGGTGCCGAGTGCTTCAGCAGTTGGCCGAGTTCGTCGCGGGCCCGCTGCAGCCTTTCGATCGTCTCCGCCAGTTCGGCGTCGAGCTCGCGCAGCGCCTCTTGGGGGTGATCGTCGGATTCGCCCATCGCGGCGATCTGGGGGAGTGAGAAGCCGAGATCGACCAGCCGTTTGATGCGCACCAGCCGGACCAGGTGTGCCACGCCGTACTGCTTGTATCCGTTGCTGCGCCGTTCGGGCTCGGGCAGCAGGCCCACCTGGTGGTAGTGCCGCACGGCCCGCAGGCTGGTGCCGGCGAGTTCGGCGATCTCACGGGTGCTCCAGGCCACGGTTCCATCATGGGTCATTCCGTGCGACTTGACTGTGCCGCAGCGTCCGGGTGTGACATGGAGGCATGTCGAAACCTGAGCTCATCTCCGTCGAGGACCTGTTCAAGTCGCCTGTCAGGGCAGCGGCCGCGATCTCACCCGATGGCACCCGCGTCGCCTACCTGGCGCCGTGGCAGGACCGGATGAACATCTGGGTCGCGTCCGCGGATGCCGACGAGTTCGGCGCCGACGCCCGGCGCGTCACCGCCGACGCGACCCGCAGCATTCTGCACTTCTCGTGGACCGACGACCCTCGCTGGCTGCTGTACATGCAGGACGCCGGGGGCGACGAGAACTGGCACGTCTTGCGCGTCGACCTCGAGAATCCTGACGCCCCTGCCGTCGACCTCACCCCGTTTCCGGGCGTCATGTCGTACTTCGAGCTGCCCGACAAGCCGGGCAAGGCCCTCGTCTACTCCAACAAGCGCGGTCCGACGCAGATGGACGCCTACGAACTCGATATCGCTTCGGGTGAGCTGACGATGCTCGCCGAGAATCCAGGCGACGTGATCGCATGGCTGGCGAGCCGCCGCGGCGACCTGTTCGCGACGAAGCTGAATCGCGAAGGCGATCTCGAAGTCCTGAAGTGGGACGCCGGATCGCTGCACTCCATCGCGCACTACGACGGCAAGGACTACACCATGGGCATGTATCCCATGGTCGTCACGCCCGACGGCAGCGGGATCTGGATGGGCTCTAACGAGGGCACCGACCGCACCCGGCTGGTCCGGCTAGACGTGGCCGACGGCAAGCAGTACGCCGTCGACAGCCACCCGACGTTCGACGTCGACACTCGGGCGCAAGTGTGGGCGGGCCTGCCCGAGCCGCTCATCCAGAGCCGAGCCACCGGTGAACTGCTCGGCGTCCGCTATCTCGGTGAGCGACAGGTCATTCACGCGCTAGATCCGCATTTCGGTGACGTCCTCGGAGCCCTGGAGAAGCTTTCCGATGGCGATATCGGCGCGCTGTCCTCCGACATCAGCGGACGGAGGTGGGTGGTCAGTTACACCCACGATCGTGAGCCGGGCGTCACGTACCTCTACGACCACGGCACCGGTGAGAGTAGGGAGCTGCTCCGTCCGTATCCGCATCTGGATCCCGACCAGCTGGCGCCGATGATTCCGGTGACGATTCCGTCGCGTGACGGGCTGGACCTGCATTCGTATCTCACGCTGCCCGTCGGGGTGGAGCCGAAGAATCTGCCGTTGGTGCTGACCGTGCACGGCGGGCCGTGGGCGCGCGACGGGTGGATATACGCCCCCGGCGTGCAACTGCTGGCCAACCGCGGATACGCGGTGCTGCAGGTCAACTTCCGCGGCTCGGCCGGATACGGCAAGGCGTTCCAGAAGGCCGCGATCGGTCAGTTCGCGGGCACGATGCACGACGATCTGATCGACGGTGTCAACTGGGCCGTCGACCAGGGCTACGCGGATCCGGAGCGGGTGGCTATCTTCGGTGGCTCCTACGGTGGTTACGCGACGCTCGTCGGCGTCACGTTCACCCCGGACGTCTTCGCCGCGGCGATCGATTACGTCGGCATCTCGGACCTGTCCAACTTCATGCGGACGCTGCCCGAGATCGCGCGTCCGCACCTGGCGAACAACTGGCACCTGTTCGTCGGCAACCCGGACGATCCGGCGCAGTTGGCCGACATGCTGGCGCGTTCACCGATCACGAAGGTCGACCAGATTCGCACCCCGCTGCTGGTTGTCCAGGGCGCCAACGACGTTCGCGTTGTGCAGGCCGAATCAGACAACCTCGTCGAGGCCCTGCGTGGCCGCGGGGTCGAGGTCGAGTACATGGTCAAAGAGGACGAGGGGCACGGATTCGTCAACCCGGACAACGTGATCGACATGTGGAACGCCGTCGACCGGTTCCTGGCGAAACACCTCGGCGAGCGGAAGGCATGACCGAGACTCCGACGCTGCTCGAACGGATGGGTGGCGTGTCCGGCCTGGTCTACGCCAGCATCCCGACCCTCGCCTACGTGATAGTCAACGCGATCGCGGGGCTGAACGCGGCGGTCGTGGTCGCCGTCGGCACAAGCGCGGGACTGATCGTGCTCAGGCTGCTCCGCAAGGAGCCCCTGCAGCCGGCGGTGTCGGGGCTGCTCGGCGTCGTCGTCGCGGCAGTGATCGCGTTCTACACCGGATCGGCGGAAGGCTATTTCCTGCCGGGCATTTGGTTCAGCCTGATCATGGCCGCGGTGTTCACGGTGTCGTTGGTGATCAGGCGGCCACTGGTCGGGGTGATCTGGAATCTGATGCGCAGTGCGGGTCCGGATCCGCAGTGGCGACGCGACAAGACCGTGCTGCATACGTTCGACGTGGCGACGCTGGCCTTCGTCGCCGTCTTCGTCGCACGGTTCGTCGTCCAGGACTCGCTCTACGATGCCGGATCCACCGGATGGCTGGCGTTCGCCCGGATCGCGATGGGTTACCCGCTGTTGGCGCTGGCGCTGCTGGTGGTCTACTGGGCAGTGCGGCGTGCCAATCGGCGGCGCATCGTCGCCGATGAGGCGAACGAGCGGATGGTCGGCCAAACAGTGGAGGCGAGAAGCTGATCCAGCACCCGATCGAGGCCGACCTGCTGCGCGGACTCGTCAACCTCGAGCGCACGGAGCGGGGCTGGCTACCGCACCGTCTCCCTGCAAGGGCAAGGGCGCAGTGCGACGATCCGCAGTTGCTCGGAGCGGAATCGCAGCCGTCCGGAGTGCGTTTCGCGCTTCGGACGGCGGCGACGGTGCTCGAGCTCGACGTCATCCGAACGCGGGTCGTCCTCGTCGAGGTGCCGCAGCGGCCCGACGGCACAGTCGATCTCGTGGTCAACGGCCGATTGGCCCGGCAGGCGGCCACGAGCGGCGGCGACGTGGTGCGCATCGATCCGGCCACCGGGGAAACCCGGACGGAGCCAGGGCCGGTCGCGACCATCAGGTTCGACTTGCCAACAGGTGACAAAGACGTCGAGATCTGGCTGCCGCATCACGAGCGCATCGAGCTGGTGACGCTGCGCGCGGACGCTGCGATCGGCGCGCTGCCGGAAAATCGGAAACGCTGGGTCCACCACGGGAGTTCGATTAGCCAGGGGTCGAATGCCGCGAGTCCGAGTACGACGTGGCCTGCGCTCGCCGCCAGTGTGGCGGGACTGGATCTCGTGAACCTGGGGTTCTCGGGGAGCGCGATGCTCGACCCGTTCGTCGCCCGCGCTATCCGGGATCAGCCCGCCGACGTCGTGAGCGTCAAGCTGGGCATCAATCTGGTGAACGCGGATCTCATGCGGAAGCGTGCTTTCGGTCCCGCTGTGCACGGCTTTCTGGACACCATCCGCGACGGGCAACCCGAAACGCCGCTGATCGTCATCGGTCCGCTGTACTGCCCGATTCACGAAACCACGCCGGGGCCAGGTGCTTTCGACGTCGATGCGCTTGCACGCGGCGAAATGCGATTCGTCGCGACGGGTGATCCGGCGGAGGCGACGCGGCCGGGTGGACTGGGACGGCTGACGCTCACGTACATCCGTGCTGAGTTGGCCGCGATCGTCGCCCGCAGGCAGGTCGACGATCCGCAGATCAGCTACGTCGACGGTCTGACGCTCTACGGCCCAGCGGACGCGGAGGTGCATCCGCTGCCCGACAATTTGCATCCCGACGCGGCGACGCATCAGCTGATCGGGCAGAGGTTCGCCGGGATGCTGCAGGCTCAGCGCGCTTGACGGGGTTGATTACCTGCACCAGGTGCGTGCGATCAACCCTTTAGGGCAAGAGCGGCCGGCGCACGGCGCTAGGTGATACTGAATGCGATTTAGTTAGACACCCGAATCGTAGGAGCATCACCGTTGGCCTCGACAATCGCGCCGGAGACCGCATACTTCGACCGTCGTGGAGACGGCTACCACCCGCGTTCGATCGCCAGGGGCGGCTGGGGTCCGCTGATCAGCGGGCACGTCGTGGGCGGCCTCCTGGGTTGGGCTGTCGAACGAGTCGTCGACGACGAGGAGTTCCTGCCCGCGCGACTGACCGTCGACCTCCCGAGGCCCGCCGCCATCGAGCCCGTTGAGGTGCAGACCCGCGAGATTCGCAGCGGTAAGCGGCTGCGACTCGTCGAAGCGGTCATCCGGCAGGAGGGCAAGCTCGTCGGACAGGCGACGGGACTGTTCCTTCGTCGCGGCGACCAACCGTCGGGGACCATCTGGTCGCCCGAGGTCCAAATGCCGCCGATTCCCACGGATACGCAGGCGAATGCCAATCCGTTGTTCGTCCGCACCTACGGCTGGGGGCTGGAGATCCAGAACCCGGACGACGACTGGCCGTACGACGGTGATCGGAAGTACACGTGGCTGCGGTTGACGCAGCCGTTGTTCGAGGATGAGCCGCTGACGCCCTTCACCCGTGCCGCGATGGCCGCGGATGTGACTGCCTCCCTTGTCAACTGGAGCTCAGAGGGCCTGAAGTTCATCAATGCCGATTACACGCTCACGTTGAGTCGCCTGCCGAAGGGGGAGCTGATCGGGTTGGCATCGCAGGGCCATTCCACCCGGGACGGGATCGCGACCGGTTCGGCGATCCTGTTCGACGAGCGCGGTGAGATCGGCAGCAGCACCTCGGTTTCGGTGGCGCAATCAGGATTCGCTCCGCCGCCGCGATGAACCCTCAGATGACCAGCGATCCGCCGTTCAGTCCGATGGTCTGACCTGTCATCCAGGCCGCTTCGTCGGAGGCCAGGTACACGGCCAGTGCACCCACCTCATCCGGGGTGCCCAGGCGGCCGACCGGGATGGTCTTGGCCAGCTCTGCGATCCCGGACGCATCCTCGAGGACGATTCCGAGCGAGATTGTGTTGACGGTGATGCCGTATCTGGCGTTCTCCACCGCCAGATGTCGCATGAAACCGGCGATGCCCGCCTTGCCTGCCGCATACGTCGAGACGCCGATGTCCATGCCGATCTGGCCGGCGCCGGAGGAGATCGTGATGATCCGGCCCCATCCGCGGCTGATCATCGTTGTCAGAACGGCTTTCGCGCAGTTCATCGGACCGAATAGGTTGACCCCGATGATTGGCGCCCAATCGGCCGGCTCCGTATCGGCGAACTGAGCCATCGGCATCGGCACCTCGGGTCCGCCGGTGCCCGCGTTGTTCACCAACACGTCGACGGGGCCCAGTCGGGACGCGATCCCCGTCACGGCGTCGGAGACGGCGCTCGCGTCGGTCACGTCGAACGGGAACGCGATGGCAGCACCGCCGGCATCGACGATCTGCGCGGCGATGCGATCCGCGCGGTCGGCGTGAAAGTCGTTGACCGCCACGGCGGCACCCTGCGCGGCCAACGTTCGCGCGATACCCGCACCGACGTTCTGCCCCGCGCCGGTGACCAGCGCGACGCGGCCGTTCAAATCGAACATCCGCTATTTCCTCACTTGACTAAATAGACGTCTGGCGTGAGTATGGCATCAGTCCCGGCGAGAAGGGAAGGGGTGGCGGATGCGTTTCACGTTCACGGATGTGATGACGCGCGCGGAGTACCTGCCGCGCCTGGCCGTGGCCGCGGAAGGCGCGGGGTATGACGGCTTCACCATCCCCGACTCGATCGGGTATCCAGAGCATTCGGACGCCGTCTACCCGTACACCGCCGACGGCGACCGCAGCTTCCTCGAGGGCAAAGAGTTCATCGAACCGTTCGTCCTCGCCGCCTCGCTGGGCGCTATCACCCAGCGCATCCGTTTCAACACCTTCGTGGTGAAGTTCCCGGTTCGCGCTCCCGTACTGGCCGCCAAGCAGGCGTTCTCGGTCGCGAAGCTCACGGGTAATCGATTGGGCCTGGGCATCGGCATCGGAACCAGCCCCTTCCCGGACGACTACCTGATGGCCGGTGTCGATCCGGACCATAAGGGGGCGCGGATGGACGAGGCCATCGACGTCTTCCGAGGTCTGGAGTCCGGCGATTTCTTCGAGTTCCACGGCCGCTTCTACGACGTCCCTTCGCTCAAATTATGTCCCGTCCCAACGGAGCCGATCCCGCTCCTCGTCGGTGGCCACTCGGAGGCCGCACTGCGGCGTGCTGCGATAAAGGGCAACGGGTGGATGCACGCGGGAGGGCCCAACGATGCGCTCGAGGCGATGCTCCAGAAGTTGCACACGCTTCGTCGCGGAGCCGGAAAAGCCAACGAGCCGTTCGAAATTCACGCCGTCAGTCCGGATGCGCGCACCGTTGATGGGTGCAAACGCCTAGAGGATATGGGTGTCACCGACGTGGTAATCGGCTTCCGCAACCCGTACATCAAGGGAGAGGACCAGCAGTCGCTGACCGACAAGGTCGAGCGGCTCGAACGATTCGCCCAGGATGTCATCGACAAGGTCAACCGGTGATGAACAACTTCTTCTACTTCGACTGGCGCACATGGCGGACGATGGTGCGACTGGTCCGCCGCGAGCCAGATAAGGCCCGACGCCGCCGCTCGTACCGCACGTTGTGCCTCGTCGTTCCGGCCATGGCCCTGCTACACGCGGTGACGTTCCCGCTCGACCCGATCGTCTTTCCTGCGTTGCGGCGCAACGACGTTCGCCGGCCCGTCTTCGTGGTGGGTCACGCGCGCAGCGGTACGACGTATCTGCATCGCATGATGGCCAACGATCCGCGGTTTTCCTACGTGCTGCTCTGGGAGATGTTCTTCCCGTCGCTCATCGAGAAGAAGGTGCTGCGGGCGGTCCTGAGGTGGGATCAGCGACTGGGCGGGCGGCTCCGCAGGCGCATCGATACGCTCGACGAGCGGCTGTTCAGCAAGAGCCAAGGTGTGCACGAATCAGGGCTGTTCGCGCCCGAGGAGGACGAGTTCCTGCTGACGATGTCGTGTGCGTCGGGCTATTGGCTCGTCCAATACCCCTATGCCGAAGATTTGGACTTCTACTACGTCGACGAGCGCTGGTCCGCGCGTAAGCGGCGGCGGGTCATGCAGTTCTACAAGGAATGCCTGCGCCGACAGCTGGTTCTCAACGGCGGTGAGCTGACGCACCTCTCCAAAGCCCCGGTCCATTGCGGTCGCGTCGACAGTCTGATCCGGACATTCCCGGACGCCAGATTCGTTGTTCCGGTACGTAATCCCTACGAGACGATTCCGAGCTTTCTGAAGCTGATGCAATTCGCATGGTCGGCTCGCAAACGCGCCGACGAGGACATGCAGAAGTCGTTCCGCTTCTTTGCCGAATCGTCCTATCACTACTACCAACATCCACTGAACGTGCTAGACGCCCACCCCGAGGTCCCCAGCGCGATCGTGGACTACGCCGATCTCGTCACCGACCCCGCGGGCACAATGCGCAAGGTCTACGACGAAATCGGGATCGACATGGTGCCCGAGCTGGAGCAGGCACTGGCCAACGAGAAGGGGCGCGAGTACCGCTCCGGACATGCCTACAGCCTCGACGAGTTCGGGCTCCAGGCCGACGACATTCGCACGCGGCTGGCGCCACTCTTCGATCGATTCGGATGGGAGTCGGGACATGTCAGCTGAGCACTCCGACGCGTTGCGCGCCGCATGGGATCAGATGATCGAACAGCTGGGACGGGCGCGAGACGCTCTCGAATCGCCTGAGCTGCACGCGCCGCCGCAATCCGGGCCGCGCGACCTCGCGGAGGGGTACCGCTACCTGCTCGGATTCGTGTACTCGGCCGTCGAGCGGGCATTCTTCGGAGATCCGGCCTTTCCGTACTTCCGTCGCGGCATCCAGGTGATCGACAAGGCCACCATCGACAACGCGGACGCCATGTATCTCACGACGCCGATCGACGGCCGGCACACCTACCGCATCGCGGGCCGGCTTCAGGACTGGCGACACTGGCGCGGTCAGCCGCCCGCGCCGTCGGGCCCCATCGCCCCCCAATACGTCATCATCGAATCTCACACCGGATACGCGGGCGACAGCGGCGATCTCGCCGAACTGCAGCCGGGCATTCGCGGCAACACGGGCAGGCTCGACTCCTCGGATCTGGTCGTCGACGAGGACGGTCGGTTTGAGGTGTTGCTGGCTCCCGAGCGGCCGGACGGTCATACGGGCAATTTCATTGTCACGCAGCGCACGTCGCGCCGCAGTGGCGAGACGTTCTATGCCGAACACGTGACCGTGCGGTTCCTGTTCCACGACTGGGAGCGGGAGGAGTCGCCCGAGCTCTTGATATGCCGGGTGGACAAGGTCGGTGAGCACCCGCCCGCACTCGATCCCGCGGCAGCAGCCGCAGCGATGGTCCGCGTCGGCGAGATCGTCGACAATCAGACCCGCTTCTGGAACAAGTTTTACGACGTGGTGCTGGAGGCCTACGGCGACCGTAACGGCGACGGCGTCAGCTTCATGCCGCGCAACGACCTCAACACCCCGGCCGGTGCATCGCTCGCGACGGGCGGCGGTCAGAGCACCAACGTCTACTCCGGCGGCATCTACGAACTGGCCGAGGACGAGGCGCTGATCATCGACAACGAGGTGTTCGAGTTGCCGGCGTACATGGGTTTTCACCTGGCCAACATGTGGGGCGAATCCCACGACTACGCCAACCACATAAGCAGTCTCAACGGCACCCAGGCCGAGCGCGACGACGACGGCCACTACCGGTACGTCGTCGCGCACCGCGATCCCGGCGTTCCGAACTGGCTGGACACCACAGGGCTGCGCGAGGGCTACATGACCATCCGCTGGACGTATCCCCAGCCAACGGAGCAGCTCCCGACGGTGGCGGTCCACAAGATTGCGCTCGACGAAATCGGCGAACGCCTGCCCGCGTCGACGCGCCGAGTGTCACCGGAGCAGCGGCGCGAACAAATCCGCGTGCGGCAGGAGCACGTTCAACGCCGCTATCGGCAGTACTAACTCGAAGAGGAACAGCTATGAGCGATAACCTATCCCGGGCAGAACTCAAGGACTTCTGGGCCGGTTGGCTCGAAGTGAATCGCGAAGCGGAGCGGGCCGGCGACTGGGGGATACTGGCGGACTCCTACCTGGAGGACGCCACTTACGGCTGGATGTTCACCCCCGACGAACACTTCATGGCGATGGGTCGCGACGAGATCCGTAGCTGGGCGGTGGGCACCGAAATGGAGGGGCTGGACGGCTGGCACTACGACTACATGGCGACCGTCCTCGACGAGGAGAGCGCCATGATCGTGGGCTTCTGGAAGCAACGCTCGGGCCTGGCCGGCGACGACGGACACGAGTACGAAATCCGCGGCATCGGCGGCAGCTGGTTCGGCGTCGCCCGCGACGAGACGGACGGCAAGATCCGCATCGCATGGCAGCGCGACTGGTTCGACCTCGGGTCGACCGCGCACACCTTCATCGAGGTCGCGAAGTCCGGGAAGGCACCGCAGGCATTCCTGGACCGCATCGGGATCCCCATGATGGACATGCCGGGCCGCTACCGCTATGCCGATTTGCCCTCGACGCTGTGGCCGCCTCCGGTGGAGAGTGGCGAGTTCGTCACCCAGAATCCGCTCGGCCAGTGACGGTTCCGTGAGCGAGCAGGTCGAAAAGCGGCGGGGTCCCCGCAGCGACGTCGACGTGCGCGAGCTGATCCTCGACGTCACCGAGGCGATGGCCGGCGACACCAACCCCGACGCCGTTTCGCTGCGCGCCATCGCCCGCGAGGCGAACGTCGCCCCGCGCGCTCTGTCGTACCACTTCGCGAGCAAGCGCAGCTTGCTGGAGGCGGTGCTGCGCCGTCGCTCGGGCTCGATCTCCGAGAGCATCATGGAACGTCTGATCCCGCTGCGAGACCGGAAGGGCTCCATCACCATTCGCGAGGCGGTGGAGTCGCTGATATTGCCGATCGTCGAACTCATCGAGCGTGAGCCCCTCGCTGGAGTGCGCTGGATGCGTATCTATCTGACGTTCAGCAGCACCGAGGACCCGTCCTGGGGAATCGACCCCGAGGTGGCGCACCTGTTCTTCGAGCTCGCGGGGCGGGCATTGGGCACCGTCGACGACGGCGCCCGCCGCCGTGTGGCGCTCGGCTTGTCGGGAATGCTCGAAACGCTGTCGCGCGTCGATCAGCCGAGCTACGGCCGACCCCTCCGAAAGTCGGTCCTCGACCCGGACTTCGTCGAACAGCTGATCGTCTTCACCAGCGCCGGCATTGCCGGACGGATCTGAAATAGAAAGGGAAACAGTGACGTCACGATCACTCGAGGGTCGAGTCGCGGTGGTCACGGGTGCCAGCCGGGGGATCGGGGCCGCGATCGCGCACCGGTTCGCCTGTGAGGGTGCCGTGGTCGCCGTGGCCGCCAGGAGCCTGGACGACATCGCCCAGGGGAGCACCCCGGGCACCTTGCGCGAAACGGTGTCACAGATCGAGGTGTCCGGTGGACGCGCGGTGCCGTTCCACGTCGACCTCAACTCACCCGAGTCCCGCGCGGATCTGATCGATCGCGTCGTCACGGATCTCGGACCGATCGACATTCTGGTCAACAACGCCGCCACGGCCGCCTTCACACCGTTCCCCGATATCACCGAGAAGCGCCTACGGCTGGTCACCACGCTGAACTACTTCGCGCCATTCGACCTGTGCCAGCGGGTGATTCCGTCCATGCGTGAGCGCGGCGGCGGCTGGATTCTCAACATCAGCTCGCTGGCGGGGGAGATACCTGCGACGCCACCGCCGGACCCCACCTACCACTTTCAAGGGACCGCGTACGGGGCGTCGAAAGCGGCGCTGAACCGGCTGAGCGAAGCGCTGGCCACCGAGTTCTACGCCGACTCGATCGTCGTCAACGCGCTACTGCCGGCGAAGGCCGTGATGACCGAGGGGGTGAAAGCCTCGATCCCGCAGGATCTCGTGGAGGCCGAGGGTGTCCTCGAACCGATCGAGGCCATGGCCGAGGCCGCGTTGGCGTTGTGCACGGGTGACCGCGATGGTCTCAACGGCGGCGTCTACAAATCGCTCGCCCTGCTCGAGCAACTCGCGCGTCCAGTCCGCACGCTCGACGGCAGGGTACTAGCGACCTAGGAACGCGAAGCGCGCGCGTAGCTCCTCCGGGTCGAGCCCGAAGTCTTCCGGCTCGTAGCGGTGGGTTCCGGCGGCGTTGCGTGGATGCGCCGCATGGTAATTGGCGATGAACTCGTCGAGTGCGGCAGGTGCAGGCATCTCGGCGGCGGTGTAGATCTTGTCGAGAACACTCGCGGTGTCGTCGATCAGCTCCCGGTAATCGACGTCGATCAGCGTGACGCCGTCGCATTCGGGTGAGAAGCGGAACTCGGTCGCCCGCCGGAACCACAGTTCACTCTGATCCGCCTGTCGACGGCCGACGTCGACGGCGTCCACCTCGTCGCTGTAGGTTGACTGGTACACAGCGAACAGGCTGGCCCCCGAGGCGATCGTCGCGACGATGTCGCGGTGGATCTGAATCACGATGGCCCCGGGGAACTCTCGCGCAATGTGCCGAAGCTCGGCGGTGTGCGCCGGAGCCTTCAACACGAACCGGCGGTCGTCGTCAACGGCAAGCAATTGCAGCGCCTCGCGGTAGCGCGCATAGGAATCACCGAGGTTTTCACGCGCCAGCCACGCCGCATAGGAGGGAAGGCGCATCAGCGAGGTGAAACCCCAGTTGCGCATATCGGTGCCCATTCCGAGGACGCATTCCTCGGCCAGCGTGGGGCCGGACGGGTGGACGAAGGCCATATCGGGATTCAACGTGTGGAGCAGTTCGCTTCCGCCCGTGGTCAATTCGGGACCGGCGTTGGGCGCCGCGTCGGCGAACAACCACGGCGCGGCAAGTTCGGCGGGGATTTGTGCGTGCAGCCGCGGGTCCCCGGCGAGCAGCCGGAACAGGAACGTCGTGCCGGTGCGCCAGCCGCCCACGATGAAGATCGGCGGCGCCAACGATGCTGCGGCACGCGTGGGGTTGTCCTCCCGCCATGCCGCGATCTTCGCCCCGGCCGTCAGCCTGCCGATCGCCGTCTGCAATGCCATTCGTGCGCCCACCGCGTTCAGTCGAGCGTCCTCGGCCGCCGAGATCAGGAACGCCTCCAGCCCGGTACGCCACCCTTTCGCGAAATGCGTGTCGCGGATCTCACCTCGGGCGGCCACGCGTTCCAGGACCGCGTCGGGATCCAGTTGGTAGCGCTCGGGCCGGCTCACGCGGTCCTGTTCGGCGGCCGCGTAGATGGCGAGCGCGGACTCGGTACGCGCCGACGGTTGCCACGTCATGCGAGAGACACGACGCGCACGTCGGGAAGTTCGGGTTCGGATTCAGGCTGCAGGAATCGCATCACGAAGATCCCGAACGCCCGCCCCTCGGTGTCCAGCCAGTCGTGCCCCTCGATGCCCGGATCGCGTCCGGCGAGCGCGAATCGGAAGCGTCCGTCGGCGACGATGGCGTTCGCGGCGGTTCGCGACACAGTGCGGTTGCGGTAATCCAAGGAGTTCAGAAACCTGCTGTACAGCACGATGTTCCAGTGCCTGCACGGCACCAGCGGGCCGTCGAGCAACAGGCATTCGTCCGGTGCCAACGACCACGAGCCACGCAGGTAGTGGATTCCGGGCTCGGTGAACGCCGCACCGCCGGTCATCGCGGACCAGTGGCGCACCGAGTTGGTGTGCGCGAGGTCCTCGGCTGCGGACATCTCGAACGCGCGCGGCACCTGCGAGATGAACGCGCCGAGCCGCGACAGGTCGCGCGCGAACTTTGCGTCGTCGGGTGCGGCGGCCGGCGCAGGGGGTTCGAGTCTTTCGATCCGGCACGTGCCCGGGTCGACGGGCGCCTGCTCGGTGTGGACGTAACGCACCCACACCGACGATGTCCCCTCAGGGATCTCGACCTCGACAGGCGTCGTCCCCGGCTGCCGGGTCAGCGTGACAACGAAGTTGCCCTCGCCGTCCACCGCGAGATCGTCGGTGTCGATTCGCGCCACCGCCGACGCGTCGGCGATTCCGCGACCAGCATACGCCGTGATCGATTGATACACCGACGATCCGACGTTGCCGGTGATGCGATAGCCGGTCCCGTCACCGATATCGGTGATCCAGTAGCGGTAGTCGGGGTTGTCCATGAAGAACTTCTGGCGCCATCCGTTGAATGGCGCGAGTTCCGGTGTGTCGCTGGTGATTTCGAACCGGCCGAGCAGATTGTTGACGGCTCGGAGCAATGCACGCTGGCCGTCTGTGCGCTCGGCTGGATCGAGATCGCGCGTGGACTCGTCGAGGTGCTTTCCGGCGGCCTCAAGCCCGGCGACCAGATTCGCCCAACCCGCTTCGGTCACGACGGGAGTTTTGCCGACACCCTTCGGTGTGTCAACGCTCTCGCCGGATGGATCGCCTAGCTGGCGGGAGCCAGTTGAGGCGCTGCGGCAGGAACGGGGCGAGCGACGCGGTCGGCGTCAGGACGCTGCTTGCGATCTTCCTTGGCGACTCGGCGCGCGAGAATGCGTGCCTGCCGATTGGTGATGGCGTGGTTCTTCGCGGCGAGCAGGTCGAGTTGCCGCCAGCTGAGCCCGTCGAGGTCGCCGTCGGCGTCGTGAGTGGCGATGACGACGCATCCGCGCAGCAACGGCACTGTTCGTGCGCTGAAAGTCGATGACGCCATGAGCAATTCAGTGGCGATCGTGTTGGTCTGACGCTGGCACTTCTGCGGTGACGCGGAGAACCAGAAGTCGAATTGCCGGTCTGCGGTGGTCAGGCAGTTCAGGCTATGAGTGGCGACGAGCTTGTCGATATCGGCCTTGGAGTAGGCGCGGGTTTCATAAACGAGGCCGTTCGGGCTGCAGTAGAGGACTGTGTGCATTCGAATCTTCCATTCCACTCTTTCTTTATTTTTTAGAGGTGTGGCGAACCACATCTCCTTGTTACTCCTGTTACCCGTGTGACAACTGAGACAAACCTTAATAACAAATGCGAAACGTCCCGTTTGGCAATCGGCGGCCCCGAACCCCCGTGCGGGCGCTATCGGGGGCCGGTGAAACTCGACGGGTGTCGAGTTCCTATCGTGACTGGTTATGAGCAATGACGCTGATGCCGAAAAGGTCGCCGACCTGGCACGGGGAGTGGTCACCGACCACGATCCGAAAAAAGCACCGGTCCAGGAGTATCTGGGCGCCTGCTATGACGCCGGTTTGTCCTGGGTCCACTTCCCCGAGGGCCTCGGCGGGCTCGGGGTCTCCCGCGGTCTGCAGGCCGTCGCCGATCGGATCTTGCAGGGTGCGGGCGGACCGGTACCGCTCGGGCTCAATCCGATGGGCTATGGCATGGCCGCGCCGACAATTCGCGAGCACGCGCAGACCGAGGACGTGAAGAGTCAATGGCTGCGGCCGCTGGCTACCACCGAGGACCTCTGGTGCCAGCTGTTCTCCGAGCCCGGCGCGGGATCTGATCTCGCCGGCTTGGCCACCTCGGCGGTGCGCGACGGCGACGACTGGGTCATCAACGGCCAGAAGGTGTGGACAAGCCTGGCTCACCGCGCCCGCTGGGGCCTGCTGCTGGCCCGCACCGACCCGGACGTGGCCAAGCACAAGGGGTTGACCTACTTCGTCATCGACATGCACGGCGCGGGCGTCGAAACCCGTCCGCTGCGTCAGATCACGGGGCAGGCCGAATTCAACGAGGTCTACTTCACCGACGCACGCATCCCCGACAAGCACCGCCTCGGCGAGGTGGGCAACGGCTGGAACGTCGCGATGACGACGCTCATGAACGAGCGCACCGCACTCGGCGGCAGCGGCAGCAGACGGGGCGCGGGCACCATCTCCGACGCCACCGCGCTGTGGGCGTCACGCCCTCAACGCCACACGCCGGTGTTGCGGGACCGGCTCACGCAGCTGTGGTTGCGTTCGGAGGCTCAACGACTCACCTCGGAGCGTTCGCGCGCGGCGGCGACGGTCGGCGGCCCGGGTCCGGAGGGCTCGATCGGCAAGCTGGTCGGCGCCGAGCTGAACCAGCACATCTACGAGTGGTGCATGGATTTCCTTGGGCCAGAAGGACTTCTGTACCGCGGTTACTCGCAGGGCGCGCCTACCGGTGAGCGGGATTGGCAGGGTCCCATTCAGCAGAAGTACTTGCGCAGCCGCGCGAACACAATCGAAGGCGGGACGTCGGAGGTGATGCGCAACATTCTCGGCGAGCGCATTCTCGGACTGCCCGGCGATCTGCGTGCCGATGCCGGCATGCCGTGGAAGGAGATTCCTCGTGGCTGACATCACGGGCGAGTACAAGTTCAGCGACGAGCAGAACCAGCTGCGCGCCGCGGTCCGCAAGTTCAGCGCCGACCACTTAGCCGAGGACAAGATCCGGGAGCTGATGGACTCCGACCCGCCGTTCGACCCGAAGGTGTGGGCCCGGCTCGGCGCCGAACTCGGTGTGCTCGGCCTCTCGGTGCCCGAGGCTGACGGCGGCGTCGGTGGCACGCTCGTCGATCAGGCGGTGGCCATCGAAGAGCTCGGCGCACAGTTGGGGACCGGGCCGTTGTTCGGCACGGTGTACCTTGCCATCCCTGCACTGGTCGCCGCGGAGTCCGGAGCCGCACGCGACGAGCTGCTCGGCGACCTCGTCGAAGGTCGCCGCACCGCAGCGGTCGCCGTCATGGACCGCGCAGGTGTCTTCGATCCGGACGCCGTCTCGGTGACCGTTGAGGGTGACACGGTGTCGGGCACGGTTACCCAGGTCGTCGACGGCGGCATCGCCGATGTGCTGCTGGTGGCCGCACGCGGGTCCGATGGGGTTGCGCTATACGCCGTCGACACGACGGCGGACGGGGTGGAGCGCACGGCCCTCGCCACGCTTGACCAGACCCGCTCTGAAGCGAACATCACCTTTATCAAGACACCGGCGACGCTGATCGCCGGAGCCGGTGAGACGCAGCGGGTCCTCGACCATGCGCTGCAGGTCGGCGCGGCACTGCTGGCGGTCGAGCAGGTGGGCGCCGCCCAGCATCTGCTCGACCTGTCAGTCGAATACGCGAAGACCCGGCTGCAGTTCGGTCGGCCGATCGGGTCGTTCCAAGGTGTGAAGCATCGGCTCGCGAATCTGCTCGTGGACGTCGAGCACGCCAGATCGACTGCGTATCACGCGATCTGGGCGCTTAGTGACGGATCCGACGACGCGGCGTTGTCGACGAGCATTGCGCAAGCGGTCTGCTCGGCTGCCCTCAGCCACGTCGCCACCGACACCATCCAGGTGCACGGCGGCATCGGGTTCACCTGGGAACATCAAGCGCACCTCTATTACAAGCGCGCCACCACCAATGCGGTGCTCTTGGGCAGCGCAGAGGAGCATCGGGACCGGGTCGCGACGATGGTGCTCGACAGCGCCACCGCCGACAAGGTGCCGTGGGTGGCCGACGGCACCGCGGTCTGATCTGACTCCACCCCCTTGGACGCGAGCGTGCGTGTCTGCGACCGACATGCCGGTCGCGAGCACCATTTCGCGCACGCTCGTGGGCCGCGAGGGCTAGCGTCGGGCCGGTGAGTAGCCCCTCGCGCCCCGTGACCGTGCTCGACAAACCAGCCGTCCTCGCCGGACTCTTCGAGGTATGGAGGGATCTCGACGCGCTGGTCGACGAGCTCGGCGAGAGTCAGTGGGAGACGGCGACGTCGCTGCCTGGCTGGAACGTGCACGACGTGATCGCCCACGTGGTGGGCACCGAGTCGATGTTGCAGGGCGTGGACACCCCAGAGGCCGACATCGATGTGTCGACCCTCGAGCACGTCCGCAACGACATCGGCGTGATGAACGAACGCTGGGTGCGCAAGCTGCGAGACCTGAGTGCAGCCGAGTTGCTCGAGACGTTCCGTTCAATGACGTCCGACCGGCGAAAGGCGTTGTCCGAGCTGTCCAATGCGCAGTGGAACGATGTCGGGTTCACCCCGGCCGGGCCCGACAGCTACGGCCGTTTCATGCGGGTGCGCATCTTCGACTGCTGGATGCACGAGCACGACATCCGCGATGCCATCGGAGCGCATGCCAGCGCCAGTGAGCTCGTCGGCCCCGCAGCCGACCTCGCACTGGAGGAAGTAGCGGCCAGCATGGGCTTCGTCGTCGGCAAGCTGGGCGGAGCCCCCGACGGTTCGCGGGTGTCCCTCGAGCTGACGGGACCGCTGGGCCGCACGATCAACGTCGCAGTCGAAGGCCGGGCGAAGGTGGTCGACGATTTCGGCGACGACGATCCGACGTCGACGATCCAACTCGACGGTCTGCTGTTCACGCGGTTGGCTGGCGGACGGGTGCCACTCGCCGAGCATGCGGACGCCATCAGATATGGCGGCGACGAGGCCGTGGGTAGGCGCGTCGTCGAGCACCTCAATTACGTGATTTGAGCGGAGTCGTCCTAGTCCGCGGTGTGGACGATCAGGATGTCGACTTTTGCTTTGCGGGCGACCTCTGAGGGAACCGAACCGATGAGACGTCCCGCAGTGGTGTTCAGCCCCACACTGCCGACCACGAGCAGATCTGCGTTGACCTCGTCCGCCAGTTTCACGAGTGCGTGGACGGGTGCACCGGTCACGGCCCGCTCCACGACATCTTTCGCGCCAGCGGCCCTCGCGCGGTCAGCGGCATCCCGAAGAATCTCGTATGTGGGGGCTTCGCCGTGCAACTTGTACTCGTCGCCTCCGAGGGCGTCGGCGGCGCGTGGATCACTCGCGTGGTCGTGCGCTGGTGCCCTCGACCAGCTTCCTTTTTCGGCGGCGGTGGGAGTGTGGGCGCTCGCGATGATCAGCGTCGCGCCTTCTTGCGCCGCGAAGGCGCCTGCCCGCTCGACCGCACGCAGGGACGTGGCTGAGCCGTCTGTCCCGACCATCATGGTCCGATACCCGCCCATAGCAGACTCCTTGCGTCGGTCGCGACGACTCGACACTACGACGGTCGCGTCGTCATTTACCGGGAATTGCGACACGGAGGCCGCCCGTGATCTAGCTGGGACTATTTATTCGCTGGCCTGCGTTGAGTCGACCGGTAGAATGAAGTGTCCTGCTGATGGTCAGCGGGGGTGCGAGGGGCTGAACGGTTTCGACTTCGCGCATCGAATCAAGGGAAGCGTGCCGGTGCAGGCAAGAGACCACCGTAAGCGTCGTTGCAACCAATTAAGCGCCGATTCCAATCAGCGCGACTTCGCACTCGCTGCCTAAGCGACTGTGAGTCCGTCAGACCGGGAGAGCCCTCGACCCGGACCCTGACGTCATCTAGAGGGATCAACCGATGAGTTCGGTCGCGGGACTCATCGGGACATCAAACAGCGACTGGGATCGTCATCCTGACTTGTTCGCGTGATCAGGAGATCCGAGTAGAGGCATAGCGAACTGCGCACGGAGAAGCCTCGAGGGAATGCCGTAGGACCCGGGTTCGATTCCCGGCAGCTCCACCGGACGAGACGGGCCAGGACGAAAGTCCTGGCCCGTCTGTCGTTTCATCAACAACTCATCAACGTTGCAGCCTAAACATGCCGCCATGGCATCGCTTGGGCGAGCCAAGCGCAAGAACGGCACAGAGTACGTCCAGGTGCTACTGCCTCCATGGCAAGCAGACCAGCACCAGCTTCGAGGACCTGCCGTCTGCTACGAGGTTCAAAAATGCTGGTCGAGAAGTTCGGTCCTCGGGTATGACCTCGCAGTTTGAGATCGGAATGAATTACGATGTCGCGCTCACGATGAGGCGACGCATGATTGGCGACACGCAAGTCCCCGTTCAGCGCGTACCGCGTCTCGGAGAACACGTAAGCCGAAGAATCGACAGCTCCTCGGTGAAGATCACCAGCATGAGTCTGGGGTGGGACTGTCTCGAAACGACGACAAACTTGACTATCGAATTCGGTCTCGAAACGTTCCGTAGCCTGCTGAACCCATAGAGGTGCTGGTGAATTCCGGCGGATTGAAGGGCAGGGAAGCTTAGTCTCCCGGCATGGATCGCATCTGGCAGTGGGCGTGGGATCGGTACGGTGCGAGGTACTCGTGGGTGATCTGGTTGGTTGCGTTTGCAAATCTGCTGGTGAGTTACCTAAGCCTGTCGTTTCTTGTTGTCGCATATGAAAAGTCAAATCGTTTCGTTGACGCCCTCGTGCTCTCTGGTGTCGCCGCAGCGATATTGGCGTTAGTAATAATTCTTCCCGGCAGCCGGACGTTCAGTCTTGGGCAGGCGCGGAGGAAACGGCGTCCTATGGACGATGTGAAGGCACTGGAACAAACTTACAGATGGACTCGTGCAGCGGGTATTCGAGGCATGTGGTCCATGTCGGTTTGCGGTTTAATGTTGCTGCCCATCGTCGGTGTAATCACCGGAGCGAGCGCCTCGCGTCTACTCCAATACGCGGTCGTCGGTGTGACCCTAGGGATTCCCTTCAATGCATTCGGAATGCATTTTTTCTTGGAAGGAGCGGTCCGACCGCTTAGGGGCACCCTTACGGGTGACACCGGCATCGGAGACTCGCTTCCACGAGCTCGTCCGACCTTTGCCGCCTGGGTGGGCATCTCGATGGTGGCCTCTGCGTTCACGTTCACCTTTGTGGGTGCGATGCTTGGGGCAGTGCTGGACCCGGATGGTGGGGTTCCCGCGCTGGCCGTTGTGATCGCAGGTGTAATCACGGCTGGTATCGGGGTGCCCCTCGCCCTGGGTGCGATGACATCGGCTGGCTTGCGTCCGATTCGCGACCTTGCCGAGGCAACTGAACGGGTCGGGGTCGGAGATTACAGCCAGCGGGTGCCCGTAGTTCAGGACGATGAT
Source organism: Mycobacterium sp. NPDC051804 (assembly GCF_044452905.1). NCBI lineage: Bacteria > Bacillati > Actinomycetota > Actinomycetes > Mycobacteriales > Mycobacteriaceae > Mycobacterium > Mycobacterium sp. NPDC051804. Next base: position 1,042,146 of record NZ_JBITCD010000002.1, on the reverse strand, counting down.
CTCGGCGTGCTCGCCGCATCGTTTAACCGGATGCAGACGGGACTGGCTGAGCGACAACGGCTTCAGGCTGCATTCGGCACCTACGTTGACCCTGTCCTCGCCTCACGTCTCCTCGAACAGGGTGACGATGTCTTCACCGGCGAGCGGCGCGAGGTGACGGTGATGTTCGTCGACATCCGCGACTTCACACCCTTCGCCGAAGCCAACCCTGCCGAAGACGTTGTAGCCCGCCTCAATGCGCTGTTCGAAATCGTGGTGCCTGCTGTGGTCGATGCCGGTGGACACGTCAACAAGTTCCTCGGCGATGGCGCACTGGCCGTATTCGGCGCCCCCAACGATCTCGCGGATCACGCTGACGCCGCGCTGAACGCCGCTGTGTTGATCCACCGTATGGTCGCCGAGCGATTTGGCCAGGAACTTCGGATCGGTATCGGTATCAACACCGGCACAGTGATCGCGGGAACCATCGGCGGCGGAAGCAAGTTGGAGTTCACCCTAATCGGCGATACTGTCAACGTCGCGGCCCGCGTTGAGCAGCTTACCAAGACCACCAGCGACACGATCCTGCTTACCGAGCAGTCCGTCGACGCCCTGACTTCTCGACCACCAGAACTCGTCGACCGGAAATCGCATGCGCTGAAGGGCAAGTCAGCTGCCACACGGGTCTTCGGAATCGAAACTCATGACCATGTCGCGTCAGATTCGACAAATAGGAGCCTCAAGACTTCGTCTCTGACCACTCCCGATATGTCGGACATCGTTGACCAGCAGTGACACGATAGTGACGTGGACCGGGACCGCAGCGGGGGCGGAGGTGAGTTGATGACTGCGATGGGACTCTCGTGCCCGTCGTGCGGCACGGCGCTGCCCCCAGACTCGCGTTTCTGCAACAAGTGCGGCACGCCGACCACACCTGCCCCATCGGCGGAATACAAGCAAGTTACCGTCTTATTCGCCGACGTGGTGCATTCCATGCATATCGCGGCGGCGGTCGGGGCGGAGCGCTTGCGCGAGATCATGGCCGATCTTGCCGATCACTGTGCGGCGGTGGTGCAGCGCTATGGAGGCACAGTGGACAAGTTCACCGGTGACGGCATCATGGCCGTGTTCGGTGCGCCCATGGCGTTGGAGGATCACGCCGTGCGTGCTTGCCTTGCGGCCCTAGGCGTGCAAGACGAAGCCACGCGCCTCGCCGTGGATGTTCAAGACACCGATGGTGTGGACCTACGGCTGCGGGTGGGATTGAACTCTGGTCAGGTGATCGCCGGCGAGATCGGGTCGGGACCGTTCGGTTACACCACCATCGGCGAGCAGGTGGGTATGGCTCAACGGATGGAGTCGGCGGCTCCACCAGGCGGGGTGTTACTCAGCGCGTCCACCGCGCGAATAGTTGAAGGCGCCGCTACTCTCGGCGAGCTCGAGTTAGTACAGATCAAAGGTGCCAAAGAGGGCGCGGCAGCACACCGTCTGCTGGGCATGGTCCGGCATCGGGTGGTCGGCCGCGCCGAGTCGAATCTGGTCGGTCGGGCGTGGGAAATGTCCGCCGTCGAGGGCCTATTGAACCGTGCCATCGACGGCCATGGCGCTGTCGTCGGGGTCGTCGGCCTTCCCGGCATCGGCAAAAGCCGTCTGACGCGCGAGATTTCAACCATGGCCGTTTCGCGCGGTGTGGAAGTGTTCACCGCCTTCTGCGAGTCACACACCAGTCAGGTCCCCTTTCATGTCGTCGAGCAGCTGCTGCGCTCGGCTCTTGGTGTCGAAGGTCTTGACGCGCAGGGGGCGCGCGATCGAGTGCGAGACCGGGTTCCCGAAGCGGACCCCGAAGATTTGGCGCTGTTTTTTGACCTCCTGGGCATTGCCGACCTCGGCACTTCGTTGCCGGCGGTTGATCCTGATGCACGTCGACGACGGTTGACCGCGCTGGTGAACGCCTCCTCGTTGGCCCGTGAAACGCCTGCGGTCTATGTCGTTGAGGACGCCCACTGGATCGATGAGGTCAGCGAGTCGATGCTGGCCGATTTCCTGACGGTGGTCGCGCAGACTCCCTCGCTTATGGTGCTCACCTATCGCCCCGAATACCGCGGCGCCTTAACCCAATTGACTGGCGCGCAAACGATAGTCCTTGCGCCGCTGAGCGATTCAGAAACCGCAGCGCTGATCGGCGAGCTGCTCGGTCCGGACCCATCTGTCAACGCCCTATGCGAGACGATCGCTGAACGAGCAGCCGGTAATCCGTTTTTCGCTGAGGAGATCGTGCGTGAATTGGCCGGACGGGGCGCGCTGGGTGGGGAGCGCGGCGCATACATCTCGACGGCACAGCCTGCCGAGGTGAATGTCCCTGCCAGTCTGCAAGCAACGATCGCCGCGCGCATTGACCGGCTCGACCCGAAAGCGAAACGCACGTTGAGCGCGGCGGCGGTGACCGGCTCGCGGTTCAACATCAACCTGCTGGCTGAACTGGGTGTTGAACCCGTTGTAGCTGATCTGGTGGCGGCCGAGTTCGTTGATCAGGTCAGATTCACCGGCCAACCCGAGTATGTGTTTCACCACCCGCTGATCCGGATGGTCGCCTACGAATCACAGCTCAAATCGGATCGCGCCGAGTTGCACCGCCGCCTGGCCGATGTGATCGAACGGCGCTATGTGGTCTCAGCCGATGAGAACGCCGCCCTGATCGCCGAGCATTTGGAGGCCGCCGGTGAATTGAAGGGCGCCTATGGCTGGCTCATGCGCGCTGCAACCTGGGCGACTAACCGTGACATCACTGCGGCGCGACTGAGTTGGGAGCGTGCCCAAACGATTGCCGACGCTCTGCCCACCGACGACGCCAACCGGGCAGCCATGCGCATTGCCCCGCGCACCATGTTGTGCGCCATCGCCTGGCGAGTCCATACACGTGTGGCAGGCGATCGCTTTGAGGAATTGCGCCATTTGTGCACAGCCGCAGGGGACAAGGCGTCATTGGCCATCGCCATGGCGGGCCTGGTGATGGATCACGAGTTTCAGGACCGCAGGCGCGAGGCGGCAAGGCTGGCGTCGGAAGTCATGGCCATCATCGAGTCGGTCGGTGATCCCACCCTAACGGTGGGCTTATCCCGCACGGCCATCTACGCCAAGGCGATGAACGGCGAGTGGTCTGACGTGCTGCTGTGGTCACAAAGGGTCATCGAACTGGCCGAAGGTGACCCATCCAAAGGCAACCTCATAATCGGGTCTCCGCTAGCGCTTGCCCTGACCACACGGGCTATGGGCCGTTACTGCCTGGGTCGTCCCGGATGGCGCGACGACTTGCAGCAGGCCCTGGCCATGGCCCGCAACGCCGACGCCATGTCCTACGCCGAGGTTGTCGGATACGTCTACACCGGCGTGATACCCAATGGCTTGATTCCCCCAGACGATTCCGCGCTGCGTGAGATTGAGGCTGCCGTTGGGGTTGCCGACCGATCCGGAGATGACTTCGCGGTGACCGTTGCCCGGATGACACTCGGCCTCGCGCTGGTACACCGCCCAGCGGCTGCTGAGCGTGATCGCGGACAGAAGGTTCTGACCGAGGTCAGTGACGTGTTCGTGCGCGGGGGGTGGGGCTTGGACGTCTTACCGATCGTCAACGTGTATGCGGCGCGTGAGAGGGCTGGATGCGGAGATCGCGATGACGCCATAATGCTCGTGCGCGATGCTATCGACCATCTGTTTGGCGGGGGAAGTGTGCTGGCGTGGGGCTTTCCTGCGACCAGTGTTTTGGTGGAGGCTTTGCTGGACCGTGGGGCCGAAGGTGACGTAGTCGAAGCCGAGGCCGCGATCGAGCGGATAGCCGCCGTGCCCGCCGACCCAGGATTCGTCCTGAATGAAATCTGGTTAGTCCGAATGCGCACACTGCTCGCCGAAGCTCGTGGTGACGGCGTCGCCTACCGCGACTTTCGGGATCGCTACCGCGCCTTGGCGACATCGCTGGGCTTCGAGGGGCATATGGCTTGGGCTAAAGCGATGCCATGACGGCGGTTGCCCCCTCGGGGGTGGCGACGGTTCTATTTACCGACGTGAGGGGTCGACTCGTCGGTGGGAGGCCGACGCCGACGCCGACGCCATGCGAGCTGCCCTTGGTACGTGACCGTCATCCCGGCCGTTGCCATACCCGCGTTCAACTATTCGACGCTGAGCAATAGTCCGCCGAGCTCACGCTCAACAAGAGGACGCGGAATCATCGAGCGCGTGATCGTCGGCGCCTCGGCGTTGCCTAATGTGTTGCCCCACACCGGAATCGGAACACAGATGACTGCAACAGTAGGAGCGGTCATCAATTGACCGATGTGTTCCTCCCCAGTCCAGCGATCTCCAACGTTCACGCGTGGCGCGACATCCCACAGCGCGGCGCGTGAGGAACGGAAAGAAATGTTGCAGTATTCCCGCCTACATCTACGTCAATTAACCGGTGTTGTCTAATTACGATTGATGCGTTTTTCGATGTTATTAGTGGGCGAGCGCGCGAACCAAGGCGACGCATTGAAGGCGCATCGTGGTCAACACAAGAACTCTCAGGCATCGGGCACCACAGCGGTTACGATTTAGGCGACCTGATACGAGGTTGCCATGACAGATCCGACTGCCAACCACCCGGCAGAGTTCACTCAGACTCGAACGAAGGCCGACTCCGGCGAAGCAACAGGGGTTCGCACTGGAACGTTCGAATCAGCGTTTGTTGATATCGACCCATCCGCGCCACTCGCTCAGATCGAGGTCGGTCAGCGGCTCGACGACTTTGATCTGCTCATCGAACTCGGCAGCGGCGCATTCGCGCGAGTCTTTCTAGCCCGGCAACTATCGTTGCAGCGACTGGTGGCGGTCAAGATATCCGCCAATCGCGGCCACGAACCACAAACGCTCGCTCAACTTGATCACGATTACATCGTCCGAGTCTTCGACCAGCGGATCCTCCGCGATCGAGACTGGCGGCTGCTGTACATGCAGTATCTGCCGGGCGGGACCTTGCTCGACCTTGGTCGAGCGGTTTTCGCTGCCGAACGGCCGCCCGACTCCGGTCAGGCGTTGCTCGACGCGGTAGACGTCGCACTGGAATCACGCGGCGAGAGCCGGCCCACCGATTCGATCACTCGCGCTGAGCTAGCGACCCTTTCCTGGCCCGAGACTGTTGCGTGGCTGGGGAAACGACTGGCTGAAGCGTTGCACTATGCGAATTCACGGGGCGTCCTGCACCGCGACGTCAAGCTCGCGAACGTCCTGCTCGCCCCCGATGGCACGCCCAAACTCGCAGACTTCAACATCAGCTTCTCTCGCAACGTGTCGGGCGCAAGCCCCTTCGAATATTTCGGCGGCTCACTGTCGTACATGTCTCCTGAGCAGCTCATGGCTTGCCAGCCCGGACACACGCTCGAGGCGGCAGACCTCGATACCCGCAGCGATATCTACTCACTCGCGGTCGTGCTGTGGGAGATCCTGACCGGCATCAAGCCATTTGACGATTCCGCGGCGAAAGCTGCTCGGGCGGGCTCAGCCGAATTGGTCGGTGATACCACGGCGCTGGACCTGATGCTGACTACCCGCGCAGGAGGGGTTTCGTCGGCAGCACTCACCGCCCTTCCCGAGGATTGTCCTGCCGCGCTGCGTCGAGTCCTGCTGAAGGCGCTGAGCGCTGACCGTGATCAACGCTGGGCCTCCGGGGCTGAGCTCGCCGAGCAACTTCAGCTGTGCCTTGACCCTCAAGCTCGCGACTTGGTAGATCCGCCGGCGAATAGTTGGCGGCTACGGCTGCGGCCGTTCTTTGTGCCAATTGCTGTCCTGGCCCCCCTGATCCCCAACCTGCTGGCCAGTGCGTACAACATCCAGCACAATCAGCTACTTATCGTCAGTCGGCTTTCCGAGCAGGCGCAGGACCGGTTCATGCTGATCACCGCTCTGATCAACCTTGTGTTTTTCCCACTCGCCACAGTGGTGCTGCTTTATTGGTGGCGCTACATCATTCTGGTCCCGCGGCACCTGCGACATGGGCCGGCGCCGCCCGCAGAGACATTGGCCCGAGCTCGCCACGACTGTCTTGTCGCAGGCGACCGAACGGTATTCGTCGTGTTCGGCTTGTGGTTGCTGGCAGGGCTGACATTTCCGGTCGCGATGCAGTTCGCCGCGGGTGGACTTCCTGGGAAGTCTGCTATTCACTTCTTCGCGTCGCTCACCGTCTGTGGCGCAATCGCGATCGCGTATCCGTTCTTTCTATTGACCTTCTACATCGTGCGCAGCGTCTATCCAGAATTGGTCGCATACGGACACACGGACGTCGGAGAGGCCGATCAGCTACAAGCGCTCAGCCGTCGACTGTCGCGTTATTTGGCGGTCGCGGCGTCGGTGCCGTTGCTCGGCGTTGTGGCCGTCAGCTTCTTGACCGCCCCCGAGATCGCCGCAGTCATCGTCCCGATCAGGGTGTTGTGTATCGGGGGAATTGCCGGGTTTGTGCTTGCGTACTGGCTATCGCGGCAGATCGAATCCGACATTCGCGCGCTCGAGCGGGTGATTCGTCACCGGGCGCCGTAGAGCTCGCACTTCAGTCCGCTGTGTGCGGCCGCACTGATGGGCAAAGCATGCCCTGATGCTTGACTCTGCGGTCACACCGGATGTGATCGCCGCATGCCGACGCCGCCGCGGAACGATTGAGGCAGAAAGCCTCTATCCTCAGATCGCTCATAAGAGCACCATGGAGGAAGCCTTGCAACGTGACTTATTGGCCGTTCGCACAAGGGGGTTCATGGTGAATAAGAAAATCATTGCCGCAGCAGTTATCGCCGGAGTTCTTGCGTTCGCTCCAGTCGGGTTCGGTGCGCGGGGTGTGGCGAGTGCCGTCCCATCGCCTGGCCTACCGGGCACAGACTTCAAATACTTTGACGACTTGTTGGTGCCCGACTTGGACGGCGTCGACGTCCTCAACATTCCATACTGGAGCCAGCAGGGATGGTACTGGCCAGTCGCCCTGCCGACCGTGCCGGGAGTGACCCTGCCGACCGTGCCCACCGTCCCGGGGGTCACCCTGCCGACCGTGCCGACACTGACCCTGCCGACCGTGCCCACCGTCCCGGGGGTCACCCTGCCGACCGTGCCGACACTGACCCTGCCGACACTGCCGACCGTGCCGACGGTGACCCTGCCGACACTGCCGACGGTGACCCTGCCGACCCTTTGAGGCCGCTAGAAGTCGCTAGTAGGTGCAGCCTCATTCCGTTTGCGCTGCTCGGTGAAAAATCATAAGCGTCGAGCAACCACTCCGGGGGAACGTTCACCCCCGATCCGGTGACCTTCGGCGCCAGCTTCTACAAGACATTTGGCTATAAACGCCCGCCATACACGCTGGCGCAAAACACCGTGCTGATAGGCCCTCCGAAATCGAACCTGTGCGCGTCGGGATCGTTCACGCCACCCGTGAGAACGTTGCCGAAGCCTTGAGTGCCAGAACCGTCGTACTTGTGTTCTCGGGCGGCGATTACAACTCGTATCGGCCTACTTCGGAAGGGCGCACGGCCGGACGGGTTACGTCACCGGTGCCATTGAACCGGTATTCTTAAGGTGCCGACCGTAGCGATTGGCGCCCAGGAGACTCAGCGGTTCTTGAGGCGCGGGACGGGAATCGCCGCGCGACTGGGTGTCGACAAGCGGTTGCGGTTGAAGATCTTGCCAATCAGCGTGCGATCCCATTGGGCCGCAGCTCAATCCTGCCGCTCAATGTGCCTCTGCCGACAAAGAGCGTCACCCAGGTGTTGCACCCAGTCGACGCCACAGAACATTTCGGTCTCAGGCCGAATGTCGATGAAGTCGATGCGTAAGTTAGTGCCCAGATTCAGTGTGCCTTTGAAAGTTTGGCTGCCGAGCGTAGGTTCCGATTCGGTCGACCGCCCGTCGACTGTTGCAGCCGGAGATTGAATCAGCGACATCAGTGTCTTTGATCAGTCCGATCGCGTGCCGCAGTTCGTCGAACTGGCCCGCTTTTCGTTTCATCAATACGACACGCGAAACGGACACGATACGAGACTCTTGAACACGCTTGCAGGTTGCGCCGACTACCGCGCCGACCAAAGGATGGAACCAGTTGACCAACCAAGAACAAGGACGCCTGCGCGGAAAATCCGCCGTGATCACCGGGGCGGCGTTCGGCATCGGTCGGGCGACCGCCGAGCACTTCGCGCTTAAGGGCGCGCGGCTGATCGTTACTGACATCCAAAGTGAGCCGCTCCAGGCTCTGGCCGATGAACTTCGCCGCGCTGACGCGGAGGTCGAGACGGTCGTCGGCGACGTTTCGGTCGAGGCGGACGCGCAGCGGATGATCGGTACGGCGATCGACCGCTTCGGACGGCTCGATGTCCTGGTGGCCAACGCAGGCATCATCCCGCTTGGCGATGCGATGGAGGTGACTACCGCCGGCTGGGACGAGGTGATGGCCATCGACGGCCGCGGCATGTTTCTCACGTGCAAGTTCGCGATCGAGGCGATGCTGCCGACCGGCGGCGGCGCCATTGTTTGCCTCTCCTCGATATCTGGACTGGCCGGGCAGAAGCGGCAGGCGGCCTACGGGCCCGCCAAGTTCATCGCAACCGGCTTGACCAAGCATCTGGCGGTCGAGTGGGCGCAGCGGGGGATCAGAGTCAACGCCGTTGCTCCCGGAACGATCCGAACTGAGCGCGTCAAGCAACTCCCGGACGAGCCGGGCGGCGCGGAATATCTGGCGGAGATCGAACGCATGCACCCGATGGGCCGCATCGGCGAACCCGCCGAAGTCGCGAGCGCCACCGCCTTCCTCGCTTCCGACGATGCCTCCTTCATTACTGGCGCTGTGCTGCCCGTCGACGGGGGATACCTAGCGCAGTAGCGTCCGCATCGATGGTGCGGTTCGGGACCGCTGATGCATGTAAGTGGACACCGTCGGCGTTGTTACCAATCCCAACTTCGCGGTTCGCGTTTGCCTTCACGCCGTCGGACGGTATGCCAGCCGGACCATGCCGGACGCGTACGTCGTCGCCGAGATGAGTTGCAGATGAACGGAAGCTCGCCTGCGTGGAACGGTCGCACGCCTGATCCCCGGATGACGGAATGCACCCACAGCCTCACCTCGTCGACGAGGTCTAGACGCGCGAGTCGGTTTGCAAGCTGCCGATTCCATAGAGGATTAGTCGCCGGAATAGCGCGATTTCAGGTCCGCGACCTCACCGGCGAAATCAGCGCCGAGCAGCTATGAGTTCCACGTCCACGGCTCTACGAGGGTGCGCGAGGCGACGTGTTTGGGCATCGGGTTGATCAGGTCGGCCCACTCGTCGCTCGATTTCGGCCAGAAGTCTGCGAGCTTTTCATAGGCCTTAGGACCGAGGATGAGGGCACCGGCCGCTCTCAATTGAGCGAGGGCGTCGGCCATCCCCAGGTTTGGTGTAAACCATCCCTCCAGGGGATCGATCACCATGTCCGCAATCATATTCGCCGACACCCTCAGCCTGCCCATTGCTGTCCTCCATGTCTCAGCTTCTACAAATAATGACTGCGCCCGCCGCAGAATTCATCGGCGAATGGACGTAAAGGGCTCCTTTTGAATGGATTCGGAGCAGTCGGCCCGATCACATCGGAGACGACGCAGAACGCGGATTAGGACAGATGGCAAAACGACTCCGCGACCGCCGACGCGAGCCTATCGTCAGTGGGTATGAGGCTCGCTGCGACAGCGGCCGTGACGGCGTTCACCGCCGCATCCATTGCGGGGGTGCTTATCGGCGGGCGCGCGGGCGCCAATCCCGCTGCGCCGCAGGCTGGTTCACCATGCTGGGGCATTGAAGGCAGCGGGGCGATGGAGGATGCGCAAACGTTCAGCCCGCAGGGCGAAGTCCTTCTCTGCGTGAAGAATGACCAAGGATCTCAGTGGCAACATCTTGACGGACTCCGGCGACCAGTAGAAACCTGGTTCACCTATGGGTCGGCGCAAACGTTGAACGCTCAAGACATTCTCCCGGCCCTTTCTTGGGTCAGTGCTTCAGGTAGCGCCACCAACATCTGCACCGCGGTCCAAACCCCTTCCGACGGAGGGTCTCCCGTGACGCATACGAACGACACGGGTCAGTACCGCGATTTTCGCCTGATCCCCAATCTGGCGACCTTGACGCTCAGCGGAAATTGCAATTGGCGGAAGGCTTGGCAGCGGGGAGGCTGATCAGGTTCTTCAGCAGGTGCGTTGCACTACTTGTGTTCGACGTCGCAACGAACGGGGGCCAGCATGAAACAGCTCACCGATCAGGACGAGGCTGAGATCCTCGACCTTTTCCTTGGGATGTACTACTTCCAGTTTCTGGCGTCCGCAGTCGAGCTCGACCTGTTCACGTTGCTCTCGCGGTGGCCCGGCCTCACGCGCGAAGAGGTTGCCGAACACTTGAAGCTCGAAATCCAGCCCGCGCGAATTCTCTTGCTCGGCTGCGGCGCTATCGGCCTGCTACGAAAGGAGGGCGATCGCTACTTCAACACGTCAGGCGCGGAGCGGTTCTTCTCGAAGACACAGCCAGCGAACATGGTGCCCGCGGTGCGAATGGCGAACCATATCCAGTTCCGGCCCATGGCGCGTTTTGCGGAGGCGCTCAGATCCAACACCAATGTCGGGCTGGAGGAGATCCCAGGATCCGCACCGAACCTCTATATGCGTCTGGCCGAAAATCCGCCGTTGGAGCAAATTTTTCACGAGATGATGAGCCTCGTTTCTTTCGGGACCGCGGCCTTTCTCGCAGGATCGCTCGACTTGTCGCGTCACCGCAAATTGCTGGACGTGGGCGGTGGTGAGGCCGTGAACGCCACCACTCTCGCGGGCCGGTGGCCTGACCTGCACGTGACCGTACTCGACCTTCCAACAGTTGCCGAGACAACCAATGCTCGCCTTACAGAGCAGGGATTGGCTGAGAGGGTCACAGCGCTTGGCGGAGACTGCTTCTCGGAAGAGTTACCGGCAGGATTTGACGCGATCTTGTTCTCGCGGTTCCTCTCGATCTGGTCCGAGGAGAAGGTTCGTGGATTGCTCGCGAAAGCCGCAAGGGCACTTCCTTCGGGCGCCAGCCTCTATGTCGTCGACGCGCTACAAGACGACGACGAGATGGGTCCACCGTTTGTGGCGCACCTCTGTGCGTACTTTCTGACGCTCGCCTCCGGCGAGGGAATGGCCCGACCATGGAGGGAATGGACGGACTGGCTCGAAGAAGCCGGTTTCACCTCCGTCGCGCGCCAGCCCTTGCCCGGCGGTATGTCCGAATTCCTCATCGAGGCCGTGAGGGTCTAGCGCCGCACACGAACGGCCAGGTCAGCAGTCCAGGTGCCTCTGTCGCAGCCCCGAGACGTCACGAATCGGTAATCACTTCTCGATGCCTAATTGACGCTGAGTGTGATTCGCTCGGATTGCAGCGTTTATGCATCGATTGGTGGGTCAATCCTCCCGCCGGTAGCTCACTCAGCCTGCGTAACTCTGCAGCTCTTGAGTACGCCACCGACACGAATCGAGGAGAGGCACCAAGTGGACGTGCGAGCGCAGGTGTCGCAACTGAACCAAGAGACACGCGCGCTTCTCGCGCAGCGCATCAAATCCCGCCTGTCGCAGGCCGAGGTCCCAGCAGCCAACCACGATGTGAGCATCATCGGAGGCGGCGTCGCCGCGCTGACCTTGGCCTTGGAAATCCGTCGAGCGCGCCCGGTCACGCGCATTCTGATCATCGAGCCGAATAGCTACCCGGCACCTGAGATCACCCACACGGTCGGCGAGTCGACGGTGGAAGTGTCGGCCCACTACCTACGCGACCGACTCGGCCTTGGCGAACATCTGCAGACTGCTCAGCTCCGCAAAATGGGGCTACGGATGTTCTTCTCGGACGACGACAACACCGACATCGCGCAGCGGATCGAACTGGGGAGTTCCTCCTTCGTCCCACAGGTGACGTATCAGATCGACCGCGGCAGGTTGGAGAACGAGTTGGTACGCCGCTGCCTGTCAGCGGGTGTCGACATTGCACACGGGCGGGCGCGATCAGTGGAGTTCGGCACCGACAATCATCCGCACACGATTTCCATTCAGAGCGGGGATGCGATCACCGAGACCACGTCGCGATGGGTGGTCGACGCCTCCGGAAGGAATCGCGCCCTGCCCCGACAGTTGGATCTGAAGCGCACCACCGAGCACCACTGCAATGCGGTGTGGTTCCGCGTCGCTACTGAGATCGACATCGGTAGTTGGAGCGATGACACCGCGTGGCAAGCGCGGCTCGTCGAAGGAGACCGCGCGATGTCCACCAATCACCTGATGGGCGAGGGCTACTGGGTCTGGCTCATTCGCCTTGCATCCGGTGCGACCAGCGTGGGCATCGTAGCCGACCCGATGTTTCACCCGTTCGACGAATTCAACACGCTCGCCAAGGCCAAAGCGTGGCTGCGCACGCATGAGCCGCAGTGCGCTGCGGTCATCGCCGAGCATGACAACCTGATCAAAGACTTTCGGGTCATGAAGAAATACAGCCATAGCGCCACAAAGGTGTTCGACGGCCGTGAACGCTGGTGTCTGACCGGCGACGCCGGGGTGTTCCTGGACCCGCTGTATTCCTCCGGGCTCGATCTGGTCGCGATCGGCAACGGTCTGATCACCGACATGGTCACGCGCGCGCTCGACGGTGAGGATGTCCAGGTCCGCTCACAGATCAGCGACTCGCTCTATCGGTCGCTGACAGATATGTGGCTAGCCGTCTATCAGGACCAGTACACCTTGATGGGCGCGCCGGCGGTCATGTCAGCGAAGATCATCTGGGATGTCGCGTTCTATTGGGGATTCGTCGGATTCCTGTACGCAAACGATCGATTCGTACGCGTCGCAGACGAGCCGGACTTCGTTCCCCACTTGGAGGGACTCATCGCGTTGAGCAACCGCGTTCAGCGATTCTTCCGTGAGTGGGCCACCGTCGAAAAGGGTTCGTCGACAGTCACTTTCATCGACTTGTATGCCCCGTTGAACTTCATGGCGACCCTGCACCACGCGATGATGGGTACTAGTCAGAACTTCACCGCGCAGTTCGAGGCCAACGCCCGATTACTACGTCAGGTGGCCGGTCAACTTGTCGAGACCGTACTTGCGGAAAAGTCTTCGATGTTCGGAGATGACGAGGTCGTGCGCCAAGTGCAGGTATGGCAGCAGGACCCGCTGCTGCGCGAGCTTCGGTCCATCTATCGCCACGATCAAGCGACCAGCCCTGTCAGCGATGACTGGATCGTCGTTACTTCACCAGCGCTTCAATCGAATTGACCAAGAAGCCCGGAAACATGACTGCTGAAAACAGAACCCCTGAGCCGCTGGCGATCGTCGGAATCGGTTGCCGATTTCCTGGCGGTGGCGATTCCGCCGAGACCTTTTGGCGGTTGCTATGCGACGAGATCGACGCCACCACCACGGTCCCGGCAACGCGCTGGAATGCGGCTCGATACCACGATCCCAACCCGGCCAAGGTAGGCAAGGTCGTCACCCGTAGAGGCGGATTCCTCAGTGAGATCGATCAATTCGATCCACAGTTCTTCGGAATTTCTCCGCGCGAAGCGCATTCGCTCGATCCGCAACAGCGTCTCCTGCTGCATGTCACGTGGGAGGCGCTGGAGGACGGCGGAATTTCGGCTGACAGCCTCGCGGGAACCGATGTCGGAGTGTTCGTCGGTGGCTTCACCCTCGACTATCAGCTCTTGCAGAACCAGGGCCGTACCAGTCGCTATCGATTCAAGTCTCATTCCGCCACCGGGATGATGATGACGATGCTGGCCAACCGGATTTCACACGCCTTCGATTTTCGCGGCCCCAGCATGTCGATCGACACGGCGTGCTCCAGCTCGCTGGTGGCCGTACACCTTGCAGCACAGAGCATTTGGAGTGGTGAGTCCGATCTCGCAGTTGCTGGCGGGGTGAACGTCATGATCGGCCCCAACACCGCCATCGCGGAGTCGAAGAGCGGGTTCCTCAGTCCCGAGGGACGTTCGAAAGCCTTCGACGACTCGGCAGACGGATACGCGCGAGGTGAGGGCGCAGCCGTCGTCGTCCTGAAACCGTTGAAGCAAGCACTGCTCGACGGTGACGACATCTACGCACAGATCCTCGGCACGGCGGTATCGCAAGACGGCCATACCGACGGCATCACAGTGCCCCGAGAGGAAGCTCAGGAAGCGGCGATCAGGACAGCGCTCGGCCGCGCCGGCGTCCACCCCGCAGAGGTGGGGTACGTGGAGGCACACGGCACCGGAACTCCGGTGGGTGACCCTATCGAGATGCGGGCGCTTGCCAACGCGCTGACGTCAGATCGGTCGTCGGACGATCCCCTGCTGATCGGATCGGTAAAGACGAACCTGGGCCACCTCGAGGCCGGCGCCGGGGTGGCCGGACTGATCAAGGCGGCACTGGTTCTCAAACACGGATACATTCCGGCGAACCTGCACCTGAAGAACCCGACCCGTCACGTCAGCCTCGACGACCTGAGGATCGATATTCCTCGCACCGGGCAATCGTTTCCCGACCGAGTTCGACGTATAGCCGGGGTGAACTCTTTCGGATTCGGTGGCACGAACGCGCATGCGGTGCTTGCGGAGCCACCCGCTGCGGTCTCTGCCGCTTCTTCGGACGAGCCGACAGGGCGCGCACTAACCGTTCTGCCGATTTCGGCACGTAGCGAGGAAGCCTTGGTCGCCACCGCTGGCCGACTGGCCGAGCATCTGACCACGAGTACGGACGTCACATTGCCGGATCTGGCGTACTCGCTGGGACAGCGACGCGCGCACCTCAACCATCGTCATGCTGTCATCGCAGACAGCATCGACGATGCGCGAGAACAATTTCAGGCGCTTGCCGATGGCGGTCAGATCCTGACGGGCCGCATCGGTTCCACCGTGCCGAAACTGGCATTCGTGTGCACCGGCATGGGGCCTCAGTGGTGGAAGATGTGCCGAGGCCTGCTGGATGTCTTCGAAGAGTTCACGGCCAGCATCACGCGCAGCGACCGAGAACTGTCCCGCTACGCGACGTGGTCGCTGATCGACGAGTTGCGGCGCGATGAAACCCACTCCCGTATGGGGGAAACGGAGATCGCCCAGCCCGCCAACTTCGCCATACAGGTGGCGTTGGCCGAACAGCTTGCGCACTTCGGGATCACGCCGGACGCGGTGATCGGTCACAGCGCGGGTGAAGTCGCTGCTCATCACCTGGCCGGACTACTCACCTTCGAGCAGGCGATCCACGTGATCTACCACCGAAGCCGTCTTCAGCAACGCACAAGCGGGCAGGGTCGTATGCTCGCCGTCGGTCTCGACGCCGACGCCCTCATGCACGCGCTCGATACCGAGGCCATCGACGAATTCGGACAACGTCTTTCGATCGCCGCGATCAACAGTCCCTCGGCAGTGACCATCGCCGGGGACGGCGAGGCCCTCGACCGCGTCGCCCGGCAATTGAACGACGCGGGGATTTTCACCCGCTATCTCTCAGGCAGCGTGCCCTATCACACCCACTACATGGATGCGGTGAAGGACGATCTCTTAGGTGCGTTCGAAAGTCTGTCATCGAAGGCCGCCACGCTTCCGTTGTACTCGACGGTCACCGGCGAGCAGTTGGACGGTTACTCGGCGGGCGCCGCCTACTGGTGGCAGAACACCCGCGCGACCGTACTGTTCGAACCGGCCATGCGCCGGATGCTGGAGGATGGCTACACACACTTCGTGGAGTTGGGACCCCACCCTGTTCTGGCAGCGTCGATTCTCGAAACAGCTGGGCGGCAGCGAGTCTCGCTCATGGCGTCGCAGCGGCGCGATCAGGACGACGGCCGCACTCTGTTGACTTGCGTTGGTGCGTTGTACGGCCACGGCCGCGAGATTGCCTGGAACGCGGTGCAACCGCATGCAGCGGGGCGACTCGTCAAGCTGCCGTCGTACCCGTGGCAGACGAAACGGTACTGGGACGAGACGCAGGAAGCGACGGAGTCGCTCTTCTACCACCCAGTGCATCCGCTGCTCGGTCAACCGGTGAGCGCCGTCCATCCGACGTGGGAAGCCGAAATAAGTACTGTGCTCAACGCGTTCCTCGCCGACCACCGAGTGCAGGGAAGTGTGGTGCTGCCTGGTGCGGTCTACATCGAGATGGCTCTGGCAGCTGCCAGGGAAACGTATGGATCGAATCACAGCGTGGACAACTTGGTCCTGCACCGCGCGGTCCTGCTTGACGATTCGTGCGACCCCATTCTGAGGACCACGCTGAACGAAGCCAGCGGCACACTGGAATTCGCCGCGTTCACGGCCAGCGCGGACGGAGATCTCAGGTGGACGATCACCGCGACTGCGGAACTCGCCACCCTCCCGACGCCCCCCGGCGGCTATGAACCACCAGCAGTCGACGAACTGGTGACGTCAGTCGGCGGCGACGAGTTCTACGACCGAACGGCGGCTATCGGATTCGACTACGGCGAATCGTTCCGGTCTGTTCAGCGCGTGACTGCCGGGGAGGACTGGGCGGCCGCCGAGATGGAGGTTCCGGGTGGTGTCGCGGCGGAGCTCGACTGCTACCACTTTCATCCGGCGATCATCGATGGCGCCTTCCAAACACTCTTCGGTGCACCATTTCTCGGGCAGAAAGAGAACGAGGAACCGTATCTACCGACTCGCATCCGTCGTTGCGCGGTCTATGGCGCACCCGAAAGGCGGATGACGGTTCGCGTAAACGTGGTGTCGGCCACCCAAGAGGCGGTCGAAAGCGACATCACGATCACCGACTCCCGCGGAAATCCGCTCGCCGTTTTCGACGGCTTCGTCGTGCAGTCATTGAGCACATCCTCACGGATGTCGCCCGATCACATCGACAAAGGGCTATACGAGCTTCAGTGGTCGGAGAAATCCGACGAGACCGATGAAGAGTCCTCCAAGGGAGGCGATAACCGACGCTGGCTCATCCTCATCGATGACTCCGGAGTCGGCTCAGCAGTCGCCGACGAACTGCGACGTCGCGGCCACAGCGTCGCCACCGTCGAACACCGCGCCGTCGAAGCGCTCACCGGCACCGACGGAAGCTACGCGATCAACCCTGCACACCCTGCCCAACTCGCCGAGCTGGTCGCTACACAGCTCGACAATGAATGGGATCTCGCCGGCATCATCAATTGCTGGCCCACGGACATCGGCTCACCCGCAGACGGCTCGGACAACGATTTAGGTGCGTTCACTGTCCTGCGCCTCGTCAAGGCGCTTTCGCAGCACGGTGCCGTAAAGCCTCGTCTCTATCTGATCACGTCGAACGCCCAACCGGCGCCGGGAACGAAACTGATTGAAACGCGACAGTCCGCCGTCTGGGGCCTCGGACGCGTCATCGGTCATCAGGAGTTCACCGACCACTGGGGCGGTCTCATCGACATCGATGACACCGACGATCAGAGAGAGACTGCGGTGCGCATTTGCGACCACCTCACTGAGGACCAGTCCGAAGACCAACTCGCCATCCGCGGCGACACCACATTCGTTCCGCGCCTACGCCCGTGCAAGAACCTGACGAAGCCCTTCCCGACGAAGCTCACCCCCGACGCGACCTACGTCGTCACCGGGGGAGCGGGGGCCCTCGGCCGGATCGTGGCCACCTACCTTGCCGAGCGCGGTGCGCGGCACATCATCCTGCTCGGTCGAAGCGCCCTGCCGCCGAGGGAGAGTTGGTCTGCGCTGTCTGACGATGATCCACATGCCGCGACGGTCGCGGCGATCCGAGCGATCGAACGCCTCGGCGCCCACGTCACCACCGCCAGCGTCGACGTCGCCGATGCCGATCAGGTGAAAGCGTGGATCAACGAGCACGATCGTGTGGGCGGCCGCCCGGTACGCGGAATCGTGCACGCCGCGGGCGCGGTGGCCGACCAGCTTCTCGTCAACATGAGCGAGGAAGACTTCGCCAAAGTACTAACTCCCAAGATCACCGGCACCCGCGTGTTGCACGACGCCTTCAAAGGCCACGACCTGGAGTTCTTCGTGATGTTCGGGTCGGCGGGATCGACCATCGCTTCACCAGGTCAGGGAAACTACGCGGCGGCGAACGCTTTTCTCGACGCGTTCGCGCACTACCGGCGCGCACAGGGGTCGCCGGCACTCACCATCGGGTGGGGACCATGGTCGGTGGGCATGGTCGAGGAACTGAAACTCGAGAAGGTCTACGCGCAGCGCGGAATCGAGTTGATCACGCCCGCTGTGGGCATGCGAATCCTCGATCGCCTGATCAATCAGCGTGCGGCCAACGTCGTCGCGATCACCGCCGACTGGAACCGAGCCCGGCACGCCGGACTGAGCGGAAAGCTGCCGCCGATGTTCGTCGAACTCGAAGGGGCCGAAACATCTGATCAGCAGCTGGATTTGGAGGCCTCGGTACTCGACATCCTCGCGGACACTGCCGCAGCCGACAGACAGGGAGTGATAGCAGAGCATGTCCACCGGGTCGTTGCGACGGTATTCGACTGCGCCACAAGCGACATCGCAGCCGATGACATGCTGGACGATATCGGCCTGGACTCCATGATGGCGATGGACTTCAGGGTCAGGATCAACTCGACGTTCTCGATCGACATTCCGGTGCTGGAGATACTGCAGGGCGTCAGTGTGAACTCGCTGTCTGAGCGAATACTGCGCGAGCTCCACTCGATTCATGGCGAGACGACCGCAGCCACCGAAGATTCGACACCTACGCAGCCACCAGCTGTCGACGACGTGGAACAGCTCATGAGCGAGCTGTCGGACGCCGACCTGAGGCAGTTGCTGACTGAACTGGAGGCATCAGCTGTCGAACCGGATTCGGGAGGCAGTGAGTCGTGACTTCCACAGGAGCGGTGCATGTTCGGGGGCTATCAAAGACCTACGGCCGAATGCAGGCCGTGCAGGATCTGGACCTCGACGTCGGATACGGCGAGATCGTCGCGATCCTCGGACCAAACGGGGCTGGCAAGTCGACGACGATCGAGATCCTCGAAGGCAATCGAAGGCGCGACTCCGGGCAGGTGCAGGTCCTCGGGGAAGACCCAGGAACGGCGGGGAGGAGCTGGCGCGCGAGGATCGGCATAGTGCTGCAAGAGGCGAGCGACGCGGGGATGCTCACCGTGTACGAGACGGTCCAGATGTTCACCCGTTGCTACGGCACCGCGAGGACTCCGCAGGACGTGCTCGAACTCGTCGGGCTGGCCCCAGTATCCGGCTCCAGGGTCAGGGCCTTGTCTGGCGGACAGCGCCGTCGGCTCGACGTCGCCCTCGGCATCATCGGCATGCCCGAGGTGCTGTTTCTCGACGAACCGACGACCGGCTTCGATCCTGAAGCCAGACGCCAATTCTGGGATTTGATCAAACTACTCGCGAGCGACGGCACGACAATCCTGCTCACCACTCACTATCTGGAGGAGGCGGCCGCACTGGCGGACCGTGTCGCGGTGATCGCAGGCGGCAAGGTCGTCGCGGTCGATTCGCCGACGAAACTCGTCGAACACGTCAACACGACGGCCACGGTTCAGTGGATGGACGGAGACGAGCTTCACATCGAGCACACCAACTTCCCGACCGAATTGATCAGGCTACGAAGCCGAGACGGCGCCGAGCTGGCGCAACTGACGGTCACCAGACCCACACTTGAAGACGCATACCTGAATCTGATCGGCGTGGCGTGATGTCCGTCGATCACACTGAAAAGCCCACGCTCATAAGAGAACGGGCCGTGCACGCCGCGGCGCCGATCCCGTCGGCGGTGCGCATCGGATTCTCCAGGGTCGTCCCCGAGCTGAAGATGTTCTACCGCCGGCCGGAACAAGTGGCGTTGACATTCTCGATGCCGGCGCTGATCTGCCTTCTCCTGGGCTCGATCTTCACAGCGAAACTGCCGGAGACCAACATCAGCATGGGAGCCGTGATCGCGGCAAGCATGCTTGCCTACGGAATTCTGTCCACGTCGTTCATCAACTTGGGCATAAGCATCGCTGCGGACCGTGACACCGGGGCTCTGAGGCGACTTCGCGGAACGCCGGCCACCGCGTCGTCGTACTTCATCGGAAAGATCATGCTGGTCGCCATCGTGAGTCTCGCCGAAGCCGTAATCCTGTTGCTGGTAGCAATTTTCGTCTTCGGTCTACGTCTGCCAACTGACGGTTACGGGTGGTTCACGCTGACGTGGGTCTTCGTTCTGAGCATCGTCAGCTGCTCGCTGTTGGGCATCTTCATCAGCAATGTTGCGAGCAATGCCGTCTCCGCTGCCGTCATCACCAACGGTCCTGCGGTCGGTCTACAGTTCCTGTCCGGAACCTACGTGCCTCTGATGGTCTTGCCGACGTGGATGTTGATCGTCGGATCGATCTTTCCCGTCAAGTGGATGGCTCAAGGATTCCGATCCGTCCTACTGCCGCCGCAGATGGTCGCCTTCGAACCGGCTGGGAGCTGGGAGCACGGACGGATATTTCTCGTGCTGGCGGCCTGGAGTATCGGTGGACTGATCGCCTGCCTCAGTGTTTTCCGTTGGTCGGACAGGGGTTGACCGATGCCCTCATTACTCAACATCACCTACCACTTCTTCCTCCAGATTGTGGTTATCCTGCTGACCTACCGACTGCTGTGGCCGCTGTTCCGCCGCCTCGGTCAGGTCCAGGTGGTCGCCATCATGGTGGCGGGATTCCTGCTCGGCCCTTCGGTATTGGGGTGGATTTGGCCCGACGCTCAGCAGTGGCTGTTTCCGACGAAGCTGACCATCGGTGCCGAAACGATGACGCACCCGAACCTCACGGCCATCTACGTCGTCGGCCAACTCGGGCTCGTGCTCTATATGTTTTTGGTGGGAGCGTCGTTCAAACTCGACATTCTCAGCGCGCACACCAGGCAGGCGGGCGCCACCTCGGCGGCCGGTATCGGCGTTCCTCTGGTCCTCGGGGGAGTCGTCGGATGGTGGATGGTCAGCCTGGGCGGCTACTTCACGGACAAAGTCGCACACTGGCAAGGCGGCCTGTTTGTCGCAGCGGCCGTGGCGATCACGGCGTTCCCGATGCTGGCGTGGATTGTTTACGATTCCGGCCTTCTCAACACGCGGTTGGGAACGATGTCGCTGTCGTGTGCCGCGGTCGACGATGCGTGCTCCTGGGTCCTGCTGGCGACCGTCGTCGCCACAGCCAAAGGGAGCCTGGTGGGCGCGTTTATCGCCATCGGCGGTGGCTTGGCCTACCTGGCGTTCATGGTGTACGTCGGCCGTCCGCTCCTCGCGCGGCTCGACACATGGGCACCGCGCCGTGCTGACGTGGAACGCACGGGCGGCCTGCCCATCGCACACGTGAGCGTGGTGCTGCTGGTTGTGCTGACGGCCAGTTGGTTCACCGACATCGTCGGGATCTATTCGGTTTTCGGCGCTTTCGTCGCCGGCATCGTGATGCCGCGGGGCGCGCTGTTGGATTCGATCCGCGAGCGGTTCGAGCCGTTGACCGCCTACCTGTTGATCCCGGCGTTCTTCATCTACTCAGGGTTGAACACACAACTCACTCTGATCTTCGACGGCCAGACGTTGCTCATGGCCGCTGTCGTCTTGGTGGTCTCGTTCGTCGCGAAGTTTGGTGCCGTCGGGCTTGCCGCCCGCTGGCAGGGCATGAGTTGGCACGAGGCAGGCTCGATGGGTGCGCTCGCCAACGCGCGTGGATTGATGGAATTGATCCTGCTGAACATCGGCTACGAAGCGGGACTCATCTCCGGCAAGCTCTACACGATCCTCGCGCTCATGACGATCGTCACCACATTTGTCGCGACCCCGCTGCAGCGGCTGTTCGAGCGCCGCCTGCAGAAGTCAGGATCGCGGTTCGGTCCCGACGGCGTGGAGCGTCGCACCCCAGTTGCAGCTGCCGCGGCGTCCGATTAGCTGCCCGACGTCCAGTCGTCGACGAGATCGGCCCATCGGCGCGAGATCGCCTTCGCGAGCTCGCCGCGCCTACGCCTGGTGTTGACGTCGTCTGGCTCGATGGCGCCAACCGCCAGTCGCGCCGTCTCGTCGATCTGATCCCGCTCGAGGCCGAACTCCAGCAGAGCGTCGAGATCGTGCGTGGTGTCGATTTCCTCGGGCAGCGGTGACCGGGCCAGAAGAACGGCTGCGTTCTCCTCGCCGACCTCCAGCAGCATCGCGACGAGGCTGCTTTTCTCGACCTTCATGGAGCCCGTCAGACCGGGCGGCGGGTTGCCAAACCGATACCGTTGTCGCGCATGATCGTTCGGCACTGTGCGGGCGTGTAATCGAAGTTCTCCAGGTCCTTGATGTAGGACGCCGGTTCGGCAAGACCCTCGACATGGGGATAGTCCGAACCCATGATGATGCGATCCACGCCAACGAGTTTGAGAAGACTGGCGAGTTCGTCTTCGTAGAACGGGGACACCCAGATGTGGCGTCTGAACGTCTCCCGCGGATCTTCCTGGTAGATGAAGGGGATCTGGCCATAGGACTTGGTGAGCTTCTCGAATAGGTGGAACACCCAGGCCGAACCGCTCTCGATCGACGCCATCCGCAGGTTGGGGAAGCGCAGGAAGAGGCCGTTGTGAAGGTGGTTGGCGAAGGTGTCCTGGATGGGGTCGCCGGAGAACAGCGTCCGGAAGCCGAGTAGCGCTTGGAACGACATCATGTAGTCCGGCTCGCCCCAGGCAGGCATGAACTTCGAGTAGTACGTCTCGCCGGAGTGGTAGCAGACGGTGATGCCGGAGTCGTTCGCCAACTGCCAGAACTCGTCGAACATGGGGTCACCCGGCGCGCGCATGCCGACATCGGTGGCGATCGGTCCGGGGACCATGACGATGAACCGAGCGTCACGCTCCAAGGCCCATTCAAGTTCCTGCACTGCAGCTTTGGGCTTGACCATGGTGATATACGGTGCGGCGAAGATCCGCTCCTGGTAGGCGAAACCCCAGTCTTCGTCCATCCACCGGTTGAACGCGTGGAACGTCGCGACGATCGCGTCGAGATCCGGCAGCAATGCTTGCTCCATTCCGACGCCCAGCGTCGGCAGCATGATGCAGCCCTGCATGCCTTGTTCGTCCATGAGCGCCAGCCGCGCGTCGCGGTCGCGGTAGGCGGCCGGGATCGGCTCCAGGTCACCGAACAGGGCGTTCATGTCCGCACCCTTGGGGTTGCGGCCGCGGAAGTACTCGTCGAGCGCCCCGGGCTTTCCGACGGGATCGAACGTCGGATTCGGGATGAACCTGTTGACCTTGCCGCCGACGAGCAGACGCTGCCGGCCGTCGATCTGCGCCCACTGGATCGCGCGCTTCCGGAACGCGGGATCGATATGTCGGGTGAACGCGTCCAATGCCTCGTAGTAGTGGTTGTCACAGTCGAAGAACGTGAAACCCAGATCTGTCGTCATGTGAAGTCCTTCCGTGGCCCTGTCAGCTGTATTCGGGTCAGGTCTCGAGGCCAAGGATGCGGGCTGCGTTGCCGTACAGGAACTTCGGCCACACCTCATCCTTGAGTGGCACCTTGGGCATGTCGCTGAAGATCCGTTCGAGCGAGAGCCCCATCGGGAAGTAGCCGGCGTAGAGCACCTTGTCTGCTCCGCGGGTATTGGCGTAGTCGATGATGGCCTCTGGGTAGTACTTGGGAGCGAACGCCGACGTGGAGTAATAGAGGTTGGGCCACTTCAGCATCAGCTTCACCGCGAGGTCCTCCCAAGGCTCGCAGCCGTGTCGGGTGACGAAGACGAGATCAGGGAAGTCGAACATCACGACGTCGATGCGCGAAACCTCTTGTGGCGCAAACGGCACGCGTGGTCCCGGCACGCCTGCGCACACGAAGATCGGGATGCCGAGTTCTACGCAGGTGGCGTAGATCGGATACATCTTCGGGTCATCGATCGCGACCTGCGGAAAGGTCCCGGCGGGAAACACCGATGTCGCCCGGATACCGTAGTGCTCGTAGTCGCGGCGGATGGCGTTCACCGAGCCCATGACGTCGTTCGGGTCGGCGATGGCGCCGGAGGGTATGAACCGGTCCGGAAATGTCTTCAGCGCCTTGTCCGCGGACTCGCCCTCTGACACGCCGATCATGGCTTTCTCGATGCCGAACCGATCCATCTGTTGCAGCAGCAGCGATACCGGATCGTCCGTCGGCAGATCCTTCGGCACGTCCTTGAACATGTACTCGACCGGGAACTCGAAGTCCTCTTTGGACTCACGATCCTTGGTCTGCCTGCGGATGAAGTCGTACTGCGCCGATCCCTCATGCGGGAAACCGATCATCGTGTCGATAACCGGCAGACCGACGGGTCCAGCCATGACGTCCTCCGCTCGAATGGGTCCATGCAATGGTCGCCATCGCCTTACAATATTGAAACACAGTTCTAATTGAGTCAAGAAACCGAGCCCCGCGTGCGCGAGTTACAGCTGGTAAGTCGTGTGATTTCGGGTTACATTCGGGCGTAGGCATTGGAACTGTGTTCTGAAAGCGAGGTGCTCAGTTAGCGTCAAAGCGGTCGAGCCGCCCCCGTCCGACGTTCTTGCGATAGCCGACATGACCAGTCGGCAGTTGGCCCGCCGGGCCAAGATCGTCGAAGCCGTCATCGCACTGGTCGGTGACGTCGGGGCCGATGCTGTGCAGATGCGTGACGTCGCCCAGCGGTCTGGAGTCGCGCTCGGCACTGTCTACCGGTACTTCAGCTCCAAAGAACACCTGCTGGCGGCGGCGCTGGAAGACTGGCAGAAGCGATTGACTCGACGTGTGGTGTCGGCGAGCGACCCCGTCGGTGATGGGCCGCTGCCAGGAATACTCGACTACCTTCAACGCGCACAGCGGGCGTTCCACCGCAACCCCAAGATGACCGCGTTGATGCTTCAAGCGATGACGTCGAAGGATCCCGACGTGAAGACGGGGATCGACCACATGGCCCGCACCAACGTCGAGATGTTCGACCGCCTGCTGGAAGGCGTTGCACCGGAACTTGTTCCGAACGTGAGCTTCGGCCTGAACGCCGCGCTGTCGAGCGCGCTGACCGCCGTGCTCACCGGTGCACTGACCCTCGACGAGGCACTGAGTCGAGTGGAATGGGTCGCGCGGACGCTGGTAGCTGCTTCCATGGCGTAGACGACGCCAGTTTCGATGTCGGCCGCAGGGCTGTGGTTACATGCCCATCTTGAGTCCGGCACCAGCGTCGACGAATAGTTGCTGCCCGGTGACGAACCGGGATTCGTCGGAAGCCAGGTACACCACCGCGTGCGAGATGTCCTCCGGTTCCACCCACGGCGTCGGCATAGCTTGCAACATCGGGAAAACCACCTCGGCATCTTCGCGGGTCGGTTCCGGAAGATCGGGCCGGAAGACCTTGTACATGGGCACGTTGTGGAGCATGTCGGTGTTCACGTTCGTGGGGTGAACGGCGTTGATCCGCACGCTGTGCGGAGCCATCGTGAGCGCCAGCGCCTTCGTATAGTCGCGGACCATCTTCTTCGCCATTCCGTAGCCGGCGCCGCCTGGACCCTGAGGGCCGCCACCAGTCGCGAGATCCTTCTGGTCGACAAGCCCGGCAATGGAACCCGTCACGATCACCGAGCCGCCGGCAGTCAAGTGTTCAAGGCCGACGTGGATGGTGTTGACGACGCCGACGAAGTCGACGTCGAATGCGTCGATGAAGCCCTGATACGCAATATGGTTGCCCTGAGGGCAGATTCCCGCATTCGCCACCACAACGTGCAGCCCGCCCAATTGTGAGACAGCGTCATCCAGCGCTGCCTTGAGTCCAGGTCGGTCGCGTACGTCGATCACAGCCGTCACGACCCGCTGGCCCGATTTCTCGATGAGTTTCGCTGTCTCGTCGAGGTCTTCGCGGGTGGCAAGCGGGTACTCGTTCGACTCGATGTCGGCGCAGATGTCGACGGCGATGATGTCGGCGCCTTCATCTGCGAGGTGAAGGGCGTGGCTTCGCCCCTGGCCACGGGCCGCTCCAGTGACGAGGGCGACCTTGCCCTTGAGACGGTTCATATGTCCTCCGTTGATTCGGTTCGATGCTTGATATCAGAGCAGTGGGCGCCTGTCGGGTGGGACGTCCGTCTAACCGAAGCTTGCCTGCATGTGCTCGCCCATGGCGGCTACTACTTCGGCCCTCGGCAGACGCGCATTGGCTGCAAAGTTCGCCTCGATATGGTCGCTTGCGTATCCCCTTGGGCCACTTCCGAATATTTCATAAAAGCGGGCTGCGCACTCCTCAGGGCTCTGTGCTCCTGCGGCACGCAAGCCAGATTCGACGTCAGGGGTGACGTCCATATTGCGGCGGAACTCAGGTGTCAGGGTCGTGCCGATGATGTAACCCATGACGTCGACACCGGAGCCGCGCAGCTCGTCCCACAAGCCCTCTGCGAGCAGCAACTCGTAGGCCTTGGCGGCGCCGTACGCGGCGAAGATGCGCAAGCCCTGCAATGCACCGCCGGACGAGCACAGCGCAATACCGCCACGCCGACGGCCGGTCATTTTGGCGGCGAGCGATTTGGTGAGCAGTGTGGGGACCGTGCAGTTCATGTACACATTGCGGACGAGTTCGTCGTCGGGGGTGTCGAGAAACAATCCGCGCGGCTCCGCGGCGGCGTTGTAGATGAACAGTCCAATCTCGAGATCGTCGACGCCCTGGATCACCTGCTGTACCGCATCGGGTCCGCTGAGATCCACCGATAGGGTGCGCGTTTGAACTTCGTAGGCTCGCTCGATGCGGGCGGCGACGTTGGCCAGCTTCGGTTCGGTGCGCGCGACGAGCACGACATTGCACCCCCGCTCGGCAGCGCCGGTGGCGAGCGCTGCGCCGAGGCCTTCCGATGCGCCGGCGACCAACGCCCAAGGACCGTACTTTTCATTGAACAGCATCAATTACTCCCGGTATCTCAGTGTGAAACAATAGAGCATTGAGTGTCTAGTCGTATAGTGCCTATGCAGACTCTCGCCGTCGAGGAGGCCTGATGGTTTTGCGTCGCGATGCGGTGTCGCTCGCTGGCCGTGTTGCCGTCGTGACCGGTGGCGGAGCAGGCATCGGGAGGGCGGTGGCGGCGGCTCTCGCCGAGTATGGGGCGAGCGTGGCGGTATGGGAAAAGGACACGACCTCGGCGGCCGAGGCCGCGGCGGAGGTCGGCGGCCTCGCCTGCGTGACCGACGTCCGTGATCCTGAGCAAGTCGACGCTGCCCTCGCCGCGACGGCGGGCGAACTCGGCACGCCGACGATTCTGGTGAACAACGCCGGTGGTGTGTTCTGGTCCGGACTCCTCGAGACATCGCCCAACGGCTGGGATTCGTTGATCCGGATCAACCTGACGCAGGTGATTCTGTGCACACAACGGGTAGCTCGCACCATGGTCGATGCGCAAGTAGGCGGCAGCATCATCAATGTCAGCACGATCGAAGGCGTTCGCGCGGCACCCGGCTTCGCCGCGTACGCGGCCGCCAAGGCGGGCGTCCTCAACTTCACCAAGACGTCGGCCCTCGAACTCGCCGCACATGGTATTCGGGTCAACGGTCTGGCGCCCGACTTCACGCTCACCGAAAGCCTCCGCCGAATGGCGCCGAACGGTGAGGCGAACGCCAAACTCATGGTGCCGCTCGGTCGGGCCGGCCATGTCGACGAGATGGCAGGAGCCGCAGTGTTTCTGGCAAGCGACCTGAGTTCCTACGTCACCGGCCAGACATTGCATGTCGACGGCGGCACAAGTGCAGCAGGTGGGTGGTATCACCACCCGACCAGTGGGCACTATGTGCTCGGCTACGTCGTGTGAACTCGTTCGCCATTACCATTGCCCCCGCACCTGCCGGTCTTCCGTGGCGTCGACGCGCACCGTGCGGTGAAGGATGCGCCAGCTGCGGTCTTGGCCCATCGCGTAGCGGTCGATGTACCTGATGTGCATCACGAGATCGCCACCTTGACCCGCATCGGAACTGAAGTGATGTGCGGTGCAATAGACCTCACCGTCGGCGTGATCACCGTCCACCTGGAAGAGGCCCTGTCCGAGGACGTGTGCCGTGCGGGGAAAGCGGTCGACGATCTTGATGATGCGCTGGATCTCGTTGTAGCCGGTCAGGTTTCCGGGTTCCTGCCCAGGCTGCTCCACCCGCATGGTCGCGTCTAGCGCAAAGACACTCAGCAGTGCGGGGATATCGCGGTGGTCGATCGCCGCTGCATAGCGGCGGGAAAGGGCTTCCAATTCGGGGTTCGGCACGGCGACCTGAATGTCCATAGGACCTGAAAGCCGATCACATTGCCGTTCGGCTGTCGTGCCCCATGTCTGTGGGACTGCGGCCGAAATTTCGGACCATCGCCTGAATCGTGTAGGAGGCGGCGAGGCGACCATCACGGGTGTGGACCCGTCCGTCGCCTTGAACGAGTCCTCGCCCTGACCAAAATGCGTGATTGGAGTACAGCAGCCAGTCACTGACATCGACGTCATCGTGAAAGGCGATAGTGGCCTTGATGATTCCGGTGGACAACGTGTCGTGCGCGCGAGCCTCGCCGAAACCACGGTGAGGCAGCATGCCAGCAGCAATGGTCCAGTGCGTGGTCGACTGCGCCAGAAGCCCCTGGTGTAGATATTGCTCATCAGGTGCCTCCCGGAACCGGACCCACGCATCGATCACCGGTGGTCCGACCCGCTCCGGGTCCGGATCGTATGCGGCGTCGACGATTCTGATCTCTCGGCCGGTCATCCCGAAACCGGCGAACTGTACGGCCGTTTCGGGTCCCGGGGCTTCGGGCATGGGTGCGCTCTCGCGGATGACGTCGTCGGCACCGGAATCGGCGAGAAGCAACCCGACACTTCGCAATGTTGCATGTTGGCTGATGCGCACCTCGGCGGTCGAGAACGTTCGACCGTGCCGGAGTACATCGACGTCGATATCGACGGGTGCGGTGAACGATGCCGCCTTTGTGAAGATCATCGAAACAGAGGTGATCCGTTGTGCGGGAAGGGCCTTACTCGCGGCCACCACGGCTTCGGCGACGAACTGACCACCTTCCACGACATCGCGCCGGGTTGGGCCGTGGGCCGGGCCGATGAACGTGCGGTCGGAAGCGCGTTCGACATCGATGAGCCGCAGTAGCTCCGCCGCATCACCCCAGAGTGGAAACGTGGCGGGTACCTCGGTGCCGTCGGGCCATCGATCGACGACAACGATGCGCAGATCGCGGTTGTAAAACGACACATAACCTTTCAGGTCGGCGACTTCGGGCATCAGCGCACGATAGGTCCACACGGCATTGGCGCTCGGTTGATGCGGGCCGATGAGGTTCCAATAGCTGGCGCGTCCCTTGAACGGGCACACCGTGGTGTGATCGGACCCTTCGAAGTGTTGCCACTGCACCGAGGATTCCGGAAAGTACAGCCGGTCATCGTGATCGGTCTCCGTCACGATGAGACAGTCGTCGCTCTCGGCCAGCAGCGTGTCACCGGCCCAGACCTGTCCCTTCATAGCGCAGGGTGTCAGGTCGATTCGATAGTTCGGGTAGTCGGGCCAGAGCGACTTGACCTCATTGATGGTGTCCGCCATGTAATGCCCCTTCCGCGTTGCTTGGTCGGATTGGATTTGTCCTAGTCGCTGGCGGGCAAAGGCTTGGCTTCCTTGATGTTCAACGGTGTCGATCCAACTGACAGCGAACCGGCGCCGGCCTTGGTGACCAGCACCTCGGCCTCCGCGTCGTCGACATATCGTTTCCCCATATGCGTGCCGCCGGCGAAACCGTCGTCCAGCGTCAGGCTCGCATCGACCTCATCGGCGACGGGGATCATCGGCGAACCACCTGCGCGTAGGTCGTCGAGCGCCTCCGAACTGCGCACGATGATGACCTGGGTGTCGCACACCTGACTTTTCAGCCGAGTGCCGTTCTTGATCATGTGGACTCCTTCGCGTCCGCGTTCAGTTCGTCGACGATTTCGCGCCGCAATACCTTGCCGGTCGCATTAATGGGCAGCCCGCCGCGAAAGACGACGCGGTCCGGGGTTCTCGACCCCCGCAGACGTTCACGCACGAAACCCTGAAGCTCATCAGGATCGGGCTCCGACTCACCGTCGGGCACGACAACTGCGACGATGATCTGACCCCACTCGTCGTCGTCGGCGCCCACAACGACACACTCTCGTACGCGTGGATGTTCAACCAGGACGTCTTCGATCTCGGCCGGCGCGATGTTCTCGCCGCCGCGGATGATGGTGTCGTCGGATCTGCCCCCGATGAACAGATAGCCGTCATTATCGAGGTATGCGACGTCCTTAGTGGGGAACCAGCCTGCTGCGTCGAGCACCGAGCCGATGCCGGTGTAGCGGCCTGACACCTGCTCGCCGCGCACGAACAACTCGCCGGACTCGCCCGGTCCCAATACGGTGCCGTCTTCGGATCGGACCTGTACCTCGACCGTGGGGACGGGCTGGCCGACCGATCCCAGCCGGCGCGCCGCGACGGGGTCGCTTGACGTCACCGCCTTGCGGTGGTCCTCTGGGGTCAGTACGGCGATGGTGGAACTGGTCTCGGTGAGACCGTAAGCGTTCACGAACCCGACATGCGGCAGCAGTGCCAACGCCTTGCGCACCAGCGGCGCGGCGACCTTCGATCCGCCATATGCAAGCGTGCGCAGCGAGGGCAGTAGGGGAGACCCGTCGAGCCCTTCGAGCACAGTCACGATCCTGTCCAGCATCGTGGGGACCACAGTCGCTGAGGTGACCTTTTCGCGATCTACCAGTCGGACCCATTCGGTGGCGTCGAAGTTGGGGAGGTACACCATCTTACGTCCGGCGTAGAGATTCGAAAGGGCGGCTCCGATGCCTGCAATGTGATACGGCGGTACGCAGATCGCGGCAGCGTCTCCGGGTTCTGCCGACGCGAACTCGACGGTTCCCATCACGTAGCTGGTCAGGTTGTTATGGGTCAGCTCAACGGCTTTGGGTGCCGACGTTGTCCCCGATGTGAACAATACGACCGCCACCGAATCTGCTTCGGCGAATTCGGCCGCAGGTTCCGATATCCGCGCCGCGGCAACGAAGTCAGCGGCGGAAAAGGTCTGCGCGACCGTGCCGGCTAGGTCTCCAACCACATCGCGGTACTCGTCATCGACGATGACGACAGGCCGTGGCAGCCGCCTAATCAGCGTGCGCAAACCGTCCGCGGACAGCCGATAGTTCAACGGGGTGACGGGTACGCCAGCCCGTGCCGAAGCGAAGATCAGCAGCGGAAGCATCCCGCCGCCGGCACCGACGTAAGCGACGTGCTGGGCGCCAGAAGCGCTGATCACGCCGGCACCGCCGTCGGCGAGGGTGCTCAGTTCCGCAATGCTCAAGCGCAGGTCTCCGGAGACCAATGCAATGCGATCAGGTTCGGCGAGCGCCGCGTCCTGAGCCATCTCGAGCAGAAGTGAAACGCTCACGGCCGCAACGGCCCCGATGGTGACTTGACGACCACGGATTCCAGGCCGACCTCCGGGAAGTCCACGACGCTGCTGAAGACGCCCGCCAACACTTCGGCGACGTCCTCCGGCGTCATCCTGCTCGCTTGGACAAGGCCGCGCGACATCCATTCGGTCGCGGCTTCGCCGAGCACATCCGGATCGAAGGCGGACGTGAAATCCGTGGGGACGGTGCCGCTGACTTCGACGCAGCAGAACCTGTAGCCCGGATTCTCTAGGCGCCACGAGACCAAGCACCGCTCGAGCGCTGCCTTGCTCGACGAGTAAGCCCCAAGCGCCGAGTGGGGGTTTCGTACCGAATCCGAGGACATGGCAGCAACGATCGACGACGGCGTGAGGATTGGCAGATGCGCGCGGATCGTCTCGTGCACGCCAATGACATTTGTTTCGAACACATCGCGCCAGTCATGAGTATCGGTGTCGCCGAGCTTCTTCAGTGGTGCGTACCCCGTGCTGATCACCAGGAGGTCGACTTCCCCCAATTCCTCGCGGGCGACGGCAGCGACGCGGGCGCAATCCTCGGGTCTACGCACATCGGTGACCACCGGCGTACCAGAGCCGACCTCGGAGATGACCTCGGCGAGCTTGTCGGTGCGGCGGGCAGCGACGACGAGATGCGCTCCCTCCTTGCCCGCCCGAATTGCGAACGCTTTACCGATGCCGGCCGAAGCACCGACGACGACGACCCGTTTACCGGACAGCGACCGCGCCGTCATGATGCCCGTTGTGCAATCGATTTGATCTCCAAATACTCCTCGAAACCTGCCATGCCCATCTCCCGTCCGATGCCGCTTTGCTTGTAGCCACCGAATGGGACGTCGACGCCGTAGAACACCCCGCCGTTGACGTTGACCGTTCCGGTTCGAATGCGGTTTGCCACCGAGCGTGCTCGGTCGTCAGACGCGCTCACCACCGATCCGGACAGGCCGTAACGCGAATTGTTGGCGATCTCTACGGCATGGTCGTCGCCGTCGTGCGGGATGGCAACCAGGACAGGCCCGAAGATTTCCTCCTGAGCGACTGTGGCATTGGGAGCGACATCGGAGAGCAGTGTCGGCTCGACGTAGTAGCCCACCGGCAGATGCTCGGGAATGCCGCCACCCACCGCCAGCGTGGCTCCTTCGTCGATCCCTGTGTGGATGTAACCGAGTACCCGCTGTCGCTGTTCCTCGCGGATCAACGGGCCCATGAGGACAGATGAATCGGTGGGGTCACCATAGGACCAGCCTCTGAGCATTTCGCTCAGTGCGTCGACCCCCTCGCGATACCTGGCTCGGGGCAACAGAAGTCGGGTGGTGTTGGCGCAGCCCTGCCCCGCGTGAGTGGTCGCGGCGAATGCCGCCGATGTGATCACCGATCCGATATCGGCATCGTCGAGCGCTACCAGGGCCGATTTGCCGCCGAGTTCGAGGAACACCTTCTTGATCGTGGCCGCTGCCGCGGTCATGATGCGGGTACCCGTCGCCGTCGAGCCGGTGAACGAGATCATGTCGACGCGCGGGTCCTCGCACAGCTGCTGACCCACGTCGTGCCCAGCGGAGGTGACCACATTGACAACGCCAGGCGGAATATCGGTGTGCTCAGCAATGAGTTGCCCGAGAAGTGTTGCGCCGTAGGGCGTATCGGGTGCTGGCTTGAGTATCATGGTGCTCCCCGCGGCAAGCGCAGGCACCATCTTTGCGAGGTTGATCTGCACCGGGTAATTCCAGGGGGTGATTGCAGCGACGACGCCCACTGGTTCTCGTCGTACGGTGCGACGGGTTTTGATGCCGAACGGCTCGGCGATTCCAAGGTCGGTTTCCCACGCGTAGCTCTCGGCAAGATCTGCGACCCAGGGCAGCCCGGCCAGGGGAGCGTCGATTTGCGGGCCATATGTCAGCGCAAGCGGGCAGCCGACCTCGGCAACGGTGGTGTTGCGAAGTTGGTCGGCATGCTTGACCAGCGCCTCGTGCAGTTGCCGGATGCATCGCACACGTAGATCGTGATTTGTCGACCAGTCCGTGCTGTCGAAGGCTCGCCGCGCGGCCGTGATGGCTGCGTCCATATCCGTGGCCGTGCCGTCGGCGGCGGAGCCGATAGTCTTCTCCGTCGCCGGGTTGACGTTGTCGTATGCGCCGCCCGCTCCCGAGTCAACGAGCCGGCCGTCAATCAACATCCGCTCTTCGCGCCAGATCTCGGTCATGGGTCTCCTGATTCTCTGACCTGCACGCGCGAGGTTCACGCCGCAAGATCATAAAGAACAGTAATACAGGAGTTGTTCAGTTGAACAGAGAGAGCGGTGTCAGCGCAATCCGTTGACGGCGAACTTTTCGACGTACTTGCGGACGGTGTCGGGCTTGGACATGTCGAAAGTCTGCGCTTGATTGACCGTGGAGAACGAGTAAATGATCCTGGCCAGCCACTCGCTGGCGGCGGTGACGTCAATGCCCGCGCCGACCTCGCCGCGCTTCTGCGCTTCGCGGACATAGGGCACCAGGAACTCCGTGGTACGCCGGACCGCGGAATCGCCATCGGAGATCATGTGGCGCATCAGCTCTGAGTCATCGGCCATCAAGCGGTTGCGGGTGCGGTGGTCCAACAGGATGATCGCGTGAGTCTCGGCCATTGCGCCGAGCTTCTCCGCGAGGGTCGACTTCTTGGCCATGGCCGCGGCGACCTGCTGATAGAACTTCTGGGCGCCGAACTCGATCGCCGCATCGATCAGAACGTTGCGGTCCTCGAAATACCGGTAGACCGTGCCCCGCGAGACATTCGCCATTCTGGCGACGTCCTGCACGCTGGTGCGGTGGATGCCCAACTGCGTGAAGCATTGGTTGGCCGCCTCCAGGATCTGATCCTGACGGTCGTGCTCGTCTTGCGTTTCGATGTCGGCCGTGGCCCGTTGGGTCGCCATCCCGCTCCTTGTCCGGTAGGGCCTGCTAGACGGCTCGTACGGGCCCCTGCCAAATAACCAATGCTACGCGACATGGCGTGTTCCGGTGCGCTGCCACGACACGGCTGTGTCGCCCTCAGCTGTGGTAGCAGTGCTCGGGTTGCTAATCAATATGACATAGTGCGTCCTATTGTTCAGTAGTTCATCCAGTAATCGGATCCGGAGGTCAGAAGCGTGGAACTCGGACTGGAAGGCCGCAACTACGTGCTCGTCGGCGGGACAACCGGCATGGGATACGGCGCGGCGCGGGCGCTGGCCGCCGACGGTGCAAACGTCGCCTTGCTCGCGCGCGACGGCCAACGAGCCGAGGAGCGTGCACAAGAACTCACGACAGAGTTCGGAATCCGCGCCGTCGGGATCGCCGTGGATGCGACCGAGAGCGGAGGAGCGGTTGATCGCGCCGTCGACCGCGCGGCAGAAGAGCTGGGCCCACTCCGAGGACTTGCCGTCACCGCAGGACCAATGAACCAGCAAGGTCCTTTCCTCGAACACGGCGACGACTCCTGGGATTGGTACTACCAGCTCATTCTCATGGCAACCGTGCGATCGTGTCGCGCGGTCATCCCGCACTACAGCGAAATGGCGGCGGCACCATCGTCACCACCGCCGCATATTCGGTACGAGCACCCAAGATTCTCATCCCGCCGTACAACGCGCTGAAGGCATCCGTGCTGACACTGTCCAAGATCGTGGCGAAAACACACGGCCCCGAAGGAATCCGGGTGAACGTGGTGTGCCCCGGCCTGTTCGACACCGAAACGAACGACCACATAAGAGAGCATCGGGCACAGCAATACGGTGTGCCGCTCGAAGATGCGATCTACACCCACCTGTCGAGCAATCCCGACTGGAATATGAGAGTGGCGCTGGGCCGCGGGGGAAGACCGCACGAGGCAGGCGAACTCATCGCGTTCCTACTCGGTGACCGGGCAGCGTACATGACCGGTGCCGTCATCAACATCGATGGCGGCACCGACTTCTGAACTCAGACGCCGATGCTGTCGGCCAGCAAGCCGCGGTGGTAGCCCGCGTCGCCGAGGAGCATCGCCGACGATTTCGCGCGCTTGAAATACATATGAGCGGGATGCTCCCACGTGAAACCGATTCCGCCGTGTAACTGGATGTTGGCCGCCGCCGCGCGGGCGTAAACGTCCGAGCAGTACGCCTTGGCCAACGCTGCTGCGGGTTCGAACTCGGCGGGAAAGTGATCGATGGCGTGGACCGCGTATTGCGCCACGCCTCTCGCGCATTCGATGTCCAGCATGAGGTCGGCGCAGCGGTGCCGGATGGCCTGGAAAGAGCCGACGGCTCTACCGAACTGGGTGCGGACCTTGACATAAGAAACCGCCTGATCAAGGCACCGTTGGGCTCCACCCACTTGTTCGTTGGCCAACGCCGCCGTCGCCTGACTCAGCGCGCGGCTCAGTCCAGGCCACGCATCCTCACCGCCGATGCGCACCGCAGCGGTGCCGGCGAACTCGACAACGGCTTGGCGGCGCGTCGGGTCGAGGCTGGACTGTTCTCTGCGCACGAGGTCATCGGTGTTCTCGACGGCGAAGAGGCCAATGGTGTCGGAGTCGGTGCGGGCTACTACGAGTACTAGATCGGCGATAAACCCGGCTGGTACATAGTGTTTGGCCCCACGCAGTATCCATCCCACCCCGCTTTGGCGGGCCGTCGTCCCGATGCCGTCGCGATCCCAACGGCCGGACCGCTCGGTAAGTGCCAGGGTCGCGATGGTCTCGCCCGATGCGATGCCGGGAAGGTAGCGCTTGCACGCGTCGTCGTCACCGGAACACAGGAGCGCGACTGCGGTGAGCACCGCTGACGTGAAGTAGGGGCCGGGAACCAGCGCCCGGCCCATCTCTTCGAGCACCATACCGAGTTCGGTGAAGCCGAATCCCTCGCCGCCGTACCCCTCGGGAATGATCAATCCCTGCAGTCTGAGCTGATCGGCCATGGCTTGCCAGATCGCCGAATCGAAGCCGCTGTCCGACTCCATGACGCGGCGAACCTCGGATTCCGGTGAGTGGTGTTCGAGGAAGGCGCGCACAGTCGATCGGAACTCGCGCTGGTCGTCTGTGAGCGTGAAGACGGTGCAATCGGAGTCGTTGGTCATGTCATCCGTTCCTCGGATCGTCGGCGCTGCGACCTGTGGGACTGACGCGCGGGGCGGAGTCGCTTCGGCGCAACGCCTGCAGCCATTCGCCGACCGGCGGCGGCGCGGGGACGGGAGTCTCGAGCCGCCCCGGATCGGCTGACCAGAATTCCGCCCAGCTTGGGAACGCGTCGTGGAACTTTCCTTCGTGCGCATTCGTGTTGGGCCAGCGCATCTTTTCGGGACCAAGCGGAGGACTGGTGATATCGGTCTGATACCAGAACAGCGGAGTCCGTCGAGCAAAATACCAACGGCTGTCGCGTCGTTCATACGCATCCAGATAGGCAAGCAGTTCGATCACCCATGTCGTCTCGGTTTCGAGATCGTTGCGCGAGTACACGAGGCCGGTGGCGTGGTCGGCGTCATGGACGTCGATGACATGTGCAAGCGGGCCGTGTGCGCTACCCAGCAGGTCGTGTCGCATCTCGGTGTCGTACCACTGACGCAACGCCTCCCGCCCACGACGTTTTCCCGGCACTCCGACGTCCTCGACGAAGAGGTTGGCGACAGCATTGAGGTCACGCATGTCCAGAGCCACAGCGTATTTGGCTGCGAGCTGGCGGATTTCGTCGAGCGCTTCGAGACGTTCGATACGTGCAGCGAGCGCTTCGATCGTGTTTTTGGCAGTCATTCGAGTGCGCCCGATGCCAACAACGTGCCAAGCGCGACCTTGTCGATCTTGTTTGTGGTGGTGTACGGCAGATCGTCCGCGTCGGGCAGCATCACCCACTTCTTGGGCACTTTGTAGGCGGCAAGTTCCTTGCGGCACTGTGCGGCCAGAGCGTCGGCCGACAGGTCGACGCCGTCGTCGAGCACCACTACGGCACTGACCAGCGCGCCCTTCGCGGGATCGGGCAGCCCAACGACATAGGCGATCCGTACGCCTTCGATTCTGCTCAGCGTTGACTCCACCTCGATGGGTGCCACGTTGGCGCCGGAGGTCTTGATCATGTCGTCGGTGCGTCCCGCGAAGTAGAGGTGGCCGTCGTCATCTCGATAACCTGCGTCGCCGGTGTGATACCAGCCATCGACATCGAATACGTCCCGATTACTGCGTCCGACTATGCCGCGCATCATCGCCCAACCGCGCACACAAATCTCGCCGGAGACCCCGTTGGGCACTTCCTGATCGGTCTCGTCGACCACCTTGTGCTCGTAACCGGGTGCCGAAACCCCAAGCGATCCGCGCTTGTATTCCGGCACCTGCTCATGGGGTGGCCACCAGGTGTGTGAGCTGCAGGTCTCGGTCATCCCGAGTTGTCGAACTCGCAGTGACGGGTCAGCGGCGCGCCGTTCTGGCGGCAGCAGCACCTGCTGGTAGCCCTCGCGTAGGGCGGACAGATCGGTGGTCGCAAAGTCGGGATGGTTCGTCAACGCGGGACCGACGTGGGGAAAGCCAGTCGCGTAGGTCGCACGTTCGGTCGCCAGCAGCCGAAGCACGTCACCCGGCTCGAACCGATGCTCGGTCAGGACCGTCACTCCGATCTGCATCGGTCCTAGAAGCCCGAAGATCAGGCCGCCGACCCAAAAGAAGGCCATCGGAATATAGACGCGGTCGGTGGGGTCCCATTCGTGCTGGCTCGCGATGAAACGCGAATGCGCGATAGCAGTGTGTTGAGAGTGGATGACGCCCTTGGGATTCGACGTACTCCCCGACGTGTAGATGATGACCATGTCATCCGTCTCGCGCACCGTCGACTCGCAGACGTTCAGGAAGGAGTGCGTGACCGGGTCAGGCCAGCCCTGGGCATCCGGGGCCAGCGAAAGCACATTGCGCAAGTGCGGCAGCCGGTTGGTGAAGACCGGATTCGCGCCGCCGGGGGCGACTCCGGTGGCCTCTTCGAGACGGGCCTCGACATCCTTGCCCAGCAGCGTGGGCACCGACACGACCGTGTGGATGTCGGCGTCGCGAAGCAGCCATTCGAGTTCGGGCGGCTGGAAGAACGTGTTGATGGGTACCGCCACCGCTCCGATTCGGGTGGTCGCAAGGAATGCGACCGCGAAATCGGGACCGTTGGGCGCGAGGATGCCAATCCTGGCTCCTTTGGTCACGCCGGCGGCGAGCAGTCGGCGCGCCATCTGCGCCGACTGCTCGTCCGCTTCGGCGTACGTGATTCGCTCGTCGGTACCGGTTCCGTCTGAAGATACGACGAAGTCACTGGGACCGAATCGCTCGACGAGTTCGGCGAGCATTGCCGGTACGACAGCCGCATAGGGGAGTGGGTCGTAGGCGAATGTGCGGGTCGAACTCACCCTGGCCACCTCGATGGGGCTGAACAGATTAGCAATGGATGTCTCATCGTACAATGAATCCCTGTCATGGCATCCATTGCCCTCCGGACACCGAGATCATTTGACCGGTGATGTGCTTGGCTGACGGGGAACACAGGAATGCGACCGTCTTGGCGATGTCGGCGGGCTCACCGATGGATCCGGTCAATGTGGTGGCACGCATGATTTCCAGCTCGGCATCGCTCTTTCGCGATAGCAACCATGGTGTGGCGGTGGTCCCGACCACCACCGTGTTGACGCGCACCCCAAGCGGACCGAGTTGCACGGCCATCAGCCTGGAAAGGCCCTCAACACCGGCTTTGGCCGCGGCGTACGCAGCCGGCCCGGTACGGACACCGTGCGCGGATACCGAACTGATGTTTATGATCGCGCCGGATTTCTGCTCGACCATCTGGCGCGCGCAGACCTGCGCCATGATGAAGGTACCGGTGAGGTTGACCCCGATTATTCGGTCCCAGTCTTCGTCTGTCTGGTCGAGAAACGTTGCCGGCAATGTCATCCCCGCGTTGTTGACCAGCGCCCGAATCGCGCCGTGAGAGGCCGCGAGCGCGCCGAGTTCGTGTTCCACCGCATCGCGGTCGGTAACGGACAACTCGACCGGAATGATCTGGCCGGAGCGGACGGTATCTCTGTCGGCGGTCTTGGCCAGCGCTTTGGCGTTCACATCGACCACAGCCACCCGGTAGCCGGCCTCGACAAGCTCATCGACGATCGCCTCGCCAATTCCTCGGGCGCCGCCGGTCACCACCGCCAATCCCCGGTCATCCGACACGACTACGCCGATCTTCCTTGACAAGCCGCTCAATACGATCGATGGACGGTTGGAGCAAGACGACCGCCTGGCTCATCGTGGCCACCAGATCGCCACGTCCATCGCCGGCCACCCAGGTGTCGATGGCGGCGCGATTGGCTCCGTTGACAACGGTGGCCGCCAAGCGGGGCCGCAAATCCGAGTCGGCGTCGGTATCCAGCCACCGCCCAACCTCGAGGGTCATCTGGTCGATCCAGTCATCGTTGATCCGCAGTCGCGTCGCGCGCAACGCGGGATGGCTCGCGTACAGCCGGGCCCGCACCACGAAGATCTCGGGCTGCGTGGTGATCGCTTCGGCGACGGCGGCCGATGCCTCGGCCAGGGCACCCCACAGTGTGGTCGAGCGGGAATTTCGAAATCGCCGGGCGGCCTCGTTGAGTCTTTCGGCGTATCCGTCGAAGAGGATGTCATCTTTGGTCGCGAAATGGTGGAAGTACGTCCGCGGCGCGACGCCTGCGACAGCAGCGATCTGGTCGACAGTGGTGGCGTCGTAGCCGCGCGTCTCGAAGAGTTCGACCGCTGCGGCGATTAGCGCCTCCCGGTTGCGT
The DNA here is from genome assembly GCF_044452905.1 of Mycobacterium sp. NPDC051804. Classification (NCBI taxonomy): domain Bacteria; kingdom Bacillati; phylum Actinomycetota; class Actinomycetes; order Mycobacteriales; family Mycobacteriaceae; genus Mycobacterium; species Mycobacterium sp. NPDC051804. The sequence continues at coordinate 1,001,960 of NZ_JBITCD010000002.1, read as the reverse complement.
TGGCCGCGCATCCGTCGTTGATCCATGAGCCTCATCCTCGCAAGGTCGCGGTGCCTGCCGACAGGGCTACGACCGAACCCTGACTGGTGCGGAACTGAAATTTGGTGCCGCACCGCCAGATTTCTGTTCTCAACGGCGCGTCGAGCATCACCGGTTTGGCGAATCGACAGCTGATCGACTGAAGCGCCGCGGGATCCCCCCCGCCAATACCGTTGATCAAAGCGCGCGCGGAAAAACCGAACGTGCACAGGCCGTGCAGAAATACATCGTCGAAGCCCGATTTCTTTGCGGCAGCGGGATCGATGTGCAGCGGGTTGCGGTCACCGCTGAGCCGGTATATGGCGGCTTGTTCCGGCCGCACCTCGTCGGTGATGGTGACTTCCGACGGCCCGGTGGGCTCCTCTGCGGACGCGGGGCCGCGGTCTCCGCCGAATCCGCCGCCTCCGAGCACCATGGTCTGTCCCACCGCGACGAAGAGTTCGCCATCGGCGTCGCTGCCGCGGGTCGTGACCTCGACCGCGGCGTGTTTGCCTTTGTCCCACACCGCGGTGACTTCTCCGGTCACCGCCACCTCACCGCGGGGTTGCAGCGGACGAGACACCGACAACGACTGTCCGCCGTGCACGATGGGAAAGGAACCAAGATCGAGGACGCTGCGCAGATCCTTGACCGCCCACCAGTTCGCCAGCAGGGCGAAGGTCGGCAGCACCGCGGGACCGCGCCGTTCGTCGAGGAGGGTCAGCTCGTCCGGCGGCCGGGCCCCTACTCCGAGTGCATAAAGGATGGTGTCGGCTTCCGTCCACGCGAACGTCGTCGAATCGAGCTTGGTGCCCACTGCATTTGCGTCGAGGCTCAACGCAACCTCCCGATGATCGAACTGAACGCATTGACGATATATGTTCAATCGTGCAATATAGTCGCAGTAACTGCAACTAGTTTCTAGGAGCGATCGCAATGAAGTTCGGCGTGTTCATCCTCGGCGACAAGCCCAATCACCTTTCGGACCAGCAGGTCTTCGCCAACGTGCTGGAGGAGGCGCGCTGGGCCGAGGAACTGGGATACGACGAGGTCTGGCTGGCCGAGCACCACTTCTCGCCCTACGGCATGCTGGCCGACCTCCCGTTGGTTGCGGCGGCGATCGCCGCGCAGACCGACCGGATCCGTATCGGTACAGCGTGTATGGTCAGCCCTTTTCACAATCCGATCCAGCTCGCCGAGCGCATCGCGATGGTCGATGTTGTGTCCGGCGGGCGGTTCGACGCCGGCTTCGGCCGTGGATACCAGGCCCACGAGTTCCAGGGCTTCGGCATTTCGATGGATGAGGCGACGAGTCGTTACCAAGAATGCGTCGACATCGTGAATCTTCTGCTCACCCAGGAGAATGTGAGTTACGAGGGCAAGTACTTCCAACTCGAGGACGTGACCATCTATCCGCGTCCAGTTCAACACCCCGTTCCGGTGTGGGGCACCGTGATGAAAACACCCTCGAGCTTCGAATGGTTAGCGGACAAAGGTTTTGGCGCGATCATCGGCAACCCCTACACAGTCGACCCGGACCTGCAGGGTGCGCTGGACATCTACTTGGAGATCCAGGCAAAGAAGGGTCTCGACGCCGCCACCGAGAACGTCTGGGCGCTGCTCAATGCGTTCTGCCACACCGATGACGGATTCGCGCGCACCTATCCGCGGGAAAGCGTGGAGCTCTCCATCGAGACTCATCTCAAATACTCGAATCCGTTCGAGCGCGGCGGTGAGATCCCAGCCGATTACAAGGCCTACTCGGATTGGTTCGAAAAGCACGACAAGCAGAGCTACGAGCAGGTGCTCAACTCGCACCTCACTTTGATGGGTGACCCCGAACGCATCATCACCAAAATGCAGACCGTCATCGATATGGGCTGGCGCAACATCATGTTGCGGATGTCGCGAGGTGGCGCCATGGACCGCGCCAAGGTCTATGAGTCGATGAAGCTCTTCTCTCAAGAGGTGATTCCGGCGGCGACCGAGCTCGCAGCAGCCCCGGCCTGACGCAGTGACGATCATTCGTGGTGCGGCGGCCATCGTCGGCGCCGCCGATGAGGTATCGCCCGACGGCGTCATCGATGTGTCACTGCGCCATCTCGAGGCGCGCGTCGTCCGGGCGGCACTGGCCGACGCTGGACTGACGCTCAAGGACGTCGACGGCCTGTGTTCCTGCACGGGCGGCACGTTGATGCACTCGGTAGAACTCGCCGAATATCTGGGAATCACACCGCGTTACACCGATGCGACGCAGACCGGCGGTGCCAGTTACGGGCTCTACGTCGAGCACGCGGCGGCCGCGATCGCGGCGGGACTCGCCGAAACAGTAGTGATCGTCTACGCATCGACGCCGCGCGCCGCGCGTAGACGAGGGGAAAAGGGGATGGGTGTGTTCGCCACACCCGAACGCCTCGAATGGGAAACGCCCTTCGGGGTGATGCTGCCGATCAGTGCCTATGCGCTGGCCGCGAATCGGCACATGGCCCAATTCGGGACCACCGCAGAACAACTCGCGCAGATTGCAGTCGACACTCGCAAGTGGGCTGCGCTCAATCCGCGCGCGCATCTCCAGGATGAGATCAGCGTGGATGATGTGCTGAATTCAGGCTTCCTCGCTGAACCGATGCACAAGTTGGAGTGCTGCCTGGTCACCGATGGGGCCGGCGCGATCGTGGTCACGTCGGCCGCGCGAGCGCGCGACCTGGCCAAACCCCCCGCATATGTGTTGGGGGCGGCCTCTGCCGCATCGCACACGATGATCTCGCAGATGCCTGATCTGACGATCACTCCAGGGGCGTTGTCGGGACCAGCGGCGTTTACTCAAGCCGGACTGACCCCGGGAGAGGTCGACGTCGTGCAGCTGTACGACTCGTTCACCGTCACAGTGCTGTTGGCCCTCGAGGATCTCGGCTTCTGCGCCAAGGGGGAGGGCGGCCCGTTCGCCGGTGACGGTGTGCTGGCCCCCGGAGGCGCGCTACCCGGCCAGACCACGGGTGGTGGACTGGCCTACACGCATCCCGGCGCCTTCGGCGCATTCCTGCTAGTCGAGGCTGTCCGCCAACTGCGCGGCGAATGCGGCGACCGACAAGTGGACGCAGATGTCGCCGTGGCGCACGGGACCGGTGGCGTGCTGTCGGCGACATCAACGGTGATCCTCGGAACGGAGGCAACGCTGTGAGCGAAGACGTTCCCGCCATTCCAGTGCCAGAGCCGAGCGCGGTGTCGGCGCCGTATTGGGACGCGACCAAGAACAGGACGCTGACAATGCAGCGGTGCGTGAATTGCCGACGAATGGTCTGGTATCCGCGCTTTGTATGCCCGCATTGCGGTGGCGGCGAGCTGGTCTGGGAATCGTTGTCCGGCCGTGGCGTCGTCTACGCGGTCAGCGTGCACCATCGTCCAGCGCTGGCTGCGCTCGCCGACAAGGTGCCCTATTCGGTCGTGCTCGTCGACTTGGATGAGGGTGCGCGAATCATGTCGAATGTGTTCGGTGCCCCGCCGCAGGTGGGGGACGAGGTCGACGTCGCGTGGGTGCCGCTGCCGGATGGGCGTAATCTGCCGACGTTCGAGTGCAGGTGAGTCGTGTCCCTGCCAGACGTCGAACTCCAGCGACGGCGTGAACAGCTTGTCCTACGACATGTCGCGGGCGAGAACGACCGCGATCTCGAAGCGATCATGGCGACGTTCACGCATCCGCGTTATGAAATCGTCCCGACCGGCATGGTCTTCGACGGGGACGAGCAGGTCCGTCAGATGATTCTGCGTCAGTGGGATGAGCTGCCTCGGCTGCATTACTCGGCCGAAGCCATTTTCCACTCTGCAGACGGTTTGGTCGTGGAGACCAGGACGACGCGTCCTGGTACCGCGGTGGACATGCTCAGCATCAACGTGTTCATCTTCCGCGGCGACGGTCTGATCCTGGAGCGCTGCTATTTCGATCGGATGCTGTTCGCCGCGCAGATGCAGGCTGCCATCTAACTGCACGATTGAACACAATTCGTCATATTGTAGAATTCTCGCCGACCCGGCAAGGAGTGTGATGACCGCTCAAACAGGCACTGAGACCTCGGCGCAGAGCCAAGAGCTCGCGGTCGCGTTCTATCGATTGATGAGCAAGGTCCAGCACGGTGACAAGCGCGTGCGCAAGGCGTTGTCCTCCGGCGAGGCGGCGATGAGCTACTGGCCGGTGGACGGCCAGGAGGCAATGTCGGCAGGCGCGATGCTCGCGTTGTCCGACGGAGACCAGCTGGTCACCACCTACCGTGGGCTCGGTGACGTATTGGCCAAGGGCATCGATCTCAAGGGCTATTTCGCCGAGATTCTCGGACGCCGCGACGGATTGTCGAAGGGCAAAGCAGGAGCGATGGGGATCTACGACCCCGCACACGGAATCGCGTGGACCACCGGCATCGTCGGCGCCGGCCCGCTGATCGCCAATGGCATCGCCTTGGCCGCTGCGCGCCGCGAGACCGGACAGGTCGTACTCGTCAGCTTCGGCGACGGCGCCACCAGCATCGGCTATGTCCACGAGGCGATGAACATGGCCGCGGTCTGGGCGCTGCCGGTGATCTTCTTCTGCCAGAACAACGCATGGGCCGAGGGCACCGCTTACGACCGTTACACACGCGCGGCCCGGCTCTCCGACCGCGCCCTGGGTTATGGAATGCCCGGTGTCACCGTGGACGGCACTGATCCACAATCGGTCTACGACGCGGTTTCGGCAGCGGCCGATCGAGCCCGCGCCGGAGCGGGCCCGACGTTCGTCGAGGCAACGGCCTACCGGCTGCAGGGCCATTATTTCGGCGACGCGATGGCTTACGCCGACCAGGACGAACTGGCGGCCAGGCGCGCGGACCCACCGTTCGCCCGATACCGTGCTCGGCTGATCGCCGACGGGACCGCAACCGAAGCAGAACTCGACGCCATTGACTCCGAGCTGATCGCAGAACTCGATGCAGCCTTCATCGCCGCTGCTGCTTCAGATCAACCTGACATCGACGAACTCACCCGAGATGTGTTCTCTTGCAACGGGTCGGAGCTTGCTGAACCCGGCCAGGTGCATGCCGTCCTGCCGGGCGGCGAGACCGAGGAAATGGGTCTCGTGCAGGCGATCAACAGGACACTCGACCGAGCGATGGCCGCCGACGACTCGATCGTTTTGCTCGGCGAGGACATCGGCGACCCGTCCGGCGGCGGCATGTTCAAAGTAACCGCCGGCCTCTCCGAGAAGTACGGCGAGGGGCGCGTGCTCGACACCCCGATCGCCGAATCCGCGATCGTGGGCGCGGCGATAGGTGCCTCGTTGGGCGGCCTGCGCCCGGTGGCCGAGCTGATGTTCATGGACTTCCTCGGCGTCGCGATGGACCAGATCGCCAACCACGCGGCCAAGGTGCGATACATGTCCGGTGGTCGCAAAGGTGCGCCGCTGGTGATCCGGACGATGGTGGGAATGGCTGCCGGGCCCCAACATTCGCAGGCGTTCGAAGCGTGGGCGATGCACACACCTGGGCTGAAAGTCGTCTGGCCGAGTACCGCCGCTGATGCCGCGGGCTTGCTGAAAGCATGTCTTTCCGACAATGACCCCTGCTTATTCGTCGAATCCATGAAGCTCTACTACGGCGGCGGCAAGGGTCCCGTACCGGTGGCCGACTACGTGATCCCACTGGGCCAGGCCGACGTCAAGCGTCAGGGATCTGACGTCACCATCGTCACGTATGGCGTCATGGTGCACGCGGCGCTGGAGGCAGCCGAAACGACGGCCGCCGAAGGGGTTTCGGTCGAGGTCGTGGATTTACGCACACTGGTACCGCTCGACCTGGAGACCGTTCTGAAGTCGGTCCGTAAGACCACTCGGTTGGTGGTCGCCCACGAATCGGTCGGGTTCTGTGGTCCAGGCGCCGAGATCGCCGCGGCGGTCGGTAACGAACTCTTCGGTGTGCTCAGCTCGCCGATCCAACGTGTGGCAGGGACGTACACGCCGATACCACGGGCATCCACGCTGGAAGCCGCCTGCCGCCCGGGCGCAGACCAGCTGATCGAAGCGATCAGGAGGATTTCGTGACAGAAGTGCGGATGCCCAAGCCGGGTGACGCCATCACCGAAGCCGAGATCACCGAGTTCTTCCACGAAGAGGGCGGCTCGGTCTCCGAAGGAGAGCCGCTGTACTCGATCTCCACCGACAAGGTCGAGATGGACATCGAGTCCCCGGCGACCGGCACAGTGTCGTGGAAGGTCGATGAAGGCGGTACCTATGAGGTCGGCGAACTCATCGCCGTCATCTCGTGACCGCCCTGCCACGCTGGGTCGATCTGGGCGCAGAAGAGCTTTCGGGGGATATCGACGGTGACACGCTCACGGTCACGATCAATCGGCCGGAGAAGCGCAACGCGCTGACCGCTGACGGGTATCACGGAATCAAGCGGGCGGCGATGATCGTCGCGGACGAACCCGAGCTGAGCTTTCTCGTCCTGACGGGCACCGGGGATGCCTTCTGCGCCGGCGGCGACATGAACGCTGTCGGCAACCCCGACCGACGGTGGGATTCATTCACCGAAGCGTATGACGCCACCCCGTTCGAGACGCTTGGAAAGATTCCGAAGATCGTCGTGTGCGCTGTCAACGGACTCGCGCTCGGTGGTGGACTGGTGATGACTCTCTACGCGGATCTGGTGATCGCCTCCGACAAAGCGAGGCTGCGCGTGCCCGACTTGACCCGCGGGGTCTACGAGGCCTTCATTGCCGCACGAATTCCACAACGGGTTGGCACCCTGCGTGGCAATCATTTGATTTACGGGAACGATTGGGTGGACGCCGACGAGGCGGAGCGGCTTGGGCTGGTCGGCAAGGTGGTCCCGCACGAGTCGCTGCTCGAGGAGACTGCCAGGCTGCTCGACCGGGTGCGCAACACCGGACCCGCGGCCCGCGCGGCGATGAAGAGGGAAATGTCGCGCGCACTCCCTCCTGTCGACGTATCGGGCTACTGGTCGTCGATGGGAACCGCAGAACAGATCGAAGCCTTCACTGCTTTCTTGCAGAAGCGTCCGCCGGACTGGCCGGCCGGCGCTAACCGTGACGCTTTCGTCGCTACTCGTCGACCGGCATGGATGCCGACCCCACCGCAGCATGAAGGGACCGAAATCAGTTGATCTCCACCAGGTTCACCGAAGCTTTCGGCATCGAACACCCGATCGTGCAGGGCGGTATGCAGTGGGTTGGCCGCGCGGAGCTGGCCGCCGCGGTATCGGACGCGGGCGGTCTGGGACTCATCACCGCGCTGACTCAGCCGACGCCTGCGGACCTTGCGAACGAGATAGCCCGTGCACGCGATCTCACCGACAAGCCGTTCGGGGTCAACCTCACCATCCTGCCCACGATTGATCCGCCGCCCTACGACGAGTACCGACAGGTGATCGTGGATGCCGGGATCAAGATCGTGGAGACGGCCGGTTCGAATCCGGGTCCGCATCTGCCGATTTTCCACGACAACGGCATCAAGGTGTTGCACAAGTGCACCTCCGTGCGGCATGCGGTCAAGGCCCAAAATCTCGGTGTTGATGGCATCAGCATCGACGGTTTCGAATGTGCGGGTCACCCCGGCGAAGACGACATTCCGGGCCTGGTCCTGATACCCGCGGCCACAAAGGAGATCGAGATCCCGATGATCGCATCCGGCGGGTTCGCCGACGGGAGGGGACTGGTGGCGGCGCTGGCATTGGGCGCTGACGGTATCAACATGGGGTCGCGGTTCATGTGCACCGTGGAATCGCCCATCCACCAGAGGGTCAAGGATGCGATCGTGTCGGGGACCGAACTGGGCACGGAGTTGATCTTCCGGACGTTGCGAAACACCGGTCGGGTGGCGAGCAACGCAGTTTCGCGCGAGGTCGTCGAAATTCTCAACCAGGGTGGTCAATTCGAAGACATTGCACATCTGGTCTCGGGTAAGCGCGGCGTCAAGGTGTACGAGACAGGTGATCTGGACGCCGGTATATGGTGGATCGGAACGGCGATGGGTTTGATTGACGATATCCCCACTGCCGGCCAACTGGTCTCACGAATCGTGGCTGACGCCGAGGCGATCATCAGCGAGCGACTTGCGGGCGCACTCCGATGACCGAATTCCCCACCGGCACATCAGAGCTCACGGGATGCGACGAGATCCTCGTCGCCAACGACGGTGCCGTCCGGATCGTCACCCTGAACAATCCCGGCAACGCCAACGCCGCGAACAACCGGATGCACGGCGCGTTCGCACGACTGTGGACTGCTCTTGGGGAGGACCCTGAAGCCAGGGCAGTGCTGTTGACGGGCACCGGCGATTTCTTCTCCGCAGGAGGCGATCTCGTCGAGTGGCTGCACACCCACGTGGAGAATCCCGTGACGCGTCGTGAGGGGATGCGTGACGCGCGGCGGATTGTGCGGGACATGATCGACTTCCCGCTGCCGATCGTGGCGGCGGTCAACGGGCCCGCGGTCGGATTCGGATGCAGCATCGCGGTGCTGTGCGACATCGTGCTGATGTCGGACCGGTCGTTCTTCGCGGACACCCATGTCGCAAGCGGCCTGGTGGCCGGCGACGGCGGTTCGGTGTTGTGGCCACTCTTGATGAGCCTGCTGAAGGCCAAGGAGTATCTGTTGCTCGGCGAGCGCATCAAAGCGGACAAGGCGGTGGAACTCGGGCTGGCGAACCGTGTGGTGCCGCATGACGACATCAAGGCCGAGGGTCTAGCACTCGCTCACCGGCTGGCCGCGCTACCGGCACGCGCGGTGCAGGACACCAAGCGAACGCTGAACCTGCACGCCGAGCGGGCAGTCACCGCGATTCTCGAATACGGAATCTCGGCCGAGACGGAGTGTTTCACCACACCCGAGCACCGCGCTGCGATAGACAAGTTTCTCGACAGATCATGACCGGCATACACGGGGCGAATCCGGACCCGTTGATCCTTGCCGAGGACCGCAACGGGATCGCGGTCATCTGGTTGAACCGCCCCGCGCAGCGCAACTCGCTGCGGTACGAATCCTGGTCTGAGCTGTCCTCCGCGCTGGCGTCTACGTCTGGCGCCCGAGGTGTCGTCATCGCCGGTACGCAGGGATTCTTCAGTGCCGGTGGGGATTTGAAGACAGGGCCAGCGCACGGCACCGGTCCGATGGGGCCGGCGGGCAGAGTGGAACACGCGCAGCGGGTCATGGAGGAACTCCGATCGGTCGGCGTCCCCACGGTTGCCGCGGTCGAGGGGGCCGCGATTGGCCTCGGCTGGAGCCTGGCCCTGTCCTGCGATCTGATGGTGGCCGCGCGCGATGCGTTCTTTTCGGCGCCGTTCGTCACGCGTGCGGTGGTCCCCGACGGCGGGCTGGCGTGGCGGCTCACCCAGCAGCTCGGCAGGCATCGCGCCTCGTCGCTGTTGTTGCGCGGCAACCGCTTGCCTGCCGAAGATGCGCATCGACTGGGACTGGTCACCGACCTAGCCGAACCCGGTGCCGCGGTCGATGACGCCGTCGCGATCGCTCGTTCGCTTGCCGACAGCGATCAGGGTGCGGTGGAGCTGACGAAGCGACTGATCGCCGCGGCGGAGGCCGCCCAACTGGCCGCGTTCCACCCGCTGGAGTTGGCGGTGGCCACGGTCGCGCAGCAGCGCTCGGCTAGCGAGGCAGCCCGAGGCCAGTGGTCGAGATGAGATCCCGCTGAATCTCGCTCGTGCCACCACCGATGGTGTGCAGCAGCGAGAGCAGCAGCCCCTCTGAAAAGTGCCCGTGCAGAACGGCATCGGGGTCACCGGGCATCAGCGCACCGGCTGGGCCGAGCAAGGTGGCGCCCAACTGACGCAGTTCCGCGGTCAGTTCGGAGTGATAGAGCTTCGACAGTGAGGGGAGCGCGGGATCGAGGGCACCTGCGGCCTGCTGATGGGCAACACGGTAGGACAGCGCGCGGCCGACCTCGACGCGCTCCACCGCATGCGCCAGTGCGAGCCTGCTGACCGGGTCGGCCAGCGGATCATGCGAGGAGCCTCGTTGAGCGTGGCACCAGTCCACCAGTTCGTCCAAGTAGCGCTGCGCCTGGGCGGCACGGGTCACATTGGAGCGTTCGGCGATCAGCAGGGCCTTGGCGACTTTCCAGCCATCACCTTCCGCGCCGACCAAATTGGCCGCTGGCACGCGCACCCCGTCGAAGAATTCCTCCGCGAACGTGGGATAACCGGTCATCGAGCGAATGGGCCGACGGGTGACACCAGGCGAGTTGAGGTCGACGAGGAAGAACGAGATGCCCGCCTGTCGTTTCTCCCCAAGTGGCGTGGTCCGGGCGAGTACGAAGATCCAGTCGGCGAGCACACCGTTACTGGTCCAGGTCTTCTGCCCGTTGAGTATGTATTCATCGCCGTCCCGTTGCGCGGTCATACGCAAGGCGGCGAGATCGGAACCCGCTTCGGGCTCGGAGTAGCCCTGGGCCCACATGCGTTCGGAGCGCGCAATTTTGGGTAGGTGTTCGGCTTGCTGCTCAGGCGTGCCGAACCGGAACAGCACTGGTGCCAACATGTTCACGCCGTTGGTGTTGACCACCGGCGCACCGGCGTAGGCGAGTTCCTCGCGGATCACCACCTGCTCGACGATCCCCAGTCCGCCGCCCTCGAACTGCGCGGGCCAATGCGGAACGAACCAGCCGCGTTCATGCAGCGCCTGGCAGAACTCGACGGCACGTTCGTGACCCTCCCGCGGCCAGTAGTCGGGATTGGCTGCGGTACGCCGGAATTCGTCAGGCAGATTCGCGGCCAGCCAGTCGCGGAGCTCCTCACGCAGCACGTCGATCCTGGGCCCACCTCCGAATCGGACGATCGGATTCAGCGGCACGGTCAGACCCGGTCCGACGGCTTAGCGGCCTTTTTCATCAGCTCCACCATGTAGTTCTGGAACTCCTTGGACCCAGTGACCACCGCTTGCAGGTCATTGCTGGCCTGTTGATGGGTGCGGAAGCCCATGTTCTCCCATGCGCGCAGGATGCCGGCCTTGGTTGCCTGCAACGTGATCAGCGGTGCCTTGGCGATCTTGGCCGCGAGTTCCTCCACCTCAGCCTCCAACTGGTCACGCGGTACAACGCGGTTGACCAAACCGAATTCAAGCGCCTCCTCCGCAGAGATCTTCTGCGCGGTGTACAGATACTCCGCGGCGCGCTTGTAATTCATGAACACCCAGGGCTCGAACATCGTCTCCGATCCTGGCAATCCGAATCCGGGCACCAACGGCATCTGGAACCAGGCGTCGTCGCTGCACACAGTGATTTCAGGGATGAGCGCCCAAGTCGTCCCACCGCCGATGGCGTACCCATGTACTTGCGAGATCACCGGTTTCGGAAACTCCCACAACTTGAGCACCGGCCACAGAAACAGCTGAGCGGCCGAACGCCAGACCTTGCCGGCGGCCTCCAGTTCGGCTTTGAACTCCGGATAGCTGCCGTCGGGTACGTGGCCCGAGCAGAATCCTTTGCCGTTGGCCTTGATGATGACCACCTTGATGTCGTAGTCGTATTGCGCATCATCAAGTGCAGTGTTGACGCTGTGCACCATCTCAGAGGTCTGCGCGTTGGCGCGCTCTGGGTTGTTGAGGATGATGCGCGCGATCGGCCCGTCCTTTTCGTACACGACGTGGTCTAACTCCCGCGTTTCCACCTGCTATGTCCTCCTCGACGGCGTCGTTCCGGGCGCTCTGATGGTAGTGCAATTAAACATATTATGTAATAGTGTTCTACTTGAGAGGACGGTGCCGATGACGACGACGGACCTGCGCTGGGACCCTTTTGACCGCAGCCTGCACGCCGAACCGTACTCGGTGTGGAAGCGGATGCGGGATGAAGCGCCGGTCTACTACAACCCGGAGTACGACTTCTACGCGCTGAGCCGGTTCGACGATGTCATGACGGCATCGCTCGACACAGAGGCGTTCTCCTCTGAGCACGGCATCACCCTGGACATGATTACCGACGATCCGTGGGGATCGCCCAAGGCGATGATCATGATGGATCCTCCGGATCACACTTCGCTGCGCAAGATGGTCAACCGCACATTCTTCCGGAGCAGGATCGCCAAGCTAGAGGACTACGTGCGCGAGTTGTGCCGCGGTTATTTGGATCAGTACGTGGGCGCCGACGGATTCGACTATGTCCGCGACTTCTCGGCCAAACTGCCGGTGATGGTGATCAGTTCGCTGCTTGGGTTTCCCGAGGAGGATCACGACAATCTCCGTGAGTGGTCCGACGCGCAGGTCCATCGCGACGAGGGCGAGTCGGAACGCAATGCGGCTGGCGACGAGGCCTCGGCGAAGTTGTTCGAGTATTACCGGCAGCAGATTGAACTGCGACGGCAGAATCGCACCGCCGACATCGTCAGCGATCTCATGGACTCCGACCTCGTCATGCCCGACGTCGACCCGCGCCGGCTCGACGACGGCGAGCTGCTCGTGTTCATCGCGATGGTCAATGTGGCAGGCAACGAGACCGTCGCACGCTTGCTCGGTTGGGCGGCGCTGACGCTCGCGCGCAATCCGGAGCAGCGTGCGAAATTGGTGGAGGATCCCGGACTCATCGGCGGTGCGGTCGAGGAACTGCTTCGCTATGACGCGCCGTCGCCGATTCAGGGCCGATATTCGCTGCGTGACACCAGCTATCACGACACCGTCATCCCTGCGGGATCCAAGGTCGCGCTGCTGACCGGATCGGCCGGACGCGATGAGCGTCAGTACTCAAACCCCGACACCTTCGACGTGACGCGCACCGGAATCCGACACATCAGTTTCGGACACGGCTCGCACTTCTGCCTCGGCGCCGCGCTCGCGCGCTTAGAGGCGCGTGTCGCGATCGAGGAGACGCTCAAGCGATTCGCGACCTGGGAGGTCAATGAGGCTGAGGTTGCTTATGTCCATACGAACTCGGTGCGCGGTCCGGCCAGCGTTCCCTTAGAGCTGTGACCACAGGACTCACGGTCCGGTCGGAGGCCGGTGTGCGGTGGTTGGTGCTCGATCGCCCCGACGTCGGCAATTCCGTCACTCGTGCGATGCAACGTGAGTTGATCGACAGTCTGGCCTCGGCGTCCGCGGATCCTGAAATTCGGGCCGTCGTTTTCACCGCAACCGGTGAACGGCATTTCTGCACAGGCCCGAACCTGCGCGACCCGAATATGCGGCCGAGCCAAGACCGGATCGCCGGTGATGCGGCCAGAATCCTGCGTACCGGATCTCAGGCGGTGGTCGCCGCGCTGCTGGATTGCGACAAGCCGGTGGTCTGTGCGCTCAACGGTGTCGCGGCAGGGGTCGGCGCCAGCATGGTTCTCGCATGTGACCTCATCGTGGCGGTGGAATCCGCGAAGATCATCGAGCTGTTCGTCCGTAGGGGTCTCGCGCCCGACGGCGGCGCTGCGTACCTCTTGACCCGGAAGGTGCCGTTCAACGTGGCCAAGAGGATGGTCTTGTTCGGTGAGGAGTTGTCGGCCACTGAAGCCCAACGGATCGGCCTCGTCAATGAGGTTGTCGCCGACCACGAGCAGTTACACCGCGTCGTATCCGAATGGGCGCAACGACTGGCGAGCGGGCCGACCCGGGCGTTGGCCGCAGCGAAGATGATGCTCAATCAGGCTCTTGATGTCGACCGAGCATCGGCGTTCGTCACTGAAGCGCTCTTGGTCGAGCAGGTGGCCGGCACTGCCGATGTCGCCGAAGGGGTGGAGGCCTTCAGCGAGAAGCGGGAACCGCGCTTCGAGGGCCGTTGACCTCACCGCTGACTTTGGCAGCCTAGGAGAATGACATGCGTTTCATCCTGACTCACCCTATGCATACGCATCCTTACAATCCGGAACTGGTCACGGGCGCGGGGATCGCGGCGGTCGCCGCTTCAGCGGAACGGGCCGGTTTTGCGGGATTCGGCTTTACCGATCATCCCGCTCCAACGCGGCGTTGGCTGGAGTCGGGCGGTCACGACGCTCTGGATCCCTTCGTCGCGATGGGCTACGCAGCGGCAGTGACGTCGAAGCTTCGGCTGATTCCGAATCTCGTCGTTCTGCCATACCGCAATCCATTCCTAGTCGCCAAGGCCGGTGCGACGCTAGACGTCCTGTCCGGCGGGCGGTTCACGCTTGCTGCTGGTGTCGGATACCTCAAGGGCGAATTCGCCGCATTGGGAGTGGATTACGACCAACGTGCACTGCTCGTCGACGAGTCGTTGGAACTGATCCGTGAGATATGGACCAACGATTGTGTGAATTTCGTCGGGGCGCATTACGAAGGACGGGAGATCACCGCATACCCACAACCGACAGTCTGTCCACCGATTTGGGTTGGCGGAAACACCGTGGCTGCGCGCCGGCGTGTCGTGGCATATGGCGATGGCTGGTGTCCGTTCGCCGCTGCAGACACGCTGGCCAAGGTGACCAAGACGGCGACCATGGATGCCCAGGATGGCCTTGTCGCAGGGATCGAAGATTTACGACGCAGATGTGACTCCGCCGCAAGGGACTTCGCGAGCATCGATATCACCTTCAACGGATTGCCAGGAACACCGGGAACGGCGGCGTTCAACGCCGACGCGTACTTATCCGAGGTGGGTCGATTGGCACGGTTGGGCGTCACGGCCCTACAGGTGAGCGTGCCCGGCGACAGCTTGAATCATGCAATCGACGCCATCGAGGAGTTCGGTGATCGCGTCGTTGCAGCCGTGTCGTTGGTGGAGCAACTGAAGGAAATGTCATGACGCTGTTCGAGGCGTTCTCATATCGCGACAAGCGCGTGCTCGTCGTCGGTGGTGCCACTGGAATGGGTAATGCCACAGCACAACTCGCCCTCGATGCAGGCGCAGAGGTGGTTGTCATGGATTACGCACCGGTCGACATCCCTGGAACGACGGCTATCGAGGTCAACCTAGCCGACGCGACGAGTATCGACACTGCCGTTGAAGAGTGCGGAGGTACTGTACACGCGCTCTTTGCATGTGCCGGAGTGGCGGACGGCGCTGGCATCGAGCGAATCAACTTCATCGGGCACCGCTATCTGATCGACCAATTGCGCGCCAAAGGCATGCTGGCGCGGGGCAGTTCAGTAGGCTTCATCTCCTCGGCTGCTGGCCTCGCATGGCGATCGAATCTGGACCAGATCACAGAGTTCTTGAACATCGTCGACTTCGATAAGGCGACGGCATGGGCCGTCGACAACGGTTGTGCCCATTACATGTTCACCAAGCAAGCGGTCTGTGCCTACGTGGCCAGAGAGGCCATGGGCTTCATCGCTGACGGCATCCGGATCAACGCGATCTGCCCAGGACCGACGGACACTCCGTTGGCTCAGGCCAACGCGGAGCTGTGGTTGGATTTTGGCGCTGATTACCGCGCGGAGGTCGGAGTCGGGGCCGCCACGCCGATGGAACAGGCCTACCCCCTCCTGTTCTTGTGCAGCGACGCCGCCAGCGTCGTCAATGGCATCACGATAGTGACGGACTCCGGATATCTCAGTGCCGGTATCACCGAGGCGTTCCCGGCCGGTACTCCTACGGCCAAGATGCTGTTGGACGGGTAGCCGAGGTGAGTGCCGACTTTTCCGGGCAGGTGGTCGTGGTCACCGGTGCCAGCGGGGGCATTGGGCGGGTGCTCGCGCGGCGATATGCGCGCTGTGGTGCCCATGTAGCGCTGGTAGCGCGACGCGCCGACGAGCTTGCGATCACCGCGGAAAACATCGAAGACGAGGGGGGCGGCGCGTCGGTTCATGTCGCAGATATCCGTGACGAGGACTCGTGCAGAGGCCTGATTGCCGACGTCATCGGCCGCTGGGGTCGTCTGGATGTGCTGATCAACAATGCGGCCACTCCGGGCACTGACGAGGCGGTCCACGAGGCGTCCGTCGCCAACTGGAACGATGTGCTCGCAACGAATTTGGTGGCGCCCATGGTGCTGTCCCGCGAGGCGCTGAACCAAGCGATGCTGCCTGCGGGCCGGGGCAATATTCAGTTCATGTCCTCGGCAGCCGCGAGGAATGTTCAAGCGAAAAAGGCGCACTACGCGGCCGCTAAGCTGGGCTTGTCCGCGTTGTCACAGACGATGGCAATGGAGTTGGGCTCCAGCGGCATTCGAGTCAACTGTCTGATCATCGGGAGCGTTGCCGGTCAGTTGTTCGACACCTACGTCGGGCGACGGGCCGCGGCCGAGAGAGTGGATCCCAGCGTAGTGCGCCGACGGTTGGCAGGAATGAACAAGCTGAACCGATTGGTGCAGCCTGACGAGGTCGCCGAGGTGTCCATGTGGTTGGCGTCAGAGGCCGCTTCGGCAATGACCGGCCAAGACATCAATGTCACCGGAGGCTGACATGCCCGCGCCCGATTGCGATCGAAGGCTGGCGAAACTGCTGTCTCTTAACGAGATTCGGGAATTGCCATACAGATACGCTGCGGCAGTCGAAGCACGCGACGTTGACGCCATGGCCGAACTCTTCTCACCCAGTGCACGGTTCGGCTCCTACGGCGACGGTCCGGACGGGCTGCGTCGAATGATGGCCGACCGCATGAGCGGAAGTCTGTTCGCTGTGATTCTGGTGGCGAACCATTTGGTGGAGTTCGTCGATGACGTCCGTGCGCGGGGGCAGGTGTGGGCACATTGTTATGCCCAGGAACGAACCGACGGCTTTCTCGAGCAGTTGATTAGGTACGAGGACACCTACGAGCAGGTGGCCGGTCGGTGGCTGTTCGTCCAACGCCGCCACCGGTTGTGGTACGGGGCCGTGCATTCGCAATCGCCGCTCGAGCAGAATGCCGCGGACTGGCCCCGAAACCAGATCGGCGTCGGGGACATTCCACTCGCAGATCCCGAGTTCGCCGCCTGGTGGCAAATGAGGAGTAAGACTGACCCGTGAGGTTCTTACGCGGTCGAGAGTTCGCCGTCAATCGGTCCATTCGAGCGATGCTGACGGTAGGGACCCTCATCCCCAGTATGTTGGGCGCCTCGATCATCGGGGTGATGACCTCGCGCGCACTTCCCACGGGTGCGGCGCTCGGCGACCCAACGGCATTGCGGATTAACGTCATCGCGTCGGCAGTCTATTGCGCCGTCGTCGTGCCGATGGCAGTGCTCTGGGGACTGTGGTGCACGACTTCACGGTCGGAGGCGTCGCCGGCGGAGCGGCACACACTGCTCATGCGGATTCCCGCGTGCCTGACAGCCGGTAATGCCGCGGTGTGGACGGGGGCGGTTGCCCTGCTGGTCGTCGTGAATTCGGAGAGGCCTTGGCTGGCGACGACTCTTGGTGTATCGACGTTGTCTGGCGCAACGGTGACGGCGACGCTCACGTATTGGTGGTGCACACGGGTGCTGCGTCCTTACGTAGCGCCAGTCCTTACCGAAAGCCCTCCGGCCCGCCAGCAGCGCCTGGGTCTTCGGATGCGGGCACTCGCGGCGTGGGTGGTGGGGACCGGTGTGCCTGTGTTGATGGTGTTGCTCGCCGCCGCCAGTGCGCTGGTGGTCGACTACCCGGGTGATCGATTGGCCGTGGTGGTCCTCGGATTGGGCGGCGCGGCTCTGTTGAGTGGGCTTGTTGTGACGCTATTTACCGGCGCGACGATGGCCGATCCGATCGATGAGGTCCGCGCGGGCATGTCGCGCGTCGGCCGCGGTGACTATGACGTCACAGTCCCGGTGTTCGACGCGTCCGAACTCGGCTTGCTGCAGGCGGGTTTCAACTCGATGGCAGAAGGGCTGCGGGAACGCGAACGATTACGGGACCTGTTCGGCAGGCACGTTGGCCGAGATGTGGCGCGCCTCGCCGAGGCGGAGGGCGCACCGGCAATGGGCGGTGCGACCCACGATGTGGCAGTCATGTTCGTGGACCTGGTCGGCTCCACGCGAATGGCGACGAAGATGGATCCACCGGACCTCGTCGCGACGCTCAACGACTTTTTCGCCGTCGTCGTGGGCATCGTGGAGAGGCATCATGGCTGGGTCAACAAGTTTCAGGGCGATGCGGTCCTCGCGATCTTCGGTGCGCCGCAGGCTGTTCCGGACCATGCAGGCGCCGCGCTCGCCGCCGCGCGGGAGCTGTCGGATGCCTTGTCCGAGGGCGGCCTGCAACTCGCCGCGGGCATCGGCGTTTCTGCCGGCCCTGCGGTGGCGGGCAATGTCGGTGATCCGCGCCGCTACGAGTACACCGTGATCGGCGATTCGGTCAACGAGGCGGCACGATTGTCGGAATACGCGAAATCGACAGGCGGGGTGGCAGCTTCGGGTGCGGCGTTGAGTGCGGCTGACGCTGTCGAATCTGCTCGCTGGCGCATAGTCGCCGCGGAAGTCTTGCGCGGCCGCGACATTCCAACGGATATCGCTGTACCCTCCGCTAGTTCTTGGCCTCCTTGTTGGCCATCTGATTCGCGAGGTTTTCTATGAAGGCTCCATAACCGACGCCCCCGTGATCCGACATGACCGCGTCGTAGTCGTACTCGGGCGGTTCGCCGTTGTTCGGGCGCCATCCGCTGTCGGCTGTAGACGACTTGAAGCCCTCCTCCGGGAAGGCATACCAGCGCCGCGCGTTGAGTTCGACAATCTTGGCGGCATCCTCATCAGGCACACTCGCGAGCATCTCCTCCGCACGGGCTCGGCTCTTGGGCCAGAACGAGTCGGAATGCGGATAGTCGCACTCCCAGGTGATGTTGTCGATGCCGATCTGGTGGCGCATCGCCACACCGACTTCGTCCTCGATGAAGCAGCCGGTGATGTTGCGGCGGAACAGTTCTGACGGCGCGATGGTCGGATGGATGTTCTGGTAGTACTTGTGCTTGCGCCAGACATAGTCCGCGCGCTCGACCAGGTACGGCATCCAGCCGATCCCGCCCTCGGAGAACGCGACTTTCAGGTTCGGGTGCTTGTGGAACACGGGTGAGAAGACCAACTCGATGGCGGCGGCCATCGAGGTCGTCCCCATCAGGGTGACCATCACCGCGAACGGCGCCTCCGGTGCTGTCGACGGGGGCATGCCTCCAGAGCCGAAGTGCATGACAGCCGTCATGTTGGTTTCCTCTAGGGCCGACCAAATAGGCTCCCAATGGTCGGTATGAAAGCTCGGCAGGCCAAGATTCATCGGATTGTCAGGCAGACCGACGGCGCGGCACCCCTTAGCGGCATTGCGCTCGATCTCGGCGACCATCAACTGCGTGTCCCACAGCGGACTGATCATCATGGGAATGAAGCGCGCCGGATCGCTCGCGCACCATTCGTCAAGCGAGAAGTCATTCCAGGCTTGGACGGACAGCAGCGCCAAATCCTTGTCTTGGCCTTCCAGGAACACGGTCCCGCAGAACCGCGGAAACGACGGGAAGCAGAGCATCGCGTGCACGCCGTCGATATCCATATCGGCTAGCCGGGCTTTCGGGTCGTAGCACCCGGGGATCATGTCGTCGTAGCGCACCGGGTCCACACCGAATTCTTCGGGAGATTTACCCGCGACGGCGTTGAGCCCGATGTTGGGATAACTGCGGCCTTCGTACACCCACTGGTGCATCGGCGATTTGCCCTCGCGCGGGAATTCCACGATGCGGGGTCCGTCCTCGACGTATTTTTTCGGCAGCCGGTCGGTCCAGACGTGCGGGGGTTCGATGAGGTGGTCATCGACGGACAGAAGTTTCATCGATGGCTGGAGCGGCATCGCGGGTCCCTCTCGATTTCGGCTGCTAGGCTAGATAGAACAACTGAACACTATCTGCATATTTGACTATAGCGTGTGCGACGAGGAAGAGCGAGCATGGACCCGAGTGAACGCATCCCCCACGACGACTGGGTTGATCAGGACCTTCTCACGCGCGATGAGGCGGCTGGCCGGCTGGTCGACGAGATCGCGGAAGTGGCTCGGAAGATCGAGGCGGGGGAGGGCGACGAAGTAATGGAGCGCCGACTGGTCGGCATGAAGGAAGCGCTCAAGCACTACCGGGAGCGCTGAGCGGTCATTTGCGGGGTAGGCCCAGCACGCGTTGCGCGACGATGTTGCGCTGGATCTGCGCAGTTCCGCCGTAGATGCCCGCGGCACGCGACCATACGTACACGTCCCATTCCAGGCCCTCTCGCATGACGGGCTCGCTCGCACGCAGGTCCATCATCGTGTGCCCGAACGTCTGGTCTGCCCTGGCCATCAGCAGCTTGTCCACCGAACCTTCTGCGCCAGGCAGTGCACCTTTGACCCGGTCGGTGAGTGACCGCTGCACCTTGACCTGGAGAGCCCGAAGCTCGGTGTACGCCTCGCCGAGCCGCGCGCGGGTCGCGGGCGTGTCGGCAAGGCGACCCGATCGCACGTCGTCCTCGAGCGCGCGCAGCTGCAATGCGAGCCTGCTGATCCAGTTGATATCACTGGGGCCTCGCTCGTAGGCCAGGAGTTGATTCGCTATCGACCAGCCTTGGCCACGTTCACCCAGCAGGTTTTCAGCAGGTACGTCGACGTCGGTGAAAGTGACTTCGGCGAACTCCTTGTTGCGCGCGGCGTTCACGATCGGTGCGACGTCGATGCCCGGAGTGGACATAGGCACCAGCAGGACCGAGATGCCCGCGTGTTTGGCGGCGTCGGGGTCGGTGCGACACAGCAGGAAGCACCAGTCGGCCACCGCGGCGAAGCTGGTCCAGATCTTGCGGCCATTGACGCGGAAGGCCGGCCGGCCGTCGTTCTCGATCGCCTCCGCCCTGGTCTTGAGACTGGCGAGGTCCGACCCCGCGTTGGGCTCACTGAACCCTTGACACCAACGCACCGCACCTGACAACAGCCCCTGCAGCAGGTTGGCGCGCTGCTCCTCGGACCCGAAGAGCCGCAATGCATTCGACAGATGTCCGACACCCTCGATTGGCGGTGCGCCTGCGCGTCCCAGCTCGTCGTTGAGTATCGCTTCGTAGATCGGTGACAGCCCGTGGCCGCCGTACTCGGTCGGGAACGACAGACCGATGTAACCGGCGTCGTAGAGGGTCTGATGCCAGGCATTGGCGGCGTCAGCCCGTGCGCTGGGGTCCTCCGGGATCACGGCCGCTGCGGCGTTGTCGTCGAGCCAGGTGCGCAGCCGTGCGCGGAATTCGGCTTCGTCTTGGGTGTCGGTGAAATCCATGGTTCTCCGGGTCTAGCCCAGGTCCGGATCGGTCAGCCGCATGTCGGCGATGGCCTGGTATTGATCACTTTCGTCGCCGAACAGCCTGCGGTTCAACAGTGTTCGGCGAAGACGCAGATGCGCGACGTGCTCCCATGTGATGGAGATGCCGCCGAGTACCTGCATGGCCGCCTCGACGACGTCGCGACCGGCCGCAGACGCATAGGCCTTGGCTGTGCGCGCCGCCAGCAAGGCCTCGCCGGGGGGCAGGTGGTCGACCGCCCATGACGCGTGCCAGAGACAACTACGGGCCCCCTCGAGGCGAACGAGCGAGTCGGCCAGCAGGTGCTGGACGGCCTGGAAACTTCCAATCTTGACGCCGAACTGCACCCGTTCACCTGCGTAGCTGACGGCGTCCTCGAGCGCCCCGGTCATCACTCCGATCAGGTCCGCGGCAACGGCGGTCAGCGCCATCGCCACGACAGCGTCCCAGCGTCGCGCGTCGATTGGCTCGCCCACTGATGTGGTGGCGCCGAGATCGGGTGCGGATACGGGACTGATCGACCGCGTCAGGTCCAGGCCCTCACGCCCCGCCGCATTATCGATGGCGGCGAAGACCAAGCGCCTGCGATCTCCATCGGAGAGAGCCAACAGCGCATGGGTGGCGCCCGCGGCGTCAAGGACAACACCGCGGTCCTCGGAATCGGCGAATCCGGACAGGTCGTCCCTCATTACCGGCGCCATGCGCAGAGCGCCCTCGGCGACCAGGTCGATCTCTTTCTCGGCACCGGCGGCGTAGAGCAGTTCGGTGGTCAAAACCGCTTGTCCGAGCACGGGTATCGCGGTCAACCTGCGGCCCAATTCCTCGATCGCAAGCGCTGTTTCAACCCCGCTGGACTCCAGCCCGCATGTCGCGGGTGCGCGAAGGGCGGGGATGCCGACCTCGACGAGGCGCTCCCACTGAGTGTCCAGACGGTCGTCCGACGCGATGTCGTCGGGATCCGACGTAGCAGTGGCATCGGCCAATCGCCTCATCGTCTCGCGCAGCATCTCCTGCTCGTCTGTCAGCCCGATGAACATCGCCTGAGCGCCTACCCGTCCTCGCGCAGCGTCAGCGCGATCTTGGGGCAGAGCTGCACCGCCTGCCGGACGTCCGCCTCCCGGTCGGCCGGTATCTCGTCGACGGTCACCACCGCGAGGTCCTCGTCGTCGAGTTCGAAGATGTCGGCGGCGATACCGACGCAGACGGCGTTGGACTCGCAGAGGTCGCGATCCACGTCTACTCGCATCCTTCACCCCTTCTCGACGGCAGGCTTTGGCAGTCTGCCATCATAATGAATGATAGAACGAATCTTGTTCAACTGTTACACACTGGAGGATCGCCCATGGCCCGCCTTGACGAGCGAAACGCATTGGTCACCGGCGGTGCCCAGGGGCTCGGGCGAGCGATCTCGCGGCGACTGGCCGCCGAGGGCGCACACGTGACGATCGTCGATCTCAACGCCGACAAGGCGGCTGAGTGCATCGAACTCATCGGGAAAGACGGCGCCACGGCCAAGTTCGTCCGGGCAAACGTCGCCAAACGCGAGGAAATCGCGGCCGCGGTGGAGGCCGCAGCCGTCGACGGCGTGTTGCACGTGTTGGTCAACGCCGCGCAGTACTTCGCCATGCCGAAGGCGCTCGAACTCGTCAGCGACAAGGATTGGGAGCTGTCGGAGGCAACGGGGCCTCGCGCGACCTTCCGCTTCATGCAACTGGCCTACCCGTTCCTCAAGGCCGCAGAAAAGTCGTCGGTGATCAACTTCGTATCCGGTTCGGCGCTCGGTGGAATTGCATATACCGGACCGTATTCGGCGGCTAAGGGTGCGATCGGCGCGCTGACCAAGGTGGCGGCCAACGAATGGGCCGCGCACGGCATCCGCGTCAACGCCGTTTGCCCGTTCGCGCTGACCGATGTGCAACGCGACATGATCGGCACCGAATGGGACAACTACACGCGTACGGCCGAAGCGTCTCCGATGAAACGAGGCGCCGACCCCAATACCGAGATCGCGCCCGCGGTAGCCTTTCTGGCCAGCGACGACGCGGCGTTCGTCACGGGGACTGTGCTACACATCGATGGCGGGATGACCGAGTTGTCCACCGTCGACTATTCGAAGTCGCCCGGCGTATTCAAATAGCCAACGCCACCGTCGCCTCACCCGGTGTGGTGCTCGTGCCGTTCTGGTCGATGACGTCGACTTTCAAGTGCACCAGTGCGATGCCGTCGACGATCTCCTTGCCGAGCACCTCGCCAACTGCGTGCAGTTCGTCACCCTTCTGGTTCATGCTTCGGTACTTGGCGCTGAGCGAACGGATTTCGCCGTCATCACCGATCCACTGTCGCAGCATGTTGACCAGGTACGCCAGCCGTAGGTTGCCCATCCCAAAGGCGCCCTTGTCGTTTCCTGCGGCTCTGCCAGCCTCGTCGTCCATGTGGATGGGAATGAACTCGTCGTTTACGGCGGCATAGCGGTTCCACTCGGCGAAGCCGGTGGTGCGGACGAACTCCGGAAGCTGGTCGCCGATCTCGATCGACTCGAAAGTGGGCGAAACCGATTCATTCACAATGCGATTCCCAACACTTTGGTATCGAGATACTCGGTGATCCCGGCGCGAGCGCCTTCACGACCAAGTCCGCTTTCCTTGATACCGCCGAACGGTACCGCGGCCGAGGTCGGGTTGATGTCGTTGATACCGATCATGCCGAAGTCCAGCGCTTCGGCGACTCGAATCGCGCGGCTGATGTCGCGTGTGTAGATGTATCCGGCAAGTCCGTAGCTGGTGGAGTTGGCCATCTCGATGGCCTCGGCCTCGTCGTCGAACACCAGGACCGGAGCGATCGGGCCGAATGTTTCTTCCGAGCAGATCACCATGTCCGCGGTGACGTCCGACAGGATCGTCGGCGCGAAGAAGTGGCCGCTGTCGAAGGTGTCGCCGGTCAGCTGGGCACCACCAAGCATCAGTGTGGCGCCGTTGGCGACCGCATCGTCAACCTGTCGTGTCATCTTGTGCAGGGCCGCCTCGTCGATGAGGGGGCCGACCGTGGTTCCCTTCGCCAATCCGTCTCCGGGGACAAGCTTTTCCACCCGCTGACGCAACGTCTCCAGAAACGGCGTGGCGATCGAGCGGTGCACGATGAACCGGCTGGGACAGATGCATGCCTGGCCCGTGTTGAGGAATTTCACGAGTGCCGCACCTTTGGCGGCGTGTTCGGGGTCGGCGTCGTCGAACACGAGAAACGGTGCGTGCCCGCCGAGTTCCATCGACACCCGCTTCATCGTCGCACCTGCGCGCGCGGCGATCATCTTTCCGACCTCGGTCGAACCGGTGAAACTGATCTTGCGCACCTGCGGATCCGACAGGATCTCCTCGGCGACCGGTTCGGGATCCGAACAGGTCACCAGGTTGACCACACCGGCGGGCACACCGGCGTCTTCGAACACCCGGAACGTCTCGATCGCGCACAACGGTGTCTGCTCAGCCGGCTTGAGCACCGAGGTGCAGCCCGCGGCCAGTGCGGGAGCCACCTTCCGGGTGATCATCGAAATCGGGTAGTTCCACGGCGTGATAGCGGCGCACACCCCGACCGGCTGCTGTAACACCAGGAAACGCTGATCGGCTCGCGACGACGGAATCACCTCGCCGTAAACACGTTTGGCCTCCTCGGCGAACCACAGCAGAAAGTCGGCGGCGTAGCCGACCTCGGTGCGTGCCATCCGCAGCGGCTTGCCCTGCTCCTTTGTCATCAGCGTCGCCAGCTCGTCCTGGCGTTCCAGCATGATCCGGTGCGCCGCAACCAGGATGTCGGCCCGTTCGTAGGCGGTCTTGGCCCGCCAGCCGGGCAGCGCCGCCACCGCCGCGTCGATGGCAAGGCGGGCTTCGGCGCGGCCTCCGTCGGCGACGGTGTCCAGCACCGCGCCGGTTGCAGGGTTGACACTCTCGAAAGTCTTTCCTGACGAGGCGGATTGCCACTTCCCATCGATGTACACGGCTGCCTCTCAGTATCGGATCAGGGTGTCGATGCGAGTGCGGACGACCTCGCCTCGCTGATTGCGCAGTTCGCGTTCCAGTTGTACATAGAGCATCTGACCTAGTCGTCCCTCGCGTTCGGTGGCCTCCTTGATCCGCCACCGCCCGGTGATCACATCACCCGGCCGCATGGGCACACCGAACGTGAACTCCACTCCGCCGTTGAGGACATGTTGTGCCGGCTCGCCGGGCTGGGGAAGGGCGTACTGCGCGGGTCCGGCGTCGGGCGGCTGGATGGGCCACGCGAACGGATTGAAGTCATCGGGAGCGATGACGCCACCCCAGCGAGTGGCGCGGGCGTACTCCTCGTCCCAGAACAACCGCGGGGGCTCCTGGGGCCAGTGGGTGGCGATGGCCCACCGTCGGATGGCTGAGGAATCGATCGGGAAGACCGACCCGTCCTGCTCGTGCCAGACGCCGATCGCGGCGCGCAAGCGGTCGGTGATCAAGGTCATTGCCGTGTCCTACCGTGCTGCACATCCTTGAAAGGAACGCCGCGGTCCGCGGCGTACTCGCGCGGAAAGTCGAGCACGCGTTCGGCGATGATGTTGCGTGCGATCTCCGTCGTACCGCCGCCGATGCACACGGTCTGCCGGGACAGATACTTGTGCCCAATCGCCAGCAGGTCCGGGTCCTCCGCGCCCACGACCGCCCCCGGTCCCGCCAGTGCCAGCGCAGCGTCCAGATTCAGGTTTTCGCAAAGCGCGTAGTACAGGCGGGTGATGGAGCCCGACGCAGGCGGCATCACTCCGGTGGAAACCCCGTGAAAGACGCTCTCGCCCAGCGCTTTCTCGACAAGCCGGTGGGTCAACGCACGACCCGCCAGCCGACGAGCCCAGCGATCGGAGGCCTGACCGGTCGCGTGCACCAAGGCGACGAGATCGAAAGCGCCATCGCGTCTTCCTTCGGAGGCGCCGCAATTCGCGTACTCGGAGCCCTTCGCCACTGCGCGACGCTCGTGAAACAACTGCCTCGAGGCGACGGCCCAACCTCCTCCGACGTCACCGACCACGTGCTCGTCGGACAGCTCCACGTCGTCGAAGAATTCCTCGCAGAACTCAGCGGAACCGTTCACCTGGCGGATTCGTCGCAGGGTCAGCCCCGGGGACTGCAGCGGCACCAGGAACATCGTGAGCCCCTCGTGCTTGGGCACATCCCAGTTGGTGCGCACCAGGCACAGGCCGAAATCTGCGGCGAACGCACTGCTGCTCCAGGTCTTGGCGCCGTTGAGGATCCATTTGTCGCCCGATCGGTCGGCGCGGGTCGTGACACCGGCTAGATCGGATCCGCCACCGGGCTCGGAGAGCAGCTGGCACAACACCTCCTCGCCCCGCAGTGCCGCGGCGATTCGGGTGCGCTTCTGTTCCTCGCTGCCGGCATCGAGCAGGGTCGCGCTGCAGATCGTCAGGCTTGGGATGTTGAGCGCGAGCGGCATCTCGTAGGGCTCGGCGACCGCGTTGAATGCGGCCTGATATGTGTAGTCCAAGCCCAGGCCGCCATACTCCTTGGGGAAGCAGATGCCTGCGAATCCACCGTCATAGAGCCGACGTTGGAGCTCGCGGGCCCGCTGCCATGTGCGTTCCTCGGCGCGATCCAGCACTGGCGGGCTGTCGCCATTCAACGGCGGCATGTGCTCTGCAAGCCATCCGCGCGCTCGGTCGGCGAAAGCTTCGACGGTCTCGGTCATCTCGTCATTCCCAACTTCTCAGAGAATGCGAAGACAATTTCCTGGTGCTCCTCTGTCGTGCCGAACAGCGCGCGGTCGATCTCGATTCTGCGGAGGAACAGGTGAAGGTCGTGTTCCCACGTGACGCCTATACCGCCGTGCAACTGAATGCAGTCCTGCACGATCGCGACCGAGTACTCGCCGATGTAGGCCTTGGCGGCGCTGACCGTGAGCGCCGCGGTATCGGTCCTCGCGCCGACGTCGCGGGCCGCCCGCGCCGCGATGGCACGGCAGGCTTCCAGCTGGGTCTTGAGGTCGGCGAAGCGGTGTTTGAGCGCCTGGTAGGACGCCAGTGGCCGTCCGAAGCTATGGCGATCACGCGCCCACGCCACAGTCATCGTGAAAACGCTGTCCAGCGCCCCGACGATCTCTGCGCACTGCAGGACTTGAGCGATCAGCGTCTGGCGCGCTATCAACTGCGTCGTCTCGTCCGGTCCGCCGACGACGGAGTCCTCTGCCACCTCGACATCGTCGAATCTCACTCGACCGTAATCCCTGACGAAGTCGACCGTCGGTGTGCGCTCGATCGAGACGCCCGGCGCATTGGAAGACACGACGTACTGGCGCAGGTCGCCATCGCACAGGGCGCTGATCAGGAATACGTCGGAGTGCTCGGCGGATTCGACACGATCCTTGACACCGTCGATGCGGTAGCCGTTATTGGATCGTGTGGCCGTCGTCGTCGGCGACGCGCCAAACGCGCGTCCGGGTTCGTCGACCGCCCACACCGCGATCGCGGAACCGTCGATCAATGAGGCCAGCAGTTGTCGGTGGTCGGCTGAGTTGGACGCCTCAGCAAGCGCAGTGGTGACGGCGCTGACCGGGATCAACGGTCCGGGCGCCACGCTTCGGCCGAACTGCTCGGCGATGAGCGCCGCATCGGCGATCGGGTCGCCGGTCACACAACCGCCCCCGAGCTCTTCAGGCGCCAGCAGGCTCGTCCAGCCGAGTTCGGCGCCGCGACGCCACCAGTCCTTGTCGAACCCACGACCGTGGCTATGCAGATCGCGGATGTACTCGATGGACATGTCACGGTCGAGGAACGCGCGCGTGGTGGACACGAACAGCTGGATTTCGGCGTCGCTGGCGGTGGCTGTCGACACGCTGCGTCCTCCCTGTCGACCTGCGACTCCGGCGAACACAGGTCCCAACAGATATACAGTATCTGTCATAGTGTGCTCCTGACAGGCCAGGGAAGAACCGACGGTGAGGCGCCGACGTGATCGACATCGGGAAACAGTGGCACGTGAACCACGTCGTGGATGACTACCGCACCGTCACCGATTGGTATCGCGAGGTATTCGGTGGCGCCGAAGTCTTCACCGACCAGTGGCTGGACCCCGAGAAGCGTTGGGCTTCAATGGTTGCCATTGCTGATCTCGCCATCGACGTGATGGAACCGACAGCGGAAGGTGCCAACCTGCCATTGGGAAAGTTTCTGGCGCGATTCGGATCGCATCTGCACGCATCGGCTTACTTCGTCAACAGCCCGCCGGCGGACATCTACGATGCGCTCACGGGTGCAGGGGTTCGGTGCTTCGGGCTGGCCGGCTCCGGCCGCGATGCGATGGTCGCCCAGCCGATGAGTCCGGTGTTCACGCATCCGAAGGACACCGCAGGCCAGCTCGAGTTCATGCCCTACGTAGAAGACAAACCCGGCCCGCTCGGTGTGCCCGGCAAGTGGGAGGACCCGCGTTTTCTGCCTGGCTGGTCGGATCAGCAGTGGCGAGACCACCCCCTGTCGATCGGCGGATGGCGAGTCGGAGTCGTCGTTCGCGAGCTGGAGCGCGCGACCGGCGTCTACCACGCGCTGGGCGCCACGGTCGTGGCGGAGGAGACGGTAGCGGGCTCTCACCGGCGACGTCTGCAATTGGGCACTAACACGACGGTCGAGCTGATCGCGCCGACGTCGGCCGACACCGTCGCCGCGCGTGACCTGGAGAAGAACGGCGAGATCATCCACTGCTGTGTTTTCGAAACCGCTGATCTGGCCAAGGCCGAATCCCACCTCGCCGACCATGCGGTGGTGATCGCCGAACGCGGCGAGAAGCGGCTCGTCGCTGATCCGGCTACGTGCCACGGTGCTGTCATCGAGCTCGTGGCACTCAGCTGACCGATATGGGCGGTGACCGGGATCCAGACGCGGCGGCACTGAGGCCGCTCTGTCAAGTCCGCTATGACCTCGCCGACCCGATTGCCGTGTCTTCGGGCCCGTCCGGTAGTCGGACCATCGGCGAGATCACCGGTGCTCGATTCGAGGGCGACCGGCTGCAAGCCTCGCTGAAGGGTCATGCTGCTGCTGACTGGGCTTTCGTGGAACCGTCGGGACGCGTCCTCGTAGATGCCCGCCTCACGCTCGAGACTGATGATGGCGCAACAATATTGGTCAGCTACACCGGTCGCATGGATGCGGCGACCGGTGTCGTCTACTCGTCGATGTATTTCGAAACGGGCGACGAACGATACGCATGGCTGACCCGGATCCTCGGTGTGGCCAAGGGGTGCTTCTTCGGAGACACGTTGCGGTACGACGTCTACGAAGTGACCTGACCCTGATTCGAATCAGTCGAAATACTCGCCGCCATTCGCATCGAGGAGATGCCCGGTGATCGAGCGTGAGAGGTCGGACAGCAAGAAGATGGCGGCGTCGGCGTACTCGGCGGAAGACGGAATCCGGCGCAGCGCAATGTTGTCGGCATATTCTGCTTCGATGTCTTTCGCCGACAGTCCACGCTCGCCGGCGCGAACGTCGAAATAGGCCGTCAACCGCGCGCCGCCGATCTTCCCGGGCGCTAACGTGTTGACTCGGATCCCCGCCGGTCCCAGTTCGAAGGCCAGCGATCGAGTGAGCCCGAGCAGCGCGTGCTTGGCGATGTTGTAGGCGCCGAACTCCCGCTTGGGATGCCGGACGACGGCGGAGTTGACCATGACCACTGATCCGCGGCCCTGGGTCCGCATCGTCGGCACGACCGCACGTGTCAGATGGAACGCCGGATAGAAATTCGCCTCCAGGCTTGCCGCCACGTCGGAGGCGGGCGCGTCAGCCAGCTCGGTCAGCGGCGGAATCGTGGCGGCATTGTTGACTAAGCCATCGATCGCGCTGAATCGGTCGAGGGTTTCAGCAACGATGCGAGCGGGTTCGCCAGGATTGCCGGGCGCGATTGCCACGCAATGGGTCCGGGCTGGGTCGCCGACTTCGCGCTCGATCGCGCTCAAGCGGTCGGCGTCACGAGCCACCAGGATCACGCGCGCGCCTTCCCTGGCACACGCCAGCACCAAGTCGCGGCCCAGTCCGGGGCCGACTCCGGAAACGATGACCACGCGGCCCGCGAGCAGCGCCATCACGAGTAGACCATCGTGTGTACGGCGATCCGGACGATCTCGACTCGCTGATTGCGCCACTCGTGGGTGAAGTCGACCAGCAGTAAATCGCCCGTGCGGCCCGACTTGGGTTGCCAGCCCTCGATACGCGATCGCGCCTCGATCCGGTCGCCGGGTCGCATCGGGACACCGAATTGCATCCGCACACCACCGTTGACACGCCGCCGGACCGGCCCACGATCCGTCGAGGCCGGGCGAGGTATCGGCCAGGCGAACGGATTGAAATCGGGTGGCGCGATGATGCCGCCCCAGCGCGTCGTCGCCGCGTAGTCGCGATCCCAATACAACCGCGGCGGAACGCTGTTCCAATATGACGCGATCGCCCACCGGCGAATGTCGGACTCGGAGATCGGGGGACTCGGTGGTCCCCAAGGCGTCCACTTGCCTAGACGCTCACGCATCGTGGGTGACACCAAGGGACTTTCCGGCCCGACGTTCACGTTCGCATCCGCCCGCCCTCGACAAAGAGGGTTTGGCCGGTGACATAGCTGGAGTCGTCACTGAGTAGGAACACCGCCGCGCGTCCAATGTCGAGTTCGGGGTCGCCCGGTGCCCTTCGCAGCGGGAGTGCAGCCGCCTGCTTCTGAACCCGCCCCGGATGTTCCTTGGCGAAGTCATCCCACCGCGGCGAGCGAGCGAAGGGGCACAACGTGTTCACATAGATGCCGTACTGGCCCCACTCGCGCGCGGCCACCCGCGTCAGCGCACGGACGGCCTCCTTGGCAGTCACATAACTGGCTGCTCCGACCTCGCCGTCCAGCGCCGACCCTGATCCGATGTTGAGGATCTTGCCGCCGCCGCGCTCTCGCATCACCGGCAGGCAAGCCTGCATGCAATACAGCGTGCCCAAAGTGGCACTGCGCCACGAGCGCTCCATGTGTTCGTCGGTCGTGTGCTCGAGCGCTATTCCCAGTTCGAATGCGTGCGCGTTGTTGACGAGGATGTCGACGGAACCGAAACGTGAGACGACCCCGGACACCGCAGCCTCCACCTCGGTACGGTTACCTACATCGGCGGTCACGGACATCGCCCCGACCCCGCGGCGCACGCATTCAGCCAGAGTCTCCTCGCATCCGTCCGGTCGCACGTCAAGGGCGGCGATCGACGCGCCCTCGGCGGCCAGAGCGTAGGCGATGCCTTGACCGATGCCCTGGCCGGCGCCGGTGACGAGGGCGATCTGGCCGGTCAGCTGCCCGGCGTCATGGACAGGGCGCAAGGGCGGTCCTCCAATCGTGAACGACTACCAGGCGTCCCGACGACGCGAGCGTGATGTACAGCGAACGGCCGTCGTGGCTGAGCGCGACGTTGGTGGTCATCGGGTCATCGGCGACAATCGCGCCGAGCAGACGACCATCGGGTGAAAACGCAGTCGCCCCACCGGTTCCGACGGTGGCGACGATGATCGTGCCGTCTCCAGCGACGCAAAGTCCGTCGGCGCCTCCGAAATTCATCGGTCCGCCACTCGGCACTGTGGCGAGGCCACGGGCGGTACCGAGGCGACCGGGTGCGAGCACCTCGAACTCCCAGATCCGCCGCGTCCTGGTCTCGGCGACGTACAGCTTGGCTCCGTCCGGCGAAAGCGCCACGCCGTTCGGCAGTTCCAGCGGGTAGACGATTTCACGCAATTGTCCGTCGACCGTTCCGTACAGGACGCCTGTGATATTGCGGCTCCGTCCCCGCACCGAGAAGCCGTCGGTGACATAGAAGCCGCCGTGGGCATCCACGCACACGTCGCTAGGACGCGCGAGAGGGAGTTCATCACCGCTGATGCTCGTGAATGTCGTTGTCAGTGTCTGGATCTCACCGTCGCCAGAGACAATCTGCAGCTGCGGGGTGACTGGATGGTCGGGAGCGCCCGCAGGTAGGAACAGTGGCACGGAACCGTCGATGTCGAAAGGCCACGGTCTGACGGCGAACCGGGAGCCACCGTTCTGACAGACCAGCAGTCGGCCGTCGGGTAATCGAGCCATTCCGTTGGGGCCGCCCCCGGTTACCGCGAGTGTCGCCACCGTGCCCTCGGGGTGCACCCGGCTGATTCGGCCGTTGGCGATCTCTGAGACCAAGACCGAGCCGTCGTCATCGACGATCGGACCTTCGGGAAACCCCAATCCGGATGCCAGACAGCGCAGTGTCACGAAGTCGCCTCGCCGGCTTGTTCGAAGAGGGCGCGAATTCCGGGCTGGCTGATCTTCATCGACGGTGTCCGGGGGAGTGCGTCGACGATTTGGAGATCGGCGGGCACCTGATATCGGCTCAGCCGCTCTCGGAGATAGGTGAGTAGATCGTCGGCGGTGACCTCTTGGCCCTCGACACACTCCACCGCGGCCACCGGAACCGCGCCGAGTCGTTCGTCGGCCAGCCCTGTCACCCCGGCGTCGCGGACGGCGGGGTGCGAGCGCAGAGTGGTGACGATATCGGCCGGGGTGACCTTGAAACCTCCGCGATTGATGACATCGTCTGTGCGTCCGTCGACAAACAGAAAGCCATCAGCATCGAGACGGCCGAGGTCTGTCGTACGTACCCAGTCGCCGCCCGCGGTTCTCACTTCGATGACGCCCTGCTCGCCTGCGGAAGTCTCTCGGTCGTCGTCCACCGCCACGATGCGTATCTCCCGGCCGGGTTGGGGACGGCCCACACTGCCGCGCTTGGACTGCGCCCATTCGCGGTGAAGCGACAGATTCCATCCCGCCACACCGCCCGCGAATTCCGTCGCACCGTAAGAGGGCAGCACGGCGACGCTGTACCTGTCTTCGAATGTCGCTTGCAGGTCGGCCGACAGCGGCGCGGTGCCCGATGTCACCACCTTGACGCTGTCGAACACCGCTGGGTTGACGTCGGCCTCCAATACCATTGCCAGCGCGGTCGGGACCAGGCTGACAGCCTTGGGTCGGTGCCTGGCGACAAGATCGATGAAGTCCCGGACGGTGAACCGCGGCAACAATGCGATCTGACGGCCCTGACACACGTAGAGAAGCGTGCGGAACAGTCCGGACATGTGCACCAGCGGCGAACTCACGATCATCACGCCCCGTCGCAACCGCGGACCGGTGTCGTCGCGGGATCCGTAATGGGCCCCGGCCGCTGCGATCGTGCGTTCGAAGGCATTGTATGCCAGTGGAATTCGCTTGGGCGGTCCCGTTGTTCCGCTGGTCAGCATCTCCACCGCGACCGCTGGATCGGATTCGCGGAACGGCCCGTCGCCGGGTGATTCGAGTCCCGACACGGTCTCGACAGGGGAGTCGGTCACCGATACGCGAAGACCTAGTGCGCCTGTGGCGGCCTCGATGACGCCCGTCCGGCCCCAGTCGACGTCGCACGCCACCACTGCCGGTAGGCGAAGGTCACGGATGTCATGGCCCAGACCCTCGTCGCCATGTGACGCATTGAGTGTGACGATGCAGCAGCGGGCCAGCAGCACGCCCAGCATCGCCGCGATCATCGCTGGGTCGTTGCGCAGCACCAGGCCTACCGGTGCGCCCGGGGCCAGACCGGCCGAACTCACGTGGCGGGCGACTCCGTGGGCGACCGCGGCGAGCGATCCCCAGCTTGTCCACGCGCCGCCGAACTCTATTGCGCCGGCGTCGGGGTCGATGCCGAGGATCGCCTCGAGACGGTCGGCGAGATGGGGTTGCGAGGCAGCGACATCCGGGTTCACGCCATCACACCTCCCGTCTGGTGTTTTGCCCGGCGAACGAAGCGTTGCGCCGGTATGAGACACTTACACACTATATGCATATCTGTTGCATCACGACTTCGATTGGGGTTAGCGGTGGACTTTCAAAGGATCCTGTTCGACGTCAGCGATCACATCGCGACCATCACCATCAACCGTCCGGAGCGCCTCAATGCCACCGACGACCTGACCCGTACCGAACTCGGGCAGGCCTGGGCGCGGGTACGCGAGGACTCCGACATCCGCGTCGCCATCATCACCGGCGCGGGTGACCGCGCATTCAGTGCCGGCCAGGACATTCGCGCGACCGCCCAGTCGGGTATCCGCAACAAGGTGCCGGGTTCGCGGCTCCATCACAATGTGTGGAAGCCGGTCATCTGTGCTCTCAACGGGATGGTGGTCGGGGGAGGGCTGCATCAGGTGGCCGATTCCGATCTGATCATCGCCGCCGAGCATGCCGAGCTGATCGACACCCACCTCATGGTCGGCAACGTCTTCGCATTGGAGCCGACGGTCCTGCTGCGCAGGATGCCCCTGTCGATGGTCATGCAGTTGGCCCTCATGACCAAGGACGGGCGCATCAGCGCCCAGCGCGGATACGAGATCGGGTTGATCAACGAGGTGGTGCCCGCCGATCGTCTACAGGAGCGCGCGCGCGAGATCGCCTTAGCCATCGCGAAGTTGAGCCCTGCGACCGTGCAGGCATCGGTCAAAGGGATGTGGACGAGCCTCGATGTCGGGTTGCACGCCGCCCACGACGTCGCGTACCGCTATGTCCTGCAGCACCAGATGACCCACCCCGATTACCTCGAAGGCATGAAGGCCTTCGCCGAGAAGCGCGAACCGCAATGGGTCGTCGACTGAGCGCTCACCGCAGCGTCATCTCCACGCTGGTATAGCCGCGTACCGTTGCTGTCAGCACACGTTCGTGTGCGCCGATCGCGTAGTCGGGAAAGTTCTTGGCGACGTATTCGAAAACCATCTGTGCCTCGCGACGAGCCAGCCACTGGCCGAGGCAGATGTGGATGCCCCAGCCGAAATAGACATCTGTGCCACGAGGCCGATCGATGATGAAGCGATCTGGGTCGTCGTAGCGACGCTCGTCGCGGTTGGCGCTGCCCAGCAGCAACAGCACCCAGTCGCCGGCATTCATGGTCACACCGTGTAGCTCGACCGGCCGCGTGAGGGTGCGGGCCACCCAGTGGCTGGGGGTGTCGTAACGCAGTGCCTCGTTGACCGCAGCCGGAATCACGCTGTGATCGCTGACGATTCGCTGCCACTGGTCGGGGTGGTCGTGTAGCGCGACCAGACCGTTGGAGATCAGCTTCTGGGTGGTCTCCGAACCCGCGGCAGAAAGCAGGTTGCAGAACATCAACACCTCGTGCGGCGTCAACGAACGGTCGTCGCCGATCTCGGGGTCGTGGAAGGTGGCTTGCAGCACGATGCTGATCAGATCGTCGCCCGGGTCGGTGCGACGCCTGTCGATGAGATCGCCGATGTAGGCGCTGATGT
This sequence comes from Mycobacterium sp. NPDC051804, assembly GCF_044452905.1. Lineage (NCBI taxonomy): Bacteria > Bacillati > Actinomycetota > Actinomycetes > Mycobacteriales > Mycobacteriaceae > Mycobacterium > Mycobacterium sp. NPDC051804. Next base: position 966,512 of record NZ_JBITCD010000002.1, on the reverse strand, counting down.
TTCGGTTGGCGTCGATAGCGCTCTGCGGCATCGCGACTTCGCCCTCGTGCCTGGTCAAAAATGCTTCCCACCAGACCCTCAACTGTTCGCGATCGGCCTGCGGCACGCCGAGTAGATCTCCGATCACGTCGGTGGGTACCGCGAAGGCAAAGGCTTCCATCGCGTCAACGGTGGTGCCGCGTTTGAGCCGACCGAGGTGGTGGTCGACGACCGCCTGCAGCGCACCTTCCAGCGAGGCGACCGCGCGGGGAGTGAAGAAGCCCTTGAGGACGCCGCGGATACGGTCGTGCCGCGGCGGGTCCATCGATATGACGGAATACTTCCGGCCGTCGTCGTCGGGGTTCTCCGGCGCCGGGCCGAGCTTGGACGAATACGTTTCCCAGTCTCGTAACGCGCCCGCCACGTCTGCGAATCGTGAAAGCACCCACCAGCGGTCTTCGGGATCGCGATACACCGGCGCCTCGTCCCGAAGCCGACGGTAGACCGGATAGGGGTCGTCGAACACGGCCTTGGAAAACGGTGAGTACATCAACTCGCTGGTAGCGGGCACAGTCGGACTCTACCACCCTGTTGAACAACAGAACGAATTGTGACTAGTTGCTCACTGGCCGCGGACACGCTCGATGAGTTCGAGCAAATTGCCGTCGGGATCGGTGAGCATCATCCCGCGATTACCGGCGCCGAACGCGACCGTGCGGTCGGCGAGCAGCTGCCCGCCGTACTCGACGACCGCCTCGGCGAGAGCATCGGCGTCGTCGACACGGAAAGACAGATGCGTGAAGCCGAGGGCGTTCATCTGGCGCGGCTCACCATCGCCCGTCGTACCCGGTGTGGGGTAGGCCAGTAGCTCCAGGCGAAATCCATCGCGCTGCAGATACACCAGATCGAGCACCAAACCCTCGACGTCAAGCAGTCGCGCGGACGCTGCGTCGTCGATGTGCATTTCGCCGATCTTGGTGAATCCAATTGCTGAACAGTAGAACTCCGTCGACCGTTCGATGTTCGTCACGCACAGCCCGACGTGGGTGAGGCGATGGCCGGGACTCACGGCGTCGATTCGTCGAGAAGGAAGTTGTGCTCTCCAAGCAGCGGCGCACGTCTCGGCGGTGACGCAGGACTGGCCGAGAATGTGTACGGCACACCGGGATAGACGACGGTCCGGCCGAGTTCGGAGTGTTCAACTGGAACGTGCATGCCGCGCGCCACCATGTGTTCGTCATCGAAGGCCTCATCTGGCGGCAGGATGGCGCCCGCCGGGAAACCCCTTTGCTGGCTCGCGATGAAGAACTCCTTGGCTGGCATGCGCGAGGCGATCAACCTGATGGCCTCACGGGCCGCGCTCATGATCGCCGTCGTTTCGTCGTCCTCGCCGATGGAGGCGAGGTCGACTGGCGCGGTCCGGGCGGCGGCCATCTCGAGGAACACGGTCTCCGGCAGCTCCTCGGTCAGTTCCAGCTCGGAGAGCCAGGCGATCATCCGACTGAACTCCTCGGGCTTGCGCGGCAACACCCCGGTAGTCGCGTAATGTCCATCGGCACAACGTACTTGGACCTCGGAACTGGGTGTGGGGTAGGCATGGCGTCCCGTCTGCCGCACGCACACCGCCTGGTTCACAAGCCAGTGATAGGTGGTCTGTTCGCAAGTCACATTGCAGGCCGCAGTCACGTTGACGTCGATGAGTTGGCCCACGCCGGTGTGTTCGCGGTGTGAGAGCGCGATCAGTGCGCCGATTGCGGCGTACATGCCGCCGATGTTGGCGGCCTGATCGCCAGAGCCGCGCATCGGCGGTACGGAGTGGTCGTCGTAGCCGCAATTCCATACCGGCCCGCCTCCGGCGAGCACGGTGAGATCGGTGGCGGGGTGGTCGGCTCGAACGCTGCTAAGCCCGAAAGGGGTCACCGATACCCAGATCAGACCCCGATGGTCCGCGGCGGTGTCGCGATAAGTAATGCCGCCCGCCAGTCGATCGCCTCCGGCAAGCACAATGTCCGCACCACCGATCAGGCGGCACAGCGCGGCGACGCCCGACTCCGATTCAAGGTCAACGGTCACGCTGCGCTTTCCGACGTTCTGACTCCACCAACGCAGGCTGCGGTCAACGCCGGGTTCGTCATCGACGAACGGCGGGCGCAGCCGGTGCGGGGAACCCCGGGGCGGTTCGACGACGATGACTTCGGCTCCGAGTTCGGCCAGCACGCGCCCGCCTACAGGCGTGAACTGGTCGCTTATCTCCACTACGCGGAGATCGGCAAGCGCGCTCAGATCACACCTCGCTCAGCCCACAGATCAAGGGTCGCGTCATCGTGGCCGAGGAGCTCTCCGAAGATCTCGCGATTGTGTTGGCCCAGTTTGGGTCCCGGCTTGTCGATCCGCCAGGGGGTCTCAGAGAAGGTGAGAGGAACACCCTCGACGCGCACTGCACCGATGTCAGGGTGAGTAACAGTCGGAAAGAGTCCCATCCGTGCCAGGTCAGGGTCCTCGTCGATGCGCTCGCGGGGGCTCTTGACGACACTCGCGGCAATGCCGGCATCGACGAGGTCGTCCGCCAGCGCGATGGCATCGCGGCGGGAGGTGGCCGCGGCGACCAGGTCGTCGAGTTCATCGGCCGCGGCGACTCTCGCAGCCAATGTCGTGAATCGCTCCGATGCGATTGCGGGTTCGTCCAGCACCTTGGCCAGCAACGCCGCCTCCCTGTCGTCACGGCACGCCATGGCGATCCATCGGTCCTCGCCGGCGCATGGGTAGATGCCGTGTGGCGCGAACTCGTCGAAGTCGGCACGGTTGCCTCGTGCCGAGGTGCGTCGCTGATTCACCGTCCAGTCGAGTACCTCGGTAGGCAGCATGGCGATGCCCGCGGGCACCGTGGCCAGATCGACGTGCTGACCTTCGCCCGTACGGTCGCGATGGTGTAACGCCGCCATGATGGCCACCGTCATGTAGAAAGCCGAACCGTGATCCATGTAGGAGAAGCCCCAGCCGGCCGGTTCGGCATCGGGCAGCCCTGAGGTGTACGTGAGCCCGCTCATCGCCTGCACGATGGGACCCCACGTCTTGAAGTCGCGGTAGGGCCCGGTGTGACCGAATCCGCAGTTGGATACGTAGATGATGTCCGGCTTGATCTCGCGTAGTTTGTCGTAACCGAAACCGCGGTGTTCCATCACGCCGGCCGCGAAGTTCTCACAGACGACGTCGCTGACCGCCACGAGTTCACGCAGCAGCTGCTTACCTTCATCGAGACGCAGGTTGATGGTGACGCCGTACTTTCCGAGATTGTGGTTGTTGAACCCGGCGCCGAGGTCGATACCGCGACGGTCGTCGACGAAGGGGCCCACCCCTCGTAGTGCGTCCCACAGTCCGCGGGTCGCGGGATCCTCGACGCGGATCACCTCGGCACCGAATGCGGCCAGGAGCTTCGTCGCACCCGCGCCGGCCAGTTGCCCGCTGAGGTCACACACCCGAAGGTGCGACAAGGCAGCCGTCACCGGACAACCATATCGCAAATAAACAGATTATGTTCTATTGTTCATGGATGGCGACGGTCACGGACCCGCTGTCGGCGACCTCGGAAGCAACTTCGACCAGCCTCAGTTCGATCTCGATCTGCTGCTGACGCTCTGCTGACCCGCGGGCAATCCATCAACGGCTAGAAGGGAATTCGATGAGCGGACCCATGTCGGGTGTACGGGTGCTCGAAGTTGCTCAGTGGACGTTTGTGCCCGCTGCCGGCGCAGTGTTGGCAGACTGGGGCGCTGACGTCGTCAAGATCGAACATCCACAGACCGGTGACTCCCAGCGCGGCCTACGTCAACTGGGGCACATCACGATCGAGGGCGATCGAAACCCGGTGATGGAGCACGCAAACCGCGGGAAACGTTCGGTCGCATTGGACATGGCCACGCCGGACGGGCATGAGTTGCTGATGGACATCGCCCGCACGAGCGATGTGTTCCTCACCAACTTCTTGCCGGATGCCCGCAAGAAACTGCGGATCGACGTCGACGATCTGCGGGCGGTCAATCCCGACATCGTGTATGCGCGCGGCAGCGCCTATGGGCCGCTGGGGCCTGACGCCGGTACCGGTGGCTACGACATGACGGGATTTTGGAGCCGGGCCGCGGGGGCCGCCGGTTCGACGCCCTGCGATATCGACGGGGTGGTTCCGCAACCGGGCCCCGCGTACGGGGATTCGATCGGTGGAATGACGATCGCCGGCGGTATCGCCGCTGCGCTCTTCGAGCGTGAGCGCACGGGTCATGCTCGCGTGGTGGATATCTCGCTGTTGGGGGTGGGTGTGTGGGCTTCCGGCGTGGCGATCAACGCCGCGTTGGTCAGTGGTCAACCGTGGCAGACCAATCCTGCGGGAGCCAACGTCACCCCGAACAATCCATTGGTGGGGTTCTACCGGACCGCAGACGGGCGGTTCCTGGGGCTGTCCATGCTGCAGGGATTTCGCTACTTCGCTGAGTTCTGTCGCCGGGTGGGCGTTCCTGAACTGGCCGAGGATGAACGCTTTGCGACCCACCAGCTGCTCGGTGCCAACGGTGCAGAGGCGATAGCGGTGCTGCGCGCAACAATCGGCGCTCAGCCGCTGGCTCATTGGCGGGTCGCCCTGGAGGGTATCGACGGCCAATGGGCACCGGTGCAGACGACCGTCGAGGTGGCCGCCGACCCGCAGGTGCGCGCGAACGGCAATATCGTCACGGTGGATGACCAGGGAGCGAGTTTCGATCTCGTGGCAAGCCCCGTGCTTTTCGACGAAACCCCGCTGTCGTTAACGCCCATGCCCGAATTCGCCGCTGACACAGAGCAACTCATCTTGGATCTCGGTGGTGACTGGGACCGGATCCTCGCGCTCAAAGAGAGTGGCGCGATCGCGTAGAAGATCGCCAGGTCAGGCGCGCATCAGCGCCACGACGCAGGAGCCGCCACCGCCGACAGCTTGAGCCATCCCGACTCGTGGCTGCGCCACCTGCCTCGCTCCGGCCTCGCCGCGAAGCTGGGTGACGACTTCGGCAGCCTGAGCCAGACCGGTCGCTCCAAAAGCGTGGCCGCGGGCGATGCAGCCACCGTCGGTGTTCGTCGGCAGCGTTCCGTCGTGCGCGAGACCACCGGTCTGCGCGAGTGCGGCAACTCCCGCGGAGTCGGCCAATCCCATCGCGATGAGTGCAGTGATCTCCTCGCTGGCACACATGTCGTGGAGCGAGATCACGCCGATATCTCCCGGTTCGATGCCTGCGGTGGTGTATGCCCGTTCGGCGGTGAGCCTGAGTTGCGACGGCGGTCCTACGACGGGCCCGACAAGGGGCCAGGTCGGATCCGTAGGCCAGCTGGTCTGTTCGACCGCCAATACCGAGACCGAACGCGGGCGAGAGTCGCGCGTCACGACGACCGCCGCGGCGCCGTCAACCGAGGCATGGCACATCATCTTCGTCAGTGGCTCGGCCACCATCCGAGCAGAGAGGACATCCTCCACGGTCACCGCATCGGAGTTGCGCCGTACGGCAAGCGGATTCAGGCGGGCCTGGTTGTATGATTTCGCGGCCACAGCAGCGATCACCTCGGGTCCACAGCCGGCGTCGTGCAGCCAGCGTGCGGCCTCGATGGCATAGTGCGTCTGGGCGGGAAAGCGGTCCCAGAACCCGACAGCTGCGGGCACCACACCGCCGGGCTCCAGGGTGGTGGTCTTCTCGTAGCCGATCGCGAGAGCGGCAGTGCTTCGCCCCGAAGCGACTGCAGAGATCGCGTGTCTGAGCGCGACCATGCCACTCGCCGAGGCACTTTCGGTTGCGGTAACCGGAATCCCGGTGCGTCCCAATTCGAGTGCAACCTTGATGCCGGTCTGCGGGCCGGCCAGCGACGACGCGGTGAACACTTCACCGATGTCGGCGTAATCCAGCCCGGAGTCCTGCAGCGCTAGCCGCGCCGCTGTGACGCCGAGTTCGACCAGCGGGACGTCACGGTGTTTTCCGAACTCCGTCATACCGACACCGGCGAGATGAACGCCGGTCATCGGTCATCCGCCGTGAACATCTCGACTATCTGATCGTCGAAGGTGCGGCCCACCAACCGCCCCGTTGTTCCGGGCGTTGGACGGGGACCGTCCACGACCACTTGAAGTCGTTCGGTGCCGCTGTCGACCCAGGCCACGCTGTAACCCTCTGCGCCGAAGCCCGGCAGGGGTGACTTCGAGGGGATGAAAGTCGACGACCACACGGTCGCCAGACGGTCAGGCGGTGACATCGGCATCTGGCTTTCTCTCGTAGAGAGCATTCGAACTCCCCAGCGCGGGCGGTGGACTCAGCGGAATGGGACCTTCGCCGGCGAACCGCCAAGGGAGTCCGACCAATCGGGCGGTTCTCAGATCGGGATCCGGATGAGCGATCTCGGGGAAGAACCCTCGCTCGGCGAGGTGGCTGTCGTTCACCAGCTCGTCGGCGCGTCGGACCACGGCAGCCGAAATGCCCGCGCCCTCGAGTTTCAGTGCCGCTTCGTCGGCCCGATTGGTGCCGATGAGGGCGCGGACGAACTCGATGCTGTCTGCCTCGCACTGCCCTGCGGCCAGTTCGACTGCGACCCAGCGACCGTCGGTCGAACCGTGGACGAACCGTCGGACGTCGTCAGCCGTCGTCGTCTGTTCTGTCGACGCGGCGGCGACGTACTCGGCAACCGTCGACGCGACCACTTCGGCCATGGACAGATCGATCACTGTGCCGCCGGAGGGGTTTCGGTCCAGCGCCCACGCAGCGATCACCACGGCCCCGACGACCGACGACAGCGGGTCGGCCAGCACAGTGCCCAGACGAGCAGGAGATCCGTCGGCGGTCGTGCTCAGCGCCGCCAAACCGCCGTAACCCTGAACGTTGTTGGCGTACACCCGATATCCAGCCAGTGGTCCGTCGGAGCCGAATCCCGAGACTCGGAGAGTCAATCGGCCGGTGTCTGCGAGTTCCGCAGGGTCCATGCCGAGGCGCTTCAACCGAGACGATCCGACATTCTCGATGAGCACATCGGAGTCGGCAAGGATCTCGGCGACATCGGCGCCAGAGTGCTGCGGGTCGAGCAAGACGCTGTGCTTGGAGTGATTGGCCACGGCGTAGTACGCGCCACGCTCGGGGCCGGCGATCCCGTCGGCGAAAGGGCCGCTGCGGCGGTAGATATCCAAGCGGTTGGGATCTTCGAGTCGAACGACCGTTGCGCCCATCCCACCGAGCAACGCCCCGACGATGGGCCCGGCGAGCACGTGGGTGAGCTCGGCGATACGCAGTCCGGTGATTCCGGTGCCTCGCCTGCGGCCGGGGCGACCCGCAGCCCCCGTCCACGGTGGACCGAGCACGGTGATGTCGCGATCGTCGATGCGCGCGGATTGCAGCGCGCTGCGGTACGCCAACTGCGGGGAGTCCAACAATTCGCCGGGGTGATTGACCGGGGTGGAGGGGACGCCGTTGGCCTGCAACAAGGCGGCGCATTCGGCCTTGTTCTGATGTCTCGTCCATTCGGTGACCCGGGCGTTGATCAGGCCGGCATGCTCGATACGCGCGGCTCGTTCGTCGAGGCCTGCCGCCCAAGGGGGATCGCCGAAGGTCTTCCTCAACTGCTGCCACTGGTGATTCTCTACGGCAGTGATACGGACGAGTCCATCCTGACATTCGAAGACGCCCGACGGCGCCAGGTAACGTCCGCTGCCGGCGCGCCCGGGACACCGAAACATCGTGTGGGCGCACTCAGGGAGCGCAGCGGTGAAGATCACCGCCTCCTGCGCCGAGACGTCGACCACGACGGCTCCACCATCGTGGTTGTACCGGTCCAACCCGTGCAGTGCCGCCAGCGCCGCCACTGCCCCCACTGATTTGGATGCGACGTATCCTGGTGCAGGTACGGGTGTGCCGTCGACATCCTCGATGGTGGCCAGCAGGCCGCCGCTCGCCTGCGCGACGATCTCACCGCCCGGCCGCATACGGTGCCGCCCGTCCATTCCGAAGGCCGTGAGGTTGACGATGACGACCCCCTCGGTGGCGGACGGCTGCTCAGTCGCACCGTCGTTGATGACGATGTCGTAGTCGCCGAGGTCGGGTTCCTCCTCGGATGGCAGTGTCCGCTTCTGTCGGTCGAGGACGAGGTCGACGGCCGCTTGGGGACCCGCGGCAGTGTCGATGGCGGGCCCAGCACGGCGTGCAGTCGGTTGGGGAAGGCGGGCGACGTCGGCACCGAGGCTGGCCAGCAGGGCGGCGGCCGATGACCCCGCGATACCGTCACCAAGCTGCAATACGCGCACACCGGACAAGAATCCTGAGGAGGGCACGTCGTCGGTCACCCTTCATCAGCTCCTGACTGCGGCATGGCTATTTATACAATTGAACAACATTCGTTCTATTGATGTCCAACCACCCCGGGCACCCGCGGGTATTCACACATTCACACAAAATGTTCTATTGTTCAGAGTCATGGCGACGACCACGGCCCTCTCTGACGCCCGCTTCGACGATGCCTCGTTTTATCTGGGTGATCCGAATGCCACGTTTGCCCACTTGCGTGACACCGACCCGGTGCATTGGTACGAGCAGGGGCAGTTCTGGGTCGTGACGAAGTACGACGACATCAAGACCATTTCGGCGCGTCCGGAGAAGTTCTCCTCCGAGCGCATCGGGATCATGATGGACTTGATCGCGCACCGGGAAGGCCGCGATCCGCAGGGCTATGGGGCTCGCGGCATCATGTTCATGGATCCGCCCGAACACCGCGCACACCGCAAGGCGATCGGCGTCCGCTTCACCCCGGGTGCCGTCGCCAAACTCGAGACTCGCGTTCGTGAGGTGGTCGCCGCGATCTTCGATGACCTCCCCGACGGCGAATTCGACTGGATCGAACGCGTCGCTGAGCCGTTCCCGGTGTATGTCTTCGCCCATCTGCTGGGCGTGCCTGAGGCCGACTGGTCCAAGGTCGCCGGCTGGGCCACGACGATCGCGAAGGTCGGCAGCGGCGTCGCTGACGACGGCGACATGGAGACGATCTTCGGTGAGGTCGCCCCCTATCTCATGGAACTGGTTGCCGAGCGCGCCAAGGAACCGACCGATGATCTGCTGTCGATGCTCTCGCAGGTGCGCATCGACTCCGAACCGCTCAACGAGATCCAGGTGATGACCTACGCGCTGACGCTACTGGCCGCAGGCAGTGAGACTACGCAGAGTCTGATCGCCGGCATTGCTGCGTGCTTCGACATGCATCCTGATCAGGCACAGCAGGCGTTCGCGGATCCTGAGGTCGGCAACAACGCGGTCGAGGAGGTGCTGCGCTGGTGGACGCCGGTGATGAGCATGGCTCGACAGGCGGCGCAAGATGTCGATTTGCGCGGTGCCACGATCCGCGAAGGCGACGGGCTCCTCCTCGCCTATGCATCCGCCAACCGAGACGCTGACCATTGGGGTCCCACCGCCGAGGAATTCGATGTGCACCGTAGTGATGCCGCGGGACATCTGGGTTTCGGTGTGGGAGAGCATTTCTGTATGGGAGCAGCATTGGCCCGGCGCGAGGCCCGATTTGTCCTGGACGAAGTGATCAAGCGCGCCAAGGGTATTCACGTGACAGGCGAGGGCACCTTGCGTCCGTCGGCCTTGGTGCACACATACGATCGGCTGCCCGTCACGCTCGATTACCGCTGATCGCCTACGCGAAGGGCCGAGCGAGATGTCGGTGAGTGTTCACGCAGCCGGTTCCGGGGTGGAGTTCTTCAGTGACGCCACGATCCAGAACCCGTATCCGTACTACGCGCGGATCCGCGAACGCGGGCCGGTGCAGGAGGTCGCCGGCTCGGGCTTCTACGCGGTCTGCAGTTGGGACGCAGTGAACGAAGTCATCGGTCGCCCCGAAGACTTTTCATCCAATCTCACCGCCACGATGACGTACACCCCTGAGAGCGGGGTCGGCGCGTTCGAAATGGAAGGGTTAGGAGGGTCGTCCCACGTTCTCGCGACTGCGGACGACCCCGTCCACGCGATTCATCGGAAGATGCTTGTTCCCCAACTCGCAGCCAAGCGAATTCGGGCAACCGAGCGATTCGTCGCGGATACCGCTGCCAGCCTCTGGCGCGGCGGGGAGACGGATGGACGGATCGAGTGGATGAGCGCGATGGCCAACCGCCTCCCGATGATGGTGGTGACACGGCTGATTGGTGTTCCTGACGACGATGTCGACATGCTCATCGAGTCGGGTTATGCGACAACGCAATTACTCGACGGACTGATCGACGCCGATGGTCTCGCGGCCGCCGGAACAGCGGCGATCGAGTTAAGTGGCTACATCAGCGATTACTTTGCGCGAGCGGCCACCGACCCCGGCGACAACCTGCTTGGCGACCTCGCCACGGCGTGTGCGTCGGGAGCCCTCGACGACAACACCGCCCGGGTGATCATGCTGACCTTGTTCAGTGCGGGTGGTGAGTCGACGGCGTCGCTGTTGGGCAGCGCCGTCTGGATCTTGGCCACGCATCCTGACATCCAGCGTCAGCTTCGTGCTGATCCGGCCCTGCTGGGCGCATTCATCGAAGAGTCGTTGCGATTCGAGCCGCCCTTCCGAGGGCACTATCGGCACGTGGTCAATGACACCGCGCTAGGAGGCGTCGAACTGCCAGCCGGAAGCCGGTTGTTCTTGTTGTGGGGCGCGGCAAACCGGGATCCCGCACAGTTCGAAAGCCCGGATGACTTTCGACTGGATCGTCAGAAAGGCAAGGGTCACATCACTTTCGGCAAGGGTGCGCACTTCTGTGTCGGAGCGGCACTTGCTCGCCTCGAAGCTCGGCTCGTCCTGGAAATGCTGTTGGAACACACCGAATGGATCGTTCTCGCCGGGGCGGGACGCTGGCTTCCAAGCATTCTGGTGCGTCGTCTCGAGCGGTTGGAGCTCGCCGTCAAATGATCGGCCACACAGCTCTGTCGGCGATTCACGAGCTCTGCCAAGCCAAGGCGAGATACTGCAGGACGCTCGATACCAAAGATTGGGAAGTATTCGCCACGGTGCTGACGTCGGATGTCAGCCTCGACCTCAGTGACGGCAACCCGGACATCGAGCCCATCGTGGGCCGCGACAACGTCATCGCAGCGATCAGGGAATCAGTGGCAGGCGCCCGAACCGTGCACCAGGTCCACATCCCAGAAGTGGAGATATCGGGGGATGAAGCCCATGCCATATGGCCCGTGCAGGAGCGTGTCCTCTGGGACAACGGAACGTCGCTGACGGCCTTCGGGCACTACCACGATCGTTGGGTACGCACCGACGGACACTGGGCCCTCGCCGAGTCGAAACTCACCCATCTCATCATGGATTTCGGGTAGACGAGACTCTCGAATCGAGCCAGCGAGCGACGACCGAGCGGTGCAACGAGCGCGACCCGAGTTCGGCGATGCGGCTCGCGGCCCGTCGCAGATGCACGTGCGCGTCGTGTTCCCATGTGTAGGCGATTCCTCCGAAGACCTGGATGGCGCCTTCGGGAACTCGTCGCAGTGAGTCGATCGCCCAGAACGCGGCCAAGGACACGAGGGGTTCGGCGTCGGGGTGGTCGAGTTCGCAGGCGTCGGCAGCCCGATTCACCAGTGCACGAGCGACCTCGATCACCGAACGTTGGTCGGCCAGGCGGTGCTTGATCGCCTGTCGGGATCCGATCGGACGACCGAACGTGTTCCGCACCTTCGCATATTCGACCGCGGCGTCATTGGCGGCCGACGCGATCCCGATGACTTCCGCGATGGTGGCGAGCCGGCCGCGCATCAACGCCTTGCGGTGGCGCTCAACGGCATCAGAGCCTGAGCTGATCGGTAGCAACGCTGCTCCCGTCAGGGTGATGCTGCTGGTCGGGTTGTGGTCAAGCGGCTGTTGCGACTGCCGTCGCACACCGCCGTCGGCCGCGTCGACCACGCCCAACACGGGTTCTCCGTCGCGGCGCGTGAGGACGATCAGCCGCTGGGCTACCGCGCCGAATGACACCAAAGGCCAGGATCCCGTGACCTCGCACTCGCTGAGTGTCGCACCCACGTCCTCCAGAACGAGGCTGATGCCCTCGGCGCAGCGGTCTTCGCACCACGCGGCGGACGCGACTGAGGCCAGTGGAATCGGCAGGGCAACCGCACCGGCCGCCTCGGTGAGCACGCACAACTCGCGTATCCCTGCGCCTCCGCCGCCGCGGGGCTCGGAAACCAGCACGTCGGGCCAACCCATCTCGACAACTGCTTTCCACAGGTCCGTATCGAAAGCCGGTTCGCGGCCGTCAAGGAGGCGGCGGGTGCGCTCGACCGCCCACGCGTGGCTCAAGATGTCATCCGCCGTGGCCTGCAGCTCGCTGAGTTCTGCTGCGGTGTCCGCGATCTCGTTCAACGACGGTTCACGATCACGGGTCACGAGGCAGTCCCAGTAGTCTCTCGGCAATGACGTTTCGCTGGATCTCTGATGTTCCGGCACCGAACGTCGAGGCGCGCATCAGCAGATAGCTTTTGGCGACATTGCCCTTCTTCGCCGCACCGGGGGAACCAGGCAACAGCGTGCCAGCCGGACCGGCGAGATCAAGACCGAAGTTCGTCATCGCCTGGTCAACCTCCGAAGTCAACAATTTGGCGACAGACGCCTCGGGTCCTGGGCTCAGCCCGCGTACACCCGCGGCCGTCGCCTGCGCGGCGATCTGGCGTAGCGCCTCCACCTGCGCGGTGAAGCGCACCAACTGATCAGCGACGTACTCGTCGTCCAAACCGTTGTCACTGAGCGCATTCGGCTCCCTGGCCATCGATGTGAGGATGGCCAGGCGACGCTCGATCCGGTGCGTGCGGCTCTGGCCGACTCGCTCGTAGCCAAGCGTTGACTTCGCCACCCGCCAGCCTTCGTTCAACGGCCCGAGAACGCCGGCGAGCGGCACCCGCGCGTTGTCGAAGAAGACCTCGTTGAACTCGGCGTCGCCGGTGATCTGCCGAATGGGGCGCACCTCGATACCGTCGACCGCTAGGTCGGCCAGTACATAACTGATCCCGTCGTGTGCCGGGGCAGCGGGATCAGTTCGAACGAGCAGATAGATCTTGTTGGCGTACTGCGCCTTTGACGTCCACACCTTCTGCCCGCTGATCACCAGCTCGTCGCCATCGATGATGGCTCTTGTCCTCAGAGACGCCAGATCACTTCCCGCGTCGGGCTCGCTGAAGCCCTGGCACCAGACGTCCTCGGCGGAGAGGATGCGCGGCAGATACTGGACTCGCTGTTCGTCGGTGCCCCATTGAATGATCGTGGGACCGAGTTGATTTATGGCGCTCCGGTTGATCGGCTCAGGAGCGTGTACAGACGCCATTTCGGCGTTGAAGATCAACTGCTGCACCGGCGTTGCGCTGCGGCCGCCGAACTCCGTTGGCCAGGAGATCGCAGCCAGCCCGGCCTCGTGGAGACGGCTCTGCCAGGTGCGCATCCGATCCAGTCGGCCGGACTCGCCGCCTTCGCGTGAGCGCAGATCCGGGGTCAGTGCCGCGGCGAGGAAGTCGCAAACCTCGTCGCGGAAAATGCGATCCGACGACGCGAGCGGAACGCCGTAGTCGCGGTCGGTCACGTGGCCTCACGCGTCGACGAGGCGTCCGCCAGCCAGCCGGCCATCATCCCGTACACCGCCTCGATCGCTTCGCGCGCGGCGGTCTGCTCCTCGTCGGTGGTGCCCGCCGGGTCGTAGTCGACGTTCCACGTGACTGCCGCCGCGGCATCACCGGCGGGGCGCACGGAGACGAGCGCGTCGAATCGCGCGACGGGCAGGGGGTTGTCGGCGATTGAGTAGCCCAGCTCCATGCGGTCGGGATTCAAGCTCGTCAAGGTTTCGGAAACCGGTTTGGCTCCGCTCCCGTGGATCAAGCGGCGCATGCCGATGCCGTCGCCCTCGACCTCCACCGCTCCGGCCACAGGAATCCAATTCACGTCAGCGAAGTCCGCGACAATCGCCCACACGGTCGCCGGGGTCGCATCGACGTGCTTCGTGATGACGAGTTGCGGCATGCGAAGGAGAATATCACCGATGAAACAAATGATCGGATATTGTCTTAATGTTCAGGATCAGTGGTGGCGCGGAAGGCAAGACTCGTGGGTGACGACAAAGACAGCGAGTTCGAGGTCGACGAGGACTGGGTGACCTACGAGGTCGTCGAACCACACATCGCCTGCATAACGATCAATCGGCCCGACCGACGAAACGCCATCCTTTCCCCCGATATGCACGCGCTGTTCAAGGAGCGGTTGGACAGGGCAGAGGCGGACGACGAGGTCAAAGTCGTTGTGCTGGTGGCTCCGGGCAAGGACTTCTGCAGCGGAGACGACGTCCGGCGGTTGCCGGTTGAACAGGCTGGCTTGAAGAAGGGCACGAGGCTTCCCCAGACGGCCCGACTGGCCAACGCCCGACGTTTGCACCGCCACTTCACGAACTGGATGGAGTTCCCTAAAACCGTCATCGCCGCATGTCAGGGCGCGACGTTGGGTGCTGGGATGAATCTGGCCCTGGCCGCAGACATCCTCGTGGTCTCTGAGGACATGTACATCGCGAGGCCCCAGGCGCGAATCGGCTTCGCCGGCTTTTCCACCATCATGCCGCTGGCACTGCTCAAGCTCGGACCCAACCGCGGATACGAGGCGATGATCACCGGCCGCAAGGTCAAAGCCGCCGAACTCAAGGAGTGGGGGGTGGCTTCGTCGGTTGTCCCCGTAGACGGACTGCGCGAGGAGGCTATGCGTTACGCCCGAGCGATCGCCCATCACTCCGCCGACGGCCTGATGATCGGAAAGCATGCGCTGATCACCTTCTGGAACGCGGTGGGAATGGCCCAGTTCGGCGACTGGGTCCCGATGGGCCACAGCGTGTTCACCAACCTCGCGTGGCGCGAGGACGAGTTCAACTTCATGAAAGAGCGCACAATGCGCGGCGGCCGGGAAGCGATGGCCGAGCTCGAACGCAGGTATACGGAATGGGGCTTCGACTGAGTTGCGAAAAGCCCGGTAACAGCTATACAAATACTGTGCATGTGTTCTGTATGCTGGTCGGTGACTGATCGGTGAGGAGTCGATTATGGGAGTCCTGGACGGACGAAAGGCGCTGGTGACCGGTGCCGGGCGCGGAATCGGAGCGGCTGTCGCCGAGGGGTTGGCAGCCGAAGGGGCCACTGTGATGGTGTCCGACGCCGGTGTCGCGGTCGACGGCAGCGGCCATGATGCGGGTCCCGCCGAAAGTGTCGCCGCCGCGATCAACGAGCGCGGGGGTAAGGCGTTCTCCGACACCACCGACATCACCGATTTCGGCGCCTGCGAGGAACTGATCAACCGTGTCGCGTCGACGCTGGGCGGATTCGACATCATGGTCAATGCCGCTGGAATCCTTCGCGACAACATGATCTTCAAGATGAGTGAACAGGACTTTGACACCGTCGTTTCGGTTCATCTGAAGGGTACGTTCAACCTGACTCGGCATGCGGCTACGTGGTGGCGGGAGAACCGCGGCGGTCAGTATCGGTTGATCAACTTCACGTCGATGTCCGGTCTGCACGGCGCGCCCAGTCAGCCGAACTACGCCGCGGCCAAGATGGGAATCGTCGGACTCACGTACTCGTGTGCGAATGCGCTCGCAGGTTACGGGGTGCGCAGCAACGCCATCGCTCCGATCGCCGGCACCCGGATGACCCAGGGCATCAAGGGCGGGGGCAGTCTGGACTATTCGGCGGAGAATAAGCGACTCGCTCCGGAAAACGTTGTGCCGCCCGTGGTTTACCTGGCAAGTGAACAGTCCGAATGGCTCAATCGGCGCATTATCTTCGCGGGTAACGGACGGATCAGCTTGATGACCAACCCGGTATTCGAACGCGAGATCGTGTCCGCGTCGGGCACCTGGGACATCCCGACGGCGTTCGCCGAGATCGAGGCGTCGTTCAAGGGCTCGGTGTCCCCGAACATCTTCGACAAGCCCCCCGCCAGCTGATCGGAATCGATGCGCGATGACGACCATCGACAACGTAATACAGGAAGCCACCGGGAAGGTGCCACCTCGGTACGCCTGCGGCGAGACCTTCGTTCCGAAGAGCCGCTACATCGATCCCGAATTCCTGAAGCTCGAACTCGATCGGCTCTTCACGCAGGTGTGGCAACCCGCCTGCCGCGAAGAGGAGATACCCGAAGCTGGCAACTACTACGAGTACACGATCGGCAGGCAGTCGGTCATGGTGGTGCGGCAGAAGGACGCGAGCATCAAAGCGTTCTACAACGCCTGCACGCACCGGGGAATGAAGGTTGTGCGCGGTACGGGCTGCGCCGCTGACGGCGAGCTGCGGTGCGAATTCCACGGTTGGCGTTACGCCTTCGACGGCCGTTCGTCGTTCGTGCCCTCGCGCGACGAGTTTCTCAATCGTCCTCGCGAACAGTGGTCGCTACGGCCGGTTGCGGTGGGCGCCTGGGGCGGCTGGGTGTTCGTCAGCATGAACGAGGATCCGCCGGATCTCCTGGACTGGCTCGACCCCCTGCCGACCGCGCTTGCTCCGTTCCGCTTGCAGGACATGCGCTTCCGTTGGCGTAAGCGGACGTTCCTGCCGGCCAACTACAAAACGGTGATCGACGCGTTCATCGAGGGGTATCACACGCCGGGTACGCATCCACAGACGCTGCGCGCCACACAGGGCCCGCGGCCATCGACGGAACCGGCGCCACCACAGGAGTTCGTCTACGCCCCCTATACGCCGACGATTCCGTACCGCAACCACTCCCGATTCATCTACACGGCGCGACCCGACAGCGGAGACAAGGACAGCGCGCGCAAGGAGCAGGCGGCCCGCCCGGAGGTCTTCGCCAACTCGATGCAGTACAACTACCTCGAAGTGCGATCCTTAGCCACCGAACGTGATTATCGAGTGGCGCAACAGCTTGCGATGATGGAGCCCGGCGATATTCCGCCGTTCGTGCTCTACCACCAGATGTGCGAGGAACTCGCCCTGGCCGAGGGTGTCGATTTCCCCAAGATGACCATGGAGCAGTACTTCGCGGGCAATGGGGACTGGCACGTGTTTCCGACCCTTGTGATCCTGGTCGAGAAATCCTGCATCCTCGGATATCGGATGCTGCCTGACGCCGAGGACCCGAACAGGTGCGTCTTCGAGATGTTCTCACTGGAGCACTTCGCGCCAGGTGAGGTCCCCGAGACCGATTGGCTGGAATTCGAACGCTGGCAGGACCATGACGGCTGGGGGGAACTGCCGACCCAGGATCTCATGAACATTGGAGCGATCCACGCGGGCATGCATTCCAATGGTTTCGACGGTCTGTGGCTCAATACCGCTCAAGAGATGTCGATCCGCAACGAACATGCGATTGCCGATCGCTTCATCTTCGGCGTCGACGACGCGGCCGCGGACGGGGCGGTCGGTGCCTGACGAGGGGGCGTCCAGCGGCCGACCTCTGCCAGCGCTATCGGAGCTCAACCGCCCATATTGGACGTCCGGCGCCGAGGGGGTGTGGCGGTTGCAGCAGTGCCCCGAGTGTGAGCGCATCATCCATCCCCCCGCGCTACGTTGCCAATTCGACCACGCCACACCCGAGTGGGTGGCGATGTCGGGTCGCGGGAGAGTCGAGTCCTGGACGGTCAATCACCACCCGTTCTTTCCGGGAATCCCGACGCCCTACGTCATCGCGTTCGTCAACCCGGTCGAAGATCCCCGGGCGCGTGTGCTGACCAACCTCATCGATGTCGCCCCCGAGGATGTCGTCGTCGGCATGCCGGTGCGGGCCACCTTCGAAAGGGGTGATGACGGCGCAGAGGGAGAGGTCGTGTACCTACCCCTGTTCGCTCCGGAGCGGTGATGCGTCCGAGTTTGACCAGCGACGTCATCATCAGCGGCATCGGCCAGTCCGACATCGGGCGTCGGCTCGGCCGGGATCCGTTGCAGCTCACCGTAGATGCGTGTCTGGCAGCGGTCGAGGATGCGGGATTGACGCTGGCCGACATCGACGGCCTCACCACCTACCCGGGCGCGTCGATGGCGGGCAAGGGTTTCTCTGGCGCGGGGTTGCGCGAGATACACGACGCTCTTGGCATTCAGCCGAACTGGGTGGCCGGGGGTGTCGAATACCCCGGCCAGCTCGGCGCCGTCGTCGATGCGATGCTCGCCGTGGCCGGGGGTATGGCGAAACACGTCTTGTGCTGGCGGAGCATCTGGGAGGGAACGGCACAGGGAAGTGGCCGTCGTCGCGGTTACGGGGTGGCTGCCGGATCGCGGGCGACAGGTCAGCTGGGATGGCAATTGCCGTACGGAGCGGCGGCGGCCAACCTCGCTGCGCTCCAGATCCGCTCCAGGATGCACCGATTCGGGCTCACCAGGGAACAGCTGGGTCAGATCGCGATCGTCCAAAGAGCACACGCCAAACTAAATCCCAAGGCGGTCTACAGCGAACCGATCGACCTCGGCACCTATCTGGATGCTCGTATGGTGTCCGACCCGCTGTGTATGTACGACTGCGATATCGCCTGCGACGGTGCGACGGCATTTGTGGTGTCGCGCGCTGAACACGCGGCGGCTCTGGAACATCCGGCAGTGGTCGTCGAGGCGCTCGATTGCGCGCATCACGACCGCTTTCTCTTCGAGGGCGGTCAGGACATCGGTCGGCTGAACTCCCGGTGGTCGACAATCTGGGACAGGACTGACTTTGCGCCTGGTGACGTCGACTACGCGTCGCTATACGACGGCTTCAGCGTGTTTGTACTGTGCTTCCTCGAAGATTTCGGATTCTGTCAATACGGCGAATCAGGGGAGTGGATCGCAGATCCGACGCGCTTTACGTTCGGCGGCGAGTTGCCGATCAATACTGCGGGCGGCCAACTTTCGGGGGGCCGGCTGCACGGCTTCGGCCACCTACACGAGGCGTGTGTCCAGATTCGGGGTGAGGGCGGCGCTCGCCAAGTGGCCGATGCCGACCTCGCCGCTTGCGGTGTCGGCGGCGCAAACAGCGGTACGACGATGATGCTGCTCCGGCGACATGACGGATCGGCGTACTGACCTCCACTGTTAGCGTTCGGGAGCGGAATCTCCCTCATGAGTGGACACTCGAACATCAAGTATGCGAGATGTCAGCAGTCTGCGGCTCATGCCGAACGGTGCTCATCGGACGGCCCTTCGACAAGACTTTTCTTGAGGACTTTCGGGACACATACCGATGTTCGGCGACCCCATTGCGGTAGAGCACAATAGTACATATTCTGTTCTGGTGTTATGTCTTGCAGTTCAACGGTCGGGCGACGTGGCGAAAGAATCCGTCGCGCGAATACCGGTACACGGAGGAATTGCGTGATGGTCGATCCGTCCGACTTGGTCTTGATCAGCGTGGATGACCACACAGTGGAGCCGCCGGACATGTTCGCCAAGCGGGTTCCGGCACGCTATTTGGACGACGCGCCGCGGATCGTCGAGGACACCGACGGTTCGGTTGCCTGGGTTTACGACGGCATGAAGCTACCCAACATCGGACTGAATGCGGTAGCGGGCCGTCCTAACGACGAGTGGGGCTTCGAGCCCTCCCGTTTCGAGGACATGCGTAAGGGCTGCTACGACATCGATGCTCGGGTGGACGACATGAACGCCTGCGGAGTGCTCGCCTCTGTGTGCTTCCCCTCGTTTCCAACCATCTCGGGTGCGCTGTTCACCTATCGGGGTGAACGCGAGATCTCGGCGGTGATGGTCAAGGCCTACAACGACTGGCACATCGAGGACTGGTGCGGCGCTCATCCCGACCGCTTCATCCCCATGGGGATCCTTCCCCTGTGGGATCCAGGCCAATCCGCAAGCGAAGTGCGGCGGCTCGCATTGCTCGGTTGTCGCGCGGTAACGGTACCCCAGCACGTTGGCAACTACGGGCAGCCGCCATGGCAGGATCCCCACTGGGATGCGTTGTGGGAAGCCGTTTGTGAGAACAACACGGTGGTCAACATCCACATCGGCACGGGCGGAGGAATGCCGGTGCCTTCGGACCAGACCAGTTACCTTGCGTACAACTCAATGCTGGCTCTGGACACCGGAAGGTTCACGGCTGATCTACTGTTCTCCCGCGTTGTGAAGGAGTTTCCGACCATCAAGTTCGCACTTTCAGAAGGTGGTATCGGCTGGATTCCTTTCCTGCTCGAACGTTTCGAGGACATCTACAGTCGTCAGCGCGCATGGACCGGCGACGACCTCGGTGATGGCAACACGCCCACCGACGTGTTTCGCAGGAACTTCTTGTCTTGCTTCATCCGTGACCGCGTCGGCATCGAGAATCGGCACCGAATAGGCATCGAGACGATCTGCTGGGAAATGGATTACCCACATTCGGACTCGAGCTGGCCCGACGCTCCGGAACAACTCGCCAAAGAGCTTGAGGGGTGCAGTTCTGACGAAATCGAATCAATCTGCTGGCGTAATGCGGCGAACGCTTTTGGCTATACCGGCGTCGAACGACTTGGCCGGGAACACTGCACCGTCGCCGCGCTGCGCGCAAAGGTCGCCGACAAAAACCTTTCGACCCCGACGGTCGACGTCGATCGCATTCCGAAGCCTGGGACCCAGGCGCTCACTTACGGCGAGATGCGGGAGCGGATGGCGACGATCATGACCGGTGGCAGGTACTCGTCATAACCATGCACTGGGCGATCAACCCAGCAGCCAGGTACACCCTGGCAGTGATGGCGCAGAGCGTTGAAGATGCTGTGCACTCTGCGGGCGGCATCATGTTTGACCGAGCAGCGTGTGGCTGGGACGTAATTGTCTACACACCGGGCAATGTGTGGTCACGCGCGTTCGAAATTCTGGGCGCAAAGTGTGGCGATTTCGGGAGTCTGGTTTGGGAGGAGGACTCATTTCCGAGGGTACTGGTTGTGACTGCCTCCCTTCACGATGCGAATCATCGGGTCAGTTCGTGTGTTGCGGCCGCCTTAGCGGCGGATGCTGCCGAGGTCTTGTTTGCTGGTGTCGGCGCTCCGCGAGATGCCGAGCACGGCAATGGGTTTGTGTATCCCTTAGGTAGTGCTGCCCGTGCGTTCAAGAGGTGTGCGGTCAGAGCTGCCGGAGTGCATGTCGATACGGTCGCTCGGAGTGAACACTTCCGCCATGGCAATGCAATCCAGAGGGACACTGACTAGCTGAAGTCTTCAGGTTTGGTGAGACCCGCGTCCGCACCAGTATGGAGCGATAGCGTCGTTATCCGTGGGTAGAGAATCGCTGGGCCCAACCACTTAGCTACGAAGCGGCGTAGCCCGACTTCATTGCGCAAAGATTCCCCGGGATCGGTCAAGAGGGACTGCACTGTCCGCAAGGTCATTTCGGCGAGCTCACCGAGCGCGGTGGTGTTGAAGCCGTGGAGCTCCCAATCGACATCGAGGCGGCGGAAAGCGGATAGACAGAACGTGATCGCCGTGTCGGAGGTAAGCGAGGTGGCGGCTTTTCCATTGGATTGCTGCGCTAACAGGCTCTCCAACTGTGGGTCACCGGTGAGATTCTCGACTGCGAAGGAAATGATTTCTACGACCGCGGTGACGGGGTCGTAGATTCCTCGGACATGTTCCACGACTTGGTCGATGAAACCGTCGACCGCACGCATCGCGCTGGCGATGAGCAGCGCGTCTGCATTGGGAAAATACCGGTACACCGTCTGGCGAGTGACCCCCAATTTCCGCGCGACGTCGGCAAGGCGTATCGCTGGACCGTGTTCCGCGACCACGTCGTCGACCGCGTTCAGGATGCGGTCGATTGCCTCTTCGTCGGAGGCGGGTGTGACGCCGGCCCAACCACGACTACGCATTCGCGGCCACCAGGCTTTCGGCCGCGAACTCGATCTCAAGTGTTGTGGGGCCGGTCATTCCGAGTAGAGATTTCCACGGGGCCGAGCCGACACGCTGGGGTGCAGCCAGACGCCGGGTCAGGACGGAAAGGGCTTCTGCCAGTTCACGGCGTGCGAGGTTAGCCCCTAGGCAGTAATGCGCACCACCGCCAAAGGTCAGAATGGCGGGTAAGTCCTGGCGCGCGATGTCGAAGCGGTCAGCATCGTCATAGATTGCTGGATCGCGGTTGGCTGCAAAGGTGTTCACGAGGACGAACGTGCCCGCAGGGAACCAGTACCCACCGAATTCGACATCGTCGACGGCAGCCCGCGGCGCGATACATACCGCCGGTGAGTGGCGCATGCTCTCCTCGACCGCCTGCATGGCAAGTTCCGGATGGTCGCGCAGTTTCGCCCATTGGTCCGGATGTTCGCAGAGCACCTGGATCGACGCGGCCAATTGGTTTCGCGTCGTATCCGTTCCCGCCATCAAGAAGCCGGCCACCAGCATGCGGAGTTCGTCGAGATTCATTCGGTCGCCGTCACTCTCGGCGCGAATGAGCTCCGAGAGGAGATCATCGGTCAGGTGGTCTCGGCGGGCGGCGACCATGCCGTCGACATAGGCGTCGAGCTCGGTCCATGCGCGCATGATCGCGGCCTCATCGAAGTTGGCGTCCGGCTGAAAGTTGAGAGCTTTGAAGACCTCCTCGGTCCAGTCCGCGAACAACTGCCAGTCCTCGGGAGGCGCACCGAGCAGCGCGCACATGATCGGGGTGGGGTAACGCCGCGCGATGTCGGTCACCACGTCGCACCGCCCGGCATCTGCGACCTGGTCGATCAGTCCATTAACCACATCGTGGATCGTGTCCTGCAACCGTGAGGTCGCGCGCGGAGTGAAGGCGCGCGAAACCAGCTTGCGCAACCGGACGTGTGGTGCACCGTCGAGACCCAGGAGGCTGGTGGCCATCTTGTCGTACAACGGGCCTGACGTGATGCCCTGCGCCGCCAGAGTGATACCGGGCGGCAGCCGGAATCTATTGTCGCGCAATATTTCCCGCGCCAGTTCGTAGGACAGGATTTCCGGGCCGAGGGGCCCGATCGCGATCGGCGCGCGCGATTGCGCAGCCCGCACGTCTTCGAGGACATCGTGCGGGGTGGCGTCGAGACCGTAAGTGAACGTGGGAAGCCCGGCGTCGAAGACATTGGGAGCGGTGTGGACGTTCATTGGAGCCTCACTTCCGTGGATGGGCTACGGACGTAATAGTAGAAAGTGTATGACCACTAATGCAAAACCGTCAATAACAGCACGAAAAGCCCAGTTAGAGCCAACAATCTCGCGCCATGGTCATACGTTGGTGTTTAAAGCGTCCGTGGGGATTGATCCGCCTACCTGCCGTCGAATCGTTATCCGACCTTGCCAGGGATGACACGTGGGCCCGTAAGGATGCGAACGTGAAACTGCGGGCGCTGGGAGTCATCAGCGCGGTACTCCTGAGTTTGTCGCTGGCACCAACGGCGGCGGCGGCAGCGCCGACTTCTCAGTGGATAGTCGTCGGTGTGCCTGCCGCCGACGCGACGACGGGGTCCCTAACCGCCTATCAGCGCGTCGGTCAGCAGTGGAGAGTGGTCCTGGGGCCAGTAACCGCCAAGGTGGGAGCGGTCGGGGTCGGCGCGCCCGCTGACGGTGTGCATCGGACGCCCGTCGGTACCTTCATGTTCGATCAGGCGTTTGGTCGCCAGCCGAATCCCGGCACGAAAATGCCGTATTTCCAAGCCACCAATCAGGACTGGTGGGACGAAGACGCCCAATCGCCGACCTACAACACCCACGTGCGCGGGCCCGACAGTCCTTCCTCGATCGCCGAGAACCTGTACGACTCTGGACCTGTCTACGACTATGCCGTCAACATCGCGGTGAACCCACAACGCATCCCGGGACGCGTATCGGGGATCTTCCTTCATGTCACCGACGGCAGTCCCACGTGGGGTTGTGTCGCGATCGGTCGTGATGAGATGCGCGCGGTGCTGAATTGGCTCGACCCGTCGGCGTCTCCGCGGATCACCATCGGCGTGGGAAGTCCTTCGCTGGTCTCGACCTAGCCGGCCCACACATCCTCGACGTAGCGGTCAGACTCGACGAGGTCGATGAGCCAGTCGCGGGCCTGGCTTTCGTCGGAACCGGTTCGCGTGCAGTAGATGTCAAGAAATGCCTGGCGCACCGCAGGTGCCATTTTGGCACCGTCCCCGCAGACGTAG
Organism: Mycobacterium sp. NPDC051804; assembly: GCF_044452905.1. Lineage (NCBI taxonomy): Bacteria > Bacillati > Actinomycetota > Actinomycetes > Mycobacteriales > Mycobacteriaceae > Mycobacterium > Mycobacterium sp. NPDC051804. Next base: position 942,440 of record NZ_JBITCD010000002.1, on the reverse strand, counting down.
ACGTGCGTGTCCTTCGCGGGGTCGCCGAGCAGGTCCCAAACATCGTCGGCGTCGGCGGCGATCCGGTCTTGCACGTAGCGGACACCGTCCTGCGGTGCACGGGAGAACGCCGGACGCATCCGGACGATTCCGAGTTCTTCGCCCATCTCGAACTGGTCGCGGAAGATGTAGTCCACGTCAGGGTCGCGCACACCAAAGAAGCACAGCGCGGTCGAGTATGGTTCGTCGGCCTCCCTCGCCGCCAACCGGTCACCGAGGAATCCGCAGAATGGGGCCACGCCGGTACCCGCGCTGACCAGGATCACGTTCTTCTCGGGGTCGGCGCCGGCGCGAAAAGCCTCCCGCGCCTGGTCCACCCGAGCCCGGATCGGCACCCCGGGACTGATGGCCGCCAAATGGTTCGACGCCACGCCCTTGAACAGACCGCGACCGGACCGCGCCGGAGCGTCGAGCACGCTGACGATGAGGTGCACCACGCCGGGGGATCGCCTCGACGACGACGCGATGGAGTAATGACGCGGCGTCATCGGCTCGAGCATCTCGAGCAATTCCGCCCCGGTGATATCGCATGCCGCGAACTCCAGCAGGCACTCCACGGGACTGAGTTCGCACGGTCCGCTTGCCCCGGCGAGCTCTTCCAACCGTTGCCGTTCCGGTCCACACTTGTTGGATGCCGCGAGCCGACGTAACTGACTGGGCGTGGCCGGCTTCCGCAACTCCACGAAATGGGTGAGCAATTCGCGCACACTGACCTCGCGGTCCAGGGCTATGAGTCGTCGGCTGCTCCGCCGGGGGTTGATGGCCAGCCGCTGCGCGCCATCGATGCCCAGTCCTTCCAGCACGGCGTCGACCAGTTCGGGCGGGTTGTCGGCGAGCACCGTCAGATGGTCACCCGTGTGGTAGGTGAAATCATCGGGAAGGGCCACGCGGACATGACGTTTCGCCTGGCCCAACGCGTTGTCGGCGCTGACCAATTCGTCGTTTTCCACCACGGTCATCGGCACGACCATGAAGCGTTCGTCCAACGCGGTCGTGACCGGTCCTTCGATGGGGCGCAGATCGTAGAGCGGCTCGTCGGTGTCGCTGATGGGCGCGGCGTCGGGGTCGCCGAAGTGCTGTGCCATGGCCGTCCATAAGGCGACCTCGAACTCCTCGACCGTCCCAGTGAGATCTCCCGAAGTATCGGCTTCGGCTCGGGGGAGCAGCGATGTCGCGCCGAGTTCTGTCAGCCGTTCATCGATGCGCTTGGGCACCGCCTGGTAGGTCTCGGCCCAGTTTCGATCACCGACACCGAGTATCGCGACGTTGGGGTTGCGGCGCAGGGCCGCATCGTCGCTCGACAACCAGGAGAGAAACGCGCGCGCGTCATCGGTGGGCTGGCCGTTGTAGGACGAGGTGATGATCAGGATCGCGTCGGCGTCCGGCAGGCCGCCCACCGCGTCGTCGAGTGGCCCGACGGTCACGGTGCAGCCCATATCGGTGGCTTCCTCGGCGAGCTGTGTCGCCAACGCGCGGCACGTCCCCAGATTGGAGCCGAACAACACCGCCAGCGTGGTCCCCTGTTTCATCGCCGTCACATGTGCAGGGCTCGCGCTCGGCCGGACCGCAACCTCGGTGGCGACGTCGGATCGACGATCGTCCGGGGTCCGCGGGACGACATCGAGACAGAAGCCGACCGGCCGTCGGCTCAGCGGGCCTTCCCATTGCAGCGCATAGTGTTGCGAGTCGATCAACCGATACCTGTGCACGACGCGGGCCAACGCCATGGTGGCTTCGTGCAGGGCGAACTGGCGCCCGATGCAGGACCGGGCCCCGGTGCCGAACGGCTTGAACAACGCCGCTGGGCGCGCCGCGGAGCGCGCGGTGTCGAAGCGGTCCGGATCGAAGAACTCGACGTTGTCGCCCCAGCCGGGTTGGCGGTGTAGCGCCCCGGTGAGCACCGTGACGGCCTCACCGGCCTTGACCGGGTACTTCCCGCCGATGACGGTGTCCGACAGAGCCATTCGATCGAATCCGAGCACCGGTGGGGACAGTCGTAGGGTTTCGTCGATCACCTGCCGCAAATAGTTCAACTTCCCGATGTCGTCGTAGCTGGGTACATAGTCGTTGTCTGAGCCGAAGACGCCATCGACTTCTGCTTGGACCCGCTGGAGTACAGCGGGATGATGCATCAAGTTGTAGAGCGCGTTGGGCATCAATTCCGACGTCGTCAGCTGCCCGGCGATCAAGAACGTCATGATCTGATTGCGGACGTTCTGCGGATCGAGCACGGGGTTGCCGTCTGTATCCCGTCCGACCATGACGTACAGCAGGTCGTCGAAATCACCGGGCTTGTCAGTGCTGTGCGCCTCGATCAGGTCATCGAAGTACGCGTTCAGGTACGTGAGTTCGGTCTCGAATCGGGTTGTCGTGCCGTCGTTTCCGAGCTCACCGAGTGCGGCAGTGAAGCTTGCCGGGACCGGTGAGAGACCATCGTGATCGAACGAGTCGAACCGAGCCCCGAACCCGGCCAATGCGACGGTGTCCATCGCCAGCTTCTGCAGATCGGCGGAGGCGTCGACAGCCTCACGGCCAACGCGGGCATCCCAGCGGGCGATGAGCTGCGAGCTGATGTCGAGCATCGGGGCGTGGTAGTTGCGCAGACCGGCATAGCTGAAGCCTGGGAGCAGAACATCGTGCGCTTTCTTCCAATTCGGTTCCCCGTAGAAGGCTGTGAACAGCCCGTCGCCGGCAAGCGGACGGACCCGGGCCAGCGTTCGGGTCAGGTTCTTGGCGAACCTGCTCTCGTCGCAGAGTTCATCTACCAGGTCAGCTGAGCACGCATAGAGCTTGCGGAAGCCGTTGTGGTCCGAGTAGAAGAGCGGCCCGTGACGCTCGCCCAGAATGTCGATCGGCAGGGCGTAGGGGCGGCCGGCGACGTCCGCCCAGGTGGGGAGTCCGCCCACGGCGGAAGGGACGTCATCGAGTTGCGGCGGCAGCGACGGCGTGAACTCAGCCATGCTGGGCAGCTTAGAAACACCGCGCAATGGATCTGACGTTTCTGACAATTGCGGCGGGCTGAATCATCGCCCGCGTGGCAGTCCAAGGATCCGCGCCGCCTCGTCGGGCGTCGCGACCGGTCGGCCGAACCGCCGGCACAGTGCCACGGCTTCGGTCACCAGCTCGGCGTTCGTCGGCGTGCGATCGCCGCCATAGAACTCCAGTCCCACGTGGAGGTGGCCCCCGCGTTCGAGTGCCATCCCCGCGAGTCGATCTGCGCACAGGTCGCCGCCGACGATGGACACCGCCCACGGAATCTCACATCCATCGAGCACTTCGAGGTATGCATCAAGCGCGCGTTCGGTCGGCGGCAGCCCGAAAGGCGCTCCGAGGTAACCCCGTTCGGTGGAGAAGTACAACTTGATCATCGCGCCGGCCGGCAATTGGCCGGCGCGCCACCACGCGAGGGTGGCCCGGAGAAAGCCCGGTTCGTAGATCGCCAGGCTTGGGCCCAGCTGTCCGTCGCGGCAGATGTCGAAGGCGTGGCCGATCACGTCGAAGGAATTGCGGTACACGAAGCCGCCCGAAGGAAGGCCGTCGGTGCCTCTGATGCCAAGATTCACCGACCCCGGATCGGTGATCCCTACGCGCATACCCGCGGCGGACAGAGCGACCAGGTGCTCATATGAGCATGAGCCACCGGCATCGAAATGAATCGTCGGATAGAGCAACGCGTCGGGCCGCGCATCAAGCACCGGCCGCCACGCTTCGAGATAACGCTCGACGGCACGCTCCACGCTGACACCGGACAGGTCGATGTGATTGTGGATGATCGCTGCGCCGGCTTCCATGCAGGTCAAGGCGTCAATGACGATCTCGGACGGTTCAACGGGCACATGCGGGTTCGTGGCCTTCGACGTGACACCGTTGATCGCACATTCGATGATGACCGGGTCCATCGGGATTCCTTTCGTGGATATCGATCGTCGCACTTCAACCCGCGTCCTTTGGCTAGGCTGCAAAGGTGACGAGTCGTCCGGCCTCCGTCGACTTCCACTTCGACGTGATGTGTCCCTACGCGTACCAGACGTCGCTGTGGATTCGCGAGGTCCGGGACCTGACGGGCCTCGAAGTGAACTGGCGCTTCTTCAGCCTCGAAGAGATCAACCGTGAAGAGGGCAAAAAGCACCCGTGGGAACGAGAGTGGTCCTACGGCTGGTCGATGATGCGCATCGGTGCGTTGCTGCGGCGGCACTCAATGGCGGACCTCGACGCGTGGTACGCGCGGGCAGGCCGAGCGCTGCACGTCGACGGACACAAGCCACACGAGAAGGCGGTCGCCCGTCTACTGCTCGGGGAGATCGGCCTCGATCCAGAACTGGTGGACCGCGCGATAGCCGACCCGACGACCGGCGACGAAGTGCTGGCCGAGCATCAGCGGGTGGTCGACGCCGGCGGATACGGGGTGCCGACGTTGTTCTTTCCCGACGGGCAGTGTCTGTTCGGCCCGGTGCTCGTCGACCCGCCCACCGGCGAGGCGGCGCTGCGGCTCTGGGACGCTGTTGTCGCCTGGACGGAGTTCCCCCATCTCTACGAACTTCAGCGGCCGAAGACTCCGCAAGACGGAGAGCTGATCACCGAGACATTCCGACCGTATCTCGAGGCTCGCGACTGGGTGTCGATCAATCGGGGCGAAGTCATCAGGTTTGACACTGAGGTCTGACCGGCGGCGCAACTACATCTGCTTCCCCGCTTTTGCGCGCGAGAGGCATGAGCGCACGACTTGGGCCTGCGTGTTTGGCCCGGCTGCGTTGCCCTGCTTACCGATCGGATAGGAAACCCTCCCCATTCGTGGAGCGAAATACCGCCTCGCGGCGATTACGGCGGCCCCTGCTCAAATCTGAAAATTCTCCTTGAACACCTTGTTCCCCGGCAGGAACAACCCAAGGAGCGGAAATGGTCACCCACGAGCAAGCACCCACCGCGACACGGCCCTCAATCGAGCGGGTCGCCGACGCAGGCTTGGCCCAGGGGAGGGTGAGCAGGTGCCCATTCGCGGCGAAAGCGCCGGCCGCGCCAGACGACGGCCTGGACACGAAGGTGACATCGCCTGCCGACCTGTGGCGCGATCAGCCGGTCATCGACGCGATTGATCGCTGGTCGGCGATCGGCGCGCCAGACGGCTTGGTCTTGGCGCAGCTGATCTCCGACCACGTTCGTGCCGTCGGAAAGCACTTCCTTTCCGTTCCAATCCTGGTGCGGCTGGCCGAAATCCGGCGTCAGCATGGCGCGGGCGATGCATTTCTCGATGCGTTCCTCCACAGCGTCCTCGACAAGTTCGAAGGTCGTTACTACAACCGGACATACCTCGCACTCCCGCTGCTGGAGGAAATCTGCGACGACGTGCTGTCCGATCTCGACCCGGAGCAGATGTCGGCCCTCTTGTTGGCCGACGTCGTCAGGTTCGAGACCGCATCGGCCGCCGACGATTCCATTGCCGACCGGCCGGACCCGGCGACGTCGCGCAAGCGCATCACTCACGCGCTGCGGTTCCTGGCCAGCTTCCACGACGCAGACAGCAACGACGTTGGCCGCGACCTGGACCTCGCCCAGGTGCTCGAAACCTTGCCCGCACTTCCCGCGACGCAGGCCGGTGATTGGTTCGACAAGACCATTGCGCCGGTGTACGTCGCCCACGACGAGTACTTCTTCATGCGGGCCCTGCAGGCCCACGAGATGGTCTTCACGACGCTGGCCACGGATCTGCGCGCAGCGACGACTTCGCTCCGCGACGGTCGCTTCGACGATGCGGTGGCAAGCATTGAGCACGCGAACAAGGTCTACCCCCGGGCGGCCATGCTGTTCCGACTGGTCGCCACGATGCGCCCCGACCATTTCCACGCCTTCCGGGAATTCACTCAAGGCGCCAGCGCGATACAGTCCGAGCAGTACAAGCGCTTCGAAATCGCCTGCGGCGCACCGTCGGCCGAGCGCCTGAAGTCAGACGCCTTCACCAACGTGCCTGCAGTGCAGGCCGATGCGATCGCCGGCCACGACAGCCTTTCTCAGGCCTACCTGGACGCCCGCCGCGACAACATGTTCACGGCTGATCAATGGGACGTCCTTGACGCCGCGCTGAACAAGCTCGAGGGCGGTCATCAGCGCTGGAAGGCCACCCACCACTCACTCGCCGCGCGGATGCTCGGGGAGGCTCACGGCTCCGGCTACACTGCGGGTGTTCCCTACCTTCGCAAGTGCTTGGAGAATCGACTCTTCTGGCGGCTCGCCGACTATTTGGAGGGCTCGAGGGCGGGTTGAGCCGGTCACGTCAAGGGTCCGTCGCGGATCACTCCGCGGACCAGGTCCACCGTCGTCGACGCCCAGGGGAACTCCACCACCCACCAGGTCGCCCCCGCCGCGATGTACGGGGCCGGATCTGTCCCCGGTGACAGGGGAACCACAAAATCGAAGTCGTCTTTGGGTTTCAGCGCATTGATATCGGCGACGGCCTCGGCAGCCTGGTCGGCGGTTTCCAGAAACACCGGAAAATACCCGTCGTAGCGCGCGGCGCGACGTCGTGGCCGCTTGTTTCCTATCAAGCCGGCGACCCATATCGGAATCCGCGGTTGTTGGACCGGCCGGGGTAGGAAGCGCACTCCGTCGACGGTGTAGTGCTCGCCCCGATGGACGACCTCCTCACCGGTCCAGGCGCGGGTGATCACCTCCAGTGATTCATCGAGCATGGCCGCGCGCTTGCGGTCGTCGACTTCTTCGCCGGTCTTGGTGTATTCGACGCCATAGGCGTCACTGCCGAGGCCCACACCGAAGGTCAGGCGGCCGCCACTGAGGACGTCCAGCGTCGCCGTCTCTTTGGCGACCTTGGCTGGGCGTCGGCGTGCAAGTGGCGTCACCATCGGACCGATCCGAATACGCGATGTCGCAGTTGCCATGGCCGCCAGGGTGATCCACGGGTCAGCTATCGCCGATATCGGTTCGCACCACCGCAGATGATCCCAGACGAACACACCCGTCCAGCCTGCTTCCTCGGCTTCGGCGGCCAAGCGTGCAACGGTTATCGGGTCGGCGAGTGCTTCGAACGGAGGCAAGAATAGTCCTGAGCCGACTGTCCTCATCGAATTAGCGTCCCGCATTCCTCGCACGTTGTCAGCCGAAACAGCCGTCAACGTCGGGTGGTTTCCCGGGTCTTTTGATCAGGGTCAGACGTAGGGTCGTCCCGTGGACCTGGTGCTCGGCATCGATATGGGAACTGGCAGCAGCAAGGGCGTCCTGGTTGATGAGTCTGGGGCGGTCATCGCCACCGAAACCATCGCTCATGCGATGCAGTTGCCGCGCCCCGGATGGGCTGAGGTCGATGCTGGGCGACTGTGGTGGCGAGAGGTCTGCGAGATCAGCCGAACATTGACCGCACGGCTTCCCGCTGGTGCGGCGATCAAAGCCATGTGTGTCAGCGGTGTCGGGCCGTGTCTGGTGTTCTGCGACGAAGAGTTACGCCCGCTTCGTCCCGCAATCCTCTACGGCATCGATACGCGCGCCACTGACGAGATCCATTTACTCACAGAAGAATTCGGATACGAAGCCATTCTCGACCGAGCCGGCTCGGTGTTGTCGAGTCAGGCCGTCGGGCCGAAACTGGAATGGGTCTATCGGCACGAACCCGACGTATTCAACAGTGCGGCAGGCTGGTACGGGTCGAACTCCTACATCACCGCCAAGCTGACTGGTGAGTACGTGATGGACCATCACACTGCCAGCCAGTGTGATCCGCTCTACGCGACTCGCGATTTCGACTGGAACCGGCAGTGGGCCGAACGCATCTGCAGGCACCTGCCCCTCCCGAGGTTGGTGTGGCCCAGCGAGGTCGTCGGCACGGTGCGTCCCGACGCCGCGGACGCCACCGGCGTGCCTGCAGGCACACCGGTGGTGGCGGGCACCGTCGACGCTTACGCCGAAGCGTTCTCTGGCGGGGTCCGGCATCCCGGAGACCAGATGCTGATGTACGGATCGACAATGTTCCTCGTCCAGATCATCGATGGGTACTACCGCGACCCGACATTGTGGACCACGACCGGTGTCGAGCGCGGAAGCCTCGCCCTCGCTGCGGGCACGTCGACCGCGGGAAGTCTCATCGAATGGCTGCAATCGGTCACCGGCGACGTCCCTTTCGGCGAGTTGATGGCCGAGGCCACTGCAGTGCCGCCGGGCAGCGAGGGATTGCTGATGCTGCCGTACTTCGCGGGGGAGCGCACGCCGGTATTCGATCCATTGGCCCGCGGCGTGCTGGCCGGCCTCACGCTGCGCCATGGCCGCGGACACCTGGTTCGCGCTGCCTACGAAGGCATTTCGTTCGGCATCAGGCAGATCCTGGAACTATTCGGTGACGCTCACACCGTCGCGCGGACTGTCGCCGTGGGTGGTGGCCTCCGCAGTCCGCTGTGGGCGCAGACGGTCAGCGACGTCACCGGACGCGCCCAGCTGGTGCCGGAACAGGCGATCGGCGCCAGCTACGGCGACGCGCTGCTCGCAGCGATCGGTATCGGCATGGTGCCGGAGGACACCGACTGGGCGAGGATCGAGCGCGAAATAGAGCCGAACCCGACCAACCGCGGCCTCTACGACGACCTCTTCGACACCTGGCGTGAGCTGTACCCGGCCACGAAAGATGTGGTGCACCGGTCGACCGAATCCCGGCCCATACGAGATGCGTGACACTGATGAGGTGACAGGCGCCCTTACCCCGCTTGCTCGAATTCGGGGATCCAGCGGTCATTGCCATACGCTTCCAGCGTGAACGCGATCGACCCCGACAAGCTCAACGTTTGCCTGCAGGTGCTGGCCGACATCGAGTCGTTGCCGCCTGAGCACCCCGATGCCGTCGCGGTACGTTTGGCCACCGCCAAGGTGTTCAAAGCGGTCAAGAAGGCCCGCCGCGACGCGAAACGCGACGCCGTGGCCGCCGCAGACCACGCCGTCACCGCCGCTACCGCGACCGGTGCACCCGGCCGCATCGACGACGAGACCCAGGGACTTCCGCTGGTGTCCGCCACGGTCGGCGCCACCGCGGGTACGTTGCTGCGGCCGCGCGCTTGCTACATGTGCAAGAACCGCTACACCGTGGTCGACGCCTTCTACCACCAGCTCTGCCCGGACTGCGCCGCCTTCAACCGCGGCAAGCGTGACGCCCGCACCGATCTCGACGGCCGGCGCGCCCTGTTGACCGGCGGCCGCGCCAAGATCGGCATGTACATCGCGCTGCGACTGCTGCGCGACGGCGCCCACACGACGATCACCACCCGCTTCCCGAACGACGCCGTGCGACGGTTCGCGTCGATGCCCGACAGTTCCGACTGGATGCATCGGCTGAGCATCGTCGGCATCGATCTGCGCGATCCGGCTCAGGTCGTTGCGCTCGCCGACGCCGTGGCCGAGCGCGGTCCGTTGGACATCCTGATCAACAATGCGGCCCAGACCGTGCGACGCTCACCAGGTTCCTACGCCGCCCTCGTCGAGGGTGAGCGCACTCCGCCCCCGCAGCTCTGCGACGTCATCACGTTCGATCACGTCAGTGACGCCCACCCGGCCGCACTCGCGGGAAGCCTTGCCGAGCATCAAAAGCCGCATGCGGTAACCGAACTCGCGTTGACCGCGCGCAGTGCTTCTCCGCAGCGGATCGCCGCGGGCACCGCCATCGACGCGGGTGGACTGCTGCCCGACACCGCATCGATCAACAGTTGGACCCAGCGCGTGCACGAGGTGGACGCGATGGAACTGCTCGAAGTTCAGCTGTGCAACCAGACCGCGCCGTTCATTCTGGTGAGTCGCCTGCGCCCGGCGATGGCCGCGTCGTCGGCCCGACGCAAATACGTCGTGAACGTGTCGGCGATGGAGGGGCAGTTCAGCCGTGCGTACAAGGGCCCCGGGCATCCGCACACCAACATGGCCAAGGCCGCGCTGAACATGCTCACCCGCACCAGCGCCGCCGAAATGCTCGAGCGCGACGGCATTCTCATGACCGCGGTCGATACGGGCTGGATCACCGACGAGCGACCGCACCCGACGAAGCTGCGGCTCGCCGACGAGGGCTTCCACGCCCCGCTGGACCTCGTCGACGGGGCCGCCCGCGTGTACGACCCCATCGTGCGCGGCGAACTTGGCGAAGACCTGTACGGCTGCTTCCTCAAGGATTACTCGCCGAGCAACTGGTAGCTACTGCGCCTGACCGAGTTGTAAGCGCTAGGACGGCAATTCGTCGATGAGTTCGTCGAGGAAACCACCGGCCTCTAGTCCCGCTTGCTCGACGTCCTGGGCGGCGATCGCGTCGACCAGTCCACCATGCCGAACATGGCGGGGTTCATGGGTGACGCTGGTGGCGGCGACGCTGGCAGCGACGGCTTCGGTGAGCCCGCGGTAGAGCTCCGTCAAGACGGTGTTGCCGGACGCCTGCATCACGGCGAAGTGCAGCGCCGCATCTGCCTCCACAAACGCGGAGTGGTCCTCGCCGAGCTCCAGTTCATCGCGACGCTGAAGCAGTCCGCGAAGCGCCGCGACGTCACTGTCGGTGCGTGCGGCGGCGGCCAGTCGGGCCCCCTCGACCTCGAGGCAGCGGCGCACCTGCAGAACCTCGCGGAGTTCGGATCCGCACAGGCGGCGCAACGCGCCGGACACCTCGCTGGTGGCGCGCACGTAGGTGCCGTCACCCTGCCGGACTTCGAGGATCCCGGCGTGCGCCAGGGCGCGCACTGCTTCCCGCACCGTGTTGCGGCCCACGCCCAGCTCCTCGACCAGGGTCGGCTCGGTGGGGATGCGTGTGCCGACGGGCCATTCTCCAGACGCCACGGACTGCCGCAGCTGGCCGATGACCTGGTCGACCAGGCCGGTACGGCGCGTTGTTGCCAAGGGCACAGTGCTCTCGATTCATCCAATCATGGGATGTATGACAGACTAGCCCAGTGAATCGTGAAGCGCCGGGTATCTGCGTGGAACTCGATGAGCGCGTCGACGAGCGGCGTGTCGAGTCCGAGATCAGTCCCGCCGTCCGGATAGTCGGCGGCGGCCTGCTGATCGTCGCGGTAGTCCTCACGGCGCTGAATCTGCGGCCCGCGCTCACCAGCGTGGGGCCGCTCCTCGGTGCGATGCGCGAGTCGCTCGGCGCTTCGGCCACCTGGGCCGGCGTGCTGACCACACTGCCTGGACTGTGCTTTGCCGCGGCGGGTCTGACGGCGCCGTGGCTCGCCCGCCGGATCGGACTCCAGCACGCGATCAGTGCCGCGTTGGTGACGCTGGTCGTCGGACTCCTGTTGCGCGTGCTTGACGGGCCACTTGTCGTCGTCGGCGGCACGATCGTCGCCACCGGCGGCATCGCATTGATCAACGTGTTGATCCCGGTGGTCATCAAGGGGTCGTTCCCCGCGCAGATCGGGGTGATGACTGGCATCTACACCGCAGCGCTTCAAGGTGGCGGCGCCATGGGATCCGCGCTAACCCCGCCGATGGAGTCGGCGTTCGGCGACTGGCGTGACGCGCTCGGCGCTTGGGCGGTCCTCGCGGTGCTGGCACTCGTCGCATGGATCGTCGGCGCGCGGCGAGTCCGCGCGGTCGAGTTGCCTGCCGTCCCGACCGGCGGCTCACTGTTACGAAATCGCTTGGCGTGGCAGGTGACTCTGTTCTTCGGCTTCCAGGCCACGCTGGCCTACATCATGTTGGGCTGGCTGCCGGAGGTGTTCATCGACAGCGGGGTGAGCAAGTCCACCGCCGGAATGCTGGTCGGTTTGATGTCGCTGATCGCCGTACCGATCAGCATCTTCCTCGCGCCGTTGGCGGCTCGCTCCGGTAGTCAAAGCGGCTGGATCATCGCGCTGGGTGTCATCGGTCTTGCCGGGGTCGTGGGCCTGCTGGTCGATCCGGCTGCCGCACCGCTGCTATGGAGCGTGCTCGTCGGCTTGGGGTTGAGCGTTTTCTCGTTGGCGCTCACCGTGATTGCGCTGCGTGCCCGCACCACCGAGGACACCGCGCAGTTGTCGGGAATGGCGCAGGGCTTCGGTTATCTACTGGCCGGCATCGGCCCGTTCCTCTTCGGCCTTCTTCACGACGTGACCCATGGTTGGACCGTGCCGTGGATCTTCGTCCTGGTGATCTACCTGCTGCAGATGACGATGGGCGCGCTGGCCGGCCGCAACCGCTACGTCTGACGGCTAGTCAGAACTAGCGCCGGAACGATCACCGCGGCAAGCGCGGCGCCCGCGATTGCGAGCACGCTGAAGCTGGCGAGCGCGACGACTACTCCTGAGAGGAGTCCGCCGGCCGTGCCGGCGATCGCGATGAACAGGTCAGCTGTCCCTTGGGTTTTCGCGCGCGTAGCTAGGGGAGTGTGGTCGGTGATTGTGGTGGTGCCGGCCACCAATCCGAGGCTCCAGCCGAACCCGAGCAGAGCCAGTGCGACGGCGAGCCCGAGGATTGAGGCCGCGGGCGTCAGACTGGCCGTGACGCCTGCGGCCGCAAGTACCACCGCCGCGAGGATGCCGACCTTGGCGGTTCCGTAGCGGTCGACGAGCGCGCCCGACAGCGGCGACGGAAGATACATCGAGGCAATGTGAATCGAGATGACGAGGCCAGCGGCGTCCACGCTGTGGTGGTGGCCCAGCATGTGTACCGGCGTCATGGTCATGATTGCCACCATGACGAGTTGAGTCAGCACCATCACCGAGGCGCCCGCCACGACGGCGACGTTCCAGGTTTGGCGGGCCGCGGCATCGACGGTGTCGGACTCCTCGCTGGCATCGTCATCCGTGAAGCCAACAGCGATCATCAATGGATCGGGCCGCAGCAAGATCCAAATAACCATGCCCGCAACACCGTACGCTGCTGCAGCAAGCAGAAACGGTCCCGCGAGCCGCGGGATGCCGATCGCGTCCGCGAAGTCGCCGAGTACGCCGACCAAATTTGGTCCGAGCACGGCGCCAACAGTCGTGGCTACCAGCACGGTGCTGATCGCGCGGGCGCTGTGCTCGGTCCGCGCGAGGTCGGCGCCGGCGTAGCGAGCCTGCAGATTTGTCGCGGTGCCCGCGCCGTAGATCAGCAGCGACATGAACAGCAGGGGGATGTTGTCCATCACGGCGGCTGCCACCACGCCCAGGCTGCCAAGTGCACCCACTGCGTAGCCGGCGCTGAGGCCGGGACGGCGCCCACGACGTTGTGACAGCCATCCCACACCGACCGCTGCGGCAGCAGACCCGACGGTGAACAACGCGCTCGGCAATCCGGCCAAACCGGTCGATCCGAGCATGTCCTGAGCCAGCAGTGCTCCGACGGTGACACCGGCTGCGAGTCCTGCGCCGCTGAAGATTTGAGCAACAACAAGTATTCGCAGCGTGCGTCGCTGGATGGCAGCGATATCTGTCGGCTCGGCCGGTGCCCGTGTCACGGCGTCGCGCTCAGTTCGACACGCCGATGTGTCTCTGGCATCCGGAATGCCACCGCGAGTCCGGACATGACGGTGATGGCGACCGCAACCCACACTGCCGCGCGCAGGCCCCACAGGTCTGCCGCCACTCCGCCGACAATCGCGCCGACGGCATAGCCACCATCCCGCCAAAGTCGATAAACCCCAACAGCGCGGCCGCGCCACAAGGGATGCGCGACGTCACCGATAGCTGCCAGCAGTGTGGGATAGACCATTGCGGTGCCTAACCCGAGCAAGGCACTCGCCACGATCCACCACGCGAAAGTGTCGACCGCTGCGATCAGGGCAAGTCCGGCGGCCTGGGTAAGCATTCCAAATGTGATGAGATGTTTGCGTCCCCACCGATCCGACATCGCGCCGGTCGCAATTTGCCCCAGCCCCCAGACCGCCGGATAGACAGCGACGAGGACTCCGACGCGCGCCACCGACATACCGGTGCTTGCGAACAGGAGGGGAAACAACCCCCACGACAGACCGAAGTTGAGGTTGTTGACCAATCCTGCCTGGCTTGCTGACGATAGTGCAGGATCGCGGAAGCTGGTGCGCACGAATATTTCCCGGTCCGACAGATGGGGTTGACTCGCATCGTCGGCATGGCTGGCCGCTTCGAGGTGGGCATGGCCGCGGGTCTCGCGAACGAACAGCGCGCTGATACCGAGACCTATCACTGCATATGCAAGGCCCACGAAGAATGGAGCAGGGCGCAATCCGTGGTGAGCGGCGAGATATCCGGCCAAGAGAGCGGTCAACGCGACGGCACAATAGCCTGCTGCTTCATTGAATCCCATTGCCAGACCGCGCTGCCGGGGACCCACGAGGTCGATCTTCATCACCACTGTGGTCGACCAGGTCAAACCCTGGTTGATGCCGAGCAGCACATTGGCGGCGATGACCCACTCCCATGAGGGCGCCCACATCAACAGCAGGGGTACCGGGATCGCAAAGAGCCAGCCGACGATCAGGACCGGTTTCCGTCCGAATCGGTCCGCCCAGGTGCCGGCAAAATAGTTCGTGGCCGCCTTGGTAATTCCGAAGGCAAGCACGTAGGTGAACAAGAATGTATAGCCGCTCAGCTGAAAATGTTGCTTCGCCAGTAGTGGCAGGACCGCTTGTTCCTGGCCGACCATGCCTCCGACGAGCGCATTGACGACAACAAGCAGTATGAACTGAAAGAGGTTCGGACGCAGTCCGAGTCGTGGTTGCGTTTCCGTCATGCGCCAGTTTCAAGGGTGCCGTCGGTGGCGTCCACCCAATCCTGTGGGCCACCGTCGAGCACGACGACGTCACGGTGTCCGGCGGCCTTCAGCAGACTGGCGGCGCCCATCGCGCGCTCACCATGTCCACACATGACCACCGTGGGCTCGTTCGGTATCTCGCTCGCCCGCTGCGGAACATCACCGAGTTCGACGTGCATGGCTCCAGGTATGTGTCCGTCCAGGTACTCCGGGCGTTGCCGGATGTCCAGGACACGTCGGCCGTCAACTTCACTGGCCTTCAACAAAGCAATTCGGGCCTCGTTGTTACCGGCCGACTGCCAGGACGTCATTCCGCCATCGAGCTCGCCGGCGATATTGTCGTAGCCAATTTTCACTGCCTGCCAAACTATTTCGGCGGGATCTTGTCCCATGTCACGGACGATGATCAGAGGCTGTTCGATGGGCGCGAGCCATCCGAGCCAACTGGCGAATACTGGTCGTAACGGTATGGAGACTGCGCCAGGGATGTGTCCCATCGCGAACTTATCGATCGGTCGAGTATCGATGACGACGGCGGCATCGCTGTCGACCGCCCTGCCCACATCGGCAGGACTCAACTTGCGTAAAGCCGGTTCGCCGGCCAACACGGGTGGACCGACACGGTTCAGTTCGCCGAGTCGCCGAAAATAGGGCGGATAGCTGCCGAGCGATTCGAGAAGCTGTGTCACGAATGACTTTTCGTCCGGCGCGCGCAGCAGCGGATTGGTTGCCAGCTCGGTGGCGATGGTACTGGTGCGCTCAGCGCCCGGCGGTGCAGAACAGAATGATCCGGCTCCGTGGGTTGGCCAAACGCGCACGTACCCGGGCATGGTCGCCAATCGATGCAGTGACGCGTACTGAGCGCGGGCCAGTTCTTCGGTGCGCTCTTCCGAGACGAGGTCGGTGCGGGCGGCTGAACCGACGATGAGCGATCCGCCGGTGAACACACCGAGTTCGCGTTCTCCGTCGAGTAATACGAATGCCAGGTGTTCGTGCGTGTGCCCGGGTGTCAGCAGCGCTCGCAGACGCAGACCGCCTAGGTCGACCTCGTCACCGTCGTGCAAGCCGGTGTGGGTGAACTGCCGATAGCCGGCGGCTGACGCCAGGACCGTTGAGCCCTGGTCCGCCGCGAGCTGAGTAGCACCGGAAAGGAAATCGGCATGCAGGTGGGTATCCGCGGCGAATGCGACGGTCAATCCCCGCTTGGCGGTGACTTCATACACCGCGCGCAGATCGCGGCTGACGTCGACCGCGAGGGCACGCCCGTCGCCGAGATCGACAATGTACGCAGAATTTCCCAACCCCTCGTCGACAAGGGAGACAAGCTCAACATTCGTCATTGTGGTCCTTGGGCTTAAGCCGATCGCGTTGTCATGGAGGACATCGGTCCGTGGTGGCGGTGGTGACGCATCAGCGGAACGAGCATCGGCACCCGCCTTCGGTAGGCGAGATACCGTTCGCCGATGGCCGCGACGAGGTCGCGCTCCTCGAGTTGCACTGCGATGAGGATGTACGCCGTGGTCGCCACCGCGAAGAGGAGATGGCCTGCAGTCATTGTGGGAGTGGCCCAGAACGCGACGATGAATCCCAACATGAGTGGATGCCGCACGATTCGGTACAACAGCGACTCCCGGAATGGCAGATCTGTGTATGGCTGTCCACGCCACGCGAGGTACACCTGCCTCAGCCCGAACAGGTCGAAGTGACTGATCATGAACGTCGACAACAGGACGACGATCCATCCCAGCGCGAACAAGGTCCACAGTGCGACGGCGCCAGGTGCCCATGTCACGTCCCAGACAATCGCGGGCATCGTTCGCCACTGCCAGTACAGCAGAAACAGTGCCAGGCTCGAGAGCAGTACGTAGGTGCTGCGCTCAATTGTCTTCGGTATAAGGCGAATCCACCACCGCTTGAACACCGGCCGAGCCATGACACTGTGCTGGATAGCGAATACGCCGAGCAGGAGCACATTCACCAGGATGGCTTCCGTGATCGGTGCGTCGACGGCGCGGTCGATGCTGCGTGGCACGACGAGGTTGCCGACAAAGCCAATTGCGTAGAGGAATGACGCGAGAAAGGCGACGTAGCACACGGCGCCATAGCCGATGGTGAGTAAGCGCTTCATTGGGAACCTCCTCGTACCTGACTGATTACTTCTCTGCGCGCACCGGGCGCCCCGACAGCCACCACTCTGGGTAGCCCTCGGTGAGGCGGTGCGCCTTGAGCCCGTTCGCGCGTAGCACTTCGACTGCTTCGTCGGCGTAGACGCAATAGGGTCCGCGGCAGTACGCCACGAAAGCCTTCTCACGGGGGAGTTCGGTGAGACGTGCCGGTAGATCGCTCACGGGGATCGATCGCGCGCCGGCGATATGCCCGGCCGCGAACTCCTGCTCCGGCCGCACGTCGAGCACTACGACTTCGTCGTTGGTCATGCGCCGCGCCAACTCGTCGGGCGTCACCGCCTCGAAGCTGCTGCGCTCGCCGAGGTAATCGTTCACCACGCGGTCGACCTCGGCGAGATGTTCCTCGGCGGCAGCCCGCAGGGTCAGCATCAAGCTCACCACTTCGGGGCCTGCCACGCGGTAGTGAACGAACAGTCCTTCTCGGCGGCCGAGCACCAGTTGTGCCTGCCGCAGCAGTTGGAGATGCCGGGACGCGTTCGCTATTGAAAGTCCGGTTTCGTTTGCCAGTGATTCAACGGTGCGCTCTCCCTGGGCCAAGACTTCGAGCATCTCGAGGCGGTGCGGGCTCGCCAGCGCCTTCCCGATCCGGGCGAACTCCGAATAGAGGCGGTCTTTGAAGTCCCGTTTGGCCTCGGGGGCGATAGTCACCTATTCAATATAGTTATTGAATAGCCTGTTGGGAACCCCCAGTCTTACGATGCGAGCGCTCCGATGACGCGGAGAGCGTCGAGCGTGTCGGCGGCGTTCGGTGGGGCATCGGGGTCGGCGATCCACTGGAGCATCAGGCCGTCGCACACGGCCATGAGAACAGACGTGACCGCGGCCAGGTTGTCGGGTACCTCCACGCCGCCGTCCTGCATCGCTTTGGTCGCAAGCCGCACTGCGGACTCGCGCACGTTCGCATAACCCATCGCCATCCGTTGGCGTAGCTCGTCGGATCGCAAAGCAGGAGCATATGTTTCGACGCAGGCATGCACTGAGGATCGCAACTCGGCGAACGAGTCGACGGCCGCGCTGACGATCGCTTCGAGCTGCTTGCGGGGGGAAAGGCCGGCGGCGTCGACAAACGCATTCTCGACGCGTTGGTTCCACATCCCAAAGCACTGACCCAGCGCCTCGGTGACGAGTGCGTCCTTGCTGCCGAAGTGGTAGTTGATGGATGCCACGTTGGCGTTTGCAGCTCTGGCGATATCTCGCGAGGTGGTGGCTGCGTAGCCGCGTTCGGAAATGCACGCCAGGGCACCTCGCAGAAGTCGCTCCTTGCTGCCGATGTCGGCGGACGGTTCTTGCACAACCACAGCATACGTGATAAACAAACGTTTGAATGAAACAAGCGTTTACGCGATTCAGCGTGTCGAAGGAGCTACCCGTGAAGCCGGCGTATCCGCCCGGGCCACGCTGGCCCGCGGCAGTGCAGAGTGTCCTGTTCCAGCGCCGCCGCGCCTGGCTGCTTCCGGCGATGAGGCGTCGGTATGGCGATGTCTTTTCGCTTCGGGTCCCGCCCTACGCCGACAACGTCGTCGTGTTCAGCAGTCCGGAGCACATCAAGGAGATCTTTGCCGGCGATCCGGTCGACTTGCATGCCGGTGAAGGCAACCAGGTGCTCGGTCCGGTGATGGGTGCGCATTCGGTGCTGCTGACCGACGAGCAGGAGCACGCCCGTGCCAGACGCCTCCTCATGCCCGCGTTCAACGGCGCATCGCTGCGCGGGTACGGCGAACTCGTCACCGAGATCGTCCGGTCAGAGGTGAACGACTGGAGCGCATCCCGCGAAATCGTCGCACTCGACCGAATGAACGCGGTGACCCTCGAAGTGATCATGCGCGTCGTCTTCGGCGTCACTGACCGGCGCACTCGCGACCAATTGGCGCCGCGGCTGCATCGGATGGTCGATATCAGCCCGATCGTGCTGCTGGGTTGGGTTTTTCCGAGCCTCAATCGCCTTGGCCCGTGGAAACGTTTCCGCCGCAACCAAATCGAAGTCGACTCATTGCTGTACGCGGAGATCGGCAAACGTCGTCAGGCGCCCGATCTCGACGAGCGCACCGATGTGCTGTCTCGGCTGCTGCAGGTGGGCGGCGAAGCAGGTGACACGCCGCTGACTGACGAAGAGTTGCGCGATCAGTTGGTCACCCTGCTTCTCGCGGGCCATGAAACCACCGCTGCAGCACTCTCGTGGACGCTGCACGAACTCGCCATCCATCCCGAACTGCAAGAGCGGGCCGCCGTCGCCGCCCGCGACCACGACGACAAATATCTCGAAGCGACTCTGAAAGAGAGCATGCGGCTGCATCCCGTGATCGCCTCCACCGCACGCAAACTCACGCGAGACCAAGTCATCGGTGGATGGCAACTCCCAGCTGGCACTGTCGTGAACACGTCGATCATCCTGGCGCACCAGCGCCCAGAGAATTTCCCTGATGCATTGACGTATAGGCCAGAACGGTTCCTGGCCAACGAGGTCGAACCGAATACCTGGCTGCCATTCGGTGGCGGGGTGCGCCGCTGCATTGGTGCCGGTTTCTCCTTGATGGAAGGAACCGCAGTGTTGCGCGAAATCCTGACGCGATACAACTTGGCGCTCCCTGCTGGTGCTGAACCCGAGCAAGGTCACGTCCGCAATATCACCAACGTGCCACGGCGCCGCGCACGCATCGCGATCTCACCCAAGGCCCATGTCACGGGTGAAACCAGTCAGCCCGATATCAGCGCAGGGAAGGGATTGTCGAAATGACCCAGACACAAGCCCACACCGATCGGTGGCTTCGATATTGGGACAAGAAGGCCCGTGGATACGACCGCGAGATGAGATTCTTCGAACGCGTGCTTTTCGAAGACTCCCGGGTCTGGGCGTGTTCACAAGCCGGCGGCGACGTGCTCGAGGTCGCCGTGGGTACGGGGTTGAACCTGCACGCCTACCCGCCAGGTGTCCGCTTGACCGGCATCGATCTCAGTGAGCAGATGCTGGACATCGCCCGAAATCGCGCACATGAACTGGGGCTGGATGTGGATCTGCGCCAAGGCGATGCACACAGTCTGCCGTTCGGGGACGCGACGTACGACGCCGTCGTGTGCACGTTCGGACTCTGCGCGATTCCCGATATCGATGCCGCATTGGACGAGATGAGTCGGGTGCTCAAGCCCGGCGGTCGGCTCATCCTGGTCGACCACGTGGAGAGCTCGTCACGGATTGCCCGTGTCGTCCAACGTGCGGCCGAGGTCGTCACGGTCCCGATGGCCAGTGAGCACTTCCTGCGCCGCCCGCTGTCCAAGCTCCGCGAGCGGCCGTTCGAGATTGAGCGTTCCGACCGATTCAAGCTCGGAGTCGTCGAACGCCTCGTGGCCCAAAAGCGCTAAGCCGAGCCGACGACCGCAGGCATGCTGTCCCACCCGCGCACCGTCGAGGTGCGTGACCGGACCGCCCCGGTCATGTCGATGTCCCAATCGGGCCACCGCTTGAGCACCTCTTCGAGCGCAACGCGGCCCTCGAGGCGGGCCAGGGGAGCGCCCACACAGAAGTGCGCACCGCGCCCGAAAGTGAGGTGACCGCCGGGCTTTCGGTGAATGTCGAAGGTGTCGGGATTATCGAAGTGCCGTTCGTCGCGGTTGGCCGAGGCCAGCATCATGAGCAGGGCACTTCCGGCAGGGATCACCTTTCCCTGGAATGCGACATCCTCGGCCGCCACATAGCGCGCGACGTGCG
Organism: Mycobacterium sp. NPDC051804; assembly: GCF_044452905.1. NCBI lineage: Bacteria > Bacillati > Actinomycetota > Actinomycetes > Mycobacteriales > Mycobacteriaceae > Mycobacterium > Mycobacterium sp. NPDC051804. The sequence goes on along the minus strand of NZ_JBITCD010000002.1, from coordinate 921,860 downwards.
GTCCCGGCGGTTCGAACCGGAGCAGCTCCTCGATCGCGGCAGGAATCCGGGAGTGGTCAGCGGCGAGTTCTTTTCGTTGATCGGGATGCTCACCCAGGACCTTGCCCATCCACCCGAAGAGACGGCCGGTCGTCTCCACCCCGGCGCCAGCGACGACGGCGAGGAACACGATGAGTTCCTGCTTCGTCAGCTTCCGCGTGGCGCCAGTCTCGTCCTCGAACTCCACGTTGAGCAGTTCGGTGATCAGGTCGTCGGACGGGTTGTTCTCACGCCACTCGACGTATTCGCCGAACATCTCACCGGTGAAGTAATGGTCCTTCTGGATCTCCATCGGTTTGCCTGGGTCGTTGCGCAGCACCCGGTTGGCGTGCGCCCGGACCGCGGGCTGCTCGGCGTCCGGGATGCCGGCGAGCATACCGATGGTGCGCATCGGTAGTTCGGCTCCGAGGTCCTGGACGAAGTCGAAGCGGTTTCCCCCGACGAGAGGGTCGAGGCACGCGACACAGAACGCACGGATCTTGTCCTCGATGGCCCGCATCTTCTTCGGGGTGAAAGCTCTCGACACGATGGCACGGTGAATGGTGTGCAGTGGTGGATCTTCGTTGATGAAGATGCCCGGAGGCATGACGGGATCCGCCATCACGACCTCCAAGATGTCGCCCTTGGCCGAGCTGAGCCGCATCGTATCCTTCAGCGCCACATCGACATCGGCGTATCTGCTCACTCCCCAGAAGTCGTGCCGCTCGTTGTAGTAGACGGGACACTCGTCCCGCAGGCGTCGGTAGGTCGGGTAGGGGTCGAGGTCGATGTCGAAGTCCCACGGGTCGTAGTACAGGTCGTTCAACGTCGGCTCCTGGGCTGGTTGCGATACTGCGCTGTACGGTCGTACAGTAATCTATCGCTGTACGACCGTACAACCACGAATCCACGAAGGAGCAGAATGGGCAGCCGGTTCGCACTCGATGGCCGCGTGGCACTCATTACTGGTGGCGGCACCGGCATTGGACGAGCCGCCGCGCTGGTCCTCGCAGAACACGGCGCCGACGTCGTACTTGCGGGCCGGCGCCCGGATCCGCTCCATGCGACGGCAGAAGAGGTGCGGAAGATGGGTAACTTTGCACTGGCGGTGCCGACAGATGTCACCATCGCCGCGGCCTGCCGCGATCTGGTCCAGACGACCATGTCCGAGTTCGGCAGGCTCGACATCTTGGTCAATTGCGCCGGTGGCGCCGAAACGAAGTCGATCTTGAAGTGGCCCGACGACGATTTCGAGAACGTGCTCGCACTGAATTTCAAAGCGGTATGGCATCTTTCGAAAGCGGCGGCCAAACCGATGATGGCGCAGGGGAGGGGTGCGATTGTCAACATCTCATCCGGCGCGAGCCTGTTGGCCATGCCACAAGCTGCGCCCTACGGCGCGGCCAAGGCGGCGGTGAACAACCTGACCGGCGCGATGGCCGCCGCGTGGGCCATGAAGGGTATTCGCGTCAACTCCATCGCCGTCGGTGCTGTACGTGCTGCGACGCTGACCGACGACGCCGCGCGTTACGGGCTGGATCCCGAGGCGATCGCGATGACCAACGGCCTCGGTCGCCTCGGCGAACCCGACGAGATCGGCTATGGCGTCTTGTTCTTCGCGTCCGACGCGTCGAGCTTCTGCTCGGGTCAGACGCTCTACATGCACGGTGCACCAGGAAACGCGGGGGTGTGATCATGGGTCGGACAGCAGTGGTTACCGGGGGCGGATCGGGTCTGGGGCGGTCGATCAGCCTCCAGCTCGCGGCCGACGGACATCGCGTCGCTGTGCTTGACGTGAACCACGAAAGCGCTGAGGCGGTCGCCGCCGAGATCCGGGCCGCGGGAGGTGTGGCCGAATCAATCGCGGTCGACGTGTCCGACGAATCCGCAGTCGAATCGGCCTTCGCCGCGGTGCGTGCCGCATTCGGGGCCACGGAGATCCTAGTGACCAGCGCCGCGATAGCGGGCTTCACGCGGTTCGACAGGATCACACTCGATGAATGGAACCGATATCTGGCGGTGAACCTCACCGGCACATTCCTCTGCGCCCGGGCAGCACTGACCGACATGGTCGCGGCGCGATGGGGGCGTATCGTCACGATTTCCTCGGCCGCGGGCCAGCAGGGCGCTCCCGCGCAGGGGCACTATTCCGCCAGCAAAGGGGGAGTAATCGCGATGACGAAGACCATCGCGCTGGACTATGCGCGCAAAGGCATTACGGCCAATACGGTGCCGCCGTTTGTCATCGACTCGCCGATGCTGCGGCAACAGCAGCGAGATGGCAGGCTGCCGGCGACCGAGGCTCTGACACAGACCATTCCCGCTCGGCGTCTGGGGGATGGTGACGACGTCGCCGCGGTGTGCTCGTTTCTCTGCTCGGAAGGGGCCGGCTACGTCAACGGTCAGGTGATCGGTGTCAACGGAGGAGCGGTCGTATGACGTCTGCACCCCCTATCGCTGTGGTGACGGGTGCCAGTCGAGGTGCGGGTGCGGGGATCGCGCACGCGCTGGGCAGTCACGGCTGCACGGTGTACGTCACCGGCCGGACCCGAAGCGGCATCGACTCGACGGCCGGATTGGTGAATGCCTCAGGCGGACAGGGCATCGCGGTACAGGTCGATCATGGCGACGATGAACAGGTTCGAGTGCTGTTCGAGCGCATCAGCGACGAACAGGGCCGCTTGGACATCCTGGTCAACAACGCGGCGGTCATCCGTGACGAGATGATGGGCCGGACCAAATTCTGGGAGGAGCCCTTGTCCGTCCTCGATACGTTGAAAGTCGGACTGCGCAGCAGCTACGTGGCCACGGTGTACGCCGCACCACTGATGCTTTCGCGGCAGCGCGGTCTGGTGGCGTTCTCGTCGTCCTCGGGCGCGGTGCATTACGCGTTCGGCCCTGCCTACGGAGTACCGAAGGCTGGGACCGACAAGATGGCGGCCGACATGGCCTTCGATTTCAGGGAATTCGGCATCGCCGCCGTATCGATCTGGATGGGTTCACTGCTCACCGATCGCGTGCGAAAGATCGTCGCCACCAATCCCGACAAGTTCGGTCACATCCTGGAGACCGCGGAAACGCCCGAGCTGACCGGCCATGTGATCTGGGCTCTCTACAACGACCCGGAGTTGATGGCGCTGAGCGGGCAGACACTGATCGGCGCGGAACTGGCGGTCAAGTATGGAATTGCTGACGATGGCGGCCGTCAACCACCTTCGTACCGTGAACTTTTCGGCGTACATCCCCATCGGCAGATCGCGCATGTGATGCGCTGACGGTTCAACGCCCTCGTTTGGACGGCGCCCTTCGCTTGGGTCGCGGCTCCACGGCGTCGATATAGCGTTCAAAAGCCTCGGTGACCTCGGCATGCGCCGACTTGACGCCGATGCCCTTCTCGAGATTGAGGAACTTAGGGAGACCCGACATCAGCAGCTGAAGGGCGGGCAACGACAGGTTGCCGATCGGTCGCGCATCCTTGCCGAATTTCGTGACGAGAGCGTTCAACTGGACCGTGCGCACGCTCTCGGTCACGGCGGCGATCTCATTGCGGATGGACTTGCGGTGGTTGCCGAGCGCCATGAACTCCGTGATGAGCGCACCTGTCGCCTCGTCCCACGAGTATTCCCAGACCGCGCGCAGCGGATCATCCGAACGGCGCTCGAGCGCTTCGGTCAGAAGTGCCAGATTGCGGTCCGAGTAGCGCCTGATCGCCGCGACGAAGATGTCGTCGAGATTGGGAAAGTAGTACTGGACCAGGCTCGGCGTGACACCTGCCTTCGCGGCAAGTGCTCTATAGGAGACGCTTGCGTAACCTTCTTCGAGCATCATCTTTTCGACGCAGTCGAGCAAGTTTTCGCGCGTTTTCGAGGTCTCCGCGCCCACGCGTCGCGCCGATGTCGCCATGGCACTCCATTCCAGTCGTCATTTTATTCTGCTATACGATCGCCTGCTGTACAGTCGTATAGTGTCGCCGGTTGCGGTGACCTACTCTTCTGGCAGGAGAACGATGACCGTCGACACCGACTTGGACTGCCTTGCGCGCGACGTGCGGTACCTGATGGATCGCACGGAAATCCTTGATTGCATCTCGCGCCACGCCCGCGGTTGCGATCGCCACGACATCGACCTGATTTCGTCGGCCTACCACGCAGACGGTGTGGACGAACACGGTCACGCCGTCAACCCAGGCCCGGAGTACGGCGCGTGGGCCAATGAAACGCATGCGGAGACATCGCGGGTGCACACTCACAACATCACCACCCACACCTGCGAGATCGACGGCGACACTGCCTATGCGGAGAGCTATGCGATCGTCGTCCTGATCGGCAACGACTCGAAGAGCGCCCAGTTCATCACAGGCCGGTACATCGATCGGCTGGACAGGCGCGATGGCCGGTGGCGTATCACTGTTCGCCGCTCGACGGTCGAAGGAATGTTCCTCGCCGATGCCAGAGTCCTGCAATCGTCGTTCTTCACCGAGAAGGGATATCTAGTCGGAACGCGCGACCGCTCCGACCTTTCCTATCAGCGGCCGCTGACCATCGACACCCCGGCGCCGGCTCGCTGGTGACGACCCTATGGGCGTCAATTTTTCATATCGACGACGCACTTGCCCAGCGTCTTTCGCGCCGCCACACGCGTCAATGCAGCGGGGAGTTCGTCGAAGGGCACTGTCTCGATCACCGCTTCGCGTAAGGCGCCGCTTTCCATCATGGTCGTCAAATTTTGCAGGATGTCCTCGACGTGTTCCTGCGAGTAGCCGGCGGCGAGGACGCCGACAAGCGACGTGTTCATGAGCGTCATCATCTGTACGTCGACCGTTGGCCAAGCGCCGCTGGCGAATCCGATCGCCAGATGCTTCCCGCCACGCGCGAGCGCGCTCATCGCGCTGGTGCCCTGCGCCCCGCCGACCGGGTCGAAGACGATGTCGACCCCCTGCCCATCGGTGAGCTCGCGCAGAGCCTGCGCGAGCGATCGTCCGTCGGCGAGAGTGTCGTCCCTGCCGACGAGCACGTGGTCGGCGCCGTAACTCCGGCAGAACTCTGCGCGGGACTCTTCGCCGACGACTGCGATCACCTTGGCGCCAAGCGCCTTTCCCAGTTGTACCGCCGCGGTGCCCGTGCCGCCCGCAGCGCCGAGCACGACGAGCCGCTCTCCCTCCCACAGCTGGCCACGGTCTACCAAGCCCATCCACGCGGTCATGTTGGGAATCCAGAAGCCCGCGGCCGCCGCGTCATCCATGGAGTCAGGGGCGGGTAGGACTGTCGTCGCTGACGCGAGCGCCTCGGCGGCGAATGAGCCGTTGCCGTTCATGAAGTCGCTGACGCCCAGCACCCGTGTACCGATCGCGATGTCGACGTCGGGGCCGACCGCGGTCACTGTGCCCGCCAGTTCCTGACCGGGCGTGAACGGCCCTTGGGGAGTGAGCGGGTAGGTACCGCGGCACATCAGGACGTCCGGCAATCCGATTCCTGCGGCGGACACCTCGATCTTTACCTGGCCGGGTCCTGGGTCGGGTAGTTGACGGTCGATCATCCGCATGACGTCTTCGGGTTCGCCGGCCCCGTGCACCTGCCATGCCTTCATCGCTGATCCCCACTCGGTCCGTGTCCTTGCCAATCTAGATCACACCATGATTACACTGTAATTTAAAGATCGGATCGATAGTGGGGTGGACCATGGCTTGGGACTTCGAAACCGATCCGGAGTTCGCCGAAAAGCTGGCATGGATGCGCGGTTTCATCGACGACGAGGTGATTCCGCTCGAACCCGTCCTGGCCGAGCTGCCCGCCGACGAATGGGCGCTGGTCAAGCGGCACCTGCAGGAGCAGGTGAAAGCGCAGGGGCTGTGGGGCATGTTCCTGGATCCGAGCCTGGGTGGCACCGGCGAAGGGCAGCTCAAACTGGCGCTGATGTCGGAGATCATCGGCCGCTGCATGGTGTCGATGGAGCTGTTCGGCGTGCAGGCGCCCGACAGCGGCAACATGGAGTTGCTCGCCCACGGCGCAGATGACGAACAGAAGCAGCGGTGGTTGTACCCGAACCTGCGTGGGGAGATCTCCAGCGCATTCGCGTTGACCGAACCGTTCTTGGCCGGCGCCGACCCGACGATCATCGCGACGACCGCGGTCCTCGACGGCGACACCTGGGTGATCAACGGGCACAAGTGGTTCACCACCAACGCGTCGTGCGCCGACATCATCTTGGTGGTCGCCGAAACCGACCCGGCGGGTCGGCCGCATCGGCATGCGTCGATCTTTGTCGTGCCCGCCGGCACACCCGGCATGGAGATCGTGCGCGAGATCCCCACGATGGCTCATCCCGCCCCCGAGTACGGGCGCAGGGGTAACCACGCCGAGGTGGTATTCACCGACTGCCGCGTGCCGTCGGGGCATCTGATCGGCGCGCGCGGCGAAGGCTTCCGGCTTGCTCAGCAGCGCCTCGGCGGTGGGCGAATCCATCACGCGATGCGCTGGCTCGGACAGGCCCAACGTGCATTGGACATCATGGGGGAGCGAGCCGTATCGCGGCAGTCACACGGCCGGCTGCTCAGCGAGCACCAGATGGTTCAGGACTACGTTGCCCTGTCGCACATGGAGATTCAGGCCGCGAGGCTGCTGACGTTCCAGACGGCGTGGAAGATGGACCGGCTCGGCGCCGCCGCCGTCCGTGCCGACTTGGGCATGGTCAAGGCGCACGTGTCCAAGGTGGTGCTCGCAGTCCTCGACCGCGCCATCCAGGTCTGCGGCGCACTCGGCTATTCCGGCGATCTCCCGATCGAGCAGTGGTATCGGACCACCAGGTTCGGATCGATCGGCGACGGCCCCGACGAGCTGCACAAGTCGGTGCTGGCACGCCACGTGCTCAAGCAGTACCGTCCTGTCGAAGGGTGGCCGACCGAGCATCTGCCATCGCGCCGCCCCGCTGCGCAACGCAAGTGGGAGCAACTGAAGCTGGAAGCCGGTGTGGCATGAGCATTGCCGATACCCAGCGGGTCATGGTGATGATGTCGCAGGGCGCGGAACCTGTGCCCGAAGAGCGGCCCGTCGGCACTCCGAGGGAAGGTGAGGTACTCGTCAAAGTCAACGCTTCCAGCGTCAACTTCCACGACACCGTCAACCTCGCCGGGCTGATCTGGGGACCATGGCCGCGGATTCCGATGACCGACGGGGCCGGCGTGATCGTCGCGGTAGGTCCCGACGTCACCGCGCTTGCCGTGGGCGACCGCGTCATGGGCGCCTTCCACCCCGGCTGGCTGGATGGCCCTCCGACGCCGGAAGCGAAAGCCGAGGTCCCCGGTGATTCCGTGGACGGCTGGTTCCAGCAGTATCGGATCGCGAAAGTCTCAGGGCTGGTGGCCAGTCCCGCCCACCTGAGCGATATCGAGGCCGCCACCCTGCCCTGCGCCGGCGTGACGGCTTGGAATGCGTTGTTAGAGGCGAGTATCGGTGACGGTGATGTCGTGGTCACCCAGGGTACTGGCGGTGTGTCGCTGTTCGCCGTGCAATTCGCACGCGCGCTCGGCGCCACCGTCATCCTGACATCATCGTCAGACGAGAAGCTTGAGATCGGATCGCGTTTGGGCGCTATGCATCTGATCAACTACCGGTCGAATCCCGAGTGGGATGCGGAGGTCAAGCGGATCACGGACGGACGGGGTGCCGACCTCGTCGTGGACCTTGGCGGCCCGGAAACCCTGGCCAAGTCGGTACGGGCCAGCCGTATGGGCGGGACGGTCGCGGTGATCGGGGTACTCACCGGTTTCGATGTGGCGCCGATCCCGGTCGCCGACCTGATGCTCAACAACATTCGCGTCATCGGAATCACCGTGGGCAGCGTGCTGAGTTTCGCCGCGCTGTGCGAGTTGATCGAGCGGGACGGGATCAGACCACACATCAGCCACGAATTCGATTGGAACGACCTCGGTGAGGCGGTTCGCGTCCTGCAGGCCGGCGAGCACGTGGGCAAGATCGCGTTGAAGATTTCGTAGCGGGATATGGCGAGCGAAATTGATCTGAGCGCGGAGCAGATTGTGCTTGCCGCGGTGGAGATCCTGCGCGAAGGCGGACTCGACTCGGTCAGCATGCGCAGCGTCGCCAACCGTCTGGGCGTGACGCCGCCTCCGGTGTACGCGCGTATCGGGAACAAGGACGCGCTTCTGGACGCTGTGGCCGACCATTTTCTCGCCGATGTCGCACCCGCCGTGGAGAGCGGCGAACGATGGCCGGACTATGCGCGGCGCTGGACTCAGCAGATGCGTCGGCGACTCGCCGAGGCAACCGACAGCCGACTGTTCGTCCAAGTCAGAAGGGCGGCTTATCTGGAGGCATCGCGACCCTTGCTGAAGTGCATGCGCCGCGACGGTATGTCGACGGATAGCGCCGTCCGTGCGTGCCGCCTTCTGACGTGGGCGACTGTTGGATTCGTCGCCATGGATCGCACCTCGTCGACGGCCCCGTCGTCGCGACGCCGGGGCCGGCCTGCGGGCAGCGATCCGGAAGGGGTCACCCCAGAGGAGGTCGACGAGTTGTTCACCGCCCACATCGATTACCTCATCGAGGGCATCCGGCGCGACGAAGCCGGCTCGTGACCGCACCACCCTTGGATTTCGACGTGCGTCGATTCAGCGCATGGCTGGGCGAGGTCACCGGCGAACACGTCGACGTCACCGTGACGGCCATCCGCGGCGGCGGCAGCTGCGAGATGTTCCGCGTCGATCGCTCCGGTGAATCGTGGGTGGTGCGTCGGGCACCGCGCGCCGCCGTGTCGTCGACTGCCCATCAGGTCATCCGCGAGGCTCGAATCATGGAAGCCCTTTCGGGGCAGGGTGTTTTGGTTCCGCGAGTGTTGGCTCGCAGCGAAGATGCTGCCGTTCTCGGGGCGCCGTTCTTCGTCATGTCCTTCGTCGAGGGCGACGTCATCCGTCGAAACGGGCTGCCGCCCGCACTGCGTGACAACCCGGACACCCAGGGGTCGATCGGTGAAGAACTCGTCGACACGCTCGCCGGTCTGCACGCCGTGGACTGGGCCAACACCGCGCTGGCCGAAATATCGCGCCCGGAAGGCTTTTTGGATCGCCAGGTGGATCGCTGGATGACCCAGCTGGACTCCTACCGGGTTCGCGATCTGGACGACGTCGACGAACTCGCGTGCTGGCTCCAGGCGAACATCCCCGACCGAGCCGATCTCACTGTCATGCACGGCGACTACAAGATCGACAACGTCATCTGGGCGCCGGCCGCCCCGCCCCGAATCGCCTGCATCGTGGACTTCGAGATGACCACCGTCGGCGACCCTCTCATCGACCTGGCGTGGGCGATGATCTTCTGGCCCGAGGACGGCAACCCCATCGCGCTGGCGGCTCCCGGCTCTGCCAACGGTATTCAGCAGGAGCACTGTCAGAAACCGGCCGAACTGGTGGATCGCTACGCCGCGGCGACGGGCCGCGACCTGTCACGGTTCGACTGGTATCAGGTGTTCAGCGCGTGGAAGCTCGCCATCGTGCTGGAGGGCTCTTACGCCACACACGTCCGCGGGGACTCCCGCAATCCGGTTCACGAGGTCTTCGGCCCTTTGGTGAATCAGCTTCTCGTCCGCGCCCGGAGGTTCGCCCGATGAACGATCCGTTGTTCGACGTCACCGACCGGGTTGTCCTGGTCACCGGGGGAAGTCGCGGTCTGGGTGCCGCCATGAGTGTGGCGCTGGCGCAGCGAGGGGCTCGGGTGATCATCGCCAGTCGCAAACTCGAAGCGTGCCAAGAACTCGCGGCGCGGATCACCGACGGCGGTGGGCACGCTCACCCGTTGGCCTGCCATGTCGGCCACTGGGAGTCGTTGAACGGCGTCGTCGATGACGCGGTGGCGAGGTGGGGCCGGCTGGACGGTCTGGTGAACAACGCCGGCATGAGTCCGCTGGCCCCGTCGTTGCTCGACACCTCGGAGACGTTGTTCGACAAGGTGATCGGTGTCAATCTGAAAGGGCCCACGCGTCTCACGGCGCTGGCCGCCACGGCGATGGGGCGTACCGGCGGCGGATCGATCATCAACATCAGCTCGGTGGCCTCGCTCATGCCGACACCGCTCACCACGGTGTACGCCGCAGCCAAGGCCGGGTTGAACGCGTTGACCAGCGCGACGGCCCGCGAATTCGCCTCGGTGGGCGTGCGGGTCAACGGGATTGTCTGCGGCACCTTCGACACCGACGCGGCGGCGGGGCTGGTGCAGAATCCTGATGTGCTGCAGGGGATCCTGAGCTCCGTCGCGCTGGGCCGCGTAGGCCGTCCCGACGAAGTCGTCGGAGCGGTGCTTTATCTGCTGTCCGACGCGTCGAGCTACACGACCGCATCACTCATGACGATTGACGGCGGCGTCGCGGGTTGAGTCCACGTCCTGAAGGGACACGGATGCCAAGCGCTTCCATTCAGCGAGCATCTGTTTGCGCCTACTCGCGTTGCGGCCCAGCATCTCGTCGACGATCGTGCCGCGCACGAGGTTGAGGGTCATCCAGAAGGTTGGCTCCAAGCGCTGAGCAGGTGCGTTCGTCCCGATCAATTCTGCGCACACCTGTAGGAGCTCCTGAGTCAGCCCGCGCTGGACCTGCAGCATGTGCTGGCGCAGTGCTTCGTCGTTGCGGATCGCCACGAACAGCTCCACCGACGCTCTGCCCAGCTCGCCGGCGAAAGCGGCCACGACGAGCTCGACGATCATCTCGGCCGGCGCGCTCGTGTCCGTCGCTGCTTCGGCCACTCGCTGCACGGCGTCTTGTTGGCGAGTGTTCAGGTGATCGATCGTTTGGGCGAAAAGTTCTGTCCGCGTCTTGAAATGATGCAGGTGCGCGCCGCGAGTGACGCCTGCGCGGGAAGCGATATCGGAAGTCGATGCGTTGACGTAGCCGACCTCGGCGAGACTCTTGATCGCCGCGTCGAGTAGCAGTGCACGGGTGCGGAGGCTTCGTTCCTGGTGCTTGTTCGGCGGCAGTTGCAGCGTGCCCACAAATTGCATTCTAGTAAGAACCTAATTACATGCTACGTTGATCATAAATTACGTTCGGCGATGAACGTAATCGCGGAATATGGGAGGAACCGAGGTGAGTCTTCGGCTGACCGACGAGCAGCAAAGCCTCGTGCAGACGGTGCGCGAATTCGCGGCGAAAGAGTGCGGGACGCGGGAACAGCGTTCGGCGCTGACGGCACAGGGAACCAAGACCAGCAACCACGAAATCGCCGTGAAGCTGGCCGAATTGGGGTTCCTCGGACTATCGATCCCGCAGGAGTATGGCGGTTCGGGAGGCGGCCTGTTCGAGGCGTGCCTCTTCGTCGAAGAGCTTGCGTACGGCCGCGTTCCGCTCGCCAGCTTCCCGGTGACGCTCATCGTTGCCCATAGTTACCTGAAGTTCGCGGGCGAGCCGATCAAGCGTGAAGTGCTCGGGAGCATCTGTGCCGGCACACCGACCGCCATCGCGATGTCCGAGCCCGGATCTGGGTCCGATGTGGCGTCGCTGATATGTCGCGCGGAGAAGGTCGACGACGGCTATCGGCTCAATGGCCAGAAGACCTGGATCTCGAACGCGCACGTCGCTGACCACATTCTCGTGGTGGCGCGTACGTCCGCAGGCGAGGACAAGCACCAGGGCATCAGCATGCTGTCGGTCCCCATATCGACTCAGGGGTTGGCGATTCACCCCATCGAGACGATGGGCGCCGAAGTGAACGACGTCTATTTCACCGACTGCGTGGTACCCCAAGAGCGTCTCGTCGGCATTGAGGGACAGGGATGGCCCCAGTTGATCGCCGGCTTGAACATCGAGCGCGTCATCATCGGCTCCATGGCCCTAGGGCAGGCGCGACGCGCCTTCGATGACACTGTGGCTTATGTCAAGGAGCGCAAGCAGTTCGGTCGGCCGATCGGTACGTTCCAGGCGCTGTCACAGCGGCTGGCGGACCTGGCCACCGAGCTGGAAGCGACAAGGCTATTGGTTCACGACGTAGCCCAGCGCGTGGACGAAGAACCAGATCGGCTGCTTCCGCGTGAAGCGTCGATGGTGAAACTGAAGGCCACCGAGCTGGCCAAGCAAGCTGCCCTCGAAGGCATGCAGATGATGGGCGGCATGGGGTATGCGACCGAATCGGGCATGGAGGAAATGGTGCGCCACACCGTTGTCGGCACCATCGTCGGCGGGACGAGCGAAATCCAGCGCGACATCATCGCAAAAACATTGGGACTCTGAGGGAAACGGCTACCTGATCGACACTCCGGCGTCGACCTTGAACTCGAGCCCGGTGACGTAGCGCGACTCGTCGGAGACCAGAAACAGCACGGCGTTGCTGACATCGACGGCTTCGATGAGCGGGGCGGGCAGCGCGTTGAGGAAGATCGGTACCAGATCGGTGCGTGCCGTCATCTGTTCATGCATCGACGGTGGTGCCATCCCGGTCATCACTCCCGTCGGATGAACGGTGTTGACCCGAATGCTCTGCGCAGCAAGTTCATTCGCCAGCGCACGTGACATACCCACGATGCCATGTTTGGCCGCCGTGTAGGGCACGTGTAGTGGTGTGCCCTTCACACCCGCCGACGAACTGATGTTCACCAGGCTGCCGCCGCCCCGTTCGATCAGGTGTGGGATCGCCGCGGCGCAGGTGTTCCAGACTCCGATGAGGTTCACGTCGACCACCACGCGCCACTGTTCTGCGGTTGTCACATCCCAGGTGCCCACCGTGAGAACGCCGGCATTGGCGACGGTAGCGTCCAACCCGCCCAGTTCGTCGGCCGCCGCGTCGATCGCGGCTTTTATTGCGGCTTCGTCGCGCACGTCGGCCACGCATGTGATCGCCGTCCGGCCGTGCTCGCGAACCAGGCGTGCGGTCTCCTCCAGATCGGCCTCACTCGACAGCGGATAGTCCAATTCGTCAATAGGAGAGCAGATGTCGACCAGGACGAGATCCGCGCCTTCTTCGGCGAGTCGGACGGCATGACTTCGTCCCATTCCGCGGGCCGCGCCGGTGACCACCACCTTCTTGCCGGCTGCGCGTCCGGCTGCATCGTTGCCCGCCACGATCAGAGCTTATTGCAGAAGCCGGCGTCGACCGGGAACGTCACGCCGGTCACGTATTTGGCTTCGTCGGACACCAGGTAGGCGATTGCGGCGCTGATGTCTTCTGGCTCGAGCATTTCGACGGGCATCGGGTTCTGCAGGTGCGGGCCACCGCCTGGGTAGTTCTCCAAGAACTCCGTCATGACTGGGTTAGTCGCCATCATCGTGTTGACCGCCGTCGGATGCACGGTATTGACGCGAATACTCAACGGCGCCAATCCATTGGCGAGCGTGCGCATGAGACCGACGACGCCGTGCTTGGACGCCGCATAACCGAGACCGCCACCTTGGACGCCGCCGAACCCCTTTAGCCCAGCCGTGGAGCTGGTGAAGACGATCGCGCCGCCACGGTTACCCGCGATCAGGTGCGGAATGCAGGCGAAGGCGGCGTGATAGCCGCCGTCCAGGTTGACAGCGGTCACCGCTCGCCATTGTTCGAGTTCCTCCTCGATGGTCAATTCGCGGAACGCCAGAGGAGAGATGCCCGCGTTGGCCAGCACGATGTCGAGGCGTCCGAAGTGGTCAACCCCCGCATCGACGGCGGCTTTGACGGCGTGGAAGTCGCGCACGTCCGCGGCAGTTCCGAGCATCTTGCCGCCGGCCTGCTCGACGAGATCGACTGTCTCGTCGAGCTCTTCGCGCGACGCCATCGGGTAGTGATTCGCAGCGATGTTCTCGCAGATGTCGATACCGATGATGTTCGCGCCTTCGCGAGCGAGCCGCACCGCGTGGCTGCGGCCTTGACCTCTGGCCACCCCGGTGATGAACGCGACGCGTCCCTCAAGTGATCTCGACACTTCTCACTGCCCTTCTTTGTTGGACGCCGATATCCGCTGCCACGAGTCGTCGGCAGCCTTCTGTAGGACACGGCCTTTCGGGAACCCCGCGTAGGCGGAGAACTGGAGGATGACTTCGTCCATCTCTGAACGGCTGATGTCGCCAGACTCCAGCGCCGACCCGACGTGCGAATAGATCGGGCCCAATGCTCCAGATACTCCGACCGCGGCCACCGTGATCAACCGACGCTCGCGGCGGCCGAGGTCGGGTCGCCGCCAGAGGTGGCCGAAGACGAACGCCAGAATGCCGGCCTGAAAGTACGGCGAATCCCGCGGTGGTGGCGGAAGCAGGTTCACGTCCAGAAAGCACTTTTCGCCGTCGTCGAGGCGACGTCCGTGATCCGTCGGCCCCAAAGACTCCAACGGGAGATCCGAACGCGGTGGAACGTCTTCGCCTCGCTCGGCGGCGAGCCGGGCGAACTGCGACCGCACCGCCCCTTCGGCCTCGGACCCGCGTGGCCACCCGCAGTACACGGCGAACTGAAGAACGAACTCCAGCAGTTCGTCATAGGTGATATCCCCGCTGGCCAGCGCCGCGTACACGTGGTCGTTCATCTGGCTGACGCTCTCCGACGCGCACACGCAGGTCAGGGTGACGAATCGCCGGTCGCGTCGGCTCAGGCCAGGACGCGCCCACACCGGGCCGAACACCGGGTCGGCGACCATCACGTCTTGATAGGCCTCCACCTGCACCACGCTTTCAATCGAAGTCTAACGACTGAAGAATAAGGCGATAGACTTAATTCGTCCAGTGTGGGATTCTGAATTCCATGTCCAAGTCCGCGCCCGTACCGGTGGGGCCGTCGGCAAAGCAGCAGCTCGTGCTCACCGCCGAGCGGTTGTTCGCACAGCGCGGTCTCGACGGCGTGCCGCTGCGCCAGATCGGCACCGAAGCGGGTATGGCGAACAAGTCGGCCGTGCAGTATCACTTCGGATCCAAGGAAGGTCTTATCCAGGCGATCCTGCTCAACCGTCTCGAGCATCTGACGCGTCGGCGACAACTCTTGGAGGCTCGCACGCCATCCGATGACCTGCGAGCCGTCGTCGAGGCGCATCAACTACCGTTGATCGAACTCGCCGAGGATGAAAGCTGTTTCTATCTACCATTTCTCGAGCAGCTCCTGCGCTACGACTACTCGGTGAATCCGCTGACCTCGCTGCCGGATGCACATCGGGAGTCACATCAAAGCTACGTCGACAGAGTCGGCGCACTGATCGACTTTGTGCCGCAACCATTGCGCGACAACCGCATCCATGATGTCTCTTCGATGTGTGTGCACGCCTGTGCCGACCGCCATCGCGCGCGCCTTGTCGGCATGCCGGTGCCGTCCTACGCTGTGCATGTGAGTTCACTTCTTGACGGCTTCGTTGCGCTCCTGGCGGCGACTCCCTCAGAGGAAACCCTCGTCGCCCTGAAGGGCGCAAGCGCGAAACGGCCGATGCTGCGCGCGCTGCCGTAGGTCTTACTCGAGCTTGCGCAACAGCGCCGCGGCTCGTATGTCCTCGCCAACGGCGATGGCGATGTTCACGTCGTCGTCGCGGCGCGCCCATCGCAAGGTGACGTCTTCGCCGTACTGAATCGGCCGGCGGTACTCGATGACGGCGCGGTACGGGGCACGACACACGTCGGGTACGTCGGCCATGACTTCGTGAATGGCGTGCCAGTATGCGGTGTTGGTGACGTGTTCGAACACGTCGATGTCGGTGCGGCGCAATGCAAACGGGGTGATGACATCGGTGGCGTCGGGGTTGGTCAGCCAAGGTCGCCACTTGAGACGGTGTTCGGTGGTGGTGGTCGCGAACTTCTCGATGAGACTGTCGGAGACCCGCTGCGGCGTGAGGGTGCGCTCGTTGATCGCGATCCAGAACCCTTCGGTCTCGATGCGTCCGCCTTCGTTTCCGACCAGGTCGACGCGCATGGTGCACCACCGCGTCGACAGCGCCGAGCACCAGCGGCTGAACGACACCTCGTTGGGCCATTCGATCGGTTCGATGACGTCGATCACCGTGCGCTGCACCAGCCAGTGCGGATGGTCTTCGGCTTCGCCTGCGTCGAGCAGATTTTCGGCGCCGACCTCCTGGATGAAGCGGGCCACCCCGTCGAGACGCAGCTGCAGCTGACTACCTATGTCGCCGGTCGGCACGGGCCACGAGGTTTGGTAGACGTAGCCGGCCGACGGCAGCGGGCTCAGTCGACGGTCGACAGCGTCGTTCTGCATCGCGTACTCAGCCCGCTGCCTGCAGCGTGACCTCCGAGATCTCCGTGCGGCTCTTGCCGTCCGTCGTGCCCAGTTTCGAGATCCACACCAGGACATTGGATGTCTTGGACGGATCCTCGATTTCGATACGGTTCTCTCCTGGCTGCAGCGTGGTGGTGGGGGCCAGTTCGGTGGTGTCGGCCAACGCCGCGGGCTTCTCGGTCGACGATGAGCGGATCTGCACTTCGGTTCCCGTGCTGGAGATGTCGATGGTGACCGCACTAAGTGCCGTCGGTCCGGCCAGGTGCAGCATCAAGCCCTGGCCCTCGATGAACGTCGGAAAGGGAACTGCGTCGCGATAGGTGACAGTGGACCATGCGGTATTCGGGTCACCGTCGATGGCCTTGCCCGCGTCTTGCGGGTTGTCCGTCGAACCGCCGGGAGAGAAGACGGTCGCGCTCTCAGGTTTGACGATCGGACCGGGGCCGCGCGAGACGCCGGATCCGGTCGTGAAATAAAGTACCGCGCCCGCCGCCAGCGCGATCACTGCGATAAGTGCTGCAATCGGGATCAGCCAGCGATTACGAGTGTTGGTTGGTGCGTCGTCTTGGGGTGGTTTAGGCGCCGGGACCTGCGGCCGCCGCCGTTTCGGGCCGGCTGAGATGTTGACGATCGTGTCCGCATCAAGGCCATCGCCGTCCCAGGTTCCGCTGACCTCGACCTCGTCCCCATCGGTGAGCTGATCCGCGACGAGCTCAGTCTGTATCTCCACGGGGACCGGAGCAGTCCGCCCGGCGACCGGTTCGAACGGCACCAGGTGAAACGACAGCAGTCCGATCTCCGCTTGGGCGCCGAGAGCGCGGCGCTGTACGCCTCGCGCAGTGCCATGAATGACAAGACGTTCCAGACGTTGCGTGACCGGGCGCTCACTTGAGGTCTCGGCGGCGTCCGTGGTCGGTGCCTGCGGGCGTGGACTCGACTGGGTGAGGGCTCGCGCGAAGCCCATGCACGTCGGGTAGCGCAGCGTCGGGTCTTTGGACAGCGCCCGCGCCAGCACATCGTCGAGATGCGCGAGATCGGGTCGACGCTCCGATATCCGCGGCGGCGTCGTACCCAGATGGTGGCTGATGATGACGGCGGGATTCGGGTCTTGAAACACCGGCGTCCCCGTCAACAGATGGAACGTCGTGGCTGCCAGTGCGTACTGATCCGCCCGGCCGTCGAGCGGCTTGCCGAGCAGCTGCTCGGGCGCCACGTAATTGATCGTGCCCAGTGCGATGTTGGTGTTCGTGAGGTTGCTTGCGTCGTCGATCCGGCGAGCGATCCCGAAGTCGGTCAGCAGCACCCGTCGCCGATGACCATCGGCGGCGGCAACGAGAATGTTCTCCGGTTTGACGTCACGATGAAGCAGACGTCGCTCGTGACCGAAATCGAGCGCATCGGCCATGGCCGTCACGATCTCGAAGACTTCCTGTTCCGGCATGCCGCCGGTGTAGTTCTCGCGAAGCAGTCGGCCCGCATCGGTGCCGTCCACGTAGTCCATCGAGATCCAGAGCCGGCCCTTGAACTCACCACGATCGAGCACACCGACGATGTGTGGGTGCCACAACGTGGCCGCCAGTTCGGCCTCGCGGTTGAACCGCGCGCGGAACTCCTCATCGGCCGTTGAATCCAGTGAGAGCACCTTCAGCGCATCCTGACGGGGCAGGCGAGGATGTTGGGCGAGGTAGACCTCGCCCGAACCACCGGTGCCCAGCAATCGCTGGATCACGTAGCCGGCGAAGACCTCGCCGTTCTCAAACGGCATCCACGAAGACTACAAACCAGGACGCGCGGGCGACGAACTATGCCGGTGACGGGCCCTTTCGGATGGCCTGGGACAACGTGCGTTCGCCCGCCGCGTGAACACTTTCTCGATAGTGTCGCCTGCGTGGATTTCGAGCTCGATGACGAGCAGCGGGCCTGGGTCGCCGAAGTACGGCAGTTCCTCGACGAGCACGCGACCGCCGCGCTACGTGCAGAGATGGCCGAGCACGGACTGGAACACCAGGGCGGTGAGCTGACGGCGTTTCGGCGCAAGATCGGCGAGAAGGGCTGGTTCGGGCTGAACTGGCCCAAGGAATACGGCGGCCTCGGGCTCACCGCCATGCACCAGCACCTGCTGATGGGCGAGTTCGAGTACGTCGGCGTTCCCGGACCCGACCTGACGGTGACGTCGGTGGCGCCGATGATCATGAGGCACGGCACGGAGCAGAACAAGAAGGAGTTCCTGCCGGGCATCGCCAGGGGCGAGATCGTGTTCGCGCTCGGCTACTCCGAACCCAACGCGGGCACCGATCTCGCCAGCCTGCGCACGCGTGCGGTGCGCGATGGTGACGAATGGGTGATCAACGGCTCCAAGATCTGGAACAGCGGGGCCCAGCGATCCACCCACGAGTGGCTGTGTGTGCGCACCGACCCGGATGCGCCGCGGCACCGTGGCATCTCGGTGATCGCGGTTCCGATCGACAGTCCTGGTATCGAGATCCACCCGCTGTACGCGTGGTCTGGCTACCGGACCAACGAGACGTTTTTCCGCGACGTCCGGGTGCCGGTCACCAACCTGATCGGTGAGCTGAACATGGGCTGGACCTACATCACCGGCGCGCTGGATCTGGAGCGCGGTGCGCTCATCAATGTGGGCGACCTGCGCCGCGCGCTCGATGAGCTGACCGCGCTCGTCAGTGACCCCGATCCGGCGTTCCGTCGGCGGCTGGCGCAAGCTGAGGCCGATGTCGAGGTCGCTCGGTTGATGGGTCTGGAGGCGGCTTCGATGCTCGACAGTGGCCGCATCCCCTCCGTGGAGGTCAGCGTCGAGAAGATCTTCACCAGCGAGCTGCGGCAGCGGATCGCGGATCTCGCCATCGACATGCTAGGTCCCGAGGGCCTGCGGGCGCATCGCAGCGCGGGCGCACCCGTGGACGGATTCTTCGAGCGGCTCTACCGCGTGTCACCGCTGATGCGGTTCGGCGGCGGCACCAACGAGGTTCTTCGTGATGTGATCGCTCAGCGCGGTCACCGGATGCCGTCGTACGGGAGGTGACGGTATGCGGGTGATTCCTTCGCAGGACGAGCGCGATCTGGCCGCGATGTGCCGCAGCGTTCTGGCGGCCGATCTCGATCCGGACGCGCAGTGGAAGGCGCTGGCCTCGGCGGGTGTCCTCGGGTTGGTGGTCGACGGCAGCCTCAACGACATCGGCGTGTTCTGCGTCGAGGCGGGACGGGCGTTGTGCCCCAAAGTCGTTCAGAGCACGGTGTACGCGGCGCTGGCTGTGGACTGGTTAGGTGTCGGATCGGCGTGGCTGCCCCGGTTGACGTCGGGCGAGGCGCGCGGCACATATGCGCTGTTCAATCCCCGTGATGCCGCCGACGTGACGCCCCGACTGCGCGTGCGCCGCGACGGCGATACATGGCGGGTGAGCGGCAGTGCTGACTACGTAGCGGACGCTGACCAAGCCGATGTGATCGTCGCGAGCGCCGACGCGGGCGTCGTCGCCGTCGACACCGCGGCGAACGGGATCGAGATCGAGCCGCTGCCCATCATGGGCGGCTTCGGAGTGTTCACGGTCCGGTTCGACGACGTCCTGGTCGACGAGCCCACGCCCGTCGACGAGGAAACACTGCGACGGATGGCTAATGCCATTGTGGCACTGGACTGTCTGGATCTCGTGGGGGTCGGCGACGCGGTGATCGACCGCACCGTCGCCTACACGACGATGCGCGAACAGTTCGGCCGACCGATCGCGTCGTTTCAGGCCGCGCAGCACGTGGTCGCCGACATGCACATCGCGCTGGCGGCGGCGCGGCTGGCGGCGCAATCGGCGACGTTCTGGATCGGCCGCGGCAGTACGGCCACGCGCGAGACCGCGATCGCGCGGATGCGGGCCGCCGATGTCAAGAAGATCACCCTCGACGCGCATCAGCTGCACGGAGGGATGGGGTACGTCGTCGACACCGGCCTCCACCTGTTCTCCGAACGCGCGCGGGTGCTTGCGACGCTGGGCGGCGGCGCGGATGTCGCCGCGAAATGGCTTGACGGGAAGACGAACTGGGCAGGCGCGCGGTGAGTACGGACAGCCTCATCGACGCCGACTCGGCGGCCAAGGTCGGCACCGTGGTCGCCGTCGCCTCCGGCGAGGTGTACCGGCGGGACTGGCAGCGTTGGGCCGCCGCGGTCGGCGATCACAACCCGTTGTGGTTTGACGCGGACTACGCGCGGCAGCACGGCTATCGCGACATCATCTGCCCGCCGATGTATCTGCAGTACTCGGTCCTCGGTGTCGCCGCACTCGGCGAGTTGCGGCCCGATGGGTCGTCCGGTGCGGTGACTGGCAGCATGGCGTTCCCGAAGGCGCCGCGACGCATGGCCGGAGGGGAGAGCACCAGCTTTCACCTGCCCGCCTACCACGGCGACGCGATCGAAATGACACGCACCGTCGAGTCGATCGTCGAGAAGGAAGGTCGGTCCGGCAGATTCGTGGTGGTGACTTGGCGTTCCGAATACCGCAACCAGCATCGTGAGCTTCTCGCCGAGGCATCAACGTCGATGATCGCGCGCCCCGCATGACTGCCGATCGTTCCGCGAGCTGGGCCCACGCGTCAGCTGGGGAACGCAAAAACCCCCAAAATGCGCCACAAAAGGGGGGTTTCACGTCTGCTCGCGAGCAAGTGTTGTTCGAGGACGTCGACACTGGTGACGAAATTCCCGCACTGACGGCGAGCGTCGACGAGACGCAGATGTTCTTCTTCAGCGCGGCCACGTACAACGGCCACCGCATCCACTATGACAAGGACTGGGCCCGCGATACCGAGGGCTATGACAACGTCCTTGTCCAGGGTCCGTTGCAGGCGGCGCTGCTGTCGCGGGCGCTGACCGACTGGATCGGTGGCGCGGGACGGCTGGTCGCGTTCTCCGTCCAGAACCGCGCGATCGCGTATCCCAGACAGCAGTTGACCTTTGGCGGCGTCATCACCGGGAAACGGGAAGACGGCCTCGTGGACCTCGACATCTACTGCAAACGCGGCGACGAGGTCCTGATGCCGGGCACCGCGACCGTCGCGCTGCCGTCGAAAGCCGCGACGTGACGGGTCTGCGTGGCGAGGCGGCGATCATCGGTATCGCGGAGCTGCCCGCCGAGAAGCGGCAGAGCGGCCCGCCGTCGTTCACCCTGGATCAGTACGCGCGCCTCGCCAAGATGGTCATCGAGGACGCCGGTGTGGATCCTGCTGTCGTGAACGGCCTTTCGACACATGGCATCGCGGAGTCCGACATGTTCGCCCCGGCCACGCTGTCCGAATACCTGGGTCTGCCGCTGAACTTCGGCGACCGCGTCGACCTCGGCGGCGCGACCGCGGCCGGCATGGTGTGGCGCGCCGCCGCCGCCGTCGAACTGGGACTGTGCGATGCGGTGCTCGCCGTAGTTCCCGGGTCCACCGAGATCCCCCGGTCGGAGGCGAAGCCTGGGCGCACACTCAGCTGGTACGGCGCGTCGAGCAACCACTACGGTTCGCCGCAGGCCGAATTCGAGATCCCGTTCGGCAACGTAGGCCAGAACGGACCCTTCGCACAGATCGCGCAGCGCTATGGGTACGAATTCGGCTACGACGCCGCAGCATTGGCCAAGATCGCGGTGGACCAGCGGACCAACGCGTGCGCGCACCCCGGCGCCGTCTTTCACGGCACACCGATCTCCGTCGACGACGTACTCAACAGCCCGGTGATCGCCGACCCGATCCACATGCTCGAAACCGTGATGCGCGTGCAGGGCGGCTCCGGCGTATTGATCGCCAACGCCGATGTGGCACGCCGTGGCCGCCATCGCCCGGTGTGGCTCAAGGGTTTCGGGGAGCACATCCGATTCAAGACGCCGACTTACGCCGACGATCTGCTCAACACGCCGGTCACTCGGTCCGCGGAACGCGCGTTCGCGATGGCAGGGCTACAGCGGTCCGACATCGACGTGGCGTCGGTGTACGACTGCTACACGATCACCGTGCTGATGACACTCGAGGACGCGGGATTCTGTCCCAAAGGTGAGGGCATGACGTGGCTGACTGACCACGATCTGACCTTCCGCGGCGACTTCCCGCTCAACACCGCGGGCGGGCAACTGTCGTACGGGCAGCCAGGTATGGCAGGCGGTATGCATCACGTCGTCGACGGTGCGCGGCAGGTGATGGGACGCGCGGCCGCCGCCCAGGTGTCCGACTGCAACACGGCGTTCGTCAGCGGCACCGGCGGCATCATGAGCGAGCAGGTCGCCTTGATCCTGGGAGGTGACTGATGAGCGCTCGCGCGAAGAAGGACGGATCCGAGATGGCCACGCCCACGCCAGAACCGACACCCGTATCCCAGCCGTACTGGGATGCGTTGCGCGAGCATCGAATACTGATTCAATACTCGCCATCGTCGGGTAAATACGTGTTCTACCCGCGCACGTTGGCGCCCGGCACCCTCGCCGAGGACCTTGAATGGCGCGAGATCGACGGTGCGGGAACGGTGTACACCTACACCGTCGCGCGCCGACCGACCGGACCGCCATGGGCTGAGAAACAGCCGCAACTGCTGGCTGTCGTCAAATGGGACGCCGGTCCGCGAGTGAGCACCGAGCTCATCGATGTGGCACCGGAGGACATCCGGATCGGCATGCGCGTCTCCCCGGTGTTCTGTGACGAGGACGGGGTGACCCTGCTCCGCTACCGGCCCGCCCATGATTGAAACGGTGCAACAGCTGCTGCGCACCCGCAAGGACGACGACGGCCTCGCAATGCTGCACGGCGACCGGACGTGGACGTGGCGCGAGCACCTGGGAGAAGCGTCGGCGGAGGCCGCGGTCCTGATCGACATGGCCGCCACGGATGGGCCGCTGCATGTCGGTGCGCTGCTGGGCAATACGCCGGAGATGCTGCGGTCGATGGCCGCCGCCGCGCTCGGCGGCTACGTGCTGTGCGGGATCAACACGACGCGGCGCGGCGAGGGGCTGGCGACTGACATCCGGCGCGCCGACTGCCGACTGGTGCTTGTCGACACCGACCATCTGCCGCTGCTGGACGGACTGGACCTCGGCGGCGCCACCGTCGTCGACGTCGACAGCGCTGAGTATAAGTCGGCCGTGCACGCGGCGAAACCGCTTGTCCCGCACCGCGAAGTCACCGGTCAGGACACCGCTCTGATGATCTTCACCTCGGGAACCAGTGGCGACCCCAAGGCGGTGCGGTTCGCGCACGCGATGGCGGTGCTGTGCGGCGCGAGCCTGGTAGACCGCTTCGAGCTCACCGCCGACGATGTGGCCTACCTGTCGATGCCGCTGTTCCACTCGAATGGCGTGGCGGCGGGATGGGCCGTCGCGATCGCCTGTGGCGCGACGATGGTGCCCGCGAAGTTCTCACCGTCGCGGTTCCTGCCAGATATCCGGCACTACGGCGCCACGTACATGAACTACGTCGGCAAGCCGCTCGCTCTCGTCCTCGCGACGCCGGAGAAGCCCGACGACGCCGACAACACACTGCGCGCGGCGTTCGGCAATGAAGCGACCGAACGCGATATCGACCTGTTCGCCACGCGGTTCGGCTGCCGAGTGGTGGACAGCTTCGGGTCGAGCGAGTTCGCGGTCGTGGTGATGCGCGAGGATGGATGCCCGCCGGGATCGATTGGCAAGGGCTATCCGGGGGTCAGCGTGTACCACGCCGACACTGTGACCGAATGCGCGACTGCGGAATTCGATGAGCACGGCGCGCTGGCCAACTTCGACGACGCCGTGGGGGAGTTGGTCAACACCTACGGATCGGGTGGTTTCACCGGCTACTACAACGACCAGTCGGCCACCGACGAGCGGATGCGGCACGGGATGTACTGGTCGGGCGACCTCGCCTACCGCGATGCCGACGGATGGATCTTCCTGGCCGGCCGCACCGCCGACTGGATGCGAGTCGACGGCGAGAATCTCGCGGCCGGCCCGGTCGAGCGGATTCTGCAACGCATGCCCGAGATCGGCCTGGTCGCGGTGTACGCCGTGCCCGACGAACACGTCGGCGACCAGGTGATGGCGGCCCTCGTCCTCAACCAGGAACTCACACCGCAGCAGTTCGAGGATTTCCTTGCCGCACAGCAGGACCTGTCACCGAAGGCGTGGCCGCGCTACGTGCGGATCAACGACGACCTGCCTCAGACCGCGACGAACAAGATCCTCAAGCGCGCACTGATCCAGGAGGGCGTCACCGCGGGTGACGGTGTGCTGTGGGGCCGCGAGGCCCGCAGCCGTTGCTACACGGTGGCGGTCGTTCGGTAGTCGACCTGCCAGTGCTTGATGCCGTTGATGAAGCTCGACCGCAGCCTCTCCGGCGCCGACACTGGTCGTAGGTCGGGTAGGTGATCGGCGATCGCGTTGAACATCAGGTCGATCGTCATCCGCGCGAGGTTGGCGCCGACGCAGTAGTGCGCGCCAGTTCCACCGAAACCCAGGTGCGGGTTCGGATCTCGCAGAATGTTGAACGTATACGGGTCGTCGAAGACGTCTTCGTCGAAGTTGGCGGACCGGTAGAAGAGCACCAGGCGCTGGCCCTTCTTGATCGGCACACCTGATAGTTCCGTATCCACCAGAGCGGTGCGCTGAAACGCCGTGATCGGACTGGCCCAGCGGATGATCTCGTCGGCGGCAGTCTTCGGTCGCCGCTGCTTGAACAGCTCCCATTGATCAGGGAAATCGGTGAACGCCATCATGCCCTGCGTGATCGAGTTGCGGCTCGTCTCATTACCCGCGACCGCAAGCGTGACAACGAACATCCCGAACTCGGCCTCGGTGAGTTGACCGTCGGCTTCGGAGTCGATCAGCGTGCTCACGATGTCGTCGCCCGGCTCCTTCTCCCGTAGCTTCGCCAATTCCATCGCGTAGCCGATCAATTCGACGACCGCGCCCAGAGAGTTGTGTTCCTCGAACTCGGGATCGTCACCGCCGACCATCTGGTTGGACCAGTCGAACAACTTCTCCCGATCCTCCAGCGGAACACCCAGGAGTTCGGCGATCGCCTGCAACGGCAACTCACGAGAGACGTCGAGGACGAAGTCACCTGAGGTGTGCGTCGCCGCTTCGGCGGCGATCCGCTGCGCCCGTTCGTTCAGCTCGGCGCGTAGTCGGTCGACGGCGCGCGGCGTGAACCCTCGCGAGACGATCTTGCGCAGCCGGGCGTGCTCAGGGTCGTCCATCATCAGCAGCGACAACTTCGACGCAGCGATCTGTCCCTCGACGTCGACCGAAGGCTTGAAATGCGGGACGACGGTCTTCGCGGCCGCGGAGAACACGTCGCTGCGCAGCGACACCTCGCGGACGTCGCGGTGCTTGCTGACCACCCAGAAACCGCCGTCGCGGTAGCCGCCGGCGTCGGGGGCCTGCTCGTTCCACCAGATCGGGGCCGCGCGTCGGACCTCGGCGAGCTCCTCCATGGGTAGGCGGGAGGCGTAGATGTCGGGATCGGTGAAATCGAAGCCGGCAGGCAGATTAGGAGCGGCCATGAGACCTCCTCAGGGTGGCTTTTCGTGATCGTAACCAGCCAACCGTGGGATACGGTTCGAATCGTGGACGACGGCGTTCAGGCATTCATGCGCACCGTCGACGGCGCCTTTCCCGCGGTCGAGACGATGACGGCACCGGAGGTCAGGGCGATCCTCGTCGGCCGCCGGCTGCCCGTCGAAAACCTCGACGACGTCGCGAGCGCCGACGACCGCGTCATCACAGGTCCGGGCGGCGACCTCCCGGTGCGGATCTACCGCCCGCACGGCGACGGCGCATCTCACCCTGCGGTGGTCTTCTTCCATGGCGGCGGATTCGCGCTGTGCGACCTGGACTCGCACGACAGCTTCTGCCGGGCGATGTCTCGGCACACCGAGTCCGTCGTGGTGTCGGTCGACTATCGGCTCGCTCCCGAACACCGCGCGCCCGCGGCCGTCGAGGACGCGTACGCCGCGTATCGATGGGTCGTCGAGCACGCCGCCGACCTCGACGTGGATGCCGGGCGGCTGATCGTGGCCGGTGACAGCGCGGGCGGCAACCTGGCGGCGGTGGTCGCGTTGATGTGTCGTGAACGCGGGGTGCTGATGCCCGCGGGCCAGGTGCTCATCTATCCCGTGATCGAGCCGACCTTCGAGACGGCGAGCTACCAGGCGTACGCCAGCGGCTATGTCAACACCCGCGCGGCGATGCAGTGGTACTGGCAGCAGTACCTCGACGGCGCCGCGCCGACGCAACTGGTGGCGCCCGGGCGCGCCGACACTCTTGCAGGCCTACCGCCAGCGGTGGTCGTGACGGCGGGATTCGATGTCCTGCACGACGAGGGCGCCGGCTACGCGGCGAAGCTAGGGGCAGCGAAAGTGCCTGTGGTGCATCGGGATTTCCCCGGTCTGTTCCACGGCTTCGTGACGATGATGCCGTTTGCCGCCGGTACCTCGGCGCGTGATCTGCTGTGGTCGGATATCCGGGGGCTGATGAGGGTTCCGGTATGAGCGTGGACGCGATCGTCATCGGCGCCGGCTTTGCCGGACTATATGCGGTGCACCGTTGCGTCTCGGACGGTTTGACGGTACTCGGTCTAGAGGCGGCGCCGAGCGTGGGCGGCACGTGGTACTGGAACCGGTATCCGGGCGCGCGCTGCGATGTCGAAAGTGTCGACTACTCCTACTCTTTCGACGAGGACCTGCAGGGCGACTGGACGTGGTCGGAACGGTTCGCGGCGCAGCCGGAAATCCTTGCCTATCTCGATCATGTGGCGGACCGGTTCGATCTACGCAAGCACTACCGATTCGACACCACGGTGATCAGCGCGCGCTTCGACGCCGGGCAGTGGGTGGTCGAGACCTCGACGGGCGAGTCCCACCGCGGCCGATTCCTGTTGTGCGCGACAGGATGTCTGTCCGCGGTCAACCGGCCCGACATTCCCGGCCTCAATGGCTTCGCGGGGGAGGTGTACTACACGGCGGCCTGGCCGCGTGAGCATCCGGATCTGCGCGGCAAGCGGGTGGGTGTCATCGGCACGGGATCGTCGGGCATCCAGGTGACGCCGATCCTCGCCGAGCAGGCGGACACGCTGACGGTGTTCCAGCGGTCGCCGAACTACACCATTCCCATGCCGAACCATCCGTGGTCGGACGATGACCTGCAACGCATTCGTGAGGAGTACCCGGAGCGGCGGAAGAAGTCGGCGTATGCGCCTGCGGGTACACCGCACGGCACTTATCACAAGAAGGCGCTCGAGACAGAACCCGAAGAGCGTCTGCAGGCGCTGTGGGCGCGGTGGCGCGACGGCGGGGTGTTGTTCAGCAAGACATTTCCCGATCAGACGTCGGTTCTGGAAGCCAACGACATCGCGCGGCAGTTCGCGGAGGACCGCATCCGCGAGATCGTGGCCGATCCCGTTGTGGCGCATGACCTGATCCCGACGGACCACCCGATCGGAACCAAACGGATCTGCACCGACGCGGGCTATTTCGAGATGTTCAATCGTCACAACGTCGCGCTGGTGAATCTGCGGCGCGAGCCGATCGAGGAGGTCACGGCCGACGGCGTCCGCACGAGCGCCGCGATCTACCCGTGCGATGTCTTGGTGTTCGCCACGGGATTCGACGCGTTGACCGGAGCGATGACGCGCATCGATCCGGTGGGTCCCCGCGGCGACCGGCTGTCGCATGTCTGGGCGAACGGGCCGGTGACGTTCCTGGGAGTGATGGTTCCCGGACTTCCGAATCTGTTCAGCTTCAGCGGGCCCGGCAGCCCTTCGGTGCTCGCGAACATGGTGTTGCACGCGGAGGTTCAGGTCGACTGGGCGGTAAAGCTCATGGCCGCGGCGCGCGATCAGGGCATTACCGAGGTCGAGCCGCGGCGCGACGCCGCGGTGGCGTGGACTGAGCATGTGGGCGAGGCGGCCGCACGCACGCTGTTCCTCAAGGCGCAGTCGTCGTGGTACCTCGGTGCGAACATCGACGGCAAGAAGCGGGTGTTCATGCCGTACGCGGGCGGTTTCGGTGTCTACCGAACCCATCTCGACGACACGGCGTCCGCGAAGTACGCCGGGTTGGTGCTGACGACGCGCTCGCCGTGATCGCCTGCTCGGTGCCAAATCCAACGTGCGTCCACTGCGAAAAACTCGTCAAAATTTCGCACTGCGTGCACGTTCGGAGCCTACGTATAGGCGACGTGCACGCGCCGGATATGGCCTTCGAACGGGAAGGGCGCGCGCTCACGGTAATCCAGTGACACCGGCGAGCCGAGGCACGTGCCGATATCCAGACAGTCGTTCGCGGTGAACAACAGGGGAGCGCTCACGGGCACCTGGCCCGTAGCGACGGTGTCGTCCCCGACCCGAAGCGACACGTCGAGCGGACCCGCCGGGCGTTGCTCGGCATAACGCGTGTCGACCGTGATCGTCGCCGGGCCTGCGGACAGCTTCGCCTCAGACCGAATCTTGGTGCGCATCAGGATGAACAGGTTGTATTCGTAGCAGAGGTAGCCGTCGTCGAGATAGCACGTCAGTCCGCCCGCGGCCGCCCCGAGGGCGTACAGCACGCCGTTGGCGTTCTCGGGCAGATCCAGTTCGATCGTGACGGTGTTGTTCTTGTTACCGAGCGCCGGTG
Source organism: Mycobacterium sp. NPDC051804 (assembly GCF_044452905.1). Taxonomy (NCBI): domain Bacteria; kingdom Bacillati; phylum Actinomycetota; class Actinomycetes; order Mycobacteriales; family Mycobacteriaceae; genus Mycobacterium; species Mycobacterium sp. NPDC051804. The sequence continues at coordinate 893,058 of NZ_JBITCD010000002.1, read as the reverse complement.
CGCAGAATTCGGGCATCCGCACGGTGTCGCCGGAGAACTCCCACTCCTTGTAGGGCGGAGCGATCCGCAACTCCGGGTGATAGACGGGTACCCATAGGCCGCCGCCGACGGGCAGCACTGAGTTCCGCGCGGCCTCGATGGCGAACATCTCCCGCATCTGGACCAGCTTGTCGGGATGCGCGTCGGCGAGGTCGTTGGCCTGTGACCAGTCCTCGTCCAGGTGGTACAGCTCCCACTGGTCGTTGTCAGGTGTCCAGGTCGCGATGCCCTCGGGCTGACCGGGCACCCACGGCAGCCGTGGACCGCGCGCGCTGGCCAGCCAGCCGTCGTGGTAGATCGCTCGGCTGCCCATGATCTCGAAGTACTGGGTCTTCTTGCCGCCTTCGGCCGATCGGTCGGTGAGCGTGCGTGCGAAACTCGAACCGGCTAGTGGGATCTGCGGGGTGCCGTTGACGACGAGCGGCGGCTCGATCCCGATGACGTCGTAGATCGTCGGGACGACGTCATTGCAGTGCAGGAACGCGTCCCGCGGCGCGGCGTCGGGCTGAATCTGGCTGGGCCACTTGACCGCCATCGGGTTACGGGTACCGCCGAGGTGCGAGGCGAGCAGCTTCATGCCCTTGTACGGAGTGCTGCCCGCCCACGCCCACGCAGCGTGGTACTGGTTGTCGACCAGCGGTGAGCCCAGCACGTCCAGCCCGCCGAGTTCATCGAGGACATCGATGTGCTGCCGGACCGTGGTGGGAATTCCGTTCTGCGCCAAAAGTTCCGCAATCGTCCCGTTCTGACCTTCGCCCGACGACCCGTTGTCCCCCCAGATGTAGAAGAACAAAGTGTTGTCGCCGTAGCCGAGTTCGTCGAGTTCGTCGGCGATCCGCCCGACCTGGACGTCGACGTGTTCGGCGAAGCCGGCGGCCACTTCCATCAGGCGTCGCTGAAATGGTTTCTCGTCCTCGGGGATGCTGTCCCACGATGCCAGCTTCTCGTCGCGCTCGGTGAGCGCGCAGTCCTGCGGGATCCAGCCACTCTCCTTGGCGCGCGCGAAGACTCGCTCGCGGTAGGCATCCCAGCCCTCGTCGAACTTGCCGGCGTACTTATCGGACCATTCCTTCATGATGTGGTGCGGTCCGTGCAGGCAGCCGCTGGCCCAGTACATGAAGAACGGCTTGTCCGCGTTGAACGCCTTGTGCCGCCGCAGCCAGCCGATGGCGTCGTCGGCCAGGTCCTCTGACAGGTGGTAGCCCTCTTCGGGGGTTTTGGTGGGTGCGACGACCGTCGTGTTGCGCACGAGATGCGGCTCGTACTGAGAAGCCTCACCGGCGAGAAATCCGTAGAAGTACTCGAATCCCAGTCCGGTGGGCCAGTTTTCAAAGGGGCCGGCCGCGGTGGTCTCCTCGGCGGGCGTGTTGTGCCACTTCCCGAACGCCGAGGTGGCGTATCCGTATTGCTTGAGCACTTCGGCGACCGTCGCGCTGCTACGTGGAATCTTTCCCGCGTACCCGTCCCAATCGTTGGCCAGCTCGGCGATCTGACCGTTGCCGATCTCGTGGTGATTGCGGCCCGTCAACAGTGACGCCCGCGTTGGCGAGCACATCGCGGTGGTGTGAAACCTGTTGTAGGAGACTCCGTCAGCGCACACCCTGTCCATGGTGTCGGTGCGTACCTCGCCACCGAAGGTCGTGGGCAGACCTGGGCCCGCGTCGTCGATGAGCACGATGACGACATTCGGCGCGTTTTCCGGTAGACGTCGGGGCACGACCCGCTGGGCGTAGGTGGATTCCTGAAGCGTGCGTCCCGCGATGCTCGCCGAAGGGGTGGGCGCGAAGGGCAGTGTTTCGCCACCGGTGATTTTTGGGGCCACCACGTTGTCAGACATCCCTGTCCTTTCGCTTTTCGGCTACGTGCGAGCCACTCTAGGGGGCCTGACCTACCACTATGTGTCTAGAGGGAGAAGACCGGCCGGCTCTAGCACTTTTCGTGACGGCGGAGCAATCGCGAGCTACCATGGGTGCACTGTTGAAGTCAGGGCCAGTCGGGGGCCACTGCATAAGTTGGAAGGTCCCCGGATCATGCTCAATTCATTGAAAAGCCTGGTGATCACCGCTATCGGTGGTACTGCGCTGTCGTTAACCGCTGGACTCGGGGTGGCGTCCGCAGACCCCATCATCGATACCACCTGCAGCTATCCGCAGGTCATGGCAGCCCTGAGCAGCGAGAATCCCGCGCTGGCGGAGAAGTTCAATGCGAACCCGCTCGCAGGTGTGATGCTGAGCAATTTCTTGTCCGCGCCTCCGGGCGAACGCGTGCAGCTCGCTCAGGAGTACCAGGCCACGTCATGGGGTCAGAAGTACTTCGGCGCCATGGCGGCGATCGCCAACACCTGCAACAACTACTGACCCGAACTTGCTGCGGCAAGTGCGGGGACCTCGTCGGGTGGGGCCCCCGCACTTGCTGACAGCAGATTGGTGCACGGGCCTTGCAGGTTTCTTGGAGCGCGGAGCCGCCCCGGCGGCGACATCGGCAGTCGTGACTACCGCGGCAGCGACCACTGCCCGAAGTCGGGCGCTAGGACCAGATCCACGTCCACGCTGGTCCCGCCGAGAATGACCCCCGGGTCGGTGGATGTGACGATCACGTCCTGATACAGCACAGCCGCCGGCTCGCGCGCACCGTCGGACCACGCTCTCGTCTGCCACGCCCACGCGTGGCCGGGACTGGTCGACGGTCCGATTACACCGTCTTGGATCGCCCATGCGCATGCGTTCGCATGTCCGTACATGCCGGTGCGGTTCACACCGAGCACCGAGTTGATGCCGCGATACCACTGCACCGCAACGCTGTTCCAGATATCGAGGTCGATGTCCTCGTCGACGCTGAAGAAGATCGGCGCGGAATCCGGTCCGCCGGCCGCGGTGTGCAGTCGCATTGCCGTCTGCCCGTCCGCCACGCCACCGTCGAAGCCGCGGGTGTAATCCGACGGAGCGTTCGGCCAATTGGGCTTTCCGTACTGATAGCAGCTGACGACTTCGAGCCCCTCCGCGCGCAACCCGTCCGCATATCCACGGGTGACGGGCTTGAAATCGAAGTCCGCGTTAGGCCGCAACTCGGACACATAGACAAGCGCGCCGTCGAAGCCCGCCGACTTGATCAGCTCAGGAGCGACCTGCCGGTGCGTGAAATCGATCAGTTTCGCGGGCGCGGCCGACGCCTCAGGGGTACCCATGGTCGCCGCGGCGGACCCGGCAATCAGCAAAGCAGGTGCCGAGAGGGCATATTTCAGTACCTCTCGGCGGGTTGGCGCTACGCCGCGACCGGGTGGCGCACTCGAGTCGACCACGCCGCGATGGTAACAAGGTCCCGACTACATATGCTGAGGGTTGATCCGATGAGGTGGCGATGACAGCTTCAGGTAAGGCCCGCGCTGTCGCTGCTGTCCTGCTGGCACTCGCCGCGACGACGTCGTGCGGTGAGGTGCGCCAACCCGAACCTGTTGAAAGCACGCAGGCGACGCAGACCACAACGTCCGTGACGCCTTCAATAACGCCAAAACCGATCCCTAACAAGGACTTCGACACCGTCACCGCGCTCATCAACGACGCGATCGCGGCACACGAGCTCCCTGGGGCGGTGGTCGTGGTAGGACACGGCGGCACGACCGTGTTCGAGCAGGCCTTCGGAATGCGCAAGCTCGCCGGTGAACCGGGACCGGATGGAGCACCGGCACCCGAAGAGCCGATGACCGAGGACACGATCTTCGATTTGGCGTCGTTGACAAAATCGCTCGCGACGTCGACCGCTGTCATGCAGCTGTACGAACAGGGCAAGGTCCAGTTCGATGACGCCGTAGAGACATATCTGCCCGACTTCAACCCCGGGCATGATCCGCAACGCGCCGACGTGACGGTGCGTATGTTGCTCACGCACACTTCGGGTTTGGTGGGCGAACTAGATCTTCGCGATCCGTGGGGTCTGAATGGACCGGACAAGGCTCAAGGCATCCGCCGCGCGCTCGCCAAGCCACTGGAGGCGGCCCCCGGTGCGGGCTTCCGCTACTCCGACGTCAACTTCATATTGCTCGGCTTGATGGTGGAGAGGATCACCGGTCAACCGGAAGACGTTTACGTGCAGCAGAATGTCTTCGAGCCGCTCGGCATGGGGGATACTCGATATCTGCCGCCGGCGAAAGCGTGTGGGCCGCACCAGATCAGAGGATCCGCGGTCGCATGGCTTCCTGGACCAACGAGCACCTGCCCTCCGGACGACTGGAGCGCCGATATCTTGCCACGGGTGGCGCCGACCGCGCGTGACGAGGAAGGTCGCGCCGCTCCGGGCGCCAACCCCGACCTCGACTTCCTGCTGCGCGGCACCGTGCACGATCCGACTGCGCGCCGCATGGGTGGCGTCGCCGGCAGTGCCGGTGTCTTCTCGACGGCGCACGACATGAGCATCTATGCCCAAGCGTTGCTGGATCGGCTGGCGGGCCGGCCGAGCACGTTTCCGCTCACACAGGCGACCTTGCAGCTCATGACGAGTCCCGAGCAGCCAGGGCATACTCCCGGACAAATAGCGGCGGCGAACGCCGCGACCCAGGAAGCTATCGCGGCGACCCCGAACACAGAGCATCCGCTGCTCGCCCCGCACTATCCGGCGATCGCGGGCCAGAATCTGCGCGGTTTCGGCTGGGACATCGACACCGGCCATTCCAAGCCACGGGGAATGGTGTTCCCCATCGGCAGTTTCGGCCATGTGGGGTTCACCGGAACATCGCTGTGGATCGATCCGGGCTCAGACACCTACGTCATCCTTCTGACGAACGTGATTCATCTACGTGGGAGTGCCCCGATCACGAATCTGCAGGGCGACCTCGCGACGTTGGCCGCCCGCGCGCTGCGTCTCTAGTCAGGAAGCGGAACGTCGTCGCGATCGCGTCGGCGGCGCCGTCACTTTCGTGAGGGATCCCATCGCATCGGTGAAACGTGGGTAGATGACCGCTGGTCCGACCCACCGGGCCAGGAAGGTGCGCAGGTTCTCCCCATGGCGCGGGGTCTTGGCGGTATCGATGAGAAACGAATACAGCACCCGGAGGCAAAACTCGGACAGCTCACCGAGGGCCTCTTCGTCGAAACCGTTTGCCTCCCAGTCCACCTCGTATCGGTGCAGCATGGATCGGCTGAACGAAAGCGCGGTATCGGAGGTGAGCGACGGGGCGACCTCGCCGCGCGATCGCTTGGTCATCATGAACCCGATACGCTCGTCCTTGGACAAGTTTTCGATCGCGAAGGCCAGGCCCTCGATCACCGCGGTGACGGCATCGGTCTCGCCGCGGACGTGGTTGGCCAGCTGCTCCAGGAAGCCGTCGCCGGATCGCATCGCTGTTGCGAGCAAGAGCGCTTCGGTGCCGGGGAAGTAGCGGTACACAGTCTGGCGAGTCACGCCGAGTGAGCGGGCGACGTCGGCGATGCGCATCGCGGATCCGCGCTCGGCGATGATCTCGTCGGCCGCGTCGAGGATGCGGGTGATTGCCTCCTCGTCGGAGGTCGGTGTGTTCCCCGACCAGCCGTGACTACGAACCATTACGCGCCTACCCGTGCGACCTGCATGCCGCGATCATATCGGCGGCATCGTCGCACATAGTGGCGCTATCGGCTGGCCGCGCCGATTGAATACCAGCGGGCAGCGCTCTTCGGCTCCTCGCTGTAGCGCCGGAACCACCGTCCGGCGAAGGGCGGGAGGTTCTCGAACTCCGGGTCATGGCTCGGACCCTGCGATCGGACAAGGCCGGTCAGCATTGTGCAGAACTCCCGCTTGGGCACGCCGGCATACGTGGCCTGACCTGGCTCGGTCAGCTGCCGGGACGCGCGTGCGGCCGAGAACATGGACCGCGGCGTCAATCCATTGGGAAGCAGCCGACCGTAGTGCCCGCCATCGGCCTCGGGTACGTGCTTTTGGAATCCGCGAGAAACGATCGAAATGATCTCGCCGAGATGTTTGATCACGGCCGCGATCGTCCGCACGCGGTAGGGAAAGTCGCCGTGCACGGCGTCGTAGACCATCAACGCGGAGCTGCGGTGCTCGATCTCTTCGACGAAGTGCCACAGGAACAGCGACGCGACGCGTTCGTCACCGGGTTCGAACAGTTTGTCCTCGTGGTCGAGGAATACCTTGAAGTAAGGCGTGAAGGTGTTCTCGATGACTGCGGTGTAGGCCAGCCGCCACGCCAAAGGCTTTGTGGCGGTGAGCCGGTCGTAAGACGCGATGACCTCGTCCATCGTCTCCTGCAGGCCCGGCCAGCGGCGCACGAGCGCTCGGTAGTGGCTCATGTGCGCCGCCGAGTGCTGGGCTTCCTGGCGCAGGTAGGCATTGGCTTCTTCGGCATGCGACGGATCGCGCATCAAGGGAATTGCTTCGCGGGTCGCATCGACGATGAACTTCTCGAAACCCGGTGCGAAGAAGGTGATCAGGTTGCACTGCATGGCAAATGCCGGTCGTTGCGGATGCCAATTGAAGGGGATGTCGTCACCGGCGAGGTCGAACCGCACGCGACGCACTTGCAGATTCGTCATTGCTCGACGGTAGCCCGGTCGCTCGACGATGACAATACGTAATTAGAGAAATGTATGGCCATATCAATCGCAATCTCTAGACCATACGCTGAAACGATTGTGTATGGTGACTGAATGGGTCATTCGTCGGTAACCACCACCACTCGGGGCACAGACATCGACGCGTTGATCGGGCTGCCGTTCGACGACTCCGATGACGTGATCCGGGCCGCGGTCGCCGAGGCCAGCGTGCCCGCGCTGCTGATGTCGATGGTGCACATGACGGGCGACCTGGGCCTACTCCGCGAGTTGCCCGGCCCCTACGCGCTCATTGCGATGGACCTCCAGGGCGCCATGAGCGAACCCGACAAGGTGCTGGTGCGCGAGCGGGCGTTCGAAGTCATCCGCGACTACCGCGATCGCGGATGCCCGCCCCCGTTCGTTCCCGATCCCGAGCAGATGCGGGTGATGTTCGACGTGATGTCGGCGGGGACGGTGACTGAAGACCACGTGGACTACGTCGCCGCCGACCTGCGGTTCAGCCGCGCCGACCAGTACGGACCGGCACTCGCGTCGACACCGGAGCAGCGCAGCGACTTCCCGGTCGTGGTCATCGGATGCGGTGAGGCGGGCTTGCTGGCAGGGATCAAGCTCAAGGCGGCGGGCGTGCCGTTCACGATCGTCGAGAAGCAGTCCGCGGTTGGTGGAACCTGGCTGGCGAATCGCTATCCCGGTTGCCGCGTCGACATCGCCAATCAGTACTACGCCTACTCGTTCGAGCCCACCGACCACTGGACGCACTACTACTCCGAACAGCCCGAGATCCTCCAGTACCTGCAGGACGTCGCGACCAAGCACGACATCGCTCCGCACGTGCGCTTCAACACCGCGGTCACCGGCGCCGCGTGGGATGACGAGTCGGCGACCTGGCAGGTGACGATCAGCGGGGCCGACGGCGGAGCCGAGGTGCTGACCGCGCGGGCGCTGATCTGTGCCGTCGGGCAGTTCAGCAACTCGGTGATCCCAGACATCAAGGGCGCCAACGGCTTCAGTGGGCCGTCCTTTCACACCGCGGACTGGCGCGACGACGTCGACCTGGATGGCAAGCGGGTGGCGGTCATCGGCGCCGGGGCCAGCGGATTCCAGCTCGTGCCCGCTATCGCGGACTTCACCCAGCGGGTCGACGTCTATCAGCGCACTCCGCAGTGGATGGCGCCCAACCCGATTTATCACGACGCCATTCCCGATGGCGCCAGGTGGGCGATTCGCCATCTGCCGTACTACGGGCGATGGCTGCGATTCGTGTCGTGGTGGCCGATCGCCGACGCGCTCGACGAGCAGGTCAAGATCGACCCCGATTGGGACAACGGCGGGCTGTCGTGCAACGAGTCGAACCACGCGATCCGTGAGATGTTCATCGCGTGGATGCGGGTTTTCTGCACCGACGAGGAGCTCCTCGAAAAGGTCACCCCGAAGTACCCGCCGATGGGCAAAAGGACGTTGCAGGACAACGGAACCTGGCTCACGGCATTGCAGCGCGACGACGTTGAGTTGGTCACCGACGGCATCGCTGAGATCACCGCCCACGGAGTGACCACTGTCGACGGTGTGCACCGACCCGCCGACGTGCTGCTCTGGGCCACCGGGTTCGACGTCAACCACCAACTCGGACCAATCAACGTCCGCGGGCTGGGCGGGCTGGAACTCAACGAGGCCTGGGGTGATTCGGCGTATGCGTACCTGGGTGTCACGGTGCCGGGCTTCCCGAACTTCTACTGCATGTACGGTCCGGGTACCAATGCGGTGAACGGCGCCAGCATCATCTACAACTCGGAGTGCCAGATGCGATACATCATGGGGTGTATCGACATGGTGGCGTCCGGTGGTTTCGGATCGGCCATGCCCCGAGCCCAGGTGTGCGACGAGTACAACCGGCGTGCCCAGGAACGCCTGCGTGAGATGGTGTACAGCCATCCGGCGGTCACCAGCAGCTACTACAAGAACGCCGCAGGCGATCTGCCGACGCTGTACGGGTTTCGTATCTTCGACTATTGGACCTGGACCAACCATGTGAATCCGGACGACTATGAACTGCGGCCCTAGCTTGGGCCGGCCTAGCAGGAGGAATTGATGGCGGGACGGTTGAGCGGCAAGGTCGCGTTGGTGAGCGGCGGAGCCCGGGGGATGGGCGCATCACACGTGCGCGCGCTGGTGGACGAAGGAGCCAAGGTCGTTCTCGGCGACATCCTCGATGCCGAGGGCGAGGTCGTCGCCAAAGACGTCGGCGACTCAGCGCGCTACCTCCATCTCGACGTCACCCAACCCGACGACTGGGAGCAGGCCGTCGCCATGGCGGTCGACGAGTTCGGCGGCCTCGACGTCCTCGTGAACAACGCCGGCATCCTCAACGTCGGAACCATCGAAGACTACGAACTGTCCGAGTGGCACCGCATCCTCGACATCAACCTCACCGGCGTGTTCCTCGGCATTCGCGCGGCGGTGACACCGATGAAGGCCGCCGGCCGCGGGTCGATCATCAACATCTCGTCGATCGAGGGCATGGCGGGTACCATCGCGTGCCATGGCTACACTGCCACGAAGTTCGCGGTCCGCGGATTGACGAAGTCGGCCGCTCTGGAGTTGGGGCCCAGCGGAATTCGGGTCAACTCGATCCACCCCGGTCTCATCAAGACACCGATGACCGAGTGGGTGCCCGACGACATCTTCCAAACGGCACTTGGCCGCGCCGCGGACCCACGCGAGGTCTCCAATCTCGTCGTGTACCTCGCGAGTGACGACTCCAGCTACTCGACGGGCTCGGAGTTCGTCGTCGACGGCGGGTGCACCGCCGGGCTGGGGCACAAGGACTTCTCCGCCGTCGAGGTCGAGCAGCAGCCCGAGTGGGTGACGTAGCACTGATCGTCGGCGCGGGTCCCAACGGACTCGCGGCGGCGGTCACCCTGGCCCGCGCGGGTCTCTCGGTCACGGTGCTCGAGGCCGCCGACACGATCGGCGGCGGCACCCGCACGGTCGAGGCGATAGTCCCCGGACTGTTGATCGACTCCTGCGCGGCGACGCACCCGATGGCGGTGGGTTCACCGTTTCTGAACGCTCTCGGCTTGGAGCGGTACGGCCTGGAGTGGCGGTTTCCCGAGGTCGACTGCGTGCATCCGCTCGACGACGGCACCGCGGGTGTGCTGTACCGCTCCGTCGAGCAGACCGCGGCCGGGCTCGGTCGTGACGGCGGGCGGTGGCGGACGCTGTTCGCGCACAACGAGAGCCGTTACGACGCACTGTCCGACGACATCCTGGGACCGCTGCTGCGGGTGCCGCGCCATCCGTTCACGCTCGCGCGGTTCGGGCTGCCGACTGTGCTTCCGGCCTCCGTACTCGCCAAGACCTTCACGACGGAGCAGGCCCGAGCCCTCTTCGGAGGCGTTGCGGCGCATACATTTCAGCCGTTGGACCGGCCGCTGACGTCGGCCATCGGGCTGGGCATCCTCACCGCAGGACATAACGCGGGATGGGGCGTCGCAGCCGGCGGCTCGCGCGCCATCACCGACGCACTGGCCGCGCTGCTAGTCGAACTGGGCGGACGGGTCGAAACCGGTGTCCGCATCACGTCGGCGGCCGAGTTGCCGCCCGCCGATGTCACCATCTTCGACCTCGACCCGCCCGCAGTCGCGGCCGTCCTCGGCGAGCGGTTGCCGTCCCGGATAGTCAAGGCATACCAGCGTTTCCGCTTCGGGCCTGCGGCGTTCAAGGTCGATTTCGCCGTCGAAGGTGGCGTGCCGTGGAGCCACCCCGACGCACATCGCGCGGGCACGTTGCATCTCGGCGGTGACTTCGCCGAAGTCGCCGAGAATGAACGCGGACTCCATATGGGGCGGATGCCGGAGCGGCCCTTCGTCCTGATCGGCCAGCAGTACCTGGCCGATCCGCAGCGTTCGGCCGGTGACGTGCATCCGCTGTATTCCTACGCCCACGTGCCTAACGGATACACCGGCGACGCGACCGAGCAGATCTTCGCGCAGATCGAGCGGTTCGCCCCGGGATTCCGCGACCGCGTGGTCGGCTACGAGGTTAGTTCGGCCACCGAGATGAGTAGGTACAACACGAACTACGTCGGCGGCGACATCAACACCGGAGCCAAAGACATTCGGCAACTCGTCTTCGGTCCACGAATAACGCTGTCTCCGTACAGTCTTGGTGTGCCGGGAATGTACATCTGCTCGGCGGCGACGCCGCCGGGACCGGGCGCACACGGCATGTGCGGCTTCAACGCGGCGCAACTGGCGCTGAAGAAGCTGAGAAAGGGTGACCACCGATGAAGAGCGTCGTGATCGATACGCCGGGACAGGTCCGCGTGGAGACGCTGCCCGACCCGACACTGCCCGGCCCCGACGGCGCCGTCATCGAGGTGCGATCTGCCGCCATCTGCGGCTCGGATCTGCACTTCTACGAAGGCGATTACCCGCTCGCGGATCCGGTGCCACTCGGACACGAAGCGATTGGCACGATCGTCGAGATCGGGCCTGACGTACGCACATTCGCCGTCGGTGACGAGGTGCTGGTCTCGTCCGTCGCCGGCTGCGGGGCGTGTGCGGGCTGCGAGACCCGCGACCCGGTGACCTGCGTCGGTGGTCCACGGATCTTCGGCGCCGGTGCGCTCGGCGGGGCGCAATCGGAGCTGTTGGCCGTGCCCGCGGCAGACTTCCAGCTGTTGCGCCTGCCCGACGACATCGACACCGAGGAGGCGCTGCTGCTGACGGACAACCTCGCCACCGGGTGGGCCGCCGCGCAGCGGGCCGACTTCCCGCCCGGCGGCACGGTGGTGGTGCTCGGCCTCGGGGCGGTCGGCCTGTGTGCGGTGCAGAGTGCGTTGACGCTCGGCGCGGGTACCGTTTTCGCCGTCGACCCCGTCGAAGGCCGGCGGCTCCGGGCCGAACGGCTCGGCGCGACTCCTCTGGAACCGCCTGCACTGCAGGCAGTTCAGGAGGCGACCGGTGGACGTGGTGCAGCGTCAGTCATCGATGCGGTCGGCAGCGATGGTTCGATGACCGACGCGCTGAACCTGGTCCGGGCGGGCGGCACGGTCTCCGTGGTCGGTGTCCACAACCTGCAACCGTTCCCATTCCCCGCGACCATCAGCCTGATTCGCAGCATCACGCTGAGGATGACCACCGCACCCGTACAGCGCACCTGGCCGGAACTGGTACCGCTGCTGCAGTCGGGCCGCCTGGACGTCAGCGGTATCTTCACCGACACCATGCCGCTGGCTGACGCCCCCGCGGCCTACGCTGCGGTGGCGGCACGCACCGCCGACTGCGTCAAGGTGTCGCTGACGATCTGACGTGTGGCACTAGCTGGTTGATCGCGTGTACCTGGTGCACGCAATCAACCCGTCAAGCTCACTCGACCTTCAGGTAGTCGAGGATCGCCGCGCATACCGCCTCGGGCTGGTCGACCTGGAGAAAGTGGCCGGCCCCGGCAATGGTCTGCACCCGACTGCCCGGCGGCAGGGCATCGATCACGCCGGCGAGGTAACCGACCTGTACCGCGCCGTCCTGTTCCCCGTGCAGCACGAGCACCGGGGTGAGCGGAAGCCTGAACCGGAAGCGGTGCAGGCCCGCATACGGCGGCGAGGCCCGGGTGAATCGGATCATCGCGCGGTAATACCCGACGGCGGCCTTGCGATGGGCGAGGGTCGGGAGCGCGGCCTGGGTGCGCGCCACGTCGTCGTCAACGTCGGCACCCGGGGGCGACCAGTCCTTCCACAGTCGCGGGATGACTCGGTGCAGTACGCGCTCCGGAAGGAACGGCAGCTGGAAGAAGAGGACGTACCAGCTCCTGCGCAGCTGAACGGCCGACATCCGCAGGTTCTCCGCGAGGCTGTGTCGCGAGTTGTCGAACGCGCGCAGCGGCGGCAGTGCCATCGAGACGTACGCACCGAACGGCGATCCGGCGTATGCCGCGAGTCCGTTGGCAGTGAAGCAGCCCCAGTCGTGGCCGATCAACACCGTATTGGATCCGCCGTCGAGGTGCTGGTGCAGATCGACGAGGTCGCTCATCAACGCGCCCAGGTGGTAGTCGTCGTCGGGCGCGGGCCCGGTCGGCGCATAGCCCCGGGTGAACGGTGCGACAACGCGAAATCCCCTGGCCGCCAGCATGGGTGCGAGTCGTCGCCAGCTGTGTGCGCTGTCGGGAAAACCGTGGACGCACAGTGCCAGCCTGCCGTCCGGCGGACCCCAGGTGAGAGCGGTCATCCGCAGGCGGGGAAGGTCGAATTCGACCACTTCGGGCTCGGTCACCCCTTGACCATACAATATTCGATAAGTGTATTGTGATGGTCGCAACCCGACGATGGAGGGGAGAGCCCGTGCGCTTCGACGTGGTGATCAGGAACGGCCGGTTTTTCGACGGAACGGGTGGTCCGTCCTCGGTGCGCAATGTCGGCATTCGGGACGGCCGTGTCGCGGTCGTCACCGAGGATCCGATCGAGGGCATCGAGGAGATCGACGCAACGGGGCAGTGGGTGACGCCCGGCCTGATCGACATCCACACCCACTACGACGTCGAACTCCTCAACGGACCGTCGCTGTCGGAATCGCTGCGGCATGGCGTGACGACGGTGGTCGTCGGATCGTGCTCCATCTCCACGGTGCACGTCGACGGCACCGACGCCGGCGACCTCTTCGGCAGGGTCGAGGCCATCCCGCGCGACCACGTGATTGCCGCCGTCGATCAGCACAAGACCTGGTCCACCGCCGAGGAGTACATCGAGGCAGTCGAGGCCCGACCGCTCGGGCCGAATGTGACCGCGTTCATCGGTCACTCCGACATGCGCACCGCCGTCATGGGACTCGAGCGCGCGACGACAAAGGACGACCAGCCCACGAAGGCCGAGCTTGCGACGATGGAGCGCTGGCTGACCGAGGCGCTCGACGCCGGCTTCATCGGACTGTCGTCGCAGCAGTTGCTGTTCGACCGGATCGACGGCGATGTCTGCCGATCCCGCACGCTGCCGTCGACCTACGTGAAGCGACGCGAGATGCGACGGCTCACGCAGCTTGTCCGCAAGTGTGGCCGGGTGCTGCAGAGCGGTCCCGACATCCAGCACCCGCCGCGGGTGGCGGCGCAACTGGCGAGGTCCATCGGTGGGCTGCGCCGCCCGCTGAAGATCAGCTTCCTGGCGGCCGCCGACGCCAAGTCGAACCCGATCGGCTACAAGATCCTGACCGGTGCGGCCCGCCTGATCAACGCGCTCGGCGGCGACTTCCGGTGGCAGCATCTTCCGGTGCCGTTCGAGGTGTACGGCGACGGCATCGATCTGGTGATCTTCGAGGAGCTGGGCGCAGGCGCGGCGGCATTGCACCTGCGCGACGAGGTCGAACGAAATGAGTTGATGCGGAACGAAGATTACCGCCGCCAGTTCCGCAAGGAGTACGACGACAGGTTCAGCATCGGCGCCTGGCACCGCGATTTCTTCGATGCCGACATCGTCGCCTGTCCAGACTCCTCGCTGATCGGCAAGACGTTCGGTCAGCTCGGACTGGACCGCGGTGTACATCCGGTGGACGCCTTCCTTGACCTCGTCCTCGAGCATGGGCGAGACCTGCGGTGGCGCACCGTCATCTCGAACCACCGACCCAAGGTGCTCAAGAAGCTGGCGGTGGATCCCGGTGTGCAGGTCGGCTTCTCAGATGCCGGTGCCCACCTGCGCAACATGGCGTTCTACAACAGCGGACTCTGCCTGCTGCGTCACGTGCATCAGAGCGCCGAGGCGGGGGCGCCGTTCATGACGGCCGAGCACGCGGTGCACCGCCTGACGGGGGAGCTGGCGGACTGGTACTCACTGGACGCCGGGCACCTGCGGGTGGGTGACCGTGCCGACATCGCGGTGGTCGATCCCGCTCACCTCGACGAGTCGCTCAGTGCGTACGCCGAGGAATCCGTCGAGCAGTATGGCGGGTTGAGCCGCATGGTCAACCGCAACGACGACACGGTCGCCGCCGTTCTCGTCGGCGGTCGCACGGTGTTCCGCAAGGGGGTGCCGACCGACATCGTCGGCACCGTGCGTACCGGTAGCTTCCTGCGCGCCGGCCGCAAGATCGCGGCTCCCGCACAGCCGGCGGTGGCCGTCAGTGGGTGAGATCGACTACTCGAGGTTCGATCCCGAACTTCGGTCGCGGGCCCGTCTTCTGCCCAAAGGCTATGCGCTGCAGCGTAGTTTGACGCGACCACGCGCATTGATGAAGGTGGCGGGAGCAGTCGGTAGGATTCGCGGTGTCGAGGTGGCCGACGTTGCGCCCGGCGTCAGCGTGCGCGTCCATCGACCCACCGGAATCGGCGAGCCCGGTCCCGCGATGTTGTGGATCCACGGCGGCGGCATGGTGATGGGCAATGCCGCACAGGAAGATGCGTTCTGTCGCAAGCTCGCCAACTTCACCGACGTCACCGTCGCGGCGGTGGATCACCGGCTGGCCCCTGAACACCCCTTTCCCACACCGCTGGAGGATTGCTATTCGGCGTTGCGCTGGCTGGCCCGTCAGACCTGGGTCGATTCCACGCGGGTCGCTGTCGGCGGTGCGAGCGCGGGTGGCGGATTCAGCGCTGCCGCAGCTCAACTCGCACGCGATCGCGGTGACGTCAAGCTCAGACTGCAGATGCTGGTGTACCCGATGCTCGACGACCGCACCGGGTCGAACGGCGACCGGGGACGCGTGATGTGGTCGGGTGACGACAATCAGTTGGCGTGGCAGTGGTACCTCGCCGGTGCCGATCCGGTGGCGGCCGTACCCGCGCGGCGGGCCGACCTTTCGGGGCTGCCGCCGACCTGGATCGGTGTGGGTGACCAGGACCTCTTCCACGAGGAGTGTGTCGCGTACGCCGCGCGACTGCGGGAGGCGGGCGTGCCGGTGCACGAAGAGATCGCGCACGGAGCCTTCCACGCATTCGACCTGATCGCCACGAATGCCTCGGTGTCTCAACGCTTCTTTGCCAGTCAGTGTCGAGCGTTGCGTGCGGCGCTCGTCGACGACCACGCGTTTTTCTGAGGAGGCACGATGCCACGGCAGGAAGCTCTCGACCTCACGCGCCGCGTCCTCAAGCATTTCGAGAACGACACCCTCGACATCGCCGACGACGTCTGGCGCGAGCCGCGGGACGTGTACGTAGACCGCGAATACTTCGACGCCGACCTGCGGATGTTGCGGAGTGTGCCGCACGTCATCGGCTGGACGGGCGAAGTCGCGGCGCCAGGTTCTTACACCACCAAAGATGTGATGGGCGTTCCCGTTCTGGTGGTTCGTGGGAAGGACGGTGTGCTTCGCGCGTTCGTCAACGGCTGTGCGCATCGCGGCGCGCAGGTCGCCGACGACTGCGGGAAGACGCGAATATTCAAGTGTCCCTATCACGGTTGGACCTACGGTCTCGATGGCCGACTCACCGGGACTCCCGCACGCAAGATGTTCGACGGAGCGGACCTGGACCAGCGCGGTCTGATCCCGCTGCCCGTCAGTGGCGAAGCGGGCCTGATCGTCGTGGGACTGTCGGACGACGTCGACGTTTCGGCGGCCCTGGGTGACATTGCGGCACCGCTTTCGGAATACGGTTTCGACCACAATCACCACGCGGAGAGCCGGCGCTTCGACATCGCGTGCAATTGGAAGCTCGCTGTGGATGTGAATTTCGAGGGCTATCACTTTCCCTATGTCCACGCCGACACCCTTGATCCGCTGGCCTCGAACAACTCCGTGTACGACATCTACGGTCGCCACATTCGTTGGTCGTTCCCGTTCCGCGACATCGTCCAGTACCGCGACACCCCCGAGGCTGACTGGCCCGACCAGTTCTTCGGCACCGTCGTCTACGGCCTGTTTCCCAGCTGCGTGCTGATCGAGGCCCCTGGGACATCGCAGATGCTGCGCGCGTACCCGGGCAGGAATCCCGGCGAGACCACCATCTATCTCTCCATCGGGGCGCCCATAGAAGTGACCACGGACGAGGAACGCGCCTGGTACAAAATGGGAATCGACGGTGCAGCACAGGTACTCGACGGCCAGGACTTCCCGATGGCGGCGGCATGCCAGCGGGGACTCGAGGCCGGCGTCGACCACGTCGTGTTCGGTCGCAACGAGCCCCTGCTGCACCACTTGGCGTCGGTCCGGCGGCAGTCACTCTCCGGGAGTATCAGATGAGCACGATGACGCCGTTCCCGATCGCCATTGCACAGGCCGATCTCGACGACTTGCGTCGCCGGCTGGACTCCGCGCGATTCCCGGCCGAGCTGCCCGGCAGTGGCTGGGACTACGGAACCGAGCAGGCGTTCCTGCGGTTAGTCATTGACCGGTGGCGTGACGGATATGACTGGCGGGCAACCGAAGCCGAGCTCAACGAGTGGGGATCGTTCGTCACCACCGCCGCCGGCCAGCGGATACACCTGCTGCATTCGCGGTCCGACGCCGCCGATGCGATCCCGCTGGTGCTGGTTCACGGGTGGCCAGGGTCCATCGTCGAGTTCCTCGACGTGCTGCCGATGCTGCGCGAGCGTTTCCACGTCGTCGTCGTCTCCATGCCCGGCTACGGATTCTCGGGCCCGACGTCCGAGCGCGGTGTGGACGTCGCCAAGGTCGCCGCCGCGGTCGCCGACGTGATGGCCCAGCTCGGCTACGAGCGATACCTTGCCCAGGGCGGGGACTGGGGCGCACTCGTCGTCCGGCATCTCGGTCAGCACCACGTGCCGAACGTGGCCGCCATCCACACCAACATGTTGTTCGCACCCTTCGACGGCGTGGACGCCGACGCAATGACAGGCGTCACGGAAAGCGAACTGAATGCGCTGGTCTCGTCTGCGCAACGCATCACGGACGGCACAGCCTATATGGACATTCAGTCGACGAGGCCGCATTCGCTTGGCTTCGGGCTCGACGATTCACCGCTGGGCCTGGCCGGCTGGATACTGGAGAAGTTTCACGCGTGGTGCGACATCCGCGAGGGCATGCCGATTTCCACCGACCGCCTGATCGACAACCTAATGCTGTACTGGCTCACCGGCACCGCGACGTCGGCGGCACGACTTTACTGCGAGGCGACACGGGCCGGAAACTCAGCGCTGAGTGAATGGAGCGGACAGGTCGACGTCCCGACGGGCTACGCGGTCTACCCCTACGAGCTTCTGCAGACACCGCGGGTTTGGGCCGAACGACGTTACAACCTGGTGCATCACAGTGTGCAGGACCGCGGCGGGCACTTCGCCGCGTTCGAACAGCCGCAGCTGTTCGCAGCCGACGTGAACAATTACGGTGACGCTCTTCGGGAATTGGGAGTGTTTTAAGCGCAATGGGGTTTCTCAAGGCCGATTCACCGGAAATCGAGTATCAGTCATGGCGATCGGGCAGCCGTTCAGAACGGCTGAAGCCACTTGTGCAGCACATCGCCGAGCGGGGGATGGGCAATCCCGACGTGCTCTATGTGGTGTACGCCGTGAAGATCGTGCTGTTCATCGTAGGCGGTATGTGTTTCGCGTTGGCCACCAGCGGGATCGACGGATGGGGCAATGTCACGTCGTGGTGGAGCGAACCGATCGTCTTTCAGAAGGTCGTGCTGTGGGCACTGCTGTTCGAGGTGCTCGGGCTGGGGTGTGGATTCGGCCCACTGACAGGAAAATTCAAGCCACCGATGGGCTCGGTGCTCTATTGGCTGCGCACGGGAACGCTGCGACTGCCACCGTGGCCCAACCGAATTCCCTTGACCGCCGGTGATCGTCGCACCCCGTTCGAGGTCGTGCTGTACGCGGGCCTGCTGACGACGACCGTCTACGCCCTGCTGTCCGACGGCACCGGACCCGTTCCTGCGCTGGACACCGGCGTTGGTCTGCTGCCCACCTGGAACATTGCGCTGATCGTCGTCCTGCTCGCCGTTGTGGGCCTTCGCGACAAGCTCATCTTCCTCGCCTGCCGCGGCGAGGTGTACGGGGCGCTGACAGCGACGTTCCTGCTGCCCGGTGTGGACATGATCGTCGCGGCGAAGCTGGTGATGGTCGCGATCTGGATCGGTGCGGCGACATCGAAGCTGAACCACCACTTTCCGTATGTCGTCGCGACGATGATGGGAAACAATCCGTTGATCCGGTGGCGATGGCTACGCAAGGCGCTGTATCGGCGCTTCCCAGAAGACATACGGCCCAGCATCATTCCGCAGTTTCTCGCGCACGGTGGCACCGTGATCGAGATGGGTGTGCCGCTGGTGTTGTTCTTCTCCCATGGCGGCGTGGTGAGTGCGGTGGCCGCGATCGTCATGGTGGTGTTCCATCTGGTGATTCTCACAGCGATCCCATTGGGTGTGCCGCTGGAGTGGAACGTCTTCATGATCTTCGGCATCGGATCGCTGTTTGTCGCGCATGCCGGCTTCGGCCTCGGTGATCTCGAGCACCCGTGGCTCGTCGCGGCGCTGATGGCCGTGATCGTGGTGGCGATCATGCTCGGCAATATCCATCCGCCCTCGGTGTCCTTCCTGCCGGGGATGCGCTATTACGCAGGCAATTGGGATATTTCGACGTGGTGCCTGACCGAGTCCGCGACGGACAAGATTCACGCGCAGGGAATCGGTCTGGGCCAGCTGCAGCACAAACAACTCGAACAACTCGTCGGCCCGGAGAACGCCGAGATCGCCATGCATCGCGGCTTGGCGTTCCGTGCGATGTATGCGCATGGCCGCGCGGTCGTCACACTGTTGAACCGCGTCATGCCACCGGGGCGTGAGGGCGACTACGCGGTGGTCGAGGGCGAGATGGTAGCCGCGTACGCGCTCGGGTGGAGCTTCGGCGACGGTCATCTGCACAACGAGAACCTGGTTCGGGCGTTGCAAGCGCGCTGTCATTTCGAGCCCGGCGAAGTCCGCATCATCATGATCGACGGTCAACCCATCCACCACCAACGCCAGGAGTACCGCCTCGTCGACGCCGCAACGGGCGAGTTCGAGCGTGGGACCTTCAACATCGCCGATCTCGTCATCCGTCAGCCGTGGCAGGACGACGTCCCGATCAGGGTGACGGCTGGGAAGACCGCCGGGAGACCGTGAGAGCTCCCGGCCCCGTGAAGACGAGCAGCAGGAACACGAAGCAGTACAGCACCGCAGCCTCGCCGCCATTGACGCTGGGCCAGAAGCCATCTGGGAAGTGCATCCAGAAGTAGGCGACGGCCATCATGCCGGATGCGACGAATGCCGCGGGACGCGTGAAGAGGCCGAGTGCGATGAGGCCGCCGAGCACCACCTCGAGCACACCTGCCCACCACATCGGCCAGGCGCCCAGCGCGGCCGGGGTACCCGTGGGCCACCCGAAGAGCTTGGCCGTCCCGTGAGTCATGAACAGCAAGCCCACGAGGATGCGAAACACACCCAGTGCGGTTCTCGCTGCGGTCGGTGATTGCAGGCGGGCGGGGATTACCGAAGTAGCGGTCATATATCCATCGTTGGTCGGCACCCGGACCGCGTCACGTCACTCATAGACGATTCACATGTTCGGCTTCCGTATCAGCATCACGGATCGTTGTTAAATCACCGACACGATTTACGTCGACGAGGCGTGCTGAGCCGGTGCCTCGGCGGTGGGTAGGCGCACGCTGAAAGCGGTTCTTCCCGAATCGGATTGAGCCGAGATCGTACCGCCGTGTGCTTCGACGATCGAGGCGGCGATCGAAAGGCCCAACCCGAAACTACCTGCTTCACGCGACCTCGACTTGTCGGCCCGCACGAACCGCTCGAAGAGATGGGGCAGCAGCTCGGAGTCGATTCCCGGCCCGTCATCGGACACCGTCACCTCGACGTACGCCTTGCCGTCATCGGCCCGCCCGGTCGCGACCGTGGTGACCACGGTCGTCCCTTCGGGCGTATGCACCCGTGCGTTGGACAGCAACACAGCCAGCGTCTGGTGCAGCCGCGTACGGTCCCCACGAACCCACACTTCATTGTCCGGAACGTTCATCTGCCAGTGATGAGTCGGCGCCGAAACTCTCGCATCGTTGACGGCGTCGGCGACCACGTCGGCGAGGTCCACGCTGGTGCTGTCGAGATCGTGGCCCTCGTCGAGCCGCGCCAACAAAAGCAGATCCGCGACCAATGAACTCATTCGGTGTGCTTCGGCCTCGATGCGCGCTAGAGAGTATTCGGTGGTCTCGGGTAGCACCGAGCTGTCTTGGCGCGTCAATTCGGCATAGCCGTTGATGGCCGCAAGGGGAGTGCGTAGTTCATGGCTGGCGTCGGTGATGAATTGGCGCATCCGCCGATCCGAGGCGGCGACGTCGGCGAGCGCGCGTTCGACGTGGTCGAGCAGTCGATTGAGCGTGTCGCCGACGAGTCCCACCTCGGTACGGGGATCTGTGTCGCGGCCAGGAACGCGTGGGGTGATGGCGTAGTTGTCGCGATCGAGTGGCAGCGTCGCCACTTCGGCTGCCGTCGCTGACACCCGGCGCAGCGGACGCAGGGCGAACCGCACGATCGCCACCGTGCTCAGCGCGGTGACCAAGAGGGCAATTGCGGTCATCGCCGACACGACGATGGTTTCGCGCACCATCGCATTCCACGCCGGCGTTCGCGATACTCCGGTGACCAGGATTTCGTCGCCGTCACCGGGTCGGCTGACCATCCGGTACCACCCGAGCCCAGGCAGCTCGACGGTGTGCGCCACGGCTCCCGCCGCCGACGAGGCAGCGATGGCGTCGACGGCCGTCTGCGGGGCCGGGCGCCCCTCGCCGTTGACAAAATAGGCGGAATCGACGACCTTGCCGCCCTGAATGAGTGCGACGACGTTTCCTTCTGCCTGTCCGATGAGGTGCGTGAGCGGTTTCATCGCCCCGGGCGGCGGCAGCTCACCCGTCGGAAGAGGCGTGACTCGGTACTTAGTCAGCGACTGGCTGAATCCGTCTGCGGCTCCGGATAGTTGGGTGTCGATGATTCCGAGTACCGAGGACCGCAGCGTCACGACCGATAGGGTTCCGACGGTCACCAATGCGATCATGACCACTGCGGAAACGCCGACGACGAGCTGCCGCAGCATGCTCCACTGCTGCCAGGTCTCTTTCATTCCGGTTGCCGCAGCATGTATCCCACGCCGCGTACGGTGTGCAGCATCGGTTCGTGGCCCGTGTCGATCTTCTTGCGCAGATACGACACGTACAGATCGACGATGCTCGATCGCCCGCCGAAGTCGTAGTCCCACACACGCCGAAGAATCTCTTGACGGTTCAACGCGCGTCGCGGGTTTCGCATCAGGAACCGCAGCAACTCGAACTCAGTCGTGGTGAGCGAGATCGGCACGCCGTCGCGGGTCACTTCGTGGCTGGCGACATTGAGAGTGAGATCGCCGACGGTCAGCGACTCGTGATCGGTGGGGGTCAGGTAGGCGGTTCGGCGCAGCAGTCCGCGCAGCCGGGCGACGAGTTCCTCGAGCGAGAAGGGCTTCGTCATGTAGTCGTCGCCGCCTGCGGTCAGCCCGCCGACGCGGTCGGCGACCGAATCGCGAGCGGTGAGGAACAGGGTCGGAGTGTAGGTGTCGGAGTCGCGGATCTGCGCCAGCACGCCAAGGCCGTCCATGTCGGGCAGCATGATGTCGAGGACGATGACGTCGGGGACGTTCGCTCGATACTTCTCGACGGCTTCGGCGGCATCGTGCGCGACGTCGATCTCCCACCCCTCATACCGCAGTGCCATCCGCACCAGGTTCGTCAACGCGCGTTCATCGTCGACCAGAAGCACGCGAATCGCGGACCCGTCAGCGCGGTACATCCGCGGCAATTGGCCGAGTACGGCGCGACGGGGCCCCCGGTTGCTGGCTGGCGCGGACGTCACCCGACCATTCTCGCGGTCTCACAGCGGATCGGCACTTTCCTCATAGGAACTTCACATGTGCCGACGTCCAGCGCGGTAATGGTCGCGACGAGTTGAATCGATCTACCCTGGTGCGATGACCACCGGTGCCGCTCACGCTGTGGAGTCGTCGCCGTGGTCGCCGCGGGAGGCCGAACTGCTGGCCGTCACCTTGCGGTTGTTGCAGGAAGAGGGCTATGACGGCTTGACCGTCGACGCGGTCGCCGCCGGCGCGCGGGCGAGCAAGGCGACGGTGTACCGCCGATGGCCGACCAAGGCCGAACTGGTGTTGGCGGCATTCATCGAAGGCGTCCGCCACGTCGCCGTCGCCCCCGAGACCGGCACCCTGCGTGGCGACCTGCTGCAGCTGGGGGATGTGATCTGCGATCAGGCGCGCACACACGCCAGCACCATGCGCGCGGTGATGGTGGAGGTGTCGCGCAACCCCGCGCTCAACGACGTCATGCAGCACCAGTTCCTTGATCAGCGGAAGGCCCTGTTCAAGCAGATATTGGGGCAGGCCGTCGCGCGCGGGGAGATCGATGCGGCCGCCATCACCGAGGACCTCTGGGACGTGCTGCCCGGCTACCTCATCTTCCGGTCAATCTTTTCGTTGCGGCCGCCGAGTCGGCGCACGGTGCAATCGCTGGTCGACGACGTCATGATGCCCAGCCTCACCCGCCACAACCGCTAGAAAACGGCCTGGCCAGCGGGAATCGGCGCGGCTTATACGGGTTGTGCTGTCCGGTACCGTACCGTACTGTCAACGAGGTTGATATGTCGTTGGACTGGACTAGGGTTCAGTCCGGTCCTCGTGTCGCGGGTATCGAAAGGCTGGCGGGTGCAGCGGATTTCGGTTGGTCGGCTTCTCGGTCGTGGCTGGATGCTCATCGTCGCCGTCGTGGTCGTGGCTATCGCGGGGTACGCCGTTTTTCGCCTGCACGGCGTATTCGGGTCGAACCACGACACCTCGACCGCCGAAGCCCTCTCGGACGAGATCATTCCGTTCAATCCCAAACACGTGGTCCTCGAGGTGTTCGGCCCACCGGGCGCCGTGGCGACGATCAACTATCTGGACGTCAACGCTCAACCTCAGCGCGCCGAGAATGTGGCGCTCCCGTGGAGATACGACATCACCACGACCCAGACGGCAGTACTTGTCAACGTCATGGCGCAGGGCGATAGCGACTCCCTCGGCTGTCGCATCGTGATCGATGACGTGGTCAAGGACGAGAGAACGGTCAACACGATGAACGCGTACACCTTCTGCCTGGACAAATCTGGATGAGCACCCATCAGGAGTCACGCACGTCCTTTACGGACCGCGTCGCGAAGTCGACCCGCGTGCTGTCCGTGCCCATCATCCTGTTCTGGCTGGTGATCGCCGGCCTCACCAATGCCCTCGTGCCGCAGCTGGAAATCGTCGGCGAAGAACACAACGTGGCGTTGAGCTCGCCCGATTCGCCGTCGCTGCAGGCGTTCAAGAAGATTGGCGAGGTCTTCCAGGAATTCGACTCCGACAGTGCGGCAATGGTGGTGCTGGAAGGCGACGAGCCGCTGGGAGCAGCCGCCCATCAGTTCTACGACACCCTGATCGATCGAATTGAGGAGGACCACAAGCACGTTCAGCACGTTCAGGACTTCTGGGGAGACCCGCTGACGGCCGCGGGATCGCAGAGCTCGGACGGTAAGGCGGCCTACGTTCAGGTGTTCCTCACGGGAAACCAGGGCGAGGCGCAGTCCATAGCATCCGTCGACGCACTGCGCGACATCGTCAACAGCACGCCTGCCCCGCCGGGCATCAAGGCCTATGTCGCCGGTCCGGCGCCCCAGGTCGCCGACCAGTTCGAGGTCGGCAACGAAGGCACCACCAAGGTCACGGTGCTGACGGTGCTGGTGATCGCGGTGATGCTGCTGCTCGTCTACCGCTCGATCGCCACCATGCTGCTGGTGTTGATCACCGTGCTCATCGAAATGTCGGCGGCCCGAGGCATTGTCGCCTTCCTCGGCAACGAAGGCATCATCGGACTCTCGACGTACTCGACCAACATCCTGACGCTGCTCGTCATAGCGGCTGGCACCGATTATGCGATCTTCCTCATGGGCCGGTACCACGAAGACCGCAACAACGGGATCGACCGGGAGACGTCCTTCTACAACATGTACCGCGGGACCGCTCACGTCATCCTTGGTTCGGGTCTGACGGTCGCGGGCGCGGTCCTGTGTCTGAGTTTCACCCGGCTGCCGTACTTTCAGAGCCTCGGCGTCCCCGCCGCGATAGGCATGTTCGTGGCCTTGGCGGCCGCGCTCACCCTCGCGCCCGCGGTGATGACCATTGGCGCGCGTTTCGGGCTGCTGGACCCGAAACGCAAAGCGCGGACACGGGGTTGGCGTCGGATCGGTACCGCGATCGTGCGGTGGCCCGGACCGATCCTCGTGGCGACGATGGCGGTGGCCGCGATCGGTCTGCTGGCGCTGCCCGGATATAAGACCAGCTACGACGTCGGCGTCTACATGCCTGACCGGGCGCCGTCCAACATCGGTTACGCCGCTGCCGAGCGGCACTTCTCGAAAGCCCGGCTCAACCCGGAGCTGCTGATGATCCAGGCTGACCATGATCTGCGCAATCCGACCGACATGATCCTGTTGGAGCGCGTGGCGAAGGCCGTCTTCCACACGGCCGGTATCGCACAGGTGCAGTCGATCACCCGCCCGCTCGGCACGCCGCTGGACCACACGTCGATTCCGTTTCAGATCAGCGCCCAAAGTGCCGGTCAGATACAGAATCTCGGGTATCAGCAGGACAGGGCGAACGACTTGCTCAAGCAGGTCGACGAGATCGACAAGACGATTGGTATTCTGCGACAGCAGGCGTCCTTGCAACAGCAGGCGAACGACGCGACGCACGAGCAGGTCGCGGCCTTCCACGAAACCGTCGCAGTGGCCCGGGACCTGCGCGACAAGATCGCCAACTTCGACGACCAGTTCCGCCCGCTGCGCAACTATTTCTATTGGGAGCCACACTGTTACAACATCCCGATGTGCTTTGCGATTCGGTCGCTTTTCGATGCGCTTGACGGCATCAATGCGCTCACCGATCAGCTCGCCAACGTCACGACAAGCCTGGACAAGCTGGACTCGATACAGCCGAAGTTGCTCGAGCTGATCCCGCCCCAGATCGCCAGCCAGATGACCAACCGCGATCTGGTCATGACAAATTACGCAACGCTGTCGGGCATTTACAGCCAGAACGCGGCGGCCCTGGAGAACTCCACGGCGTTGGGAGCGGCGTTCGACGCGGCGAAGATCGACGACTCGTTCTACGTGCCGCCCGAGGTGTTCCAGAACGCCGAGTTCCAGCGCGGTCTGAAACTGTTTCTGTCACCCGACGGCAAGGCCGCGCGGATGATCATCACCCATGACGTCGATCCCGCGACCCCGCAGGGTATTTCGCACATCGATGCGATCAGGCACTCGGCGGAGGAGGCCGTCAAGGGCACGCCGCTGGCCGGTTCGCACATCTACATCGGTGGCACGGCGGCGACGTACAAGGACATCCAGGAAAGCGCCAAGTACGACTTGATGATCGTCGTGATCGCGGCGCTCAGCCTGATCCTGCTCATCATGATGTTCATCACGCGCAGCCTGATCGCGGCGATCGTCATCGTGGGCACCGTGGCGCTGTCACTAGGCGCC
Organism: Mycobacterium sp. NPDC051804; assembly: GCF_044452905.1. NCBI lineage: Bacteria > Bacillati > Actinomycetota > Actinomycetes > Mycobacteriales > Mycobacteriaceae > Mycobacterium > Mycobacterium sp. NPDC051804. The sequence continues at coordinate 866,956 of NZ_JBITCD010000002.1, read as the reverse complement.
TCACTCGGTCTGTCGATATTGGTCTGGCAGCACCTCTTGGGCATTAAGTTGTATTGGGTCATCATCCCGCTGGCCATCATCCTGCTACTGGCCGTGGGCTCGGACTACAACCTGCTGTTGATATCTCGCTTCAAGGAGGAAATCGGTGCCGGGTTGAACACCGGCATCATCCGGGCAATGGCGGGTACCGGTGGAGTGGTGACCGCGGCCGGTTTGGTGTTCGCGTTCACCATGGCGTCCTTCGTGTACAGCGATCTGGTCGTGCTGGGCCAGATCGGCACCACGATCGCCCTCGGCCTGCTGTTCGACACACTGATCGTGCGCTCGTTTATGACACCGTCCATCGCCGTGCTTCTGGGCCGGTGGTTCTGGTGGCCGCTGAAAGTGCGCCCGCGGCCGGCGAGCACGATGTTGCAGCCCTATGGATCTCGCGCCTCCGTCCGTCAGCTGTTGCTGTGGGAGGACGGCGATCCAGTCGCGTCGTCCGAACGCCGTTAAGTAAGGTGACGTCAGCTCTGCTGGTTCCAGTAGTTCTTGTGCGGTTCCAGCGCGGCGTCGGCGACCTCCGGTACCGGGCCGACAACCTCGATGTCCTTCTGGCCCGCCCCGAACACCGTTCGACAGTCGAGGCTTAGCGTCGGGTTTCGCGGGTCGTCGCCGGTTTCGGCGAGCAATTGCTTTTCCGTGATGCCGTACACGAGCCGTCGGACGTTCGCCCAGTACATGGCTCCCGCGCACATCGAGCAGGGTTCCGCGGTCGTGTACAGCGTGCACGTGGCGAGGAAGTCTTTGTCGTATTTCTTCGACGCCTGGCGCATCAGCGCGGTTTCCGCGTGTCCGGTGCAGTCCGACTCGGTGACTTCGGTGTTCGTCTGCTCCAGAAGGACGTTGCCCTCGCTGTCGACGAGGACGGACCCGAACGGGTGATTCCCCTCGCGCACAGATCGTTTGGACACGTCTACGGCATGCAGGAGGTACTTCATGTCGTCCATCAATCGGCTCCTTACTTGGCGGTCTGTACTGGCAGGGGATCGACGGTCGCGGCTGACGGCGGTTGCGCCCGGTCCTTCAATGCAAGCGCGCACAACGAGCCGACGACGAGCACGACGAGCAGGGGGATCAACGCCCCCCGGTAGTGGCTGATCGCGATGTCCGTGCCGGCCTGCGGGGCCTCGCCCACGAGAACGCCGATCACATAGTCGAGCCCGGCGCCGGTCAGGAAACCGAAGCTGGTCATCAGACCGAACGCGGTCGCCTGCGCGTTGTCGGGGATGTGCTGCCCTACCTGGGCGAAGCCAAGAATGTTGCTGCCCAACAGGAATCCGAAGACGAACAAGAGAACGAACACGCCGGCCGTTGGCAGCCGCGGAAGGAACAGCACCAGGGTTATCGTCAGCGTCAGCAGCCAGATGGTGATCTGGGTGATCCGCGATCGCTTCCCGAGCCGATCCGAGAGCCAGCCCGACAGCAGGCCGCCGACGCCCGCGGCGATGGCTCCGGTGGACGTCAACGCCGTCGCCATCTCCAGGGTGCGCCCGTAGGCACGCTGGTTCATGATTCCCCACAGGTCGTTCCACGCAATGAGGACACCGAACACGCTCGCGAAAAATGCTGTGCCCAGCCAGAATTGCGGGACTCCCACCACCATCCGCAACTGGCTGCCGATGCCGGCCCCGCCGTCGGCCTGCGGAGCGGTTTCGGCTGTGGCCGGTCTGAACACGAGCAGCAGGATCGCGATCCCCAGTACCACGTAGCCGATAGCCATGCCGATCATGGCGGCGTGCAGCGGCGGGATGGTCTCGGTGACCGAGAGGCCGATCAGCATGAGGGCCAGAACCACGTTGGTCGCCAACTGCGAGATGGACGACATCACCGCGAATCGCTGCGGAGGGAACCAGATTCTGGCGAGGTAGATGGCTCCGAGGAAGCTGGTCGACAGCCCGATCCCGAGGATGATCCTGCCGGCGACAGTGACGCTCATGGTCGATGCGTTGGCGAGTAGGACGCACCCGACCGCGGCGATCAGCGAGGAGATTCCGAGAATCCAGCGCGGGTTCAGACGGTCGAGCATGATGCCGCCGATGAACTGAGCGATCGAGTACGCGACATAGAAGACGGCGCTCAACATGCCGATGGCGTGCTCGGAGACCTCGAGACGGTCTCGGACCTGTTCGGCCACGATCCCGATCATCACCGCGGTGAGTAGGCCCAGCCCCAGGAAGAACGTGCCGAGGCCCCAGACGACAATCGCCTGGGCCCGGTGCGGAGCGCGCTCAGAGGTCGCCATCGCGCATGCCAATCACACTCCCCGTGTGCGTAGCCCTGTTCTGGACCGCGCGGATAAAACCGAGGATAACCGCTACTCGGGCCGCTGTGTCAGGTTTGCCGATCTTGATCTAGGCGGGTCTCAGCTTGCGCTGAGGCCGACGATCAGCGAGAAGAACTGATACGAGGGGTCCGTCGTGTCGAGGGCGCCTTTGAGCGTGTCAGCGGTGATCGGGTGGCTCATATCCATCGACGAGGGATCGGTCACGCGTGCCCAGTCGGTGACGATGGTTCGCTCGAGTAGTTTCCACACGCCGTCACGCTTCTCGTACTTGTCGAGATAGCGACCGCCGATCACGAGGTCGATGTCGCGGCCCTTACCGGCGAGCGTGTGAACCGCGATGTTGTAGATTTCGCCCTCCGCCGCGTTCCCGTCGATCGCGAAGTTCACCGTCGTGATGTTGTGCGCCATCGCGCGTAGGTAGGGACGAGCGGCAACGAGCTGCTCGAAGAACCCCTCGACCGCGCCTGTCGAAAACGCGCCGTGGGCGTCGACGGCGTCATGGTGGTAGAGCTTCCGAAGCGCGTCGATATCACCGCGGTCCACCGCGCGGCAGTAGGCATGGACAAGCTTTCGCAGCGCATGCTCATCGAGCATGTCCTGAAGTGCCGGGTCCATCGCGCTCACCCTAGTGGCTCGTTGGGGACGCCGAAGAAGTTCTGATAGCGGGCCGTCCGCTCGCGGAGTTCGTTCTCGTCCAACCCCGTTTGCGCGAACGTGTAATGATGCCCGCCGTGTTCGTGAGGCGGTTGGGCGGCCAGGAAGGCGCGCATCTTCGTTTCGGCCTCGGCCGTGAACTCCAGTCCGAGTTGGTCGTACGCGGCCGCGACGGCGGCGATCGGGTCGGCCGCGAACGACTGATACTGGACGTCGACCACCTGCTAGGCGGGGATGATTCCCGACTCCCGCGCGTCGATCGACCGGTCGAGTCCGTCGATGACGTAGTCGGCCCACTCGCGGGCGACTTCTTCGATGGGCGTCGGTTCGGCCGCGAATGTGCGCAGCGTGCACGCCAGCGAGGACACCGACGCGATGGTCCGGAGCGGATCTCGGTGGGTCTGGATCACCTGCGCGTCCGGGTACTCCTTCATCATCGCGTCCAGGGCCCAGATGTGCCCGGGTGACTTGACCACCCAGCGGTTCACCGGGATTCGCGACTGGAGATGCTGGAGGAAGCCGCGATGCCATTGGTACGCCGATGCCATGTCGGCGCGCAGCAGCCACTGGGCGTAGGACGGGATGCGGTACATCGTCGGGAAAATGAAGCTCTTGTAGTCCATCCCCGTGATGCGGACACACTCCTGCGCGAGCAGCGGTCCGATCGGATGCATCGCCTTGAGGTCGGGGATGATCGACGTCATCATCTCCTGGATCTGACGGCTGTCCTCGATGCGCGGGTCGGTGTGATACGTCGACGCCTCCGGCGGCGGACACGGCGCGTCGACCTCCCATGTCAACGGTGCCCTCGCGTCGGGATCCTGAGCTAAGAGTTCGTACAGGATCGTGGTGCCGGTGCGCACCTGGCCGACGATGAAAACTGGCCGCTCTACGTGCATTTCGGCGACTTCGGGGTGCGTGCGCCGGTACTCGACGATCTGCAGTCGTCTGGTGAGGGAGCCGACAAGGTCGCCCAGCGCGACGACGTCTCCGAACTCCGTCAAGCCCGCTTCCGCGGACAGTGCGTCAGTCAGCGCGTCGAGCGCAATTCGCCATTCGTCACCACCGAAGTCGGAGAGTCCCGCGCTTTCCTGCGCGGTGGCGATGACCTCCGCAGACGAGACGTCACCCACCGGACACCTTGTCGCGCAAAGGCGCCAGCAGCGCGTTCAGTCCGTACTCGAACACCGCGTCGTAGTCGGTCGGGGACTGCAGGGCTTCGACGAGTGCCCGGTCGGGCCACGCGTCGGCCCACAGGGACGGATCCTCTTCGTCGTGCTTGGCGCCGCGGACCGCCGAGAACTGCATGATCGCAGAGGAAATCACGTGAACCTCCACGACGCGCACCATGAGCGCGGCTTCGGTGCCTGTGATGCCCAGTCCGGACAGCTCCGCCGCCAGCCGCTGCTGAATGGGCAGGAACAGCTGCGGTGTTCGGTCGCGTTCGTGGGCGATGGCCAAAAGATTCTGCTTCTCGATGAGCAGCCTGCGTTGCGATCGCGCGATCGACGCAATCCGGTCGACGGGGTTGTCGCCGTCGCTCGGCAGAGACGCCATCTGTGCGAGTAGTCCCTCGACCAGGCTGTCGAAGAGTTTGTCCCTGCCACCGACGTGCCAGTAGATGGAGGTGACCGCGACGCCCAGCTGCTCGGCCAGGCGGCGCATGCTGAATGCCTCCACCCCGTCGACATCGATCATCCCGGCGGCGGTCTCGAGAATCTGATCGGCCGTGACGGACGCACCGCTCTTGCTACGTGGCGACGTCAACCGTCTCACCACCGGTGATGCGATCTGCTTCGGGTAGATCCAGATAGCGTTCGAGGTTGCGGTGCATGTTGATCACGCGGCGTTCCTCGTTGGACAGCACCACGTGAGTGAACCCCGGCTGGTGAAGGCCGCGCTGCAGGCCCGCCAACACCTCGATGTCTTGTGTGAGCACCAGGCCGGGGTGCGCATCGCTTGCCGTCATCCGCACGTCGGTCGGCTTGATTCGTGGCGCGTCCGGGGGCATCCGCATCCACACGATCATCACCAACTCGCCGCGGTCGGGGTCGGGTCCGGGGCGGGCGACCAGCACCGTCAGGTGATCGGCGTTGGTCAGCAGCGACATGTTCGGGAATGCGTTGTATTGGTGCAGCCGCATCACCTGGTCGGTGCTCGCCCAACTGAGGTCGACTCCGCGCCCGTCAGCGAAAGCCTTTGTCCGCGCAGCGATCACGTCCGCCGCCGCGTGCCCATCCTGATCGGCGGGAAACGGCGTGCCCTCCTCGACGCCCATCAGCGCGCCCTGTGTGGTGACGTAGGCGTCCCACACCTCGGCGTCGGTCACCCCCTCCTTGATCGACGGGCTGGGCACGCCGTAGACCTGTTCGGACTTTCCAGTGTGGCCCCAGATCACTTGCGGCGCATAGACGTCGTCCATGCAACGGTGAAGTTCGGGATGCAGTGTCTGGATGTGGTACGTCTCGCTGAACCCGTCGGCGATCGTCTTCCAGTTCGCGTCGACCTCGATGGTCATGGTGGCGTAGCACCGGAAGTCGCCGAGTCGGTTCCATTCGATGTCGGCGGGCATGGCCTCGAGGTAGTCGCGCAGCGGGATCGCATCGGAGTCGAGGTTGACGAATACCAGCCGTTCCCACGTTGCGACGCGAACACCCAGCAGCGGAAAATCGGTCAGCTTCAGCGCGCCGAACCCCTTCCGGTTTGGCACACGCTTGAGCGACCCGGCGAGGTCCCACGTCCATCCGTGATAGCCGCACCGAAGTTCGCGTAGATCCGACCCCGATCCGGCGCACAACGAATTGCCCCGATGACGGCACACGTTCTGGAAGGCGCGCAACTCGCCGTCGTCGCCGTGCACGATCAGGACGGAGTAGGACCCGCAGCGGTACTCGAAGTAGTCGCCCGGTTCGGCGACGTGGTCGACGGTGCAGGCGAGTTGCCACACCTTGGGCCACATCCGCTCTGACTCGAGGCGAGCGAAATCGGGCGAGTAGTAGCGCTGCGCCGGCACGAGGGTGGGCCGCTGTGGTGGCGTACCGATGGCGTCCTCGCGCTGGGTGTGGGTCGGGTTCCCGACGATGCGGCCAACCGGTGCCGTTCGCGTCACGATTCGCCCTCCGATTCCGGCTGCCGCCATCTGTAACGGTGTTACATTGGCCACCATAACGGCAGCCCGGACGTTGAGGGAGTAAATCGTGTTCGATCTGAAAATCACTGGCGGAACCGTCGTAGACGGCACGGGCGGCGACCGATTCCTGGCCGACGTGGGCGTCAAGGACGGCAAGATCGTCGAGATTCGGCGCCGCGGGTCCGGTGACGCGCCGCTGGAGGGCAACGCGACCGAGACGATCGACGCGACGGGCAAGGTCGTCGCACCGGGATTCGTCGACATCCACACCCACTACGACGGCCAGGTGAGCTGGGACAGCTCGCTGGAGCCCTCGAGCGGACACGGCGTGACGACGGTCGTGATGGGCAATTGCGGCGTCGGGTTCGCCCCCGTGCGGCCAGGTTCGGAGGAATGGCTGATCGAGCTGATGGAGGGCGTCGAGGACATTCCCGGCACCGCCCTTACCGAGGGACTGACCTGGGGTTGGGAGAGCTACCCCGAGTACCTCGACACGATCGGCAAACACGAACTCGCGATCGACGTCGGAAGCCAGGTCGCACACGGCGCGATCCGCGCCTATGCGATGGGCGAGCGGGGGGCCCGCAACGAACCCGCCACCCCTGAGGACATCGAGGCGATGGCCCGGCTGGTGCAAGAAGCGATCGAGGCCGGCGCCCTTGGCCTTTCGACGTCCAGGACGCTGGGTCACCGCGCGATGGACGGTGAGCCGGTGCCGGGCACATTCGCCGCGGAAGACGAACTGTTCGGCCTCGGCCGTGCGATGGCCGCGGGCGGCCAGGCTGTCTTCGAACTCGCGCCGCAAGGCGCGGCGGGTGAGGACATCGTCGCGCCCAAGAAGGAACTCGAGTGGATGAAGCGACTGAGCGCCGAGATCGACCGGCCGGTGTCCTTCGCCATGATCCAGGTCGACGCCGCCCCTGACCTGTGGCGTGAGCTGATGGACATCTCGGCGGACGCCTACGAAGCGGGTAGCCGACTGTTTCCACAGGTCGCCGCTCGGCCGTTCGGCATGCTCTTCGGTTTCCCGGGCCACCACGCGTTCACGCATCGCCCGACATTCCGTCGGCTCAAGGCCGAATGCAGCCGAGAAGAGCTGGCGCAGCGGCTCGCCGATCCCGCGGTGAAGGCGGCGATCCTGGCGGAGGACGACCTGGCGCCGGATCCGACGAAGCTGTTCGACGGCATGTTCGCCCTCGTGCAGCACTCCCTCGGTCGCATCTATCACATCGGCGATCCGCCCGACTACGAGCCGACCGACGAACGAACGGTGGAAAAGATCGCCGCCAACAGAGGTGAGGAGCCGCTCGCCACTCTCTACGATCTGATGCTCGAGTCGGATGCGACCTCGATGCTGATGCTGCCGATGTTCAACTACTCATACGGCAACTGCGACGCCGTTCGCGAAATGATGACCCACCCGGCGGGCGTGATGGGCTTGTCCGACGGCGGCGCGCACTGCGGCATGATCTGCGACGCGTCGTATCCGACGTTCCTGCTTACGCATTGGGCGCGGGATCGCCACCGGGGAGAGAAACTGCCGCTGGAGTACGTGGTGCGCAAGCAATCTCACGACACCGCGCAGCTGTTCGGGCTGACCGATCGCGGCGTCATCCAGAAGGGCAAGAAGGCCGACATCAACGTCATCGACATGGACGCGCTGACGTTGCACCCGGCGAAGATGGTTTACGACTTGCCGGCCGGCGGTCAGCGCCTGGTCCAGAATGCCAGCGGCTACAGCGCCACGATCGTCAATGGCGTCGTCACCCGCCGCAACAGCGTGGACACCGGCGCCCGCCCCGGCCGGCTGGTGCGCGGAGCGCGCTGAGCCTCAGAACTTCGCGGTCGCTCCCGCGTCGATCGGGAGCGCCGCGCCGGTGATGTACTTGGCCTCGTCCGAGGCCAGGAACAGCACCGCGTTGCTGACCGCACGTGCCTCGAAGTAGGGCACCGGCAGCATGTGGAAGGTGCCGATGATCTCGCCCGCGTCGGCCATGGTCGGCTCGGCGAGGTCAGGCCGCAGGGTGCGGTGGAACTGCTCGTTGTCGATCATCGGCGTCTGGATGTTGCCTGGATGGATGGAGTTCACCCGGATCCATTGCGGGGCAAGTTCGTTGGCGAGTGAGTTCATCAGGCCGACGACGGCGTGCTTGGCCGAGGCGTAGTGGGCCATGTAGCCGCCGCCGCGAAGACCCAGCATCGAACTCACCAGGACGATCGATCCGCCACGCCCGTCGGACATGTGCGGGACGGCTACCTTGACCGTGTGCCATACGCCCGTGATGTTGATGTCGAGCATCGTCTGCCAGGCGGCTTCGGAGATCATCGCGGCGGGGGCGGGGCTGCCGCTGATCCCAGCGTTGGCGATGACGATGTCCGGCCGGCCCAGCTCGTCGATTCCCTGTTGCAGTGCGGCTCCGAGCGCCTTGACGTCCCTGACGTCAGCCTTCGCGGTGACGATGCGGCGGTCCAACTTCTCGACGAGCGCTGCTGTTTCGTCGAGGTCGGCCTCGGTCGCCAAGGGATAGGGAGCGCCGTCGATGTCGGTGCAGGCGTCGACGGCGATGATGTCGGCGCCTTCCTCGGCGAGCCGGATGGCGTGTTCGCGGCCCTGACCGCGCGCTGCGCCCGTGATGAAAGCGACCTTGCCGGCCACCCGACCCATTGTCTTAGTCATCGTCACCTTTCGTTCAATGGCCTCTACACATTCCGCTGCGACAGGAGCGAAGTCAACGATGGCGCTCAGGAATCCGGAATACCGCCGAGGCTCGGCCCGCCGTCGACGGCGAACGTCTGGCCGGTGATGTACGAGGCGGCGTCGCTGACCATGAACAGGACGGCCCATGCCACTTCGTCGGGCCGGCCGGCGCGACCCAAGGGGACTCTAGCCGCGAACTCGGATTGATCGATGCCGGCGACTTCCCACGCCGCAACCACTCGCTCGGATGCGATGGCTCCGACTGCGATGCAGTTGACCCGTACTCCGTATCGACCCCACTCGGCGGCGGTGACCGTCGTGAACATCTGCAGAGCAGCCTTCGCCGAAGCGTAGTGCGCGCCGCCCTTCACGCCGTGGATGCCGGCGTCTGACGAGATGTTCACGATCGCGCCGGATCCCTGCGCGCGGAAGTGAATTCCGGCCTCACGCGTCGCGACGTAGGCCGATCGCACGTTGAGCTCGAACACCGAGTCCCACGCTCTGGTCGGAAGATCCTGCAGCGGACCCATTCGTGTGCCACCGGCATTGTTGACCAGAATGTCCAGCCGCCCGAGTTCATCGACGGTTCGACCCACCATCGCCACTACCTGATCCTCGACCTTGACGTCGGTCGGCACGACGAGGCACCTGCGCCCCGAGGCAGCGGTCACCTCCGCGGCGGTTCGCTCCAGATCGGACACTGTCCGCGCGGCGATTGCGACGTCGGCGCCATGTTTGGCAAGCAGCATCGCCGTCGCGGCACCGATTCCCGTTCCGCCGCCTGTCACGAGCGCAACGCGCCCGGTCAGATCGAATACGTCGTCCTCGAACATCGCCGTCCTGACTACGTGCCCGCGAGGGGGCGGATGAGCACTTCCTGTGCGGTGCTGGCCACCGTGTGGCCGGCCGTGTCGCGAATGGTCCCGCGGACCATCGCGCGATGCCCGGTGATGGCAGCTGTTTCCTGCGTGTAGAGATGCCATTCGTCGAAGTGAATCGGGCGGTGCAACCAGAGGGCGTGGTCCAGGCTCACCGCCGCCACCGACGCGTAGTCGGCGGGATGAGGATGGCTGCGAAGTGCCATGTCGAGCATCAGATAGTCACTGGCGTAGGCAAGAAGCGCGGCGTGCAGTGCCGGATCGGCGATGCTTCGCGGTAGGCGCATCCAGTGCGACCGCGGTCCGGAGGTCTGCCTGCCGCCCAGAAATGTCGTTGGCTCCGCAATCCGCATCTCCAGCGCGGGTGGGACGTCGATCCACGTCTGTGCGTTTTTGCGCATCGGCGGCGGCACGCGATGAACCCAGTGCTGTAGGAGCGGCATGTCTTCCGGTCGCGGCACATCGAGCGATTCCGAGCTGGCCTCAGGTTCTGCCGGGTTGCTGTGGAACGACGCCAGCGCGGTGAGTAGCGTGCGGTCACCCTGCGCCACGCTCACCTGCCGCGTCGACATGCTCCGCCCGTCGCGAACGCCTTCCACGACAATCTCGACCGGTTGTCTTGAGTCGCCGGTCTGCAGGAAGTAGGCATGGAGGGAGTGTGGTTTGTGCTGCTCAACGGTCGATGATGCTGCGTGCAGCGCCTGCGCGAGCAGCTGACCTCCGAAGATGCGGCCAAAGCGATCAGCTTCGTTGGTCGCGCGAAACGAGTTGTCGCCCATGGGCTCTAGCTGCAGTGCCCGCTCGAGAGTGTCGAGTGCCCGCAGGACCGACTGTTCGAGTGCCGTGCCCCGCAGCGGGCCCGTCAGATCATCGGCCGAGGTGGACTGTTCACCGCCCACCTGCGTCCTCCTGCTGGGTTTGGGATGTTGGTTGCATTCCGTTGCTCTAAGACTTTAGAGTCATTGCGTAGACTAGCTCACTACATTGACGTGGGGGTGGCATTGCCGCTGATGTCCGGATCACTGCCCGTCGGCCCCTTCTGGCACTCGGTAGCCGCCCCGCGTCATGATTCGCACGGGGTCGCGCCCGTCCCAGTCGGCGCAGGTGTCCGAGATGCTGCGTACCTGGTCCACGAAGCTGGGTGGGGCTTGGACGACCTCGGTATAGAACCCGAACTCCGCTGCGGTGTCGATGTAGGCCACCCGAAACCCGCCGCCGAGGCTCTCCGCGGCAATCGAATGGCCGAGAGCCCGGAAGTGTGCGATCTTCCCATCGTAATCGCTTGTCAGCGTGGCTATCTGGTGAAAAGCGGACGTGCCGCCACGGCTCCATTCGGAGAAGATGCTCGGTGTATCGCAGTGCTGTTGGATCAACTCGATCTGGACAGGCCCCGCCTGGGCGACGGCGACCTGGATCTGAACCGTGCGGATTTCGCCGCCGTAGTCGGCTTGTTGGCCGACGACGGGAAGCACGTGAAAGGGACCGATACCGAAGGTCTGCACCCAGCGGGCGGCGGCCGTGATGACGTCGTCGACGACGTGGCCGAGCTGAAAGAACCGGAACTCGCCCTCGGGCCATGGCTGTTCGAACAGCGGATGGGCCGGTGGCGTCATTGCGTCCGCGTCCATGACGACGATCATGACACGGGGCACCGGCACATGGCGCACACTCGGACGGGACGGGAGAGTGGCACATGTTGAGCGGCGAAAAGATCCTCATCACGGGGCCAGGTGGACGAATCGCACATGGCATAGCCAAAACACTTGCGCCGCACAACGAGGTGTGGGGTATCGCCCGGTTCTCCGATCCCGTCATCCGCGACGACGTCGAGGCGCTGGGCGTCACCACGCGAACCGTCGACCTCGGTGACGCCGACTTCAGCTCCGTCCCAGACGATTTCACCTATCTACTGCATATCGCCGCAGATTTCGGCGAGGATTACGATCAGGGATTGCGGGTCAACGCGGAGGGTACCGGACTATTGCTGTCACACTGCCGCAATGCCAAAGCGGCGCTGGTGATGTCCACAATCACCGTCTATAGACCCCATCCCGATCCCTGGCACCCCTTTTCCGAGGACGATCCGATCGGGGACGCCGGACTGCCCACCCCGCAGCCGTACTCCATCGTGAAAATCGCCGAGGAAGCGGTGGCCCGGTACTGCGCACGCGAGTTCGACCTGCCGATCACTATCGCCCGCATGGGTAGTGCTTACGGTGAGCGCGGGGGTCTGCCGCTGTGGCATCTCAATGCGATCGCCGAGGGCAAACCTGTGGTGGCGCGGTGGGATCCGCTGCCCTACAGTCCGATTCACTACACCGACATCAATGCGCAAGTCGAGGCGCTGATCGAGGCAGCAAGTGTTCCTGCGACGATCGTGAATTGGGCTGGCGACGTGCCGGTGTCCGTGCAGGAGTGGTCACGATATTTCGCGGACCTGCTCGGTGTGGAGCTCGATCTCCGCGTCGAAGCAGTTCCGGGGGCATCGATCGGCTCAGTCGGTGCCCACACCAAGCGAATATCGATCACCGGACCGTGCACAGTGGACTGGCGTGAAGGGTTCCGTGCCATGGCCGCGCACCACTATCCGGACCGCGTGAAATGAATCGTATGCGGTATCCATCGCCCGAGCAGCTGCTTGCCGAGGCTGCCGCCGAGGGAGGTCACGTCGATTTCGGTCCCGGCGATTTCCGCGACGGTCTGGCGGTCCTGCTGGAGAGCCTCGAACGTGACGGCGACCTGCACCCGGACACCGATGACGCGGTGATCGGCGACCTACGGCGTCGCCTGGTCAACCGGCTCGATGTCGAGGCCTGGTATGCCGAGCATCCTGAGGTGGCCAACGTCCCGATCAAGGGCCCCATCGACATCAACGGGCTCCCGCGCACCGGGACCACCGCGCTGGCCGACATGTTGTCGCTCGACCCGCAATTCCGTTGTCTGCGCGGGTGGGAGCAGACCAAGCCGGTGCCGCCGCCGGTCGCCGAGGGTGAAGCCGAGGACCCGCGACGCGTGGAGTTCGTACGCAGGCACCAGGAGCGGCCGGCCGAAAGCGCGGCCATGCACATCTTCGAGGTCGACGCGACCATGGAAGACACCGAGATTCTCGGAATGGCGTTTCATGGCCAGCAGATGACGCTTCCGGTCGCGGGTTACCGGAAGTGGTGGCGTAGTGCGGATTTGACGCAGACCTACCGGTACCACCGTCGAGTCGTGAAGTTGCTCGGGTCGAAGCGTCCGCCCGAACTCTGGCTGTTCAAGGCCCCGCACCACAAGTTCCACCTGGAGGCGTTGTCGCGGGCGTACCCCGATATGCGGTTCGTGATGACGCATCGAGACCCCGCGAAGGTAGTGCCGTCCTACACCAGTCTGGTGTCAACGATCTTTCCTCCCGCCGACGGCCAGCGTGACCTCCATGCGTTGGGTCACGAAGTGAGTGAGCATCTACGTGAGGGCATGCGGCGCGCCATCGAAGAGCGCACTCGCATCGGCGAAAATCGGTTCCTCGACGTTCACCACCGTGAATTGGTCTCCGATCCCAGGGGCACGATCCGACGCGTGTACCACTGGCTGGGTCTCGAGCTAACGCCAGCTGTCGAGCAGACAATCTTCACCTGGCAGGAGGCTAACACCATGGGCGCCAAGGGCACTCATCATTACACACCCGAGCAGTTCGATCTCAGCGCCGCACAGATTCGTTCCGACTATGACTTTTATATCCGCCATTTCGATGTGGCGGTGGAGGGATGACACCGTGACCCTACTACCGACCTGGGACGAGCAGATGGAGGCGCTCAAGGGCGTTGCCGACCATCTACTGGCGACCTGGCGCCCCGACGCATCCGAGGCCGAGGTGCAGGACATGAACAAGCTGGCGCTGTCGATCCTGGCCTGCGGCTATCTGTGCCACGTGTACACCGACGCTCGGCGACCTGTCTTCATGCCGCTCTGGAACTACGCGTGCAATCAGGGTGGCCCCAATCCCGACTACGTGTACCTCAACGCCGAGGTCGACGGCTCCGGCGTCTACGAGCTGGTCGGACGCCGGGGCACGGTGCGCTTTGTGGAAATCACACAGTCCGCGCCGGGAATGATGAAGAGTCTCAAGGGTGTTGAGCGGCAGATGAAGTTCCAGGCCATCACCCACGACCTGGACGACCTCACCATCGCCGAGGATGGCTCGTTCCGCGTGGTCCTCAGCGCCGAGCGTCCTGCGGGTGAAGACGGCGACTGGTGGCCACTGAACCCTGAGGCGGGCAAGCTGCTGATGCGAAAGTGTGCGTGCGACTGGAACACCGAGATCGACGCGCAGGTTGCGATCAACCGGCTCGACGATGCGGGGGAGGACATGTCATCCGTCGAGATTGCCCGCAGGTTCTCCGAGATGGGCGACTGGATCAAGGGAATGATCGACTTCGACATGGAACTCGTCCGGTTCTACCGGGAGCACCACGGCATCAACGTTTTACTGCGCTCACAATGGATCCAGCAGGGCGGCGGCTTGGCGACCAAACAGGCCTATTACGACGGCATCCATGAAATCGATGACGACGAGGCGCTCGTCGTGGAGTTCCCGGTGCCCAACCCATGTCACTACTGGCAGATCCTGGTGGCCGACGACCGCTTCTCGACAGTTGACTGGGTGAACCGCCAGTCGAGCCTCAACGACTTTCAGGCGCGCATCGACCCGGACGGCTGGTTCCGTGGTGTGGTATCGAAAAGAGATCCCGGCGTACATAATTGGCTCGACAAGGCCGATTGGCCGTGGGGCATTCTGCAGGCCCGCTTCTATCGTGCAGACGAATATCCCGAGGCGACGGTGACCAAGGTACCCGTTTCCGATGTGCTCGAGCACCTGCCTGCCGGCACAGCGGTCCTCACGGCGCGGGAGCGGGCAGAGCAGTTGCGGCAGCGACGGATCGGAGCCCAGTTCCGCCGCATTTGGTGATGTTCAGCCCGTCGGATTGCGGCGAGGGCGACCACTCTTGCCGTGGGCGTCCGCGATGCCGTCTGCGATGCCTTTGAGCAACAGGTCGAGTTGCTCGGCACTGTTGACGGAGCGATCGCCGGCGATGAACCTCATGTGCAGACCACTGACGAAACTCATTGTGACGGCAGTCTGTTCGTCCAATACCTCTGGGATTGGCTTCTCCTCGGGCCGCGACCGCGACAGGATTTCCTTGCGATGCAACTCGGTGAAGATCTCGCTGTTGTGTCTGAAGACCTCGGCCAGCTCGGGGTCGCGATTGGCTTGCAGCAGCAGCTCGAATCGCGCCTTTGTTCGAGTCAGCCGTGGTTCCTCGCCGGAAAGCATGACCATCGTCGCGAGTGTCGGTGCCCCCTCCGGGCGTCCCTTCTCGTCACTGTCGGTCGGACCCGCCACCGACATCAGGTCTGTGAGATCCAGCTCGGCAAGTCGTTGCGCTGTTGCCTGTAGCAATGCCGAGCGGGTTCGGAAGTAAAACGACGTACTGCCGTTCGGCACTTCGGCATAGCGATCTACCTTCGGGTGGCTCAACCCCTTGGCGCCCTCGCTGGCCAACAATTCAATAGCCGCGTCACACAGATCGCGGCGGCGTTCCTCGGCATTGGGCTTGCGTCGTTTCTGAATAGCAAAACCTTATCTGGCAGGCAGGCGCAGCCTCCACCGCGCGACGCCGGCGAGGAGGGCTGCCAGCACGCCCAGCATGACGATGTCAAAGAGCCACGCCGACGCCGAGTGCTGCCAATGTGAGTCCTGGGCGATCCCGACTACGAGATTGCTCAGATCCGCCGTCGACGCAGTGGCCGCGAAACCCCAGCGCCCCGGCATGATCCACGCGATGGTCTCCAGCAGCGGCCGTCCCGTCACCGGGATGAATCCGCCGGCGAACACCAGCTGCGTCACCAGCGCCACCGCGAGGAGCACGATGACCTGATCGTTGGTTCGCGCGAGCGACGACAACGCAAGCCCCAGCACCGCGGCGACCACGCATGTCGCCGCGATGTTAACGAACAGTTCCAGCGCGGGGATGCCAAGCGCGGCCGCCGCTGACGGCCCAGGCTTGCCGAACCCAGGTGCCGTGACGACCAGAACCAAGACGGCCGATTGAAGCACCGCGACCGCGCCGAAGACTGCGATCTTGGCCAGCAGATAGGCGGAGGCCGACAACCCGGCCGACTGCTCGCGCCGGAAGATGGCGCGCTCGCCCACGAGGTCCCGCACGGTGAGCGTCGTCCCCATCAGGATGGCGGCGAAGCTGATCAACGCGATGACGTGCTTGGGTTCAAGGGGTGCGGAGCCGTCCGAGGGCGGATGCCCAAATCCCGCGTCGCCTGCGACCGTCAGCGGCAGCAGACCGACGAGAAACGGCAACACCGCGAGGAAGACGAGGTATACGCGGTCGGCGATCAGGAGCCGCACCTGCCGGCGGGCGATTGTCGTGAACTGGCGCCACGCGCCAATTGGTGCCGGTTGCGGTGCCTGCACCGCAGGACCGGCCGCGACCTGCAGCACGGTGTCCTCAGAGCTCGATTTTTCCTCGGCAGTTGATCCCGTGCGTTCGAAGTACCGTCGCTGAGCGCCGTCGGGATCCGTGCTCACGATCGTGAAGATGTCCGCCCAGTCGGTCGCGCCCATCGCCGTTTCGAGATCGTCGGGCGCTCCGCAGAAGGCGGTCTTACCGCCAGGCGCCAATAGCAGCACTTGATCGCACGCATCGAGGAACGCCAACGAATGCGTCACGACCACGACGACGCGGCCGGCGTCGGCGAGGCGCCGCAGCATCGCCATGACCGCCCGGTCCAGCGCGGGGTCCAGCCCCGTCGTTGGCTCGTCGAGCACCAGCAGCGACGGCCCTGTCAGCAGCTCCAACGCGACCGACACGCGTTTGCGTTGCCCTCCTGACAACTTGTCGATGCGGGTCGCGGCATGATCGGACAACTCGAGTTCCTCGAGTATCTGGGTGATCACCTGCCGACGATCCGCGTCGGTGGTGTCGGCGGGCATCCGCAGTTCCGCGGAGAAGGCCATCGCCTGCGCGACGGTGAGGAGACCGTGCACGATGTCGTCCTGGGGTACCATGCCGATCCGGCTGCGCAACGACGCGTACCCGTCGTGCAGATCGCGCCCGTCGAATGACACGGAGCCGCCGGTTGGCCGGGCAGCGCCGACGATCACGCGGGACAGAGTCGACTTGCCTGAGCCCGAGGGGCCGATCACCGCCGTCAACGTGCCCGGGCGGGCGTCGAACGAAATCCTGTCCAGCAGAACGGCATCGTGTTCGATCGCGAGGCTCACATCGCGCACCTCGAGTCCGCCCGTTGTGGTGGCCGGCTGAGTGCGACGAGTCAGCGCGCCATCGGTGAAGACGAAGTCGACGTTTCCGATCGTCACTATGTCGTCTTCGCCGAGTGCTGCATCGGTGACCTTCTCGCCGTTGACGAATGTGCCTCTGCCATCGGTGTTCTGCAGCTGCACGCCCAGGCCCGTGGTTATCAACTCGGCGTGATGAAGCGAGGCCAACACGTCAGGTACCACGATATCGCTGTCCGCTGAACGTCCGATCGTGATGGAATCCCTTGATTGCGTGGGGCTGTCATCCGCAGGCGGTGCGGTACCGAGCTCGAAAGTCAGGCGCGGACCCTCGGGGGCGCCCAGATGAATGACGCGCTCGTCGTTGATCTGGACGGACTGCACGCGTTGGTCTTCGACGAACATTCCGTTGAAGCTGTTGTCGTCGACCGCGACCCAGCCCCCGTCGAGGTAGCGCAGGATCACATGCGAGCGAGATACCGCCGAATGGGGGATGCGAACGTCTGCGTGGATATCACGTCCGACGACGACGTCGCGACCCGCGGTGAAGGTGCGTTGCCAACCGCCGGAGCGAATGGTGATCGCGGGCGCTGTCGGAGAGATCATGTGAGTGTTCATCCTAGGAAGTACGCCAACGGGAGGACGAGCAACAGCGAATCGATCCGGTCGAGCAGGCCGCCGAAGCCCGGCAGCCAGTCGCCGGCGTCCTTGACTTTCGCCTGCCGCTTCAACATGGACTCGAGAAGGTCGCCGAACACCCCGCCGATGGAGACCGCGATCAACAGGCCGACCGAAATGGTGCCCAGCAGAGTGAGGATGATGAACGCCCCGATGATGGCGCCCACCAACCCGCCGAGCGTCTTGTTGGGGCTCAAAGGAGACAGCGGACGGCGTGCCCACGCGATGCGGCGCAAGCCCTTTCCGCCACACCATGCGGCGACATCCGTGGCCGCTACCGCGAAGCACAGCAGGAACGAATCGGGCCAGACCATCACCAGGTGCGACAGCGACCAGCAAATCCATACCGACCCGAAAGCGGTGAAAGCCGTGCGCTTGGAGCCGTTCTCGACATCGCCGCCGAGCACCGACGGCAGCGCGCACAGGAGTAGAACGACGGGCGCGAGATGCAATAGGGAGGGGCGCAACCACGCCGCGACCGGGTAGAGCAAGGCGAGTGCGAGGAGGACGCAGGTATCAGCTTTCGCCAGTTGCGTCAGTCGCGAATATTCGACCGTCGCGACGATCGCCAATACCGCGGCGAGTCCGGCGGTGGTGCCTTCGCCGATCCACATCGGAAAGCCGACAATGGGCGCGATCAGCACCCAGGTTCGCCATTTTTGGATCAACTCCGGCTTGCGTGAGGCGAGCACCGCGATGCCGGCCAGCGCCAGGAGCGCCGCGGTGACCCACATGAAGAACACGGCGCGGGAGTGGAGGTGGATGTGCAGCGGACCCAGGTCGACGTTTAGAGGCATCCGCCGATCGAGGTGAACGAACCACAAGTACCGCTCGACGATTGAGTTGATGATCTCCATGTCACGCGGCCTCGCCGCGCACAAAGCGCTCGAACGCGACGACATCGGCGGCTGGCTGAGCGGTCAGCTCACGGTGCGCGGCCCGCAGGCGCAGCACTGTCGTGATCAGTGAACCGGTCACCAGCAGCCCGAGCATGAACGGCATGATGCCCGGAAAAGCGGTGGCCAGCACCACGAAGAGGCAACGTTCGGTCTTGCCGAGTGGGCCGCCGTTGCGCCGGGTTGCGCCTGCGCCGGCCGCAGCCAGCGATGCGAAGGTCGGGAGCGTCGCGGCCAGCGCGGCTACCGCGACCTGTAGCACCGGCCAGGACAACCAGTTCATGCCGGGACCGTGCTGTTGCGCGGCCCATACCGCCAGGCCTGCGAAGGCCAGCAGATCCGCGGTGCGGTCGCCGATCTCGTTGACGACAAAACCCCACGGCCGGCTCACGCCGCGGGCACGGGCGACTGCGCCGTCGAGGTTGGCACCGGCGAGGCGCAGGACCATGAACACCGCGGCGAGCGGCCAGCACCCGAATGCGACCGCGACTCCGGCGGCACCAGCCGCGACGACGCCTGCGGCGGTGAAGGCGTCCGGGGACACCTTCCGAGCGACGGCGGCGTTGACGATGAACGTCATGCGCCCGGTGAACCATGGCTTCAGCGCGTAGAGGCCAGCCGCGCGGGTTCCCTGCGGCGTCGCCTGGGCGACGGTGTGAATAGTGAGTTGTGCGTTCACGGCTGGCTCCTTTCGTATCGTGCCGCTTTTCCTGCGAGTCATGGCGCCACTTGCGCGGCGCCGGTGATGACGATGAGTAAATAGAGCCCCGGGGACTACCGATCCCAATAAGCTGTCGCCGGTCTGGTGGGCTTTCTCGGCGCGAACTCACTTGCTGATCCCAAACTCACCCACGACGAAAGACGGCCCCCTCGTTTCCGAGGGGGCCGTCGGTTCGTACCTATTTAGTTGTTGCCGGAGCCCGAGCCGTTGCCGGAGCCCGAGCCGCTGCCGGAGCCCGAGCCGCTGCCGGAGCCGGAGCCCGAGCCGCTGCCGGAGCCCGAGCCGCTGCCGGAGCCGGAGCCCGAGCCGCTGCCGGAGCCCGAGCCGCTGCCGGAGCCCGAGCCGCTGCCGCTGCCGGAGCCCGAGCCGTTGCCGCTGCCGGAGCCCGAGCCGTTGCCGCTGCCGGAGCCCGCGCCGTTGCCCGAGCCGCTGCCGGAGCCCGAGCCGTTGCCCGAGCCGTTGCCCGAGCCCGAGCCGTTGCCGCTGCCGCTGCCGTTGCCCGAACCCGAGCCGTTGCCCGTCCCGGCGCCGGTGCCTTCGCCGGTGCCCGTGCCTTCGCCCGTGCCGGTGCCGGTGCCTTCGCCGGTGCCGGTGCCCTCGCCGGTGCCCGTGCCCGTGCCCGTGCCTTCGCCTTCGCCGGTGCCCGTGCCCGTGCCTTCGCCTTCGCCGGTGCCGGTGCCTTCGCCCGTGCCGGTGCCGGTGCCTTCGCCGGTGCCGGTGCCTTCGCCCGTGCCGGTGCCGGTGCCTTCGCCGGTGCCCGTGCCTTCGCCGGTGCCCGTGCCTTCGCCGGTGCCGGTGCCTTCGCCGGTGCCGGTGCCCGTGCCGTCGCCCTCGAGACCGGTGTTGATCGTGAGGAGATCACCACCGCCGAAGTTCAAACCAGTCGGCCCGAAGTCGGCAAGGGTGGTCGGCGCCGCGACCGGAGGCGTCAACGCTGTGGCGATCGTGGTGGGCAGTGTCACAAAGAGGAAGGTGCCGAGGCCGCCCCTGAGCAGACCCTGCCACTGCGTGGTGGTGCCGGGCAGCACGATCCCATTGAGTACGGCGTTGGCCACCTTGGCCGGCAAGTTCACCAGCTCGCCGGCTGCGGTCTCGATGTCACCGGCCTCGAGTGCGGCCCGCGTGGCGTCCAAAATGTAGGTTGTTTGCAGAACGCCGCCGATGAGCGGTTCGAAAATGGCCTTGGCGAGGCCGAACTCGTTCAGAACATTGATCAGGTCGTCCAGCTTCTCCACACCCGGCAGTGACCCAACGAACTGACCGGGGACGTTGATGACGTTGATCAGTGGGCGAACTCCGCCCAGGACCCGGAGCACGAACCAGCCGTTGATCTTCGTGAAGGCCTCGGTGAACTGGCCCTGCGACAAGTACGTCAGTGACTCCTGGACGACACCCGGCAACTGCTGCAGCGCTGTGCCAAGTCCCGTGAGCGTGTCGTTCAGACCCTTATCGATCGTGGGACCAAAGCGCGTCTGGAAGTTCAGGACCGCATCCAGCAGCGGGCCTGGATTGAGGGTATTGAGCACCAAGACGTTGGCGATCTCCTGGAAGATATAGCCAGTGGCCAACTGCTCTCCGAGCTCTCCGAATGCGCCCTGGGCCCCGGTCGCCAAGGTCTGCAGATTGGCCAACGATGTGGCGATTGTTTCTTGCCACACGACGAGCGGGTTGGCCGCTGCCGTGAGCTGAACCGCCGCGTGCGCCACGCGCTCTTGGACGTCCTGGATTGTGGGCAGAGGGGGGCTTACCGGGCTGACCGCGATCACGCCGGCGCTGGCCATCGCGACGCCAGCAACCATGAACTTGGAGCTGCGGCGAGTCGACGGCGAGTGGCTGGGCGACAGATCGTAAACCGGCGGGCCGGCATGAACTGCGAGTTGCACGTTGTCTCCTGTTGTGCCTGTGAATTTGCCAAATGGCAGCTGAAGATTAGCTGAGGCTAACCTTAGGCGCAAGAGATTCGATCGACTAATTAGGGTTTGCTTCGCGCACCGGCTCGGCTATCGCCCAAGTGTCCGATTTGCGAAGAAATCGCAGCTAAGAACCGGTACTTCCCAAGTCACGAAGCGGACTGGCGTGAATTTACACCACAGTCAGCCCTTGCGGCGGTCTACGTCTTCCAGCGCTCCGGTGAGCTTCGCCACTTCGCGGCAGCCAGTCTGCTATCGCCGGTCCGTTGGTGTTGCTGAGGTGGTCATCAGTCGTCCAACGCCGTGCCGATACCTCAGCTCGCCGCCGATTGAGCGCCCGCTCCTGCAAATTCTGCCCTCGCGGGCGGGCAAAGTGCTGAGAGGCGCTCCCATTCCACTGGCGCGCTGCGAGGGCTTTGGCGAATCGCGGTGAAGCCGTGAGCCGCGAGAATTGTTGTTCGATGCGCCCCTATGTCGCAGGGCGCGCCGCCCGCTCGGCCGCGTGATCCTCGATCGCCTTGCCGATAGCGTGCGACGCGCGGTCGACGAACTCGGTTCCGCTTGCGGCCACCCAGTCGGCCGAGGATGCCGGTCCATCGAGTTGCCCGGTGAAATGCGGGATCACATACTGCGAGAAAAGTTCATAACTCTTGAGCTTCGCGGCGGGTGGTGCCCAGTCATGGTCGAACAGGAGGAAAGCACCGAATCCGCCGTCGCTCGCCTCAACGAGTTCCTCGATTTTGGCCACCGCGTCCTCGGGTGTCCCGATCACCGCGAAACCGGACTCGCGGTTGTTGGCGATGATCTCCGCCGGAGTATCGCCCTGGACGGGCCCGGCGGGAAGGATGTGACTGAAATAGCGCGAGAACTCCGCGATGCCGTACTCGACGTCGCGCTCAGCCTGCTCGCGAGTCTCGGCAAGGTGCATCGGGCCGACGAGTCGCCACTTCGAGCGGTCGGCGACATGGCCGTGGTCCGCGGCGACCTCTTCCCACGTGGACCAGTGGTGAGCGAGCATGTTCATTCCCTGTCTTGCGGTCGCCGCAATCGAGAGCATGCCGATCCCGTGCCTGCCCGCGCCACGCGGACCGGTGGGGGAGAACGACGCTGCGACAGCGACATCGAAGCAGGGGTCGCTGTAGGGCTTCAGCTGCAACCGGGCGTCCTGAAGGGTGAATCCGTCGGTGACCATGGTGACGGTTTCGCCGCGGAGTAGGCGCATGATCGCGTCGAGGCACTGTTCCATGCGAGGTCGCTGCTCATCGGCGGGGATCCCCAGCATGTGCGCGTCCGACGTGAGCTGTCCCGGTCCGCAGCCGAGCATGACCCGGCCTCGCGTGAGGTGATCCAGCAGCACCATGCGATCGGCGAGCATCAAAGGGTTGTGGTACGGCAGCGAGCTGACTCCGGTACCGAGCTTGATGTGCTTGGTTCGCTCGGCGGCCACGCCGATGAACACCTCGGGCGAGGCGATGATCTCGAACCCGGCGGAATGGTGCTCGCCGACCCACGCCTCGTGGAATCCGAGCTCGTCCATCGCCACAATGAGTTTGAGGTCGCGCTCCAGGGCGAGCGTCGGATTCTGTCCGGTGGGGTGGAAGGGCGCCATGAAGTTTCCGAATCGCATTCGCACATTCTGGACCCGACGTTGTGGCGGGTCGCAGGCGACGTCGCAGTAGGCGGAGAATTGGTCCATTTCGGCTCTGCGCTGGGCGATAAGGTCGGGCATGACATCACCCGAGGCGATCCATGATCCGGCGCCGACCGAAATGACCGTCGTGACGGGAGTGGGCCCGGGGACCCTCACCCAACGGATCACGGTCGGGGAGCACGAACTGCTTGCCGACGAGCCGCGGCCGATCGGCGAAGATGCGGGTCCCACGCCCTACGATCTGCTACTCGGGGCACTCGGTGCGTGCACGTCCATGACGGTCCGAATGTATGCCAAACGCAAAAACTGGCCACTCGAACAGGTACGGGTCACGTTGCGGCACTCGCGTATTCACGCGCAAGATTGTGCGGACTGCGAGACGCGAATCGGGATGATCGATCATATCGATCTCGACCTCGAATTGATCGGCGATCTCGATGACGCTCAGCGGCAACGGTTGATACTGATCGCGGGACGCTGTCCCGTTCACCAGACATTGACTTCGGAAATCGACATCGTCACGACCCCACGGTGAGATCAGGGGAAAGTGGCTTGGAAGCACTCGTTCGATGACCCCGTTGGCGAACTCTCCTACACCGGAATGCCCCCTCGCAAAGAATTGACGTTTCCGTAGGCACCGGTCGGGTATCCGCCTTGAAGGAGGTAGGAGAGATGCCCGTCTGGAGTTGGTTCTTTATCGCAGCAGCCGTTCTGATCGCGTTGACCTTGATACTCGCCGCGGTGCTCGCCGCGACCAGTCGCAGGAGGACGAGACGCTTGAAGGAACACTTCGGCGCGGAGTACGAGCGTGTCGTCGAGAACGCCGGCGATCAACGTGCCGCGGAAAACGAGCTCGTCGCGCGTGAGCGGAAAAGGAAAAGGCTCGACATCATCGAGCTGTCACCCGACGCGCACCGACGGTATACGCAGCAGTGGGAAGAGGTTCAGCGCTCGTTCATCGACGACCCTTCCAGCGCAGTCGGCTACGCAAACAGGCTCGTAATTGAGGTCATGCGCGAGCGTGGTTATCCGATAAGCGATTTCGACCAGTGTGCATCCGACATCTCGGTCGATCACCCCGAAACGGTTGAGCACTATCGGGCTGCGCGGACCCTGCACCTGGCGCAGGAGAAGGCCGACATCGGCACGGAGGCGCAGCGTCAGGCTTTCGTCCACTATCGCGCGCTTTTCGAGGAGTTACTCGGCGCAAATCGCGCAGTCGCGAATGACACGCCAAAGGAGGCGACGGCATGACCACCCATGACCAGCACACCGAAACCATGTCGGCGGCGCATGCCGAGCCCGAATTCTCAAGCGCACGAGAGGAATTCTCCGCGCCGGTCGAGAGTGCGCCGCTAGCACAAACCGAACCGCCGCGTGCGGAGACTGCGCCGCAGGAGACGGCTCCCGAAGGCGCAGAAGCACCGGCCACGATGCCGAACGAACCTGAATCCGGGCAAACGGAGACGGTTCCGCGTAGCGCCGACGTTGAACCGGCGACGGACGAATTGCTGTTCGCTGCAGACCCTTCCGCCCTTCGATCGCGATGGGATGACATCCAGGCCGCCTTCGTTGACGACCCTGCTGCATGTGTGCAGAAGGCCGATACCCTGGTCGAGGAAATCATCGCGCAGGTCACGACGGGCTTCGCGGATGCGCGGTCGCATCTCGAGGAGCAGTGGGCGCGCGGTGAGAATGCGTCCACCGAGGATCTGCGTGTGGCCCTGACCCGCTACCGCGAGTTCTTCCAACGACTTCTCGCCGTCTAGGCCGACCAACCCCGGCAACGAATTGGCCCGCCCACCCCTATGGGGCGGCGGGCCAATTTCGAATGCCGGCTAGCTCTTGAACGCGTCCTTGATCTTCTCGCCGGCATCTTTGAGGCTGGACTTTGCCTGGTCGACCTTGCCCTCATTCTCGGTGCTCTTGTCGCCGGTTGCCTTGCCGAGGGCTTCCTTGGCCTTGCCGCCGGCGTCGTCAATCTTGTTGCTGATCTTGTCTCCGGCACCCATGATGCGTTCCCTTCGATTCGCGAGCGACTCGGATTTGAGCGCTTCGTGTCCCGGATTACCGCTGGGAGGGTCGCCTCAAACGTGACATTCGCGGCATCGTCATTCAAATCGAGCAATAGGCCACCCGGCCGCCGCGCCTATCTTACTCGTGAGTAATATCGCGCTGTTGCCAAAAGGGGAGTTGCCGATGGTGGGTGAATCCGGACCGGCGCGGGATGACGCGGGATCCGGCATCGAACCACCGATCGAGCCGAACGTGCGGCGGGCGCTCGGCCTGCTCGAGCGATTTGCGCCCGCGATCGGGTCACGATGGGCCATTGAGCTCTGGTGCACCCCGCCCGCCGTGGAAGCGAGCCTGCGAATGCCACCCGGTCTTCCACCGAGCGAGCCGGTCGGAGCCGCCTGGTCCGGGCACCGGATCGCGGGGGAAGCATGGGGCGATGGACCTCCGGTGTATCTGGTCCACGGGTGGGGTGGGTGCCGCGCCCACCTCGCCATCTTTGTCAAACCACTGGTCGAGGCCGGGCACCGGGTCATCGCTTTCGACCTGCCCAGCCACAACGACTCCGCGCCTGGAGATCTCGCGCCGGGGCGCACGACGATCGTCGAATGCGCCGAAGCGGTAAGAGCGTTCGTTCGCGAGCACGGCTCGGCGCGCGCGATCATCGGACACTCCCTCGGCGCCAAAGCCGCTGCCCTTGCGGTTTCCAGAGGCGCCGACGTGGACCGGATGGTGTTCTTGGCCCCGATGGGCGACTTCTCCTGGTACTTGGACATATTCGCCGATCGCCACGGCTTTGGTCCGCGCATTCGCCGTGGCCTGCACCGCCGACTGGACAAGCGGTGCAGGATGCCGTTGTACGACACTGACATTGCCGCAGTTGCCCCCACCCTCGATGAACCGCCGCCACTTCTGGTGGTGCACGACCCCGATGACCCTGACAGCCCCTACGAAATGAGCCAGCGAATCGTCGACGTCTGGTCGGGCGCGAGCCTGGTGACCACACGTGGGCTAGGGCGCTTGGCGCACTACCGCATCCTGCGTCACCGCGCGGCGATCCACGCCGGACTCGAGTTCATTGGCCGCGCTAACGCCGAACAGGCAACAACGCCAACGGAAGCCGACGAGGCCGCTGCGCCTGCCAGCCCGGCTGATTAGGTCGGGCCAGGGAAAGCAGTGTGCGTGCGGCCAGGCGGCCGATATCTCGCCGCCTTCGGCGGACGATGACACCCGCGGTGAATCCGCACAGGACGCCCACGATGAAAGATCGCTCAGGGCGCTGCCTCCTTCGCCGCGCAATCGCCGATGCGGTGTAGCCGCACAGCGCGGCGGCGGCCGAGACCACCACAAGCAGAGTGATGAACTCCGGCACCATATGACCTCCGGGCCGTTCGTCAATGTGGGCCGCTCAGGCGATCCAATCACTGGCGTCGCCGGATGTGGGTGGTCGATGGTCTTTCGTGACCGAAGCGAGCATGAACCGTTAGATCGCCAGCCCCGCGATGATCAGTCGCGTCGTCGTCTCGGCCCGTTCCCGCCCGTACGTGCGACCTTCGGACAGGATTGGGTAGACGACGGCCCCGACGATCGCGTCCGCTGCGGATGTCGCGGTGGGCTCGTCGACGCCGCCGGCGAGCAGACGCAGTCGAACACTTTCCAGCAGGGGCGCGCTGAACCCTGCCCGCAGCCTGATCGCCGTGTCCTCATGCTCCATGCAGGCCACCGTGAGGATGCGCAACATCGCCGATCCGCGCTCGGTGGTCAGCGTCGCGGCGAGCTTGCCGGCCCACCGGACAAGATCCTCGACCAGATCATCGGTGTGCTGTACCGGGGCGATGATCTTGTCCGCATCGGCGAGCAGCACGTCGGCCACCAGGGCGGGGCGGGTGGGCCACCACCGGTAGATGGTCTGCTTGCCCACGCGTGCGCGGGCGGCGACGGCTTCGATACTCGTCCCGTCGAACCCGCGCTCGAGCAGCAACTCCTGCGTTGCGGTGACGATCGCGACGCGTGACTTCTCGCTGCGTCGGCGCGGAGTCGTGGCGGGGCGGACCATGTGGCGCGTCTCTCG
Organism: Mycobacterium sp. NPDC051804; assembly: GCF_044452905.1. NCBI lineage: Bacteria > Bacillati > Actinomycetota > Actinomycetes > Mycobacteriales > Mycobacteriaceae > Mycobacterium > Mycobacterium sp. NPDC051804. Next base: position 840,033 of record NZ_JBITCD010000002.1, on the reverse strand, counting down.
GTTGCCGGTGCGTCGGACAACCCGTAGTCTGCCACAAGACGAGACGGTCCGTCTTGTTTGGAACGGAAGGCGGCGCGACGGTGCCCATCGGGATCACCCCGGAGCAGGGTCAACTTGAAGAGGCGGTTAGTCGCTTTGCCGCACGGCACGCTGCTGTAGAAGCTACCCGCGGCTCCTTCGACGCGATTGCCGATGGCAGGCTACCCAAGTGGTGGGATGATCTTGTCGCACAAGGCTTTCACGCGGTCCACCTGCCGGAATCCGTTGGTGGACAGGGAGGTTCGCTGGTTGACGTGGCCTGTGTCATCGAGGCTGCGGCCACAGCGCTGTTGCCCGGCCCGCTGCTGCCGACTGTCACCACCGGCGCAATCGCGCTTTCGGCCGAGAACGTGCCCCCGGTGCAGAAACTGCTGAGCGATCTCGCCGCAGGGGCCACCGCAACGGTCGTGCTGCCGGAGTCCGGCAACCTACGCGCCGCCGTGATCGACGGCGGATGGCGCGTGTCCGGATCGTCGGGCGACGTCCTTGGACTGTGTTCAGCCGGCGTAATCCTGGCGGCGGCCCGGCGTGAGGACGGCGAGACCCTCTGGTTCACCGTAGATCCGACCATCACTTCAGTCACGGTCGAGGCGCGTGGCGGCACCGACCTGACCATCGACGTCGGTGTCGTGCATCTTGCCGACCTCGACGTGCCGGATACGCTGGTGCTCAACGGCATTCACGACGATGAGGCGTGGGACACGGCCGTCGCGCTATCCGCCTGTGCTTCTGCCGGCGCGTTGCAGTGGGCGGTGGACGCAGTAACCGAGCACCTGCGGACCCGCGAACAGTTCGGCAAGCCCATCGGCACGTTTCAGGCGCTTCAGCATGAAGCGGCGATGCTGCTCGTCAACAGCGAATTGGCCGCTGCGGCAGCGTGGGACGCGGTGCGCGCCGTCGCCGAACCGACCGAGCAGCGGCAACTTGCGGCCGCCGGGGCCGCCATCATGGCCGTTTCGCCTGCGCCCGAACTATTGCTCGATGCGTTGACGATGTTCGGCGCGATCGGGTTCACGTGGGAACACGACGTGCACTTGCACTGGCGGCGCGCAACCAGCCTGGCCGCCTCGATGGGGCCGATCACCGGTTGGTCGCGCCGATTGGGCGAGCTGAGTGGGACTCATGTTCGTGACATGTCGGTGAAGCTCGGCGAGGCCGAAGTGGACTTCAGGACCGGGATCGCCGAACTCCTGGACCGGGCGCTCGAACTGCGTAACGACAAACCGAGCCCACTCGGGGATTACGATCATCTGGCCAGCGGGCCACAACGCACGCTCATCGCCGACGCGGGGCTGATGGCCCCACACTGGCCATCGCCCTGGGGTGTGGATGCGACGCCGCTGCAGCAGCTGATCATCGACGACGAATTCGCCAAACGCCCTGCCCTGGTGCGGCCCTCGCTCAACATTGCCGAGTGGATTCTGCCGTCAATCATCAGCTCGGGCTCCGAACAGCTTCAGCAGCAACTGATTCCGTCGACCCAACGCGGCGAGTTGCTCTGGTGTCAGCTGTTCAGTGAGCCGGGTGCCGGATCCGATCTTGCGGCGTTGAGCACACGTGCGGTGAAGGTCGACGGTGGCTGGCGAATCAACGGTCACAAGATCTGGACTTCGTCGGCGCAATACGCCGACTACGGCGCCCTGCTGGCCAGGACCGACCCGGACGCACCGAAGCACAAGGGCATTGGATATTTCATCATTGATATGCGCGCGGACGGTGTGGAGATCCAGCCGATCAAGACCGCGGATCGGGAACCGCATTTCAACGAGGTGTTCCTCGCTGATGTCTTCGTTCCCGACGAGATGCTGCTCGGGGGGCCAACGGACGGTTGGAGCCTCGCGATCGCGACGATGGCCCAGGAACGGGTCGCGATCGGCGCCTACGTACACATCGACCGCGCGGGCGCCCTGAGGACTCTCGCCGCGAACGCAGGGCCGGATCAAGACGCCGTGGTGTGCGCACTCGGCGAACTGGACGCGTACACCAATGCCATCAAGGCGCTCGGTGTGCGGGAGACTATCCGGCTGCTCGACGGACAAAGTGCAGGCCCGGCATCGAGTATCGCCAAGGTCGCCACCAGCATCATGTTGCGCCGCACGTTCAAAGCCACCCTCGAGTTGGCGGGCCCGCTCGCATTGGTTGAACGGTCGGAGCCGGCAGTCGTCGCTCCGTACCTGCGCCTGCCCGCCGAGCTCATCGGCGGGGGGACCCGACAGATCCAGCTCAACATCATCGCGCAGATGATCATGGGTCTGCCGCGGAAGTAGCCGGGCGCAGCGAACCGCCAGAAGTTCGAGGCCGCAGGTATTTTCAATACGTGGTGATGATCCGATCGCGGCAACGACACTTGCCGGCCCGCCGAGGCGCAGTACTGCTCGGCACGGGGTTGCGGGTTTCATGCCGATGAAACTCGCCGATTGCGCCATCTGAGTCATCCGGGCTGACAGGGGTGGTTGTACCTGCTAGCTGCAAAGCCATCGGCGCGCTTGCGCGACACGATCTGCCACAAGTCGCGCCATCGCGGCCCCGAGGCAATAGGGTTCTTCAAGACAGGGGATCTGATGGAGCTATTGGCAACACAACGAGAGTTCACCGCCTACGGGCCGTCGCACCTCATCGTGCTCGCGTTGTTCGCGATAGGCGCGGCGTTGCTCGTTTGGGGTGGGCGCAAACAGAGCGAAGCGCAGGCCCGACTGTTCAGCCGCGGTTTCGCGCTCGTCATCCTCGCGATGTTCTTGGTGGCGCTGACGTACAAGCTGATGAGCCCCGTCCTCGATACGTCGATACCGCTGCAGCTGTGCGACGTCGCGGAACTGGTTGCGGTCTATGCCCTGTGGACACAACGACATTGGGCGTTTGTGCTTACGTACTACTGGTGCCTCGTACTCAGCTCGCAGGCGTTGATCACACCGGACGTCGGCACGGCAGCAGAAGGGTCACCAGACTTTCCCCACCACCTCTTCATCACCTTCTTCGCGCTGCACGTGCTCGTCGTATGGGCGGCCATCTATCTGACGTGGGGCCGGAGGATGCGGCCGAGCTGGCGCGACTACCGGTTCGCGATCATCGCCACCCTCGTGTGGGGAGCTTTTACGTTCACCTTCAACGCAATCGTCGGAACCAACTACGGCTACCTCAATGGCAAACCGCCCACGGCATCGGTATTGGACTTCCTAGGCCCGTGGCCGGTGTATCTGCTCATCGAGGTGGCGATCGTGCTCGTCGTGTGGGCGCTCATCACCTGGCCATGGGAGCGGACACGGCGGAGAACCGAGCAGAGTCCGGCCGCCGTCTGAGCGCGCAGGCGGGTTCAGACCGCCGATTCCCCGGTCGCCGAAAAGATGACGCGACGGCCGATCTCCACCGCATGGTCGGCGAATCGTTCGTAGTAGCGGCCGAGCAGCGTGATGTCGACCGCGGCGGCGACGCCGTGCTTCCATTCCCTGTCCATGAGTACCGAGAACAGGTGGCGGTGGAGGTTGTCCATATCGTCGTCGTCGTCCGCAAGCTGTTCTGCGCGGTGGGTGTCCATTGTCAGCACGACCTGCTTGACGTTGCTTCCCATGTCGACCGCGATGCTGCCCATTTCGGTGAAGTAGCCGTTGACTTCCTCCGGGAGCACGTTTTGCGGATGCCGTCTACGCGTGATCTTGGCGACGTGCAGCGCGAGTGCCGCCATCCGGTCGACATCGGCGATGTTCTTCAACGCGCTGACGACTGCGCGCAGGTCTCCGGCGACTGGGGCCTGCAGCGCGAGGACGGTCAGCGCCTCTTCCTCGGTCTTCCGCGCCCGTTGCAGGATGACCTCGTGGTCGGTGATCACCTGTTCGGCGAGCACCAGATCGGCTTGTAGAAGGGCCTGGGTCGCGGTTTCCATCGCCTGTCCTGCCGAGCCGCACATGTCGGCGATCCCGATGGTCAGGTCCTCGAGTTGCTGATGGAATGCATTCCGCACCCCACGAGCTTAGGGGTAAATGGCCCGGTAGAGGAGGTTCATCCCGCCTGACACCGTCGTGAATTATCTGTGCTGACGAGCGCACTAATGCGATGATCGGTCGATGCACCAGCCCGGCGTGTCGCACCGCGGAGAGCGGCCGGCGCTGGTGTCGCCGGACCTCAACGTCGGCAGTTTTCGGTTCTGGTTCGTCGGACAGTCGTGGGAATGGTCCGACGAGGTCGCCCGAATGCATGGCTACGAGCCGGGCGAGGTCGTGCCGACCACCGAGTTGCTGCTGTCCCACAAGCATCCCGACGACCGGCAGCACGTCCAGGACGCGCTCGATCATGCGCTGCTCTCTCGAGGATCCTTCTCGAGCCGCCACCGCTTCATCGACACCGGCGGTCGGGTCCACACGGTCATCGTGCTCGCCGACCGCATGCTCGACGAGGACGGCGCGGTCGTGGGAACGGAGGGCTATTACGTCGACTTGACCGACACGTTCGATCAGACTCGCCGCCAGGCTCTCGATGCCTCACTTCCGGAACTGTTGGAGTCGCGTGCCGCGATCGAGCAGGCCAAAGGCGCACTGATGCTGGTCTACCGAATCGACGCCAATGCGGCGTTCGAGCTCTTGCTGTGGCGTTCGCAGCACACCAACACCAAAGTGCGCGCGCTGGCAACGCAGATAGTCGACGAACTCATGACCGTGGACTTCAATCCCGACGACTTGCGACGGTCGTTCGACCACCTTTTGCTCACCGCGCATGAGCGCATTGAGCGCGGCGTAGATCACTAATGGTGTGGTCAGACGCCGAATTGGGTATCGAACAACCAAATATTCGGCTAGCAACAGGTGCGGAGACGTGGCGTTACTGGAAGTGACTCAGGATGTGCGGGATGCCGCGGTCGTGGTGTCGGCCGTCGGTGATGTCGATTCCGAGAGTGTCGCGAGCCTGAAATTCCATCTCGACACCGCACTGAAGAGGGCTCTGGACCACCCGGCCCGACTTCTGGTCATCGACCTGTCGGGCGTCACGCATTTCGGCAGCGCAGGACTCAACTCCGTCCTCGAATGTCACGAACACGGACAGTCCGCGGGAGCCACCGTCCGCATTGCGGCTCCCAACCCCGAAGTTCTGCGTCCCATCCAAGTCACCAAGCTCGACCGCGTCCTTCTGCTCTATCCGAGCGTCCCCGCCGCGCTCGAAGGAAACTGAGATGAGCGATGCCGACGGTGACCACCTCAGCGTTGCCGCCGTCTTCAGCGCCGACCGGGAAGTCGGCGCCGACCTCGCCCAGGTGGACTGGGCGGGCACCCCGCTCGGTCCACCGCATCAATGGCCGCAGAGCCTTCAGACGGCAGTCGGCATCCTGCTGTCGTCTCGGTTCTCGATGTGGATGGCCTGGGGACCGGATCTGACCTTCTTCTGTAACAGCGCGTATCGGCGCGACACCCTGGCCCGTAAGTACCCGTGGGCGCTGGGACGACCCGCCCGCGAGGTGTGGGCGGAGATCTGGGACGACATCGGGCCGCGAATCGACAGCGTCCTGTCCAGTGGAGAGGCGACGTGGGACTCGGCGCTGTTGCTGTTCCTGGAACGTTCCGGATACCCAGAGGAGACGTATCACACGTTCTCCTACAGCCCGCTGCGCGACGACGAAAACCAGATCGTCGGAATGCTCTGTGTGGTCAGCGAGGACACACAGCGCGTGATCGGCGAGCGGCGGATGGCGACGCTGCGTGAACTCGGCTCCGATCCAAGCGTCGCGCGCACCGAGGAAGAATCACTTCGTTTCGCCGACCGCCAGCTCGGTCACAACCTGCGCGACCTCCCGTTCACCCTGACCTACCTGTACGACGACAACGGCGATGCGCGGCTTGCCGGCTCGAGCGGTATCGACGCGGGCCATCCCGCCGCCCCTGCGCTCATACCCGCGGGCGCCCCTTGGCCATGGCCGGTCGACGAGCCCGCGGACGGCGACACAGTGTCGGTACAACTCGCCGGATTGCCAAGCCTGCCGACGGGGGATTGGCGCGACCCGCCGACCGCGGCGCTGGTGGTTCCGTTGCTGCAGCAGGGCGGCACACCCAGTGGATTCCTGGTGGCCGCGCTGAACCGCTATCGCCCATTGAATGACGCCAATCGCGGCTTCGTTTCGCTCGTCGCAGGGCACATCGCGTCTGGTATCGCCAGTGCCAGAAGCTACCGGGACCAGCAGCGCCGGGCGGAAGAGCTGGCCGAACTGGATCGCGCCAAGACGACGTTCTTCTCGAACATCAGCCACGAGTTCCGCACACCCTTGACGTTGATTCTCGATCCGGTCGACCAGATGCGCGGTCGCACAGATCTCGACGAACCGACCCGCCAGGAACTGGATACCGTGTGGCGGAACGGATTACGCCTAACCAAGCTCGTCAACTCGCTGCTGGATTTCTCACGCATCGAGGCTGGCCGCACCCAGGCGCAATTCGTACCGGTCGATATCGCGACCGTCACCGCCGAGCTCGCGAGCGTGTTCCGCTCGGCCGTCGAACGTGCCGGACTGACTTTGGTGGTTGACTGCCCGCCGCTCGACGATGTGGTCTACATCGATCGTGATATGTGGGAGAAGGTGGTCCTCAACCTGCTCTCGAACGCGTTGAAGTTCACTTTCGACGGCAGCATCGCGATCGGCGTACGTCGCGAGAACGACCTCGAGAACGACGAAGTGGTGGTCACCGTGGCGGACACGGGGATCGGCGTCGCGGCCACGGAGATACCCCGGTTGTTCGAACGCTTCCACCGGATCGAAAATGTTCGCGCACGATCCAACGAGGGCAGCGGCATCGGGTTGGCTCTGGTCAAGGAGTTGGTCGACCTGCACCACGGCAGCATCGTGGCCAGCAGTACCGAAGGTGTGGGGACAACCTTCACCATTCGTCTGCCCCTCGGTGCCGCGAATCTGCCCGCCGCCCGAGTCGCCACCGCCGATGCGGGCCGGACATCGTCCGCTGTGGCCCAACCTTTTGTGCAAGAGGCGTTGCGCTGGATCCCCGCCGAGTCAACTGCCGTGGAAGCGTCGGATGAGCACGGTGAGGGCACGTTGGGTCCCGACTCGAGGACGCCAATACGCGTGCTCATCGCGGACGACAACGCCGATATGCGCGACTACCTGCTACGGCTGCTGCGGAGCGACGGCTACGACGTCGACGCGGTCACCGACGGCCAACAGGCGCTGGACTCCGTGCGCACCAGCCTGCCCGACATCGTGGTCAGTGACGTGATGATGCCGCGGCTCGACGGGCTGGGGTTGGTCGCGGCGCTGCGGTCGGATCCGCGGACGGCGGCGGTCCCGGTGCTGCTGTTGTCCGCACGTGCTGGACAGGAGGCATCGATCGGCGGTCTGCAGGCCGGTGCCGACGACTACCTCACCAAACCGTTCGCGGCGGCGGAACTGCTTGCGCGCGTGCGTGCCAACGTCGGGCTGGCGCGGCTGCGCAGTCATCACGCGCGATGGCGCACCGCGCTGGTCGATTCGCTGCAGGAAGCGTTCTTCGTCTGCGACGAAAACGGCGCAGTGATCGAGATCAACGCAGCGTTCACCGACATCCTCGGGTACGGCGTGGAGGATCTACCGTACGAACCCGCATATCCGTGGTGGCCGTCGATCGACGCAGACCCCGACGCCCATCAGCAGATGTCGGAGGCCTTCGAGACCCTCCTGAAGGAACTGCATGGCACGGTGACGGTTCCCGCCACCCATCGGGACGGACACCGGCTGTGGGTCACCGCTACCTTCAATCACGTCGACGATCCAGACACCGGCCGTCACGTCATGGTCGGCACGTTCCGCGACGTCACCGCTGAGCATTACGCCGTGCAACGCGAGTCGGCACTTGCAGCTCTCAATCAGGCACTGACACAATCAGATTCCCTTCCCGACGCCGTGCGCGCGGCCGCGGAGGAGTTTCGCAATGTCTGGTCGGCGCGCCGCGTCCTGGCCGTGACCTTCCCAGTCGACGAGGCCGACGCCGACCCGTCGGAGATCGTGTGTAGTGGTGAGCCTGCGTCGTGGGATCAGTTGACATCTCGCGCTCGCGATGTGATCCGTGCACACCGTGATGGCGACTTACTTTCCTCGGCCGCAACGGATCCCGGAATGGCGGCTATCGCGCTGCGCCACCCGGCCGGCGAACTCGTGATGTTCGTCGAACTCGAGGAGCGACGTCCGTTCACCTCGGAGGACCACACGCTGCTCACCGTGTTGGCCGGGCGTCTCGGCCAGGGACTGCAGCGTGCACATCATCTCGATCAGCAGCGTGAAACCGCATTGGCGTTGCAGCACGCGATCCTCGGTCCGCACGTGTCGGGTGGGTTCGCGGTGCGCTATCAGCCGGCCACCCGGCCCCTGCATGTCGGCGGGGACTGGTACGACGTCGTGAATCTGGACGACGGTCGTATCGCGTTGATCGTCGGCGACTGCGTCGGTCACGGGCTCGCGGCCGCGACTGTCATGGGCCAACTCCGAAGCGCCTGTCGCGCACTGTTGCTCGAGTATCCGAGTCCGTCGGCCGCGCTGGCGGCTCTCGATCGGTTCGCCGCGCGGCTGGAGGGCGCGCGATGCACGACGGCGTTCTGCGCGGTGCTGAGTCCCGACACCGGAGAAATCGTGTATTCCAGTGCCGGTCATCCGCCGCCGATTCTGGTCACGGCTGACCGCACCACGCACCTGCTCGACGGTGCGGCGGCCACTCCGCTCGGGTTGCTGTACGACGTGTCTCGTCCCGAGGCCCGCGCGATCATGCCGGCACGATCGACGCTGTTGCTCTACACCGACGGGTTGATCGAGCGTCGTCGTGAATCGCTGGACCTAGGGATCCGCCGAGCCACCGACCTCGTTCAGGACAACCGTGACACCGCGCTCGAGGGTCTCGCCGACGAGATCATGTCTCGACTCGCGCCGAATGGCGGCTATCAGGACGATGTCGCTCTCCTGCTTTATCGGCAACCCGCACCACTCGAAGTGGAGATCCCTGCCGACGTGGGCGAGCTTGCAACCACCCGAGCTGCGTTGCGCGGCTGGCTGACGCGCGCGGGTCTGGAGCCCGAACAGACGCTGGATGTGCTGATCGCGGTGGGGGAGGCGGTTGCCAACTCCATCGAGCATGGCCACCGTGACCATCTCGACGGCACGGTGCTGCTGCGCGCGACCGCTCTGGCGGACCTCCTGCACCTGACGGTGGTCGATACCGGCTCGTGGCGACCAATACAGCCTGATCCCAATGCTTTCCGGGGTCGAGGAATCATGTTGATGCGCGCTCTGATGCAGGATGTGACCATTGAGCCGGGTGAGACCGGCACGACGGTTCGGATGTACACGAGGATCGCGTGATGGCCACTCCAGTCAGCGTCCGCACTGGCGCCCGTGACGACGGCACGGCGGTGCTGAGTGTGACCGGCGAACTCGACGTGAGCAATATCGATGTGTTTTCCACGGCGATCGCCGACGCCATGACCCCGGCCTCGCAGGATGGCGGTGTGCTGACGATCGACCTCACCGGTGTCGAGTACTTGGACAGCGCTGCCATCGATGTTCTTTTCGGCCATGCTGATCGCGTCCGGCTGATCGTCAACCCGATACTCCTGCCTGTTCTCAAGATCAGCGGCCTCACCAACGTGATGTCGGTGGAAGCTGGCTAGTAACCCTCGGCGTCGGAAGAAATGCCAAAGAGGGGCCGCAGATATCTGCGACCCCTCTTGGCCTCCCGCCACCTATTCCGGGTTCTTGGCGTACCGGAGCAGGAAGGCAGCCGACGCGAGTCCCGTGGCGACTGCGAACACGCTCCACAGCACCAGCGGGAAGACCAGCGAGACGGGGGACCAGCCAACGCTGGAGAACGTGGCCGCGGTGTAGATCAACCAGAACACCCGGTAGATGGACCACAGCGCGGCGATGCCGGTGCTGATCCCGATGATGAGGCTGTACGTGCGGTCGACCTGGCTGATCTGCTCCTGGATACGGGTGGGGACGAGGTTCATTGCTGTTTCCTTTAGGTCACGCGGCGCCGGTGTGGCGTCGTCACTGCGGCAAGTACATCCAGCCGCGATGGCTACCGATCCCAAGAAATCGAGTCCGTGGTCCGCGCAGCCCTGTGGAGTTGCTGTGAAAAGCCTGTCAGACCTGCGGCTCAGCAATTGACACGCGACACTTTGACTGGCTACATATATGCGCAGCCATGTTCCAAGCGAAACGGAACGTGTAACGCGCACGGCTTCTTGTAGGCCGGGCTTGAGGGGCCGGTAGTCCGACAGTGAGTTCTGTGAGTTCTGCATCCACGGAGCGATCGAAGATCGCACACGCCATTCGCGTGCTCGCCGTGCCCATCGTGCTGGGCTGGATGGTCCTGACGGTCATCACGAGCGTCTTCGTGCCCTCGCTGGAGAAGGTGGGCGAAGCCCAGGCCGTGTCGATGAACGCACACGACGCGCCGGCCTTCATCGCCATGCAGCGCATCGGTGCGAACTTCCAGGAATTCGACTCCGACAGCAACGCCATGGTCATCCTGGAAGGGGACAGGCCTCTCGGCGACGAGGCGCATCACTATTACGACGAGTTGATCAAGGCCTTTGAGGCCGACACCGAGCACGTCGAGCACGTCGCGGACTTCTGGAGCGATCCGCTGACCGCGGCGGGAGCGCAGAGCAGCGACGGCAAGTCCGCCTACGTTCAGCTGTATCTGCGCGGCAATATGGGCGAGACGCGCTCCAACCAGTCCATCGCCGCGGTTCGCGAGATCATCGAGAAGACACCCGCGCCGCCGGGCGTCAAGGCCTATGTCACCGGCGGGGCAGCGTTGAGCGCCGACCAGCGGGTCGCCGGCGACAAGGGTGCGGTCAAGGCGACGTCGGTGACGCTGGTGGTCATCTTCGTCATGCTGCTGGTCGTCTACCGTTCGTTCGCCACGACGATCCTGATCCTGCTGATGGTGTTCATCGAACTAGGCGCCTCCCGCGGAATCGTGGCGTTCCTCGGGAACGCGGGCGTCATGGGATTGTCGACCTTCGCGACGAGCCTGCTGACGCTGATCGCGATCGCCGCGGGTACCGATTACGCGATCTTCCTCATCGGCCGATACCAAGAGGCGCGCGGAGACGGTGAAGACCGGGAGACCGCGTACTACACCATGTTTCACGGCACCGCACACGTCGTCCTCGGTTCTGGCCTCACGATCGCCGGTGCGATGCTGTGCCTCAAATTCACGCGGCTGCCGTGGTTCCAGACCATGGCGGTGCCCTGCGCGGTGGGCATCCTCGTCGCAGTCATCGCCGCGCTGACACTCGGCCCGGCCGTCATCGTCATCGGCAGCCGGTTCGGTCTCTTCGAGCCCAAACGCGCCATCAGCTCCCGTGGTTGGCGTCGAATCGGTGTGGTCGTGGTGCGGTGGCCGGGCCCGATCCTCGTGGCCACCTGCGCCCTTGCGCTGATCGGTCTGCTCGCCCTGCCGGGCTACAAGACCGATTACGACGGACGCCATTTCATGCCCGAGGACACCCCCGCCAACATTGGATACGCCGTCGCCGACCGGCATTTCGACAGCGCCAGAATGAACCCCGAGTTGATGATGGTCGAAAGCGACCACGACCTCCGGAACTCGGCCGACTTCCTGGTGATCGACAAGATCGCCAAGGCGCTGTTCCGTGTCTCGGGCATCGCGCGGGTGCAGACGATCACCCGTCCCGACGGAAAGCCGATCGAGCACACGAGCATTCCGTTCCTGCTCAGCATGCAGGGCACGACGAACCAGCTGAACCAGAAGTACAACCAGGACCGCATGGCCGACATGCTGGTTCAGGCCGACGAGATGCAGACGACGATCGACACGCTCACGCAGATGTCGGAACTGACCGAGCAGATGGCCGCCGTCACCCACGACATGGTTGCCAAGACCAGGAACATGACCGTCGATATCGCCGAATTGCGGGACGGCATCTCCAATTTCGACGATTTCTTCCGTCCCATGCGCAACTACCTCTACTGGGAACCGCACTGTTACAACATCCCGGTCTGCTGGTCGATCAGGTCGATATTCGACACCCTCGACGGCGTCGACATCATGACCACCGACATCCAGCAGCTGCTACCCGATTTGGAGCATCTCGACACGCTGATGCCGCAGCTGGTCGCGCTGATGCCCGCGCAGATCCAGACCATGAAGACGATGAAGTCCATGATGCTGACGATGTATGCCACCCAGAAGGGCATGCAGGATCAGATGGCGGCGCAGCAAGAGAATTCGTCCGCGATGGGTGACGCATTCGACGACTCGATGAACGACGACTCGTTCTACCTGCCGCCGGAAGTGTTCGAGAATGAGGACTTCAAGCGCGGCATCGAGAACTTCATCTCACCCGATGGCAAGTCGGTGCGCTTCATCATCGAGCATGACGGCGATCCGGCTACCCCCGAGGGCATTGCGCGCATCGACGCGCTCAAGCAGGCGGCCAAGGAAGCCATCAAGGGCACGCCATTGGCAGGCTCCACGATCTTCCTCGGCGGCACCGCGGCGACGTACAAGGACATGCGGGACGGCGCCAACTACGACCTGCTGATCGCCGGATTGTCAGCCGCAGCACTGATTTTCGTCATCATGTTGCTCATCACGCGGAGTGTCGTGGCATCGGCGGTGATTGTGGGAACGGTGCTGCTGTCGCTCGGTACGTCGTTCGGGCTTTCGGTGCTCGTCTGGCAGTACCTGCTGGGCATCCGATTGCACTGGATCGTTCTGGTGATGTCGGTGATCCTGTTGCTGGCAGTCGGTTCCGATTACAACCTGCTGCTGGTGTCCCGGTTCAAGGAGGAACTGCACCACGGGTTGAAGACCGCGATCATCCGGGCCATGGCGGGATCGGGTTCGGTGGTAACGTCGGCCGGTCTGGTGTTCGCTGCGACCATGGCGTCCTTCGTATTCGGCGACCTACTGTCCATCGCGCAGGTCGGCAGCACGATCGCGTTGGGGCTCTTGTTCGACACGTTGATCGTGCGGTCGTTCATGACGCCGTCGATCGCCGCGCTGATGGGCCGCTGGTTCTGGTGGCCTCAAATTCCGCAGACGCCCGCGTCGAGGCGGCGGATGCAAAAGATCTTCGGCGACCGCGACGCCAAGTCGCCGGCCTAGAGTCGCCACCTCTCTTCGGCGGCGAGGTCAACCGTCGGCGTGGCGGCTGAGGAAGTCCACGACGGCACCCGCGAAGAGGTCGTTGCGATCTCCGGCCACCATATGGCCCGCGCCGCCGACGTCGACGAAGTCGACCGCGGGAAACCGGGCTAGGAACGCGTCGGCACGCTCTTGGGTCACGAGATCGCTCACCTGGCCTCGCACCAGCAGCATGGGCACACCGGCGTCGACGATCGATTGAACGGCCGCGTGCATGCGATCGACCTCGGTGACCTCGATCGGAGGCAGCGCCGAGGTGCCGTCGATGAACTTCGGGTCCCAGTGCCAGTACCACCGACCGTCACGGTGGCGCAGGTTCGCTCGCAGACCGTCCAGGTCGGTGGGTCGCGGACGGTGCGGGTTGTACTCCTGGATCATGTCGGCGACTTCGTCCAGTGAATCGAACCCGGACTGCATGCGGTCGTACATGAAGTTGTGGATCCGCGATGCCCCCGACTGGTCCATGTCCGGCACGATGTCGACGAGCACGACGGCGCGTGCCGTCCCGGGCGCGAGCTCGCCCTCGAGGAGCATCGAGGTGAAGCCCCCGAGCGAGGCGCCGACCAGCACCGGCTTCGACGGAAGATCACGCAGCACCTCGAGCACATCGCGGGCGAACGAGGTGACGCGATAGTCGCCGTCAGTGGACCAGTCGGACTCGCCATGGCCGCGGAAGTCGAGTGTGATCGCCTGCCATCCGCGCTCGGCGACGGCGGCCGCGGCCCGGCCCCAGGACCTGCGCGTCTGACCGCCACCATGCAGGAACACCACCGCCGGTGCCAGAGGGTCGCCGATGCGGTCGCCGACGATGCGGACGCCGCCGTCGCCGGCCGTCGTGAATGCCTCAGGTGCAGTGGTCACCTAGTTTTCATAACGCGGATCGGTCCGATCCGGATTGACATCGGGAAAACCCGTGCGACTCTGCGACGCGAATCACTCGAGGTAGCCGTTGGTGCCGAACTTGTGATCACCGATCCGGCAGGTGACGGCACCCTGATACGTCGAACCGCACGCGGCGGGACCGGTCTCGAGCCGTTCGCCGGCGGGCAGCGCGTCGACCTGCCGGGTGAAGGTCGGAGTCTCAGAGTGGATGTACCGGGCGCCTGCTGAGTCCACGATCGTCTGATTTGTGCCTTCGGGTGCCGAATCGGGAACGAAATCGCAACCGGCCAGGGTGCCGCCCGGGGCGATTCCGCAGGAGTACGAGTAGACGCCTTCCTTTTCGAGCGGCGTTCGGAAGTAGATCCAGCCCGGGTCGGTCGGCGTCGTGAAGTTGCCCCGCGCCAGCGGCCACTGGTCGAGGTTGTTGGCCGGCGGTGGGATATCGGGTAGGGGTGCGCCGGTGGCAATGCCGAGAATGTGGGTGTAGGCCTGCCGCGCAGCCAGCGCGCCGTAATTACTTGACGGCGGGCCGGGGGGCGCCTTGACGTAACCGATGACGACGGTCGGGCCCGCGCCGTAGGCGTAGCCGGCAGGACCGCCGGGCACGTTGATGTATCGCACCACCTTTCCGTCGAGGATGACGGTTCCGCCGTCAGCCTCGGGTCCCAGCCGTGCGAACAACCCGTCGACGTAGGCTTCGCCGCCACCCTTATCGAGGGTGCCGACGAGGGCATCGAGCGCTACCAGGTCCGGCGCAATGCTCGTGTCGGTGACCTCGCCGGCGGCGAGCGTGGAGAACTGGGCGGTGGGCTTCGGGTCGGCAAAGCCGAGTCCGATGTCGGCCGGGCAGATGGGTACGACGCTCAAGTCGTTCGGCAGGCTGTCGAACGCCGCGGAGAACGCCGCGGTCCGTTCGCCGCAGTTCTGGCCGGCGGCGGGGGAGGCAGACCAAAGAGAGAGCACGGTGGTGGCGGCGATGAGGGCGGCAACAACCCTGCACTGAGACCACCGAGATCCCGTCATCGTCGCAGCGTCGCACACCTGTGATCAGCAGGCGGGGGAGTTCGGGAAGGTCTGACGAGCCCGTTAAGAAACCTCCAAGCCGCGGGGCTGAGAGTCCTCCCAACAAAGTGAGGAGGAAGACGATGACTGCAATTCGGGGACTGGCCGCGACGAACCTTCGCGAGCTGACCCTGCATGGAAACCGGGTGGCGTACCTGGACGAAGGCGCCGGAGACGTGCTGTTGCTGATCCACGGCATCGGCGGTAGCTCAGACTGCTGGCGCAACGTGGTCCACAAGTTGGCGACTCGACATCGCGTCATCGCCGTCGACCTCCTCGGCCACGGTCAGTCCGACAAGCCGCGCGGTGACTACTCGCTGGGCGCCTTCGCGGTATGGCTGCGTGATTTCCTCGATGCCCTGGACATCCGCGAGGTCACCGTCGTCGGCCATTCGTTCGGTGGCGGCGTGGCGCTGCAATTCGCCCACCAGCACAAGGAGTACTGCCGTCGGCTGGTGCTGATCAGCAGCGGTGGTCTGGGCCCCGATCTGGGCCGACTGCTGCGCATGCTGTCGCTGCCCGGCGCCGAAATCGCGTTGCAGGTGCTCGCGTCGCGTCCAGCGGTCGAGGTCGGTAAGGCCCTTCGCAAACGCGCGCTGGCCTCCGGTCGCGATGTCACCAGATACAGCGAGACGCTGAAAGGGCAAGCGGCCCTGTCGAACCGGCACAGTCGTGCCGCGTTTTTGCGGACCTTGCGTTCGGTCGTTGACCACCGCGGCCAAGCGGTTTGCGCATTGGACCGGCTGCGCGCAGACCTGCCGACGCTGATCATCTTCGGCGACGAGGACCGCTGCATCCCTGTCGCGCATGCGCATTCGGTGCATGAGGCGATTCCGGGCAGCGAGCTGCACGTCATTCCCGGCGTTGGCCATCAACCCCAGGTGCAGTGCCCCGACCTAGTGGCACAACTCGTCGGCGACTTCGCCGGCCGGCCCGAGCGCGCGGCGCGACGCGCTCTCCATGCAGTACCGGCCTGACACCAGCGTTTTAAGAACTCTCCAAGCCCGAAACCGCACATTGCTAATCAGCAGACTTCGGCACACGAAATGGAGGAGTGGAAATGACCGTCGAATCAGTTCACGTGAACACGGTTTACCCCCATTCCGACACCCGCTATGAGTGGGTAGAGGCGACCGTCGACTTCGCCGTCGACCCCGAGCTGTTGGCGAACGAGCGCATTGTCGATCTCGACCTCGCGCCGCGCGACGCCGACGGGCTGGTGCGCTTCGACGCCGACCTGAAACTCCTCCGCCCGGTCGAAGGCGGAAACGGCAAGCTTCTGTTTGTCGTGCCCAACCGGGGCATGCCCACTTACGCGCCGTGGCTGAAGGGCGGCTTCCTGCTGGACCGTGGTTACACCATCGCGTCGTGCGGCTGGCAGTGGGACATCCAGCGAGCGAACGGTCTCCTCGGGATGACCGCGCCCCAGGCTGATGTGCCGCCGGGATTCATGCGTCTGGAGTGGCGCTCCGACAGCGCCGGTGTCGACCACCCGCTCAGCTTCACCGTGCCCGAAATCGATGCGCTGCCCGCCGGTGCCGAGGCGCTGTTCACGTTCACCGACTACCCGACCGTCGACGTCGACGATCCCGACGCCGTACTGTCCGTGCGCACCTCGCCGGATACCGAGCCGACCATCATCTCAAGGGACAACTGGCGATTCACCGATGAGACGCATCTGACGCTCGACGGCGGATTCGAGCCTTTCCACTGGTACGAGTTGGTGTACCGGACGTCGCGGACGCCGGTCGTCGGCGCCGGCCTGCTGGCGATCCGCGATCTCGTGTCGCATCTTCGGGGGAGCGGTGCCTCCACTGCCGGCTCCGTCGGCGGTGGCATCGAGCATGCGTTCGCGTACGGCGTTTCGCAGGCGGGTCGGCTCCTTCGTCAATTCCTCGCGGACGGGCTGAATGTCGATGAGACGGGCATGACCGTCTTCGACGGTGTGTTCAGCGAGTCGGCAAGCGCGGCAACGGGAGAGTTCAACCACCGCTACGCGCAGCCGTCCGTGGCGCAGGTCAACGGCTTCGGGAACATGGCACCGTTCGGGGCCACCGAATTGCTTATGCGTCAACGTGACTTGGGCGGCGTACCGAAGACCATGTTCATCAACACCGCGACCGAGTACTGGACGAGCGGGGGCGCGCTGGTGCACGTCGATCCGCTCACCGGTGCGGATCTGCCCGAGGATCCCGATGTCCGCACGTATTTGCTCGCCAGCACGGACCATTTCGGCAGCAGCAAGCTCAAGGAGGCGCTGCCGACCGCGAATCCGGTACACCGCTTGGATGTTGCGCCCGTCAACCGGGCGCTGCTCGTCGCCCTGGAGGACTGGGTGTGCGACGGCGTGGAACCTCCGCACAGCAAGGTGCCGCGGACCAGTGACGGCACTGCGGTCGCGCGCAAGGAGGTCCTGTCGGCGTTCAGCCACACCACCACCCCGGACCCGTCGGCGCTTCCGCACGCGCGGTTGATCGACCTCGGCCCGGATGCCGATCGCGGTATCGGTAGCTGGCCGGTGAAGCTTGGGGAGCCGTATGTCGACCTGGTGTCGGCGGTCGACGCGGACGGTAACGAGGTCGCCGGCATCCGGTTGCCCGCTGTCGCCGCGCCGTTGGCCGCGTACACAGGTTGGAATCCCCGCCGGCATATCGACGAATTGCCTGATGTGCTCTATGAGCGGGTGGGCAGCAAGTTGGCCTTCCCTCCCGGTCGGCCGACGGTCACCGAGCGATACCCGTCCCGCGAGGACTACGTCGCTGCGGCCCGTGCAGCTGCCGAATCGCTTGTCGCCGAGCGGTTCCTGCTCGCTGAAGAGGTCGACACTGTCGTCCAGAAGGCGGCAGCCGACTACTGACGGTTCCCCACACACTTCACTCTGCATAGCGGCCGGGCGGCTTAGCCCTCGGCCGCTGTGCGCTTTTTGTGTGCGTGCGGCGACCGTTGCCGCGTCGAGTGTGGGGTTGTGTCACGCCTCGGCCGGTGATTGCGTGCGTTAACCCCACACTCGAGGGCCGCTGAGCAGTCCGGCGCCGCACACGTCGGTGCAATCTCGCCGTCCGGAGTTCGACGCGTCGAGTGTGGGGTTGTGTCACGCCTCGGCCGGTGATTGCGTGCGTTAACCCCACACTCGACGGGCCGAGTGTGGGGTCGCTACGACGCGCGATGCTCTAGACCGACACGGCGTGTACACGAGCGCGCTCGTGCTGCCGCGGCTGAGGCGCAGCTTGCGGCTCAAGACGAAGCGTCCGTCCGCCGACCTGAATCGAGGCGCCGGCGCGGAAGTTCGCGGGCCTCCACGGGGTGAGCCGCTTCCAGACCTGCTTTCCGGGCTCGCGAATCAGTACGCCGTTGGTCGATTCCCGGTCGACGACGACGAGCTCGCCGTCGACGATCCGAATCTCCAGGTGCGCGCGTGACATCAGGCCCGTGCGGTCGTAGATGGACACCGGGCGAAGGCCCTGCCGTGCGGCGGGTGAATCTGAGGGATCGCGACCAATGACGCAGTCGCGGTCGATCTGAAGCCGCGAATCGTCATCGAGGACCACCCACCGCGCGGGACGTGCCGCGGGGACATCCGTCGTCCACACCACAGCGCCGCGCCCAGGAACAACGCCGTCGGGCATTGAGAAGACGCCGTTTCTCGCCGTCGGGGGAACGGCCGGTCGCTTACCGAGTTCGTCGACGGTCACGACCGCGGCGACGTCAGGCGTGCGCACAGACTGGTGCAGGCAGCGATTGCGACCCTCGATCAGGGTCACCCCCGCACCGTCGTCGAGCGCCACCGTGACACCGCCGCACAGGAAGATCTCCAACCCCGAATCGGTGGGCATGACAATGCCGACCTCGGCGTGATCACGACTCCACGTGCCGCTCTTGGCGAGCTGCGAGAACGCATACGACAAACTCGCCGGCTCGCTCTTGCGGACGATCTCGACGAGATGTTGCATCTGGCGGGCTGCCATGGTCTGTTGTGCCAGCGACTTGCGGTTGGCGACCACGATGACGGTGCCGTTCACGTTCGCGACGAGGTGCTGACCGGAGACGACCTCGACCCGGTGGCCACGCTCGGCCGGCGTTGAGACCGGAGGCGGTACATGGTTGGAGTTCAGTGAGAGTACGGCGGGCCGCGGCACCACCACGGTCGCCTCGTCCACGGCGAAGGACAGCGCCTCACTGATGCCGATGCGAGAGTGTAACCACCGCAACGGTTTCGGCGCCCACCAGTTGAGTTCGCCTGCGAGACGAAGAAACGCCGGTACGACGACGCCGCGAATGATCGTCGCGTCGATCACGACAGCCAGCGCGGTGCCGAGACCGAACATCTTCATGAACGACATCCCGTTTGCGAAGGAGACCAGCGTGATGGTCAGCAGAAGTGCTGCGCTGGTGACGATCCGGCCAACCCGGCCCAGACCGATGACGATGGCCTCGTCGTTCGACATGCCGGAGTCCCGGGCTTCCTTGATGCGGCTCAGCAGGAAGATCTCGTAGTCGACGGACAGGCTGAACGCAATGGCGCAGAGCAGGACAACCATCGATAAATTCAAAGGTGCAGGCGTGAATCCGAGTAGCGACGACAGATGTCCGTCCTGGAAGATCCATGTCATCACGCCGAGGACCCCGGACAACACCAGGAGGTTCAGCAGCAGCGCCTTAACCGGTACGACAACGCTGCCGGTGAACAGGAACAGCAGGATGAAGGTGAACACCGCGATCAATCCGATCGCCCACGGCAGTCGCTGAGCGATCGCTGCGCGGCTGTCGATGAGCGTGGCCGATGGTCCACCGACCTCGACCTGCTTGTCGGTGATCTTCGCGCGGATGTCGTGCACGAGTTGCTCTGCAGCTTGCGAATCCGCGTCCACCGCAAGGTATGCCAACACATAGGCAGCGCCTTCGCGCTCGCTCGGCGGGGTGTCGTCGACCCGCGTGCCGCCCTCGAACTTGCCGACGGAACCGTTGACAAGAACCACGTCAGGCATCTGGGAGACCTCGGCGGCCAGCGTCTCAAGGACACCGGCGTCGTTCTGCGTCACCAGGGTGATCGCCTGCGACGGGTCGAGCGGATAGTCCCGCTGCAACGACTCGGCGACCAGGCGTGCGTTCGAGTCGGTGGGCAGCGCGCGCTCGTCGGGATTGGTGAACTGCACCTTCAGGAAAGGGACACCGAGTCCGATCAGCACTACGACGACGGGCAAGGCGTAGAGGAGTGGGCGGCGGATGACCGCCGCTGCGAACCGCCGCCAGAACGCGGAGTCCGCGGATGGCGGGGTCTTGCGCCGGATGATGGCCAGCGAGTCGATGCGCTTTCCCAGCAGCGACAGCATCGCGGGCAGCACGATGATCGCGCTCAACGCCGACAGCGTGACCGTCGCACTCGCGGCGATACCGACAGAGCGCAGGAAGGATGTCGGGAATACCAGCAGCGACATCATCGCCAGGGTGACCGTCGCCGCGCTGAAGATGATCGTGCGGCCCGCGGTAGCCACCGTCGCAACTATTGCTTCTTCGTGTTCCTTACCGCTGTCGCGTTCTTCGCGGAATCGCGACACCATCAGCAGCCCGAAGTCGATGGAGAGCCCGAGACCAAATGCCGTTGCGACGGTGAGCGCATGGGTCGAGACCTCGGTGACCCTCGTCATGAGCACGAGCACCAGCAGCGTCGTGACGATCGACGTAATGCCGACAACGATGGGTAGGAACGCAGCGATGAGCCCGCCGAACACGATGACGAGCACGGCCATCGACACCGGTAGCGCAATGCTTTCGCTGACCAGCAGGTCCTTCTTCACTTTGGCCCGAATCTCTTGCTGGACACCGAGAGTGCCACCGGCGCGCACCGCAACGTCCGGGTTGACCGGCAGGCTGGCGATGAGCTGCTTGGCGATGTCGGCCGCCTCATCCGCAGTGCCGCTGACATGCACAAGAATCAGACCCGAGCGGCTGTCGCGGCTGCGCAGATCGGTGGCTGCGGGATCGGTGAACGATCGCAGGACCTTCGCCTCGGGCTCAGCTTTGATGAGTTCCGATATTTGGTCGGCCACGTCGGCCGACTCCGGACCGTCGATGGTGCCTTCCTTCGGCAGCAGTTGAATCACCAGGTTCGCGGTGGTGCCGAAGTTCTGGTCCATGAGCTCGGCGGCGTGGGTCGACTCGGATGACGGGGCGTTGTAGCCGCCGACAGCGAGCTTGTCGGACACGCCGCCGCCGATCACGATGCTGACACCGAGCAGGAGCGCGAGGACGGCCAGCACCACTTTGGGGGAGCGCACAGTGAAGTCGGCGACCCGTGTCAACGCGCCGCCGTTCGCCGAACCGCTCCGCATCACCTTGCCGACCAGCGGAACAATCCCGACCTGTTTCATGACGACAGGGTCCGGCGGCGCCCTTGGCACTTTCTAAAGGGCTGACTGCGCTCGAGGATCCGGGCTGGTCAGGCGGGTACCGGGGTCTTGTGCGCGTTCGACGCTTCGGGCTCGCGAACCTGGTCGCGCAGCGTGTTGAGGGCCTTCGCGATGAGCCGGGATACATGCATCTGCGAGTAGCCCATGCGTTCGGCGATCTGCGTCTGGGTCAAGTTGTCGAAGAACCGCAGGCTAAGCACCGTCTGTTCGCGGTCGGGCAATGCGGCGATCAGGGGACGTACCGTCTGGAGCGCCAGCACCTTCTCGATGTTGGGATCGACATCGCCGAGCGTGTCACCGATTGGCCGGAACTCGGAGTCCGGGCCGGCTTGCACATCGGTCGACAACGTGGAGTAGTTGCTGCTGGCGATCGTCGCTTCGACCACCGACTCACGGTCGATGCCGAGGTAGTTGGCGATCTCCGAGGCGGTCGGCGCCCGATTGAGGTCCTGGGACAACGCGGCGCGAGCCTTGACAATCTGGCCCTGAAGGTCTTTCAGGCGGCGGGGTACCTTGACCGCCCATCCGTAATCACGAAAGTGACGGCGCACTTCGCCCATCATCGTCGGCACGGCGAAGGCAAGGAAGTCCGCGCCGTTTTCGGGGTCGAATCGGTTGACGGCGTTGACCAAACCCACCCGGGCGGCCTGCACGAGATCGTCGACCGGCTCGCCCCGATTGCGGAAGCGACGTGCGATGTGGTTCGCGAGCGGCAGTCCGCGCTCGATGATCTCGTCGCGTTGGCGACGGTATGCGGCCGAGCCCTCATCGAGCGTCGCCAGACGGCGAAACATATCGGTGAGATCGGCATACTCAGAAGAATGTTCGGACACGAGAGTTTGCCCCTATCCGGTTGCGTTTGAATGACGCGGCTCGGATCTGAACCTCTGCGTGTTAGGGACTGTACCCAAATGCCTTCATGACGAAACAAACTCACCGTCGACCTGGTAAACCTTCGGCATGGAGCCTGACGTGCGCGAAACTGCAGTTCCCGGTATCTCCGGGATCCATCACATCTCCATCACCGTGACTGACCTCGAGGCCAGTCTGGCCTGGTATCAGCGACTGCTCGGCGCTGACCGGGTGCCCATGAAATTCCCGCATTACGGGTGTGAGGACACCGGCTACGGCGAGTTGCTCGTCGAACCGCGGTCGGGCGTCGTGATCGGCCTGCACACCAACACCGGCAACGACGGGCAGGCCTTCAACGAGGCCCGTACGGGGCTGGACCACGTGGCGCTGAACGTCGCCTCACGCAGCGATCTCGAGGCGTGGACGGCTCGCCTCGACGAACTCGGGATCGAACACTCCGGCATCAGGGGCGGGGACCTGCCCTTCCCCTTCGCGACCGTCGTGTTTCGCGACCCCGACAACATTCAGCTCGAGCTTTTCGTCGCGGGTTGATCGCGTTCGCTGCGCCTGCTAGCAGGGAACTTCACCGTCACGCGCCTCTCAGTTGGTTGCGCAGTCACGATGGCGGTCCGTACGGTCGGGTGTCATGTCGCGACAGGGGGAGATGAATTGCGGTTGATTGGGCGCACGCCGGCACTGGTGGCCGCTGTCATTCTGGGTCTTCTCTCGTTCAGTGGTTCGCACGCCTCGGCGGTTCCGGGTGGGGACTTTCCCGACGGCTTGAACTTCGGCGGGCTCCAGCGCAACTACCTTGTTCACGTTCCGCCAGGGCTGGAGCAACCGACCGGCCTGGTCATCAATTTGCACGGTGCCGGGATGACCGGCGGCGCTCAATTGGCCATGACGAACTACAACGCCGTCGCCGATCAGCACGGATTCGTGGTGGTCTACCCCGACGGCATCGACCTCAGCTGGGCCGATGGGCGGGGTGCCTCGGTTCCTGATCGTCAGGGCGTCGACGACGTGGGCTTCCTCGTCGCGCTCGCCAACCGGCTCACGCAGGACTTCGGCATCGACCCGGGCCACGTGTTCGCCACAGGAATGTCGGCCGGCGCGTTCATGGCCAATCGGCTGGCATGTTCCCGCGCAGACGTCTTTTCCGCGGTCGCGCCCGTCGCGGGGACCCTCGGCTCGGCGTTCCCATGCAGCCCATCACAACCCGTCTCCGTGCTGAGCATTCACGGGACGGCCGACAACGTCGTGCCATTCAATGGCGGCCCGATGGTGGGCCGGGGCGGGGCGAGCGACATCGTTTCCGCACCGGCCATGGCGCAGCGGTGGCGTGAGCTGGATGGGTGCCCGGGCGCACCCAGCGAGGATTCGCCGGCACCCTCGGTGCATCGGTTCACCTCCGCCGGCTGCGCCGACGGCACCGAGGTCGCGTTCGTCCAGATCGACGGTGGCGGTCACACCTGGTTGGACGCATCGTTCGCCAGTGGACAATTCTTCGCCACCCACGGCAGGTGATCTGGGTTAAGTCTCGTCGGCGACCTGGTCCTTGGTCTGATGCCCGCCGGGGGCCTCAGGGTCGTCGTCCTGGTGGTCCAGCTTCTCCTGGATGTCTCGTTGCTCGTCGGTCGCTTTGGTGGCGTCCTTCGGCGTCGAGGGCGGATCGTTGGTCTGCTGCATGCCGCAGAGATTCTCCGCGCGCCGCGCTGACTAAACCCCGCTACGCGGGCGACAGGCGAAACACGTTGATGGCGCGGACGCCGTCGGTTTTCACCTCATACGACGCGAAGTTCGACGCGTAGCCTTTCGCGAGGGCGAACAGCCGGTCGTGGTCCGCACCCTCGGTGCGGCGGGCCACGAAGTGACCCCCGCCGTCGGTGCGCCCGTCCGGAAACAGCTGGCACTGAGGGTTTTTCAGCAGATTGTAATACCAGCTCGGATGATGGGCCTGGCCGTAGTTCGAGGCGATCAGGATGACGTCGTCTCCGTCGGTGAAATACCCCAGCGGCACATCGCGCGGGATGCCGGACTTGGCTCCGGTCGAGCGCAACACGACGAGGGGGATCGTGCCCTTCCCGAAGTGCACGCGGCCGCGGGTCAGTCGGCCCAGCGGCCCGTCAAGGGGAGCCATGACATGGCGATGGACGACGGATCCCAGTTCTGTGGACAGGACGCGGGCGATGATCCGCAGCATGAGGGGCGTCTTGGCAGTCGCATCGACCCGTGGGATGCCATTCAACAGATCGGCCATGGTCGCCATGGTATGTATGTCGAGACCAGGCAGGAGGAAGAAGCGCAATGAGCAACGAGTCCGCAGCGGCTATTCGGCAGGACCGCCGCGACTGGATGGCCAGCCACCGCGACATGTACCTACGTTCCGGCGGCGCGCAGGGCCACATCATGGATATCACCGAGGTCGGTGGCCATGCGTTCACGACCCACTGCCTCATCAGGATCAAGGGTCGCAAGTCGGGTAAGACGCAGATCGTCCCGTTGATCTACGGCGACATCGCAGGCGAGGTGGTCATCGTCGCGTCCAAGGGCGGTGCCGACAAGAACCCGGACTGGTATCACAATCTGCGCGCCGGTGACGAGGTCGACGTGCAGATCGCGACCCAGGCGTTCCGGGCGTCGTGGCGTGAGCCAGAAGGTGAAGAGCGACACCGGATCTGGGACTTCATGTCGCGCGTGTATCCGCCGTATCTGAACTACCAGAGGGCGACGACGCGGCACATTCCGGTGGTCATGATGAAGCCTGTCGCGTCAATCGACGTGTTCGAGGAATCCGACCTTCAGTCCTCGTAGACCAACTCGACGCGCGGCAGCTGACCCTCTGGACCCATCGGGGAGTCGTACTCCGCCACCGAGCACATCGGGTTGCTGTGGGTGGCAAAGAGTTTTGCCTCATCAGCCATGATGTCCGGCAAGCGTTCAGGGTCGGCGATGATCCGCTGTGAGTTCTCGAAGTCCTCGCGGCTGTTCCACCAGATTTCCATGATGCAGTGGTAGCCCGGATCGATCACCTCGCCCGTGACCGGATTCATTTCCGGGCTCAGGTAGCGCCGCACATAGCGCACGGCATTGGGGATCGACGGCGATCGTCCCATCCGGGCCGACAGCCGGGAGTGCTGATTTTCGTAGTAGTCGATGAACTCGTCCATCGTCATATCCGGACGCTTGCGAAAGAAGCACACTTGCTTGAACATTCACTTCCTTAGGTTCGTGCCGAGTTTTCGACGATGATCTCGCAGGCCGTCTCATAGAACGCGCTGATGAGTGTGGAGAAAGAGAGCTCGAATGGATAGATCATGTGCACGTCCATTGCGTCGAGCTGCCACTCCGGGAGAACGGGCACGATACTGCCCTCCCGTAGCTCGGTCGTGCAGATTATCTGTGTAGGCATCGGACCGATACCGAGTCCCTGCAGGATGTACTGCTTGCTCACCTGAAAGTTGTTGGCTCGCGCCCGTATTTGAGGTGACAGCTCGTATCGACGCTTGTGCTTCGACACGCTGAACTTGCGAGGACCGCCGAAGCCGAAATCGATGAACGGGAGGGTATCCAACTGTGCTGGGTCGGTGATCGGGTCAGGCAACCGGCACACGAAGTCCGGTGTGGCACAGAGGAAGAGCTCGAGACTGAACACCTTCCGCGCGATCAACGTCGAATCCTGGAGCGGCCCGGTGCCGAAGACCACATCGAACCCGTCTCTAATCGGGTCGACGAGGTTGTCTACCAGTCGGATGTCCAACCGTGAGTGGGGATAACGCTGTAGGAAAGCAGCACCGACGCGCGACGCGTAGTCGATGCCGAGGAAGATCGGAATGGCGACCCTCAGCTCGCCCTGCGGTTCCTCCCGGCTGCCTTCGACGAGCGCCCGCACTCCGTTGGCCTCGGCGAGAATGTTCACGGCGTGGCTGTAGACCTTCTCGCCGAGGTCGGTGACGGTGAGCTGATGAGTGTTCTTGCGGAGCAGCTTGATGCCAAGATCGGCCTCGAGCTTGGTCAGCTTGCGGCTCACCGTGGATTTGGGCATGCCGAGCAGAGCGGCCGCCTTGGACAGGCTGCGACTCTCGACGACCTTGCCGAATACCAGCAGGGCGTCGACGTCGAAGGGCAGGTTCTGTTCCATCAGCTGTTCCAAATATGCAACAGGGTGTTGCGCTTCTGCATCTGTTTTGACCATTTCCGCAGCTGTAGTTTTCGGCCAGGAGGTGGAGCCTCATGAGTCACAACAGCCCTGTGACCAAACCCGAAAGCGGCCACTGGACCGACGCGTATCCCGAACTCGGCCGGGGCCCGGTGTCACTCGAAGACTGCGTCTCCGAGGAGTTCTACGAGAAGGAACGAGAACACGTCTTCAAGAAGACGTGGCTCTATGTCGGCCGGGTGGAGCGGGTGCCGAAGTCGGGCAGCTACTTCACCCGCGAGCTGAGGTTCCTCAACACCTCGGTCATCGTCGTGCGGGGCAAGGACGGCGTCGTTCGCGCCATGCACAACATCTGCCCGCACCGCGGCAACAAGATGCTGTGGGAGGACGATCCTTTCCAGGAGGTCTCGGGTCGCGCGCCACTGCTGTACTGCCGCTTCCACGGCTGGCGCTACAAGCTGGACGGCTCGCTGCATTCGACGACGCGTAAGGATCTGCTGCTCGATTTCGACGCCGACAGCTGCCGGGTTCCCGCCATCCAGTGCGAAGTGTGGGAGGGGTTCATCTTCATCAATCTCAACCCGGACAACACCGAATCGGTGCGCTCGTACCTCGGCGAACTTGCACACGGTCTCGAGGGCTATCCCTTCGATGGGCCGCACCAGGTCTACCAGTTCAAGGCCGAATTACAGTGCAACTGGAAGATTTTCGTTGATGGATTCGCGGAGAGCTACCATGGCCCCTACCTGCACGCCTCGTCGTTCGGTGCGCTCACGGCGGAGGCCAGAGATGCGTTCGACCAACCGAATCCGTTCACCGATGCGCTGGGATACCAGATCAAGGGGCCGCACCGGATGTTCTCCTTCGCCGGCGAGCCGTCGCAGAAGACGCCCTACTCCAAACCGATCGAATGCGTGATGGAGGCCAGTGCCGCGGGACCGTGGAACAAGAAGCCCAATCGAGGGTCGATGCCGCCGGGTATCAACCCGACCCGCGCCGAGAAGTACGGATTCGATTCCTTCCAGTTCTTCCCGAACTTCGTGCTGATCTTCGGTGCATCGGGTTTCACGGTGCACACGCACTGGCCCACGGGGCCGCATTCGCACATCTTCGAAACAGAGGCGTACTACCAGCCGCCGACTACGCACCGTGAGCGGTTGGGCCAAGAGCTGACGATGACGTTTCTCAACGACATCATCCTGGAGGACGCCAGCCCGTCCGAGGGTCTTCAGGCGATGCTGAACAGCGGTGCGCTGACGCACTTCACGATGAACGATGAGGAGATCCTGTTGCGTCATCTGCACAAGGTGGTCGGTGACTATGTGACGGCGGGCGAGCAGGCGGCGGCTCGATGAGCCCGATTTTGCCGCCGGAGTTCTCCCAACTCGAGCACCTGGTCGACGAGTGGGCCATCGAGGATGGACATCAGCGCTACGTGAAGCGGGTGAACTCCTCCATGGAGGAGATCCAGGCGTTCTACGACCAGGTGTTCCCGTTCGCCGAAGAAGCCGTCACCTACGTCGACAAGTTCGATTACTCCGAACCGCTGCCCGACGATGTCGCGAATCTGCGCAATCTGCTCTACTCGCTGATCACCGTGTCTTTGGCGGTCGAACTGTGGAAGCAGCCACGCGTAAAGCATTCGGCCAACACGATTCTCACGAGAGTGAGCTGATTCCACATGGGACTCACCTCTGCACAACTCGATGTCGTCGACCTAACCCCGAGGATCGGTAGCGAGATCAGGACCGACCTCGACACGCTCCTCAGCGGTGGCGAGGCGCAGCACATCCGCGCAATCCTCGAGCAGCGCGGTGTCGTGTTCTTCCGCGGACTCGACATCACCGACGAACAACAGGTCGCGATCGCCAGTACCCTCGGGGCCATCCCGGCGAACGAGGGGGAGAGCGGCATCTACAAGATCTCGCTCGACAAGAACGTCAACCAACGAGCCGAATACCTGAAGGGCTCGATGTTCTGGCACTTCGACGGGTCATTGCAGCCCTTCCCGAACCTCGCGACCCTGTTGCGGGCCATCACGCTGTCGGAAACCGGAGGCGAGACGGAGTTCTGCAATACCTACGCGGCCTATGACGACCTGCCGGAGTCGGACAAGGAACTCATCGCGGATCTTCGCGTGGTGCACAGCGCCGAACGCTCGCAGTATTACGTCCGGCCCGAAATGAGCTTCGAGGAGATCACGTTCTGGCAGAAGTCACCGACGAAGGCGTGTCCCATCGTGTGGACGCATCAGTCCGGTCGCAAGTCGCTGCTGCTTGGTGCGACAGCCGATTACGTGGTCGGCATGCCGGTCGAGGCGAGCCGCGCGCTCCTTGCCCGCCTCCGTGACTGGGCCACCCAGCCGCAGTACGTCTACCGCCATCAGTGGCAGCCCGGTGACCTTTTGATGTGGGACAACACCGGCACGATGCACCGCGTGCTCGAATATCCCGTCGACAGCGGGCGACTCATGCATCGCACAATCCTCGCGGGTGAAGAGCCGCTGCAGTGAAAATCGGAATTGCGACGCCGGTAGTCACCAACGTCGGCGGCGCGGCATTGACGTGGGAACGTGACGCGACGATTGAAGACATCGGTCGGATCGCCGAGACCGCGGATCGCCTGGGCTATCAGTTCCTGACATGCAGCGAGCACATCGGCATCCCTGCGTCCGAGGCGGGCCGGCGTGGTGCGCGCTACTGGGATCCGCTGGCCACCCTTGGCTACATCGCGGCGCGCACCGAGCGGATCCGGCTCGCTACGATGACTCTGGTGCTGGGTTATCACCATCCGCTGGAGATCGTAAAGCGTTACGGGACACTCGATCACGTCAGCAACGGGCGGGTGATCCTCGGTGTCGGGGTCGGCTCGCTGAAGCAGGAGTTCGATCTGCTCGGCGCACCGTTCGACGGCCGAGGGGAGCGTGGTGACGACGCGTTGCGCGCATTGCGGGTCGCGTTGCCGACCAACGAGCCGACGTATGAAGGGGAGTTCTACTCCTTCGGTGGTCTCACCGTCGACCCTTGCGCTCTGCAGCCCAAGGTGCCGATCTGGGTTGGCGGACGCACGAAGCGCTCGCTGCGACGCGCGCTTACGCTGGCCGACGGCTGGTGCCCGTTCGCCGTGCCGATCGATACCGCTGCCGAGTGGCTGAGCACCCGCGACGTACCCGACGACTTCGAGGTGGTGCTGCCCGCCGACAAGCCGCTCGATCCGGTGGGAAATCCGGAGGCGACCAGACAGACGCTCGAGAAGATGGCTGCGGCCGGTACGACGACGGTGTTCGCCTATTTCGTCCACGACTCGTTCGAGCACTACCACGAGCAGCTCCACGCGTTGGCCGAACTGCACGGCCTGACCGGGGCGCCGTCGTGACCTTGTTGCCACCGCTGACGCAGGACGAGTGGGGCGACGACGAATACGCCGCGGTGGGCGCGCTGTTCGGCATACCGGGTGAGGACGTGCCGCGGGCGGGTTCGGGGGAGCCGCGAGACCCGATGAACTTCGACATCCTCGGGGTCCTCGCGCGATATCCCGCGATGACCCGGGAGTTCCTGGCGTACAACGCCTTTCTGCTGCAACGCGGCGAGCTCCCGCTGCGTCTGCGCGAGTTGGCGATCCTTCGCCTGGCGCACACGCGGCGGTCGGTGTTCTTCTGGGGTGAGCATGTCAGGGTTGCCACCGCTGGCGGCCTGCAGGAAGCGGACATCGCGCGCCTGGCCGCGGGTAACGGCGGATTCGACGGCGTCGACCGGCTGGTGCTCGAGGCCACCGACGAACTGCTGACCCAAGGGCGTGCGGCGCCGGAGACATGGCGCCGGCTCGTCGACAGCGTTGGCATACACCAGGCGATGGAGCTCATCTTCGTGGTCGGCACCTATGCCATGCTCGCGATGGCGTGCGAAACGTGGGCGCTCGTGCCGCCGCCCGGCAGCGCGCAACTTCCGACCTGAAGGCCTAGGACGCTGCCACTTTCGCGACCAGTGCGGCGAGTTTGGCATCGAGATCTTGGGCCGCCGACAGCAGTGGTGGATCGGGTTCGACGACCATAAGGGATGACGGCACGACGTAGGTCAACGCGCTGGTGCCGTTGTCCTCCTCTGTCAGTAGTAGTTCGACCGGCGCGAAGAGGCCCGCGGTCACATCGTGGCGCAGCATGGTGATCGCGATCAGCGGGTTTCCGATGATCAGTCGCAACACCTTGCGATGGATGCCGGCCTTGGCGATCCATCCGCCGTGGTTCAGCGAACCGAACAGCATGAAACCGCTTGGGCCAACGTGGGATTGCACCTCGTGTCCATAGGACTCCCAGGTCGCGTACAACTTGCCGATGTCATCGATGGGCACCGGGTCGCGGCCGACATCGGCGAGGACGGCGTCGACGAGAGCGTCGAATCTCTTGGTGCTGGCATAGCGGAGGCGGACTCCGTCGAACGGAATCACCTGCGGTTCAGATACGGACATGATCGGACTCCTGACGTTCACTCTTGCCAGGTAAAAGCGCGCCGTGTCCGGATCTATTTCTGAGTTCAGTTAAATAAACCCAGATGATTCGAACGTGCTGCTGAATGGCCCAGAAACGTATGCCAAGAATGGCCCGCGAACCTAGGCCAATCGATGGTAGCCGATCGTCTGCGACGTCTTCGATCGCGCCGGGTTGGCCCGCCAGGATCCGCGAAGAAGGAACCCGCAACCTCATCGATGCGATGGGTGGTTTGAGTCACGTGCGCATCATCGGCGTTGTACTGCGCCGGGCATCGTGACCATCATCGACTGATCCCCGACATGCTGACGATCAGCGGGTCAGCACCATGCAACCGGCGATCGGACCGCCACCGGCCGCGGCGACAGCCACCTCTGGCTGTCGCGCAAGCTGGCGATCACCGGCCTGCCCCCGCAACTGCAGACAGGCTTCGTGTAAGAGCCAGTAGCCGTGCATGCGCCCGGCGGACAGTTGCCCCCCGTAGGTGTTCAGCGGTAGCTCACCGTCGAGCGCGATACGCTTCGCCCCCTCGACGAATGGTCCGGCTTCGCCGTCACCGCAGAAGCCCAGCGCCTCCAGCCATGCGAACGTGAGAAATGTGAAGCCGTCGTATATTTCGGCCACATCTACATCGGCCGGTGTGAGATCTGTGCGCGACCACATCTCCGTTGCGGCCTCGCTGGACGCCATCCTCGGGAAGTCGTCGCGATGGAACCACCCATCGGACCCGTAGGCACCGCCGACCGCCTCGACCTTCACCGCGGGGTTCGGGCAGTCCGCCGCATAGTCTGCGTGCGAAACGATCAGCGCGATGGCCCCGTCGATCGGAACATCGCAGTCGAAGAGGCCCAGCGGCGTCGAAATCGGGCGTGCGGTCAAGTAGTCGTCCATGGTCATCGGCTCGCGGAACGCCGCGCGGGGGTTGAGTCCGGCGTTGCGCCTGCTGTTGATGGCGAGCCAGCCCAACTGCTCTTTCGTCGTTCCGTACAGCTCCATATGGCGCTGGCAGTGCATACCGACCCAGTTCGCCGCCGAGTACGCATGGGCCGCCAGCAGCGCGTTGATGTCCTCGAACGGTTTGAGCTTCCGGCGCGTCCCCGGCAGCCGGGGCTCGAGCGGCGGGTCGGCCAGCGGAGCGAGGAGTGGCGAAGCCGTCGAGCCGGTCATCGCACCCCCGAGCATCTGTACCGTCCGATAGACGAGCACGTGCCGCGCCCGTTTCTCCGACACGGCGACCAGTGCCGACATGAACGGGGTCAGCACCCCGCCCGTCCCAAACCCGACGCCGACGTCGGCCGCTTGATTGCCAAGGCTTGCAACAACTTCAGAAGGCAGTGTGTCGCCGAAGGTCGCGATGCCGTCGATGTCCCCGGGTGTCAGACCGGCGTCGGCGATCGCTTCCCGGACCGCCTCCATGGTCAGTTCCAATCCGGGAATGCCGGTCTTGCGACCGATGCGCGAAATGCCGAGGCCACTGACAATCGTGTCCTTCTCGAAGAAGCTCATCGGCACCCATCCATCTATTTTTGTAATGACAGCCGATAGGAATGTACTTTGCTTCCTATGTCCGACGACGCCCCACCCTCAGCGCGGATGCTGCCCACGCTCGACGACCACAACCGGGCGTTCTGGACCGGGGGAGCCGACGGAGCACTCAACATCCCCTTCTGCGGCCAATGTGGCGTGTGGGTTACTCCATTGGCCACCGAATGCCCGGACTGCGACGGCGTGCTGGAGTATCGCCCGGTGTCCGGCCGTGGCACGGTGTTCACCTATACGGTCAACTATCAGCCGTTCAACCCGGGCGTGCCCGTGCCGTACGTGATCGCGATCGTCGAGCTGGAGGAACAGGCAGATCTGCGCATCGCCTCCAATATTGTTGACTGCGAACCGGAATCGGTTCGCATTGGCCTGCCCGTCGAGGTGCGTTTCGAACGTCAGGACGCCGGCGACGAAAGCGTCTACATGCCGGTGTTCGCGCCGCAGACCAGTTAGTCGCGCTGCCAAGCTCTCAGCGACAAAGTCGCGCATCTTCGCCACTTGGTAGTAGTTGAGCGACATTGTCGCTCAGAGGTTGGCACCGTCCCACTATGGTCTGGCGGGGTTCGGCGGAGCGAACCGGCCCGCGGCCGAACGCCACGCAACGACTAGCGGGCCGCCACCAGTCGTTCCACCTCGCGCAGATCGTAAGGAGCTCGTAGGCCGAGGATCAGATGCTCGGCGCCGACGTCGACCAGGGAGCGGATGAGGTCCGGATCCGCCCGCTCGATCCAGACTGTGCGCTCGATCTCCGCGGGATCGCGCCCGATCTCGGCGCACCACCGGTCGATGACGGCGTTCTTCGCGCGAATCGCCGCGGCGTCGCCGTAGCCGTTCCACATGTCGGCGTATTGCGCCACCAGGCGCAAGGTCTTGCGTTCGCCTTGGCCGCCGATCAGGATCGGCAGACGTCCGAGCGGACCGGGCTGCAGCAGGCCGAGGCGACGGCGAATGCGCGGGAGCGCTTCGGCCAAGGCGTCGAGGCGCTGCCCCGGGGTGCGGATGGGATAGCCGTATTCGATCTCGTCCTTGTCCATCCAGCCCGACCCGATGCCGAGCACGGCACGTCCGCCCGACAGGTGATCCACCGTGCGCGCCATGTCGGCGAGCAGGTCCGGATTGCGGTAGCACCCGCCCGTCACCAGCATCCCGAGCTGGGAGACCGCCGACGTGGTCACCGCCATTGCCGACAGGATCTGCCAACCCTCGAAATGGGCCTCGTCCGCTTCGCCGTACAGCGGTGGGAAGAAGTGGTCCCATGTCCACAGGCTGTCGACGCCGAGGTCGTCGACGCCCTGCCACCCGGCCCGTAACGCGGCCATCGTGGTGTTCTGCGGATGGATCTGAACGCCGACCTTGATCACGTACGTCCGTACCTCCTGGCTGCGAGGATCACAGGTAATTGACAGTCAACCGTCAGTTACGTCTAATTTCACTACCAATACGGCGATTCTCGTCCGGTCTCGGAGGAGCGGTGGATGCGGGTGAGTGAAGCGTCGATGGCGCGATCGAAGATCGCGCGCTTCATCCGCGTGATGTCGGTTCCAATCGTGCTCGGCTGGCTGGTGTTGACGGTCGCTACCAATGTGTTGCTGCCGTCGTTGGAAAAGGTCGGCGCCGACCACACCGTTTCGATGAATCCGACCAGTGCGCCGTCCTACCTCTCGATGAAAAAGATCGGCGAGAACTTCCAGGAGTTCGAGTCCGACAGCAGCGCGATGATCGTGTTGGAGAGTGACCAGCCCCTCGGCGCTGATGCGCACCGCTATTACGACGCTTTGATCGACAGGGTTGAGGCAGACCACGCCCATATCGAACACGTCGAAGATTTCTGGGGTGATCCGCTGACTGCGGCCGGGGCTCAAAGTAATGACGGCAAGTCAGCATTCGTGCAGATATATCTCCGTGGCGATCAAGGCGAGAGCCTGGCGAACGAGTCCCTTGCAGCAGTTCGCGAGATCGTGAACTCGACGCCGGCTCCACCGGGACTGAATGTGTACGTCACAGGAAGCGCCGCGCTGTGGGCCGACCAGCAGCACGCCGGCGACAGCAGCATTTTGATGGTCACGATGATCACCTTCCTCGTGATCATCGTCATGTTGCTGTTGGTATACCGGTCGATCCGCACGGTCATCGCGGTGATTTTGATGGTGTTCGTCGTGCTAGGTGTCTCCCGCGGCGCCGTAGCCTTCCTCGGATATCACGAGATCATCGGGCTGTCGACGTTTGCGGTCCAACTGTTGACCCTGCTGGTGATCGCGGCGGCCACCGACTATGCGATCTTCCTGATCGGCCGATACCAGGAAGCCCGGGGAGCAGGGGAGGACCGCGAATCGGCGTACTACACCATGTTCAGTGGGACAGCTCATGTCGTGCTGGGTTCCGGACTGACAATCGCAGGCGCGATGCTCTGCATGAGCTTTACCAAGCTGCCGTACTTCAACACCTTGGGAGTGCCGTGCGCGGTCGGCACTCTGGTGGCGGTCATCGCCGCCCTCACACTAGGCCCGGCGGTAGTCGCGATCGGCAGCCGTTTCGGGCTTTTCGAACCCAAACGCGACATCAAATCCCGCGGGTGGCGTCGGGTCGGCACCCTGGTGGTGCGATGGCCGGGGCCCGTCCTGGTCGCGACGCTTGCTCTTGCTCTGGTCGGTTTGCTTGCGCTACCCGGTTACCAGGCGAGCTACAACGACCGCGTTTATCTGCCCGCTGACATTCCGGCCAATCTCGGCTATGCCGCCGCCGAGAAGCATTTCGGCGTGGCCCGGATGAACCCGGAACTGCTGATGGTGGAGAGCGATCACGACTTGCGCAACTCGGCCGATTTCCTGGTGATCAACAAGATCGCCAAAGCCATCTTCCGAGTTTCAGGCATCGCTCGGGTCCAGGCGATCACACGGCCCACCGGAAAGCCGATCGAGCACACGTCAATTCCATTTCTGCTCGGCATGCAGGGCACCACTCAGCAGATGAATGAGAAGTATCAGCAGGATCGGATGGCCGACATGCTCGTCCAAGCCGACGAGATGGCCAACACCATCATGACGATGGAGAAGATGTCGACGCTAACCGAGGAGATGGCGGCGACGACTCATTCGATGGTTGGCAAAATCAAGAACATGACCGTCGATATCGCCGAATTACGGGACAACATCGCCAATTTCGACGATTTCTTTCGACCGGTGCGCAATTACTTCTACTGGGAACCGCACTGCTACAACATTCCGATCTGCTGGGCGCTGCGGTCGATCTTCGACACGATCGACGGTGTCAACACGATGACCGACGACATCCAGGAGCTGCTACCGGATATGGAGCGCTTGGATCAGCTGATGCCCCAGATGGTCACGCTGATGCCGCCGATGATCGAGACGATGAAGACCATGCGGACGATGATGCTCACAATGTATGCCTCCCAGAAGGGCATACAGGATCAGATGGCGGCGATGCAGGACAACTCGAGCGCGATGGGTGAGGCGTTCGACGAGTCGATGAACGATGACTCGTTCTACCTACCGCCGGAAGTTTTCGACAACGAAGAGTTCAAGCGTGGCATGGAGAACTTCATCTCACCGGACGGCAAGTCGGTGCGATTCATCATCGAGCATGAAGGCGATCCGGCGACCAATGAGGGTATTTCGCGCATCGAACCCATCGGAACTGCGGTCAAAGAGGCCATCAAGGGTACGCCTCTGGAAGGTTCGACCATTTATCTCTCGGGCACAGCTGCGACCTACAAAGATATGAAGGACGGCAATACCTACGACTTGCTGATCGCCGTGATCGCCGCGGTGGCACTGATTTTCGCGATCATGCTGATCATCACGCGCAGTGTGGTGGCAGCCGCGGTGATTGTCGGCACGGTGCTCATTTCCCTGGGCGCATCACTCGGGCTCTCGGTGCTGATCTGGCAGCACATCATCGGTATCGATCTGCACTGGTCGGTGTTGGCGTACTCGGTGATCATCCTGCTGGCGGTGGGGTCGGACTACAACCTTCTGCTGGTGTCTCGCTTCAAAGAGGAGCTACATCACGGGCTGAAAACCGGCATCATCCGTGCGATGGCCGGAACTGGTTCCGTGGTGACATCGGCAGGCCTGGTGTTCGCCTTCACGATGGCCACATTCATGGTGAGTCCGATGATCGTCATGGGTCAGGCCGGTACCGCCATCGCGCTAGGGCTTCTCTTCGACACGCTGGTGGTGCGCTCGTTCATGACGCCGTCCATCGCGGCGTTACTTGGCCGGTGGTTCTGGTGGCCTCAAACCATCCGCACGGCCGCCTCGAGACGTCGTCTTCAGTCCAGGGGGATCGGTGCCCCCGCCTAGGCCGACGCCGCCAACGCCCTCTTGTCCTCGTCGGCGAACGTGTCCTCCAACTGCACCGGCGAGTAGTCGACGTCGATCTCAGCGAGCGGCCGCCCCCGTGCGCTGCTGATGGTTCCGAGTCGCCGCATCCCCTTGTCGGTGGCGTACGCCGTGAACTCGTCCATGGTGAAGTTGAACGGGATCTCCTCATAGAGCGCGAACGCGTCGTCGGTGTTGCGCAGCGCCAACGGTATGAGTTCTGACATCTGGTTCTCGAAGACCACCCAGTTGGCGTCGTCAGCGGCAACGTGTCGCCGGCACGTGAAGGTGCCCCACGCCATATGGCGGCGCTCGTCGTCCCCGATGCGACGGATCAGCTCCTGCATTCCGGGAAGAATGTTGTTGTCGACGCAAATGCGGTGCCACGCATAGTATCCCGTCAACGCCATCATCCCCTCGATGATGTGGTTGTACGTCGCCGAGGCCCGAACTTGAGCGGCCGGTGAGGGGTCCGTCGCCAGCGCACTGAGCGATTTCGGAAGCTCCTCGTAGAACATCTGACGATAGGACGGCAGATCGTCCAGATAGTGCTGCAGATCGCCCGTCATGCCGACGGCGTCGAGCCACATGCGGAACACCTGGGTGTGTTTGGCTTCTTCGAACGCGAATTGCGTCAGATACATCTCGTCGCCGAGGCGGCCTTCGGCCCGCATAGCCGCCATGAACGGCTGGATGTCCTGGGTGACGGCTTCCTCGCCCGCGATGAACTGGGCACATAGTCGAGTGGCCCAGTCCCGTTCGAGTTCCGACATCGCCTCCCAGTCGGCCCTGTCGCGTGAAAAGTCGATATCGGCCGGATTCCAGAATTTGGCATTGCCGCCTGCGAGCAACTTCAACGGAAGGCTGTCCCAGTTGAGGCCGCCTGCGGCGAGTGAATCAGAGTGGTTCCTGTCCATGGATCCGACTCTAGTGTGAGCACGGTCACAGTCAACGGTACGTAGAGCGGGCGCGCCATTTCCGGTAGCCGTGGTGGGTGGCGAACGCGCCGACGACGGCGGTGACGCACCAGATCGCGACCGCGACGTAGGCCAACGGTGAGTTCAGATCCCCGATCGATGCGCCCAATGCCGTGTAGACGAACGCCCGCGGTACCGAGCCGATGAAAGCGCCAACAGCCATCTGCCACAACGGGACCCCGAAAGCGCCGAACGCGTAGGAGGCGAGCGCGTCCGAGACGCCCGGGATGAAGCGCTGCCCGACGACGGCCCACAACCCGCGCCGCTGAATCAGGCTGTCCAGCCGATCGGCCCGTTCGGCGCCGAGCAGTTCGCGTGCGCTGGTGCGACCGGCGCGGCGGCCGATGAGACTCGCGACGATCGCCGTCCCCACGGTCGCGCCCAGCGTCACGAATAGGCCAAGTACGGGTCCAAATAGCACGCCGCTCCCCGCCGCCAGTATCGGCCCTGGCACGAACACCGC
This sequence comes from Mycobacterium sp. NPDC051804, assembly GCF_044452905.1. Classification (NCBI taxonomy): domain Bacteria; kingdom Bacillati; phylum Actinomycetota; class Actinomycetes; order Mycobacteriales; family Mycobacteriaceae; genus Mycobacterium; species Mycobacterium sp. NPDC051804. The sequence continues at coordinate 801,688 of NZ_JBITCD010000002.1, read as the reverse complement.
TCCGAGCAGAGCAGACACCACGACATAGGCGAGGGGAGCCGCGGGACCGGTCGCGGCGACGACGTCGCGCACGGCTTCGACATCGATCACCCTGGCGATCGCGACGAGGTAGAACAGCCCGAGCAGAAACGTCACGACGACGGCCAGGCGCGCGATGTGGCGCCGACGCGATGCGGGCGGCGGTTCTTCGATATCGGACATGCTGACTGCGATTGTGCCCGCTGCCGCCCTATCGACGCCCTTTCAGGGCGGGCAGCACCTCGTCGGTCAGCAGTTGGACTGACTTCCACGCCTCCTCGATAGGCATGGCGCCGACAAGCGGGTGCAGCACGATGTGATCGTCCGGATTCTCTTTCACGTCGGCGATCAACTGTTCGGGCGACATGAAGCGATATCGGCCCGCGGCCTTCACGTCCTCGAGAGTCTCGATCTTCTCTGTGCCGTGCATGAACGAGTGCACCTCGCCGCCGCCCCATCCCGAGTAGACGCGCGCTTCCCACAGGTAGTGCTCGCCGAGTTCAGCCCAGGCACGGTCGGGGTCCTCGTGCAGGAAGACCATTCCGCGACTGCGGGGTGGCTGCATGACGACGATCGGGGTCTGGCCAGCCTCGGCGCACAGTTCGCGGTAGTAGTTGGCGATCTCGGGTAGGTGGCTGGGCAGGTTGAGCGGTAGGCCGTGCCTGGCGGCCCGTCTCGCGGTGGCGCGCACACTGCCGCCGACGAACACCATTGGGTGGGGCCGCGTCAGTGGGCCCGGGGTGAAGTCCGGTGACGACCACAGCTCCGTCAGCTTGTCGAGCAGCTCGTCCATCAGGCGGCCGCGTTCGTCGAACGGCGTCCCGAACAACTCGTATTCTGCGGGCCGATATCCCATCCCGATCGTGACGATCAACCGTCCGCCACCGATTGTGTCGGCCATGGCGATGTCCTCGGCGAGCCGCACCGGATGCCACAGCGGTCCCAGCGTGCAGTCGACGCTGGCGATGACGCGTTCGGTGCGGGACAACAGGACCGCGGCGGTCATGATCGGATTACAGCTCCAGCCGTGCCCGCTCTGATGGTGTTCGTCGAAGCTGACGGCGCTCACGCCGCGGGTTTCCGACCAGGAACTGAGTTCCATCGCGGCCTGTATACGGTCGCGCCGCGCGGCCGGATCATCTTGTGGCGCGGCGAAATTGAATCGCAAGATCGCCATTGTCATTGAAATGCCTTCAGAAACGCGTCGAGGTCACCGAACACCGTACGGTCGACGATCTCGATCCGGACATCCTCGGGGGACCGGAAATACGCAAATACCGACGGTGCCTCACCATCGGTCGTGTGGCACATCTCCAGCGCGTATCCGAGCTCCTGCAGCGCGTCGACTGTCGCGCCGAAGTCATCGGTGAAGTAGCCGAGGTGGTGGACGGCGTTGTCCTTTGCGGTGGTCCACGGGGTGCCCGGAACCGCTTCGATGAGTTCGAGGTGTGGTGCCTGCAGCGAATACACGAACTGCATCTCGACGGTTTGCGTCCCTGAGACCGTGCGGATGGTCACCGGGCCCTTGATGGGTGTGGTCCAGGTGTATCCGGCTGCCGCCGTGAGCCTTTCGGCGGCCGCTGACAAGTCCGGCACCACGACGCCGGTGTGGTAGAAGTTCTCGGGCCGGAGCGGGTGCGTCATCGCTGCTCCTCGTTCACTGGCTGGTGGACGCGCCGTCGACGACGAACAGCGCCCCACTGGTATAGGAACTCTGCTCCGTGCACAGAAAGGCTATGGTCGCGGCGATCTCGGCGGGTGTGCCCAAGCGGCCCAGCGGGATTCGGGCGAGCTCCGCGTCGATGATCTCGGGCACCGCCTGGGCGAGTTCGGTCATCGGGGTGTCGATCACACCGGGCACGACCGCGTTGACCCGGATGCCGCGCGGCGCCCATTTCACTGCGAGGTTGTGCGTGAGGCTCGCGATGCCGGCCTTGGCGGCACCGTATCCGGGCACCATGGTCACCGCCCGCAGCGCCGACAACGACGACAGGAACACGACGCTGGCACCGCCCGATGCGGCCAGGGCCTTGCGCAGCCCGACGGTCAAGCGGTAGGGCGCGGTAAGGTTCAGCGCCACGGACGCGTCGAAGCCGTCGGGTTCGGCCTCGTTCAGTCCGCCCGGGAAGTTGGCGCCGGCATTGTTGACGAGCACATCGAGTGTGCTTGTGGCCGAAACCAACTCGTCAATCGAATCCGTATCGGTGAGGATGAGCTGCCGGTAGGTCATCCCGCTGAGGTCCGTGTCGTAGTCGCCGGGACCTGTTCTGGTGCCGGTGACGGTCACTGTGGCGCCTGCGTCGCGGAACAGCATCGCTGTCGCGTGGCCGATCCCGCTCGTGCCACCGGTGATCAGCGCGTTGGTTCCGGTGAAGTCGAAGGTGGCGCACGCGGTCATGAGTACTCTCCGATCTTCTTGGTGAGCCAGGCGGATTCCCAGAAGTTGGTGCTGGCGGCGAGTAGCTCCTGATGGGCGGTCTTGAGGACGGCGCGGGCGCCCGTATGGGTCGGCTCGGTACGGGTGACGGCCTCGGCGAGATGGATCGCATGCACCGGATCACCTGCCGCCAGCCGCTCTTCGGCCCGCGCGACGACGCGCTCGGCGCCGGCGAGGTCGACAAGGTCGGCGTTGAGTTCGTCGGGGCCGATTTCGTAAAGCTCTGTGGTCGAGCGGTGATGGAACCACCCGGAGTAGTTCTCCCAGATCGCCCGTACGTCCCACGACACCTTGCCGTAGCCCTGGCCGACCTCGAGTTCGGCGGGCAGTGTGATCTCCCGCATCAGGGTGTGCACGTCCGTGCCCGCGTTCATGCCGTCCACGGTCCGGTCATGCAGGTAGGCGATCGCGTCGCGCAGGCGGGTGAGTTCGGCGTGGATGCGGTCGGCGCCGCTGATCGGGTCGAAGTGTCCGGTGATCAGGACCTCCGGCCGAAGCTCGCGGACCCGCTCGATCGAGGCGATGGTAGTCAGTGGGTCACGGTAGCGGTCGCCACGCATCGTGACGAAGTTCGGGATGTGGCCGAAGACCGGTCCGAAGGTGTTGCCGCACAGGCATACCCGCTGTTCGGGAAGCCAGACGACCATCGAATCGGTGGTCTCGCCGCCCGGCGTTGCCAAGAGTTCGATGGTGCGCCCGCCGACGGTCAACGTCAGCGAGTCGTCGAGGTCGATGTCGGCGGAGTGTGCGGACTGGGTGGGCAGCCGCTTGCCGAACCGCTGCTGGATCGCAGCGATGCCGTTGGCGAGCTTGTCGGAGAATGCGAACGCGCTGTTGTTGGCGCGGTACGACAGCAGGCGCTCGTTGTCGTCACGCCAGTGACGCCAGTTGGCCTGCGCCACCACCTGAGTCTGCGGATCGCGCATCGTGTCGAGGCCGCCGACGTGGTCGTAGTGGCCCTGGGTGACGATGATGTAGCGGATGGGCGAGCTATCGACCGCGTCGAAATTCGCGCGGTGGACCTGGCTTTCGAATCCCATGCCGGTGTTGATGACGACGCGGCCGTCGGTCGTAGTCAGCAGGTACGTGTTCGACAGTCCGGGGGAGCACCAGATGCCGGGAGCGACCTCCTCGGCGTGTTCGGCCGCCGCCGGGGCGAGTGCGTCAGCGCCGGGACGGCTCCGGTAGATCGGTTCGTCGCTCACCTACTGTCCTTCCGGTCGCACATCGAATCGTTCGAAGTAGAAGGCGAATTGCGAGCGTAGTTCGTCGGGGGACACCCCGAAGTGCCTTTGCAATTCGTATCGGACCGACCCGTGCTTACCGCGCGGGTTGCTGTCCAGATAGGCCTGGAACGCCCTGCGGACCTTGGATGTCAGCTCGACGCCGGCGCGCGCGTAGAGGTCGTCGAGCAGATCGAACTCGTGGCCGTTGAGGTGGTGAAAGCTGATGTCGACACTGCGTTCCGCGGGGACCAGCGCCCGATCCCGCACACAGCCGCGCAGCAGTTGCTCGACCCGGTCGGCCCAGTAGTCCAGCAGCCACTGCGGTTCGATGCTGCGGCGGCGCAGCCGGTCGGAGTACGCCATCATCGTGATCGCGGACTGGATCACCGCGACCGGATCGCGGTGTGTGAAGGCCACGGTGGCGTCAGGGAACGTCGACATCAGCGGGCCGAGTTGTTCGCAGTGCTGCGGTGATTTGAGCACCCAGGTGCGGGGGCCCCGCAGGAACGTCAACGCCTGCAGCACCTTCTTCATGTACGCGTAGTGCCGCGTTTGGTCGAGTTCGAGGTAATAATCACGCCAGCCGGGGACGCGGGCGTGCCATTCCAGGACATACCCGGCGAAGTCCAGGTCGAGAATCTCGACTTCCTCTTCGATCGCCTCGGGAAAGCGGTCGTGCATGGCGGCGGTGGCCGGAGCGCTGACCATCATTGCGTCGTGTTCGTCCTTCGCGCGGGTGTAGCGCGGATCGACGCCGTGAACATCGGGGCCCTGGCCCGGGATCGGCAGCGGCTCTTGGCTTTCCCAGTACGGTAGCGCGCGGCGTCGAGGGTCGGCGGCCAGCAGGTTGACCAGATGCGTCGTTCCCGAGCGGGGCATCCCGACCACGATGAACGGCTTCTCGATCGGAATCGACTCGATTTCTGGGAAGCGCTTGAGCAGGTCGGTCAGCGACAGCCGGTTGCGCAGCAGCCGCACGATGCGTTGGCGCAGCGTTCCGCGGATCAGTTGGGTCAGGCCGTCGTCGTCTTCGATCGCGCCAACGTAGGCGGTGACCCGGTCCGAAAATCCGTCGTCGGCTGCGAAGTCGTCGGCTCGCGCTTCGGTACTGGCCTCGTTGATCATCTGTTCGATGCCAAGGTCGACGTGCCGGCTTTCGGTGTACTCGAGTATCTGCCTTTGGACGTCGGTCAGTTGCGGCGCGGTCAGATCGTCGAAGCTGAGCTCAGCAGTGCTGCCCATCGCCATTCCCTCGGATTGTTTGCGTGATTCGAATATTCGACATACCGTTCGATATTGTGACGCTGAACGTAGACGCCGGAAGCGACGGCCGTCAAGTGCCCTCTCCGCCCACCGAACGCGTCGTGGCGGTGATGCACCTGTTGGCCGGCGATCCGGAGCGCAGCTTCTCGCTGGCTGACATCTGTCGCAGTCTCGGCATCAGCCGCGCCACCGGTCATGCCATCCTGGCCACTCTCGCTCAGCACCGCTGGGTCGTCCGGCACGAACCGTCGGCAAGCTACTCGTGGGGTCCGGCCATCGGCGCGCTGGTCCGGCCGACCAACGACCGGGAATTCCGGCCGCTGCTGGAGAGCCTGTCCGAAACCGTTGGCGCGCAGGTCTTCCTGGCTCGCCGCGAAGCGGCGACGCTGGTGGTGACGGATTCGGTGGGGGATTCGCTTACCGCCCCGCGGGTGACGGCGGGGCTGCGCATGCCACTGGTCGCGCCGTTCGGGCGCGACTATGTGGCTTGGGCGGGGGAGCCGAGCATCAAGGCGTGGCTCGCCGGAATCGGTGAACCGTCTCCCAAGCTCCACAGGCGGCTGACCGCCGTGCTCGCCCAGGTGCGTGAGCGCGGGTATGTCATCGAACGGCTCAGTCGCGAATATGACCGCGTCTACCTGGCACTGCGCGCGCTAGCCGCAGACGGAGAGCCCGACGAGATCACCGCACGACTGGCCGGGACATTCGCCGATCTGGCACTGGTTGACTATCTGCCCGACGAACTCGACGCCGGTTCCGATCATCAGATCGCGACCATCTCTGCGCCCGTCAAGGATGTTGAAGGCGTTGTCGCGAAGTCGATCACCGTCGCGCCGTTCCGCAGTCTGACGGCCAAGGAGATTCGCAAGATCGGGACCGCGGTACGCGATGCCGCCCGCCGGATCGAGGAGGGCAACTGACGTTTGGAGTGACCTCGCCTCGTCAACGCTTGCGCAGTGAGCAGCGAATCGACAGCACCAGCGCACACCCCTGAAGACCACGCCGAGCCCGACGGCAAACTCAAGCGAAAGATCACCGGGCCGCTGCTGTTCATGTTCATTCTCGGCGACGTGCTGGGAGCGGGCATCTACGCCTTGATGGGTGTGCTGTCTGAGGATGTCGGCGGAATGTTGTGGGCACCGTTGCTTGCCGCCCTGCTGCTCGCTCTGCTGACGGCGGGATCGTATGCCGAGCTCGTCACGAAGTACCCCAAGGCGGGCGGCGCAGCGGTTTTCGCCGAGCGCGCGTACCGCCGGCCCATGGTGTCGTTTCTTGTCGGCTTTTCCATGCTTGCCGCCGGTATAACAAGCGCTGCCGGGCTCGCGCTGGCTTTCGCCGGCGACTATCTCGCTACGTTCGTAGACATCCCGGCGGTCCCGGCCGCTATCGGATTCTTGGCTCTCGTCGCATGCCTGAACGCCCGAGGGATCAGTGAGTCGCTCAAGAGCAACGTCGTGATGACGGCTGTCGAGCTGACCGGTTTGCTCATTGTCATCATCTCGGTGGCGGTCATGGTCGGCGGCGGTCGTGGCGACACTGGCCGCGCTTTGGAACTCCCCGAGGGCACGACGCCGGCGCTGGCGATCCTTGCCGGCGCGATCGTCGCGTATTACTCGTTCGTCGGTTTCGAGACGTCGGCCAATGTCGCCGAAGAGATCCGGAACCCGAGCAAGGTCTATCCGGCGGCGCTGTTCGGCGCCCTCATCACTGCGGGTGTCATCTACGGCCTGGTCGGAGTCGCCAGTGCGACGGCTCTGCCGTCCAGTGAGCTGTCCGCGTCATCGGGTCCGTTGCTGTCCGTCGTGGCGGCGTCCGGCGTCGGTGTACCGGACTGGCTGTTCAGTGCGATCGCACTCGTCGCAGTCGCCAACGGCGCCCTGTTGACCATGATCATGTCGAGCCGGCTTGCCTACGGCATGGCCGAGCACGGGCTACTTCCCGGCGTGCTGGGCCGCGTGCTGCCGCAGCGGCGGACGCCGTGGGTGGCGATTGTCGCGACGACGGCGGTGGCGATGCTCCTCACTCTGGTGGGCGACCTGTCGACGCTCGCCGAAACCGTCGTGCTGCTGTTGTTGATCGTCTTCATCTCCACGAACGTCGCTGTGCTGGTCCTGCGTCGCGACACCGTCGAGCATTCTCATTTCAGGGTATGGACGGTCGTGCCGGTGCTCGGCGTAGCGTCCTGCGTCCTGCTGCTCAGTCAACAAACCGCCAAGGTGTGGCTCTTCGCGGCCATTCTGTTGACGCTTGGTGTGGTGCTTTACTTCTCGGCGCGAGCGGCAACGCGACGTGCAGACCGCTAGCTGTCCCCGTTGACCCGCTCGTGCACAGTCATGATGAGGTGATCGAATTCGGTACGGAGCGCTGATGTCGCCGATGTCAGGGCGTCGAGTTCGCTCACGAGTTGGGTCGCCAGCGCGCGCAGCTTCGTGTTGTTCTCCTGCGATCGCCACTGAAGAAGCTTGAACGCCTGCTCGTCGTTCATGCCGTAAACGAGCCTCAGCGCTCCCTTCGCCTGTTCGATCGCGGCGCGCGCTTCAACGAGCTTCGGCAGAGTCTCGTCGAGAATGTCACGACTGGTTTCTTTCAAGGCCGTGGTCACGTCGATGTAGTGGCCGCGTGCACCCAAAACTCCGTTGGAGTCGAGCACGGGGTCCACGACCACGATCACGATGTGCTCTCGACCGGTCGTGTCGCAGAAGCGATGCCAGACGGAATGCGACTCGCCTGAATTTCGAACCCGGTCAAGGAGTTCCTGCAAGCCATCTCGATCTTCGGGATGCTGGTGCGACGACACGAGCTCGGTTGTGACCGCAATCGATCTGGGTGCGTAGCCGTGCATCCGATACACCTCGTCGGACCATTCCCAGCGGGGATCGTCGAACCAGAACCAGAAACTTCCGACCCCTGAAACGGCGCCCGCACCGTTGACGCGGGTTTCAGTTGCACCGAGTCCGGCGGGCGTGCGCGTGAACCTTTTCCTGACCGGATCGCGGTCACGGCCGTCACCGGGTGCACGCATGATGTCACTCCCGCTGTGTAGATTGCCTGTATATGGTGAGCAGATAATCTATTGCTGTAGCGATAGATTTTGTATACCACCCACAGCTAGACTTATGCAACAGCGTCGGCATATATTGATCGGCAGTAGTCACAGATTTCCCACCGGCACCACTAGAGGTTTTGCATACCGATGACCGACGAGACAGACGACGGAGCCAACAGCCCGGGCCCACCCGCGGCCGACCGCGGGGTGTATGGCATCTCCGTGGCCGCCGAGCTGTCCGGCGTCAGCAAGCAGTCGCTGCGGCTGTATGAAACCCACGGACTTGTCACACCGACCCGCAGCCCCGGCGGCACCCGTCGCTACAGCGCCGATGACCTGGTTCGCCTGCAGCGCGTCAGCGAGCTTGTGGCCGCGGGCATCAACCTCGCCGGTATCGTCCGCATCTTGTCGCTGGAGGACCAGAACATCGCCCTCAATGACCTGAACGTCACCCTCGAAGGTGACAACGACGCGCTGCGCGCCGAGAACAAGCGCCGGAGAACGCCGAAGCAGCCATAGGCCATCGCGAGATCGAAGAGAGCCGCTAGAGTCCGTCGCCATGACCGGTGACGACAGTGTAGGTCTGTCCGGCTCGCCGGACGGTGTCCCGCGTATCGACGACTGGAACCGCTTGCTCGACGGGCGAGTCGCGGTCATCACCGGCGGTGGCGACGGCATCGGCGCGGGCATTGCCCGGCTGTTCGCCCTACACGGGGCCCTCGTCGAGGTCGCCGAGGTCGATCGGGAACGAGCGGACCGCATCCGTGACGAGGTGACCAGCGTCGGCGGATCGATCCGCTGCCATGTCGTCGATGTCACCGCTGACGCGGATGTCGCCCTGTTCGCCGACGCCGTGCTCAGCGAACACGGCCGGGCCGATGTGCTGGTCAACAACGTGGGCGACTATCGGCCCCTGGTGCCGTTTCACCATTCGACGCCAAAGTCGTGGCAGCAGCAGTACGACATCAACCTGCGCCATGTCTTCACCGTCACAAGGGCTTTCGTCCCGTCGATGATGAACGCCCACCGCGGCAGCATTGTCACCGTGCATTCAGTGGAAGGCATGCGCGGCTACCCCAAGGACCCGGTGTATGGAGCGATGAAGGCCGCGGCCGCGCACTTCACCACCTGCCTGGCCGTGGATCTCGGCCGGCATGGCATCCGCGTCAACGGCATCGGAACCGACCTCGCCCAGACGCCGCAGGTCGACTACCTGACCGGTTACGAGGACGTGGACGAGCTGTGGGCGTCGTGGGCGCCCGTCGGCCGGGTCGGCTTGCCGGAGGACCAGGCCCGCGTCGCGCTGTTCCTGGCGTCGGATCAGTCGGCGTTCGTCACCGGCCACAACATTCCCGTCGACGGCGGCACCAAAGCCGGTGGCGGATGGCTCTTCTCGCCGCGAGAGGGCCGCTTCGTCAACAGATCGAGGAACCTGTGACCCCTGAAGATGAAACCGTCGACGTCCTGGTGGCCGGCAGTGCCGGCGCACTCGCGGGTGCGTACACCGCTGCCCGCGAAGGACTTTCGGTAGCCATCGTCGAGGCCACCGACCAGTTCGGTGGAACCTTCGCTTATTCCGGCGGCGGCGGGATGTGGTACCCGTGTAACCCCGTGCTGGTTCGGGCGGGCAGCGACGACACCATCGACGAAGCGCTGCGCTACTACCGCGCCGTTGTCGGCGATCGCACCCCGGCCGAGCTCCAGGAAACGTACGTGCGGGGCGGCGCGGGGCTGATCGAGTATCTGGAGCAGGACGACCATTTCGCGTTCAAGATCCTGCCGTGGCCCGACTACTACAGTTCGGTCCCCGGTGCGCGCAACGACGGTTTGCGCCATACGGTCTCGAAGGGGCTCCCCGGCGAGCGGCTCGGACGGTTCGAGGGACAGGTGCGTGGTCCGCTGGACCACGAACGTCTCGGCGAGCCACAGCCCGACTTCCTCACCGGAGGGCGGGCCGTCATCGGTCGTTTCCTGTGGGCGATGGCCGACAACCCCGACGTGGCCGCGTATCTGAACACCAGCCTCGTCGAGTTGGTCGTCGAGGACGGCCGTGTCGTCGGCGGGGTCGTCGAGTGCGAGGGGGAGCGACGCACGATCAGGGCACGCCGTGGCGTGCTGCTGGCCGCGGGCGGCTTCGAGCAGAACTCGGAGATGCGAACCGAATACGGTGTTCCTGGAACGGCATCGGGCACGATGGGTGCGCCCGGCAACACCGGTCTGGCGCACAAGGCGGCGATCGCCGTCGGTGCGAGCACCGACCTGATGGACCAGGCCTGGTGGTCGCCCGGACTCATTCATCCCAACGGTCGCGCGGCGTTCGCGCTGTGCTTCACCGGCGGCATCTTCATCGACAAGGCCGGCCACCGGTTCGTCAACGAGTCGGCGGCGTACGACCGGCTGGGCCGTGAGATCTTGAGCGCGATGCGCCACGGCACCGTCGATACGCCGTACTGGATGGTCTACGACAGCCGAGCCGGTGAACAACCGCCGGTGATGGCCACCAACGTGTCGTTCTCACCGACGACCGAGTACGAGTCGGCCGGGCTGTGGGTGCAGGCCAACACCTTGGAGGAACTGGCAGACAAGATTGATGTGCCGGCCGCCAATCTCGTCGAAACCGTGCGTCGATTCAACGAACTCGCGGAGCGCGATGACGACGAGGACTTCGGCCGTGGCCGGGAATCGTTCGACCGCGCATTCACGGGCGGGGCGTCGCCGCTGGTGCCGATCGATACGCCGCCCTTCCGGGCGGCGGCGTTCGGAACCTCGGATCTCGGCACCAAGGGTGGACTGCGCACCGACGTCGATGCGCGCGTGCTCGACGCCGAGGACCGGCCGATCCCCGGCCTCTACGCGGCGGGCAACACGATGGCCGCGGTGTCCGGTGAGACGTATCCCGGTGGCGGCAACCCGATCGGCGCGTCACTGTTGTTCAGTCACCTAGCGGCACTGCACATGGCGCGGTCACGATGATCACTTCGTGCCCTCGCTGAGTTGCGCGATCTCGTGCAGCAGAGGTGTCGCTGCCGAGCGGATCTCTTTGATGGTCATCGGTCGGACCGGGTGGAGGCCCAAGACCAGCTGGATGTGGCCAGCCTTGTCGAGGACGGGTGCGGAAATCGTGGCGACGGGACGTGGCGCGCGACGACTATCAGCGGACGACAGTGCCGCCGAGGTGAATTCGAGACGCAACTGATCGATGATCGATCGCATGCTGACCGGCAGCGCGTGTTCGGAAAGTGAACCGATTGCGTGGGCAGCCTCTGCTAGTGCGGGCGTCATCCAGTCGATGTCGTAGCCGCGTTCACGGGTCTCAGCGAGCACATCTTCAAGTCGCTTGGTGAGCTCCGCGTCATCGGCGGCCGCGCGCTGGATCCAGGATCGCTGTGCCTCGGGTGTGTCCCACGCGGCGAACGCGACACCGAACGGGGCCGTATACGGGATGCGTTCGTTCGGCGATGCCGGGATCGAACCGCCTTCCGGTTGTTCGAATGCCGTGATGACAAGATCCTCGCCAGCACGCTCGATGACAGAGGTCGCGGTGTCGACGGTCGCGGCAAGGCGACGTGCGGCATCGCGCGCGAGATGTGCCACCGGCCGTGCCATGTCCAGGCGTGCGGCGATGACGGACAGCGCGGGGCCGAGGCTGAAGGTCTTGGCGATGGGGTCTCGCGTGACCCAACCGCGATCGGTCAGGGTCTTGAGTATCGCGTGTGCGGTGGCCTGGGAGAGCCCGAGTTCCCGAACCACGTCGGAGAACCGCATCTGTCTGTTGGCGGGCAGGCTGAGTAACTCGACCACGTCGAGAGCCCGCGCCGTCGGGGCCGAACTCGAGCCGCGCAACCTTGACTCCCCGTTCCGTTCCTTCTACGGTCATCTCAATAATTCGAGAAGTCTATCTCGAATAATAGAGAAGATGCAGGTGAAATTCTTGCGCGCAGTGGTTTTACGCGGTGGCCGACTCGAGGTCCGGGACACCGCCGATCCTGTTCCGGGTCAGGGCGATCTGCTGCTGAAGACGTTGAGTACCGCCATCTGTGCCTCCGACGTTCACTTCATGGACCATCCCGAGTTGGCCATCGACGACCCCACCGGGCGGTCGCTGTACGACGCCGACCGCGACATCGTCATGGGGCACGAGTTCGTCGGCGAGGTCATCGGACACGGGCCCGGGTGCAGCGACGCCTTCCCGATCGGTTCGCGCGTGACGTCGATGCCGATCCGGTTGGTCGACGGCGGTGCCGGCGGTCTGCGGATCATCGGTCAACATCCGGAAGCCCAGGGCAGCTTCGGCGAGCTACTCGTCGTGCCCGAGGCCGCAGCCAGGGTCGTCGCGGGTTCCGTCTCCAGCGACGCGATCGCCGTGTCGACGCCTTCGCGGTCGGCGAGTTCTACGTTCGCGCGGCGCGCATCGAATCGGGAGAGATCCCGATTGTCACCGGCTCCGGAGCGATCGGACTGTCCGCGGTGGCGGCGCTGTCCGCGCGCGGCATCGAGCCGATCATCGTGTCCGACTACCAAGCCGAACGGCGGGAGCTCGCCGCGGCGAGTTTCGGCGCGCACGTACTCGTGGATCCGGCTGAGCGGTCGGTGTTCGATGTCTTCCGTGAGGTGCGGGCCGAGCGCCGTTCCGGTGGTTCCGCAGTGGTATTCGAATGCGTCGGCGCGTCCGGCCTCATCGACAAGATCGTCAAAGAAGCGGAGTTCTACTCTCGAATCTATTGCGCAGGCGGTTGGTATACCGGTGACACGCTCGACATCACAGAGGCCACCCGTAACGGGCTGACGCTGCAATTCGGTGGCGGCCCGCTGCCGCAGGACTGGTACGGCGTGCTTGATGCCGTGGTCGAGGGCAAGCTCGATCCGTTGCCCAGCGTCGGCAAGATCATCGGCCTCGACGAAGTCCCCGACGCCTTGGAGCAGGCGCGAAAGTCTATGGGGCCTCCTCGCATCGTCATACACCCGAACGGAGACACCGCATGACGGACATTGACGAGATCGTCGCTATGACGATCCGATACGCCACCGCGATCGACAGCCGGCGATACAACCTACTGTCAACCGTTTTCACCGCTGACGCGGATCTGGATTACGGCGAGGTCGGTCATTGGACGGGCGCTGCAGAGGTCACCGAGTTCATGGATGTCGCGCACAGGGGAGCGGCAAACACACTGCACCGCATGAGCAATCAGGTGGTCGCCGTCGACGGCGATGCCGCGACAGCACGCACGTATGTCGATGCGATGATCCTCGGCCCGGACGGCTCGGGGGTGAATGCGATCGGCTACTACGACGACGAAGCGGTCCGCACCGCCGAAGGGTGGCGGATCAGCAAGCGAACATTCACGTCCGTTCGACTGGCGATGGTTGCAGCCTGAGATGAGCGAGTTCGCGGACAAGTACGGACCGTGGGCGCTGGTCGTCGGGGCGTCCGACGGCTGCGGCGAGTTGTTCGCCGAGAGGCTGGCGCGCGAAGGCGTGAACGTGGTCCTCGTCGCGCGCCGCGAGAAGGTGCTGCGCGAGGTGGCCGCGGGCATCGGCGAACGCACCGGCGCGGCGACCAAGACGCTCGGTGTCGACCTGACTGATCCCGATGCCGCGCAGACGATCATCGACGCGACCGTGGACCTCGACATCGGAATGCTTGTGAACTGCGCGGGCGCCGACCCGAATTACCAACCGTTTCTCGCGAATCCAGTATCCGTCGCAGAGGACTTGGTCCAACGCAACTGTCTGGTCCTGATGCGGTTATGTCACCACTACGCCGGCGAAATGGTCGAACGCGGCCGGGGCGGCATCGTCAACTTCAGCTCCGGGGCGGCGTTGGCTGGCGGACCGAATATGGTCGCCTACGGCGGCACCAAGGCCTTCGACATGGTCTTCACCGAGGGGCTGTGGGCCGAGCTGCGCGACAAGGGTGTCGACGTGCTGTGTCTGCTGCTGGGTAAGACCGACACTCCGGCGCTACGCCGGCTCGAGTACCGCCGCGGACAGATCGCTTCGCTCGACGACGTTCCGCCAGGGGCCATTCCGGCCGAGAACGTCATCGCCGAGGCGTTCGACAATCTCGCCAACGGTCCTACGCTCATGGTGGGGGACATGATGCGGATGGCCGACGAGCTGTTCAAGACGCTCAGCCGCAACGATGCCGTCAAGATGGTCATTCAGGCCGGCGCACAAGCCATGGGATCGGACGGAGAACACTAGTGCCGATGTTCACGCTGCGATTCGACATGAGGGCACCGTCGACCGGTGCGCCGCCGACCGATCTCTATGCAGCGGCCAGCGACATGTCGGCGTGGGCGGAGACCCGCGGGTGTGTGGCCGCAGTGCTCTGTGAACACCATTGCGCCGACGACGGATACCTGCCGTCGCCGCTGCTGCTCGGAGCGGCGATCGCCGCCAGGACAGACCAATTGTTGTTGAATTTGGTGATCATCCTGCCGTTCTACGACGTCGCGCGGCTCGCCGAGGACATCGCAGTACTCGACCACATCAGCGCCGGTCGAGCGAGTTACGTGTTCGGAATCGGCTATCGCCAGGAGGAGTTCGACCACTTCGGCCTTTCGTTGTCCGATCGCGGGCGACTGGCGGACGAAAAGCTCGGTCAATTGCGCCGGCTGCTCTCGGGCGAAGACGTCGACTTCGACGGACGTCGGATGAGGGTGACACCCCGGCCGCGCACGTCCGGTGGACCCATGATGATGTGGGGTGGCGCAAGCCTGGCGGCGGCCCGTCGGGCTGGCCGAAACGGTCTGGGCCTGTTGGCCAACGGTGTCGTCCCGGGGATGCGGGAAGCCTACGAGCAAGCTAGTCGGGACGCCGGTTTCGAGCCTGGGTTCATTCTGCTGCCCGAACGGGAAACCGCCACCAACGTGTTTGTCGCCGAGGATGTCGATGCGGCCTGGGACGAGATCGGCAAGTATTTACTGCACGACGCGCTCGCGTACTCCGAGTGGAATCCCGACAACACCGTGTCCGCCAATATCACGACCGCCAAGACGGTCGACGAACTACGTGAGTCCGCTCGGACCCACGTGATTCTCTCGGTGGACGAGGCGGCAGAACGTGTCGCCAACGGCGCAGTCATCAATCTCTCACCGTTGTGCGGCGGGATGCCGCCAGAACTGGCATGGCCGTACTTGAAGCGCTTCGCTGAACTGGGCTAGCCGCCGCTCGCGGAGGTCGCGGGCTTGTTGGCTTTGATGCTGAAACCGACGGTTTCCGATCAGCCGTCTTCGCCGAACTTCGACCGGAGCACGGCTGGTGGCCACCGTGCGGTACCGCGATGGTCCCGCATTTCATTTATGGAAATGGACGAACCCGTTTTATGAGAGGGTATGTTCTCATTGGTGGGGGCATTGGATGGTCAGATGTGCACTTCGGCGCGAGAAGCAGGTGCTGTCGTTCGCGGTGAACCTTCGGTGTGCGGCGGTCGCCCGTGAAGCGGCTAAACGGACTCGACGCCCTACTTGTTTACAGCGAAACCCCGCAGATCCACATGCACACCATCAAGATCGGCATCTTCGACGTATCCCAATTGAAGGACGGTTACACATTCGATTCTTTCAGACGAGTCATGGCAGGCCGGATGCTCGGCCTGGCACCGATGCGTTATCGGTTGGTCGATATCCCCTACAAATTTCACCACCCGATGTGGCAGGAGAATTCGCCGACAGAGCCCGAAGACCACATCAGCCGGGTTTTCGTTTCGCCGCCAGGCGGCCAGCGCGAACTCGATGATCTCGTCGGTGAGATCGCAGCCGTCCAACTCCCGCGCGATCGGCCGCTGTGGCACCTCTATGTTGCAGAGGGCCTCGTCGACAACCGAATCGCTGTGATCCTCAAGATGCATCACGCGCTCGCTGACGGCGTGGCCTCGGCCAACTTGATCGTCGCAGCGCTTCGGTCGCAGGAGGCTTTGGAGCGCATCGGTCGAGTGCTGGAACCAGACGTAGTGCCTGGGCGGTATGAACTACTCCGAGGCGCCCTGGTTGACCACCTACGACAGCTAGCGCGAACTCCAAAGCTCATGTGGGCCACTGCTCGCGGAGTGGCGCGTGTCCTCGTCCGCTTCCACGGCCGTCGAGGTGCGCCTCGCGTCACTCGGCCGCTCACGCCGCCACCGAGCTTTCTCAATCATGTTGTCTCGACCCAGCGGCGCTTCGCGACAGCTTCGCTCGCGCTACCGGATGTCAAGACCGTCTGCAGGGCCCTCGGCGTCACGATCAACGATGCCGTGTTGGCTATGACGGCGGGGGCGCTTCGCGGGCTGCTGCTCGAATACGATGGTAAGTCGAGCACGCCACTGATCGCAGGCGTGCCCGTCAGCCTGGATAAATCGTCAGAGCGACTCAGCGGCAACGCATTTGGATATGTGCTTCCGCCGCTGCCGGTGCATATCGCGGATGCCGCCGAACGGCTAGCGTTCACAGCGCAGGCGAGTCGCAATGCCAAGGAGAATTTTCGCCTCAGCGGGCCGACGCTACTTGCTTCGTGGTTGGAATATCTTCCGCCCCCGATGGCACCTGCTATGTTTCGTTGGCAGTCTCGCCGGCTCAATTCTGGGACAGTGATGAATTTGACCGTCTCGAACGTACCCGGACCGCGTGAAGCCAGGACGGTCGACGGCGCGGAGATCACCGAGATTTACTCGGTCGGCCCGCTGGCGGCCGCGAGCGGCATGAACGTAACAGTCTGGAGCTACGTCGATCAGTTGAACATCTCAGTGCTGACCGACGACATCACTGTCAACGATCCCCACGAGATGACTGACGCAATGATAGAGAGCTTTCGCGAGTTACAAGCGCTGGTCCCACCATGGGATGCGCCAAGATCATCGTCACCGTCGGGCAACGCCACCGATATAGCTGCAGGATGAGAGACCGGGAAGTGCCTGTGCGCAGCGACGATAAGCATCTTGGCGAGCACACCGAGTGGGATCCGGAGTTTACGAGACGAGTCATGGGCTGGCTTCGCCCACTGCTCAAGATTTATCACCGCACAGAAGTACGCGGCTTACACACCTTGCCGGTGAGCGGTGCCCTTGTCGTGTCCAACCATTCTGGTGGTGTATTCGCGCTCGATGTGCCCATCTTCGCATCCGCGTATTACGAACAGTTCGGTTATGACCGCCCGGTGTACACGCTGAGCCACGACATGCTCCTTTCCGGGCCGCAGGCTGGACCGCTGCAGCGAGCGGGATTCATTCGTGCCGGTCATGACAATGCTGAGCAAGCGTTGCGATCTGGGGGGCTGGTCATCGTGTTTCCCGGCGGGGATTACGACGCGTTCCGGCCGACTCGTGACGCCAACTGCATCGACTTCGCGGGGCGTAAGGGATATGTGAAGGCGGCGCTCAAGGCCGGAGTTCCCATCGTGCCCGCAGTGGGGATCGGTGGTCAGGAGACTCAATTGTTTCTTTCGCGCGGAAGTTGGTTGGCGAGGGCTCTCGGGGTCGAGAAGTTGATGCGCGTCAAGATCATTCCGCTGTCATTGGGCATTCCGTTCGGGCTTTCCGCGATGGTGCCGCCCAATGTACCGCTGCCATCGAAGATCATCTTCCAAGTCTTGCCGCCGATCGACCTGGCGGAACAGTTCGGCCACGACCCGGATGTGGATGCCGTGGATGCCCACGTGCGTACTGTGATGCAGAATGCGCTTGACGATTTGGCGAGTCAACGCCGACTTCCGCTGATTGGCTGATTTCGGGATCACACAGCCTTGACGAGAAGGCTGTTGCGGCGCACGTGATTCAGGAAGAGTGCGACCGAGGTCATGGTCGAACCGGTGCGCGGTCCGTCGACGAGATCGAATCCGTGACCTGCACCTGGCAGTTCCAGATAGCAAACCGAGGAGTCCGACACCGCGCGCAATCGTTCGACAAAACTTTGAGCCTGGTCGACGGGGATGATCCAGTCAGCCGTGCCGTGAATCACAAAGAACGGAGGTGCGCCACGATGCACCTGTGCGATCGGCGAGGCTTGACGGAAGACCTCGGGGTAGCGAGCTGCCGTGCGGGCCACGACGACACGTTCCAGAAAGTCCATGAATCGCAGTCTTTCCGGAGTCGAGCGGTCTTCCCAGTCGTATCGCCCGTAGAGGGCGACCACGGCGTCGACGGCGGTGTCCGAATCCACCGGAAGTTCCGACTGCATCAGGGCATCGTTGGCCGTCAGGCCGGTTAAGGCCGCGAGGTGTGCACCGGCTGAGCATCCCGCGACTGCAACGAAATTCTGGTCGCCGCCGAATTCATGGGCGTGCTCGCGTGCCCACGCCACCGCCGTCTTGACGTCTGTGAGGTGTGCCGGCCACCGACTATGTGGAGCAACGCGGTAGTCGATGGACAGGCACACCCATCCTTGCGAAGCGAGATGCGCCATCAGCGCATACCCCTGCATGCGCCGACTGCCGTGAATCCATCCGCCGCCAGGTACGAAGACAACTACTGGGGCCGGTTCATTCGGGAGATGCGCTGCGCGCCAGACGTCTAGTACCTGTGACGGTAGGCGGCCATACCGCACCGAACTCCGGTACACCGCGCGGCGGTGTGCGGATGCTCTTAGTAGCGGAGGCAGCTGGTCTGGCGCGGGCCAGTCGGTTGCAAGATCAGACGGGGGCACGAAATCTTGTAGCGCCGCTAATGCGGCCGTCTTCGTCATGTTTCGTTCGTGTTGGCGTACGTGGGCGCTGCTGGGCGACACACGTCGGCGTGCTGCGGCAACGAAATCGTCCGCGTACTGCATGCCCCATACGCCCATCGCGGCAAATGATCCTGCCCGTTGTAAGTGTCGTCCGACCAAAGGCAACGATGCCGCGGCCGCACTCGTCGCCAGCAGTAGATCTGTGGGACCCAATTGCGAGAGCCGTCGCGCGTGAGAACACGGAGTCGATCGGCGGCGCTGGTGGTCCGCGCGTGATGTCATGACCTACGGTACCGCCACGGGCTACCGGCGGGCGGGAAATCTGAATTACCAGAAGCTATGAATTCCGAACGCGCAGAAACGATCCGGATATTCGGCGCAGTATGTCTCGGCGCTCACTCATCGAATGCGATGACGCCTCGAATGTTCTTGCCGGCACGAAGATCCTTCATGCCCTCGTTGATGTCGTCGAGTTTGTACTTTTGAGTGACCAACTCATCGAGTTTCAGTGTCCCCGCTTCATACATCGACAAAAGCCTCGGCATCGCTTCGCGCGGATTCATTTCGCCGTAGAGGACCCCCTTGAGCGTCTTACACGAGCTCACCATGTCGCCCATGATCAGCGGCACCATCATGTCGGTCACCTTTCCCATACCGGTGAGCACGCAGGTGCCGCCTTTGCGAAGCAACATCATCGCGACCATGATGAGATCGGGCGGCACTACACCGGGTGTGAGCACGACACGGTCCGCCATGACGCCCCATGTGATTTCCTTGACTAGCTCGATAGCCGCGCCCGCGTCGATCGCGGTATGCGTGGCGCCGAAGGACGGCGCGATGTCGCGTTTGAACTCGTTGGGATCGACCGCCACGATGGTCTTGGCTCCGGCCGCTCTAGCGCCTTGGACTGCGTTCATCCCGATGCCACCGACGCCTACGACGACGACCGTGTCCCCGGCCTGCGTACCTGCCGCCACCGATCCCGAACCGAATCCTGTTGTCACACCGCATGACACAAGCGAAGCCGCCTCCAGGGGAATCCAATCGTTGATTTTCACGAGCGACCGTTCGGAGGCGACGACGTACTCGGAAAAGGTGCCAACCTGCATCATCGCCATCAGGTCTTCGTCGCCGAGATGACGCCTGCGCGTGCCGTCGGTGGTCATCTCCTTGCTGTGGATATCGGCTCCGATATCACAGAGATAGGTGTGACCCGTGACGCAGAAACGGCAGTTTCCACACGAGGGGAAGAACGAGATGGCAACGTGATCGCCGGGTTTGAGGGTCTTGACCTCCGGACCGACCTCCTCGATGACGCCGGAGCCTTCGTGTCCGCCGAGCATGGGGAACCATTCCGGCACCGTCACGCCCGCCGCGCGCATCATGTCCTCCATATCCTTGCTCGGCACGCTGTCCCCGGTGTAGAAGTGCTCGTCGGAGTGACAGATGCCGGCATACGCCATTTTGACCAGCACCTCGCCCGCACGGGGCGGGTCGAGTTCGACCTCCGTGACTTCCCAGTCGATACCTACACCGCGCAACACGGCCGCTTTGGATTTCATTTGTGCTCCCTCGTTGCGGTCGCGGTCGGCTAGGACGCCGGCCAGCCAACTGTTTTGGTTTCGGTGAAGATCTCGAGACCCTCGATGCCGCATTGGCGTCCGGTACCGGATTGCTTATAGCCACCGAATGGCGCGTCGGCGCCATACCAGAGTCCGCCGTTGATGCCCAGCGTCCCGGTTCGGATCCGAGAGGCAACCGATTTGGCCCTTTCGAGGTCTTTGCAGTGCAGCACGCCCGAAAGTCCGTAAATGGAGTCGTTGGCCAGACGCACCGCGTCATCGTCACCATCAAATGCGATGACAGGCAGTACAGGGCCGAAGATCTCTTCCTGGGCGATCGTCATGCGATTGTCGACGTCGGCGAACACCGTCGGCTCGACAAAGAAGCCTCTGGGTGTGTCCTTCGGTATGCCGCCGCCTGTGATCAGGCGGGCACCCTCGGACTTGCCCGTCTCGATGTAGCCGAGGACCCGCTCTTGCTGCCGTTTCGAAATCTGCGGGCCTTGGAGCACCGAGGCATCAGTGGGGTCGCCGTATTTGTTCTTCTCCATTGCGGTCTTGACGATTTCCACAGCCTCGTCGTAACGCGACCGAGGCACCAACAGCCGAGTGGGCATCGCACAGCCCTGGGCGGCGTGCATTGAGATGAAGGCGGCCCCGGCGACGGTGCCGCTGATGTCACCGTCCTCGTCGAGCACGAGGTAGACCGACTTGCCGCCCAATTCGAGAAACGTCTTTTTCACAGTGTCGGCCGCGGCCTTCATGATTGTTCGTCCAGTTGCGGTCGACCCTGTGAAGGCCACCATGTCGACCAGGGGAGATGTCGACAGCACCTCGCCGACAAGGTGATCCGACGATGTGACGATGTTGATGACACCGGGTGGGATGTCCGTGTGCTCGGCGATGATCCGGCCGATGCGGGTGGCGTTCCAAGGCGTGTCCGGGGCTGGCTTGATCACGCATGTATTGCCCATAGCGAGAATGGGGCCGATCTTGTTGAGCGTGATCTCCACCGGAAAGTTCCACGGCACGATGACACCGACGACGCCCAATGGCTCCTTCCAGACCTCCCGGGCAGCGGGCATGCCCATTCCGAAGGCGTCCTTGTCTGGGAGAGAACGCTTCCAGGAGAATTCGCTGATCATGTCGGCCGGCCAGGTGAGGGCCTCGGTGAGCGGCACGTCCAGTTGGGGTCCAAACGTCGTCAGCAGCGGGCAACCCACTTCGGCGATCAGCTCACTGCGGAGATCTTCGCGCTCGGCCTGCAGCCCGGCTTGCAGCTGCCGGAGACCGTTCGCTCGAAGATCTGGATTCCGCGCCCAGTCGGTGTTGTCGAACGCATGCCGGGCGGCTGCTACCGCGCGTTCCATGTCTGCACGGGTGCCGTCGGCGACGCCGCCCAGGACCGCCTCCGTAGCCGGGTTGATGTTGTCGAACTGACGACCCGTTTCGGATTCGACGAGCTTGCCGTCGATGAGCATGCGGGATTCGTGTGCCACTGTCAGATGTCCTTCACCATTGTCGAAGTTCGGCCACGGCATCCGAGGGCCGGGGAGCCAGGGTCAGATAAGGGATGAAGCTGCTGCTGCCGCAACGAAGTACGGAGTGCACGACGCCCACCAGGTGGTCGGCCTCGACGAGCCCGCCCTTCATATAACCGTTGTCCATCCAGTAGCGGATCGCGTTGTCCATCGCCGTCGGATCCCAGGTCCTGTTGAACTCGGTCTGCGAATCGCCTTCACCGCCGAAGCAATCGCCGACCGCGAGCCGGGTGAAGCCGATGTTCGGATGCTCGATGCGCCATGCCTCGACGAGCTTGTCCAGCGCTGCCTTCGATACCGCGTAGGCGCCTAGTAATGGCCACGGCGACGAGTATGAGGCGCTCAGTGAGGACAGGTATATGGCTGAACCCGCGGCGGCGGCCAGGTGAGGTGCGGCGGCGGCAGTGATCAGGGATGCGCCTGTCACGTTGGTGGCGAACAATGTCGCCCACTGCTCGTCGGTGACATCGGTGAGGGGAGCGAGCAAACCCACACCGGTCGTATACACCAGCGCATCAAGGCCACCGAACGCATCGGCGACTTCGGCGATCGCATCGCGGCAGGCTGTTCCGTCGGTGACATCGCATGCAACTGGAAGTGCGCCAGCGCCCGCCGCTTCTGCCGCATTCACCAGCCGGTCACGTCGGCGGGCCAGAAAGGCAACCCGGACGCCCATCGCGGCCAGCCCGATGCCGATGCACCGACCCAACCCCGCAGAGGCACCGACGACGGCAACTCTCAGCGGCATAGCGTCAGACATTGAATCTCCTTGAGCAGAAGGCGAGAGCAACATTATCAGCTCGGTAGAAGCATCATATTCGATTAGTGGAAACACCCGTTTACACACAGTCGCCGCGGAACCACGGCGCAGCGCAGAACACTATCGTCGCAGTACTTTTCGCGGCTCCACCGCGAAGCTGAGCAGTAGGCGGTCGAGGACCCTGGCTGCCCTGGCTTGCGCCTTCGCGGGCTTGTCAGCATGCGCGACCAGGAGGGCGGCCTCCTCGACCGCCGCCACCAGGAGGTGGGTCAACTCGCCGACCGGGTGGTCGTCGATAACGCCTTCCGCGATAGCCTCAGCCACCATCTCGTTGATCAAGGCGATGCTGTTGCCCTCCTCGATGGAGCGCAGCGTCCGCCAGCCCAGGACCACCGGGCCGTCTATCAGCATCACGCGCTGCACCTCGGGTTCGAGTGCGGACTCCAGAAAGCCACGCATCCCCGCGGAAAGGCGGTCCCACGGGTCATCCCCTCGTGGTGGTGATGCCAGTGAACGCAGCGTGAGGTCGCGCTCGACCTCCTCGAACACCGCGCGAAACAATTCGGCCTTGTCTTTGAAGTGGTGATAGAACGCTCCCCGGGTACCGACACCTGAGACGGTGACGAGATCCCCGATGCTGGTGCCGAAGTAGCCCTTGTCCACAAACAGCGCGCGGCCGGCGTCGACGAGATCTCGTCGGGTCTGGTCTCCGCGGGACCTGCGCTCGACGTCCGTGCCCCCCCGCTGCGCCATGCACTGAATCCTAGCAACATTCATCTTGTAGGTTGCAACCGGTGGTGCACTCTAGCTCCGAATGAGCCCCCGTAACGGCATCAGTCCAAGTTCCTTGTGGGTGATGAAACCCGGCGGAGCATCGCATACGGCGGGAATGGAGTTGACGGGTTCCATCGCCGTCCACGAGTAGCCCGGATTGCCGTGATCGCCGTCATCGTCGGCCAGCCCGCGAAGTATCAGCTCCGTCGATGGATCGCCTTCGATCACGATCCGATAGTGGTAGTAGGCATCCGATTCGGGTCTGGGGTCTATTGCGTCATGTTCGACGAATGAGTACAGCTCGTGGAGCGTCATGAACGGCTTGCCATCTACCCATGCCGTCCACTCGTGATGTTGGGAGGCCACAGTGCCCTCCTTGATGACGCCCCTCAAGCCCGGCATGTCCATCTGTTCCGTGCCCTCGTACGGGATGTCGCGCGTAGCAAGCCCCACCTGAACGTCGGTGGTGAACTTGTCGACAGTCTTGCCGATGCCCTCCACCACCATGGTCAGCGATTGCGCGAACAACGACCACGCGCTCGAGAACAGGTTTTGCGCCTCGAACTCCTCGCGGGACTTTCCGAATCCCATCTCGTCGAGGTACTTCAGGGTGTCCTTGTTGAAGTTCACGACCTCGTAGATGTGGATGTGGTCGATGCGGCTGACGATGCGGCCTAGCGTAAGGACGAGTAGGTCCGCCGCGTATCCCGGATGTATGCCACCCCCATGGAACGACGTCCCGCCCTCGGCGCACGCGGCCTCGATCTTGTCGATATCCGCGGCGTTGGTCTCGGTGCGGTACCACCAGGCGCCTCCAGAAGCGACGACGTTCTTGCCACCGCGCAACAGCCGGCATATCTCGTCGACATCCGACCACAGTGGCGCGTAGAAGACGCAGTCTGCGTCCAGCGCGTCCAGCGCTTCCTTATCGGTCGTCGCGAGCACGCCGATGGGTGCGACACCGACCAATTCACCGGCGTCCTTGCCCACCTTTTCCGGGCGGTTGCACAGCACCCCGATGACTTCGTAGACAGGGTTGTGGGCGAAATGACGAAGCGCGAGCGTGCCAACATTGCCTATACCCCACTGTATGACTCGGTACTTCTGGGTACGTGCTTCAGCAGTCATGTCGACGACGCTATCAATGCGCGGTAATCCGCATATGCAATCTCGTAAACGGCAATTTCCGGACCTGAGGGAAAACCTTCATGTTGTATGTTGCAACCATGGCAGACGACGAGGTTCGCGCATACGGTTCAGTGGCACCGCTGAAAGTCGGCTTGCTCAATGACTATCCGACCTTTGGCGATACCCAGAACGATACGGTCGACACGCTGCGGCTGGTGTTCGACGAGGCCGTCGCCTCGGGACTGGTCGACCGGCCGATCGAGCTGATCGAGCGAAACGTGATCGGTCTGCCGAACGGCACCTACCACGCCGTCGAGCGGGGTTATGACGAGTTGGTTTCTGAAGGGTGTCTGGTGATATTCGGGCCCTACGTGTCGGACAACGCGGTTCCCTTGACCGCCCGTGCCGATCGCGTGGGCAAGGTTCCGAACATCATCCTGTCGGGCTCGGAGGGTGCCCTGGGTGAATGGACCTTCGCCCTCAACAACGGATCGATGCCCGAGGAACCTGTGATGTTGGCCGCGGTGATGATCGGTGACGGCCGATCCCGGATCGCGATCGCTTATGAAGCGTCGCTGATCGGCAAGGAGTATCTGGCCTTCGCTGAGAAGGCCTATTCGGCTGCGGGTCTGAGAGTCGTCACCACTGTGGCCATTCCGCAGGTCGAGGCTGAAAAGGCCGCGGCGGTGGAGGAGCTCCGTGCAGCTGACGCCGACGCCCTTGTGCACGTCGGGTTCGGTCACGGACTCTGGGGCTTCTCTGATGCACTGCTGGCGGCGGACTGGGACCCGCCTCGTTACACCACCACCGCGTTCGAGATGGCGCATATCAATGCTGACTGGATGCACCAATTGCGCGGGTGGATCGGGCTTGACAGCTACGACGAGCGCAACGCGGTTGGTCAGGCGTTCCTGGATCGGTTCGAGGCGCGCTACGGCCGCCGGCCGGGCCACTCGATGCCCGGGCTCGCCTACGACGTCGGCACGGTCATCGTTCGCGGTCTTTCCGCTGCGCGGCCATTGACCGGAGAGGGAGTCAAGAACGGCATCGAACAGGTGAAGCTCGTACCGTCGGCCAGCGGAGCGCCAGGCACCTTCCTGCGCTTCGGCCGGTTCATCCGGCAGGGCTGGCTGGGTTCGGACTATCTGGTCGCGCGCAGGGTCCTGCCCGACGGCAGTGCACACGTGTTTCACTCAGCTCCAAGTGAGCACATCTCACTGGCGGTAGGCGTCGGCACCGGCTAGTTGGATCGCACCGAACACCGGCGCGGCAACGACCCCCGGCGCTGAGGAGAGGACGTCGGGGACTGCGCGTATCGCGCCCATCGCGATCATGAGATGACCAGGCTGCGCGTGCGTGCCATCGGCTGGCTTGTCGTCAAACCCGACGTCCAGTTGCAGTTCGAAGCTCGGCCTGCCCTTGATGACGGCCCGGATCAGCGGCGCCTTCTCGCCCGGCGCGAGGGGCTTCAGCCCCCACTGCGGGAGGTCGCGCGTCAGCACCCATTCCTCGTGGATTGCGAGCAGTGGTCGACCGGACCAGTTGCCGACCCACGAGAACCTCTGTCCAACAACCATTCCCGCTTCGATAGTGCCTGCGCGCACTTCGATGTCGTAGGGAAGTGTCGTGGCGTCCACGGACACGTCGATATGCGAAAGCGTGATACCCAGAACATCCGCGGTGGCGTTGAGCGCCTGCCGATAAGCGAGGTCGAGCTTCCTGACGATAGGCGAATCGGCGTTGACGTCCTCGGGCGGGCGGCCCATGCCCATGAGGTCGATGAGCATGGGCCTGCTATCGACGGCTGACACGTCAGTGGCCTCGTACAGATCGATACGGTCGACCGTCTTGGACAGCGCCGTGACGGTGGCGACGAGACGCTCGAACATGAAGCCTGGGTTCTCACCCGCGGCGTGGAATCGGGACCTGCCCGCGCGGCACGCTTCGACGAACGCGGCTTCGGTCTCGGCTCCGCAGGTGGGCAGATGGTTGTACGAGGTCGTGGTGATTACGTTGATTCCCGACTCGAGCAATCGGCAGATGTCCTCCGCATTGGTTTCAATGGCGTGTGCTTTGCTCGCCGTGTGAATGACCACGTCGGGCCGTAGCGCGAGGATTTCCTCTTTGTCTGTGGTCGCCAGCACGCCGGTGGGGGGCAGGCCGCATAGGGCGCCTGCATCCTGGCCGGACTTCGCCGGGTCGTACACGAGGACGCCGACCAGTTCGAAGTCGGGATTCTCGATCAGTTCCGCCAGCGCGGGGGTTCCGACCGCGCCTGTTGCCCACTGCGCCACACGAGTTACCAATCGAACGCTCCTGGTTGCATTTTCGCGGCTACCACGGTTGTTGGTTCCGCTCAACCTACATCATGTAGGTTTTCAACCATCAACCTGTAGGTTGTTCGATGATATCCACCAGTGGAGGAGCCGTCAGATGGCCGAGCCGGCGACCGTTGAGGAACTTGAACAGAGCATCCGGGAAGCGCAGGACAAGTTCAACGCGGGAATGGGTGCCGACGGTGACGCGTCGCCATATCCGATGCTCAAAGAGCTCCGGGAGAAAGCGGCAGTGCACGCCGGTTGGCCCGAAATGGGGATTGTCGGCAACTCGGGCGACGGGCCGCCGACGTTCACCGCTTACACGTTTGACACTGTCAAGGCGATCTTCACCGACAACAGCACGTTCAGCACGCGCTGCTACGAGGACGTTGTGCGGCCGCTGCAGGGCCCGACGATCCTGGAGATGCAGGAACCGGAACATGCGGTCTATCGCAAGTTGCACGAGTTCGCATTCGCCCGTTCATCGATGAAGCGGTGGGACGCCGAACTGGTCGGTCCGCTGGTGGACCAAACCATCGCGAAATTCAAAGACGCCAAGAAGGTCGATCTCGTCGACAAGGTGTTCATGCCCATACCGGTTCGGGTGATCGCCGCGCTGCTGGGTCTTCCGGATTCCGACGTCCTCTGGTTCCATCGCCTGGCCATCGACCTGTTGGGCTTCCGCGGGGACATGGACTGCGCGATGCGCGCGTCGGCCGAGATGAAGAGGTACTTCATCGGGATTCTGGCCGACCGACGTAGGGACCCGAGGGACGATATGGTGTCGATCTTGGCCGCCTCTGAGGTCAACGGCGTCAAGATGACCGACGAGCAGATTTATGGCTTCATGCGGAATCTTCTGCCTGCGGGCGCGGAAACCACATCACGGTCGACGGCCAGTCTCGCCTTCGGGCTGCTGACACACCCCGACCAACTCGATGCCGTGCGTGCGGATCGCAGCCTGTTGCCGCAGGCGATCGAGGAGGGTATCCGCTGGGAAACCCCGCTGCTGAATTTCATGCGAGAGGTCACCTGCGACACGGCGATCGGGGGAGTTGCGGTGCCGAAAGGGGCGACGATGATGCTCAGCCTGGGTAGCGCCAACCACGACGAAACCCGCTGGGACGATCCGGAGAAGTTCGATATCTTTCGAGAACGTAAGTCACACATCGGTTTTGCCCACGGTGCGCACGTCTGCCTCGGAATGCATCTGGCACGGTTGGAAAGCAGCAAAATCTTCAACGCATTGTTTGACGAACTGCCGGGCCTGCGTTTGGACCCCAACGCGTCGCCACCGTACGTAACCGGCACGATGTTCCGTTCACCGCCGCGTCTCGACGTGGTCTGGGACTGAGGTGGGCCGGCGATGACGCGAGTGATTCAGTGGGCCACCGGTGTTACCGGGATGTTGTCACTCCGAAACGTGATCGGCCGCGCGGACCTTGACCTTGTCGGCGTACGTGTCTACGACTCTGTCAAGGCCGGCGTCGACGCCGGGGTGCTGTGCGGTCTCAGCGAAACGGGAGTGCTCACGACCGATGACCGTGACGCGGTCATCGGCACTGACGCCGAGATCGTCCTCTACATGGGCAAAGTGGAGATCGACACCGAAGGGTGCTTCGCCGATGTCTGCGATCTATTGGCCTCTGGCAAGAATGTGGTGGCGACCGGAAGCCGGTTCATTCATCCCAGGTCGTTGCACGAGTCACTGGCCGACGACATCGAACAGGCTTGTCGCACGGGCAGTTCATCGTTCCTTGGCTTGGGCCTGTACCCAGGTTTCTTCGGTGAGTCTCTGGTGCCGATTCTGTCGCGGTTGACGCAGAGCTCGAGTCGGATCTCGGTGCGGGAAGTGCTCAATTACTCCACTTACGCCAGCCACGATCTCATCTTCAACGCGATGGGCTTTGGCCATTTGCCCGAGGACACCACCCCGCTACTGACCAACACCGAATACGCGGCGAGCGCATGGATTGGCAGTGCGACCGTGCTCGCGCAATCGCTTGGGCTGGAGATCCGTTCGGTGAAAGGCTTCCGCGAGGTGGCGACGACACCGCGGGCGCTGACTGTCGCTGCCGGCGAGATACCTGCGCACACCGTGGGCGCTATGCGCTTCGGTGTAGTCGTGGATTGCGGTGACACCATCATCTCCGTCGAACACCTCACCCGTATGGCCGACGATCTGGTTCCGGACTGGCCGACCGAGATCGGATACGAGGTGACGTTGGAGGGTGAACCGAATCTGAAGCTTCACCTCGAGATCGGCTCCAGCGAGGAAGATCACGCCGAGCAGGGTTGTCTGGCGACTGCTATGCATGCAATCAACGCGATACCAACGGTGATTGCCGCCGAACCCGGCCTCTATGACCTATCTACGATCGCACCGTTCGCCGGGCCCCGACCAGGATCTCCAAAATATGTCTGACATCGACGGCGGCACAGGCGATTACTGAT
The DNA here is from genome assembly GCF_044452905.1 of Mycobacterium sp. NPDC051804. NCBI lineage: Bacteria > Bacillati > Actinomycetota > Actinomycetes > Mycobacteriales > Mycobacteriaceae > Mycobacterium > Mycobacterium sp. NPDC051804. Next base: position 772,518 of record NZ_JBITCD010000002.1, on the reverse strand, counting down.
TTGACAAGCAAGGGAACCATGGCGATGACCCAAATTTCATTTCGAGACCGAGTAGCGATCGTGACTGGCGGAGGGCGCGGGTTGGGAGAGGCGTACAGCCGTGAGCTGGCCAACCGCGGTGCGGCGGTCGTCGTGCACGACAACGGCGCAGACGTCGATGGCAACGGCCACGATCCGGGACCGGCCAACGATGTTGCGGCGGCTATCCGTGACAATGGCGGCCGGGCTGTCGCCTGTACATCCGATGCCAGCACGGAGTCCGGTGGCAGCGAAGCGGTCGAGCTGGCGGTGAGCGAGTTCGGCCGGCTCGACGCGATCATCGCAAACGCGGGCAACGCCTTCAACACCAACATCGAATCCTGGCCGACTGAGCGCTTCGAATCGCTTCTGCGACATCATCTTTTGGCCGCATTCCACGTGATAAGACCGGGGTTCGCGGTTATGAAGGAGGCGGGCTACGGCCGGGTCGTTTTCGTCTCGTCCTCGGCCGGAGTCTTTGGACAGCACGGGATGCTCGGTTACGCGGCAGCGAAGACCGGCATGCTGGGCTTGATGAAGATCGTCGCTCTCGAGGGTGCCGACTGCGGAATTGCGGCCAACGCCATCATGCCGATGGCGCGCACACGAATGGCAGACGCAGTCATGGGCGAAGCCGCGCAAACCGAGGATGGCAGCGCGTTCCTGGACACCCTTCGAAAGGATCAGGTGGCACCGGTAGTCGCCTACCTGGCCAGCGAAGCATGCACAGCGACTCGACTGGTGCTGAGTGCGTTTCACGGCCGCGTAGGTGCACTGCAGATCGGCGTCACGCCGGGTTGGCGGGCGCCCGACGGAACTCTCACCGCCGAGGCCGTCGCGGCCCATTTGCCCGAGATCACTGACACCACAGGGCTCGTGGTGCCGGGATCACTCTACGACGAGATGGGTCTGGGCTTCCCGGACTAGACGAGCTGTGACTGCACAACCAGTTCGTCAGCCAGGCTCGAATCCTCGTAGACCATTCGGATACCCGAGCGGACGTCCGCGGTGATCGCCTGCTGTGGCGGGCGTGAATCGGAGTACTCGCCGACGGGCAGGCCAAGCATCGCCGCCGCGGCCTTGAACGCGCCACCCCAGTGCGTGAAGTATCCCGGCCGATCCGGCGCGGTGGTCAGATATGCGGTCAGGCCCATCTGCAGGTCCTCGAGGCCCGAACTCGCGGCAAAGTCGACAGCCTCGGTGAGTTCGTCGTTCCAAATGAGATTCCAGTAGTGGGTCACCTGGCGGTTGTCGGGCGTCTCGAAAAGATAGGAAGATGCTGCCAACTGAACTCTCGAGGTCAGGCCCCGACGTAACCACCCTGCTGCATACGCGATCGGATCTGTCTCCCATACGACGAATTCTGGTGCCAGCGCCCGAGTCTGCTTAGTGTGCCACGGCGCCATGCCGCCAGCCTTGACCGCACACACCGCCGGTACAGCGTCATGGATGAGCGCGAGATCCGCGGGGGTCAACACGTAGCCCGACGACGGCGAGTTCAAGATTCCCAGCGCGATATCGGTTCGGTCGGCGACGTACTTCAGGAAGGCAAGTGTTCCTGGACCCCCGTGGGTCTCCATCATCGGGGTCTGGATGTAGCAGACATCGGCGCCGTTGGCCTGCGCATGCTGGGTCAATTCGACCGTGTCCTGGACGGTGATGCTGGACGTGCACGTCTGGATAATCGTGTCGGGCGCGATCCCGCGCGCCACCTCGATCCCGACTTCCAGCAGCAGCTTTCGCTCGTCCAGCGTCAGCGACCAGAATTCGCCGTTGCCACTCGTCAGGAAGAGCAATCTTCTCTCGAGCCCGTCGACGATGTGAGTTATCAGACTTCGGTAGGCATCGAGATCGAGCGCTTCGCCGTCGGGGCCGCGGAACGGTGTGTACGGAGACTCGCCGATCAAGGGGCGGTTGAGCACGGTATGGGCCCAGTCCCGTGCCTCACGAGCTCTGGCCATGTCAACCTCCGGTGGTGTCCGGCAACGAGCGAGAATTATTATTCTCTCATGCGAGAGCATTTGTTTTCGAGTATCCCGGACTGATGGACATTTTGGCTTCCCGCCCACACCCGGACCTCGCCACGCTGTCCTATAGATACGCTGCCGCGTTGGACCAGCGGGACCTCCGTTCTGCCCTCGCCGTATTCCACCCGGATGCCGTGCTGCGGGCACGACCGCCCGGTCGAAATCACATGGTGCTGTCGGGCCACGCGGAGTTGGCGAAGCTCATCAAGGCAGTAAGCCACTGGCCTAGGACGTTTCATCTGGTCGGGCAGGGTCTTTATGAATTTGCGCATGAAACTGCCGTGGGCGAGGTCTATAGCGTGGCGCATCATTTCAGCTCAGCGGAGCCACGATCCGGAGACGACTACGTGATGTTCATTCGCTATCACGACCGCTACGTCCGCGGTAGCGGCCGCTGGCTCATCTCCGAGCGAATCGTTGTCACCGATGCTGTCGAGTACCGGGAGGTGGGCAGCTGAAGATCGACTCATGGACGCGATGTCTGACGCAACGTCTGCTTACGCAGGAAGTCGGGCGCGAACCTGCGTGCTCGCCACAGCGGGCCCGCCACTCCGGGGAAGACGAACAGCGGCGGCCGCTTCTTGGCGATTTTGCGTTCTACGTGGTTCATGAACGCATCCACGCTCATCGCCCGCATATCCCCGAAGGCGGAGCCGTCGATTGTGCGAACATTCCTGGCGAGAGGGGTGTCGACTTCGGTCGGGCATACGCAGCTGAGTCGCACATTCGTACCGTGTAGTTCATTGGACAGCGCCTCTGCATAGGCGGTTGCCGCGGCCTTTGATGCCGCGTAGGCGGAGAACTTGGGCGACGGTAGCCACCCGGCGAGTGAACTGATGATCACCAGAGAACCCCGGTCGCGCTCGAGCATCCCGGGTACGACTGCGCGACATATATTGACCGTTCCGAACAGGTTGACGTCGAACAGCGCCTTGATGTCTGACATCGGCTGGTGGACGGCCAGGTCGATCCGGCAGATCCCAGCGGCGTGAAAGACATGGTCGATGGGTCCGAGGTCAGCGGTCACTGCGTCGACCATGGAGGCGACTGCCCCTTCGTCGGAGATGTCGCACGGGTAGGCGCGCACACCGTCTGTGCCAGCGCATAATTCGTCGAGGCCCGCGGCGTCGATGTCGACCGCCGCTACCTTGGTGCCCGCTGCCGCCAATCGCCGGACGGCGACCAGCCCGATGCCGCTTGATCCGCCTGTCACGATGGCGGTTGCGGTCCTCACCGGTCTCCGCCAGATGGCCGGAAGTAGGGAAGAGTTATTTCGCCGACGGGATGAAACTCGACCCGGACGGTCATGCCGACCGCGAGATCGTCCACGCTACAACCGATCACGTTGCTCACCATCTGATAGCCCTCCTCGACGTCGATGATCGCGGGGGCGTAAATTTCGGTGAACGCCGGCGAGAGCGGACGGTATGCCACGGTCCAGCTGTAGACGACGCCGAGTCCTCGACTGTCGGTCCATTGCAGTTTCCGACAATGACATTTCGTGCAGAGTGGAGCGGGATTGAAGATCGCCGAGCCGCATTGCGTACATTTCTGGTAGGTCAGCCGGCCTTCCGCGCAGGCCTCCCAGAACGGGGCGGACAGTCGCGACGGCCGCGGCAGCGGAATCCCTTGAGTCTGCGGAACCAACAGTGTCATGGCTGCTCACTCCCCAGTAGGATGACGTCGTTGAACAAGGCGCCCGCGCCGCCGTTGGATGCCATGGCCACCTCTGCATCCGGTACCTGCATGGTCGCGCAAGAACCCTTTAACTGCTGGACACCCCGAATTACCCGCTGAAGCAGTTGCACTGACCCGCCACCATGGCTGAAGGACATCAGCCCACCGTCGGTGGTGATCGGAAGCTCGCCGCTGGGTTCAAGTGCCCCGCTTGTCGCGTATTCACCACCCTCGCCGCGCTTACAGAAGCCGAAAGCCTCCAACTGGCGGATGATCTCGAAGGAGAACGGATCGTAGAGTTCGGCGACGTCGACATCGGGTGGCTTGAGACCCGCCATCGCGAAGGCACGCTCAGCGGCGCGCTGCCCCACATAGCCGTTCTCGATCGCGTCGGGTCGATTGCCGCGAAGGTCCCACGACGGAGGGTGCTGGTAGGACGGTCCGTTGTGATCGATTCCGCCGCCCAGGATGTACACCGGTGTGCACCGCAAATCTTTCGCCCGCTCCGCGGTGGTCATCAGCAGGGCGCATCCACCTTCGCCGGTCAGTGAGCAGTCCAGGAGGTGGAACGGGTCGGCTACCATGCGCGAAGCCAGCACATCCTCAGCCGTGAACGGCCCACGGCCGTAGTAGATGGCCTCGGGATTGACGTGCCCGTTGTTGCGGATGATCGCCGCCACACGCGCCATCTGTTCGGGCGTGGTGCCGTACATGTACATGTGTCTGCGCGCGATGAGCGCGAACTCCAACGCGGTGTAGATGCCGAACGGCAACACGAACTCGCTAGTCACGCGGGTCCAGGGGGCAGTGGCCGACCGATCGGTGTAGACGCCCGCGCCCCCGCCCGCGATCAGCACCGCGCCGCAATGCCCGACTGCGATCGCATCGGCGGCGGCCAGCACCTCAGGAATACCACCCATGCCACCGGTGGGGGCCCAGGCGGGCATCAGACCGAGAAGATAGGTGAGGTCGACGTTGAACTGTCCAAGTACCCCATCGATTTCCAAGGGATCGATGCCGGCGGCGTCGATCACTCCGATAGCCGCTTCGATCGCGATCGACAGCGAGGTATGTCCGGGCAGCTGTCTGGCCTGCTGGGTGTTGTGGACTGCGGCGATGACGACCTCGCGGTAGGGATGGGTGCCCATCTACCGGGAGGTCTTCGCCTTGGGTCGAAGCACCGACGACAGCTTCTTGAATTCGTCGGCCTCGGGGCGCTGGCCGACATGGGTGATGACGTCGACATCCGGCGACTCTGCCCGCAACGCACCGGTGGTACAACGTTCTCGCGACCGGTGCTTGAACGGGTCGAATTGGAAGTGGTTCATCGCGTTCTGGTGGGTGATCTTGTTGATCTGAACATCGGTGAGTCCCTGTGCCGCCGCAAGAAACAGCTCGGGTCCGCGCGGCCACGTGCCGTCAGAGTGCGGAAAGTCGCTCTCCCACATGACATTGTCGATGTTGAACTCGTCGATGAGCTTGAGTCCGATCGGTTCTTCGATGAAGCAACCGAGGATGTTGCGCTCGAACACCCCTCGTGGCCCGTCGGCATCGACGAAACGGTGGTGGGTCCACGCCTCGTGACGCTCCTGAACGTGCTCGGCGCGCCAGACGAAATACGGCATCCAGCCGATGTCCCCTTCGGTGATGGACCAGCGCAACGTCGGAAACCGGTGGAAGATCTTCGACCACAGCAGCTCGGCCATCAGCACGGCAGATTGCAGGCCACTGATCGTGAAGATCACACTTGGCGGCGCGTCGCTCGACATCGGGGTGCCGCGGCCACTCGAGCCGAGGTGACAGCACAACACGGTGCCAACATCGACGCATGCCGTATACAGAGGGTCCCAGTACTCGTTGTGAATTGTCGGCATGTCCAGCTTCTCCGGGTTTTCTGAGAAACTGACTGCATGGCAACCTTTCTCGGCCAGCCGACGGACTTCTGCCGCCGCCAACTCGGCATCGAAGAGCGGAAGCAGGCCGCAAGGGATGAAGCGGCCGGGATTCGAACCGCACCACTCGTCGACGTGCCAGTCGTTGTAGGCCTTGATCATCACGAGGTTGAGGTCGCGATCGGGGTGAAGGTTGAGCACCTGACCGGCAAATCCCGTCCAGTTCGGGAAGTTGAGTCCGGCCAGGTGCCCGCCGGCGTTCATGTCCTTGACGCGCTCGTCCGGGTCGTAGCATCCGGGCCGCATCTCGTCGTAGCGTGCCGCATCGAGATTGAAGAATTCGCGCGGCTTGCCCGCTACCGCGTTGAGGCCGAGATTACGGCCGGGATAGTCGCCATACCACCACTGTTCGCGGCCCTGCTCGTCGGTGACCACTTTGGGTGCCCGGTCCCTGTACTTCGCCGGAACGTGTGCGTCGAACATCGTTCGCGGCTCGCAGATGTGATCGTCGACGCTGATCATGATCAGGTCATCGGCATCCATTGGCGGTCTCCTTCTAGAGCTCGTTCAGGGTGGTGGACAACGCGTCGGCGATCTGTGCCACGTCGTCAGGTGCCAGCCCGTTGTGCGAGGGGAGGCACAAACCGCGGTCCATGACGCGGTCGGCCTCGGTCAGGCCCGACGCCGGCATGCGATGGGAGATGTTGATGAAGCCAGGTTGGCGTAGGATGTTCCCCGTCCAGATCATTCGAGATGGCACGCCGCGTTCGAGTAGTCGCTGCTGGAAGTCGCTGCGGTCGATGCCGTCCGCGAGCAGGAACGGGAAGCGCATCCACGTGGTGTTCAGTTCAGGCAGCGTCCGGGAGCGAATCACCTTGTCCTGGTGCGGTTCCAATGCCTCGTTGAGCGAGTGATAGTTGCGCTGTCGGATGGCGTTGAACTCGTCGAGCCGCTGCAACTGAACCAGTCCGAAAGCGGCCATGATTTCCGACGGTTCGAAGTTGTAACCCATGTCGTCGAAGACGAACACCATGTCGTAGTCGGTGCCGTCGGGCAGCTGGCCGAAGCGTTTCCAGTTGCCGCGCTCGGTGCCGAAAAAGTACTTCTCGCTGCGTCGGCCCCAACGTCTGCGGACCAGGGTCGAATTGAACCAATCGGGATTGTTCACCGCGATCAGGCCACCATTGCCGGCTGCAGTGATCGCATGACCGCGCGCGAAACTGGTCACCGAGATCTCGGCGCGCAGCCCGGTGCGTGTGCCGCGCAGGTGGGAACCGATCACGTCGCAGCTGTCCTCGATGACGATCAGCCCGTGCGCGTCGGCGACGGCGCGGATGACATCCCAATCAGGGCAGTTGCCGACGAGGTTCGGGGCGAGGATTGCCTTCGTGCGCGGCGAGATCATCTCCTCGATCCGTTCCGAGTCGATCTGGAGAGTGTCGGCCTCGACATCGACGAATGCGGGCACGATGCCATTGCGGACGAGCGGTGCGACGTCGCTGCTGAACGTCAGCGGTGACGTGATGACCTCGTCTCCGGGTTCGCACCCGAGCAGGTCCACGGCGAGCCAGAGCGCCGACGTCCCGCTGTTCACCATCACCCCGTGCTGCTTTCCCAAGAGGGCAGCGACGGCAGCCTCCATGTCGCGCACGCTACGACCGAGGTCGAAGTTGCCGCGCCGCAGCACCTGCACCACGGCGTCTATCTCACGGTCATCGAAAACAGGTCGAGCTTCTGCGATCTCGCGATTTCGCGCCTTCGGTTCGGCGGTCACAACACGTCTCCCTGGGGTTGTTCAGAATTCGATGATGGTGCGGACACCGACACCTGCCACGAGATCGGCCAAGCCGGCATTGACGTCCTCGACCGGCCTGCGTGACGTGATCATCGATTGCAGGTCGAGTTGGCCGGCCCGCCACATGTCAAGGAAGCGCGGAATGTCGCGGCGGGCGTTGGAACTTCCCATGAAGCAGCCGACGAGTTTCTTCTCCGACATGCCCCACAGCAGAGCCGCAGGAATCTTCAGGGTGTGGTCGCCGGGAGGAGCACCGACGAGAACCGTGGTGCCACCGGGCCGTGTCGCAGAGATCGCCACTCGCTGAAGCGCGCCGACTCCGGACGCCTCGAACACGGTGTCGGCGCCCTCACCCTCGGTGAGATCACGGACGACACCGACAAGGTCATCGGCTTCAGGGTCGATGAGATCTGTGGCTCCCAACTTTGCGGCGAGTTCGCGCCGCTCGGCAATCGGATCGCTCAGCACGATGCGTGCGGCACCCGCGATGCGCGCTCCCTGCACAACGGATAGCCCGATACCGCCGGCCCCCAGGACGACCACCGTGTCTCCGGGCACGATGTCGGCGGTGTTGAGAGCGGCACCGACGCCGGTCTGTACCGCGCAACCTAGGACACAGGCGATCTCGAGGGGGGTGTCGGCCGCTACCTTGACCGCCGCCGCCTGCGTTACCAGAGCTGCCTCGGCAAAGCCGCCGACGTTCATGCCTCGGTACACACGCTTGCCGCCGCGGGACAGTCCGGTTTCGCCGTCAACGAACGTCGATGCGAACACCGCCTTGTTACCCGCGCACAGTGCGGGTTGTCCGCGCAGGCAGGCTCTGCACCTCCCGCATGCCACGGTCGGGCTGAGCACCACTTTGTCGCCGACAGCCAGTTCATGTACGTCTGGGCCGACCGCCTCGACGGTTCCCGCCGCTTCGTGACCGAGGATGAGCGGGCTAGGGCTGTACCCGCTGACGATCAGCGAATAGTCGGAATGGCAGATGCCGCAGTGGTTTACCTTGACACGAACTTGGTCGCGCCGGGGGACGTCGATATCGACATCGTCCACGATCTCGAGTTCGGCGGAATCGACGAACAGCGCGGCTCGCATCATCGACCTCCGCAGAATGCGGCGAGGTAGCTGCCGACCAGCCGGCGGCGGTCGATTTCCGCCGGTTGCCAACCGGACACCAGGTCCGAGCCGTCCAGGGTCCGGACTGGCCGACCGAGCTCGACGAGCAACGACAAGCTGGTCGCCACGCGTCCGGTCATCACACCAGGCTCACCGGAGCACAACGCGAGAGCGGCCTCGGCGAAACACTCGACGGGTTCGGAGTAGTCATCACGCACACCGGCAACGGCGCTGGCGTTCTCGGTGGCCACGGCCGCTTCGGGTGCAAGCGCGTTGACCGCGATTCCGTCGGGCCACAGCTCCATCGCCGCTCCCGTTGTGAGGCGATCAAGCATGGCCTTGGTCGAGCCGTAAAGGCATTGCGCACCCACCATGGGGATCGCCCGGTAGGGCGGGCCGATCTTTGGGGCCGCGCCCTGCGAGGAGATGTTGAGAATCCAACCGGCGCCCGCGGCGGTCATCCCCGCCAAAGCGTATTGCGAGAGCTCCCACCCGGCCCACACGTTGACGTCGACCTGACGATGAAATTCCTCCGCAGTGACCCCGGTGAACCTCAGCTCGAAATTGCGGGTGGCTGCGGCGTTGTTGACCAGTATCTGGACCGGGCCGCCAAGTGCGCCTTGTGCTTCGGTGATCAGCGAAGCACGGTCGGCGGGATTGGCGAGGTCGGCGACGATCGGCACGGCCTTGCCGCCCACTGCGCTGATGTCCTCGACTGTCTGTTGCAGTGAGCCTGCGTAGGCGCCGTCGCCGTTGTGTCTGGTGCGGGCGGTGACCGCGACCCGGGCACCTTCGGATGCGAGCCGAATCGCGATCGCGCGGCCGATACCACGAGCCGCGCCCGTGACGACAGCGACTTTGTCGTTCAGTATCTTCGGTGGATTCACGCGGGCACGCCGATCGCCTTGGTCTCGGTATAGGCGCGCACGCCGCCGATCCCGCCATCGCGACCGAAGCCGCTCTGCTTGTACCCGCCATAGGGCGCGTCGCCCGGCCCGATGCCGTTGACTGTGACCTGACCGGTTCGCATCCGACGGGCGATGTTTGTTGCGGCGTCGTCGTCATCACTCCATACCGACCCGGCCAAGCCGTACGGTGAGTCGTTGGCGATGGCGATCGCGTCGTCGATATCGGTGTAGGTGAGCACCGACAGCACAGGACCGAACACCTCTTCCTGCGCGATTTCGGACGACCGGTCGACGTCGATCAAAATGGTTGGCTCGTAGAAGAATCCAGTGAGGCCGTCACGTCGGCGTCCCCCTGTCACGAGGGTCGCACCCGCAGTCACTGCACGGTCGACCATTCCGGCGACGCGATCGCGATGCGCCGCGCTGATCAGTGGCCCCATCCTCGTCGCCGGGTCGCGAGGATCACCGAGCACCACCTCACGGGCCAGCGCGGCAAGTCGGTCGATCACCTCGTCGCGGCGATGCTCTGGCACCAGCAACCTGCTGTTGAGGATGCATGCCTGGCCCGAATGCAGAGTCACGCAATCGAACAGCAGTCGCGGCAGGATTGCCTCCACGTCGATATCACCGTGAAGGATGCACGCCGACTTGCCGCCGCACTCCAGCAGCAGGCGCTTCATCGTCGACCCGCCGTTGGTCATGATGGTGCGCCCGACCGCCGAACTTCCGGTGAACGACACCATGTCCACCCCCGGATGCGTCGTGAGCAGCTCGCTGGCCGTCAGACTGTCGGTGGTGACGACGTTGACGACACCATCAGGAATATCGGTGTGCTGGTCGATGATTCGGGCGAGCGCCAGCCCGATCATCGGAGTGAGCGGTGACGGCTTGAGTACCACGGTGTTGCCGCCGGCGAGGATGGCAGACAGCTTCATCACGTTGATCATGTGGGGAAAGTTCCACGGGGTGATGACCGACACCACGCCCATCGGTTCGTGGCGGATGAGGCAGCGTCCTTCAGCACCGAATGTCTCCTGCTCGTACTCCATCGGAACCAGCGCGTGCTCGGCACCACGGCTGGCCATGAATGCCGGACCGTCGATCTGTATGGTGTGCACCGCGTCGACGACGCCGTACTCCCGTCGGGCCAGATCGACGACATCGCCGCGATGTGCGAAAAGTGCGTCACTGAGCTGTTTAAGACAGTTGGCTCGCAACTGGGGGTCCGCGGCCCACGCTCCGTCGTCGGCAGCCCGGCGAGCGGCGACCACGGCTCGCTCCATCTGACCTAAGTCGGCGTTGGGCGCCCGACCGAAGACCTCGCCGCTGGTGGGGTCGATGTCCTCGATCCAACCGGCACGAGGCGATTCCCACCGCCCGTCGACGTAAACCTCAGCGGATGCGGTGATCGCCCTTTCAGCGGTGGACACGGAGTTCGTCCTTCCTAACAAATCTTACAGTTTGTTCAGATCTGTATGATCTGAAACCTATCACTACGAGAAATTGAGAGCTATACCCATACAGAAATTCCTAGAGTGTTGTATCGTAACGGGGCCATGAACACCCGAGACTCGATCGTCGCCGGTGCCTGGGCGTGCATCCAAGAACGCGGCGTGAAGCGTGCGAACATCGCCGAAATCGCCAGGCAGTCCGGGGTGTCGCGAGCCACCGTCTATCAGTACTTCGCCGACAAACGCGAGATCATCGACGCAGTCGTGGCAGGGGCGTCGAAGTCGGTGTTCAAGTTGATGGGGCAGGCGATGGCGCAGGGCATCGGGTTGAGGGCGCAACTGGCGCTGGCCGCGCGCTTCCTCGCCGCGCACCGGCAGTCGCTGCATCAAGGTCAGGCCAAGTTCGATGCCGCGGGTTCAGCACTTCTGCTGATCGACGAGTCCGGTGAACTACTTCAAGGATTCACAACGTTTCTCGAGCCGTACGTCGCGGCCGCGCAGATGCGCGGTGAGATCAGAAGTGGCCTGAACCCGGTCGCCACGTCTGAATGGTTCGCACGCATCCTCATGTCGCTCTACGTCACGCGCTCACAGTCACTCGACCTCGACGACCCGGCTGCCGCAGCGCAATTCGTCACCGATCACTTCGTGATCGCCTCTGACGTGGGGGCACCTGAGGCAGTCGATCCCATCGGCCTTTTCGCGGGCCGCGCGACATGAGCTGTCTCGCAGGAAAGGTCGCGATCGTGACCGGCGGCGGCAGCGGTATCGGTGCGGCGTGTTCGCAGGCGCTGGCCTCGGCCGGCGCGTCCGTCGTTGTGGCGGATATCCGTGAGGACGCCGCGATTGGCGTCGCCGAGGCAATCAAAGATGTTGGCGGACAATCAGTTCACGTAGTCGTAGACGTCAGCATCGAGGCGGAGGTAGCGCGGATGGTCGCCAAAACCATCGCCGAGTTCGGCATGGTGGATATCCTGCACAACAACGCCGCTGCGATAGAACTCGCTTTGTCAGATGGCGCTGTGCACGAACTCGACGCGGCGGTGTGGAATCGCACCCTTGCTGTCAACGCGACCGGTGCCATGCTGGGAACCAAACACGTGATTCCCCATATGCTGGCCAACGGCGGAGGCTCGATCATCAACACATCGTCAGCAGACGGACTCGTCGGCGACAGCGGTCGCGGTGCCTACTCCGCTTCAAAGGGCGCGTTGCAGGCATTCACGCGCAACGTTGCAACGCAGTACGGCAAGCGCGGCATCCGATGTAACGCCGTCGCTCCCGGAATCATCCTCACCGAATTGGTTAATGCCGCTGTGCCGCAGTCGATGAAGGACACCTGGTTGCGACACACCCTCACACCGAGGCTGGGTGTTCCCGAGGACATCGCTGGTCTTGTCACATTCCTCGCCTCTGATGCAGGCGCCTACATCACCGGTCAGACCATCGTTGTCGACGGCGGCGAGACCATTCACCAACCTTGGTGGGCGGACGAGCTTCCGTTCTAGCCATGCAGGCGGTCACCGATGACGCCGTCACGCCCCAGTTTGTCGATATCGGTGATGTCAAGCCCCAGAAGGGCTTCGAGCACTTCTCTGTTGTGTTGCCCAAGTGTGGGCGCAGGTGTTTCGAACCACTGTAATTCGACGCGCGAGGCCGCACGAAATGGAATGCCGAACACCTCGTGCCGACCAACCACTGGGCCGTCGATCTCCTCGATGAACCGCCGAGTCCGTAGACCGGCGAGCTGTGGCACGGCGGCGGGTGCAACGACCCGTGCCGCGGAAACACCCGCAGCGACAAGAATCTCGACAAGATCGTCGACGTCGCGACCCTCGAGAGCCGCCGACAACAGTTCGTCCAGCCGGTCATGATGTGCGCGCCGACCGTCGTCCGTGCTCAGTGAATCATCCGACATCCACGCCGGGTAGCCCAGCACGCCTGAGAGCGCCTGCCATTGAGCGTCGCTTTCGACCGCCAGCGCCAACCACGCCTCTCGTCCAGCACACGCATACAGACCTTGTGGAGCCGCGACCGGAGAACGATTGCCATCCCGCATGAGTTCGACTCCGTACGCGGAATACTCGATCATGAGTTCGGCAGCGGTGTTCAGTGCCGTCTCGATCATCGGCACCTCGACAAACCGTCCGACGCCGCTGCTCTCCCGTTCGTGGAGCGCGGCGAGTAGCGCGGCGAGTGCGTGCATACCCGCGGTCGGATCGCAGGCGCCTCTGGGGATCAGCGGCGGACCGTCTGGATAGCCGGTGATCCACGCCATGCCAGACGTCTGCTCCATGGTTTGCGCGAATCCCGTGCGATCACGCCACGGCCCATCGAGCCCGAATGCGGGCATTCGCACCATGATTGCTCGCGGATTGCGGGCGTGAACAACCTCCCATGTCAGACCGAAAGAGTCCATCACCCGTGGGGAGAAGTTGTCGATTACGACATCGGCGGTTTCGATCAGCGTCAGCAGTAGTTCACGACCGGTGGGTTGATCCAAATCGAGGGTCAGGCCCCGCTTGTTCGCGTTCACGCCTTGATACACCATGCTCCACTCCCACCACCCATCGTCGCCGGGCGGCTTGACGGTCGTGAAACGCATTCCGTCGGGTCGCTTCGCGGACTCGACCTTGATGACGTCGGCTCCCAGTGCCGCCATGATGTTGGTTGCCGCAGGCCCTGCCCAGAAGGCCGTCAGGTCGACAACGCGAATGTCCGCGAGCGGTTCGCCGACCGGCTGGGGCACCCGAGAAGGTCGGATTCTTGCGGGCCACGTGTACCCGGAGTCCTCTCCCAGTTGTGGCGCTGGCGACGGCGGGCTGGTGCGGAGTCCGTCCGTCGAGTGCGGCGTCCGTGGCTGCCGAAACCCCATCGGATTGTCGACGTATACCCGCCGGTCCACAAAATGGTCGAGATCTCCTATGGTGCTTGGCCTTCCGATCGGTGCAACCGGAACCCGCAGTAGCGACGCAAGCTCGATGATCTCTGCGGTGGTGTGTTTAGTCGTCCACCCATGGAGGATCGCGGCGAACTCGCGCTGATTGATGATTCGCTGGCCCGCGTTTTGAAAGCGGGGATCGTCGCCGAGGTCGGGATGCCCGATCATCGCGGCGAGGTCTGCGAACTGCTGCGCAGTCACCGTGCAGAAACCGACGAGACCGTCGCTGGTCGGCTCGACCGACGGCGACTCGACGCTGCGCACAGGTCCGCGGTATTCCGCGGCTTTGGGTAACTGGCCCGCCAGCGACGCGTAGAGATGGCCGTATCCGCCCATCGTCACGCACATGCATTCCAACATCGAGACGTCGACATGGTCGCCCCGGCCCCCGGCGAGGAAGGCAAGCGCGGCGACGGCGGCGTAGGTGCCCGAAATCCATTCGCCGAGCCGACCGCCGACTGCGACAGGTGGACGGTCGGTGCTGCCCCGCGAGGCGGTCGACCCACACAAGGCTTGGAGAGTGAACTCAGTCGCGGGCCGTCGCGCCCACGCCCCCGACCGTCCGAAGGGCGTTACAGACACATTGACCAAGTGCGGGAAACGTTCTCGTAGTTGCTTGATGTCATCATCTGAGAGTTGCCCACTCTCGATCACGATGTCGGCGTCACCAATCAGTTCAATGACCTCCGGATCCCCGGGGCCGCCGCATATCGAGCGCTTACCGCCGTTGAGGAAGCAGAACAGGGCGCCGTCCTGGTCGGCAGGGCGACGGCCGGACGCTGACCACGCGCGTAGCGGATCGCCTGAGGGTGGTTCGATCTTGAGCACGGCGGCGCCCATGTCACGCAACAGGTGTGTGGCGTAGGGGCCAGCAACTCCGGTGCTGAAGTCGACGACGCGGACATCGTCGAGCGCGAAAGCCAGGTCCACCGGATCAGATTTCTATCACTCGGCCATTGCCGAACCCGGAGTAAGAGCGGATCAATGGCAGATCGGCCATCGTCGCGAAGCCGGTCGGTGCGTCGCACACCGCCGGGATCGCGTTGACGACCTGCATGGCGACGGTGATCAGGCCTGCCTTCACATGCTCTTCGATCGAGGCCTCGCGCGTGAAGCTGGCCAGCGGGAAGAAATGCGTGCGCATCGACGGATCTCCCTCGATGGTCAGGGTCCAGCCGTCCAGCGGCTTGGGCCAGTGGTCGGGATACTCACCGCCGATGGTCCACAGCGTCTCGAACTCGATCAGCGTCTCGCCGAGACGATGGCCGCGGAAGTTCCAACGCTGCCCGGCCGTGGTGCCCGCTTTGACCACATGACCGAACATCTCGAAATCTTTTATCGCTGGAATGCTTTCGAGGCTGACCAAAACGTCTTCGATATCCGCGTTCAACGTGTCGGAGATGAACCAGGTCTGTTCGACGAAAAGCTTCGTCAGAAAGCTCAGATACTCGTTGGCCGTCGGCGTCACGTCTCCAGGCGGTCGACCGAACCACATCCCGTCGAAGGTGATTTCGGTGCTCTCCCACAGCGTCCAGTCGGCCCGCTCCTGCAGCGTGACCCGGTCGATGGTGCGGCTCATGCCCGACAGCGCGAGCGGCAGAACCCCGGACAGGTTGCCCGGGTTCAGGCCGCTACCGTGGATGGTGGCGTTGCCCTTGTCGCATGCCGCCTGCAGGCGCTGTCGTTCCACCACGGGAATGCGGCGTGGGTGGAACAGAAACGACGGTGTCGCCACGTTCTTACCGCTCGCGAGGAGCGCGCAGACATCGTCGAGGTCGGTGAAAGACGGCGCGTAGAGAACGAGATCGGCATCGAGCGCGAGGATCTCCGCAGTGTCGGTTGTCGCAGTGACGCCGATCGGATCTCGGCCAACGATCGTGCCCAGGTCGACGCCGTTCTTCGCTTCGGAGTAGACGCGCGCACCGACCAGTTCGATATCGGGCCGGTGGTCGAGGATGGTGGTCACCATCTCGGCGCCCACTCCGCCGGTGGCCCACTGGATGACTCGTATCGGTCGCGTGCTCGTCAACGGACAGCTCCCTTCGGCCCAAGCCGGATCCCACTGTATCGGGGGTGATAATCTTAGTTCTCACTATTGGTTAAGTGAGGTTCTCGATATGGATGATGTGTTGGGTTATCAGGGCAAGTCGGTCGTCGTCACCGGCGCCGCATCGGGAATGGGCCAGGCGGCGGCACAGATCCTCGTCGACCTGGGGGCCACGGTGACCGCGCTCGACATCAATGCGACCACAGCTCCGGTAGCGCGCGCGTTGACTATCGACCTGCGAGATCGCGCGAACATAGAAGCGGTAGCCGAATCGATCGACGGGCCGATCGACGCATTGTTCAGCTGCGCAGGCCTTCCCGGCCCGCCGTTCAGCGAATGGGACACCATCCTCGTGAACTTCGTCGGTGCACGGCATCTGGCGGAGCAATTGGTGCCGAAGATGGTTGACGGCTCCTCGATCAGCGTGATCTCCTCGTCGGCGGCAATCGGATGGCAAGACCACATCAAGGCGATCACAGGACTTCTGGAGACCGACGGCTTCGATGGCGCCGTCGAGTGGCTCACCGCCAACGAGAAGAAATGGTCGTGGAGCGGCTACGCCTACTCGAAATACATCATCGATGCATGGGTGGGTTGGTGGTATCCCGAGTTGGGCGCGAAGGGGATACGCATCAACTGCATCAACCCTGGTCCCACCGAGACGGCGATGATGCCGGCGTTCCAGGATCTGATGGGTAAGGAGACGGTGGATCAGGCGATCGGGCCTGTCGGGCGATACTCGACGCCGGAAGAACAGGCCTGGCCGCTAATCTGTCTTGGAAGTCCGCGGCTGAGTTATGTCGGCGGTGAGGTGCTGTGGACTGATGGAGGTTGGAACGGCGCGATGACCATGGGCCGTCACGAAGCGAAGTGGGCGGACATCGCGGCGGGGGAGATGTCGAAGAACGGCTGAGTGTCTTTTCAGAAGAGTCCGATCCGCCGCGGGTGTGACGGTCGCACCGCGTGGCGTACGCACTGCGACGGGAAGCCAGTTATGCTGTTGCGGAGGCGATTTCTGTGGGCAGCCCGGCGCGACCAACATCGCGGAGATGTCCGTGCATCTGCTCTACCCACTTCCTCACGTCATGAGGATTCGGAAAGTCGAGGTTGTCTGCGGCCAAGACGTCCGTCAGCGCCTCGGTAAAGCCTGCAGTCACAAGCGAGCTCGGGCATACACAATTCGCGGTGATGCCCCTCGTGTGCAGAGTCTGAGCAGGCCCCAGCCGTCGTTCACAGCCGCGATCGATCAGGCATCGTCCACGTCGAGGTGACTGGCAGGACCTCGGCTGCTGAATCTAGCCTTTGGCGGCCGCGCGCCGCGATCGCTGCCGAGGCACCCTCAGCGCAAAGGGTTTCGGCGATCGCCGGGTCCGTGCCCTGGCTGCCTCCGGTTACGCCGGCTTTGGCGCTCGCGAAGCCCAGGACCATGGCGCGTACTACTCAGTCTTGCTTGGTGCGGGCGCGCGGGGCGAGATGGACGATGTCGCTGACGACCGTCGGGTGCGCGCGCGCGATGGCAATGAAGGACAGTAGAGCGTTCGCAACATCGTCGACCGCAGACATCTCGGCGGGAATCTGACCCTCCTTGGCCCATGTCCGGTACAGGTCCGCCAGCAGGTCTCGGTCGGCGCCGCGCAGAATCTCGGTTCCCTCGGTCGGGCCGATGCTCACCCGAATGACCGGCAGCTCCGGATGTTCGGCCCGCCATGATCGCAGGATCTCGTCGAGTGCCGCTTTGCTCGCGTGATATGCCGCGACGCCCGCGCGCGGTCTTCCGACGTCGTGACTCGAGGCGATGAGCGCGACGGCGTTGTCGGCGAGGTGTGGCACGGCGGCGCGCAACAGATGGGAGGCGCCGACAGCATTCACGGCGTAGGTGTGCATCCACGTCGTCACGTCGGTGTCCTCGATCAACGCGAATGGCGCAGAGGCACTGGTGAATACAATCGCGTCAAGGCCACCGAGGAGTGCTGCAACCTCGCCGACGACGCGTTCGATGGCCTGCGGGTCGGACACGTCGAGCTCGTGCGCCGAGCCGCCGAGTTGTTCGGCCAGTTTGGCTAATATATTCACCCGTCGCGCCGCAAGGGCGACCTTGGCGCCCCGGGACCAGGCAGCCAGCGCCAGCGCGTGTCCGATTCCGGAGGACGCGCCGACAATCAGCATCCGTGTTCCCGCGATATCGGAGTTGCGATCACTCATACGTTGCTTCCCCTGCCTGCTTCCGTCGTTGTCGCCAACGACTCGATGATCGACCGAATGGTGCGGCAACATCTGCCGCATTCCGATCCTGCCCCGCACGCCGCGGACACTTGCTTGGGGGTTCTCGCTCCCGCGACGACGGTGGCAGAAACGGTCTCGTTGGTGACACCTCGACAAAGACAGACATACATCAGTACAGGTCCGTCCCGCTGGTTTGGGCCAGACGCATCGCATTGACGAACCGTCCGACAAAGACGGGCGGGTAGGCGCCGACGCCGGCGGCGGCGAGCCAGGACGCCGCAAGCTCCGAGTGTTCGACCCACAGGAGTGCCTTTTCCGGGTTCGCCAGTTGCTGCAGGAACATCACCTCACGCGGGGTGTCGAACGCGCGGTAGACCAGGGTTCTGCGAATCCCGGCCCTGGCGAACTGGGATAGGGATTCGCGCACCCAGGCCAAGAATTCGTCGACGTCATCGACCGGGGTGATGGCCGCGACCACGATCTCGGTGCCCGGTGCGGGCGGGTCGCCGATATCAAAGCGCTCAACCGTCTCACCGGCGAACACAGCGGGAAGATCGTCGAGACCAACCGCATCGAACCATTCGAAGAGTTGCGGCGAGCGAAGAAGACTCACCAACGGTTGCCGGGTACGGACACCGATGACGACCAGCACCCTACTCGGGCCGATGATCGATTCGTAAATGAACGCATAGAGCGCCCCGAGATCCCGCAGGCTCTCTTCGTAACGGGTCAGTACCGGCCACACGCGGTCGGCGTCGCCTACCTCGAACTCCACAGCGAAGACGAAGCTGCGGAATTCGGATGCACCCATAATTCATAATTCTCGCATGTGAGAATAGATGTTCTCTAGCGGAGGTGGACATGATCGACTTCACCGACAAAGTGGCTCTGGTCACCGGCGGTGGCGCGGGAATCGGACGCGCAACCATATCGGCGTTCGCCCGGCAGGGAGCGACGGTTGTCGCGCTCGAGATTGACGAGGCCCGCGCCGAGGATCTGCGGACAGCGGAACCCAACGTGACGGTGGTACAAGGTGATGCGACCGATCCCGCCGATGTGGCATCGCTTGCAGCGACTATCGACGAACGGTTCGGGCGCGTCGATGTGCTGGTCAACAACGTCGGGCACTTCGTGACACGTCCCACTTCGTTCGAGAACATGACCGACGAACAGATCGACGACATTTACCGGGTGAACCTCAAGCACATCTTCTCCGTCACTCGGGCGGTGCTGCCGCTGCTACGGGACGCCGGTTCCGGCTCGAGCATCACGAACATCTCGTCGATCGAAGGGTTTCGCGGTATTCCGCACTTCGCGGTGTATGGCGCGTTCAAGGCGGCGGTCACAGGCTTCACCATGAGCCTTGCGCTGGAGTTGGGGCCGGAAGGCATCCGAGTCAACGCGGTCGCTCCGGAGACCACCGACAGCGCGCAGGTCCCTCTCGACCGGATGATCCACCCGTCCCAACAGCACCACATTCCGCGGTGGATCCCGCTGGGCCGTTTCGGCACTCCTGAGGATATCGCCGGATGTGTACTGTTCCTGGCCAGCCCGCTGGCCGCGTGGGTGTCCGGCACCGTGATCCACGCAGATGGCGGTGCACTGGCTGCCGCGGGCTGGTACCGCGACGATCGTGGGACATGGACCAACATGCCGGTGATCAAGGGCAACAGTCTTCGCCCGGCCGAGTAGGGCAAAACGCCGTTGCGCGAGCCGTACACGCATATTCTCGTCACGTGACATACAGGGTGAAGGTTGACCCCTACCGCGACCGTTCGACGTCGAGATCGACGACGATCCGTATCCGGTGTGGAAGCAGTTGTGCGACGAAACGCCGCTCTACCGCAACGAAAAGTACGGCTTCTACGCGTTGAGCAGGCATGTCGACATGGCCCGCGAGCTGGTGAACCGGGAGGACTACCAGTCGGGGCGCGGCACGGTCATCGGGGTGCTGCTCGGCAGGATCGAGGTGCCGCCGGGAATCATCCTGTTCAAGGATCCGCCGATCCATGATCTGCACCGACGCCTGCTGTCGAGCGTCTTCACTCCGCGGCCCATGGCGGCCATCGAACTGTTGGCCCGGGAGTTCTGCAGGCGCTCGCTGGAACCGCTGGAGGGCGTCGACCGCTTCGACTTCACCGCCGACCTCGGGGCGTGGATGCCGATGCGGACAATCGGGTACCTGCCGGGCATTCCCGAGGACCGGCAGGTCGCGATCCGACAGAAGAACGACCGCTTGCTCGAACTGTCCGCCGACGGTCCGGGCGAAGTGGCTGCAGACATGGTGACGAACTCCGGATCGATGATCGGGGAGTTCATCGACTGGCGCTATGAGAATCCCTCCGACGATCTGATGACCGACCTCGTGAACGCCGACGTCGAGGGACCCGACGGCTCGCGACGGCGGTTGACGCGCGGCGAGGTGCTGACCTACACCGGGACAGTGGTCGGTGCCGGCAACGAGACGACCACCCGGCTGATCGGGTTTCGCAGGGCAGCTGTTGTCCGATCACCCCGACCAGCGACTTGCGTTGGCAGCCGATTTCGGCCTGATACCCAATGCCATCGAAGAGATCCTGCGGTACGAGGCGCCGTCACCGGTGCAGGCTCGCTACATATCGCGCGAAGTCGACCACTACGGGCAGACGGTTCGCAACGGATCGGTGATGCTGCTGATCGACGGATCCGCCAACCGCGACGAGCGGCAGTTTCCCGACGCGGACACCTTCGACATCCACCGCAGGGGCGCACATCTGTCCGCGGGTGTGGCATCCATTTCTGCCTTGGTGCCGCGCTCGCCAGAGTCCAGGCGCGGATAGCGCTGGATGAGGTGTTGACGCGGTGGCCGGACTGGGACGTCGACTACACCGAGGCCAAACCTGCCCATACCACCAGTGTCAGGGGCTGGGCGACCCTACCGGTTTGGGTATGACATGACGAATACTATTGATTCGGAAGCGGATTGCGACACGGTGTTCTCTCCGTGGCCCACCCGGATCGGGTGGGGTCTTTTCGGCCTCGCCTACCTCGCCTTTGCGGTGGTGACTGTCGTGACGATCCAGTCCGGGTTGCACGGTGACCCGGAGCGGGCCAACCCCAACCCGGGTCCGGCACCGTATGCGCCGTTCCTCGGCTTCGACAATTGGCCGCACGCGGTGTCCATCAGCTCGATCCCAATGGCGATCGGCCTGATCACCGCGCTGGTGTGGCTCTCGTGGCGGCAGCGCAGGGTGCACTGGGCGGTGATAATCGCGTTCGCCGGTCTCATCACCGGTGCTCTGGATCCGCTGGCCAACTGGGCGACGTTCGCGATCTTCGATCCCCGCATGCTGCACTTTCCGCTGACGTGGCCTTATGTCAACATCTCGCCCAATCTCGAACCGGCACTGGCGTTCCTGGGTGGCTATGCGGCCTACTACCTGCTGAACGGCCTTGGTTTCCTGCAACTCCACGACCGCCTGCTCGACCCGTTCATGCGGCGCGTGAACTGGCTGGCAAGCTATCGGTTGGTCAGGGTGTTCATCGGGTCGACGATCGTCGCGATCCCGATCAACGGGCTGATCCAGTTCACCTGGATGCGCGCCGGCATCTTCTTCTACACCGAGGCCGTCGGGCCGGTCCTCCAGATCGGCCACATCCATTTCCCGCTGATCATGGCGATGTACGACTCGATCATCTTCGGCATGGTCGCGGTGATGTGTGTCCGCGATGAAAACGGCGACCTGGTGCTGATCAACCGCATCGCACGCTGGTTACCTGCTCGGGCGGGCAGGCCCAAAGTGACCCTCACCAGGCAGCTGCTCATCTCGGTGACGGTCGGCCTCGTATCGTTCGCCACGCCGCTTGCTGGGCTGGCCGGGCTGCGGGAGGCCGGTCTGTCGCGGCCAGCGTACGACCAGAATCCGTACCCGAACGTGAAGGTCTACGACCCGTACGGTCATCTCGAGGACGCCGGTAAGCCCGGCCCGTTTTTCAGATGACGCATCCATCAGAGGAGACATTCTTGCTCGGCGACAACGAAACTCGTTACCGCGTCGTCCACGTCGGGACAGGCCTCACCGGCACTGAGGCGTTGCGCGCGCTCATCGACGACCCGGCACTCGAACTGGTCGGCCTGAAGGTTTCGACCCCATCCAAAGTCGGGGTCGACGCGGGTGAGCTGTGTGGTGGTCCGAACGTCGGCGTGATCGCAACCGACGATGTCGCCGCAGTGATTGCCACAAAACCGGATTGTGTTTCGTATTGCGCGACGGCTGTCAGACGAGACGACGACGCCGTCGCCGACATCGTCGAGTACCTGAAGGCGGGAATCAATGTAGTAGCCATCTCGACGATTCCCATGGTCTACCCGCCGGCCGCGCCGGAATCTTGGCGCACCACCATCGAAGCGGCTGCCGCGGAGGGGAATTCATCGTTCTATGCCACTGGTGCCGAGCCCGGCTTCATCAGCTTGAACATTCCGACGGCGCTACTGTCCGGCGCGGGACGGGTCGACTCGTATCGGATGGATGAATACGCACTGGACTTGGACACGTCGTATCCCATCTGGGAAGTTCTGCACGAGTCGATGGGATTCGGCAAGCCTGACGGCCACGTACCCGCACGGATAGCCTCAGGCAAGGTCAATCACGATTGGGAGACCGTGGTGCGGTATCTCGCGGACGTGCTTGGGTTACGGCTGGACAGTGTGGAATTGGAATGGGAGACGCCGTTGGCACCCGAAGATCTCCCCACCGCGCTCGGCACGATTCCTAAGGGGACCATCTGCGGCCACCGATGGCAACTGTCCGGGGTCATCGATGGCAAGTCGGTCGTCGCCGTGCAGTACTTCGCCACCGTCAGCTCGACTCCGTGGCCGGACGACTGGCCGAGGCCGGTCCGGGAGGGCCAGGGCGGGATGATCTTTCGGGTCGAAGGCAGTCCGAGTATGAGTCTTGCGCTCACCATGAACCAGAGCCCAACCGACCGCGTCAATCCCGGCATCACGGTGACGGCGATGGCGGCGGTCAATGCCATCCCTGCAACTGTGGAGGCGGAACCGGGCGTCATCGGGATGCCGTTGGCCGGACCTGCAATTGTCAGCCGATTGTCACGTAGCCGCTGATGTCCAAGGCCCGCACCGTGGTGATAACCGGTGCCTCGCGCGGACTCGGGCTCGCCTCGTCCGCTGAACTGTATCGCCGCGGCTGGTGTGTGGTGGGGGCGATGCGGTCGGCCGAATCCGGCCTCGACCGGCTACGTGAAGCCACCGGTGCGCGATCCGACGATCCGCGACTGCTCGGGGTGAACCTCGATCTCATCGACCCCGAATCGGTTTCGGCCGCGGGCAAGGAGATCGTCGAGAAGGTCGGGGCGCCACATGCGTTGGTGCACAACGCCGCGGTCGCGAGTGCCGGGTTCGCCGAGGAGACCCCGGCCACCGAGTGGACAAGACTTTTTCAGACGAATTTGTTCGGACCCGTCGCGCTGACCAACACGTTGTTGCCAGCGATGCGCACCGCCGGGCGTGGGCGCGTTGTGGTGGTGTCGAGCACCGTCGCTGTGCGCGGAATGCCGATTTCCCCGATTTACTCCGCGTCCAAAGCCGGATTGGAACGGTGGGCCGAGTCATTGGCCGCCGAAATCGCGCCGCACGGTCTCGGCGTGACCATCCTGATGGCCGGCACGTATGCGACGGAAATTACCGGCGACGCCACTCCCGTCTTCCGGAATCCCGATGGGCCGAACGGACCGATGCACCCGAAGATGGAGAAGCGCGGTCGCGCCGCGGTGAGGGTGGCCAATCCGCCGGAGCGCTTCGCGAAGTCACTGGCTCGATCGCTGGAACGCGATCGCGGCCCGATCGTGCACCGCGGCGCTGGAATCGACGCCAAGATCTTTCGGACCGTCGGCCGCTTCACTCCGACATCCGTCATGCACCAACTGGTGCGCGTCGGGCTCGCGCAGCCGAGGTTCGGTGCGCTCCGCGAGACTCGTTGACGGGAAACGGTATCGTCGCGAACTGTGAGTGCAGCACCGGATGCCCGGCTGAGGAGACGCAGCAGCGGTGAGCAGGTTGCGGCGTATCTACGGGACGAGATCATGGCCGGCCGGCTCGCTCCCGGGGACCGGATCAATCAGGAGGAGACCGCGGCAGTTCTCGGGGTCAGCCGGGTTCCGGTTCGCGAAGCTCTGGCGATTCTCGAGAACGAGGGCCGCATCGAGACTGAGCTGCACCGCGGCTCGTACGTCCTCCCGATCGACCCGGAATCGGTCCGCGAGAACACCGAGATCTTCGGACTGATCTACGCCTATGTCGCCCAGAAGGCCGCCGAGCGGTTGACGGATGACCTCGATGCCGCGCTGGCGGCCATCGGTGTCGAACTGGAAGCCGCAACTTCCGGTGACGAGGTGTGGCGAGTCGTCGGGAAGTACGTCGACGCCATCATGGAAGTCGGCGTCTCCAAGCGGATGAATCGCACGTTGCGTCGCATGCGTGTGCTGGTTGAGGTCAGCGATGTGAATGCGGTGTCACCGGAAGCTGTCGAGACGACGAAACTTGGTATTTTGAAGACGATTTCATTGATACGTACCGGTGACGGAAAGCGCGCGTCGGCGAATCAGATCGAAACTCAGAGGGCGGCGGCCGAGCATCTCATGGCCGCGCTGGAGTCCCGGCAGGCCTGAGAGTTACTTCGGGCGGAGAGCTCGCCGGTTGACATTGTGGATACATTATACAATATTCACTTAAGAATTCGGGTTCTCGGAAATGAGAACGAATATAGGAGGTCCGCATGCTCCACGAGTTGGTGCGACTGACGTTCGCGTGGGGAGCGATGGTCGGGATCATCTGGTTCTGGTACTGGCTGTTGTCGAACATCGGAACCTTCTGATGGCCGGACGCAACGGGATGTCCGAGCAGGACCGGCGCCGTCACCGCGCCCTGATCGTCTTCCAGATCGTCGTCTACGGCGCGATGGCCGCGATGTTCCTCGTCCAGTTGCAGATGTTCTTCGTCAGGGATTGGTAGGTGACGCCATGACATCGATGACTTTGGATCTGCACGAGGACGAGAGTCGCCGAGCGCAGAAGGCCGCCGATCGCTGGCTGATCGTCGGCTCGATCCTGATGGGTTCCCTGGTGCTCGGACCGCTGGGACTGCCGGTCTTCTGCCGCGGGATCTACCTGCTGCACAAAGCACAAACCGCCGGTCTCTCGGTGCGTCCCATGATGGTCACGCTGATCGGCTACGTGATCATCATCGATGCAGCGATCAACAGCATCGGCTGGGGCCTGGACGTTTTCGCCAACCATGCGTTGATCACCCGCACGATCTTCACTGCGTGGGGCAACCTGATGGACGGCGGATACTTCTGGCACTACAACGAATTGTGGATCGGCGGCGCGGGCGCGCCCGGCGAGAAGTCGTGGATCATCATCTGCATCGTCGTTGTCTTCCCGATGCGCATCGCCGCCGGGATCGCCTTCCTGCAGATGAGGCGGTGGGGACACCAGTGGATGATCGTCACCTGCTGGTTCGGCCTCATCACCTGGCTTGGCTACATCATCAACATGACGATGTATGCCGACGTGCGCTACGCCGGCGTCGCCTTCCCGGTCCTCGGGTGGTGGCTCTACAACATCTTCTACATAACGCCGTTCCTGGCGATTCCATACCTCCACACCGTGAACCGTGAGATCTTCTCCGATTGAGGACACCCCGTGACCGAAACAGAACTGCCCGTCGGCACCACACCGCCCTTTGCGCGAATGCACCGGTGGCTGAAACGCGGTCTCTTCGTCTGCCTTTTCGGTCTCGTGGTCGAAGGTGCCCTCACGGTGCCTGCGCTCGCTTTGTGGTACGGCTGGCCGAGTCTGTCGTTGACCGAAATATGCAGCGAACTGATGAAGGTCCGCTACTCCGACGACACGCTCGACTGCACGCAGCCGTATCCGCTCTCGGGCCCGCCGTTCGGTGGCGCGCCGGAGGCGGCAGGACAGCAGACTGCGAGAGACGAGTGGGGGATTCAGCCTGTTCCGCAGTATCCCCGGGTCGGCTTCCGCGAACTGGTGCGCATCCACGGGGAGCGAGAAGCGGCCGGTTCTCCTTAGGTTCCTGTCACACCGACGTCGACAGGGATCGCAGCGCCGGTGACATAGCGGGCCTCGTCGGAGGCCAACCAGGCGACTGCCGCCGCGATGTCCTCGGGCATAGTGATCGAATCGGGCAATAGCTGCTTCGTAAATCCATGCCGGAGAACGGGGTTCGTCTTGGCGGCATCCGCCATCGCCTCGACCATCTCGACGCTGCCCATCGGGGTGACCACGGAGCCGGGGTGCAGGCTGTTGACCCGGATCTTGTGCTTTCCGAGCTCCGCGGCGAAAGATCGCGCGAGTCCCGTGATCGCGTGCTTGCTGGCGGTGTAGGCGATCATGAACGGCTCCATCGTCACGCCCGCGGCTGATCCGATCAGGATGATCGATCCGCCGCGTCCACCGCCGATGATGTGCTTGGCGCCGGCCATCACCGTATTCCAGGTGCCGACGAGGTTGATGTCGATAGTGTCTTGAAAATCCCGAGCTGACACCTGATCCCACGTCGACGGAACGCAGATGCCCGCGTTCGCCACGATCACGTCGAGTCGGCCGAGTTCGGCAACACTTTCCTTGACAGCCGCAGACAGGCCCTCGTGGTCGCGGATGTCGACCGCGGCCGTGACTGCGCGCCTCCCGTTGGCGATGACCAGGGCGGCCGTTTCGGCGAGGTCCTCGGGCGTGGCCGAAGGGTAAGGCACGCTGGGCGGCAGCGGTCCGGCGATGTCGACGAGGATGACGTCGGCTCCGTCGGCGCTCAGCCGCTCCGCATGCGCACGGCCTTGCCCGCGGGCGGCGCCGGTGATGAGCGCAACCTTGTCGGTCATGTCTGGCACGTGGGTACGCTACCGCGAATGAGAATACGCATTTGTAATTTCCGAGAAGCATGCTTGGCGGCACGGTAGCGTCGGTGCCCATGGGTGTGCTCAACGGTCAAACCGCCTTCATTCTCGGAGCCTCGGCAGGGATCGCACAGGCTAGTGCGAAACTGCTGGCCGCTGACGGCGCGGCATTGTTCTTGCTGGGCCGGTCCACCACGAGGCTGGAAGCCGCACGTGACAACATCCGTGCGGTCGTCCCGGATGCCGAAATCGTCCTCCGCAAAGGCGATCCTGAGGACGAGGCGACCGTGCAGGCGGCAGCGCAGGCAGCTCACGACATCCACAACCGGCTGAACATCGTCGTCGGCACCGTCGCCACGGGTGGTACTGGCCCACTCGTCGAGCAAGACCTGGCCACCTTCACGGACCTGGTGATGGGAAACCCGCGGTCGAACTTTCTGGCCATGCGCTATTCGGTGCCGTTGATGACTGACGGTGGTTCGATCGTTTTCATTTCGTCGACGTCGTCGAAGATTCCGATGGAGGGCCTCGGTCACTACTCCGCCGGAAAGGCCGCGCTCGAGATGATGATCCGCGTGGCTGCGTCCGAACTCGGACCCCGGGGCATCCGAGTCAACGCGGTACGCCCGGGCCTGACTAAGGCCGTCACCACACAGGCCTATATCCATCTCGAGGAACTCACCACGAGCTTCCTCGAGCGTGTTCCGCTCGGTCGTCTCGGGGTTTCCGATGACATCGCCCCGGGTGTGCGCTATCTGGCCGGACCCGAATCCAGTTGGATGACGGGACAGAGCTTTGCAGTCGACGGCGGAAGCGAGGTCCGCGGTGCACCACGCGGCCCGATGTTCACCGTCTAGCCGAGGTCTATTGCGTTGCGCGGAGCGGTGATCGGCAAGTCGAGTGACGTTGCGATGCCCGGCTCCGCGTCGATGACGTAAGGGATGGCGTTGACGACACGCATGGCCGTCGCCTCCATCGCGTTGTCGTTGCCCGATTCGGGGGTGTCTTCGGTGCCGAGCTTCAGGTCGCATTGCATGTGAGGCTGCCCCTCGATGATGATGCGGTAGGTGCCGTTTGGCGCCGTCGCCCATTCGGGTGCGAGGTCGGGGGCCATCCGGTTGATGTGTTCAATGGTGATGACTGCCCGGTTGTTGACGATGCCGGAGGTCACCGCCCGCACCGCACCGACCGTGCCTGCCGGGATCGTGCCACAGGCAACGTGAAGGTCACGCGGCGTGAGGACCCGTTCGTAGGACTCGTCGACGCGATCTAGTTCAACGCCGAGCGCTCTGGCGACCAGCCCGATAGGGGGACCCCAGGCGAACTGCTGTGCGCCCTCGAGCTCGAGTAGTGGGGTGAAGTCCAGCGGTTCGCCGAAACCCATCGCCGTGACCATGAGGTCACGGTTGGGATATGCCGAATAGTCGAAGATCTCCTGGGCGCGGATCGACCGAATCCTGTTGGACAACGTCGTCAGTAGCACCGCGAACTGGTCGCCGGCAAAGCCGGGCTCGATACCCGACGTATAGATGGTGACCCCGCGGGCCAGCGCGGCCTCGCGCACTTGACGCGCGAGTTCAGGAATCCACCTGTCGGGGAACATCATTCCCGGCGTATTCGTGGTCACGATGTTGAGTCCGCCGTTGAGCAACCGCACGTAGTCACGCACAGCTGCGGCGTCCATTTCCGCGCTGGCCGCGCCGTAGACGACGCAATCGGGCTTCAGCGCGATGATCTCGTCGAGATCGTTGGTCGTGGTGACCCCAATCGGGTCCACACCGATGACCTCGCCGGCGTCGCGTCCCGTCTTTTCGGGGCTGTGTACCCACACCCCGACGAGTTCGAGATGGGGGCGCTTGAGTATCGCGCGGATGGCGAGGCTGCTGATCCACCCGGTGGAGATGACGGCCACCCTCAACGGAGCGCTAGTCATGACTTCTGCTCCTTCTGCTTCACAGATCGGGGATCGGCAGTTCGGAATTCGGCCCCTGGAGCCCGCCGTCGACATTGAACGTCGAGTTGGTGGCGTAGCAGTCCCTTGTGCATAGGTACAGCGTCAGTCGGCCGAGGTCGGCGACGTCGCCGATGCGGTGCAACGGCGTTCGCTCCTTCAGCTTTTCCTCCGAACCCGGCATCAGGTCGAAGCTCGACTGCAGACCGGTGGTGAGGAACGCGCCGAGGGCGATCGCGTTGACGCGGATCTTGGGCGCGAGTTCCTGAGCCATGGCACGCGTCAGCGCTTCGAGTCCGCCCTTCGCGACCGAGTACGGCAGCAGCCCGCGAATGCCGAACCGTCCCGCGCCGGAGGAGATGTTGACGATCGAGCCACGCCCGACGTCGAGCATGTGAGGTACGACGAGTTGGCTCATGTCGAAGGCCGAGGTGACGCAGTAGTCGAACGTACTCCGAAGGTTGTCCGACGTGAGGCTCAGGAATGGGCCGTAGGTGGCGAAACCCACGTTGTTGACCAAGATGTCGATTCGGCCGAACTCGTCGACCGCGGTCTGCACCACTCGCTCGCTGTCCTCGCGCTCGAGCGCGTCCGCGGTCAATGCCAACCCCTTGCCGCCTACGCTCGTGATGTCCCGCATCGTCGACTCGATTTCGGATGACGTGCGCGCCGTGCCGACCACTGTCGCGCCCGCCTCGGCGAGCACCTTCGCGATTCCCTCACCGACACCACGGCCGGCGCCCGTCACGATCGCAACGTGCCCGTCCAACTGGAATTGCTCAAGCGCCACGACGCGAATCTACCAAGTGAGAATTAGAGTTTCCGCAAATCGGAAACCTGATTTCGCGACCGACATAGTGTCCGACCATGACGAAATCGTTGCCGCTACTGCACCACGTGGTCTTCGCGATCGAACGAGAGCGGCTGAATCAGGCAGTCGAGTTCCTCGAAGACCTTGGATTTCAGTTCGAGGCGTTCGACCACGAGGAACTTCGCCTGGCGATCAGGCTCGACTGGGACCGCGGCTTCGAACTCATAGCGCCGCTCGCGGATGCGCCCACCGACTCCGGAACTGCGGCGGTCTTTCTCGCTCGCCACGGCGATGGATTGTTCTCCGTGGTGGTGCGAACTGCCGATTCCGAGGCGGCCGAGCACATCGCGGGGCGTCACGGAACGACGTCAGATTTCCGCCAACATGTCGAGGGTGACGGCTTCGAGGTCACCGAGGTGAAGCTGGAACCGCTGTTCGGTATTCCACTGACCTTGCTGACGACGAACCTTCCGTGACTGGTCAGCCCCTGGCGAGCAGCTCGCCCAGTTGCACCGCCAGATCTGACTTCTTGACCTTGCCCGTCGCGGTGAAGGGTAGTGCGTCCTTGGCTGTGATCCAGATGAACTTCGGCACCTTGTAGGCCGAAAGGCGACTGCGGACTTGGGTCCGCAATTCCTCACCGTCGAGCGCCGAATCGCCACGCGGCACCACCGCGGCGGCGACGACCGTGCCGTTGTCCCCGTCGTGCGCGCCAACTACATAGGCCTCGAGCACGCCGTCGCAATCGCTCAGGGCCAGCTCTACCTCAGATGGCGTCACGTTGGTACCGCCTCCGGTCTTGATCAGATCGCCGAGGCGACCCGTGAATCTGATCCAGCCGTCGTCGTACTGGACGCCGCAGTCGCCAGTCCGGTAATAGCCGTCAGGGGTGAACACGTCCTCGCGCTCACGCTTGTACAGCCGCTGCATCAACGAGTAACCGCGCACCCAGATCTCGCCGTCGGTGCCCACCGGTACGCGTTCGCCTGATGAGGGGTCGACCAGGATGTGGGACAGGCCCTCGATCGAACGTCCGCCCGTTTCGGCCCGATCCGCGGGTTGCGGTGGATACGGGTCGACCCCGATGTGATTGCCGCACAGCTCGGTCATCCCCAGTGCGTTGGGTCCCTGCGGTCTGCGTTCCGGGGGCACCATCGCGGGCATGCTCGTGCGCCGCACCGAACTGAGATCCCGAGCCCCGAAGTCCGGGTGTTCGGCGAGGGTTTTGCCCTGCTGCGGCCAGCCGAGTGTGATCGTCGCGCCGTACCGCTCGATCAACTCCAGCGCCTCGGCCGCGTCGAACGCCGGCTGCGTGACAAGCGTCGCGCCGTGGTGAATCACCGCGTGGACGCCGGTGATCAAGCCGCCGACCCAGAAGAACGGCATGGCGGTGAACATCACCGTCTCGGGTGTGACGCCGTAGTCGAACGTGAGGTTGTAGGTGTGGCGCACGAGCGTGCCTTGAGTGTGCACCGGCGCCTTCGGATCGCCGGTGCTGCCCGAGGTGTAAATGATCATGGCGTCGTCCGCCGCGGTGACGCAGGATTCGACGTCGATAAGGAAGTCGGAGTCGACGCCGGTCGGATCTTCGTCGTCGCGAAGCATCGTTGCCCATAATCTGTCGCACGGCCCCCATATCGCGACCGTGCGCAGATATGGCGTTTCGCGCAGCAGAAGCCGTCCAGGCTCGCGTTGGTCGGCAAGACCTGGCAGCGCCTCTTCCAGACGCGCGAGAAAATCGTGGTTCCGGAACGACGACGCGGCGAGGATGGCCCGTAGATCGGCATGGCGTGTGGTCCAGGCAAGCTCAGCGGCTTTGTAAAAGGTGTTCATCGGCACCGCGACGGCACCGATGCGGGTCGTCGCGAACCAGGCGACCGCCCACTCGACACTATTGGGCATCAGGATTCCGACGTGGTCGCCCTTTCCGAGGCCGGCGGCGAGCAACGCCCGTGCCAACCGTGCCGACCTCAGGTCGAGATCGAAATAGGTCAGGATCTCGCCATCGGCGATGAGGAATGGCTTGTCACCGAAACGGGCCGCACCTGATCGCACCAGCGCAGGAACCGTGGGAGTGATAGTCGGGAACGGCATGGCGTCAGCATCCTCGGCTTCGGATGATCATTGGGCCTCAACAGGATAGTTCCCTATGCGTAAATCGAGAACACCGGTTCTCGTCGGGGAATGGACGAACTATGCTGCAGTCATGGCGGTCTTGGAAACGGATGAGGCTGCCCGGCTTGACAGGATCGAGTCCAGTCTCGCGATCAGCCAGCTGCCCAGCCGCTATGCGATGGCGCTGGATGCCCGCGATCTCGATGCGTTGGTAGCGGTGTTTGTGACCGACGTCGACGCCGGCTCGGAGGGGACCGGCAGGGAAGCGCTGAAGCGGTGGTACGAGCCAGTCTTGCGGCGGTTCTACCGAAGCATTCACCTGATCTGCGGTCATCAGTTCGACTTCCTCGATTGCGATAACGCAACTGGCTCCGTCTACTGCCGCGCAGAACACGAGGACGGCGACGGCTGGTACGTCATCACAATGCGGTACGACGATGTGTACTCGCGTCGAGACGGCGGCTGGTGCTTCGTGCAACGACGCGAACATCCGTGGTACTCGGTTGACGTCACCGAGCGGCCGACGCCGGATTTTGTTCGATGGCCTGCCGATGTGCAGCTTCGCGCGGCGATGCCCCACCGCATGCCGACGTGGCGGGCGTTCTGGGAGGCGGGAGATCCAGAGCTGCCGTCCCGGCTGTCGCGGCGGCCATGACCTGTGAGTTCGTTTTACAAACCGATGAGTAAATGCCATTCTCAGTAGTGATAATGATGATTATCACTGGTAGGGAGGAACGTCATTTCCGACGACAAGGTGCTCAGTGGAGTCCGTGTGCTCGAAGTAGCGGCCTGGACATTCGTCCCGTCGGCCGGGGCAGTGTTGGCGGAGTGGGGTGCTGAAGTCATCAAGGTCGAGCCCCGAAACGGCGGTGACCCACAGCGCGGCCTCGTCACCATGGGGATCGTCGACTCCGGCGGCGGTTCCGTCAACTACATGATCGAGATCCCCAATCGGGGGAAGAAATCGATCGGTGTCGACCTGAGCAAACCCGGCGGCCAGCAGGTGGTCCAAGAGCTGGCGAAGAGCTGTGACGTGTTTCTCACCAGCTACCTTCCCGACCGTCGCAAGAAGTTGGGCATCGACGTCGATGACATCCGGGCAGTGAACCCGAGCATCGTGTACGTGCGCGGCTCTGGTCATGGACCGAAGGGGCCCGACTCGGACAAGCCGGGGTACGACGGTGTTTCCTACTGGGCGCGTGGAGGAATCGCGACCGTCCTAAGCGAGGAGGCCGACGAACTTGTACGGTCACGGCCCGCGTTCGGTGATCTGCTCGGTGGCATGACGATCGCAGGGGGAATTGCCGCGGCGCTGTACAAGAAAGCCACCACCGGCAAGGGTTCGGTCGTCGACGTGTCGTTGCTCGGGCTGGCGGCGTGGAACCTCAGTCCGGACGTCGCGGTGAGCCAGCTACACGGCGGCAGTGCCATTCCGAAGTTCGGGCATGCCGATGCGCCGAATCCTCTTGTGGGGACTTATCGGACGAAGGACAACCGCTTCGTCCAGTTGATGATGTTGCAGCTCGACAAGTTCTACGCCGAAGCAATGCATGTGATCGGCCTGCCGGAACTGGTCGATGATCCGCGATTCGCCGATCCGGCCGCCAGATACGCAAACAGGGGCAGCCTGATCGCCTCGCTCGACGAGGCTTTCGCCAAGCAGACATTGGCCGAATGGCGCGAGAATCTCGCCGGACTCTCCGGTGCGTGGGGCATCGTGCAGACGCCCGGGGAACTGTGCGAGGATCCCGCCGTCACTTCCAACGGCTATATCGCCCACACCGAAACCGTTGGCGGTACGCCGTTCTCACTTCCCACCAACCCCGTTCAGTTCGATGAGCAGGCCGTTGTCCCACCGGGAGCGCCAGAACACGGCCAGCACACCGAAGAAGTGTTGATGGATGCGGGAATAGATTGGGACACGATCATGGCGCACAAAGAATCCGGCGCGATCCTGTGAACGCGAGGACCTCCGAGGTGTCCGGAAGTCCGATCGAATTCGACCCGTTTTCGCAGGACTTCTTCGACGGGGCATACGAGACGTACCGGAGGCTCAGAGACGAGGCACCGGTGTACTACAGCGCAAAGTGGGACTTCTGGGCGTTGACGCGGTATGACGACGTGGCGCCCGGGACAAAGGACCATGAGACGTATTCGTCGGCCAGAGGCGCCACTCTTGACATGGTCAAAGCGCACGACGATGCAATTCCGGTACCCAAGGTGATCATTTCGATGGATCCTCCTGAGCACGAGAAGATGCGCAAGCTCGTGAGCAAGGTGTTCACACCGCGCGCCATCGCCGCTTTGGAAGGCATGGTGCGCGAGAAGGTCTTCGAATGCCTAAATTCGCTGGACCCATCGGGATTCGACATCGTCGCGGATTTCTCGGCGCTGTTTCCGAACGAGGTCATCACGACCATGCTCGGCGTGCCCAAAGAGGACCGCGATCAGATCCGGCTCTGGCTGGACTTGTTGCTCGAGCGTCAGGCAGGGGAGATCGCCACCACCAAACAGGGTTACGAAGCCTCGGTGAACACTGGCATCTACTACTACAACCTCATTCAACAGAGGCGCGCGCAGCCCCAGGACGACATGATCAGCCGTTTGATCGACACTGAGATCGAACGCGACGGCGTGGTGGAGAAGCTGACGGATGTCGACATCTCAGGGTTTGCAACCATGCTTGGCGGCGCCGGCGCGGAGACGGTAACGAAGCTCGTCGGCAACGCGATGGTCGCTTTCGCCGACTTTCCCGACCAATGGCGAAAGCTTCAAGCGGACCGAAACAAGGTTCCCGCTGCGGTCGAGGAACTCTTGCGTTACGAGGCGCCGTCGCAATACCAGATCCGCACTGCGACGCGGGACGTGACTCACCACGGAACGACGATCCCCGAAGGTGCCGCCGTCCTGCTCGTGACTGGGTCCGCAACGCGCGATGAGCGCATGTTCGATGATCCTGACCGACTGGACATCGAGCGTGAGCGAAAGATGGGCTTCAATCTGGCATTCGGCTACGGGGTGCACAGCTGTCTAGGTGCCGCGCTGGCGCGGATGGAGAGCCGCATTGCTCTCGAGGCGTTGCTGGATCTCATCCCGGAGTATGAGGTCGACCGCGACGGTCTGCGGCGTGTGGCGATGACGAATGTTTGCGGTTGGTCCAACGTTCCGGTGCGGAGGGTGGGCTAACCGAGCTGACCGCCACTGAACGTCTCGATGTCTGTCACACACGGCGGCAGTCCCGCGGCGTTCATCGCGTGAGGCTTGAACGCGCGCGCCGCGGTGCTCAGACGATGTTCACTTCGGGTTTCGGCGACGAGGCCCGGTACGCTTCCGCCCCAGACCCCGATCTCGCCGACGTGTCGCCGGATGGACGTTGCCACGAGGCGCTGTACGCCTCGATGACGCTCATGCATCGCTGCCGATAGAAAGACTGCGTCCGGCAAAATCGACTCGAAATCAAAGACATTGGGGAGTGCAACGCTTCTCGCGCCGAGGATGCACAAGGCCCGTTCATCGCCTGGTGATTCAAGGTAGATGTCGACGGTCCAACCGGCCCGAACCGAATCGAAGATGAGACCGCCTGCAGCGGAAACCGAGTCGGCGGTATCGGACGCCACGACGACCAGTCTGGATGGGGTTGCCCGACCTCGGACGGATGGCCGATTGCGAAGCTGCCCGCGGTCGCGGTCGATTTCAGCGGATGCGGCGGTCGGTCTCACTGGATATCATCGCTTTCGTTTATGAGAATACGTATTATCGCATAGAGCGCGAAAATCGGACATCCGTTGCTACCGGTTCGTCAGCGTCGGCGAAAGCGGCCTTCGGCAAACCCGCAGACGACGTAGGGTCGTACAAAATCCGCTACAGCTTCGTCATCGCGCATGTCGACGGTCGGCGACGGAGTGGTGAACAGTGAGAACAGCATCCGCGCAAACCATTCGGTGGCAGAGGGAAGATCGAGGTCGCTGCGCACTTCGCCGGTCAATCTGGCGGCAGACATATAGGGGGCGAGGAATTCGGCACATTCCTCGAGGAGCGTGGATGCGTTCTTCGTCATCATGAGGTTGACTTCCTCTTCGTCGAAGTACGCCTCCGGCTCAACGACTCTGCGCGCTTGGGAGACGAAAACGGCTGCCCGCACCAGCCGGCCCTCCAGAGTGCTGCCACCGTGTCGGTCGATAGCCGTGGCCATATTGCGGTAGAACCGCTGCGACGCTGCCTCCGCGCAGGCCTCGACAATCGTTTCCTTGTCCCGGAAGTACTCGTAGAAGGTGCTGCGCGATACCTCGGCGGCTTTAGCGATGTCGACGATGGTCGTCTTGCGTAGGCCCTGCGTCCGAAAGCAAAGAAACGCGGCCGAGATGATGACATCCCGAGTATCGGTCGCCTGAACAATCTCGGCCTGCGTCATCTCAGAGCTCACCGCTCGACACTAGCTAATCAATGGTCCGGGGCCAGGATGAGTCCGCTGGTGGGAACACCTGTACCCGACGTGACCAGGACGTGCTCGACGTCGTCAACCTGATTGTGGGATGTACCCCTGATTTGCCGCACTCCTTCGGTGATTCCATTCATGCCGTGGATGTAAGCCTCGCCCAACAATCCGCCGTTCGTGTTGATCGGCAGTCGGCCGCCGAGCGAGAACTCCTCGACCGACACGAAGTCCTTGGCCTCGCCACGACCGCAGAAGCCGAGCTCCTCGAGCTGTGTGAAGACGAACGGCGTGAAGTGGTCGTAGAGAAACGCCGTAGAGATGTCGTCGGGTTTGAGCCCGGAGTTGCGCCAGAGTTTGTCGCCGACAACCCCCATCTCGGGCAGCCCCGTGATTTCTTCACGGTAGTAACTCGTCATGACTTCACCGTCGAAGGCAGCACCCTGGGCGGCGGCGGTGATCACCGCGGGCGGCTTGGCGAGATCGCGGGCGCGTTCGACACTGGTCACCACCATCGCTACGCCGCCATCGCTCTCCTGACAGCAGTCGAGCAGACGCAGAACAGGGTCGATGATCCAGCGTGACTCCTGGTGCTGCTCGATGGTAATCGGCTTCCCGTAGAACCAGGCGTCCGGGTTCGTCGCGGCGTGTTTCCGGTCGATGACGGAGATCTTCCCGAAATCGGCGTTGGTGACCCCATATGTCGACATGTAACGCTGCGCATGCAGGGCGACCCAGGCCGCGGGTGTCATGAATCCGAACGGTGCGTAGGGCGCCATCCACAGCGGCGTCACACCGGGCTGTCGGCCCGCGCCGCCGAATCGAAACCCGGAGCGCTCGTTGAATGCCCGGTAGCACACCACCGCTTCGGCGGCGCCTGTCGCCACCGCCATAGCGGCCTGCATGACCGTGCCCGCGGCGGCGCCGCCACCGTGCGGCACCCTCGTGAAGAACGTCAGGTTCTCGATGCCGACGTTACGCGCGACCTCGATCTCCTCGTTCTCGTCGACTGTGAAGGTCACCATGCCGTCGATGTCGCTGGGGCGGAGCCCGGCGTCGTCGATCGCCGATTTGACTGCCTCGCAGGCCAACTGCATCTCCGTGCGGCCCGACTCCTTCGAGAATTCGGTCTGGCCGATGCCAGCAAGCGCGGCCTTGCCGCCCATCCCGTCCCTGCTCATGCGCGATCCGCCTCCGCTACTCGCTGGCGCGTCACGCGTCCACCCCGTCGAGCAGGCTTAGCACCGCCGTGCCTTTCACGTGATCACCAAGGCTGTTCGTGCCTTTGAAGGTCACCTCGAGAAGACCCTCGCCGTCCGACGACGACTTGTCGGTGACGCTGCCCTCGAACCGCATCGGATCGTTCGGGTATGCGGGCACACCAAGACGAATCGATAGTTTCTTCACCATCGCTTCAGGGCCTGCCCAATCATGCAGGAACTTCACGCACAGCCCGTTGGTGGTCAGGATGTTGAGGAAGATGTCCTTCGATCCCTGCGAGTTTGCGAAGTCACGGTCGTGATGTACCGGCATGTAGTCGCGAGAGGCGATTGCTCCTGCGACGATCAGCGTCGTCGTGACAGGGACGTCCATCGGCGTGACCTCGTCGCCGACGTTGATGGTGTTGAACGCGAGGGTGGTCGAGCGTCCGATGGTGGAGGTCATTTCGTTCCTTCCGAATAGGTCTGGCCGAGGCGGGCCAACTGTTGTGACGCCGACCCGAGGGCGAGTTCGATCTGCTTGGCCCACAGGAAGTACCGCGACAGCGGATAGGTCACATCGATACCCATGCCGCCGTGCACCTGTTGCGCCGACGCGGTGACGCGCGCACCTGCCTCGGCGGCCCAGAACTTGGCTATCCAGGCCTCGCGCTCGGCGGGCCTACCTTCGGCGATCAGCCACGCCGCATGCCATGTGGTCCAGCGGATGGCTTCGACATCGATGAAGGCGTCCGCCAGCCGCTGCTGGACGGCCTGGAACGAACCTATGGGTCTGCCGAACTGCTCACGTTCAGTGGTGTAGGAGGCGGCGAGTTTCAAAGCTCGCTCCACGACGCCGATTTGGATGGCGCACAAACCCACAAGCGCACGGGAGTACAACGCACCGATAAAGTCGGCGCCGACGGACTCGGTGAGCCGGTGACCGACCGCGCCAGACAGTTCAACGTCGGCGTAGGGCTCGCCGTTGGTGGTGCTGACCGGGGTGACCGTGACGCCTTGTGCCGCTGTTTCGACGACGAACAGGCCGGGACCGTCGTCGGCCCGCGCGGAGACCACGATGGCCTTGGCCAGCTGCGCCGCGGGAACCAGATCCTTGATGCCGTCGAGCCGCCAGCAGTCTCCGTCGCTGCGTGCCGTGGTTCGCGGTGAGGTCGGATCGGAGTTCCCGGGCTCGGCGAGTCCCGCGGTGAGGATGGTGCTGCCGTCGATTACCCCGGGCAGATAACGCTGCTGTAGCTCGGAGTCTCCATGCCGCGCAATCGAGTCCGCGCCTAGAACGAGCGTCGCGTACACCGGCACCGGCGCGACGCTGAACCCGACTTCGCTGAGTAGAACGGCCAACTCCAGGAACCCGCCGCCGGTGCCGCCCACGGACTCGGGCAAGGCGATACCGAGCAGATCCGAGGTGGCGAGCTCGTTCCAGAGTGCGGCATCGTGACGAACATCCGTGGATTCGAGTTCGGTCAGGTGCTCCGGCGTCGCGCGGGCCTCGAACAGCTGTCGGGCGACTTTGCCAACCGTCTCTTGTTCTTCGGTGAATGTGAAATCCATTGTCGTGTATCGCCTTCGGTCAGTCGACGGGCCGGAATTGGTGCAGTGCCAACTCTTCACCAGTCGGCAGGGCTTCAAAGGTCTCGTAGAAGACCTCGACGGGCATCCCGACCTCGATGTCGGCGGGTTCGATCTCGCACAGGTTCGACACGATGCGCACACCCTCGTCGAGCTCGATCAGCGCAACAACATAGGGGTATTGGAGAAACGGGAGCGGCGGGTACTGCGGCATCACGAAGCTGTAGACCGTGCCGCGACCCGTGGACACCACATAATCCCAGTTGAGCGACTGACACTTTCCACACATCGGCCGCGGCGGCACCCTCAACGTATCGCAGTCCATGCAGTGCTGGATGCGAAGTTCCTGCTCTTTCAACCCCGACCAGAAGAATTCCGTGTCGGGACTGATCGAGGGCGCGAGTCTGGTGGCCATCAGTCTGCAGCCGTTCCGGCGGGGGCTCCGCTCGTCTTGAATCGCAGGGTGCGGAACCACTGCCGTCCGATGACTTCGTCGTGCTGATCGCGGTAGGTGGTGACCCAGGTGACGAAAAAGCCGTCGCCCATGGCGGTCTTCTTCTCATCCGAGATCGAATCGAAAACCGTCTCCGCAGTGATTTGGTCTCCGACCCGGGGATAACGTTCGATCTCGAACTCGGAGTTTGTCGCGATGATGCCGGTGTAGCCAGCATCGGAAAGGAACTGCAAGGGGTTGGATTTGATCTCTACCGGCACACCACCGCGCTCGTGAATGCCGGCGAGTTTGGGCGGTGGCATCGTCCAGCTCTGCAGCATCACGGGCGGCGAAACCAGCCCGCCATAGCGGGAATTCTCTGCGAACTCGGGATCTAGGTAGGCCGGGTTCATGTCGTCCAGCGCGTATGCCCAGTGCCGGATCATCGCGGCGTTCACCGGATCAGGGGCGTGTGACGGTTTACCCACCCCGTCGGTAGGCGTCCCGATCACAGCATCGAGGCGCTGGCGCAGTTCGTCTTTGGCGAGTTCGGTCACTGTCATGGTTCCTTTCAGGAGGCTCGCATGTCACGGGGTGCGCGCGGCATCAAGAGTCCCGCCATGGCGATGATGTCGCGCTGCAATTCGTTGGCGCCGCCGCCGAAGGTGTTGATGACGGCCAGTCGGTATGCGCTCTCGAGTTCGCCCTTCAGGGGAGCTGATACCTCCTTGCGAAGGCCTGCCTGGCCGACGACATCGAGTAGCTCGCGCGCCACCTGCTGGGTCAATTCCGTCCCGAAAACCTTTGCCGCCGAGGCCTCACCCATGCCGAGGGCGCCGGAGCTCATATTGGTGTTCACCCGTAGATTCAACAGGCGATATGCAGCGACTTGCGCCTCCACTCGGGCCAAGGCCTGCTGCACCCACGGCTGGTCGATGACACAGCCGTCGTCCAGCTCGGTGGCCTTCGCCCATTCGAGCGTCTTCTCGAAAAGGGGCTCGAGTGCGCCGAGATTGCCCAGCGCGGCACGTTCGAGGTTGAGCTGGTTGGTGATCAGCGTCCAGCCCTCATTCTCACCGAGCACGATCGCGCTCTCGTGTACGCGCACGTCGTCGTAGAAGGTGTAGTACGTCTGCACGCCGGGCATCGTGTTCAGCGGCTTCCACGAGTAACCAGGGGAGTCGGTGGGCACCATAAAGACGGTGATGCCCTTGTGCTTCTTGGCATCTGGATCGGTACGAGCAGCCAGCCAGATGTAGTCGGCAAATTCCGCGCCGCTGGTGAACATCTTGGAGCCGTTGATCACGAAGTGGTCGCCGTCGCGCACAGCCGTGGTCCGCAGCGAGGCGAGGTCGCTCCCGGCGCCGGGCTCGGAATATCCGATCGCGAAGTCCACCTCGCCCTTGAGGATCGCAGGCAGGAACTTCTGCTTCTGCTCCTCGGTCCCGTACTGAATCAGGGTGGGACCGACGGTGTTCAGAGTGATCATCGGCAATGGCGCATTAACGCGGCGCGCCTCCTCGCCGAAGATGTATTGCTCCAGCGCGGTGAGACCGCTGCCCCCGTACTCGACCGGCCAGGCGACACCGAGCAGGCCGGCCTCACCCAGGGCCCGGCGGCACTCACTCATCGCGTCGCCGCCCTCCATGAGCTTGGCCACGGACTTCCGCCGCTCGGGGGTCATCACGGCCTCAAGGCGCTCGCGGTAATCCTTGCGGAGTTGTTCCTGCTCAGGGCTGTAGTCGAAATCCATCACGCACTCGCTCCCAGACGTACCGGCATGCGCTTGACCCCAGGGACCATAGTGGCCCGGAGCCGCGTCACCTCGCCCGTCAATTCAATGGTCGGATAGGTGCCAAGTAACACCTCGAACATCACCAGGGCTTCCAAGCGAGCGAGCTGAGCCCCCAAACATGAATGCTCGCCCGCGCCGAATGCGATGTGCGGGTTTGGACTACGGGTTATGTCGAATTCTTCGGCAGTTGGGCCGAAGACATCTTCATCACGGTTAGCCGCGCCGTAAAGCATGACGACGATTTCGCCGGCCGCGATCTTCTGGCCGCGGATTTCAACGTCCTTGTTGGCGACGCGCGCCATGTGTGTGACTGGGCTCGTGAAGCGAAGCATCTCCTCGACGGCGCTCGGCAAAAGAGCCGGGTTCGATCGCAACAGTGCGAACTGGTCAGGATGCCTGATCAACGCGAGGGTGCCGAGGGCGATGAGGTTGCGCGTGGTTTCGTTGCCGGCGACCAACAACAGAAAGGAGAAATTGAGTAGATCGTTGTCGGAGAGACGTTCACCATCGACTTCTGCCGCCGCGAGAACGCTCAGTAGGTCGTTCTGATCGACCACCTCGCCGGATCGACGTGCTTCGATCAGCTTCATAAAGTATTCGTAGAGTTGACCTGCAGCGACGAAGCTGTCCATCTCGATTTCAGGGTCTGCCGACCCGACAGCGGCGTCCGACCAGGTGCGGAACTTTTCCCAGTCTTCGGGCGGGGCCCCCAACATCTCGGCGATGATACGAGTCGGCAGTGGGGCCGCGATCTCCTCAGCGAACTCGTACTCGCGGGATGTATCGATGCCATCCACGATGTCTTTGACGAGGTTGCGAACCTTTGCTTCCAGCAACGTCACCTGGCGTTTGGTGAAGCCGGAGTTGATCAGCTTGCGCAGTTGCCGGTGCCGTGGTGGGTCGGTGAAGAGGAGGCTGCCTTCGTGTACGGGGGCGTCGGGGAACGCCGGGTCGGGGATCGTCACTCCCTTCGTCGATGTGAAGAGCCCTGGGTTTGACGACACATAGCGACAGTCCTCGTACTTGAGTAGCGCCCAGAACTTCATGTCGTCGTTCCACACCACTGGCGCCGTCCTGCGCAATTCCTGATACGCCGGGTAAATGTCGCCTGCGTAGAAGTCCGGCGAGTGTAGCGGGACCGATGTGGTGGGCTTGGAAACCTGATCTGCGGGCACGTGGAGCCTTCCTCGACGCTGTGGCTGATCGGACAGATTGATCATCAATGTCCGACTACCTTGTGTCTACAGTACCTGCATCGTCTATGTCAATCAGCATTTGCGCAGTTAAAGGCCGGATATCATTGACGCGATCACGCGACGCGTGTACACAGAGGTGAAATATGTCGGACTGAGTATGCGTAGTCAGCACACGTCGACGTCAGTCGGCGAAGATAAGGGAAAGGGTTGCGAAACCGATGGCCGAGCCGAGCTTCGTCGACACATATGACCTATACATCGACGGCAGTTGGGTCGAGGCAGACAGCGGACGGTATGACGTCGTGAACCCGGCGACTGAGCGGGTGATCGCCTCGGCGCCGGATGCCGGAGTCGCGCAGGTGCGAGAGGCTATCGGCGCGGCGCGAAGTGCATTTACAACGTGGGCCGCGGCAGAACCGGCGGCGAGGTCACGCTGCTTGCAGCAGCTCAGCGACGCCCTGCTGTCCCATGGCGACGAGATCTTTGCCTTGGCACAAGCCGAGTGGGGTTGCACAGCAAACGAGCGGCTGATCCATGTAGACGGGCCGGCATTCATGGTCGGGCACGCGTCTGAGCTCGCAATGGAGCCGGCCGAAGCGCCGATGGACGCGTGGGGTGCGGCCGGCACAACTCTCCTACGCTATGAGCCTCTCGGGGTGGTGGCGGCGATGACACCCTGGAACTTTCCGCACACGCTCAACGTGATGAAGCTGGGTGCCGCGCTTGCCGCGGGTAACACGCTGGTGCTCAAACCATCGCCGCTCACCCCGTTGGCCGGTCTGGCACTCGCGCGACTGATCGATGACGAGACTGACATCCCTCCCGGTGTCGTCAATGTCGTCACCCCGAGCAGCATCGAGGCCAGCAGGCTCCTGACGCTCGATCCGCGGGTCGACATGGTGAGTTTCACCGGAAGTTCGGCGGTCGGACGGGACGTGATGGCCGGTGCCGCAACGACGATGAAGCGAATCCTGCTGGAGTGCGGTGGGAAATCAGCGAGCATTCTGCTCGACGACGTCGAACTGACCGACGAGCTATTCGAACGCCTGCTCTTCGAGGGCTGCACGTTGCATGCGGGACAGGCGTGCATTCTCAACAGCCGTCTGTTGGTTCCCGACAGGCTGCACGACGATGTTGTCGACCGGTTGGCCGAGTTGGCCCGCAACGTGACGGTGGGCGATCCCACCGATGGGCGAGTCGCAATGGGGCCGCTCATCAGCCGCGAACACCTCGACAGGGTGGAGGGCTTCGTCAGGCGCGCCGAGAACGACGGAGCAAAGATCGTCGCGGGCGGACAGCGTCCGAAAGACGTCGACCGCGGCTACTATTTCGAGCCAACTGTGCTGACCGACGCCACCGCTGAGT
This sequence comes from Mycobacterium sp. NPDC051804, assembly GCF_044452905.1. Lineage (NCBI taxonomy): Bacteria > Bacillati > Actinomycetota > Actinomycetes > Mycobacteriales > Mycobacteriaceae > Mycobacterium > Mycobacterium sp. NPDC051804. The sequence goes on along the minus strand of NZ_JBITCD010000002.1, from coordinate 728,621 downwards.
CGTATATCGCGCAGGAAGAGGTATTCGGCCCAGTGCTGACCGTGCTGCGGTACCGCGACGATGACCAAGCCGTCGCCATCGCCAACGATTCGGCCTATGGGCTCGGCGGCGCGGTGTGGGGCACGGACGTGGACCGTGCCCTTGGGATCGCACGCCGAGTGAGGTCCGGCCAGGTCTCGATCAACGGCACGATCCCTGGTGATGCACCGTTCGGAGGCTTCAAGCAGAGCGGGATCGGGCGCGAGGGCGGCGTCATGGGATTGCGGGCCTATATGGAGCCAAAGGCGATCGGAGTGCCCGCGTGACGGGACCGCTGGCGGGACTGCGGGTCGTCGAGCTCGGAACCGACATCACCGCACCGTACTGCACGAAGCTGCTCGTCGATCTCGGCGCGGACGTCGTGAAGGTCGAGCGGCCGTCCGGCGATCCGCTCCGCAACTGGGGCGCATCCGGCGGCTTGTTTGAGTACCTCAATGCTGGAAAGCGCGGATTGACAGCAGATTTCGAGTCCATCGGCGATGTGCTCCGCGACCTCGTCGCACATGCCGACCTGCTGGTCGAGAATCTCGCACCGGGTGCGGCGCAGCGGTGGGACTGGGGCGTCGACCACGACAGCCTGCAACAGGTCAACCCCAACCTTGTCGTCGTTCGGATCTCCGATTACGGGCAGGACGGCCCACGATTCGACCGACGGTCGACGCCACTGACGGTCCAGGCCGCATCGGGATGGGTGAGCACCCGCGAGCCTGGTCGGCCGCCCGTGCAATCCGGCGCCCGTATTCCCGAGTACATCGCCGGGGGTTACGCAGCGCTCGGCGCCTTGACGGCATTACGAATCGCGTCGGCCGGCGGGGACCGGGTGGTCGAAGTCGATGTGTCGACGTTCGAGGCGCTGTTGTCGACCCTGCCCTACCCGATGCTCATGGCGGCACGCTTGAAAAGCATGGGTCTACCGCCCAATTCGAAGGCCGGACCGATGTTGGGCATCGTCCGTGCGGCGGACGGGTGGATCGGCATCAATTGCCTGACTGGTCAGCACTGGCTGGATGTGTGCGCTATGGTCGGGCTCCCCGAGTTCGGTGAGAAGCAGATCGCCATGATGTTGGGTGGGCCCGAGCGCGAAGATTTCTTCGCCAAGGCGCAGCCGTTCCTCGACTCGATGACCGTCGCTGACCTGGTAGAGCTGAGTCAGGCGATGCGGATACCGGCGGCGCCCATCAACGACGGGGCCACGATCCTGGACTCGCCGCAATATCGCGAGCGGGGGTTCTTCATCGAGAGTGACGCTGCGGGCGTAGGTTTTTCGCGCCCAGGCGCGCCATTTCGATTCTCCGGGACACCGGTAGGCCGCCCACGGCAGGCGCCGCGATTGGGCGATGGCACCGTTGCGCCGTGGGGTAACCGCGCTGACACAGCGTCAGCATCGGTACCCGAGGAAGTCGACGCGCCGTTCTCAGGTCTGAAAGTCTTTGATCTGAGCACCTTTTGGTCCGGCGCCTATCTCACCATGTACCTAGGCGCGTTCGGCGCAGACGTCGTCAAGGTCGAATCGATCCAACGTCCCGACGGCCACCGGTATTCAGGTTCGCTGCTGCGCAATAGCGATGACTGGTACGAGGTCGGGCCGATGTGGCAGGCTACCAACCTCAACAAGCGCGACATCACTCTCGACTTGACCTCTCAGGCCGGTCGCGAACTGGCACTGCGGCTCGCCGCCGAGGCCGACGTGGTGGTGGAGAACTTCTCACCCCGCGTGGTGGAGCAGTTTGGTCTGGATTACGACTCGCTGGTGAAGGTCAACCCGGACGTGATCATGGTGCGCATGCCGGGTCTGGGACTCGAGGGACCATGGCGCGACTACGTCGGGTGGGCATTGAACTTTGAACAGGTGTCGGGAATGTCGGCGGCCACCGGCTATCCTGATGGCCCACCGTGCAATCTGCAGGGACCTGCCGATCCGGTCGTAGGCACCCACGCCACGGTCGCGCTCCTCGCCGCCCTCGAACACAAGCGCAGAACCGGTGAGGGGCAACTGATAGAGGTTGCACAGATCGAGGTGGGGGCAGTGGTGACGGCGGAACCGGTGATCGAATACTCGCTGACGGGCCGAGTGCCGGAGCGAGAAGGAAACCGGCATCGCATCTACGCACAGGGTGTCTATCCGGCGGCCGGGGAGGACGAGTGGGTGGCCATCTCCGTGCGCGCCGATGAAGACTGGGCCGCCACGATCGACGTGATCGGCAGGCCCGACCTCGTCGATGACCCGAGGTTCGGGACGGCGGAGGCACGGTTGGTCAATCACGACGCCCTCGATGAGGTGCTGCGCGGATGGACGGCCACGCAGGGCCCGGACGAGGCCGCCGATGCACTGCGTCGACGCGGTGTGCCCGCAGAGCGGTTGCTGACCGGCGACCGCATGTACGACGTCGACCAGCTCGATGCGCGAGGCTTCTACGAAGAGCTCGAGCACCCACTCTCGGGCCGACAAAGGTTCCCTGGCTGGCCGTTTCGGATCACACCGGGACCGTTGCGACATCACCTCACCCCTTCGCCGACGTTGGGCCAGCACAACGAAGAGGTGCTAAGTGCACTGGGACTGTCTGACGAGGAGATCGCGAAGTTGCGCCGGGACAAGGTCATCGGCGACCGACTACTGAACGGGTAGTGCTGGATTGAACTTACGCAGACGAGGTGCGGAGGAAGCTCTGGGTAACCGTAGGTGAGATCAGGCGTCGACCATGGCGGCGATGGTGTCGACCACGCACGCCGGCCGGTCGGATCCCTCGACCTCTACCGTGACCCGAACGGTGGCGCGGCCACCCTTGTCATTCCGCTCGACCTTGACCAACTCGGCACCGGCCCGGATCCGCGAGCCGACGGGCACCGGGACGGGGAAGCGGAGCTTGTCGACACCGTAGTTCACTTGCATCGACAGTCCAGTCACCCGGTAGATCTGTTGTACGAGAATAGGGACCAGGGACAGCGTGAGGTAGCCGTGCGCGATGGTTTTGCCATACGGCCCCGCTGCGGCTTTTACGGGGTCGACGTGGATCCACTGGTGGTCGCCCGTCGCCTCAGCGAAGAGATCGATCTCCTTTTGGGTGACCTCGCGCCATCCGCTGTAGCCGAGATGCTGCCCGACGTGCGCTTCGAACCCGTCGATGCCCGCGTAGATCCGGGGCGAGGGGGGCGCCTGCGTCATACCGATACCTTGAGCCCCAATTGCTCGATCGCGTTGCCTCCCATGATCTTTGCCTTCGCGGATTCAGATAGACCTTCAAGTCGGTCGACGAAGCTGATCGGGTCGCCGATACCCTCTGGATGGGGGAAATCCGAGCCGAACATGACGTGATCCTCTCCCATGATGTCGACCAGACTCTTCACGTCATCCTCGAGGAACGGGTGGATGTAGATATTGCGCTTGAAGACGTCGATCGGATGCTCGTCGAATTCCTTGGGCATCGTTTTGTATGCCTTTTCCAGGAGTCGTAGGAGATTCGGGACCCAGCCACTCCCATTTTCGACGACGAGGATCTTGAGATCGGGGAAGCGAGACAGCGCGCCGTGACAGATCATCGCTGCCAAGGTGTCTTCGATGGCGCGGAAACCTATGACTACTTCACGGAGGGTGCTTGTCTTGAATGACAGGTATTCGCCCCCACCCTCCCACTCCATCAGGTGCCTCTGATAGCCGCTGTCCGAGGAATGCAGGGTGACGGGCATATCCGCCTTGACGACTTCCTCCCAAAATGGATCGAATTCCGGCAGACCCATGGACCGCGAGCCCCCGAACCTGCTGGGTACGGGCGCCGGTCGCACCAAGAAGGTCTTCATCCCGCGTTCCAGGCCGTAGTGAAACTCGCGAATCGCCTCGTCGACTATAGGGAGGCAGATGACCGGGGTCGCGAAGATGCGGTCTTTGTAGTTGAAGGTCCAGTGCTCGTGCATCCACTCGTTCAGCGCGTGAATAATCGCATGGGTCAGCACGACATCGTCCGTCGTGCGCTCCTCGATGAGGCTGGCGAGCGTCGGGTACATCACGCACTGATCAATCCCGAGTTCATCCATCAGCTCGAGCCGCGGTGCCGGCGACTGGTAGGCCGGAATGACATCCATCGCCTCGCCGATGAACTGGCGAAAGTCGAGTCCCTCTGGGTTGTTGCCCAGAAAATAGTCTTCAGCGCTGCCGGGTCTGGCGACTCGTTCGAAGGTCGGGTTCGGGATCATGTGGCTGATGTGATCTTTGACCACGAGCTTCGGCCGCCCGTTGACCTCGACGTAGCCGACCTTGCCTTTGTGCTCTTTGGGCAAGTACTTGAGTAACGCGTCCCGGGTCTCGTACATGTGGTTGTCGATGTCGAACACGGGATACGGCAAAGACCGGGGAGACATGGGGCCCTCCTCAGAGCAGCGAATATCAGCGTTTACGCCAGATGAGAACAGACGTTATCACCTGCACTGGACAACATCCAGATCGGGTCGGGATCGAGCGTGTTCAGTCCACGCCGCGACGACTGCATCTGTGGTCGTCACCGTGGTTAGCAGAGCCAAAGTGTTGTCGATGACCGACTCCGCATACTCCCGGGGAAACCCGGCCACCGCATCACGCGGAAGTACGAACTGATAGCTCCGGTTGACCGCATCCATCACAAAGTTCTGAATGGCGATGTTGAGCGAAACGCCAACGCCCACAATGGTGGTGATGTTCAGGTTGCGCAGCACCGAGTCGAGATCGGTTCCGGTCATCGGCCCTACGCCGTGGTACCGCGTCAGCTCGATGTCAGTAGGTTGCTGATCGAGTTCTGGAAGAACGGACCCTCCGGGACTGCCGGGCGTCAAATCGGCGGCAAAGGACTTACCGGCCATGAACAGCCGGGCGTTTGTGTTGGACCCGCGGCCATCGGGACGGCGGTGGATAAGGCAATGAACGACCGTCACACCCGCCCCACGCGCGACTTTGAGCAGCTTGGCGATGTTCGGGATCGCCTCTCGTTGCGCCTCCTCGGCCAGCATGGGAAGGCCGGCCTGTGCTCCGATGACACCGCCCTGGCATTCCTGGGTCACGATGGCGGTCGTTTCCGGCGTAATCAGGTCTGGCAGTCTTGGTTGGGGCATGAGAACAGACGTTATCGTGTGGCGCAGCGGCCTTTCCAGAGGAGAGCAATGGAGAATTGGGAGATCAATGTTCGCGAATCTGTACGACAGACGCTGGCCGACTACACCGCCGCAACGGACCGGTTCGATCTTCGTGGCCTTGCGCAGTGCTTCGGGCCCGACGGCATACTGGAATTCAGCGGCGGCGTTGAACCGCTGAAAGGTCGCTCGGCGATCGAGTCGGGCCTCGCCTCCGCTGTGACGAGGGAACCCGACCCGGACAGGGAAGTTCCGACGCATGTGCGCCATCACGTTTCGAGCGTCCGATTCGAATCGGTGGCGCGCGACCGGGTGGAGGTCAGCAGCTATTTCGCGGTCCACACCGACGTCGGGCTCGACCACTGGGGACGCTATCGAGACGTTCTGATTCCCGCGGATGGACGGTGGCTGTTCGCCCGTCGTCAAATCAGAGTGGACGCGTTCGCGGATGACAGCCTCATGCGATGAACTCTTCGGCGAAGGCAAGCGCGTGGTCTACGACCTCTGCTCGTGTGGTTCCCTGAGGCGCGACCGTCAGCCAGGTCACGCCCATACCTTCCAGCTTTGCGATCGTCGCATGCCGTTCATCGGTGGACTTCTCCTCATCGAGCAGATTGCCCGCTGAGAAGCAGATATCCAGCGGCCCTGTGCGGCCGACCTCCGTGGCGAATTGGTTGGCCCAAGCGATCGCCGATTCCAGATCCTCGAGGGTCGAGATCTCCGCGGTTCGCGAGGCTGCCGCATAGCCGAAGGTATTGAACGGAGCCCACCCCTGCGCGCGGGTGACGGCGCGGCGGACTGCGGGTTTGCTGTTGCCTCCGATCCAGATCGGCGGGGGAGTCGCAGGGACCGGGCGGATCCGTACTCCCCGCGCAGCGAACCTGGTGCCCTCATACGCCACATCCTCGCCGCCGAGTACCTTTGCAAGCACGCTGAGGGCCTCGTCGAATCGATCGCCCCGACTGTCGAAATCGACTCCCAGCGCCTTGAATTCGGGTTTGAGGTAGCCCGCCGCTGTCCCGAGGATCAACCTCCCGCCGGAGAGCACCGCAAGGCTCTGGATCGATTTCGCGCCGAGGAACGGGTTGCGATATGGGGCGATGTAAACGTTGGTCAACAGGTTCACGTCAGTGGTGGCCGCGGCCGCGAACGACAACGCGACGAAGGGGTCGAGCGCGTGATGGCCGCCGTGGTCCAGCCATTTTGCATCGGGCGCTGGGTGGTCGGTGACGTGCACGGCACGAAAGCCGCTCGCCTCGGCGACACGGGCGATCTCAGAGATCGCGTCAGCGGAGACAAACTCCGACACCGCGTCCACACGCTGCGTGGGCAGTTCGAGGGAGAACGAGATGGTCACAGCTGTCCTTCCAGGTCAGGGATTTGATGATGTGACGAGGGCTGCCAATCGCTCAGCGTGGAAGTCGGGGCCACCGAAAACCAACTGTGTCGATTTCGCTCGCCGCACGTAAAGGTGTGCGTCGTGTTCCCAAGTGAATCCGATACCGCCGTGTAAGCGCATATTGTCCAAGGCGACTTGCAGGAAGGCTTCCGAACAAGCCATTTTCGCCACCGATGCGGCTATCGATAGATCATTTCCATCACCGGTTTCGGCTGCATGCACGGCAGCCGAGCGCGCGCCTTCGACGAGGACGAGCATGTCCGCACACCGGTGTTTGACGGCTTGAAAGCTGCCGATGGCTCTACCGAACTGGATGCGTTCCTTGGCATAGTCGACAGCCATGTCGAGGCACCGCTGGGCCGCGCCGACCTGCTCTGCGGCCAGCGCGATGACGGCAAGGTCGAATGTGCGCGCCAGTCCGTCCGCCGCCCCACCCTCGTCGCCGATGAGACGAGCGGAGGCTCCGTTGAAGCTGATCCTGGCGAGCTTTCGAGTGCGGTCCAGAGATGCGAGCGGTTCGCGCCTGACACCGTCGGCGTCGGCGGCGACTCCCAATAACGAAATACCGGTTGCGCTGGATGCGGCCACCAACACGAGGTCTGCGGTCTGGCCGTCGAGCACCAGGTCGGCGTCACCGGACACGCGGAAGCCGCCGCCGTCGCGTTGTGCGGTCAGCGTCACCGCGGCCGGGTCCCATGCATCGAGTCTTCCGTTGAGCACGAGCGTCGCGGTCGATGTCCCGTCGACGAGCGACGGTAGGTAGTCGGTCATCGCCTGCTGGTCGCCGCTGGTGGTAATCGCCGGGATGGCCATCGCGACCGTGGAGAAGAACGGTGCGCACAGCAGCGTCGCACCCATCTCCTCGAATACGACGGCCAGTTCGCCGATCCCCGCACCAGCGCCGCCGAACTCTTCGGGGACGGCGATGCCGTGCAGCCCGAGCTGTTCGGCCATCCGCTGCCAAACGACCTCGTCGTAGCCGTTTTCGCTATCCATGAGCTCGCGCACCCGACTGCTCGGCGAGTGGGATCTGAGGAACTCGCGCACGGCTGCTCGGAGGTCATCGGCCTCACTTGCCGCCACGCGCAACCTCCTGTCGTTCCGACCCGGGATAGGCATTCCCGGACGAGGATAGTATCTTTTCCTAAATCGGAGAATATTCATTCTCGCACGAAGGAGGAGCGCAGTGACGACGAGACTCGACTACGGGATCTTCGACTGCGACACGCACTGCTATGAGACGCGAGATGCGTTTACCCGCTACCTTCCCAAGGAATTTCACGATCGGGCCATCGCACCGGTGCGTGCTGCGGATGGCAAAGAGGTGATCCTCGCCGGACACCGAATTGCCACCTTCAACAGCGAGGCCGGCCTCGGCTTCGACCTCGCCTACCGGCCGGGATCGCTGAAGGAAATGCTCAAGCAGATGGGGTCGGGCAACCCCGACGAAACCTACGAGCCACAGCCGATGCAGCCGGAGTGGTTGGAGCGCGACCCTCGGCTGAAGGTCATGGCCGAGCAGAACGTCGATCGTGCAGTCATCTTTCCGGCGGGTATGGCCCTGGCCGCTGAGCACTACGTCGACGACACCGAGGCGTTGTACGCGAATCTGCGCTCCTTCAACCGCTGGTTCGATGACACCTGGGGTTTCAACTACCAGGACAAGATCTATGCCACGGCACTGCTGTCGCTGCGTGACCTCGAATCCTCGATCGCCGAAACCGAAGCGATCATCGAGCAGGGTGCACGCCTTGTGCTTCTTCCGACCGGTCCCGCCTATGGCCGCTCGCCAGGCGACCCCTACTTCGACCCGGTCTACGCGCGACTGCAGGAAGCCGGCTGCACGCTAGTGTTCCATATTCAGCCGTACTGGTACTTCAACGCCATCTCGCCGGCCTGGGGTCACGAAGCCGACCCCGCCGCCTGGCACATGTCAGCCTGGCAGTGGATGAACATCTACGGTCAACGGCCGATCGAGGACACCTTGTCGGCGCTCGTCTTCGACAACCTCTTCGGCCGGTTCCCCGGCCTGAAGGTGCTGGTTGCCGAGCACGGCGCCGAATGGGTGCCGCAGTTCGTCATTCACATGGACAAGAGTCGCGGGATGGGGCGCAACGGCCCATGGATAGGAGGCAAGCTGACGGAGCGCCCGTCTGAGATCTTCCGTCGGCACGTCGGGGTGGTGCCATACCCGGAGGACGACATCCCGACGATCGTCGATCGCCTCGGCTACGACGAATGTCTGCTCATGGGTTCGGATTACCCGCACGCCGAAGGGTTGGCCGAGCCCGCCGACTTCGTCAAGCTTCTCGACCCGCTCGATGAGGCCGCAAAGAAGCGCATCATGGCCGACAACGCGGATCAGTTGATCGGGCGGAGCTAGATTTCGATGGGCGACGAGGACTTCGACACAGACGATGTCGACCTCGACCAGTTGCGCGATGCGGCCCGTGAATTTCTGACCGGACGTGCTGCTCGAGATTCTGTCAAAGAGCTGGCGGCCATGGATTGGACCGGACTGCTCGTCGCGGAGCACCTCGGCGGCAGCGGATGGCGTCCCGCGGAGACGGCAGTCATCGCCGAAGAACTCGGACGCGCACAGAACTCGTCGACATGGTTCGGCTGCGCGTTGGCTGCCGCGGCGTTGGCCTCGGCGCCCGCCGACGTGCGTGACCGATGGTTGCCCGCGATGCTCGACGGGACCGCAGGCGCAGGGTGTGCGCATTGCGGGGGCACCGTTCGGGTCACTGCCGGCGACGTACTAGAGATTCTGATCACACTGGGGCACAACGGGATCCATCTGTACGAAATATCCGATGAGATTCGCAGAAGTCGTGACAACGAACTGTTGGACGTCAGTCGCGCGGCGTGGCGGGTCGACCTCGTAGGGGCCGACGGCGTGCTGATCGGTGGACCAGAGCGAGCGGACCAATTACTCGCGGTGGCGCGGGTTCTGCTCAGCGCGGATTCGCTGGGAGCGCTGTCGGCCACGTTCGACCGGTTGGTCTCCTACCTCAAGGAGCGCATTGCGTTCGGTGTGCCGATCGCCAGTTTCCAGGCAGTGCAACATCGGCTGGTCGACCTGCTGGTCTTCGAAGCCAAGGCGCGTGCGGTCATCATGAAGGCCGCGCGGGCACTGGCCTCCAATGACATCTCTGACGACGCGATCGCATTGTCCGCCGTGGCCCATGCGTTCGTCACCGAAAAAGCGACCGCTGCCGTCGACGAGTGCATGCAGCTGTCGGGCGGCATCGGATTCACCTGGGAGTACCCCTTACATTACGAATTGCGTCGGGTGTTCACGAACGCCTATCTGCTCGGGACGGCTCGCCGGAGCCGCACACTGCTCGCCGAAAAGGCCGGCTGGTGAGCGCCGCGGGTACCAGGCCAAGCGACGCGAAGCTGGCGGAGTTCAGGCAGCTGGTCAGGGGGCACATCGCCGAACACGCACCACCGTTCGACGCGAGAGAGGGGCGCCGGGCCCCCGAGAACGCCGAGCAGGAAACAGAATTGCGTAGGTGGTTCGCCACGCTGTTCGACGCCGGCTTCGTCGGCGCCGACTGGCCCGTCGAGCATGGTGGTCGCGCCGACCACCATCCACTGCACGACCGCATCCTCAGTGAAGAGATTCTGCGCGCCCGTGCTCCGCGGCCCGTCGACCAGGTCAACCTCGCGGCCCATGTGCTGCTGCATTTCGGGTCCGACGAACAGAAGGCGTCGCTGCTTCCGCCGATACGGCGCAGTGAGCACGTGTGGTGTCAGCTGCTCAGCGAACCCGATGCCGGCAGCGATATCGCCAATGTTCGCACCAGGGGAGTGCGACAGGATGACGGAACCTGGGTCATCGACGGTCAGAAGACGTGGATCACCGACGGGCATTGGGCCGATATGGGTCTGGCCCTCGTCCGCACCGACCCCTCGTCGTCACGTCATCACGGACTGTCGGCCTTCGTCGTCCCGTTGTCGGCGACCGGTGTCGAGGTGCGTCCTATCCGGACGATCAACGACGCCATCGAAGTGAACGAAGTCTTTCTCGACGGCGTCTCCTTGCCTGCGGACCACCTGATCGGTGAGGTCGGTCAGGGGTGGTCGATCGTCATGGCGGGCTTGGACTTCGAGCGCTTCGGTATCGGTGGCAACGTGATCCTGCTCGAGTTGCTGATCGATGATCTCGTCGCGGTGGTGCGTCACGCCACGCTCGACGGCAGGCCGGCCTTCGAGCATGAGGACATCCGGCAGAAGGTGGCCGAGTTGGCCGTCGAAGTCGAGGTGGCGAAGGCGTTCATCGACGACCACGTCGAACGACTCGTTGTCGGGGCCGAGCAACCCGGCGACGGATCCATCGCCAAACTGAGCTTCGCCGAGACGTATCACCGGGTTTCGGCGTACGGCGCCGAACTCGCCCCGATGGTGTGCACCGTGGCCGCTGACGCGAGCGTCGAGCAGGCGAAACAGCGTCTGCGAGAATGCTGGTTGTGGTCGCGTGCCTACACGGTGTCCGGCGGGAGCAATGAGATGATGCGCAACATCCTGGCCAAACGGCGGCTGATGCTGCCGAGCAGCTGATGAGCGCGTGCGCGAAGAGAATTATGCGCTGATGTCCGGAACATATTGGAGCCTGGTCGAAGAAGCGGCTGCCTCGCATCCCGAGCGCATCGTCCTCGTCGACGACTTCGGTCGCAGCCTGACGAATTCACAACTGCGCGATGCGGCTGCGTCTGCCGCAGCGGCTCTGGCAGAACGCGGGGTCGTCGACGGGACGGTGGTTTCCTGGCAACTGCCGACCACACTGGAGACGATGGTCGTTATGGTCGCGCTGACGCGTCTCGGCGCGGTGCAGAACCCGATTCTGCCCATTTGGCGGGAACGCGAACTCCGTTTTGTGACAGCGCAACTCGGCACCGAAGTGATAATCGTTCCCGGGGTGTGGCGCGGTTTCGATCACGTGGCTCTCGCCGACGAGCTCGCGAGGGATAAACCGCTGACGATTGTCGTCGTAGATCATGAGGCCCCGATGACGAATGGCCTGCGACTTCCAACGGGTGATCTCGCATCGCTGCCCGCGCCTCCGGAAGAGGCAACACTGGCACGGTGGGTTTACTACTCGTCGGGCACCACCGCGGCTCCGAAGGGCGTGCGGCATTGCGACCGTTCGGTGATCGCCGGGTCGGCGGGCGTCGTCGAAATGTTCGGCGTCTCCAGCCGCGACGTCAATCCGATCGCATTCCCGGTGTCACACATCGGTGGCGCGGCGATGCTGGCCGCCAGTCTGCTCACCGGTATGCGACTGGTGCTGTTCGATGCGTTCGACCCCGCGCTCACGCCAAAGGCGATCGCCGCGCATCGTCCCACGATGCTCGGCTCGGCAACCCCGTTCTTCGTAGCCTTCATGGCAGCGCAACGCGAGCACGGTGCCGATCCCCTCTTTCCTGATCTACGTGGATGCGTAGGTGGTGGAGCGCCGATCACCGCCGAGCTGGGGCGGCAAGTGCGCGAAACACTTTCGGTTGCTGGCGTAGCGAACGCGTGGGGACTCACGGAGTTCCCGGTGGCTACGTCACCACCGCCAGACGGCCCGCCTGAGGTGCTCGACCATACCGTCGGCCGTCCCGTGCCTGGCGTCACGGTGCGCGTTGTCGACGATATCGAGCGAGAAGTCGGCATCGAGGAGGAGGGCGAGCTCCGACTGAGGGGCCCGCAATGCTTTCTCGGCTATGTCGACGATTCGCTGGACGTCGATGCGTTCGATTCCGACGGCTGGTTCCGCAGCGGAGATCGAGGACGAATAGATGCCGACGGCAACGTTGTCGTTACCGGGCGGATCAAGGACGCCATTATCCGCAACGCGGAGAACATCTCTGCGCTAGAGGTCGAACAGGTACTGGCCACCCATCCCGGGGTCGCCGATGTTGCGGTGATCGGTGTGCCCGATATTCGCACGGGCGAACGGGTGTGCGCAGTCATAGTGGCGCACGGTGGCGCCGAAGTTTGCCTTGAGTCATTGGTGCGGCTTTGTGACGATCAGGGCTTGAGCAGACACAAATCGCCCGAGCGGTTGGAATTTGTCGAAGAACTGCCTCGAAACGTGACCGGCAAAGTGCTGAAGAACGAACTGCGTGCACGATTCGCAAGGCCGTCTGCCCCGTAGACCTCTACATTCTCTTGATCGCCAGTGGTCGGTCGTAGGAAGCGTCAGAAATATCGTGCGCGATGGTCTGCAAGGGTGCAAGGAACTCGATGATTTCAGGGGTCATCGCGGATGGTCCGTAAGTTGACCACTCCACAAGACAGACACGGGCGGCGATGGCCCACCGGTTCTCACGACGTTCGAAGCGGTCGACGTAACGACCGCCAGTGATAGTCAACGGTTTCTCGCGATCCCGATCCGTCCCGATGAACAAGTAGTACGTTTCGGTGTGAGCCTCATCGCGGGCGAGTTCGACGGTGTGATTCATCAGGTAGTGCTGGTAGCGAGTTTGGGTCGAGTGATAGCTGAGCGCCCAATCGATGAAATCGTCGACGTTGCCTACGAAGCCGGCATGATCGTCGATCGCATCGTCGTGGTAGGCGGAACGCAGCAGATCTCTGTCTTGGCGGTCGATACCACGCGCGTAGCGTTGCAGGCAGTCAAGGATTTCCATCCGATCCGCCAACTCCTGAAGTCGTGCCATTCCCTGATCGTTCATTGCTTTCCTCTCGTCGTCATAGCGGTCGCCCGGTCCAACCATCAACCGCGACAACTTCTTCGAGCGGACGGCGAGGAGTCGGTCCGAAGGTGTGCCCGGCACGAAGCCGGGCCACGGGCAGAAGACACCCTTGTACGTATCCGGTGGGAATCCCGAGCAGCGCGGCAGTTTCCTTTTCATATCGCAGATGCAGGGTCGTGATGCATGTCCCGTATCGGCGCGTGTGTAGTGCGAGTTGCAAGTTCCACACAGCCGGAAATATCGATCCGTAGAGGGTCGCCAAGTGGAACGACGCATCACCCTCAGTCCGAGGGACAAAGGGGCGGTAGCACGGAATGATCAACATCGGCACGTGTGCCATGTTGTCCACGAGCCATTCTGTCGAGGATAGGACGCGTGCCTCCGGGCTCCGATCGGTGATCAGATGAGCGATGGGATGGCCACCGACCTTTTCCAGATAAGCGCTTCGGTAAAGGTTTGAGATGCTCTGGCGGATGGTGGGGTCGGTGATTACGAGCCAGCGCCATGACTGTTGATTGGAACCGTTGGCGGCGTGCAGGCCGATGCGAAGGCAGTCGCGGATCTCCGAGAAATCGATCGGGGCGTCGAGGTCGAGCACCCTGCGCGCTGAACGAGTCGACGTGAGCAGGTAGTCGATTTCCACGCCCGTGTCTTTCACGAAACGGCATCGACGGAGCGCCGGACATTGCTCGCAATCAACCATCGTGCTACCTCCTGCAGGTAGCCGCTGGGTTCGCCGCGGAACCGACTCCAGTCCAACAGGCGACGGAGATACAAATGGGCGTCATGCTCCCACGTGTAACCGATGCCACCGAGGACTTGCACGGCGTTGTCGCCGACCATGGTCAGCTGTCCGGACATGGCCTTCAACCGCACCGCAGCAAGGTGATATTCAGCGGGGCTTGTGTTGTCGGCCGACCACAAGGCATGGATGACGCTGCTGCGCATCAACTCAACGGCTTCGTACATGTCAGCGCAGAGGTGCTGTACAGCTTGGAAAGCACCGATGGGCTTACCGAACTGTTTGCGTACCTTCGCGTGACTTACGGCGAGGTCGAGGAGGGCGCGCGCCGCGCCCAATGCCTCCGCTGCAGCTATGACGAGCAGATCATCGGTCACCGCGTCAATGCATTCACGGTCGACAGGTCCCAGATCGCGCGCGCGGGCTCCAGCAAGCGAGACACGGAATCGTCTGCGCGTGAGATCGATGCTTGGCAGCGGCTCGAAGCTGACGCGTTCATCGGATGTTCGGACCGCGCACAGCCGAGGTTGCCCAAGAACGTGAGCGATGACGAGGATCAGATCCGCCGCCGCCACGTCAGCAACACCGTCCAAGGTGCCTGCAAGCACCATTTCAGGAGCCCGCGGCGCGGATATCCCCGTGCTGTCAACTGCCGTCGTGAGGACCAGGGATCCGTCGGCGATGGAGCCGTAAAGCTCGGGGGCGTCCACTCCGGCGCGAGTGAGTAGCCTCACTGAGGCCACTGCAGTGGACGACCATGGGCCTGAATACAGTTTCGCCCCGAGCTCTTCGAGAACGAGGCCGGCCTCGATCATGCTGAGGCTAGAGCCGCCCTGCGCTTCGGGGATCAGCAGTCCGGTGGTGCCCAATCCGGTTAGACCACGCCAGACTTCATCGGTGGTGCCCAATGGGTCGTCGACCAGTGCGCGCGCATGGTTGCGAACGTCGACAAACCGGGTGACGTAGTCGCGCACAGTGTCGCGCATCGTGCGTTGTTCTTCGGAGAGCTCGAGATTCATTTGCGCGGCATTCCCAGCACCCGCTGTGCAGTGACCGTCTTTGTGACCTGAGTGGTACCGCCGGCGATGGAGAGGGCCCTCGCTGTGAGTCGTTGGCGGGCCCAGCGACCATCCGCGCGTTGTGCGCCCAGCAGTTCGAAGCCCAACGCTGCAAGATCCTGCCCGACCTCGGCCCATGTCGTCTTGGCAAGGCTTGACATCGCAGCGGCGTCGTCACCTTCGTTGAGTAGGCTCGAGACGGCACGTAAGCAGAGCAACTCTAGGTTCTTTATCCGGACCGAAAGTTCGCCGACACGGCACTGTACGAGCGGATCATCCAGAATGAACTTGTCGTCGACCTGGACTTGAGCGAGGTCGCTGATGAGATCGTCTAGTTGAATCTGCATCTCGACGTACAGTTGTGCCGCCGCGGCCCGCTCATAAGCCAACGTCGTCATCGCGACCTGCCAGCCAGCGTTCAATCCGCCCAGGAGCGCGTCGGCGGGTACTCGAACGTCGTCGAAGAACACCTCAGCGAAGTCCGAGTCACCGCCGATGCTCACCAGTGGACGCGCATCGATCCCGGACGTGGTCATGTCGACGATCAAGCACGAAATGCCCTCGTGCTTAGGCGCGTTGGCATCTGTGCGTACGTAGAGCTGACACCAGTCGGCTCGGTGCCCCAGCGAAGTCCAAATCTTCTGGCCGTTGATGACGAAGTGGTCACCGTCACGGACAGCGCGGGTACTCAGCGAAGCGAGGTCCGAGCCGGCTTCGGGCTCCGACATACCTTGGCACCAGATGTCGTCGGCGCGCGCCATGCGTGGCAGGAGCTTTCGCTTCTGATCCTCCGTGCCATACATCATGAGCGCTGGCGCGATGTTGTTGATGCCGATGGTGTTCAACGGCGCGGGTACGCGAGCGACCGCCGTCTCCTCAGCAAATATAAGTCTTTCGAGGGCCGTAGCACCTCGGCCGCCGTAGCGTCGCGGCCAAGACACAGCCGCCCAGTGCGCATCAGCTGTGGCGGCGTCCCACGCACGCAAGGTCTCGAAAGCCGTGTCGCTGCGTCCCCTTTGGCGATCAGCGGCGATGACCTCATCTGTGATGTTCGTTGCCAGCCATTCGCGCAATTCCGCGCGGAAGCGCTGTGTCTCATCCGGATACGAGAAGTCCATCTATGGGGTGACCACCCGTTTCAAGACTGAGGAGATGACCCGGCTGGGGATGAGGCGTTGCGCGTAAAGGGCTGCGGCCGCGTCTAATCCGACGGTCTGAAAGACCGGGGGTGCCTTCTTTTCCAGCAAGTCCGCCAGTGCCGTGGCGAACCGTGGCGCGGGCCTGGCCTTGGCCACCACCCCCGCGCGACGTTGGGAGAAGTTGGCGTACATCGGCCCGTACGGACCTACCGCGTCGGGCACATCGCTGGCCGTGATCATGTCGGTATCGAACATTCCGGCCTCTAATACATGGGCCGACAGCCCGAACTGATGAATTTCCACCGCGAGACTTTCGATCCACTTCTCAAGCGCTGCCTTGCTGGCTCCGTACACCGAGGACAGTGGCATACCAATCCTGGCCGCCAAGCTTGCCACTGCAACGATGCGACCTTCGCGGCGTTCACGCATCGCCGGCAGCAGAAGTTCGGTCAGGTGCATGGGTCCCAGCAGGTTCGTCTGGAACGTGCTCATGCGCTCTTCGCGTGGGGTGTCCTCGAAGGCCGCCGCAGGTGCGAGACCTGCGATGTGGACTAGAGCATCGACCTGGTACCCGGACAGCTCGACCGCAGCTTTCGCGATCGAGGCCGGGTCGACGAGGTCGAGCGTGAGTAGTTCGACCTCTCCTGAGAGGCCCGCGACCTCATCGAGGAGAGACTGCCCATCGCGGTCCGGCGAGCGCATCGCGGCTACGACGTGCCAGCCGCGACGGGCCATCTCGGCGGCGGAGAGTCGGCCGAGACCGCGCGACGTTCCGGTGATGACCGCAGTTCGACGCGGTGTGCCAAAGCCTTCGCTCACGGTTTGCACGCGTTGGGTAGTGGCTCCCCGACCGGAGGCGTAACCTCCCGTCCGTTCGGTTGTCCGGATGGCCAGTGCGCCCACACGCCCTCAAAGAACGGGCCCTGTTCACCGGCCTTTTCAAAGTGACCCTGCGGGTCGTACACCTTCGTCACACACCAGCGCCAAGGTCGTGCGGTCTCGGTAGACAAATCGAAATAGCGAATGATGAAGAAGGGGGCCAGGTAGAGGAAATACCCGAAGCTCATCACCACGATCATGGTCATCAGCACGCCCGCACGGCCCGTCGCGCGTGTGATCCGGAATTTATTGGCCAACCGCTCGGCGCCGGTTAGACCGGTGTCGTTGCGCCACCACAGCAGGCTGACCGCAATGAAGGGCAATGTCGTCGACAACGACTCCAGCAGAAGCGGGAATTGGTCAGGCTGACCGACTTTGATCGAGCCGAACGCAGGCACCTGTGAGTATCCGTAGAGACCGGTCATGACGAAGAAGATCTCGATGACGGCATCGATGATGAAGCCCACAATTATGGTGATGATCGTCAGCGAGATCAACGGATGGCGATGCACAAATGCGGTCGATGGGAAACGCGGTCCGATTACCTTTTTCAACAGCAGAATCGACACCGCCGACGGTCCTATGTAGAACGCGTAGTAGCCGATGAAGTTGAAGACGGGCTCCACGGTGGGGGAAACCGAGGCCCACCACCAGGTTTCGGGCCAATGCAGGAGACGCGAGTCGTAGGTTGCGTACGGCCCCCAGTTCCCCCAGGGATCAAGCCACACCAGCGAGTTGCCCGCGATGAAGAACAACATCCCCATCGTGATCTTGCCTGCCCGGATGGACTGAATGGTCAGGATGATCAGCGCGCCGCCGAACATGACGACGGCCCCGACCTCGAACAAGTACGGCCAAAAGTGCCACCCGAACAGCGGTTCGACCGAGAATTCGGTCGGGTCGGTGCGGCCGGGCCTTCGGATTCGGTCACCTGCGTCGCGAGTGGCAAAACTCAGCATCCACCCGAACAGAATCAGCACGGTGACGACGGTCGTGACCAGCGCAACGATGCCGGGTGGTGACATCGGCTGTGAGCTGTCCCGTTGATCAACTTGAGGTGTCTTACCCCGGTTCGCCAACACCGTCTCGGTGGCGGTCATCGGTACTCCCTCCGTTGGCAGCGGCTTCACATACTGCTAGTAGGTGAGTTAACATACCGCCACCATGTACAAAAGTCGAGCGCGCGAAGACCAGGCAGCGGCGACACGCTCGGCGATCGTGGACAGTGCCCGCAGTCTTTTCGTCGAACGCGGTTATCACGGGACCAGCATCGAAGACATCGTCAGCCGCTCAGGAGTCGGCACACGCGGTGCGTTGTATCACCACTTCGAAAGCAAACAAGGGCTCTTCGAAGAGGTCTACTGCGAGGTCGTAACCGAGTTCATGGCGATGTCCGATGCGCTGATCGACGATCGTGGTGACAGTCTGGATCGGCTACGGCACGGCCTGCTCAGCTTCCTCGCCGGCGCGGCTGACATCGGCGCGGTGCAACGAATCATCTTGGTTGACGGTCCCGCGGTGTTCGGTGCAGACCGGTGGCGGGTGATGCAGTCGCGCCGCGGGCTCGATTCCATTTCCGACGGCCTCGAGCGCGCCATCGCTGAGGGTGCGATGGCGCCGCAGCCGGTGCCGGCGCTTGCGCAGTTACTTCTCGCACTGGTCGACGAAGCCGCGATCATCGTCGCCAAGAGTGATGACCCCGCGAAGGCCAGAGTCGAGGTCAGTGCTGCGCTCAACAACCTGATCGCCGGTCTTCGCATTCGCTGAGGCCCAGAGATATTGACACAGGCCGCATTCAACCCAAAGGGAGCACAATGGAGCAGACGCATGATCTCGAGCAAACGGACGATCTGGAGGAGTTCTATTCATTCGACGACGCGCTCTCGGGCGACGTCCGCGATCCTTATACCGAGTTAGCCCGAGCGCGGAATGACCATCCGGTCCAGCGCATCGAGGTATCAGGATTGCCCATCGACGAGGCGAACCCGTTTTTCATGGTCTACCGGCACGAGGACATCGCGCAGATGTTGCGAGACGGTGATACGTATTCGTCGTCGGCTGTCATCGCGGCGTTCGGCGAGGTTCTCGGTCAGCGCGTGATGCTCGGCATGGACGAGCCATACCACGGCAGACTCCGAAGTCTGGTGTCAAAGGCTTTCTCGCAGAAGACGCTGAAACGCTGGGAAGACGATCTGGTTACCGTGATCGCAAACGACCTGATCGACCGTTTCGTCGATCGCGGACGAGCAGATCTCGTTAAAGAGTTCACGTTTGAGTATCCGACACGGATCATCTCAGGTCTGCTTGGACTGCCGGAAAAAGACTTCCTCCAATTCCAGCGTTGGTCGATAGACGTGCTCAGCTTCATGGCTGCACCCGACCGTGGCCGCGCATCGGCTGTCGCGATCACCGAGTACGCCAGGCCCATTCTCGAGACGCGCCGCAAGGAACCTCGCGACGATCTGATCAGCAGCCTGGCAGCGGCAGAGATTGACGGCGAGCGATTGACTGACGATGAGATCTTCTCGTTCATGCGGTTGCTGCTACCGGCGGGCATCGAGACGACCTACCGCGCGTTGGGCAACATGCTCTTCGGCTTGTTGTCGAATCCGAGTCAACTCGACTTATTGCGCGCGGATCGCTCGCTGATGCCTCAGGCGATCGAAGAGGCTGTGCGATGGGAGGCTCCTCTGCTGGCCATAACCAGAGTTGCGACTCGGGACACCGAACTCGGCGGTGTGCCGATTCCCGCTGGCGCGCAATTGATGCCGATGCTCGGAGCGGCCAACAGGCAGGACGACCGATATGACGATCCCGATGCGTTCGATATCATGCGGCAGGCACGTGCGCACATCGGCTTCGGTTCCGGGCCGCACGTTTGCCTCGGTATGCACCTTGCCCGGCTCGAGATGCGGGTTGCGGTCAACCTGTTGATGGACCGGCTGCCGAATCTTCGGCTTGATCCCGATGCCGACGACCCGCATATCCGCGGGCAAATTTTCCGGTCGCCAACCTCGCTGCCGGTTTTGTTCGGGTAACGATGGGCGTGAAGAACCGATCTAGGAGAGAAGACTTGACCGAAATCGCAACGGCCATACGTCCGTCAGCCGAGTCCGCCGCTGCGCGACATGTGCCGTATTACCATCCCGTGGGGGATGAGCGGGACGTCTTCCTCGCGGCACACGAAGCGCACCGGCCGATACTGATCAAGGGACCGACGGGATGCGGCAAGACGCGCTTTGTGGAGGCCATGGCCGCCGAGCTTGGGATCGGTGTGCATACGGTCGCCTGTCATGAGGACTTGACGGCCGCCGACCTGGTGGGCCGGCATCTTCTGAAGGGTGCCGAAACGGTATGGGTGGACGGTCCTTTGACTCGGGCGGTACGCGAAGGCGGTATTGCCTACCTCGACGAGATCGTCGAGGCGCGCCAAGACGTCACGGTCGTCATCCATCCGCTTACCGACTACCGGCGCATACTGCCGATCGACCGGCTAGGTCAGGAGTTGAAAGCGCCGGATGACTTCACGCTCGTCGTGTCCTACAACCCGGGCTACCAGAACGCGATCAAAGACCTGAAGGACTCCACTCGCCAAAGGATGATCGGGATAAGCCTCGATTTTCCACCCGCCGAGATCGAAACCGAAATCGTCCGTCATGAAACTGGTTTGGAAGGTGCATTGCTGGACCAGCTGATCGCAATCGGTCAGGCGGTGAGGTCGGTCGACGTGCCGGGGCTGCGTGAAGTCGCCTCGACCCGCACGCTGGTGAGCGCTGCCGATCTGATCATGTCCGGTCTCGACCCGCGGGCGGCATGTCGCGCGGCCATCGCCGAACCGCTGACTGACGACGCGTCGCTCACCGCTGGATTGGTCGAGCTGGTCGACGGTTTCATCTCGTCGCGATCATAGGTGTGTGTCCGCAGATGACGTCGCGGCCCGAGTGCAGTCGCCTGGAATTGGTGGCCTCAGTGGTGGCAGGCCGGTACATGGAAATCACTGAAGGCGATATGCCTACGCATAGCACCACGACGCATATCAACGTGTCGAACGCGACGGCCGACGGAGATGTGCGTGCCTCCATTCTCGGCCAGGCCGCGCTTATGGGGGCGGGCAGCCTTGAGGTGGCGTGGGAAGCTGGCCTCTGCCATCGTGGAAGGCGAAGCGGCATCGCGGAAAGATATGTCTGTCTTGAGATTTCGCGTGCTCTAAGGGAGCGGTCAAGCGTGATGCCTGCGCTGAGCACCTTGTCGGCATCGCTGGGCGACGATTGGCCGACATCGGGCAACGCCGAGGAATCGCTTGAGCGTGCGCGCGGCCGGGAACCACTGCCCCCATCATTGCCGTGGTTCGGACGGTTAGCGGCCCAGGTGCCTCGTTTGTCGGTAATAGAGGGTCCGCATCGCGATGCATCGGTTAGTGAGTCTGAGGATGAGCCGGTGGATCCGACTCGCGGCGAGGTCAATCCGGCGGCTGTCGAATTGGCGAAAATCGTCGAAGAACTCGCGATGGACATCGATGAAAACTGGCTGCTACGGAAGTTGAGACGAAAGCGAAAAGGATCGCCGGGCTCCACGGCCTCGGAGGCATCCCCGAAAGCGCGGTCGCGAGCTCGCCGACGTGCGGGCGATCCCGGTGCTGTAGTGATCAGCACGGCGCAACGTGCATTCGATCGGGTGGGTCCGCATGGTGCTCCGAGAGGCACTCGTCGGGGAAATGCGCGGCAGTATCCGGAGTTCGACGAAGGACGGCGCACGATGCGACCCGACTATTGCACGGTCTACGACATCGAGTCGACCGCCGTCGACCGACACGCCAGCCTTCATCAACTCGCCGATGCGGAACTGCGGCGCAGGATCGCGCGGGTGGTTCTCTCACCTGCGCCGAGCCGACGACGCGCCGATGGAGACGAGATCGACCTCGAGGCGGCTGTGGATGCCCGGGCGACGCTGGCGGCCACCGGGTTCGGCGAGGAGCAGGTGTGGATTGCGCCGCGGCTTCGCCGACCCGACCTTGCTGTCCTGGTCCTGGTCGATCTGTCGGGCTCGGTGTCGTCGACTTCGTCAGGCGTGTCCACACATCGGCGCCAGATCGAACTCGCCGAAGTTATCGCCGACGCACTACACGCTGTGGGCGGCAGACTCGCCGTCCATGGATTTCGGTCGCAAGATCGCCGCAACGTCGAACTCGTGTGTGTTCTGCCGTTCGGAATGGGGTGGGACGATCTCGCGCGCCGTCGCTTACACGCCTGCGAGCCATGCGGTTTCACGAGGCTCGGAGCCGCGATACGGCGTGCGAGCGATGTGATAGACGAGGACCGGGGAGCGACTCGGCGGCTGCTCATCGTCGTATCCGATGGAGTGGCCTACGACAGCGGATACGAAGGTTCCTACGCCGAGGCTGACACCCGACGAGCGCTGCGGGAGGCGAACTCCCGGGCCATCGGAACGCTTTGCGTCACCGTCGGTGCGGATACCAGTGAGGATGCGCTCGCGCGAGTGTTCGGATCGGCGCCGCGCGTACGCGCTCGCACTTCCGGTGACCTCCGCGGTCCGCTCCCCACGGTGATCCGAGCGGCACTGGCGACTGCGCGGGCGAGGAACTGAAAGTAATGCTTCGCCGTGAACTGTGCATGGATACAACGTGGTTGGAGCATGGGTGACGACTGTCGCCACGCAACATGCATGTTGTAGGTTGAATGAGTCGACGAGTGCATCTGACAAGACTGGTGCGCCGAACCAATGGAGGCTGTATGTCCGGACGACTTGAGGGCAAGGTCGCGTTCATCACCGGAGCGGCGCGTGGTCAGGGAAGAGCGCACGCACTCGCGATGGCGACCGAGGGCGCTGACATCGTCGCGATCGACATCTGCAGGCAGATCGATTCGAACCCGTATCCGCTGTCGACTCCCGAAGATTTGGCCGAGACGGAACGTTCGGTCAAAGAGTTGGGCAGGCGTGTCTTCGCAGCGGCCGTCGACGTGCGTGAACGCCATGAACTGCGCGATGCGCTCGAGACTGCACTTGCCGACCTGGGCAAGCTCGATGTCGTTGTCGCGAACGCCGGCATCCTTCCGATGGCGATGGGCAGGCCGCACGACCCGATGGCTTTCGTCGACGCCACCGACGTCGACCTGCTGGGGGTGATGAACACAGTCGCTGTGGCGCTGCCACATCTCGGGCCTGGATCGTCTGTCATCATCACCGGTTCGACGGCCGGCATGATCAACGGCACGACCGACAATCCGGATATGGGGCCTGGCGGTGCCGGGTACGGCTGGAGCAAGCGCGTGCTGATCGAGTACTCGGAGCAACTGTCGCTGCAGGTGGCGCCGAAAATGATCCGGGTGAACACCATTCACCCGACGAACTGCAATACCCACCTCCTGCAGAACGACGGGATTTACAGCATGTTCCGTCCAGATTTGGTGGCGGAAGGAAAAAAGCCGACGCAGGAAGACGCCATGTTGGCTTTCAACTTCTTTCAGGCCATGCCCATTCCATACATCGAGCCCGAAGACATCGCCAACTTAGGCGTGTTTCTTGCCAGCGACGAAAGTCGCTATGTGACGGGCCAGCAGATTCGCGTCGACGCCGGTTCGTTGCTGCGGTGGCCCAACGGGCCGGGAAAGTGACGATAGCGAGGACGGGACAGCGCCGGTTTACTCTCCGAATCGACATGCCAGCGCCCCAGTTTCGGTGCGCCAGCGAGCAATCTTAGGCTGCGGCCAGAGAGAAGGCGGCGTCGGCCGAAACATGCGGATGCGTGGACGATGTGCTCTACGTACCACCGCGCAGACGGCTGTCAGTTTTCACCGTTGACAGTGGGCCCCACCAGTCAGCCGCGGCGCCGCGGGTAGGGAGCAACGATCTCGGAACGCCGCCAATTGCCTGATGCGGGCTATGGAATTTTCACGAAATGTCGTTCGTGGCAGTGGATTCAAGCCCACACGTGAAGTCAACCAGAACGTCTGTCGTCAGCCGTCGACCACATCACGGGATCCGGTCGATCGCTACCCGTAGCCGTACTGCTATTAGGACTCACCAGAGACAGCTGCCTCGCCGGTCTCCAGCTGGCCCATCACCGAAAACAGTTCCTCGTAGATGTTTTCGGGAATGGTGAACGAGTCGGTCCGCGACACGAGGGAGAAGCGCTCGGCAATGTCATCGGCAGTCGCCACGTCGTCGTGACCGGCCATCCAGCCTTCACCGAGTCCGATGAACACTCGTGCGTACCTACCTCCACACGATGAGTAGTTCTGATGACTGACCTGACACGCCCGACTGGCCAAATACGTGACCATTGGCACCACCTTCTCGGGCTTGATCGCGTCGATGAGGCCGGTGCCCGCCAGCGCATCGACGTCAACGGATTCTGAGACCATGCGCGAAAACCCAAAGGGCAAAACAGTATTGGACAGTATCCCGTGGTCGGCGCCTTCCAGCGCGATGACATTGCTCAGGCCGACAAGACCCGCCTTCGCGGCGCCATAGTGCGCCTCCAGGTGCTGGCCGAACATGCCGCCCGAGGACGAGATGAACACGAACCGGCCGTAACCCTGCTTCTTCATGACCTTGAAGGCCGGTTGGCTGAGATAAAATCCCCCGTCGAGATGCACACTGAGCATCTGACGCCACTGAGAGCGCGTCAACTCGTCGAAGGGCACGCTGTTGAAGATTCCGGCGTTGCTGACCACCGCATCAAGGCGGCCGAAATGCTGGAGCGCGGCGTCGACGATTGCCTCCCCGCCCTCCGAGCTGTCCACAGAATCGTGGGAAGCCACTGCACGACCGCCGGAGTTGGTGATTTCCTCGACGACTTGGTCAGCCACAGTTTGATCGGCGCCTTCTCCGCCCATGCTGCCGCCGAGATCGTTGACGACAACAGATGCGCCGCGGCGGGCGAGATCGAGCGCGTATAGCCGCCCCAGTCCACGCCCTGCACCAGTGACGATGACCGCTTGGTCTCTGAAATCAATCATGTTTCCCTTTCGTGTCGTGCATTTCATCTCCTTGTGTTCGGCAACCCGTGTGAGACTGTGCGTGCTCGAATAGCAAGCAGCACTCGTCTGAGCCGACGGATCTCACGAGTCGGCCATGGCGGCCAGCTGGCGTTTGACGACTTTGCCGACGTCGTTGCGCGGTAATTGATCGACGAACACAATGCGCACGGGAACGCGATACGGGGTGAGCCGCTCCCGGCACCACGCGATCAGATCAGCCTCGGTCGGTTCGGGATCCAGCCTCGCGACGAACGCCCACGGCACCTCACCAAGCCGCTCGTCGGGTACACCGACCACGGCTGCCTCCCGCACGCCGTCGGCTGCCAGTAGGACATCCTCGACCGTGCCGGGAAAGACTTTGAGACCGCCCCGGTTGATCATGTCTGAGACTCGGCCGTCCAGCCACAGGAAACCGTCATCGTCGAACCAGCCGAGGTCGCCAGTGTGAAACCAGCCGTCGTCGGTCAGCCTGTCGAGGAAGGCGCCATCGATCTTGCGGGCAGCCGTCGTCGGCGTCCGGACCATCACCTCGTCATCGACGATGGTGACGTCGATTCCGGGCAGCGGCCGACCCACCGAGCCGAGCTTCGTCTCACCCCATTCACGCGCGTCGGCGGCCGACCACCCGACCACCTCACCGCCGAGTTCGGTTTGGCCGTAGGAGTTGAGCACGATCACGCCGAACTTGTCGCGGAAGCGTCCCGCCTGCACCGGGGACAGGGGCGCGGTGATCGATCGGACGATCTTCAACGGCGACAGATCGATCACCGCTTCGTCGTGCAGCACCATGGTGAGCGCTGCGGGCGGCAGTACCGTCGAGCGCAACTGATGTCGCTGAACGAGCGCGGCGAAATCGCTGGGGGAGAAGCGATCCATCAGCACCACGCCTGAACCTGCGCGGAAGGCAAACAGCACCTGATAAATACCGGCCCACAGGGACAGCGACAACGGTACGAGGTTAGGCATCGGCGGGCGCTTCGCCGTAACCGACGCAGGTCTTGCGCCGCGGAGCTTGGCCAGCAGTCGGTCGATCAGATCGAGGACGGTGGCATGTCGAAGCGGTACCGGCTTCGGCGGGCCGGTGGTGCCGGAGGTGAACTGCAGGAGTGCGACGTCGGCGTCGTAGTGCCTGGGGTCGGTCGGTTGATCGGACGACGGCGTCAGTTCCCACCTCAGGCCTGCGCCCATGATGACAGGCAGATCGAAAGCTGAAAACCGTCGTGCGAGTTCCGGTGTCGTGATGACCGCAACTGGCCGGAGCGTCCGCAGTTGAGCGACAAGTTCAACATCAGCCGCCCTGGAATTCAGCGGGGTATACACGCCGCCGGCGTACCACGTCCCGAACAGTGCCGCGATCGTGGTGGCGTCGTTGGGGAGCATCGCCGCCACGACCTGACCGGTTTCGAGCCCACCCTCCCCAAGCAATGAGCCCAGCTGTTTGGCACCCGCCACCAGTTCGGCGCTCGAAACCTGAGAGCCGACCGTGTGCACAGCGACGTCGGGTAAACCGTCGAGCAGTTCGGTCAGGCTCACGAATCCGCCTCCAGCGGTTGCCAATCGGGTGTCCGCTTGTCGGCGAACGCTTGTGGGCCCTCATTTTGGTCGGGATGACCCCACATGGAAGTCAAGTGCTCGGCGCCCGCACGGCACGCGTCGGTCAACCCGTACTCCAGAGCTCCCCACAGCGCACGCTTGGTGGCACGCATGGCCGCGGGTGAATTCTTGGCGATCTTCTCTGCGAGGTCCTGGGCGACTTCGCGTAGCGCCGCGGGAGGATCGACGACCTGGCTGATCATGCCGAGTTCGTAGGCACGCTGGGCGGTGAGCCGTTCATGGCTCCCGACGAGAGCCATTCGCAGAACGGCCTCGGCCGGCATCTTGCGCATCAGCGCGATGGTCTCCAGCGCGCTGACCTGACCGATCGAGACATGCGGGTCGACGAACGTCGCGTCCGAGGATGCGATGACGATGTCCGCGTCGGCGACCCAGTGCAGGCCACCACCCGCGCACACACCGTTGACCGCAGTGATGACGGGTTTGCCGACATTGCAGTGCCAGCCCGTCAGCTTCAGATCCAGCGTGCGCATGGTCTCCTGGAACTGCAACACAGCTTCGCCGTCGAGTTCCTCCACGTCGGCACCCACCTGGAACGCTCGGCCGTTTCCGGTATGCACGATGACGCGTACATCTGGATCGGCATTCAATTCCGCCCAGGCTCTTGGGAACTCTTCGCGCATCACCACGTCGTACGCGTTGAGCCGCTCGGGGCGATTGTTGATGATCCAGCCCACCGGGCCGCGCCGCTCGACGATGAGTCTCGTATAGGTCATGACACCTCCAGCGGCTGCCAGTGCGCGACACGCTTTTCACGCCAGGCATGAACGCCTTCGGCATGGTCGGGGTGGTTGCGCAAACGCCAGATCTCCTCCCCGGCTTCATGTTTTGCCTCCGACAACCCGACCTCGAGCGAACGCCACAACGCCTTCTTCGTGGCCCGCATCGCCGTCGGTGAATTGGTGGCAATCGCTGCGGCCAACGTCGCCGTCACGGCCCGCAATCCGTCCACCGGAACGACCTGGGAAACGATGCCGAGCTCGTAGGCCCGCCGGGCGGAAATGCGCTCACCCTTGCCGCTGAGCGTCATTCGAGTGATCGCCTCCATCGGCGACTTGCGCAGGAGCGTGATTGCCTCGTATGCGACGGCCTGTCCCACCGAAACATGCGGATCGACGAACGTCGCCGACTCGGCGGCGATGACGATGTCGGCGTCGGCCACCAGATGCAGCCCGCCACCCGCGCAGACACCGTTGACCGCCGCGATCACCGGCTTCCATACCCCGCAGTGCCACGACGATATCTTCAGCTCGGCGTCGCGGGTGCGGCGAGAGTGCTTGCGCATCGCTGCCTTGTCACGGGCGACCTGGACGACGTCCATACCTGTACAGAACGCGCGGCCGTTCGCAGTGTTGACGATCACGCGTACCTCAGGGTCGGCGTTCAGGTCGGCCCACGCGTCTTCGAGTTCGTCGAGCATCAGCGCATCGAAGGCATTTCCGGCTTCCGGCCGATTCAGTATCAACCAGCCGATACCGTCGGCACGCTCTACGACGAGCCGTTCGTACGTGCTCACGATCGTGGAATCTCTTTCCAGGGCTTTCCCTTCCACGGATCCGGCTCCTTGGGCAGGCCGAGCACCCGCTCACCGAGGATGTTCTTGTTGATATCGGTTGTGCCGCCTTCGGTCCCGTTGGCGAGGCTGCGCAACATTCCCCGGACGTCTCTGGGCAGCGCATCCTGATCGTCGGTGGCGGGCCAGGCGATCGCGTCGGTGCCGAGGAGATCGACCATCAGATCCTGGATTTGCTGATTGAGCGTGGCTTGATGGATCTTGCCGATCGACGATGCGGCACCGGGGGACTGGCCGGCGGAAAGCGCAGCGCGCACACGGGCGTTCGTCCAGCCACGTATCTGTTCCTGTGCCCACAGGCGCATGACCTTATTCCGGATGACGGGGTCGTCCCATCGCCCGGTTTCCTGCGCGAGGGTGATCAGTCGCTGGGCGCTGGAACCGCCGAGGCGTCCCATACCGCCGGAACCGGACCCCGAAACCATCTGCCGCTCACTGGACAGTGTGGAGGCGCTGACACGCCAGCCGTCGTCGATCTCTCCGACGCGGTGCGCGTCGGGAACTCGCGCCCCATCCAGGAACACCTCGTTGAACTCCGCTTCGCCGGTGATCTGCCGTAGCGGGCGCACCTCGACGCCCGGTTGATGCATATCGAGCAGGAAGTAGGTGATGCCCTTGTGTTTCGGTTGGTCAGGGTTGGTGCGGGCCAACAGAATCGCGAAGTCCGCCTCGTCCGCCCAGGTGGTCCACACCTTCTGCCCGGATATCACCCAGTCCGCGCCGTCGCGCACGGCTCGAGTCGCCAGTGAGGCGAGATCGGAGCCGGCGCCCGGCTCGCTGAACAGCTGACACCATTTCTCTTCGTTGCCGACGATCGGCGGAAGGAAGCGCAGCCGCTGTTCTTCCGTGCCATGACTGAACAGCGCGGCAGCGGCGTTGTTGAGTCCCAGCGGATTCAGCCGGGCAAGCCGCAGGGGGCGAAGCACAGATTCGATCGCGTGTGCGATCTCGCTGCCGACGCCAAGACCGCCGTGCTCGGGAAGCCATGTCGGCACAACGAGACCCGATCGGGCGAACGTCGGATACCACAGCCGGTAATCCTCTTGACTGCGAACCAATCTCAGCGCGTTCGGCCCCTCACGCGCTGCCGCTCGCCACTGCGCGGGCACTTCGGCATCGACCCAATGTTCGACTTCGGCGACGGCATCGGCGGCGGAGGTGGTCGCGGTGATCGGTAGCGTGGTCATCGGCCCTGATACCTTGCCTCGCGTTTATCGCGGAAGGCGGCGAGGCCCTCCTTGAAATCGTCACTGCGACTGGACAGCTCCAGCGCCATGGCTTCGTTTTGTAGATGACGGTCCAGATCGAGTCCGTTGCTGCTCTGCAACAACCACTTGGTGAGCCCGAGCGCGACGGTGGGGGCGGCGGCGAGCTTGCAGACCAGCTCCTCGGCCGCCGAGTCCAATTGGTCGTCGGGATGGGCACCTTGGATGACGCCCCATCCGGCGGCATCGACTCCGGAGATCTCCTCGCCCAGCATCAGCAGCTGTCTGGTCCGGACCATGCCGATGAGGCGGGGCAACAACCACGCCGCACCGCTGTCCGGCGTGAAGCCACGGGCCATGAACGGTTCCCAGAAGCGGGCGTCGTCGGCCGCGATGCAGAAGTCGGATGCCATCGCGATGTGGAAACCGAGGCCCGCGGCCCAACCGCGGACCACCGTGACGATGGGCACCTGGGTCTCGAGCATCAGGGGAATCAGCCTGTTGGCTTTGTTCGGCAACCTGCGCTGTGTGCTCCCGACGCGCGGTTTTCGTTCGGAGCGAGCGTTGCTAGCGACAAGATCGGATCCGGCGCAGAAATCGGGCCCTTCGGCGCCGATGCGGATGACGCGCACGGACTCATCGATACCCGCTTCGACCAGATGCCCGATCAATGCGTCGAGGATCGTGTCGTCGACCGCGTTGCGCTTGCGTTGCCGGTCCAGAGTCAGCCGAAGCACCGAGTGCATCAGTTCGGCACGCAGGCCCGGCACGCTGTCGTAACTCATCGAATCAACGTCCGGAGAACTGCGCCGACACCGCGGTGAGCAGGTCGGACAGGTTTGTCGCCCCGCCGGGCGGATCGGGGAGGCGAACTGGTCCTCGTTCGCGGCTTGGCAACAGGATTGTGGCATGCCCCGGTGCGGTGACCTCGCCACGGTGGTTGGTGGCGGCGAGTTCGAGGTCCACCGCCGGCCGGTTCCCATCCGCGAGATATTTGCGCACGATCGTGCCGGATATCGTGTGAAGGTCGCCCACATAGTTGAAGAGGCGGAACTCGCAATCCAGCTTCCACAGCCAGGCGTCATCGCCCATCCAGTCGGTGCACAGGTGGATCAGCCACGTTTCACGCATGCGGCCGTAATCGAACGTGGTCGGGTTGCCCGCGTTGCGCGCGGCGCCGGGTTCCCAGTGCACGCGCTGCTGAACATCGGGCACGCCGTGTTCGTTGGGCGTGTAGAAACGGGGGATGCGCTGCCGGTTGCGCCACGCCAACCGCAGGGGCCGCACCCCGTACATCCCGGTCCCCATGCCGACGTGCCAGCACACCATGTCCGTCACAGTCAGCGGGCCCTTGGTCAAGGGCCCGACATGGTCGCCCTCGTTGATGTCCTCCCACCAGCGTGGCTCTGCGCCACGTGACACTTCGTGGGCATATCTCTCGTCGAGTTCGGCGATCTCTTCGGAGGTCCAGGTTTTCAGCTCGACGGAGTCGTATTTCTTGCGACTCCGCGCCTTGGTGCGTTCGGTACGGATCATGTTTCGGTACTGGCCACCGAGAATCACGCCCTCGTCGTCACGGAAGACCTGGGCGGACCACTCGTGAACAGCACGGTCGGCGAACTCGCTGCGCTTGTCCAGGGCAGCAACCAGCGCATTGCGCCGAAACACGCGGTGGTTTGCGCGCAGCGGCGCCCACCACTCCCGCGACGACGACGCGTAGAACGCATGCACACCGCGCAGAGGATCGCCCTTGGTCAGCGCGCGGTCCTCGTCGGACAGCGTCGTGACCTCGTCCTCGCCGATCAGGGTGTCTCCACCGACCAGCGCGGGCGGTGCGATCGGTTCGCCCCACACCGATTTCGCCGCATAGGCCGGATCCGCCCACAGCGGGTTGGCATCTCCGTAGCTTTCCGCGATGTGGCGGAAGGCGTCCTCGTTGGGCCGGAAGTAGTGCGGCGGCTGCGTGTGGGGGACGGCGATGCCGATGGTGGCCCGCAACCTGGCCAGCCCGTCATCGGTGATTCGGCCGGTCTCAGAGCCAGAAGTGCGATCAGTCATCCGGCCCCTCCTCCTGGCCCGCATCGTCGTCGGATCGAAGTGGAAATTAAGATACCCGAAAAACGGAAACGCCGTTAACGCAGGGATGGCTGAGATGAGTGAAGAAGCTTCCGGAATCGATGTCGCAGTCGATGGCCACGGTGTGCAGCGAATCACCATCAACCGGCCGGATGTCGGAAACTCGTTGTCGCCCTTGGCGCGTGACGCTCTGACGGAGGCGTTCATACGTGCCAATGACGATCCCGTCGTGCGCGCTGTGCTGTTGAGCGCAGCGGGCACTAGGCATTTCTGCGCGGGCGCAGGTCTCGCCCTCCGGCCTAGTGGTGCGGGGGCGCAGCCAGTGACCGAGAAGCGGCCGGGGGACATCGCGCGCATGCTGCAGCAGGGCTGGCAGCGGCTGGTGGCATCGGTCCTGGACTGTGACAAGCCCGTGGTTGCCGCGGTGAAGGGGACCGCAGCGGGGGCGGGGTCGAGCTTGGTGCTCGCGGCCGATCTCGTCGTCATGTCCACGGACGCAAAGCTTGTCGAGGCTTTCGTGCACCGCGGGATACTGCCGGATTCCGGTGCCATTCACCTGTTGACGCGAATCGTCGGGCTACGAAAGGCCACCGAATTGCTCATGCTCGGCGAACCCGTCGACGCCGCGACATGCGAACGGCTCGGTTTGGTCAATCGGGTGGCCGCGGTGGAGGACACCGATGCCGTCGCCGAGGAGATCGCCCAACGCCTGGCCTCGGGGCCGACGGTGATGCTGACCCTGACGAAGCGGCTGCTGGCGGTGTCGTCGGAGTCGGGTCGCGATCGTGCCTTCGAGCAGGAAGCTTGGGCGCAAGAGGTGGTGTCGCGGACCGCTGACCTGCAGGAGGGTCTGCTGTCGTTCGCCGAGCGCCGTAAGCCACGCTTTCGGGGGTTTTGACGCCTCATTCTTTGAGTGGCCCGCCCCGGATCGTGAACGCCGAGCTGTCATCGATTTGATCGATGGCTTCGGCCACCATTTCCGCCGACAGGGCACTGTCCTCGATGCCCTTGGTCTGCCCGATGAACACCCGCGACACTTTCCCCGCGCCCACCGAGTAGATGTGTGCGGTGCGGTCACAGCTGCCGTGGGACAGATACACGACGACCGGGGTGACCAGTTCGGGATCCATGGCCTTGCCGGCCTCGCCCATGATGTCCTCGGTCATGCGGGTGCGCGCGATGGGGGCAATGGCGTTGATGGCGATGCCGTTGCGAGCGCCTTCGATGGCGAGTACATGCATCATGCCGACCAGTCCCATCTTGGCCGCGCCGTAGTTGGCTTGCCCGAAGTTGCCGAATAGTCCTGTTCCTGAGGTTGTTTGGACGATTCGGCCGTAGTTCTGTTCACGCATGATCGGCCAGACCGCGCGTGTCACGTTGAAGGCGCCGGCGAGGTGTACCGCGATCACCGCGTCGACCTGTTCGGCGGTCATGTTCTTGAATGCGGCGTCACGCAGAATGCCCGCGTTGTTGACCAGGATGTCAGCCCGGCCGTAGGCGTCCATCGCCGCGGCGACGATCGCGGCGCCGCCCTCCTCGGTCGCGACCGAGTCGCCGTTGGCGATCGCAGTGCCACCGGCGGCGATGATCTCGTCGACGACGTTCTGGGCTGCCGACGTCGACCCGCCACTTCCGTCGACCGCGGCTCCTAAGTCGTTGACCACCACGCGGGCACCTCGGCGTGCAAGTTCCACCGCATGACAGCGGCCGAGGCCGCCGCCCGCGCCGGTGACGATGGCTACCTGATTGTCGAAATTGAGAGTCGGCATGATTGAGAGGTTACATTTACTGATAGCGAGAACCATCATTTGCATTGAAGGAGGATCATGGGTGGGCCGACGGCGCTGCTGGGATGTGCGCAGCGGCGTGCCGCGGCACTGCAGGACACGTACCGGCGCTCGGGGTTTTGGTCAGCTCAGCCCGCCGACGTCGTCCGAACCACGGCGACAGCACATCCCGACCGACTCGCGCTCGTCGCCAGAGGAGAAGAACTCACCTACGCCCAACTCGACGAGCGAATCGACCAGGCCTGCCTCCGGATGGCCGCCGCCGGAGTCGAGGGCTCCGAACCGATTGTCGTACTCGTCGGCAACGACGTCGATTCGGTCGTCGCTGTTCACGCAGCGCTACGCCTGGATGCGGTGCTGCTCCTCGTACCCCGAAACGTCGGTGAGACGCAAGTGGCCGACATCATCGCCCGCACCGGCGCCGAGTACGGCGTTGCCCCGAAATCCCCAGGGGCCACAGCGCAACCGCTGCCTGAGACGCTGAACTGGATCGCCGTGGACGTCGACAGCGCTCCATACGTGGAGTACCGATCCCAGCGTGCCGCCGATGAGCCGTGCCTCGTGCTCTACACATCGGGCACTACGTCCAAGCCCAAGGGCGTGATCCATTCGCTGAGTACGTTGATCAAAGCCTCGGCGAACTACATCGCGGCGGCGGAACTGACGGACGACGACCGCATCTTCCTCATCAGCCCGCTCGCGTCGGTCACCGGGGTGCTGCAGGGCCTGTTCATCGGATCGATGCTCGCGGCTCCGGTCATCCTCGAGGACCGTTGGGACCCGTCGGCGACAAGCGAATTGCTCGTCTCGTCGGGGGCAACCTGGTACGGGGGTCCTGATCGGCTGCTGGATCGCATCCTCGACGAAGCGGTGGACCGTCACGCCACGATCTCGTTGCGGGCGGTATATCTGGGTGGAACGATGCTGGATCGTCGCATCGTCGAACGTATCGAGGACGACTTCGGGATCATCGTCATGCGTGCTTATGGATCTTCTGAGGTGCCGGTGAGCACGTCGGGTCTGCGCCACGAACCAAGGGATGTGCGCCATGCCGACGACGGGGTGGCGTTGGCCGATGTGGAGGTGCGCGTTGGCTCGAGCGCTGATCCCACCGAATGCTGCATCCGTGGTCCGCACGCCTTCCTCGGATACACCGATGCCGAGGATGACGCTGCGGCATTCGACGAAGACTGGTTCCGTACCGGAGACGTCGCCGAACTCGACAATGGTCGGGTCCGCATCGTCGGCCGGTTGAAGGACATCATCATCCGAAACGGACTCAAGATCCCAGCGGCCGAAGTCGAGGAAGCAGTCGCGAGAATCGCGGGAGTCCGTGACTGCGCTGCCTATTCGGTTGCCGACAGCACCACCGGTGAAAGGCTGGCGGTTGCGGTGGTCCTCGACTCGGCGGACCAGATGTCACTCTCCGACGTCGCCGGCGCGTTGATGGCCGCGGGTCTGCCCAAGTACAAGCTTCCCGAGGAGCTCGTCTTCTGGGACGAACCGCTACCCGTCAACGCGAACGGCAAGGTCGAACGCAACAAGCTCGAGGCACGATCGGCGGGACGGCCGCGCGTGCTCGCCGACCGCCTCGCAGAGCGTTAATTGCCACGAAATTGCATTACACCAGGTCTCTACTCGACCTTCTGGGAATGCAATTTCGCGGAGATCAGTCTTTGCCCGCGGTGTTGGCGGTCGCCTTGCTCATCTGCGATTGCCAGTCCGATGCACCGCCGCCGCCGTGATCGTGCTTGGACAGCGCCTGAATGGAGACGTCATGGCCCTCGGCCGCTTTGCGTAGCGCACCGACGGTGGCCTGGTCCCTTGCGATGTGGGAGAAGGGATCCCAGTGGTACCAGCGCATGGCGTTCTCGTAGGTCATCTTGTTGACCTCGGCGTCGGGCACGCTGTGCTCGGAGAGCACGTCATGCAATTGCTCGGGGGCGCCTGGCCACATCGAGTCGGAGTGCGGGTAGTCGGCTTCCCAGCAGATGTTGTCGATACCGACCTGATTGCGCAGTTGCACTCCGACATGGTCGGAGATGAAGCATGTCAGGAAGTGGTCGCGGAACACCTCGGAGGGCCTCTGCTTGCCGAAGTCCTGCCCCGTCCAGCCTGCGTGCATTTCGTAGGTACGGTCGGCACGTTCGAGAAAGTAGGGGATCCAACCCGTGCCACCCTCGGACAACGCAATCTTCAGATCTTTGTACTCCTTGATCGGCTTGGACCACAACAGATCCGCGGCCGCCTGCACGATATTCATCGGCTGCAAGGTGATCATCACGTCCATCGGCGCGTCGGGTGCGGTGATGGCCAGCTTGCCTGACGAGCCGATGTGGACGTTCATCACGGTGTCGGTGTCGACAAGCGCGTCCCACATCGGCTTCCAGTAGTCGAGGTCGTGAAAGCTGGGGTAGCCCAGAGCGGCAGGGTTCTCCGTGAACGTCAATGCGTGTACGCCGCGTTCGGCGTTACGGCGAATCTCCCTGGCGCACAGCTCGGCATCCCAGATCACCGGCAGCGTCATCGGGATGAACCGCGCTGGATAGGCACCACACCACTCTTCGACGTGCCAATCGTTGTAGGCCTGCACTAGAGCCAACGAGAACTCCTGATCCTCGGTCACGAACAGGCGCCCGGCGAACCCCGGGAAGGACGGGAAACAAATGGAGCCCAGGATGCCGCCGGCGTTCATGTCCTTGATGCGCTCGTCGACCTGCCAGCAGCCGGGCCGGATTTCGTCGAGGCCCTGGGGCTCAAGGCCGTATTCTTCTTTGGGGCGGCCTGCGACGGCGTTGAGTGCGACGTTGGGGATGATCACGTCGCGGAATTGCCAAGTGTCGGACCCGTCCGGGTTGTGCACGAGCCTGGGGGCCTCGTCGAGGTACTTTGTAGCCAGATGGTTGCGAAACATGTCCGGTGGCTCGACGATGTGATCGTCCACGCTGATCAGAATCATGTCCTCTTTATTCATTCCTGTTCCTTTCCAACATCTTCCATAGCCGGCCGAAAGATCGGCACGACGAAGCCGTCATCGTCATCACGAAAAGCGATCGTGAGTTCCAGTTCTGCGCTCAGGCTTTCGACTGGACAGTCTTCGACGACGGTCATCAGCCGAGGACCCTCGACTAGGTCGACCATCGCCACCACGTACGGCGTGCGTACGTCGAAGGGCGCTCCGTTCTGGTGGACCACGCTCCACGTATATAGACGCGCGTGTCCGGTGGCCGGCGTCGGAGCGACGTCCTCGCTCCAGCAATGTGGGCAGAACGGCCGGACGTACAGCGATTTGCGCCCACACGTGCTACACGCGTTGAGCAACAGACGGCGGTCCTGGATCGCCGTCCACCACGCCTCGCTGTCGGAGTCGATTGTCGGCCGGTCCGGGCCCATGGGTACGTCCATCACGACCTCCCCAAGATCATCGTCGCGCTGTGGCTGAAGAAACCGCCCATTGCGTGCACACACGCCAGGCGGGCATCGTCGATCTGTCTGAGCCCGCATTCACCCCGCAGTTGTCGCACCGCTTCGACCATGAGAAACATGCCTCGCATACCCGGATGGCACGACGCGAGGCCGCCGCCGTCGGTGTTCGTGGGCAAGGCTCCGCCGGGACGAAGAGCGCCCGAACCGATGAATGCTCCACCCTCTCCCTTGGCACAGAAGCCGAGGTCTTCGACGGTCAACAGCACGGTGGAGGTGAATGAGTCGTAGAGTTGACACACGTCGATGTCACCCGGGGAGATTCCGGCACGGGCGAACGCCCGCGGCCCTGACAGTGCCGCCGCGGACGTGGTGAAGTCGCCCCACTCGCTCATGCGGACATGTGACGTCGCATCGGCGGACCCGAGAATCCAGATCGGCTCCTTGGCACAGTCCTTCGCCACCCGCTCGCCGGCGAGCACCACCGCGCCGCCGCCGTCGGTGCGCAGGCACACATGCCTGGACGTGAACGGATCGGCGAGCATCGGCGCAGCCGCCACGTCGGCCAGGGTTATACGTTCGCGATCGAATGCGTTGTCGTTCATAGCCGCCCACTCATGGGCCGCGACCGCGACTTCGGCCAGATGCTCGACGGCTGTGCCGAACTGGATCATGTGCCGCCTGGCGGCCATCGCATACTTGGCGATCAAAGTCGCACCGTAGGGGGCCTCGTACTGCAAGGCACCCCCGGTGCTCATGGCTGCCGCTGAGGCGCGCGCACGACGTTTGACGTCGGATCGGGCGGTGGAGCCGTAAGTCAGGAGCGCCACGTCGATCTCGCCCGCTGCGATGGCCGCGGCGGCGTGGATGGCCATCACCTCCCACGATGAACCACCGACGTTGGTCGCATCGACCCAGCTAGGGCGTAGACCGAGATATTCACTCACCTCGATCGGGGGCAGCAGAGCGCCGTGCCCGCCGAATCCTTCGATGTCGCCTTTGGACAGTCCGGCGTCGGCGATTGCCCGGCGCGATGACTGGGCCATCAAACCCATGGCCGTCTGATCGGGCACGCGGCCGCAATCGGACAGACTCGCCCCCACGATGGCAACTCGCTGCCCTGGCATACGTCATGGTTACCACATTGATAATGCCGTTAACGACTTCACGCAATGAACGTTCTCATTCCGCTAACGTAAAGACATGCGGGGATCGCTGCGGGAGACCTTGAGTGGCGACGGCCTTGTGCTGTGTCTGGCCCTGTTGAATGCGCGCACCCCCGATGTCCCTGCCATCGCAGCGGCATGTGGTTATGACGCGGTCTACATCGATCTCGAGCACACCTCGACATCCCTGGAAACCGCGGCGATGCTCTGCACGAGTGCGGTCGGCGCCGGTATATCGGGATTGGTGCGGGTACCGTCACACGACCCAAGCACGATCGCTCGAGTACTCGATTGTGGAGCAGTTGGAGTCATTGTCCCACATGTGAATTCGAAACAGGAGGCCGAAGCGGTCGTCAATGCCGCGAGATTCCCGCCGTACGGGCGTCGATCGATATCGGGACCGAATCCGGTAAGCGGCTACGAGCCAGTGTCCGCATCGGAGCTGACCGCCGTTCTCGAACGTCGCACGGTGGTGGCAGTGATGATCGAGACGCCCGAAGCCGTCGCTGCGAGCAGTGCGATAGCGGAGGCGAAAGGCGTCGATATGATCCTACTCGGGCCCAGTGACCTGACGGCCGAGATGGGCATACACGGGCAGTATGAGAATGATGATTTCCGCCGTGCAGTAGACTCTGTGGCAGCGGCTTGCCGTGAGCACGGCGTGGCGTTCGGAATTGCTGGAATCAAGTCTGTTGACCTGCTCAAACGCTTCATCGGACTTGGTCTGCGATTCATTTCGGCGGGTACGGACGTCGGGATGATGACCGAAGCGGCTACGGCCCGCGCGCGTGTCTTGCGGGAGCTCGAGACCTAACGAGGAGGACTGATGCCCACCGCGATCTACACCGAACAGGTCACTGACCCGATGGCCTGGACCGGCGCCGATTTCACCAGCAAGGAAGATTTCACCTTCGACCTCTCGTCGCGCAATGTGTCTGCGCTGGAATCGATTCTGGCGAAGACATCTGCGAAGGGCCGTGACGAGATCACGCCGGACGACGCTCGTCATCCCCATCTCGACGATGACTTGGCGCGGCTTTACCAGGACCTCATGTACGGCAAGGGTCTGGCGTGCGTTCGCGGGTTCCCGGTCGAGCAACACTCCATCGAAGACCTCGAGCGCATATACTGGGCCTTCTGCACACACCTGGGCTACCTGGTATCCAACAATTCGTTCGGCCACCGCATGGTGCGCGTGCAGGAGGAGATCCTGCCCAACGGCGTGCAACCGGCTCGCGGAACCAAGTCCAGAGCCGAGCTCGCGATGCACAACGACGCCGCCGATATTCTCTCGCTGCTGTGTGTGTATCCCGCGGCACAGGGCGGCGAAAGCCAGTTCGCAAGTGGCCCAGCCGCGCACAACCGAATCCTTGCCGAACGCCCTGAGCTGCTTGATGTGCTG
Source organism: Mycobacterium sp. NPDC051804 (assembly GCF_044452905.1). Taxonomy (NCBI): domain Bacteria; kingdom Bacillati; phylum Actinomycetota; class Actinomycetes; order Mycobacteriales; family Mycobacteriaceae; genus Mycobacterium; species Mycobacterium sp. NPDC051804. Next base: position 689,318 of record NZ_JBITCD010000002.1, on the reverse strand, counting down.
TACCAGGGTTTCCCGCACCACCGTCGCAGCGAACAACCTGACGACCAACCTGACGTCACGCCCTACGACGTGCCCGTGTTCTCGCAGATCGACGGTCGTATCTGCATAAACTTCACCTACAGCAGCATCCTGCCCGCCATGAAGACCCTTGGCCGTGAATTCACGCCAGAGCAGGACGAGGCCATCGAGTTGCTGCGCAACATCCTGGTCGAGCAGCAGGTCGAGTTCCGGCTCGAATCCGGTGAAGCAGCAGTTGCCAACAACTTCGCGATGTGTCATTCGCGATCGGACTTCGTCAGCAGCAATGATCCGAAGAAAGCGCGGTGCTTCCTGCGCGCCTGGATGGAGGTGCCGCGCGAGGACCGCCGGCTCCCCATCGGTCGTGAGTATTTTCACATGGAGAACAAGGATCTGCGGTTGGGTTACGACATCGTCGACGGCCGCGATGGTTCCATCGCCCGCAACGACTACAAGAACGTGAACGCCGAACTCGCCGATATGTTCAAGGCGGCGCAGGCGAAGCCCAAAGCCAGGCAATGAACGGACGGCCGCGACTGGTCTACGAACGATGGACCGATCCTGCCGCCGGCGAAATACTCGACGTCGCGGACATCGACATCGTCAAGCTTGACCTGGCGGCATCCAGTGAACAAGGTTGGGGCGCACTCGAATCGGCGCACGGCTACCAGGTGGCGACCCGCACCGACGTCGCGTCCGTGGACAACGGCGTGCAGTGGTTGGCGGATCGCGATTTGGTGCAACGGTGCCGACAGCTGCTGGCGGTTTGCTCTGCGGGTGCGGGCTACGACGTGATCGACGTCGAGGCCTGTACACAGGCGGGAATCGCAGTGTGCAACAACTCGGGTCCCGGTGCGGAGGCGGTCGCCGAACACGCGCTGGGGTTCATGCTCGACCTCGCCAAGAAGATCACGGTCGCGGACCGCGCGTTGCGGGATGGACCGCTCGTTGACCGATTGGCGCTGCAGGGGACTCAGCTGCTCGGCAAGACGCTGGGGGTGGTCGGGCTCGGTGCCATCGGCAGCCGTCTGGTGGAGTTGTGCACGCCGTTCGGGATGGAGGTCATTGTCTTCGATCCGTACGTCAACGACGCGACCGCCGACGATCGCGGTGTGCGGCTGGTGCAGCTCGACGAGCTGATCGAGCGCTCGGATTTCATTCAGGTGACGTGTCCGTTGACCAGAGAGACGCACGGTCTGATCGGGCGTCCGCAGTTCGCCGCGATGAAACCGACCGCTTTCTTCATCACCACAGCGCGCGGACCAGTGCACGACGAGAGGGCCCTCCTCGACGCGCTCGTCAGCGGGGGTATTGCGGGCGCTGGTCTTGACGTGTTCCACGAGGAACCACCCCGACCGGACAACCCGCTCCTGCACCTCGACAACGTGGTGGCCACCCCGCACACGGCGGGCATCACGATCGAAGCTGCGCGTGATCTTGCGGTCGCCACGGCCACGCAGTGGCAGACGATCTTCGCCGGAGCTATGCCGCCCCGACTGCTCAATCCCGACGTGTGGCCCAGGTATTGCGAGAGGTTCCACGACATCTTGGGGTTCCGTCCGAGCGCCGAAACACTCTTGGAGAGAAGAGAATGAGCCGGTGAACAACTACGACACGATCGACGTGGAGGTCCGTGGACACACGGCTTGCGTGACGCTGAACCGGCCTGACGTGCTCAACGCGATCAATGACGAGATGATCGCCGAGCTCGCGATGGCGTATGCGGACATAGAGAATTCGCAGGACATCTGGACGATGATCATCACCGGTGCCGGCCGCGCGCTGTGCGTCGGCGCCGACGTGAACAAGGCAGCCGATCACGACATGGAGAACGCGGCGGGCATCGACAATCAGGGCGAGCCGATCCTGAGCTCGCTGCGGCAGTGGGATGCGCCGCAGGAGGCGACGCCGCCCTGGATGCAGATGACGAAGCCGATCATCTGCGCCGTCAACGGCATTGCGTGCGGTGCGGGAATGGATCTCGTCACGACAGCGGACATCACCATCGCATCCGAGCATGCGACATTGATGGATCCACACGTGAGTATCGGCGTCACCTCGGGACGCGAAGGTGTCCGGCTGGCGCGCGTTTTGCCGCTGCCCGTCGCCATGCGACTGATCCTGATGGGTAAGCACGAGCGCCTGGACGCGCAGCGCGCCTACGACCTGGGGGTGTTCACCGAGGTGGTCGCGCACGATTCGCTGATGGACCGCGCCTGGGACATCGCGGAGGTGGTGAACTCGAATGCGCCTCTAGCGGTGCGTGGTTCGCGGATGGCTGTGCGTAAGGGCATGAACCTGCCGATCTACGAAGCCGAACTACTCGCCGAGAACTATCGGATGAAGGTGGCGCTGACGAAGGACGCCATCGAGGGGCCGCGCGCCTTTCTCGAAAAGCGCAAGCCGGACTGGCGAGCGCTCTAGTTCTTCAGCTGTCGCGTGGGCCCAACCCGCGAGGGCCCTGCTGGGCGGCGATTCGTCACGCCATCCCGAAGAAGTTCTTCGCGTTGGTGGACAACACCTTCCGCTTGGTTTCTTCGTCGAGTCCCTCCGTGGCTTTGTTCGCGACATCCATGCTCTTGGGCCAATTGGTGTCGTTGTGCGGATAGTCGGTCTCGAACATCAGTTGGTCTTCGCCGACGAGGTCGAGGATGCGGAACGCCACCGGATCACCGAACGTCGAGAACCAGACGCGTCCGGGGACCTGGCTGCTCGGTGGCTCGGTCAGCAGGGGATGGATACCGCCCCATGCGCGCCTGTCCTCCCACACTTCGTCGACGCGCTGCAGGTAGTAGGGAATCCAGCCGGCCTGCGCCTCGGCGAAGGCGATCTTCAGTTTGGGGAATTGCTTGAGCTTGGCGGAGAAGAGCCAATCGACCAGCGCGATGGTGCAGTTGACCGCCATCAGCGCGCTCGTCACGACATGCGGCGCGTCCGGGGAGGACTTGGTGAGTGAGGAGCTCGACCCGATGTGCAGCATGATGCCGACCTCGTTGCGCTCGCATGCGGCGAAGAACGGATCCCAGTAGCCGCTGTGGATGGACGGCAGGTCGAGGCGAGCGGGCAGCTCGGAGAAGCACACGGCCCGCATGCCCTTGGCCGCGACACGGTCGACTTCCTTGGCGGCGAGTTCGACATCCCAGAGCGGAATGATGCCGAGCGGAATCAACCTGCCATCCGAGCCCGCCCCCCACTCGTCGATCTGAAAGTCGTTGTAGGCCTGAACGCACAGCAGTGAGAGCTCTTTGTCCTTGCCGTAGAGAAACCGCTGTCCGCAGAAGCGAACCAATGTATTGGGAAAGCAGGCAGAGGCCTCGATGCCTGCGATGTCCATGTCGGCGAGCCGATCGGCCGGACGGAAGCATCCCGGGCGCATCTCGTCGTAGGTGATGGGGTCGGTGGTCAGCTCATCGAGTTCATAGCCGGCGGCCGCACTGATGAGCGGAATGGGGATGATCGCATCTTCGTAGTGCCAGATATCGGCGTCGCGGCCGTCCTCGTCGTCGATGAACGCGACATCGGACGTGACACTCGGATCCATGCGCCCGCGGTGGCGGATGATTCTTGGGCCGATATCCCGATAGCGCTCAGGCAGCCGGCTGGTCCACAAATCGGCCGGCTCGACGAGGTGGTCGTCCGGAGAAACGATGAGAATATCTGCGGTCAAGGCTGCACTCCTTCGAGGACGAACTGCGGCTTCATCTTGCAGAACTTTGATTCCCGCAAGCGAGAATGAGCATTTCCAGAGTAACGCATAACGACGGCCTGGCGCGGGCGGCCTACCTACACGTGTAGGTAGACCGCACAGTACGAGCGCAGAACGCGTATTCTCATACCCATCATGACTGCTAAGAAGCGCGCCGGCCGTGATCCGGAAGCCGGACTGGAACTCGTGGACACCGACATCGATCTGTCGAGCAGTTGGCAGGAGCGGACGATTGAGCGGCGGCTCAGCCAGGCGCGAGCCCGCGCATTGGCGCGCAGCTCGCGCTTTCTGGCTGCCGCTCTGGAGCTGGTCGAGGAGTCGGGGAAGGCCGACTTCACGATTCAGACACTGATCGATCGGTCGAACCTGAGCCTGCGTGCGTTCTATCAGCACTTCGCGGGCAAGGAAGAATTGTTGTTGGCGCTCTATGAGAACGCCACCAGTCAGTTCATCGAAGCCATCCGGCATGAGGTCGCCGCCGCGGACGGTCCGATGGATCAGCTCGAGGCGTTCTGTCGTGGCTTTTTGTCCCGAGCCGAGTCGTCCGAGGCGATCGGTGGACGGGTCATGACGATCTACAACCTGAGTCTGGAGATCGAGCGGCCCGCGGACTTCGCGAAGATCTGGGAGCCACATCAGAAGCTGCTGACCAAGATCCTCACGTCGTGTTCGCGCGCCGGTTTGGTGAGAAAAGACTTGACGCCGGCGCAGTTGACGACGCTGTTGAACTCGACGCTGATCGCGCTCGCGCAGATCGGGGTTTTCCACCTGGGCGTCAAGGGTGCCGAACTCACCGAGGATCAGCTGTGGGCGTGGTGCCTTCAGGCGCTGGCTCCTCCGGCGGCCAAGCCCAAACCTGCTGCGACGAAAGCGGCGCCGCGGCGCACGACGGCGCGTAAGCCGAAGAAACTAACGGGGTAGACCGAGTCCGCGTTGGGCGATGATGGTGCGTTGCACCTCGCTGGTGCCCGCATAGATGGTGGTGCCCAGCGAGAATCGCATGAGGTGCTCGAAGCGACCTTGTTCCGGCGCAGCGGGCTCGAAGAAGCTGCGCATCGCGTCCGGGCCGACCAGCTCGACGATGTCCTGACTGGCACGTGCCAATGCCTCCGTACTGAACACCTTGGACATCGGACCTTCGGCCACCGGGATTTGGCCATCGTCGGCCATCCAGACGCATCGGCGCTGAAGGAGCATCGACACCTCGAATTCCATCGCGACCCGGGCGATGCGCCGTCGCACTTCCATCGTAGAAATTCGGCGCGAGCCGTCTTCGGAGTGGCTGGTCTGAGCCCAGTGCTCGGCGTGATTCAGCAGCCTGCCGATGTGCGGTCCCCAACCCGACGCGTGTTCGGCCTGCAGCGACAACGCGAGGACCTGCCAACCGGCGTCGACGTCGCCGATTCGCCACTCATCGCCGATACGCACATCGCTGTAGAACGTGATGTTGGTGCGTTCGCCCGAAAGGGTCCACACTGCCTGGGCTTCGAATCCGTCGACATCGATGGGCACTAGGAACATCGTCAGGCCTTGGTGCTTGGGCTTGTCGGGGCTGGTGCGTGCCAGGAGGAACACATAATCGGCGATATGGCCGTTGGTGGTGAACATCTTGGAGCCGTTGATGATCCAGTCATCGCCCTCGCGCACAGCTCTCGTGCTGGCGGCGGCGACGTCCGAGCCGCACTCCGGCTCGGTGAATCCGAGCGCGATGGTGATATCTCCTGCCATCGCTGCGTTGAGGATGCGGTCCTGCATGGCCGGCGTGCCGACTTCGCGGATGATCGAGGCGACCATCCGCGTGGTCTCGGATAGGTACACCGGCGCGTCCGAACGCATGAGTTCTTCCTTGAGCACCTGCTCATCCCAGATACCGCGGTTCTGTCCGCCGTGCTCGGTAGGCCATGTCGGCGCGAAGTAGCCGCTCTCGACAAGCCCTTTGGCGAACTCGTCGTCGTGGGCCACACCGCTTCGGTAGATGCGCTCCTCGAATTCAGGCGTCAGCGCCTGCAACAGGTAAGCACGCACGTCGTCGCGAAACGCAGCGGTATCGGCGTCGAGTCGAAAGTCCATGGAGTGAAACCAATCTGTCGTCGCACGGGCCAATGAGGGTGGCAGGCGATAATGTTACTCTCAATAATGAGAGCACCCATATTCGCATGTGAAGGGACTTGCTGGTGGACCTGAGCCTGTCGGGCGAACAACGGCAGCTCGTCGAGTCGTTCGCCGCGATCTATGCCAGGGAGTCGACCTCCGAGCGCGTACGGGCCGCGGAGCCGTCGGGTTTCGACCCCAAGTTGTGGAAGGCACTGCTGGACACCGGAGCCGTCGAGATGGCCGTCGACGAGGCCTCGGGCGGCTGGGGTGCCTCCGAGATGGAGTTGGCACTGATCGCCGAACAGTTCGGTCGGGCCGTCGCATCCGCACCCGTCATCGAGAGTCAAGTCGGCGCCCGGTTGCTCGCGTGCTGCGGTGAGACAGGCGCCGGACTACTCGCCGAGGTTTTGGCGGGTGACAAGCTCGTCACGTTCGCCCCGCGAGCGAGTAACGGTCATTCGCTGAGCCTGGTACCCGCAGGGGCGGTGGCAGATACGGTGTTGGCACTCGTCGACGGATGTCTTGTCGCGGTGCGGGTTCGCGAGAACCGCTGTCCTGTCGAGAATCTGGGCTCGTTGCCGCTCGCGGATATCGGAATCGATGAGGTCACCGTTCTCGCGCGGGGAGCGGACGGACCGCGGTTGTTCTCGAGCGCACTCGACCTGTGGCTGACATTGACCGCCGCCGCGCTCGCGGGTGCCGCGAAGAAGGCCGTCGAGATCGGTGTCGAATATGCCAAGCAGCGGCACGCGTTCGGTACCGCGATCGGCACCTTCCAGGCGGTTTCTCACCCGCTCGCCGACAGCGCCACGGCGGCGGACGGGGCGCGCTTGTTGGCACTCAAGGCAGCGTGTTCGTTCGCCGATGAACCCGACCGCGTCAGTGAGCTGGCCGCGATGGCGTTCGCATTCGCCTACGAGACCGCTCGCGACGCAACGCATCGCAGTCTGCATATCCACGGCGGCTACGGCTTCGGCATGGAGGGCGACATTCAGCTTTACTACCGGAGGTCCCGCGGCTGGGCCATGGTGTACGGCGAACCGGCAGTGGCACTGGACCGTGTTGCCGAGGCCCGCTACGGAGCCGTCGACGGCTGAAGTGACTACGTAGGTCTCAGGACAGCGAAGCTCAACGTCGCCCGCGCCGCCAAGCGATCGCCGCCGACATCTGTTACGTCAACCGCGACCACGATGGTGCGCCTACCCGCGCGGACCAGTGTGGCGGTGGCACGCGCAGGACCTTCCATGATCGGCGCCAGGAAATGAATGGTCATATCCGCGGTGCTGGCACCCGCGCCCTCGCTCGTGTACTTGATGGCGAGCCGGCCGCCCGCCACGTCGATCAGTGTCGCGACCAGTCCGCCCTGCAGCGCCCCCCGGATGTTGACCAGATCGGGCCGGTTCTCCAGGTCGATGACAACGGTGTCATCGGTGTCGAGGATGTCGAAGAACGGCAGCTGGGCGAACAGGTGATCCGGAATGGTCACCTGCATCGGGCGTGGGGTCATGACTCGACTCTGACCTGGTCTTTGACCGACAGGACGATCGGGGGTGCGGTGCGCCAATCCGGTACGCCGTTCTCGGGTCCTGCGGTCGCACGCTTGTCGTCGCGAACGCCCACCCAGTGTGAATGGTTGAGCTGATGCAGCGTGAAACACGATTGCAGCGAGTTGTAGAAGCCCATGTTGTCGACGGTCTGGTTGACAGACTCCTTGATCAGTAGCGCCGCCATGGTGGGGACCTCAGCTATACGACGGGCCATATCGATTGTGCAATCGCCCAATTCGTCGCGCGTGAACACTTTGCTCACCATGCCGAGCTGATGCGCCTCGTGGATGTCGATCGCGTCGCCGGTCAGCATCAGCTCTTTGGCCTTCCTCGGCCCGAACTCCCACGGGTGGCCGAAGTACTCCATACCGCACATGCCGAGGCGGGTGCCGACGACGTCAGCGAAGCGCACCTCTTCGCTGCCGACGATGAGGTCGCACGCCCACATCAGCATCAGGCCCGCCGAGAACACGTCGCCATGGACCTGCGCAATGGTGATCTTGCGCAGATTGCGCCACCGCAATGTGTTTTGGAAGAAGTAATGCCACTCCTGCAGCATGATCTTCTCGGCGCCCTCCCGAGTGCCCCCGTTGATCGCCGCTGTCGGGTGCTGATCGGGGCCCGGCCGAAACTCCGCGCTGGCCTGCTTGGAACCGATGTCGTGACCGGACGAGAACATCTTGCCCTCACCGGCGAGGATCACCACCCGCACGTTGTCATCGGCTTCGGCGCGTCCGAACGCCTCGTCGAGCTCGACGAGCATCCCGCGGTTCTGGGCGTTGCGCTGCTCGGGCCGGTTCAGCGAGATGCGCACGATCATGCCGTCGTCGAAGCTTTCCCACTTCAGGAATTTGTAATCGCTCACCGGGCTCCTCCAGGTTCTGCAGTACGGTAATGGTGTTACCGGAATATGAGAAGATATATTCTCACAGCTCGGTTCAACACAGTCGGAAAGGCTGCCCATGACCGTACGTCAACGTCAACCACGGGTAATCCTCTGGGGACCCGGACAAGTCGGTGTTGGCGCACTCCGCGCTCTGATTGCACATTCCGGTCTCGACCTGGTCGGTGTCGTCGTACACGCCGAAACCAAGGACGGCAGGGACGCAGGCGATCTGTGCGGAATGCCGACGACCGGCGTCATCGCCTCGCGTGACGTCGCCGCCGTCCTGGCGACCGATGCCGACGTCGTCGCCTACTTCGCGTCTGGTGACTACCGGTATCACGAGGCCGCCGAGGACATCGCCCGGTGCCTGCGTTCGGGCAAGAATGTCGTCTGTACCTCGCTGGTGCCGATGTGCTATCCACCCGCCGCGGATGCCGAAACCCGCGAGCTCATCGCGGCAGCATGCGCCGAAGGCGGCACCAGCTTTTTCAACAGCGGCGTCGATCCTGGGTGGGCGAACGACCTCATCGCGCTGACGATGACTGGAATGTCGAGCCAGGTCGACAAGATCACCATGCTCGAGATACTCGATTACGGCCCGATCAACCAGCCCCACATCATGTTCGAGTTCATGGGCTTCGCGCATCCCCCCGAACACCCGGCGCCGCTCTTCGATCCCGATCGCCTCGCCGCGCTGTGGGCGCCGACCGTCCACCTGGTAGCCGACGGCGTCGGGCTGCCCTTGGATCGCGTCGAGACGACGATCGAAAAATGGTTGGCCACGGAGCGTTACGAGGTGGCGTCGGGCTGGGTCGAGCCGGGAACCATGGGGGGCATGCGATTCAAGCTCGCGGGAATCGTGGGCGGCGAAGAGCGTGTCGTGCTCGAACACATCACCCGCATGGGCGAGGGATCCGCGCCGGACTGGCCACGGCATCCGTCGCCGCTCGGTGGTTACCGGGTGATCGTCGACGGTCTGCCGACCTACACCGTGGACATCGAGATGCACGGCCGCGGAAACAACATGCGCGGCCTGACCTATGCCACCGTCATGCGCGAGCTCAATGCCATTCCAGCGGTCATGGCCGCCCCGCCGGGCCTGTTGTCGACCCTTGATCTGCCGCTGGTCACCGGGCCGATGCGCGGTGGCACCTGGCGAGGTGTGCTACCGCGAATGGCGAACGCGTGAGCCGTCACGCGGTGCCGCGGGTCTCCGATGACCTGTGGACCGTGATGGAATCGGCGACTGCCGTCCGGCGGTATCGCAAGGAACCCGTACCCGATGACGTACTGGAGATATGCCTCTCGGCGGCATCGTGGGCTCCGTCGGGCGGGAACGGTCAGCCGTGGCGATTCGTGGTCATCCGCAGCCAGGAACTTCGTGACGTGATCACCACTGCCGCTAGGCAGACGTGGGAGGTGATGAAGGATTTTTATCGGTTGCCCACGGTCGCAGAAGATGTTGACGACCCGAAGTCCCGTGTTCTTCGGGCCATGGCCGAACACATGCACGTCGGCGGTGGCGCTCCGGAACTCGTGTTGTTCTGCGTGCAGCCCCAGCGAGGCACCACCGAGATGCAACAGGCGGGATCGATATTTCCCGCCGTGCAGAACTTTCTGCTCGCTGCGCGCGCTCAGGGCCTCGGGGCGGCCATCACCTTGTGGCACGGCCACTGTGAACCGGAACTACGCGCGTCGATCGGCATCCCGGACGATTGGAAGATCGCGACGCTTCTGACTGTCGGCTGGCCGGCTGGAGGCCACCACGTCGTGTCCCGCAAACCAGTGTCGGCGGCAGCGGTGATAGACCAGTGGGACAGACCATGGTCATCGGAGAAGGCATGACGACACGCACACCCGAACTTTCGCTGTACTTGACGACGTACACCGACGCTCCACACCACGACTGGCGAGCCACATTAGACCTGGCTCAGGCCATGGATACGGCGGGAGTCGACCGGCTCGTCGTGTCCGACCACCTCGTCTTCGGCGAGAATCTCGAGGCGTATTCAGATCCGTCGATCGGCGGCCAGGCCGGTGGCCGGCAGCCGACCGGGCCCGACGGAGCCTGGCTCGAACCGCTGGTCGTGCTGACTGCGATCGCGGCCACGACGAGCCGCATCAGGCTGGGCACCGCGATCCTGCTGGCCGCGTTGCGGAGGCCCGCCGTGCTGGCCAAGCAACTCGCCACCCTGGACGTGATTTCTGGCGGTCGGGTGGACCTGGGAGTCGGAGTCGGGTGGCAGCGCGAGGAGTACGAAGCGGCGGGTTTGTCGTTCGAGGACCGCGGACGACTGCTCGACCACACGCTCGAGGTGTGTCAAACGCTGTGGACTCGACAGCGGGCGTCCTACTCGTCGGCGGAACTGTCGTTCGAGGGAATTCACCAGATGCCCAAACCGGTGCAAACCGGGGGTGTTCCGGTTTGGATCAGCGGCACCGTCAACAACGCGGTGGCGCGCCGCATCGCGCGGTTCGGAAGCGGCTGGATCCCTTGGGGTTCGGCGTACGCGGACCTTCCGGGTGCGATCGCAGCCATGAAGGACAAGGTCATCGAGTTCGGCGGTGATCCCAGCGATCTGCAGGTCCAGGGCGTCGCGCGGGCGGCGAAGAACAGTGACGGAACAGTTGATTTCGCGAAGTCGGCAGCCGCCGTACCCGCGCTTGCGGCGGCAGGAGTCACCGACGTCCGGTTCCCGGCCTCGGTGACCGCCGACCCGGATCGGGCGCTCGGAATCATGACGTCGCTCGTCGAGGCGTTCCGCGACGCGACGGGCTGATCGGCGCGGACCATGCAGCTTCGCAATCACATCGGGTCCACGAAACCCGCTGTGGTGCTTCACCCGTCAGCGACGGTGGTGAGTTTCGCCGAACTTGAGGCGCGGGCCAACCGCCTGGCCCACTTTCTGTGCCGCGCGGGCCTTCGGGCAGGCGACACGGTGGCGATCCTGATGGAGAACAACGAGCACGTTCACGCCGCGATGTGGGCGGCGCGGCGAAGCGGGCTGTACTACACGGTGATCAACACGCATCTCAGCGCGTCCGAGGCCGCCTACATCGTGTCCGATAGCGGAGCCAAGGCCGTCATCTCCTCGCGGGCCATGCGTTCGGTCTGTGAGCAGCTGCCGGTCGCGCGGCTGGTCGCCGTCCTGGCCGACAGCGACCTCGACGGCTGGCAGCGCTATCCGGAATGTGTCGCAGCCGAGCCGGCGACGTCGATCGCCGATGAGAGTGATGGGTTGCTGCTGCAGTACTCCGCGGGCAGCACGGGGCGGCCCAAGGGTATTCGGCGTCCGTTGAGCTCCGCGCGTCCCAGCTTGTCGACGCCGGTGTTCGAAGCCCTCGGTGTGACCGCCGATTCGGTCTACCTGAGTCCCGCCCCGACTTATCACACAGCGCCTGCGATGTGGACGATGGCCGCTCAGGCCGTCGGGGCGACTACGGTGGTCATGGAGCGGTTCGACCCCGAGCAGGCGCTGAAAAGCATTGAGCGGTACGGCGTTACACACGCACAGTTCGTACCGTCGATGTTTGTCCGCATGTTGCGTCTGCCGGAGCAGACACGACGGCGCTACGATCTGTCAAGCCTGCAGCGCGTCGTCCACGCAGCCGCACCGTGTCCACCCGAGATCAAACGCCAGATGATCGACTGGTGGGGTCCGATCGTCGACGAGTATTACGGATCATCGGAAGGTGCGGGCATCTCGTTCATTCGCGCCGAAGACTGGCTCCAACGACCGGGTTCGGTCGGCAAACCGATACTGGGCGTGCCCCACATTCTCGACGAAGACGGGCACGAAGTACCGACCGGTGAGATCGGCGAAATCTATTACGAGGGCGGGTATCCGTTCGAATACCTCAATGACGCCGCCAAGACGGCGGGATCGCGCAGCCGGCAGGGTTGGGTCACGGTCGGCGACGTCGGTTACGTCGACAGCGATGGCTATCTCTATCTCACCGACCGTCGCAACCACATGATCATCTCGGGTGGCGTCAACATCTATCCGCAGGAGACGGAGAACTTATTGATCAGCCATCCGCTCGTGGTGGATGCGGCGGTCTTTGGACTACCTGACGACCTGATGGGTCAATCCGTCAAGGCCATCGTGCAATTGGCCGACCCCGCCCGCGGGGACCAAGCGCTCGCCACCGAGTTGATCACCTGGCTGCGAGATCGGCTGGCCCACTACAAATGTCCCCGGTCCATCTCGTTCGAGGCGAACCTTCCGCGTACGGATGCGGGAAAGTTGTACAAGCAGCAGTTGATCGACAAGTACTCGTGATTTGTGTGCGTTTTGGAGCGCTCACCGCTCCAAAACGCACACAAATCGCTCAGATGATCTCGTTGATGTCGTTCTTGAGCGCCTCGGCGTCGGTGCCGAACACCGCCTGAACACTGTTGCCGACCTCGACGACGCCGGCGGCGCCGAGGCGCTTCAGGCGGTCCTGGTCCACCTTGTCCTTGTTGGTCACCTCTACGCGTAGGCGCGTGATGCAGGCGTCGACGGTGACGAGGTTCTCCCGCCCGCCGAACGCCGCGATGACCTGCTCGGCCTTGCTGTCGGTCCGCGCGGGTGCGGCGAGCGTGGCGGTTGCGCTGCCTACCGACACCGCGGTCGACGAATCGGTGCTCTCGCCGAGGTTGGCCTGTTCCTCCGCCTCGAACTCGCTCTCGGGCTCGCGGCCCGGTGTCCGCAGGTTCCATTTGGTGATCGCGAACCGGAACAGCAGGTAGTAGACGACGAAGAAGACCAGGCCCATCCCGATCAGCAGCGGAACGTTTTTCGCCGCGGGCGCGGTGCTGAAAAGAAGGAGGTCGATCAGTCCGGCGGAGAACGAGAAGCCCAGATGGATGTCGAGCAAGTACGCGATCGCCAGCGACAGTCCTGTCAGCACCGCGTGAATGATGTAGAGCGGGAACGCTACAAACATGAACGCGAATTCGAGCGGCTCGGTGATCCCGGTGAGGAACGCGGTCAACGCCGCCGCGGCCAAGATGCCGACCGCGACCTTGCGCTGCTTCTTGTTCGCGACGTGGATCATCGCCAATGCCGCCCCTACCAGCCCGAACATGAGAATGGGATAGAACCCCGCCGTGTAGGCGCCACCGGTCGGATCGCCCGCTGTGAAGCGGGGGATATCGCCCGTCACGGCGTCACCACCGGGTGGCTGGTAGTCGCCATACAGGAACCACACGTACGAGTTCGGGATGTGGTGCAGTCCGAACGGGATCAGCATGCGGTTGGCGAACCCGTAGACGAACGCGCCAAGTGCCCCTGCGCTACCGATGAACTCGCCGAGGCCGGTCAGGCCCGCATCGAAGATCGGATAGAAGTAGCTCATCGCAAACGCGATGAACAAGCTGGCCAGCGACACCACGATCGGAACGAATCGCCTGCCGCCGAAGAAGCCGAGGTAGGACGGCAATTGGATGGTGTGGTAACGGTCGAAAAGCCATGCTGTCAACAGACCGATGACAATTCCCGCGAAGACGCTGTAGTTGATCTGGGCCTGTTCGCCGGCCTTGTCGAGTTCACCGGCAAGCACGATCGGCGACATCGTCTTGAAGACCGCCTCCATCACCAGGTAGCCGACCACTGCTGAGAGTGCGGTGGAGCCGTCGGCCTTCCTGGCGAAGCCGATCGCCACGCCCACCGCGAACAGCAGGCCCAGGTTGCTGAAGAGCGCGTCGCCCGCAGCGCTCATCGCCTTGAAGAAGTCGCCGATGACCGGGGTCTCGATCTTGCCCAGCAGGTCGGGCTGGCCGAGCCGGAGCAGGATGCCCGCTGCCGGAAGTACCGCGATGGGCAGCATCAGGCTCTTGCCCAGCCGCTGCAACTGCGCAAACCCGCGGAAGTTCAGGCCCGACTTCTCCTGTGTACCTGCGATTTTCGATGTGTCGCTCATCTAGTCCAGACCTCCTCTGCCCGACCGCCGCCAGCCGCCGGAGCTCAGCGGAAGCTTAGAGGAAGCGCCGAAGTCCAGCCCCTCTTTCCAGCACGCTCGTATTGTTAGTGCGCACGAGCAGAAGGAGTCTCGACGTGGGTATCACTCAGGTCTTCGCGCCGGTCGGCGGCCGCGCGGTTCCGCTCGCCGACGTCCCTGATCCGGTCTTCTCGGCGGGCATGGTGGGCCACGGCGCGGCTGTCGACCCTCCGCACGAGGTGATCGAGGCGGTCGCCCCGGTCAGCGGGAGACTACTGAAGCTGATGCCGCACGCCTATATCGTCATGACACCGGAGAATGTGGGTGTGCTGGTCCACCTCGGCCTGGACACGGTCCAGCTGAACGGAGACGGGTTCACGACGCATCTGAGTCAAGGCGACGACGTCACGGCGGGCCAGGTCGTCATCACTTACGACGTGGCGTCGGTCGCGGCGAAAGGGCTGAACCCGATCGCTCCCGTCGTCGTGATGGACGAACGCGAGGCGGGCAACATTGTTCCGTCGGACGCGGTCCTCGAGGGTGCGCACATCCCTTCCGGCGCAGAACTTTTCATCGCGAACACATAGATGGAAGTCATCATCCTGCAGGACGCCAACGAGATTGGCTCTGTCGGTGCCGGTGCGATAGTCGCGCTACTCGATCGCAAACCGGAGGCGGTGCTGGGTCTGGCCACCGGATCCTCGCCGCTGGCGATCTACGACGAGCTCGCGCGCCGCTTCGGCAGCGGCCTGGTCTCCTTCCGTCGGGCAGGTGGCTTCACGCTCGACGAGTATGTCGGGCTGCCCGAGGACCACCCTCAGCGGTACCGCAACGTCATCGAGGACGTGTTCGTCTCCAAGGTCGACTTCGCTCCAGGTGCCGTACACGGCCCCGATGGGCTCGCGCCCGACATCCCGGAGGCGTGCGCCCAGTACGAGGACGCGATCCGCGACGCCGGCGGTGTCGATCTGCAGATTCTCGGTATCGGCACGGACGGGCACGTCGCGTTCAACGAGCCCGGCTCCTCGCTGGGGTCACGGACCCGAATCAAGACACTGACCAGACAGACCCGGATGGACAATGCGCGGTTCTTCGGCGGAGACGTCGATGCGGTACCGACGCACTGCCTGACCCAGGGGCTGGCGACGATACTGGAGGCCAGGCACCTGATCCTCGTAGCCACGGGCCGGCGGAAGGCAGAAGCCGTACACCAGCTGGTGGAAGGTCCGGTCAGCGCGATGTGGCCCGCGACGATCTTGCAGCTGCACCCGCATGTCACCGTGCTGCTCGACGGAGCGGCGGCGCAACGCCTCCAGCTCGTCGACTACTACCGCGAGATCAACCGCTCGAAACCGGATTGGCAGGGCATCTGAGTGCTGCTCACCGCCGAGACTCTAGTGACTGGCCGAGAGCTGTTGCGGCCCGGGTGGATTGAAGTATCCGGCGATGTTGTCGATGCGGTCGGTGCGGGTGTGCCACCGCGTGCGGCAGATCGAGCTCTCGGCGACGTGACGGTGGTTCCCGGCTTCGTCGACACACACGTCCACGGCGGGGGAGGGACCAACTTCTCGGCGGCCGTGCGTTCGGATACGACGACGGCCGTCGACTTTCACCGTCGACACGGCACCACCTCGTTGGTCGCGTCCTTGGTCACCGCATCTCCCGACGAATTACTCCATCAGGTAAGCGAATTGAGCGGCGACGTCGGTGACGGCCTGATCGATGGGATCCACTTGGAGGGCCCCTGGCTGTCGACAGTGCGGTGCGGTGCACATCAGCCCGCCTTGATGCGCGACCCCGACCCCGCCGAGATCGACCGCGTGCTCGAGGCGGCCGCGGGAACGATCCGCATGATCACGATCGCGCCGGAACGCGAAGGGGCACTGGCGGCGATCGAGCGGGTCGTCGACGCAGGCGTGGTGGCCGCGGTGGGACACACCGACGCGTCGTACCACCAGACCCGCGCGGCGATCGAGGCGGGCGCGACGGTGGGTACGCACCTGTTCAACGCGATGCGTCCGATCAACACCCGCGAGCCCGGCCCGGTGATTGCGCTTCTGGAAGCCCCCCGCGTGACCGTCGAACTGATCACCGACGGTGTACACGTCGATCCGGCGCTCTACCGCCATGTTTCGCGTAGTGCGGGCCCCGATCGGGTGTCGTTGATCACCGATGCGATCTCGGCGGCTGGCATGAGCGACGGCACCTATCAGCTGGGACCGCTGGCGGTGGAGGTCGCCGACCGAGTGGCGCGCGTCGCGGGCATGCAGACGATCGCGGGCAGCACCGCGACCATGGACCACCAGTTCCGCTTCGCCGTGCGGCACAGCGGGCTTGTTCCTGACGAGGCGTTGCTGGCCGCGGTGCGCCAGGCGTCGATCAACCCGGCGCGCGCGCTCGGTCTTCCTGCCGCGGGACTGTTCACCGGTGGCGCAGCCGATTTGGTGGTACTCGACGATGACCTCCAGGTGGCAGGCGTGCTGCGCCGCGGCGCGTGGGTGATCGAACCCGAGAGGAGCAATTGACATGGCCGACGCGCGAGGTCTGATCGATTCCCACCCGCTCTACATCGACGGGCAGTGGGTCGAACCGCAGGCGGGCCGATATGACGACATCTCGCCTGCCACGGAAGACGTGATTGCCCAGGCTCCGGACGCGCGTCTGGCTGACGTGGACGCCGCGATCTCTGCCGCCCGCAGGGCATTCGACTCGGGGCCGTGGGGCCATACGTCGGCCGAGGAACGCGCACGATGCCTCGCGCAACTGGGTACCGCACTCACCGAGTACGCCGACGAGCTTTTCGCTCTGTCGCAGGCCGAGTGGGGTTGTGTGGCCAACGAACGAGCGATCCAGGTCGACGGATCGGCGTTCACCGCGCGAGGTTCCGGCGAACTCGCCACACAGCTCGGCGACGAACCCATCAGCGCGCCGGGGGCGGCCAGCACCACGGTGCTTCGCTACGAGCCCCAGGGCGTGGTGTCGATCCTCACTCCGTGGAATTTTCCACACACCCTCAACGTGATGAAGGTGTGCCGAGCGCTGGCTGCGGGAAACACCGTGGTGCTCAAACCCTCGCCACTGACGCCGATTGCCGGCCTTGCCCTGGCGCGAATCATTCACGAGCACACCGATATTCCTCCGGGCACTGTCAACGTCGTGACGCCGAGCGGCATCGAGGCGAGCAAGCTGCTCACGACCGACCCGCGGATCGACATGGTCAGCTTCACCGGCAGCTCAGCGGTCGGCCGGGAGATCATGGCCGCCGCGGCCGCCACCATGAAGCGCATCCTCCTCGAGTGCGGCGGCAAGTCGGCGGTCGTTTTCCTCGACGATGTCGAGGTGACCGACGAACTGCTGGAACGGATCTTGTTCGAGGCCTGCTCGTTGCATGCCGGTCAGGCGTGCATCCTGCAGAGCCGGCTGCTGCTGCCCGCATCGCTACACGACGAGGTCGTCGACAGGCTCGTGGAAATGGCGAAACGGGTAAACATCGGTGATCCAACGGATCCGGGCGCGCAGATGGGCCCGCTCATCAGTCGTGCCCAGTTGGACCGTGTCGAGGCGCACGTCTCTGCGGCGGTCGATGGAGGGGCCACAGTCGTGGCGGGCGGTCGCCGACCTCCCGGCCTGGACAAGGGTTTCTACTTCGAGCCGACGATCTTGACCGGCGTCACCCCGGACTCGATGATCGCCCAGGAAGAAGTGTTCGGGCCGGTGTTGTCGGTGCTGCGCTACACCGGCGACGACGACGCGGTCGCGATCGCCAACAACTCGCAGTACGGGCTCTCGGGCGCGGTGTGGGGTAGCGACGTGGACCGTGCGGTGGCCGTTGCGGGCCGCGTTCGCACCGGGCAGATTGCCATCAACGGTTGCGTCCCTGGCGATGCCCCGTTCGGCGGATTCAAACAGAGCGGACTGGGCCGTGAGGGGGGCGGGCTCCGTGGGCTGTACGCCTACATGGAGCAGAAGGCCATCGGTGTTCCCACACAGAATGCCTAGCGGCCCGACACCTGCGACCAATAGCGGTTCTCGCGCTCGGTCATCTCGTTGGACGTGATCGCGCCGAACGCTGCGGCGTCGCGCATGAATTGTGCCTGCGCATCGGGCAGTGCGTCGGGGCCCTCGAGCCGGAAACAACTCGGCGCCAGCGGACCGAACAGCAGTGCTCTGCGCAGATCGGGCCAGTTCTCCAGACGCGGTTCCACACCGGCAGCGCGCGCAAAGATCAATGCCACTAGGTTCATTCGGGTCTTCTGCGACGACCCACGCCTCGCGCGGTATCCGGCGATCGCTTCCCGTTGCGCACCTTCATCGGGGGCCGGAACCGCACCGCCCCACTCGTAGGCGATCCACCGGGCCTGAAGTTCCAGCGGCACAAAGTATCCGCCGGACTGATCCCACATGCCCACCATCGCCAGACCTGGGAGATCCGGATGGAAGGTGAATCGGTCGGCGTCCAGGTGCACCGCGTCGACGTCGAGTGTGGCGCGGATGTCGTCGCTGAGAAACGGCAGATCCAGTGCAAACCCGGTGCCGAAAAGAATCCCGTCAAACTCGTCGGCCTGCCCGTCGGCGAAGGTCACCTGCGTCCGGTCGACCGATGTCATCCACGGTCGCACAGTGATTCGGCCTTCGGCCACCAGCGGAAGATAGCCCTGATTGAGAGTGACACCCGCGGCGAACAGCGAGGGATCCGGTGCCGGTGCGCCGTATTGCTCGGGGCTCCCGTTGGCTTCCACCACGATCTCCTTCAGCTGGCGGTCGACCTCTACCGGTGGGAGGGTCTCGTTCGCCAGCACTCCGTAGCGCGTGAAGATCCGGTGGTCGGATGGGACACCCGCGGCGAACTTGGGTAGGACGTAGCGTTGCCGCCGCTGGGTGACGACCACGCGCGCCGCGCCGAGGCGTGCCAGTTCCGTGGCGATATCGAGCGCGCTGACCGCGCAGCCCGCCACCAGAACACGTTTACCCTCATAGGGTTTCGCCCCGCGGTAGTCGAACGTCGACATCGCGCCCGCGGAGCCGGTGAACGTCTCGATACCCGGCACGTCGGGTATGGCGGGGGACCGAAACCTGCCGGACGCCACCACGACCCGGTCGAACGGCTCATCGGCTCCGTCATGTGTGATGTGCCATCCGGCACCGATGCGGCTGATGCCGTCCACCCGTTGTCCGAACCGGATGCGGGCCCGAAGACCGAACATGTCGGCGTACCGGTTGAGGTAGGCGAGGACGTCATGGTTGGACAGGAACGTCTGATCACCTTCGTGCGCGAGGTCGCCGAAGGCCGTCAACACCCGGCTGGTGTTGGTGTACATCGCGGGCCACACACCGGTGAGACCCGAGCCGGTCCATTGTCCGCCCAGTTTGGATTGCTGCTCGAAGATTGTCGGCTCGAAGCCCTGCGAACACAGCCACCGTGCCGTGACGAGCCCACCGGGTCCGGCGCCGATCACCGCGACAGTGTCTGTCATCAGACGGCGATCCGCATCATGTCAGGCGTCGGTTTCGCCACCGCGCCAAGCGGTTCGCGGGCTCCTGGATCGCCGCCATCACCGCGCTCATCGGTGACGCCACCGATGTCGGGTGCGCGTCGGACTCGGCCCCGGGTACGGCCGGCCGGTCACCTTCCCACCACGTCGGCTGCAACAGCGCGGTCGTCACGGGAATGGCCTTGTCGAGGCTCTTGCGTCCCCACGCGCAGGCGCGGTCGATCGACGCCGCCGACGGCGCGAGGTTCGCCGGGGACAATGTCGGCGCGAAGCGCACCAGATGGTCGGCATAGGGTGCATTTCGCACCATCTGCAACTGGACGGCCTGGGCGATCGGGACGAGCCACAGATGACGGGGATCCCATTGCGGGTGAAAGCAATCGAATGCCAGGTAGCACGCATTCCGGGTGCCCAGCCTGCCGTCGCGCACCCGCTTCCACGCCAGTTCGACGGGCACATTGCTGGCGGCACCACCGTCGACAAGCGCCGCGACCTCCTTGTCCTCGCAGAGAGCGTCGAGCAGCGGAACCATCCGCGGGTCGCTTGTTTCATGGTGCAGGACACCGGGAATCGACGACGAAAACGACGCCGCGTCGACGACGTTGAACTCGCGTGTCAGCTCGTCGTCGCCGACGACGACTGGCTTGACGACGCGCAGGTCGATGAATGCCGACACCTGCCACAACCGCGCCGCGACCTGCGGCCCGATGCCGATCGGCAGGAAGGGAAGTGTCCGCATCTGCAGCGCCGCCAATTCCGGACGGCGAAACCTCGACGGGAGCGCCGCATACGGTTGCCTACGCACACCGGCGAGCACTGCGTCGAACGGAATCGCCAAGTCCGACATCCGCATACGTTCGCCGTCCTCGCGGCGGAACAGTGCCTCGGCGAACCGGTCGAAACGTAGCGAGAACAGCCCGGCCAGCCCGTGTCTGCGACGAAGCCGCTCGGGGCCGAGGATCGCGCCATAGGACACCGTTTTGGCCCACGCGACGTACTCCTCGATGGGCACCGGCAGGGTACGGGCCACCACACTGCCCATGATCGACCCGAACGACGAGCCGATCATGTAGTCGGGCACCTGGCCGGTCTCCAGCAGCCGCTGCATGCCGCCGATGTAGACGAACCCCGCGCCGCCACCACCGCCCAGCACGGTGACGAGTTTCTTGTATCCGACTTCGGCGTCCAGTTCGGCGGCGGAGAAGTCGTTCCCGTGGCCGTCGATCAGCTGACGGCGCTGCTCGTCCTGGTCGTCGGTCAATCCGGCAAGGACATCGCGTGCCTTCGCCAAAGCCTTTGCCGGGTCACGCTCCTCGCGAAGCGGGCCGTAGAGCGCATCGGCCACCCTGGCGCGCCACGGCGCCAGCTCGTCGCCCACCGAGACGTCGCCGCGTCCACGACTGCCAGCGGGCCCCGCGGCCCCCGGTTCGAAGTCGGCCAGCCGGGCGAAGTTGAGGATGTAGCGCAACCTGCGCAGCTCCTCGTCGCTCAACACCTCCGGTTTGGCCAGATGATGCCGGACGAGCCTGTTCTCCATTTTCTGCAGCAGCAGCGTCGGCTCTGCCGACGGCAGGGCCACGGTACCGACGGAATCGACGACCTCGTCCTCGACCGCCTCGACAAGGTCGAGCGCGACCTCGCGACGGCTGAGCCGGTTGAATACGGCGTCGGCGGAGGGGCTTTCCATGCGCTGAGACTACGTCCAGCGCTTGTCGAAGCCGTCTCGGCGCAACGCGAGTTGCTCGTCACGGTCCTGTTGCGTGATGAAGTCCTCCTCGGCCAGGAATTCGCGTAGCTGGTCGTGGGTCATCACCTGTTGATCGACGATGCGGGGCTGGTTCGACGAGTTCGGTTCGATGTCTTGGAACCGAATCGCTAGTGTGCCCTGGTTCAGTCCGCTCGTTGAAATCCAGTTCGCAGCAAGAGGATCCGTTGGAGAAATCACGACTGTGTAGGTACCGGTGGGCTCGCCGTTCTCATCGACGTTTTCGCGGGCCTGTTCCATATTCAGGCTGGCAGGCTCATCCCAGTAGTTGTCGGTGATGGTCCAGATGTTGTAGGTCGGCACCACGAAGTACCCGGCATCGCCGGGATCGATGGTGAGCACGAGGGCCTGATCATCTTCCAATTGGAAGTGCCCGTTGCTCTGGAGCTGATTAGCCAGGAACTCCGCGTTGCTGGCAGGCTGACTGACGGTGTTGACCGCGCGAGCTTCGCCGGTCTCCGGATCGTTCGTCGCCAGCGCCATGTACTTCGCCTGTTCGTTTCCGCCCCGAACGATCAGGATGGCCGCGCTGAACACGCCGCGTAACACCGGCGGCATGTGCGGCAGTGGCGGAATCAATGACACCAGGGTGGTGAGCAGCGGGTTGCCGACGACGAAGTTCCCGAGAAATGCAAACCCGCCAATTTGCGCGAACAAGCTATCGGGCGGACCGCCAACGCGCTCGATGGACAGGCTCATCGGGGTTTCCTTGTTCCAGTCGCCCAGGGTGTCGCGTGCCGCAATGATCGTGGAGCCCTTGGTGAGCTGCAAGTGATTAGGCCGTCCGTTGGCAGGCTCCATGCTTACCGTGATGACGAAATTTCCGTCTGCATCGACTTCGAATTCGTCGTCGACGGTCAGCACCGTCGTCGTCGTTCCTGCCAGGCCCTCCAGCACACTGAAGGTGATATTGGAAGGCCGCGCGTCCTTGTTCTCCCAATCGTGGAACTGGCCTCTGATCTCATATTGCGACGCACCGTTGACGCCCATGAAGCGATAGATGGTGTCCGGGTTGTCGTAGAGAATTCGGGATCCGGGGACGTTCTGGCCGAACCAGGAATGCGGTGGGGCGACTTGTGTCACCACCGTTGGGTTCATCGAGTCGAGCAGCAGTTGCTGAAACGCGGCACCCATCGCATACTCGTTGACCGCTCTGTCAAGCGCGGCCATGTTCTCCCCATCTACTCCGCCGGGCCCATACAAATTGTGGGCCGCCGACAGAAATTGCTGTCGCAGAACAAGTTTCATCAATGCGACGGGAAAGGAATTTGCCGTCTGAGTGGCTAGGCGTTCGGCTTCCAATTGCTCCGGGGTCGCCAGCGGGCTGACGGCGGTGGTTGCCACGTCCTCGGCAACCAGTGCCGCGACCGTCCCTCCGGGCGAGGAGACGGGGGGCAACGATGCGGTATGCCCGATCTCACGACGCGCCGCAGCCAGCATGGCCCACAACATTGGAGACTGCAGTGGTGCGGCCGGGCCGCTGGCCGCCTGCGCGTCGAATCCCAAGGCGGACAGGACGGTACCGACCATCCCGTTGATGTGGGTGGTCGCCGGCGTGGGGAGAGAGGCCACCTGCATCGGTATTTTCGACGGCTCGGGGGCGTTCGAGAAGGACAACGTCTGAGTTGTGATGGACGGCGTATCGTCCACCACGGCGGTGCGCAGCGCATCATGCGGTACGGGTTCGCCGTCAACCGCCGATTTCGTGGTTGCCGTCCTCAGGCCCGTGAACGCCTGCCGCGGAGTGTTGACGTGGTCGCTGAGTATGGCGCGGTCCTTGTGCGTGAGCGTTTCGCCGGTCCTGCGGCTCTGCTCGTCTTCGGAGCTCGTCGGCGGGTTCAGCCCAGCGGATTCGTCGCTGTCGTTCGCCGTTTCCTCGTCGTCCTGGGCGTTGTCGCCTGCCTGCCCGGCGTCGCCATTCTTATCGCCCGAGCCCTCGTCGTCAGCGTCGTTGTCTTCAGCGTCCTTATCGCCCGAGCTCTCGTCGTCAGCGTGGTTGTCGTCAGCGTCGTCGTCCTCGGGGTCGTTGTTGTCCGCGTCGCCGGCACCGGTGTTCGCACCCGATGCACCCGTCGCTGCGGAACCTGACGCTCCGGTGGAGTCGGTTTTCGACGTTCCCGCGCCTGCTGATGATGAGTCCGTGCCTCCTGGCGACGAGTCCGAGGCTCCGTCCTGGGCCCATGCGATGCCCGGGCTGTCGGCAATGGCGACCCCGATCCCCAGCGCCACCGCCAGCGCGCCGATCCTGCCGATGAAACGTCCATACCCTGTGAGCGTCATTGCCGAGGACTTTGTAGCCAAGGGAGTGGGGCCCTTCCGTAGAGCAACTGAGGGAGTCAGCCGTTGCTCGACGGTATGGCGGTCCCTAGGTTTCCGCACGCACTTTCATGGGTTTGAAGGGCGCTGGAACCTTTCGTCGAGGCGCTAGATCATGTACCGTCTGGTACATGATTACCGACGATGGCATCGACATCGACGCACCGGCCACAGTTGTTTGGGATGTTTTCAGGGACGTCGAGCGCTGGCCGGAATGGACGGCCTCGGTCACCAGCCTGGCCGCCCTCGATGGGCCCGGAATTGCAGTGGGCAAGCGGTTCGAGATCAAACAGCCCCGCATGCCGAAGCTCGTCTGGGAGGTCACGGACGTCGAACCGGGCAGGTCATGGACGTGGGTGCAACGCTCGCCCGGCGGGCTGACCACAGCGAGCCACGACATCGAGGCAGTCTCCGACGGCTGTACCCGAGTACGCCAGCGGATCGACCAGCGCGGCCCTGTCGGGACACTGGTCGGCCTGCTCATGCGGCGGATGACGCGCCGATACCTCGCGTTGGAGGCCGCAGGCCTGAAAGCGCAAAGCGAGTCACACCACCTCAATGGCCCGACCGCCTGACCTCGAGCGCCGTCAAGAACTGCTCGATGCGGTGGTCGAGGAGTTCGCTGCACGCGGGATCGGTGATCGGTCGCTGCGCGATGTGGCGGCCGCGGTCGGGACCAGTCACCGGATGCTGTTGCACCATTTCGGGTCGCGCAACGAACTGCTGCTGGCGATAGTCGGCGAGGTCGAACGCCGCCAGATGTCGACCATGAGCGAGCTGCCCGCCGAACCAGCCGACGCCATTGCCGCCATGTGGGCCAACCTGCGCCGACCGGAGCTGCGTCCGTTCGAGCGCCTCTTCTTCGAGTGCTACGCACGCGGCGTGCAAGGCGAGCAGCCATTCGCGACGATGCTGCCGGGCGCCGTCGACAATTGGCTGGCCGATGACGCCGCCCAGGCGGTCGACCCCGCGACAATGCGGCTGGGCCTGGCTGTGGCCCGCGGCCTCCTGCTCGACCTGGTCGCCACCGACGCTTGCGATGAGGTCGACGCGGCGGCGGCGGCGTTCGTCGAATTGGTGCGCCGAGCAGGCGTTTAGTCGGCGGTCGTCGCGGGGTAGACCAGCAAGGTTGGGGGTCGCAAAGTGCAGCACATCGGCGTGTTGCGGATATGTCGATCAAGGGAGTGACCTGATGAATGTCAAGAAGAGCGTGCTGACGGCGGTATGTGCCGGCGCTCTTGCGGCCGGTGCACTCGGGGTTGGCGCGGGTGTCGCCAACGCCGATCCGAAATGGCAGCCGGGACCGCCGTGGGTTCCCGGTCCTGGAGTGAATGTCGGCGGCCCAGGAAACCCGCTGCCGCCGGGGCAGGGCTTCCTTCCGCCGCCGGGACATCGCGACTTTGTGGTGCCGGTGTGGGCGCCGCCGAAACCACCGCCGCCCTGGTATGCGCCGTGGGCTCAGGTCGAGTGGAACAGCGAACTGAACGCGTGGGGCGTTCAGTGGGAAGGCGGTTTCAGGACCGCTCCGTTCTAAATGACACGCCGCGGAAGCCCCGTCCATTTTGGACGGGGCTTTCGTGTTATTTCAGGACCCCTCGCTGTTGTGCCGCTCTCCAATGAATGCCAGAAGGCGCGGGTCGTCGGACGTGAACCGGTCCATCTCTTCACCGCCGTCACACCGCAACAGCGCAACCGTGACCGAGTCCGACTTGCGGGCCAGCACCTCCCACATCGCGCCGGAGTCCTGCCAGCGCTGCAGCTCTGCCACTCGGTCGACATTCATCCCTTCACGATGACACGGCGCAGCGTGACGAACGCCGGATCTGGGTAAGACCTGAGGTGTGACGGTCGTTCTTGCAATGCGTTGTGCCGATGGGCTGGTGATGGCGTCAGACTCGCAGATCACCGATCCCGTGCGTCAGGTGAGCTATCCGGCGCAGAAGCTGCACGCACTCGGCAAGCACGCTGCGTGGGGCGGGAGTGGTTCCCGCGCCGTGTTGTTCGACCTCGAGCAGATTTTCGATGCCGAGGCGGACGCGATCGTCGAGGCTCCCGACGTCGGACGGGCGTTACAACAGCGCGTCGTGCCTGTCCTCGAGCAGCACTACAGCAGTTTCATCTCCGACGTTCCGGGCGGAAAGCCGGGCGCGACGCCCTCGACGTACATGCTTGCCGCGGGCTACTCCGACGGACAACCGTTCATCGTCGACATCGACCCGCATGGTCTGATCGGGCACCACGAAGAGACGGGCTTCCAGGCAGTGGGCAGTGGTTCGCCGATGGCCCAGCAGGCCTATGCGCTGCTCGCACACTTCCAGATGGCCAAGCGCAGCGTCGATTACGGCGTCGTGGCCGCCCTGCGGGTCCTCGACACCCTGGACACCTCGTCGCCGAGCGTCGGCGGCCCGATGGACATCTGCCGGATCACACCGGACGAGGCACGGCACTTCGACGAGGACGAAGTCGAACACGTCCGCGAGCGCGTCGCCAAGTGGATTGAGTTGGAGCAGAAAACAATCGACGAACTGTTCGTATGATTTCCGGCGGTTAGGCGTGAGACCATCGCCGGATGCAACTGGGATTGCACGCCCTCGGCATCGGTGCCGGCGCCGATCGCGCTGTCATTGACGCGGTCGCGTCTGGAGCGGAACGCGCCGGCTTCGCCACCCTGTGGTCAGGTGAGCACGTCGTGATGGTGGACCGATCGACATCTCGTTATCCGTATTCCGACGACGGCCAGATCGCGATCCCGTCCACCGCGGACTGGATCGACCCGTTGATTGGATTGAGCTTCGCGGCCGCCGCGACATCGTCGATACGGATCGCGACCGGGGTATTGCTGCTGCCCGAGCACAATCCGGTGGTCGTGGCCAAACAGGCTGCGACGCTGGACTCTTTGAGCGCGGGCCGATTGACCCTCGGTGTCGGCATCGGGTGGTCGCGCGAGGAATTCGACGCGCTCGGTGTCCCGTTCGAACGACGTGGCGCGCGCACCAAAGAGTATGTGGCAGCGATGCGCACGCTGTGGCGCGACGACATCGCCTCATTCGACGGGGAGTTCGTCGCGTTCGAGTCGGTGCGTGTCAATCCCAAACCCGCCAACGGCGCGTCCATCCCGATCGTCCTCGGAGGCAACAGTGACGCGGCGCTGCGCCGGGTCGCGGCCTGGGGCGACGGCTGGTACGGATTCAACCTCGCGGGGGTGGCGGAAGCGGCCGAACGGATCGCGTACCTCGGCGACCAGTGCGCCGAACTCGGCCGCAACCGCAGCGAGCTGCGGGTGACTGTGGCGCTACGCGAATTGCAGATCGACGATGCCGCCGCACTGGCGGACCTTGGTGTCGACGAACTCGTCATCGTCGACGGCCCGCCCGACCACGCGCGAGCCGCCGGAGACTGGGTGTCGGCACTGGCCGAATACTGGCTTTCGTCGCTTCGTTAGCCGAGGAGCTCGATCACTTTCCGCTTCGCCTCAGCAGCGGCGTGCTGCTCCTGGGCATACAGCATCCCGAAGGTGAAGCCGCTCTCACCGACGGTCGTGCCCGCGATCAGTGCCAGCCGGAGTAGGGTCTCGGCCGCGATTGCGCCATCTTGGTGATCGCCGAGAACACGCTGAAATTGTTTGTAGTACTTCACTGTTCGTTTTGCGCTCGCGTCCAGCGGCCGGCGCAGCTCCGCGGCGTAGCGGGCCCGTTTGGCGGCCTTCCTTCCACGGTGCAGCAGTACGTCGTCACCCGATTCGATGCCGTCGACCAGCCGCTGGTCTGCCTTGCGCTCGGCGCGGTGGGCTCTCTTGGTCAGAGCTTTCAGGGAGATGCCGTCGGCGATCGGCGGGTCGACGCGCCACTGCTGCAACGTCTTTAGCAGGGCCAGATAGCGCGGCGAGTCCATCGCTTCGGTGACTCGTTGTCGCGCCTGCAGTTGGCCCGACTGGAGGTCGTTGTTGATTCTGTTGGCGACGGGGCCGAGCACGAGTTCCGGCGGTAACTCCGCGAGCGCTTCCCGGAAGCGACGCCGTTGGACCTGGCGATCGCGGACCTCGCCGAGCAGTGTCGCGAACCATTTGAGCTCATCCTCGACCCCAGCGATATTCTCGGCTTCCAAGAGCTTGCCGAACACCCGCAATGTGCTGCGCAGACGGCGGATTGCGACCCTGGTGTCGTGGATCGGGTCGCTGCCGCGACGCAGGCCCAGATCGCCGGCGAAGACATCGTCGATCTGCGCGTCTAAGTACTTTGCGATCGCTTCAGCAGCGGCCGGCGTGTCACCGTGGGGCGCCGACCAGTCGGGGTGAGCGGCGCGCGCCAGCTTCGACGGATACTGGGATGGCTTCGCACCGGACCTGGCGAGCCGATCGGCCAACTCGCATGGAATGGCTTTCGTCTTCGGACCCAGCTCGACCTCAACCTCGCGCCATGCGAGCAATCGATCCTCGACGGAGGCGCGCACCTGATCAACGTCGACCTCCACGCACACGCGGTTGCGCTTGGGCTCGCTGATGCGATAGCGATCGCGCACCGTGCGGATCGTCGCGATGTTGACCAACGGCTTGCCGAGCCGCATCCCAGTGAGCATCTCGGTGAGCTCGGACGGGGGCGTCTCCGACGGTGAGGTGCGAATCTCGACGCGGCCCTCTGTGTCAGGCACCTTCAACTGCCAGCCGGTGTCGTCGTCTCCGTCGCGCCGACGCAGCAAGACGCCGTGCGCCCCGAGGTCGCCGTCGGCCGTGTCGTAGTAAGAACTGGTCAGCTGAAGGGTCGTGTGGCTGACGTCCGCACCCTCGACAATGTCATCGAGGGTTGGAAGCACGAATTCCTCGTCGACCTCCCACTTCAGTTCACGTTCCACCACTTCGTACATGCTCTGAGGCTCCCCCCAACGCGAGCGGGCAAAACATGGGCCGGCGAGTCGAGGTAGGTAAACCTACCCTCAGTTACTCGGGGTAGGCTCGTCGAGCGATGACCGAGATTGACGAGGCCCCATCACCCGTCCTGCCCCGCGAGCTGACGTCGATATCCGACGAGGTCCGCGCTGTGAGTGCACCGCCGACTCCTGCCCTGGACGATCCGTACGGCGTGCGGCTTGTCGATGCCGCCGCAGACGCCGAGATGATCTCGGAGTGGATGAATCGCCCGCACCTGGTGGAGGCGTGGGAGTACGCGTGGCCGCCGGATCGCTGGCAGTGTTACCTGCAAGCGCAACTCGACGGCGACTACTCGCGGCCGTTCATCGGAGCTTTTCGCGGTCAACCCTTCGTCTACGTCGAGCTGTACCGGGCGGCGAAGGACTCCATCGCCCCGTGCTACGACGCGGATCCGTACGACATCGGCCTGCACGCGGCGATCGCCGAGATCCGGTTCGTCAACCGTGGGATCGCGCCGATCATGTTGCCACGCTTGGTCGCCAACATCTTCGAGCTCGAACCTCGTTGCCGTCGCATCATGTTCGACCCCGACCACCGCAACGCCGGAGCGCGGGCGGTGTGCGAGTACGCAGGCGGAGTGTTCCTTGGTGAGCACAACATGTCGAATCGGCGAATGGCGCTGTATGCGCTACCACGTTCACCGTCGGACGCTCCCGATATCGGCTAGCGTTTTCCAGCATGAAGAAGGCTGTGCTGTGGGTGCTCGGCGTCCTGATCGTTAGCGCCGTCGTCGGCTTCGCGGCCGGGCCGTGGGCTTACCGCGAGTTCATCGCCGGTGAGGCTGACGCCGAGTTGACGCTGCCCGGCCAGACGGAGGCGGCGACTACCGATGTCGACGGCACGTGGACCGTAGTGCCCGGCCCAGACGACGACGCCAAGCGAACGCAGGCGGGCTATCGCGTCGACGAGATCCTGCGCGGCTCGCCGCTGACCGTGAACGGCCGGACCCCGAAAGTCACCGGCGACGCCGCGGTCGCTGACTCGAAGCTGGAATCGGCGACGTTCACGGTCGACGTGGGATCGATCACCTCGCCGGAAAGTGCGCGCGACAACCAGTTTCGTGGCGGGGACATCCTCGATACAACCAAATTCCCGACTGCTGAGCTCCGCGTGACCCGACCCGTCGACGTCGCGTCGGTGCCGGAAAGCGGTGCCTCGACGACTCTCGATGTACCGGTGAGCCTGACGGTCAAAGGTGTCTCACGTGACATGACGGCCAAGGTGGACGTGCAACGCGCCGGCGACACCATTGTCGTCGCGGGCTCTGTCCCGGTCACCTGGACCGACTTCAACGTCACGCCACCGGATTTCGCCGGCTTTGTGAAGGTCGAGCCGACGGGCACGATCGAGTTCCTGGTCAACCTCGCCAAGAAGTAGGTGGGCTGAGATTCAGGGCAGCTGGTTGAACTCGGCGTAGCCGTCGTAGTCTGGCTTCATTGCCGCGGCGACCAATTCCCACAGCACTTCGTCAGTACCGCCGCCGACGCGCGCCAGCTTCATATCGCGCCACCACCGACCCAGCGGGGTCTCGTCGACGAGGTAACCCGAGCCACCGAAGATGTGCATGCACTCATTGATCACCTCTTCGCCGAGGCGAGCCGCATTGACCTTCATGGCCGCAGCCGCACGAAGATCCAGCTTGCCCGATACGGCGATGCCGTCCAGCGCGTAGCGCAACATGTCGACACGCGCCTGCAGGTCGGCCAAACGGAGCCGTAGCGCCTGGTGCTCATACAGAGTGTGACCGAACTGACGGCGGGTCATCATGCGGGCCAGCGTGATTCCGATGACGCGCTGAGCCGAGGTCGACACCAAACCGGCCACCGACATCCGCTCCTGCGCGAGCCCCCAAGAGATCGCGGCCAGGCCGATACCTGCGCGGGCGACGAGAGCGTCGGCGGGCACCCAGGTGTCGATGTGTACCGCCGCGGTATCCAGTGGGCCGGCACCGACCTTCCGGTACGGCGTCTGAATATCGCACTGCGCCAGGGGAACAGCGATGACGACCACGCTGCCGTGCTTGCTGTTGGGATCGTGGTCGACGTTGCGTGCCACCGCCATGACATGGTCGGCGATGGGGGACAGCGAGACGAACTTCTTGATGCCCTTGACCTCGAAACCGTCGCGTACGGAACGGACTTCGGTGCCGACGATCTGCAGATCGGATCCGCCGGACTGCTCGGAGGCGCCGATGCAGAGCACGGCCTCGCCGCGGATGGCCTGCTCGGCGATATTGCGCAGGTAGTCCGACTTGCCGAAGCGGCGCAGGATCGCGATCGCCGAGTCATGCAGTCCCACGCCGACGCCGATGCCGGCCGACCCCAACGTGCCGAGCTTCCGCGCGAGCGTGATCACCTTCGCGACGTCAGAATGCTGTTGTCCCTGGGGCCATTTGGCGGCAAATACACCCGATTCGCCGAGGTATTCGATGAGCTGGCGGGGAAAGCGTTCGGTCTCTTCGGCCTCGGCTGTCCACTTCGTCACCCGGTCGTCGAGGACGCGGTCGAGGAGCTCGCTGTAGTCATCTTCCGGTGCGACGTCGGCGGTCATCGGCTGGCGCCCTCGAGGTTGCGTTTGACCTCCAGCCGGCGCAGCTTCCCCGACGACGTGCGCGGCAGCGCGCCGGGTTTCACGAACACCACATCGGCGGGGACCACACCGCATTCCGACGCTACGCGGGCGACTACCGCACTACGCGCCGCGGGTTCGTCGTCGCCCTTGAACTCCGCGGTGATGATCAGTCTTGGTCGTGCGGTCGCCTCACCCGTGCCGATTGCGATCACGCAACCGTCACGCACACCGTCGATTTGTCCGGCGATGCGTTCGATCTCGTTGGGGAACACGTTGCGTCCGGCCACCGTGATGAGTTCCTTTGCGCGGCCACACACGACGAGGCCATCGTTGGTGAGGTATCCGAGGTCGCCGGTGGGCAGCCAATCCTGGGGATCGATCGGTGCGTGTCCGTAGTAGCCGTTCATGAGCGATGTGCCACGGATCTCGATCTCGCCGACCGCACGACCGGTCACCTCGGTGGAGTGCGGCTGCTCGGTGTTCACCCGCAGCTCCATCCCATCGATCGGGTGGCCGAGGACGGCGAAACTGCGAGTGGACTCACCCGCATCGGTGATGACGCTGACCTCGTCGATTCGCAGGCCCGAGAAAGGCTCGGGAATCGTTACCGCGCAGGTGGATTCGGCGAGTCCGTAGGATGGGGAAAGGGAGTTCGGGTTGAAGCCGAACCGGGCCATTTCGGCGGAGAAACGGGCATAGCCGTCGCAGTCGACGGGCTCGCCACCGTTGAGCGTGTAACCGAGGTTGCTGAGGTTGAGACCAGAGAGGTTGCTGCCGTACTTGCCGATGATGTTGAACGCCATGTTGGGCGCCGCTGTCATCGTGGCCTTGCTTTCGTCCAGCCAGTTCAGCCAGGAAAATGGGTTGCCCGCGAACGACTTTGTCGGCGCATGCCAAAGATCTGCCTGCGCCAGCGTCGATACCAGCATGACCGTCAGGCCCATATCGTGGTAGATCGGCAACCAGCTTTGCAGACGGCACTTTTCGTCGATGTTGATCCGCTTGAGCAGTCCGCGGAGGTTGGCCAGCGCGGCTGTGGGTGAAATCTGAGCCGTGCGTGGCGTTCCCGTCGATCCCGCGGTGCCCTGCAGGATGGCGACGTCTGCGGTCCGGGGTCCTTCGAAGGTGGTCGAACGCTGCGCGTGAGCGACATCGACGAGGTTGTGGATGACGATGTCGTCGGCTTGTTCGCGCAACAGCTCCAACTCGGTGCCGTGGCTGAAGACCGTGGTCACTCCGATGCCGCGGTATCTGTCCAGAGTGGTCTGGGCCCATTGCACGGGATCGGCCCGGCGGATGGGCCCGGGCAGGATCGACAGGCCGGCACCTGCGAAGAAGGCGCCCGGGATCGCGGCGAGGAACTCGACGTTCGGCTCGCCGACCAGGCCAACTGCGGTGGACCCGTCGTCGACGATGCGGTCGGCGACGTTCTCCGACCGCGCGTGGATCTCCTGCCAGGGATGGTGAACCCAGTTGTCGGTGTCGGGGTCGAGTACGGAGAGCTTGGTCGGGGCGCCCCGCATCGCGGCCGAGAGCGCTTCGGCCAGTACGGTCACGAGTTCGACTGGGCCGCGGGGACCTTGGCGAGAATGGCCGCTTCAAGGTCGCCGACCGTGTCGCAGGACAGCAGGTCCTCTTCGGACAACGCCACGCCGAGCTTGTCTTCGATGGCCACCATTCCGACGGCGAATGCCACTGAGTCGAGGCCGACGTCGTCGATCAGTCTGGACTCTCGGGTAACCCGGCGAATATCGACATTCATGTCTTCGCGCAGGATCTCGGTGAGAGCAGCGCTCACAGCTTCAGGATTAGACGAGGTCACGGCCTGGGACGGTACACGGGAATCCGAGGTGAGGCTAGCCTTACCTGGAGTGTGACGATGGTCGCGTCGGCCGCGAAACCGCGATATCCGCAGCTAGAGCGGTACAGTCCTTCGCAGTGGTGATGGATCTCGCCCGAGCTCGTCGCTCGAACCGCCAAACTGGCTGATAGTTCCTGTCGTCATAGCGATGGATTAGGTACCGCCAAATTACCGCAGAACCGCCTGGCGTCGAGCGCCCGGACGACGACGACTACTCGCCCGCGGCGGGAGCGCCGCCGGCGTCGAGCGACCCGCACGCCGAGCTGCTCACCGATCCCGACGCGCCGGCCAAGCCGCTTCGACCACTTCACCTGCGGCCATCGGCGATGGCGTGGATCTTCGCCGGCGGCATAGGTGGCACCGCGCTGCGCTACTACGTCGAGAAGGCCCTGCCGCACGACGGCGCCTCGTGGCCGTGGGCGACCTTCTTGATCAACCTCACCGGCGCCTTCATTCTGGGCGGCCTACTCGAAGGACTCGCCCGGCTCGGCGATGACTCGGGGTGGCGGCGGTGGACCCGCCTCTGCGCCGGCACCGGGTTCTGCGGGGCCTTCACCACGTACAGCACCTTTGCGCTGGAGATCGTGCTGCTGGGAAGGCAGGGCCACTTCGGCACCGCGATCAGCTATGGCCTGCTCAGCGTCGTGGGAGGCGTGCTCACCGCCTGGCTGGGCATCGTGGTCATGTCCAACATCCGCCGCGGGAGCGCGCGCGCATGTTGATTCCGATCCTGACGTTTATCGCGGGAGCCGCCGGCGCCGTGACGCGCTTCCTGCTTGACGCATGGACCAAACAGCGGTGGCAGTCCCCGTTCCCGTTGGCCACCGTCGTCATCAACATCACCGGATCGATGCTGCTCGGCGTGCTCGCCGGGGCGGTGCTGTTCCACGATCAGTCCAGTACCTGGCAGACCGTCGTGGGCACCGGATTCTGCGGCGGCTACACGACATTCAGCACGGCGAGCTTCGAGACGGTGCGGTTGGTCCAGCAGGGGAGGAAGGGGCTCGCGTTGCTCAACGCGGTCATTTCCCTGGTGCTGTCGGTCGCCGCTTGCGCGCTGGGATTTGCATTGGTGTGGGCGCTCTGAGCCCCTGACGCGTGAATTCTTGTCGTCGCCTCGATGCGTCGCGCGGAAACAGAGCAGACTGGGGCATATGGCCGCCAATCCCCGCGCCGGTCAACCGGCGCAACCCGAAGACCTCATCGATGTGGCGCAGGTCGTCACGGCGTACTACACCGTCGAACCTGACCCCGACAACGTCGACCAACAGGTGGTGTTCGGTACGTCGGGCCATCGCGGTTCCAGCCTTGATGCGGCGTTCAACGAGGCACACATCGTCGCGACGACGCAGGCCATCGTCGAGTACCGGCAGGCGCAGGGCACATCGGGGCCGCTGTTCATCGGACGTGACACGCACGCGCTCTCGGAACCGGCGTGGGCGTCGGCGCTGGAGGTGCTCGCCGCCAACGACGTCGTGGCCATGATCGACTCGGCGGACCGCTTCACCCCGACTCCCGCCGTCAGCCACGCCATCCTGACCTTCAACGACGGTCGTGATGGCGATCTGGCCGACGGGATCGTGGTCACGCCGTCACACAATCCGCCTCGTGACGGTGGCTTCAAGTACAACCCGCCCAACGGCGGACCCGCCGACACCGATGCCACCGGCGCAATTGCCAAGCGGGCCAACGAGATCCTGCGTGACGGTCTCAAGGATGTGAAGCGCATCCCGCTGGCCAGTGCCCTGAAGACCGCCGAGCGTCACGACTACCTCGACGCCTACATCGCGGACCTACCCAACGTCGTCGATCTGCACGCCATCAGCGCCGAGGGAATCCGCATCGGCGCGGATCCTCTTGGCGGCGCGAGCGTCGACTATTGGGGCGCCATCGCCGAGCAACACAACCTGAAGCTCACCGTGGTGAACCCGCTCGTCGACGCGACGTGGCGGTTCATGACACTCGACACCGACGGCAAGATTCGGATGGACTGCAGCTCGCGCAACGCGATGGCGTCCTTGATCGCCAACCGCGACAGCTACCAGATCGCCACGGGCAACGACGCGGACTCCGACCGGCACGGCATCGTCACGCCCGACGGCGGACTGCTCAACCCGAACCACTTCCTCGCCGTCGCGATCGACTACCTGTACGCCAACCGCCCGGACTGGCCCGCGTCCACCGCGGTCGGTAAGACGGCGGTCAGTTCGTCGATCATCGACCGGGTCGTCGCCGGGCTCGGCCGCAAATTGGTCGAAGTTCCGGTCGGCTTCAAGTGGTTCGTCGACGGATTGCTCAGCGGGACTATCGGTTTCGGCGGTGAAGAGAGTGCCGGGGCGTCGTTCTTGCGGCGTAACGGTTCGGTGTGGACCACCGACAAGGACGGCATCATCCTGGCGCTGCTGGCTTCAGAGATCCTCGCGAAGACGGGATCGACGCCGTCGCAGCGCTACGACGCATTGGCGGAAAAGTACGGTGCGCCAACGTATGCCCGTATCGATGCCCCCGCCAATCGTGAGCAGAAAGCCCGGCTTGCCAAGCTGTCGGCCGAACAGGTCAGTGCCACCGAGCTGGCAGGCGAAGCGATCACCGCCAAGCTGACGACGGCGCCGGGGAACGGCGCGCCGTTGGGCGGACTGAAGGTGACGACAGAGAATGCCTGGTTCGCGGCGCGTCCGTCGGGCACCGAGGACGTGTACAAGATCTACGCCGAGTCGTTCCGCGGGCCGGACCATCTTGCCGAGGTGCAGGAAGCGGCCAAGGAAGTAGTGAATAAAGTCATTGCGTGAGCTCTGACGCGGAGGGTGACTGTTCGACAGTTGCCGGGAAGCCGAAGCTTCCGCGCGAGGTCTGGCTGCTGGTTTCGGCCAACGTCGTGGTCGCGCTCGGCTACGGAGTGGTCTCTCCGGTTCTGCCGCAGTACGCCCGCCATTTCGGGGTGAGCATCAGCGCGGCGACCTTCGTCATCACGGCGTTCGCGGTCATGCGGCTGGTGGCCGCGCCGCCCGCTGGTTGGCTGGTGCAGCGCCTGGGGGAGCGCCGCGTCTACATCAATGGCCTGCTGATCGTCGCGGTGTCGACCGCGGTGTGTGCGTTCGCGCAGACCTATTGGCAGCTGCTGTTGTTTCGATCGCTCGGCGGACTCGGATCGGCCATGTTCTCCGTGTCGTCGCTGGCCTTGATGATTCGGATCTCGCCGCAGGACGCACGCGGTCGCGTGGCGGGCCTGTTCTCGTCGGGATTCCTCATCGGATCGGTCGGGGGACCGGTGCTCGGCAGCCTCACCGCGGGGCTGGGCCTTGCGGCGCCGTTCGCGATCTACGGCGCGGCGCTGCTCATCGCGGCCGCGGTGGTGTTCTTCAGCCTGCGGGGCAGCACGCTGGCGGATCCGGAGGAATCCGATGAGCCTGCCGTCACGCTACGAGAAGTGTTGCGGCACCGCGCCTACCTTGCTGCGTTGCTGTCCAATTTCGCGACGGGCTGGGCGGCGTTCGGGCTGCGGATCGCACTGGTGCCGTTGTTCATCGTGGAGGGACTCGGCCGGGGAACCGGCATCGCGGGCCTGGCACTGGCGACGTTCGCCATCGGCAACGTCTCGGTGGTGATCCCCAGCGGTTATCTGTCCGACCGGATCGGGCGGCGCAAACTGCTCGTCGTCGGACTGATGGCCGCGGCGATCTCGACGAGCCTGCTCGGGGTGACGACGTCGCTGGTGATCTTTCTGGCGACCGCGTACATCTCGGGTGCGGCGACGGGCATATTCATCTCGCCTCAGCAGGCGGCCGTGGCCGACATCGTCGGGAACAAGTCCCGGGGCGGGGGACCGGTCGCCCTTTTCCAGATGATGGTCGACTTCGGATCGATCGGCGGCTCGTTGGTCGTTGGCCTGATCGCCCAGCATCTGTCGTTCGGCTGGGCCTTCGGCGTCAGCGGCGCGGTCCTCTTCCTTGCGGCGATCGGCTGGGTATTTGCCCCGGAGACCTACGATCGGTCACCGGCCGAGCCGACACCGCCTCGACCGCTCGGGCCGGAGGGCTCGGGTGAAGTGCCCTGACCAGCGATTTTGAAGGCCCACCGCAGGTGGTGTAACTTCGATGAGCACAACAAGGGGCTATGGCGCAGTTGGTAGCGCACCACACTGGCAGTGTGGGGGTCAGGGGTTCGAATCCCCTTAGCTCCACCCATTTGAACAGGCAGTTCCCGAACAAGCTGGTTGCGACCGAGCATTCGTGGAACGAGCACACCGCTGCAAGCTGTCACGATCCTCGAAAGTTCCGATTGCCGCCGCCGGAATGCGTGGATGGTGCGCGCGGTTCATTGAGAGACCGCCCGTCCCGGCCATCGCGCACCCGGAATCACGATGAGGAGCACCGATATGACTGATTCGATGAAGGCCGTTGTGCTCACCCGTTTTGGCGGGCTCGATGCTTTCGAGCTGCGCGACGTCCCGGTACCTGACGTCCAACCCCGCCAGGTCCGGGTACGCGTGGATGCGACGGCCGTCAACCCGCTCGACTATCAGATCCGTCGCGGCGACTACGTGGAGCATGTGCCGCTTCCGGCGATCATCGGGCACGACATCTCCGGTGTCATCGAGGAAGTCGGATCCCACGTGACCGAGTTCGGCGTCGGCGATGCGGTGTACTACACGCCCCGGATCTTCGGCGGCCCCGGCTCGTACGCCGAGCAGCACGTCGCCGACGTCGAACTCGTCGGCCGGAAGCCGGAGAACCTCAGTCACCTCGAGGCGGCGAGCCTGCCGCTCGTCGGCGGAACGGTCTGGGAGTCCCTGGTGACGCGAGCGCAGCTCACCGTGGGGGAGACGATCCTGATCCACGGCGGCGCGGGCGGTGTAGGCACGATCGCGATCCAGGTTGCGACGGCGATCGGCGCGCGAGTGATCACCACCGCGAAAGCCGGCGACCATGAGTTCGTGCGTTCACTCGGAGCGGATGCGGCAATCGACTTCACGTCGACGGACTACGTCGATGCCGTGGCTGAGATGACGCGGGGTAAGGGGGTCGACGTCGTCTTCGACACCATTGGCGGCGACGCGCTCACCCGAAGCCCGCTGGTACTCAACGACTTCGGACGTGTCGTCAGCATCGTCGACATCGCGCAGCCGCAGAACCTTATCGAGGCATGGGGCCGCAACGCCGCCTATCACTTCGTCTTCACGCGACAGAACCGAGGAAAGCTGGATGCGCTCACCACGCTGGTCGAGCGCGGTCTCGTGAAACCGATCATCGGTGCGACTCTTCCGCTCGCTCGAATGGGCGAGGCTCACGAACTCCTGGAACACAGGCGGTCGTACGCACTCCGCGGCAAGGTCGCAATCGATGTGGCGGGCGAAACTGTTGCCCTTCCCGCTCGCATCTCTTAGCGGGACGCTTCAGGCGACTCCGACCTCGGGAAGTCCAGACTCCAGCCGCGGTAGGTGTAGTTGTCGTCACCCACACTGGGAGTGGGCAGGATCTGGATGTTGCTCCCGTCGCCGTATCCCGGCGATAAGCCCTGAACACCGCCGGACACGTACGTTCCATCGCCCCGGGCGATGTCGATGTGGGCACCGACGAATCCGCTGCTGAAGACAAGCGCCCCACGCGGCGGGTTCCGGTCCATGTGGATCTTTCCTTGCTCCAGGAGCGTTTGGTACATGGTCTCCGCAGCGCCGTCCCAACCGTATTCGGCCTGAGACACGCCGAATGCGTGCGCCACCAGAGCTTCACATCCGTAAATGCCGAATTCGTCTGTACCGAGCAGACTTTCGGCCCTGGCAATGGCGGCGTCGGCTCCAGGGATTCTCTGCCGTGGCTCAGCTGGAGCATTCGCTGCGAACAGGAGTGCCGCGGCCAGGTACGTGACCACCAGAAGGAAGCATTTTCTGACGTTCAACTTGTGGCTCCGATTCCCGGCCTGCGTGGTCGATGATGCACCCATGCCCCTTCCTGGACCGTTTAAACGCGACCAGCAAAGTTGATCACATTCGTGGGCATTCGACCCGACGAGTTGCTTCGAATCTCCGTTACGGCATGTGACCACAGGGTGCGAGACTGACTAGGTGGACCATGCACCGCCAGTAGGCATTCTCGGAGATCTACCAGCACGCGACTTCGTGGTCTCGCCTGGCTTTGCCGGCCTCGTGGCACTGTTGGCAGCGGTTATCGCGGCGTGCGCAGTGCTCTACGCGTCGAGACGCGCGCGTCAGCGTTTCGAACAGCAGCGCGATAGAGACGAAAGTCGTCAGGAACAGGCTCGTCACGACGCAGAAGGCGCCCTGGCTTGGGAGCGGTGGCAATGGGTGGTTGACACCGCCGGGATAGAGCCGGCCGCGAGCGAGGGTGCCACCCTGGGCCTTGGGCCCGCGGTGACCCTGGAGTTGTTGGGTGGGCTGCTCCGTGATGCCGAGCGACTCGGCGACGAGACGCTCGCCAAGGCTGTGGCGGTGTATCAGGAGCAACTCTTGTTGGTTCTGGCGCAGCAGGCCGGTCCAGTTTCGGATGTCGTGGGGACAACGACCACGCGGCCGCCCAATGGGACGCGCGAGAATAGACCTGCACCGGCGCCCCAGAGACTAAGCACGCCACCGACTGTCTCGGCTGAAAACCCCTCCACCGAAACGCCTTCCGCTGCGGTGGCGCCGGGCAGTGGAGGGCGGCGTCGCCGATGACGACCACTCGCCAACACATCGAGGACCTCGACGTCGAAAAATGGGCGGCACTGACGCGACGCGCGGCCGCGGAGTCGGTCGCCGCCGCGGAGCGGTTGGGGTTGCATCCCAGGGCTGAATCAGTCGCATTGGCGGGGATGAGTGAGCGCGAACTCGCCCAATATCGCGAACGCAACGGGCCGCCGGTGCCACGCCGGTCGCTGGCGATGCAACTCGTCGAGGCCGACCATCTGCGCCGGGTGGCCGAGGAGCAGGCACGAGTAGCGCATCAGGGCCGGCTCGACGCTGAGGCGGCGGCCAAACTCGCTCGGGCCGAGGCCGGAGAATCAGCACGCGTTGCGACGGCGGCGGGTGAGCAGGTCCGCGCGATGGAGGCTGAGGCTAAGCGCAAGGACGCTGAAAGAAGGGCGGAGCGGGCGGCCGACCACAAGGCGGTGCAACAGGCGCAGGCCGAGATCGAGCAGGTGCGCGCTGATGCGGCGGCTGAGCTGGCGGCGGCCGCTGAGAGGGTTCGTGCAGCGGACGCGCGTGCCGCTGAGCGGAGCAGCGAACGGACGACCGAGCGCGCGGCCGGTGAGCAGACGGTGCAGCAACTGCACGCCGAAATCGAGCGGGTGCGCGCTGCTGCGGCGGCTGAGGTGGCAGCGGCCGAAGAGAAGGTTCGGGCGGCGGAGGCGCGTGCCGTCGAACGGAGCACCGAGCGGACAACCGAGCGGACGACGGGCGAGGA
Organism: Mycobacterium sp. NPDC051804; assembly: GCF_044452905.1. Lineage (NCBI taxonomy): Bacteria > Bacillati > Actinomycetota > Actinomycetes > Mycobacteriales > Mycobacteriaceae > Mycobacterium > Mycobacterium sp. NPDC051804. The sequence continues at coordinate 648,813 of NZ_JBITCD010000002.1, read as the reverse complement.
GGCCGTCCAGCGTGTGCGCCGCGAGTTGGAAAAGTTGCGCTCGGACACCGCCGCTGAGGTGGCAGCGGCGCGTGGGCAGGCAAGTGGTGACGTGGCCGCCGCGCGCGAGGCCGCCGAGGCCGAGGTCGCCGCGGCGAGAGAGGCCGCAGAAGCGGAAGTCGCTCGCTGGGAGGCTCACGCCGTGAATATGGAGCGATGGGCGCGAGGCGAAGTGTCGACTCAACTGTTGACGATTCCCGTTCCGCCCCCGGAGCTACGTGCCGAAATCTGGTCTGTCGAAAGCACTATCGACATGCTCTACCAGATCTGTCACGTGCTGGAAGTGGTACTGGCTGACGACGTCGAGTCGCCGTTCGTGCCCGATCTCGACTTCACGCGCAGCCTCACGGGGAAGGCGCAAGAGCAGGCCAAGGATCTGACCCACGAATTGGCCACGCTATCCACCCGGTACTCCGATCAGTCTGTGGCGGAGGCCGCCGCCGGCTACGCGGAGGCCGCCGGTGACGCCTATCGCGCACTTCTCCAGCGCATAGACGCTGGTGTCCAGCGGCTGGGAAGGCGCTTCCACAGCCCAGATGCGGAGATCCTCGCGACGATCACGGCCATGCTTGCTGACCTCCGAGCGCAAGGTCTTCACTAGAGCATGGGTGTGCTGGACGGCCGGGTCGCATTAATCACCGGCGGCGCGCGTGGGCAGGGTCGCGCGCATGCGTTGGCGTTGGCGGCCGAAGGGGCGATCGTCGTAATCGCGGATGCGCCCCGGCCGATGAACCTGACTTATCCGCTCGGCACCGAAGATGACCTCCGCGAGACGGTGAAGCTCGTCGAGGAGCTCGGCTCCGTTTGTCTCTCGATCGCCACGGACGTCCGCGATGCCGGTGCGGTGGCCGCCGCTGTCGAGGAAACCGTAAGCAGCTTCGGACGTCTCGACATTGTCGTCGCCAATGCCGGAGTCGTGAGCACGGGACCGCTTGAACACGTGACCGACGAGATGTGGCACCAGCTCGTGGACACCAACTTGACGGGCGTATTCAATACCCTGCGCGCCGCTGTTCCCGTCATGCGGCGGCAGCGTTTCGGGCGGATCGTCGTGACCTCGTCGATGGGTGGCCGAATGGGAATCCCTGAACTGGCGCCGTACAACGCCACCAAGTGGGGAGTCATCGGCCTCGCGAAGTCGTTGGCGTTAGAAGTCGCCAAAGAGGGCATCACCGTGAATGTCATGTGCCCCACCACCGTTCACACGCCGATGGTGCAACCCGTCGGCGCCGACGATGTTCCTGACGAATTGGTGCAGCGGATGATGAGGGCAAATCCGATACCGCAGCCCTGGATTGAACCGGAGGATGTGAGCCGTGCGTTGCTCTATCTGGTCACAGATCCAGGTGTCGTCACGGGCAGCGTCCTCGAAATCGGGCTCGGCGGTAGCGCGCGAATTCACTGACGGTCATCCGTCATCCGATGGGCGAGCGAGTGCGGCACGTCGATGACGACACGCGACTGGACAGTCAGTCCACCGCCGCCATCCCGGCGGGTGTCCACGCGCCAATCCACCGCTGGTCAGCGATGTCTGCCATATCGTCGCAAAACCCAAGGGAGAGCGAACCGATACGACTAGCGTGAGTGCACCCGGAGGTCGTCTTCGCCTCCCCGAAGGTGATTGGTTGGGTGGTGCGGTTGGACGTCGAACCGGACGCTGAATCCGACACCGAACATTCCGATGTACTGACCCGGCATCGGCGCGACCGCGCCGTGATGGCGGTCGTGCTTCTGCTGTTGTTCGCGTTCTCGTACAGCGAGGATTACGTCTTCGCGATCCTGGAGGCGGCAGGTCGCGACGAAATCGTGGCTTGGCTGTTGGGACTGGTCGGATTCGACGTCGCGGTGTTGGCTCTGGTGGGACTGCTGAAGCGCGCCATCGCCCGCGCCGACGGTGACTCACCGCGACTGTGGCAGTGGTGGTGGAGCTCGTTTGCCGCCGTCGTGTGTATCGACGTGTTTTTGGTTCTGCTGCCCGAGGATCATCCGTTGTGGATCGACCTCACGTCGTCGCTTGCCTTGGCGATGCTCATGGGGCTGCTCATGATGGTGTCGCTCAACGGAGATCCGCTCACACTGTTCAGCGCGGCGAGACGCACCGCGGCACCGACCGATTGGGCGCGTGTACGCGCCGTAGTTCCTTTGGTGGTCGGCACCATCGCTTGCTATATCGCCGCCACCGCGTTCGACGACTTCTTCGATCTGGACACGGTGCGCGTGTTGGACCCGGAGATGGAGGCCGAAGTCGCCGCGATGCCGTTGCCCGAGCAACTCGGTGCGTTCGCGACCCTTTGTGAGGGCGCCGTGAGTCCCGCCTTCTTCCAGCAGGTCGTCGCAGTCATCCCGCTTCTACTGCTCACGCTCGGTGTGGAGTTCAACTTCTTCCGGCGCGCGCTCGAGGAGCCCGCTCAACGTGCCGCCGCGGCGGCGACCGTCGCCGTGATGGCTATCGGGCTGCTGCTCGCGGTGTCGACGCTGCCGTGGGTCGGCAGTGGATGTGGCGGCGTGCTCGGCTATTGGCACGAATATCTGACTTTCGTCGTCGCGGTCCAGGGCATCGCGACCGGTTTGGCAACGCTGCTGTGGCTGCTCGTTGTCAGCGCGCCCGATCAACGCATCCCCGTGGAGGCCCGGTCGTGACTGAACTCGCACTGCGCCAACGCGGGGACCGAGCGGTGTTCGGTGTCGTCTTCCTGATGCTGTTCGTGTTCTCCTACAGCGAGCAGGTGGTGTCGGGGGTGTTCCCCGCCATCGGGGGTGGCGGGCAGACCGCGTGGCGGGTTGCGGTGATCGCCGTGGACGCCGCGGTCTTGGGTGTTGTCGGACTGATGAAGCGCGTCATCACCAAAGGCGATGGCGACGCGTCGCGGCTATGGGGCTGGTGGTGGGCCGGCGTCATCGTCCTGCTGGGCGTCGACGTGTTTCGGCTGTTTCCCGTGCATTCGATTCAGGTCGACGTGGTGACCGCCACTCTCTACGCCGTCGCCATGGGCTGGACGACGGCGGCGTCGCTGAACTCTGACCCGCTCACACTGTTCAGCACGGCACGTCGGGTGGCTCTGCCCACAGACTGGCAACGGGTGCGCGCGATTGTGCCGTTGGTGCTGGGCACCTACCTCTGCTATCTCGCCGCGAGTGCGTACGTCGACTACTTCAACGTCGACACTATGCGGACGCTCGACGCGGCGACCGCGGAGCTCGTCGCCGAAATGGATGTGTCCCAACAGATGGCGGTGCTGTCGCAGCTGTGCGAGGGCGCGATCAGCCCGGTGTTCTTCCAGCAGATCGTCGGTGTGCTGCCGGTGCTCCTACTCACCCTCGGTATCGAGTTCAACTATTTCCGCCGGACGCTGACCGATGCAGGCCAGCGCGCGGCCACGGCGGCCACCGTGACGGTGTTGGCAGTTGGCCTCGTCGGAGCACTGTCCACGCTGCCCTGGGACGGGCAGGGTTGTGACGACGTGCTGTCCGGCTGGCACGAGTATCTGGCGTTCCTGTTCGCAGTGCAGGGCATCTTCACCGGATTGGCCACTCTCGTATGGCTTCTCGTTTCGAGCACCCCGGACGAGTCGACGTGAACCGGTAGTCAGCCGAACCTGACTCCCGTGAGTTCCTGCGACACGTTCCACATGCGTGCGGCGTTCTCGTTGTTGCGCAACGGCTTCCACACCTTCTGCTCACCGGGAGGGCCGCCGACGTTCCCGGGCCACTGAGGTCCGTAGAAGACGCCATCCTTCGCATCCGGCGAGACAGCGGCCATCAGAGCCGGGAGCCGCGCGCTGTCCACCGTCCCGACGATCAGACCTCGAAGCGAGAGCCAGCGGATCAATCGCACACCCATGGTGTCGTCGGCCCGTCCGAGCTCGGGGCGCGCCGCGAGAAGGCTGGTCGGGGCGACGCCGGGGTGTGAGATGTTGCTCGTGATGCCCCAGCCCTCGGCTGTGCTGCGGCGGCCGAGCTCGAGCCCGAACAGGCAACTGCGATCTTGGACTGGCGGTAGGCGCGAGACTGCGAACAGATCGCGGATCCGCACGAAAACACGATCTCTCCGCAGTTTCAGCGGATAAGGCGGCGCGACGGCGCATACATGTTTGCCCGCAACCCGGCGGGGTATTGCGTGTGACTGCACGGGCTCACCCGATGAGGCGCAGTGCTCAGGAGGTGACAGTGGCAAGACGAAACGAGTACACAGGCAAGGATTGCGACCGCGGGCATCCGACGTACTTCCGGGTTGTCACCGTCGGTTCCGGACCCGAGTCGCGACGTGGGCCATCCTGCTGGTTCGACGACTGCCCGGTTCATCGAGCATGGCAAGAGGTGGCCAGCCAACGCAGCGCCAGAGCATAACTCGATGCTCTACCGGCCGGCGTTACTGGCCAACTCGATGACGTACTGATTCACGAACGTGCCAGCGGGCGGATCGCCTTTGTCGCAGGTGCCGTCTGATTCCCCGGGACGCTTGATCCACAGATAGGCGTCAGCGTGCGGACCGGCAGTCGCGGTGGTGGGCGCAACTCCGAGTGCCCGGCCGTCCGGGTTGCACCAGTGCAGCGGTGAGTCCGGCGCCGCTCCGTTGCCGTTGCGAGATGTGTCGATGACGTAGTTCTTGCCGCCCGTGAGGCCCGAAATCGCTTCGCCGTAACCGATTTCCTCTTCGGTGGTGAAAAAGTTCGCGACGTTGAGGCTGAAGCCCCGAGCATGCTCGACGCCGGCCTGGCTGAGCCTGGAGGCCATCTCTTCGGGGCTGTGCCAACGCAGGTGTCCCGCATCGACGTAGACAGCCGCGGCCGGGTTGCGCGTCAGCGCGTCGACGGCATAGCGAATCAGGTCGTAGCGCTCCTGGCGCTGATCGTCAGACAGGCAGTCGGCCATGGCCAGCGCATCGGGCTCGAGGACGATCGCCGCGCGCGAGCCACCGATCTGGCCGGCGATGTCGTCGATCCACCCGCGATAGGCATCGCCTGACCCCATGCCACCCGCGGCGAAGCTGCCGCAGTCGCGGTGCGGGATTCCATAGATCGAGAAGACGGGGATCGCGCCCGCGGCGGCTGCGTCACCGGTGTACTTCGCAACCGTCGATGCCGACGAACCCGGGACGAGCCAGTACGCCTGCGGAGTGTCGGCGACAGCCCTCAACTGCGGGTTCGGCGGCTCGGCGGCGTTCGCCGCCCGCATGGCCGCCGAGTTCGGGTTGACGTAGAACGGCGCCCCGACCAGGGGATTCGCCTCACTGGCCAGCCGAACCGGGGTCTGACTGACCGGGTCAGCGAGAAGGCCGATGCCGGCAACGGCGGCAACCGCCAGCAAGAACAACCGTGCGACTGCATGCGCAGCTGAGGACATCACGCCAGGAAGTTAGCAGACCGCGCCTTGAGTCATCGCCTCGTGCATCCCGCGGGTGGCCAGCTCGTCGGCCAGCTCGTTGTCGGCGATACCCGCATGCCCCTTCACCCAGAACCACTCGACCCGGTGCCGCGCGCACGCTGCCTGTAGTCGTTGCCACAGGTCGACGTTCTTCACCGGCTGCTTCGCCGCGGTAATCCAGCCGTTCCGCTCCCAGCCGAGGACCCACTTGGTGATGCCGTTCCGGACGTAGGTGCTGTCGGTGTAGAGGTGCACGACGACCGGCCGGGTGAGCGCCTCGAGCGCCATGATCGGCGCCGTCAGCTCCATTCGGTTGTTGCTCGTGATGCCGGGCTCGCCGCCGCACATCTCGCGGACGTGCTGGCGGTGCCGCAGCACCGCCCCCCAGCCGCCGGGACCCGGGTTGGGTCGGCATCCGCCATCGGTGTGGATGACCACGGGGTCTTCAGTCGAGTCGCCCACCTCAGCTCGTCCGTGCCTGCTGGAGCACACGCACAGCCTTCGGGCCGACGCCATGGAGGGCCAGCAGTCCGTCGAGATCCGCGGGCAGATCCGCGACGGAGCGATATCCGGCGTCAATCAGGGCGCCGGTCGCGGGCCGGCCGATCTTCAGACCGTCAAACACTGGGCCGCGATCCGTTGCGTCGACCATGCGCTGAGGATAGGCACTCGGTGACGCAACCGGCTTTGCGACGCGCGGCGTCAGCCTGCCTGGGGGACAACATAGGTCGGCTGGTACGGGTTGAGCCCCTGCTTGATCGCCTCGGCGCGCAGATAGTCCTCGACCGACGGGTAGCCCTTGACCTCGGCGGCGCGCTTCAGCGCCTCCTGCTCGGCCACCTTCGTCTCGGCGATTGCCGCGTCGAGGTCGGCCTCCGCCTTGGCCTTCTTGGCGGCAGCCTCGGCGACACCCTGCGCCTGTGTTGCCTGCGCGTTCTGAATCGCCGCCTGTTCGCGCTCGATAGCGGCCTTCAATTCAGGGTTGACCGGCGTCGGCTTGAGCACCGTCACCTGGAAGTTGGTGAAGAAGTCCACTCCGTTCGTGCGCGCTTTACTGGCGTTCGGCAGCGACGTGAGGAGCGCATTGCGGAACTCCAGGCGAGCCTGTTCGTCGTTCCAGATCTGCTGCCATGTGTACTTCTGCGCGACACCATTGAGCGTGTCCTGCAACGGTTGTCCGATCACATAGTTCAGCAGTTCGACCCATCCGTCGCTGACCGTGCCGTCGTCGTTCAGCCAGCCGTTGTACTTCGTCCCGAAGTCGCGATGGAACTGCTTGAGCTTCTCGCAGTCCGTCGTCAGATCGAACGTCACCACCACAGGGACGTTCATGTCCGCGGGTGCTTTGGCGTTGGACACCACGACGTAGGGTCCGCGCTCAGAACCGGGATCGCCCGTCGCATCCCAGGAGATTTGCCGAGCCGGATAGCGATACACGTGGTTCGTGATCTCGTTCTGAGAGTTCTCCGGCTCGATGCAGCCTCTCACGACCGGATCGGTAGGGATCATCCAATAGCCGTCGACGACGACGGCCTGCTCGCCGGCTCCGACGCTGGCGTACGAGCACCCGGATAGCAGAGCCATGGAAATGCCAAGGGCCACAGCGGTTTTCTTCACGGTGCCTACCTTTCGTTTGTGGCTTTAGGCGCCGCGCCGGTTCGGGCGCCGGCACTGCTGCCTGACAAGACTCGTCAGAACTGTACTGGCGCGATCCCGCTGTCTCAGTGCGATCTTCGATATCGTGGCCCCATGAGTAGCCAGCGGGTGCCCGGCGGGGTGGTGCACAAGCTGCCCACAGACCTGCGCCAGGCGCTGATCGCCAACGACACGGCGCTCGCCGCGTGGAAGGACATCACGCCGCTGGCGCGCAACGAGTTCATCTGCTGGGTCGAAGACGCCAAACAGGAGAAGACCCGGGATCGGCGCATCCGCCGCACCCAGGAGGAACTCGAGGAAGGTCAGCGTCGGCCGTGCTGCTGGCCGGGGTGCAAACACCGTGAGCGCACGGGCAAATAACGAACGTCAGTCGCCTGCGGCGGCGGGCCGCCAATTCCCATAGGCGGGAGCGGCCTGCAACTCCGGCGCGGCAGCGGCGAGCAGCGCCGCGCGATCGCCGGTGAGCGGGGGATAGATGCGTTCCCCGTTGATCACCTGTTTGGTCGCCTTGGCTTCCGCGCCGGTGCTGACGACGTGGCGATCCCAGCCTTCCGTGTACACCGCGCCGGCGGGGCCGAGGTCGAGAACGGTGACGTACCAAGGGATTCGCAACGACAGCATGGGCGCGCCGAGCAGATCGCCGATCACGTTGTAACCCGCGTAGCGCCCCATCGGCCGACCGTGCTGACACGACATCACCGACATGTGTTCGTCGTCCATACGTGCCATCGCCACATCGCCTGCGGCGAATACCCCGTCGACGCCTTTCACCCTCAAGTAGTCGTCGACCGGCAGTCGGCCCAGGCGGTCGCACTCCACTCCGAGTTGCGCCGTCAACGGATTGGCCCGCATTCCCGCACACCACACCACCGTTGCGGCAACCACCACCTCCCCGGATGCCAGGGTGACGCTTCGTTCGTCGACTGCGGTGACGCCGACGCCCGTCATCGTGTCGACCTGGTTGGCGGCGAGGGCGTCCTCGATCACCGGACGAGCCGACGCGCCCATGTCCGAGCCGACATGCGGGTTGTGATCGACGAGGATCACCCGCGGCGTGGCCTCCGGCCCCAATGCATCCGAGATCATCCGCGGCAGCTCGCTGGCGGTCTCGATGCCCGTGAGCCCCGCGCCGACAACCACTGCCGTCGCGCTCGCGGGGTCCGCCACACGGTCGGCCAGCCCGCGAAGGTGTGCCTGCAGCCTCATCGCGCCGTCGTAGGTATCGACGTCGAAGCCGAACTCGGCCAGTCCGGGCAGATCAGGCTTGGCGACCCTGCTGCCGAGGGCTACGACCAGGCGGTCGTACGTCAATGTCGCGCCGTCCGTGGTGCTCACAGTGGCCCGCGCGGGGTCGATACCGGACACTTCGGCGGTGATGTGATTTATGCCGACGGGATCGAGCAAGTCCTGCAACGGGATTCGGGACGCAGTCAGATCGGCCTCGTAATTGCGGACCCGAATGTCATGAAACGGTCGTGAACTGACGACGGTGATTTCCACCGCTGCCTGTGCAGCGCCGAGCTCGTCGAGGCGTCGGGCCGCTCCTAGGGCGGCCCATAGCCCGGCGAATCCGGAGCCGAGAACGAGTACACGTGAGGTGCGCGGCACCGCACAATCGTGCGGCCCCGTTGACGAACTGACAAGTGCGCTAATTTGCTCGCCGGTCTCAACATGCAGTCTGTGAATAGCGTTGGCGCCACTGCGATCACGATCGATCTTGAATTAAGGGGTCCGCTGACGGGGGTAAAGCGACGACCTACCGAAACTTAAGGGGACAGGTTTACGCGAAAAGAAGTTCTTCGGTGTCGATGTTTGACCGGTGGCGCGCGACTTCAATGAAGGACTGACCTGCATGGTTGACAGCTGTCGATTAGCTGGCGAATCGGAAAAACCGCTGGTGGCGGGGCTGAGCTGGTGGGGCGGTCGGTTGAGTCCGCTCGGGCAGGCGCTGTGGGAGGGACATCGAGTGCGAGCACGGCGTCCATACGCAGGCACGATGCGCCGGAACCAGCCCAGGTTCCGCGGGTCAGATTTCTAGTTCACATAGGCATCTCTGTGCGACAATGTCCTGCGGAATCAGCATGTCATTTTGCTGAATGGAGGGCATCATCGTCACCACGCAGCTGCGCAATGCGGCGGGTGTTTGCGCGCTTTCGATCGGCCTCCTTGTCTGCAACAGCGGAGGGGCAATCGCCTTCGCCGATCAGGCTGACGCGGGTGGTGCGGCCACCAACACCCCCGGGGTCACCACCACGGGCGACGACACGTCCACGACCTCCTCCACCTCTACCGGTCCCACCAGCACCGTCGGCAATCAGTTGACCGACGACGATTCGGTCGAGGGCGCGACCACCACCGGGCCGACGACCACGGTTTCGGCCACGGGGTCGACGACGACAAGTCTGGGCCCCGGGCCGACGACCATAGGTCCGGCCGACGGGCCGACCTCAACGTTCCAAGCGCAGACGAATACGTCCACCAAACCTAAAGACGATCCTGACCTCAGCTTTGCCAAGTTGGATCTCGACCAGATCGAGCTTGGCCTCACGCCGGACTTGGTCGCGAAAAAGCCTCTGACACAAACGTTTTCACCTCCGTCGTTCGCGGGCACGCCGCATTCGGGATCGAATTCCGCACCGGTGGCGCCGACACCTGCGGGTGATAAGGGTTCGTTCGCTCCCTTCGGTGGGGGAAACAACAGCACCTTCGCGACCGGACAGGATCAAACCAAGCCGGACCCGATCACCAAGGCGGTCGTAGTGCCGTTCTCGAACGCGGGCACGCTGTTGGTGCAGGCACTCGGGCAGGCTGGGTTCACACTCGCAAATCTGCCGTCGTCCGATACGCCGATCACCGACGTCATCGCGTCGCTGGCGGTGGTGGTCGGCGGCGTGGTCGGAGCCGTCGTCGAGGTTGCCAAGGTGCCGGGGAACCTGGTCGCCTTGCTCGGTGTCAATCCTGGGGGCGTCCAGCCGCCGCTGATCGGCGGGGGCGCTGCCGGGACGACGATGCGCATCCCCGTCGACGTCCTGCTGCGCGGCCATGAGGCGTCGCAGGCGCCGCTTGCCGTCCCCACCGCGGAGGCGCCGCTGTTCGGCTCCGTTATCCGTGCCTCCAACCCCGCTGGAGTCTTGACGACCGGCTTGAAGAACGACATGACTGTGTCCGGTGTGGCGCCGGCCCCGGCGGGTGTTGATTCCGCAACCACTTCCTTCCTCGACAACGTGGTCACCTCGGTCCTGGTGCCCGCGTCACTGACGGCTCTCGCCGCGATCGCCGTGCCGGGCCTCGGCGGTCTGCTGATCGTGTGCGCCGCCGGCATCAGGGTCGGTTACCGCCAGGCGAAGGCAGGTCTGGCGTTGCGGGCATCAGGCATCGCACGGTTCGCGGGTCCCGGTCCGATGGGTGTCGTTCGGTCGGGTTCTCTGATCGCACTTCACTCGCGGACCTCGCGGCTCGGCAAGACTCGGACAACCCCTGCCATTCCTGCGGACGCCGCGACCAGACCGCGTCTGCTCGAGAGCGTCGCTTAACCGGCGCGGTATCGCGCCGCGTCCAACACCTCTTCGATCTCGATCCACGTCTGGCGGACGATCTCGGCCACCGGCAGAAGATCGCCTATGCGAGATGACACCTGGCCGGTGTTCGCGACGCTGGCATCCATATCACCGTCGAAGTAGAGCTCGGTGACCTTGCCGAGCAGCTTCGCACTCGGATCGTGCTCGGCGACCCGTGCGGCCAGGCCCGTGCGCAGCACGCGCATCGTAGGGTTGCCCGGAATATCGAGCAATACGGTGCCCGCATCGTTGGCGGCGACAATCGCATCCTTGAAGTTGTTGTGCACCAACGACTCCCGGCTGGCCAGCATTCGCGTGCCCATCTGAACGCCTTCCGCGCCGAGGACCAACGATGCCGCGGCGGACTGCGCGTCGCACATCCCGCCTGCGGCGATGATCGGCAGATCGACATGGGCGGCGACGAGCGGTAGCAGCACCATCGTCGATGCCCCCAGCGCCGACTTGAAGCCGCCACCTTCGACACCCTCGACGACCAACGCGTCGACTCCGGCGTCGACCGCTTTGAGCGCCGCACGCAACGATCCGACGACGTGCACCACGGTCATCCCCGCGTCGTGCAATCTGGCGGTGAACAGCGCCGGATCGCCCGCGGAGGTGAACACGTGCCGCACACCCGCCGCGGCCAGCGTGTCGACGATGGACGGGTCGCCCTTCCAGCCCTGGATCATCAGGTTGGCCGCGACGGGGCGGTCCGTCAGCGTGCGCACCCGTAGGAGGTCCGCACGGCCCTCGGGAGTCAGCGTCTCGATCATCCCCAGCCCGCCGGCCTCTGAGACCGCCGCGGCCAGTTCCGCACGCGCGATGTACGTCATCGGCGCCTGGACGACGGGGTAGTCGACGCCGAGAAGGGTCTGCACTCGATTGGGCACGGCCCATTAAACCGCGCTGAGCGGCAGACAGACGCCGTCGCATTTTTACATTGAGTGTTTTATGATTTTCGAATGGCCAAGCCACCCCTGTCGATGAAGCCGACCGGCTGGTTCCAAGTTGCGTGGTCTGACGAGATCAAGATCGGCGACGTACACCGGATGACGTACTTCGGGACCGAGATGGTCGCGTGGCGGGCCGAGTCCGGTCAGCTCACCGTGATGGATGCGTACTGCGAGCATCTCGGCGCACACCTCGGTCACGGTGGTCATGTCCAGGGCGAGGTCATCCAATGCCCGTTCCACGGATGGCAGTGGAACCACGAGGGCCGCAACGTGTGCATTCCGTATCAGGACCGGCCGAACCGGGGCAGGCGCATCCGCACATATCCGACCGTCGAGCGCAACGAGTCCGTGTACATCTGGCACGACATCGAACGGCGCGATCCGTATTTTGATGCGCCGGACATCTTCGCGAGTTTCGGCGACGGCAGCAGCGCCGCCGACTACTACCCGCAGCAGCGGCTCTACCGCGAAGCGCTGGAGCTGCACCCGCAGTACGTCCTCGAGAACGGCGTCGACTTCGCCCACTTCAAGTTCGTCCACCAGACGCCAATCGTGCCCGTGTTCACCCGGCACGACTTCGACGGCGACGTCTCCTACGTCGATTTCACGATCACGTTTGAAGGCGACGACCGGCAGAGCATCGAGGACGTCAAGAGCAGGGTCGAGGCCATCAACGGCGGTCTAGGTATCGCGGTGACGAAAAGCTTTGGGATGATTGATAATCGGACTATTTCCGCGGTCACACCGGTCGACGACCGCACATCTGACGTTCGCTTCATGGTGTACATCGGACGGACGCCGGGCCGTGACGACGAACGGACTGAGTTGAAGGCCCGCGAATTCGGTGACGAAGTGATCCGGCAGTTCACCCAGGACATCCACATCTGGCAGCACCAGCGCTACTCGGATCCGCCCGCGTTGGCGAATGCCGAGCAGGAGGGGTTCACCGCAATCCGTAAGTGGGCCTTGAAGTTCTATCCCGACGGCCTCGGCGGCAGCGCCGCCGAACTCCAATCCGCTTCCGAGAGAGGGCAGAAGAATTGAGCGCAATCCGCGTGTTCCAGGTCGCGACGGGCAACGTCGGCAGCGAGATGATCAAGCGAATCGCCGACCGGCCAGATCTGGAACTGATCGGTGTGCACTGCTATTCACCGGAAAAGGTCGGTAAAGACGCCGGCGAGCTTGTAGGACTGGCACCCAACGGGGTGACGGCGACCGGCTCGATCGAGGAGATCATCGCCGCCAAGCCCGACGTGCTGACCTTCCACGGGGTGTTCCCCGACGAGGATCTCTACGTCAGGGTCCTCGAGGCAGGCATCAACATCGTCACCACCGCGGACTGGATCACCGGCTGGCATCGCGACACGAACCATCCACATCCCTCGGGAAAGCCTGTCTCACAGCTGCTCCGGGAGGCATGCGAGAAAGGTGGATCCACCTTCTACGGCACGGGGATGAATCCGGGTCTGAACCAGATCCTCGGAGTCGTGTGCTCGGCCGACGTCGCCGAGATCGAGAACGTCACCACCATCGAGTCCGTCGACGTCTCGTGTCATCACTCGAAGGACACCTGGATCGAGGTCGGTTACGGCCTGCCCGTGGACGATCCGAGCATCCCAGCCAAGCTGGAGAAGTACACCCGCGTGTTCGCGGACAGCGTCCTCATGATGGCGGACTGCTTCGACCTCAAACTAGACGAGGTCAAGTTCAGCTTTGAGCTGGGGGCGTGCACCAAGGACGTCGATCTCGGCTGGTACGTGCTGCCGAAGGGTTCGCTCGGCGGGAATTACATCAAGTACCAGGGCATCGTCGACGGCGTACCCAGGGTCGAGACGCACCTGGAATGGCAGATGACTCCGCACACGGATCCGAGTTGGGATATCAAGGGCTGCTACATCACTCAGATCAAAGGCGATCCCTGTGTGTACAACAAGCACATGATCTTCCCGAAGCCGGGAGTTGATCTGTCCGATCCGGCGAGCTTCGCTTCGATCGGCATGACGGTGACTGGAATGCCCGCCTTGAGTGCGATCTCGTCGGTGGTCGACGCGCCACCGGGGCTGATCACGAGCGCTGATCTGCCGTTGCGCGGGTTCGCGGGCCGCTTCAAACTCTGAGGGCTATTTCACGGCCAGCTCGAGCCTCTCGAGCCGGCGGACCAGCAGGCTGGGCAGCCACTTTCCGGTGTTGACCGGATCGATCCATGAGGTGCGCTCAAGGAGTTGGCCGATAACGATTCTCGCCTCCAGCCGTGCGAGCGCGGCACCCACGCAGAAGTGGGCTCCCTTACCAAATGATATGTGTCCCTTGCCGCCTGGCCGGTCGAGGCGAAATTCGTTGGCATCGGGGAGGTGTGACGGGTCGCGGTTCGCCGCGCCCCACAGCAGCACCAGGCGGGACTCGGCGGGTAGGTCGACCCCCAAAAGAGCAGTGTCGTTGACGACGTGCCGATAGTGCCCCCGGAAGGGCGGCTCGAAGCGCAGGACTTCCTCCAGAAACGCTCCCAATAGATCCGGGTCGTCGCGAACCTCCCGCTGGATGGCGGGCCGTGAAGCCAGCACGTGTGCGGCGGACCCGATCAGCGACGCGGTGGACTCACCGCCGGCACTGAACAACGTCGCCATGATGTTCAGTGCAGTCGCATCGGTCAAATCCCCTGCGGCGCGAGCGGTTGCGAGATCACCGAGCAGATTGTCCGGCGGGTCGTCGACGGCCCGTTGAAAGTGCTCGTTGATGTAGACGGCGAGCTCCATGACAGCGACGCCCGCCTCGTTGAGTTCCTCCTGGCTGACCAGACCCTCGACCGTTTTGGTGCCGGCGTAACCCCATCGCATCAGCTGCTCGGTGTCCACATCGGGGACGCCGATGAGGCGGGTGACGATCATCATCGGCAGGTGGTTGGCCATCGCCGACATCCACTCGATACGCCCGTCGTGGACGTGCTCGTCCCACAGTCGGGCCTCGGTCTCGCCGACATAGTCTTCAACCGACTTGATCCGCCGCGCGGCGAGTTGCGGCAGCAGCAGCTTGCGGTGGGCAGCGTGGGCGGGGTCATCGGCCGTCGCCAGCGCTTGCAACTCGCTGCCGAGCTCACTGAACGCGAACCGGCCCACCTTCCCGTTCTCGTAGGTCATCGTTGCGGTCAGATTCGACGAGAAATCTTCCGGCCGTGCGATGACCTCGTTTACGGCATCCCAACCGGAGACTGCATAGAACCCTGAGTCGCCGATTGCATGTACCTGGCCGTCGGCGTGCATCCGCTCGTAGAGGGGATACGGATCCTGGATGTACTCATCGTCGAACAAAGCCAGCCCAAGCTGGCCGTCTTGCACCGTCATTTCTCCAGGCTGAAGGTGCAGTGTTCACCGCGTCAACGGCGACGCGTGAAGTTGAAACGCCAGGTCGCGAGGGTTCGTAGGGGCTGTCTCACCCCGCAGTCCGTACCAGCAGGTTCCCTGAGATGCACAATCGATTTTGTCTCAACGTGAGATCATCCGTTCCATGGCTCGCACGGACTGGCTGGTGGGCGACGACCGCCGAACCGCGGCTGCAGAGCGTATCTATGCCGCCGCCACCGAGATGATCGCCAGCGGGGGACTGGACGCGTTCGACGTCGACGCGCTCGCGTCGCGAGTGCACTGCTCGCGCGCCACGATCTACCGCCATGCCGGCGGCAAGAACGAAATTCGTGAGGCCGTCCTCATCCGCGTCGCCGCCCGGATCATCGACACGGTCCGCGAAGCCTCGGACCATCTGACGGGTTCGGAACGAATTGTCACCGCGATTTTGGTGGCGCTCAGGGAGATTCGCTCTGATCCGCTGGGGCGGCTGATGATGACCTCGGTGAAGGCGCAGGAAATATCGTGGTTTACCGACTCTCCGGTCGTCGCGCGGTTCGCCCGTGACATCAACGGCCTCGCCGAGGACGACCCTCAAGCCGCCCAGTGGATCGTCCGTATCGTGCTTGCGCTGATGTACTGGCCCGTCAACGACGCCGTCGTCGAACGACAGATGGTGCAGCGCTTTGTCTCACCGGCGTTCGCCTCTGCCGCCGTAATATCTGGACGACCATGACCTCCAACGTCACACCGCGTCGTCCCGCCAACGGCAAGCAGCTTCGCGCGGACCGCACTCGGGCGGTGGTCATCGACGAGACCGTGCGCTGCGTACTCGAGGAGGGCTTCGGCGCGGCAAGTGCCAAACACATCACCGAACGCGCGGGTGTCACGTGGGGAGTGATCCAGTACCACTTCGGTGACCGCGACGGCCTGCTGATGGCCGTCGTCGACAGCGGCTTCAGCGAGCTGTTGGCGAAACTGCGAGACGTCGAGCCGAAATTGGGCACGCGCGTGGGGCGCGCGAGGACCGAACTCCTCGTCAATACGGTCGCAGAGGCGTTCCTCAGCCCGACTTCGATTGCGGCACTGGAGATTCTGATCGCAACTCGCGCGAGTCGGGCAGATGTCGACCAGCGCCACCTGCTGGATCTCTTCGCGACTCTCACTGATCTTGGTCGATATGTCGCCGAGGGACTCGAACCCGAGCGCGCCGACGCGGTCGGCAATCTCGTGTGGACGACGTTGATGGGCGCCATGGTCGCGACGATGGCGGTGCCTGATCCGGTCGACGTCAGTCGTGAGTTGCGCGCGCTGACCGACGCGATCACCGCGTACGTCGACCAGGCGCGAAAAAACTAGTTCAGCGCGGCGCAGGCTGCGTCGGCTCAATAGCGACGCCGGCAGCCTCGTGGCGGCGGGTAGCGAGCACGCACCCGATCAGGATGAGTAGCAATGCGCCGATGTTCCACAATGTGAGCGGTTCGTTCAGCACGATCACCCCGGCGGCCAACGCCACCGCAGGATTGATGTAGGTGAACACCAGCGCACGTGCGGCTCCGACCTCGCGGATCAGGGCGAAGAACACGAGAAACGCCAATGCCGTGCAGATGACGGCGAGGCCGGCGAGCGCTAAAAGCACTTGGGTCGAGGGCATTTCAGCTGGCCATGTCGCGGCGGCCGGCGCCGCGTACACCAGTGCTGCGAAGCCCAGACACACCGCGGTCATCGGGAGTGCCGGGACGTCGGCCAGATGGCGCGCGGCGATCAGTGGCGCGATCGCGTAACACGTCGCCACCAGCAGCACCTCGACGATCGGCCAGCTACTGCCGCCGATGTGCGGCCCCGCGAGAACCGCGACACCCGCGATGCCGACGACAAGACCGAGGATTCGTTTGGGGCCCAGCCGCTCACCACCGGTGAGACGGTCCAGCACGGCGGCGATGATCGGCGCCGCCGCGATCAGCAGACCCGTCATCGAGCTGGTGAGGTGACGTTCGGCATCCGACAACAGCCACCACGCGGCAATGATCTCGAAGAACGCGAAACCCGCCAGTGCCTTCCAATGATTTCGCACGATCGTCACCGTCTGCCGCGACAACGCCAGCGGAAGCAGGACTGCGGCGCCGACGGCCACCCGCGTGAACACCAGCACCGGAACCGACACACCCTCAACCGCGATCTTGATCAGCAGGTAGGGGACACCCCAGATGATGCTCATCGCGAGGAACAACATCCATCCGCGTGAACTCACGCAGTCACCCTACGAAACGGCGCCGAACGTGGGTTACCCGCACACTTTCAACGCAGAACGTGTGCGGGTAACCCACGTTCGCGCGTCAGGAGCGGGTGAGCTCTGCGTAGCGGGTCACGTGATAGTCCGTCGAGCCGAACTCGAACTGCACCGCGGTCAGCCGTTTGAAGTAGTGGCCGATCGCAAGCTCTTCCGTCATTCCCATACCGCCGTGAAGCTGCACCGCCTGCTGACCGATGAAGCGGGCGGCGCGCCCGATCGTGGCTTTTGCTGCCGATACCGCGCGCGAGCGCACCTCGGCCTCGGCCTCGATGTTGAGGACTGCGAGGTAGACGGCCGCGACAGCCTGCTCGAGTTCCATGTACATGTCGACCATGCGGTGCTGCAGCGCCTGGAAGCTGCCGATCGGCTGTCCGAACTGGTGGCGCTGTTTGGCGTATTCGACGGTGTCGGCCAACACCTTTCGCATGCCGCCCACCGCTTCCGAGCAGACGGCCACCGCGCCTTCGTCGCGTGCCGCGGCGATCGACGGCCAGGCCTGACCGTCCTCACCGAGCAGCGCGTCGCCCGGCAGGCGCAGGCCGTCGAAGACGATGTCGGCGGCGCGCCGGTCGTCGACAGTGCGATACGGATGCATCTCGATACCCGGGGGAGTCCCCTCCAAATCGACGACGAACAGCGAGATCCCGTTATCTGTTCGGGCAGTCACGAGCAGATGCGTCGCCAACGGCGCGCTCATCGCGACGATCTTCGACCCGCGAAGGACCCAACCGTCGCCGTCACGCTCTGCGGTCGTAGACACGTCCTGCCAGCGTTCGCCCGACGACGCCTCCGCCGCGGCCAGCGCGACGACCGCGTTGCCTTCGACGATCTTCTCGAGCAGAGACGTTGCCACGGGCCCGCCCGCACGGTGCAGCAATCCGCCCGCCACCACGACGGTGTCCACGTAGGGCTCCACCGCCAGCGCATGCCCGAGTGCCTCGGCGATCACCATGATCTCGACCGGGCCGCCGCCGATCCCGCCGACATCCTCGGGCAGCGCGGCGCCGAGGATGCCGAGTTCGTTGGCGAGGCCACGCCAAATGTCGGGCTGCCAGCCGGCCCCAGTCTTCGCCGCGGCGCGGCTCTTCTCGAGGTCGTATCTGGTTGACAGGAACTTGCTCAGCCCGTCGCGCAGCAGTTCCTGTTCCTTGCTCAAGTTGAAGTCCATCGGATGACCCCTATCAAAGTCCGAGAGCCGCTTTGGCCAAGATGTTGCGCTGAATCTCGTTGCTGCCGGCGTAGATCGAACCGGCGCGATCGTTGAAGTACCGCAATGGCGCGACCGCCTGCCACTCGTCACCGCTCACGTAGCCGTCGGTGGGCGGCTCGTATTCGGTCACCGGGCCGCCGGGACACGTCGCGTGCGGTTGGTAAACCCGTCCGCGCGGTCCGGCCGCTTCCATCGCGAGTTCGGTCAGCGCTTGGCTCAACTCGGTCGCGATGACCTTGAGCATCGACGACGCGACACCCGGATTCTTGCCTTCGGCGACGGCGGCGAGCACCCGATATTCGAGGATCTCGAGCACCTCGGTGCGGATCCGGGCGTCGGCCAGCTTGCGTGCGAACGCGGCGTCATCGAGCAGGCGACCGCCCGCGGGTCCGGGCTGATCGGCGGCAACGGAGGCGATCTCGTCGGCCATCACCTGCAAGGCCGGTGACGACGCGCCGCCACCGCGCTCGAACTCCAGCAGGTACTTGGCGACCGTCCAGCCGTCGTCGATCTTGCCGAGCACGTTCGCCTTGGGCACGCGGACCTCGTCGAAGAAGACCTGGTTCTGCACCTCCTCGCCGGAGGTCATGACGAGCGGCCGAATCTGGATGCCCGGCGTCGTCATGTCGATGAGAACGAAGGTGATGCCCTGCTGCTTCTTCTGGGTTTTCGACGTCCGCACCAACGCGAACATCCAGTTTGCCTCACCGGCGTGCGTCGTCCAGATCTTGCTTCCGGTGCATACGAGGTCGTCGCCGTCGTCGACGGCCGCCATCGACAGGGCCGCCAGGTCGGAGCCGGCTTCCGGTTCGGAGTAGCCCTGGCAGAAGAACACCTCGCCGGTGAGGATCCGGGGCAGGAAGAAGTCCTTCTGCTTGTCTGTCCCGAATTTGACCAGGGCGTGCGCGACCATGCGGATGCCCATCGGTGATAGCGACGGCGCTCCGGCCAGCTGGGATTCCCTGCTGAAGATGTAGTGCTGGGTCAGGGTCCAGTCGCAGCCGCCATGCTCGACGGGCCACGCGGGTGCCGCCCAGCCGCGTTCATGCAGGATCCGCTGCCACTCCATGCTCGCCTCGTGATCGGCGTAGACGCTGGTCATGAGGCGACCGGCCCGGCGCAGTTCCGGTGTCAGCTTCTCGTCCAGAAATTCCCGCACTTCGTCGCGAAAGGCCGCATCGGCCGACGACCACGTGAGGTCCATGCTTGATCCCCTGTCTGCAGAACGCTAGGGACAGAGTAAACCTAGTTAGTTAAGTGGAGGAAAGGCGGTCGGTGCCCGACGTGTTTCACGGCGACATGAAATGTGTGGTGGCGCGGTACACCTTCGCCTTGTACATCGCGGCGTCGGCATCACGCAGGATCTCCGCCGCATCTCGCGGATCATCGGGCGCCACCTCAGTCACGCCGATACTGGCCGTAAGACTGCACGCGATGCCTGCGACGTCCAATGGCGCGGCGAGTGCGGCGTGCAGGCGCTCGGCAAGGCGCTCCAGTGCGGCGTAGTCGGCGTTGCCGAAAAGTAGCGCGACGAACTCGTCACCGCCGTGGCGGGCGATCAAGTCTTCGGAGCGCAGCGTCGATCGCAACCGCTGCGCGGCGGTCTTGATCACGGCGTCTCCCGCGTAGTGGCCGAACGCATCGTTGACGGTCTTGATGTTGTCGAGGTCGATGAACATCACCGCGGCCAGCGTCGGCGGGTCGGCCTGGAGTGCCCGAGTCGCCTGTGCCTCGGCATACGCGCGATTCGGAAGTCCGGTGAGCGAATCGTGGTGGGCTTGGTGTTTGAGCTGAAGCTGGGCGTCGCGCTGGTCGGTGATGTCGGTGAATGACGCGAGGAGTGCCTGCTGGCCCGTTTCCGACGGGTCGAGCAGGCGGGAGCTGACCGAAAGCCAGCGTCGCTCGCCGTCGGATCGGTCGTAGCCGACGATCACGTGTCGAGGTACGAGTCCAGTGGTCAGTGACCTCACAAAGAACGGATGCCAGTCCTCGAGTGCGTTCCCATCGACGTCGAATAACGGGAACGCCTTGGAGAGGTTTTCGTAACTCTGCAGCTTCCCGATGAACGGGAGGCCGAGGATGCGGCGGGCAGCGGGATTGATCCACTCGGGCTGACCATCCGCGTCGAGCACCACCACGCCTTCGACGAGTGAGTCCACGACGGTCTGGAACCGCCGCTCGGCGCGTCGCAGTGCCGTTTGGTCCGAGCAGACGAGGACGTAACCGTCGTCCATGGCGGCCGCGGCGACCCGAACGATTAGCGCCGTACCTTCGGCGGAGTAATGGATCGCGTGCTCGACGCCTCCGTCGGCGATCACGGCGGCCGGATCGACGTCGGCGCCGACCGCTTCGCTGATCGGCAGCTGAAGTGCATGCGCCGCCGACCTGCCATAAATCGCTTCGGCCGCCGGATTCCAGCTGGTGACAATGCCAGCTAACGTCGTCGCGACGATTGCGTCGGTGGCGTGAGTGACGAGCGCAGCCTGATATCGCAAGGCGGCTTCTGCGGCCTTTTCGATCGTCAGGTCGCGGAAGATCACCTGGTAGGCAGGTTTGCCGTCCCAACTCGTCAACACCGAAACGACCTCGGCGTCGACGGGGCTGCCGTCCAGGCGCAGCATCACCGCTTCGGCCGCCGGGGTGCTGTCACCCTCCTGATGAAGGGAGGCGATGCGGCCCAGCATCGGTGCGATGGAGTCGGGGTGGACGAAGTCGGTGATCATCTTGCCGACCAGGTCATCGGCGCTCTGCGCCGCAATTCCCCTGACACCGGCGGGATTCACATAGACCACGCGCCCGTCGGCGTGGACACACATCGGGTCCGGGCTGTGTTCCAGCAGCCGCCGGAACCGCTCCTCGATTGGATCGAGCGGTAAGGGCGACGCGTCGCTCGTGCCCGCGTCGTCAGCCCCGGGCGCCATCCACGGCCCTCACTTCAAAGTTAGCTGGCGGTTCACGCAGCTTAACCCCATGCGTCCTCACTGGTCCAACTGTCCCACCTGTGACATTTTGCCTGGTCAACTCCGGCTGAATAAGCGTTAATTGAAAGGGAACTTTCTCAGCAATGTCCAAACAGAAAGGCGACAAATCATGGTAGGACCGATGACCATTACCGGAATCGGTGCAGTCACGGGGTACGGCTGGGGCACCGAGCCGCTGTGGAACGGCCTGCTGAGCGGCAAGCCTGCCGCAAAACTGGTTGGTGGGTTTGGTTCGCGGGGTGATGAGGATGCCTGGGTCGCGCAGGTTTCCGATGAGGGAAATCCACTCGATGGGCTCAGCAGGTTCTCGCGCGCGATGCGTGGCGCCGCCCGCGAAGCCCTGACCGACGCAGCCGAGCGGGGCTGGGTGCCAGGCCGCAGGGTTGGCCTCCTGCACGCCGTGGTGATTTCAGAGGTCGAGGGCTGGCGCGATTTCTATCTCAAGGATGCGGCGCACCGCAGGATTCGTGACTACCTGACCCTGATGCCGTCGACGCCGGTGTCGATGTTGATGCAGGAATACGACTTCCACGGGCCCGCGATGAACGTCTCGGCGATGTGCTCGTCGGGCAACGCGGGGCTGATCACCGCGAAGATGTGGCTCGACAGCGGCTTCGTCGACGACGTGGTGTTCGTATCGACGGATTTGTCGCTGACACCGGAAAACGTCGAGCATTTCGTGCGCCTCGGTGTCGGCGTGGTCGACGTCGAACCACTGGACGCGTGCCGCCCGTTCCAAGAAGGCAGTCGGGGGTTCCCGGCGGGCGAAGCGGCCGTCGCGTTCGTTTTGTCACGAAGTGCCGAGCGGCCCTACGTCCAGATGCTCGGTGGCGACATGACACATGACGCTCACCACCTCACATCAGTCGACCCCGGGCGCACCTATGTCGACGCGTGCGTCCGGAACGCCTTGAGTGCGGCGAACACCTCCACCGACGAGATCTCCTATCTCAACGCTCACGGACCAGGCACCCAGCAATGCGATACCGCGGAGGCCGGGATTGTCGATGAGATCCTGAGTGGCGCACCGGGCATCTACTCGATCAAGCAGATGGTCGGGCACTGCCAGGGAGCCGCGGCAGCCGTGGAACTCGCAGCGGCCGCACTCGGTTACGACCACGGGACCGTGCCCGCACCGCCGACGGTGGCTCCAGGTCATCCGCGGCTGCTGGACGGCCCTACACCGCTGAAACCCGGTGCGCTCACGTTGAAAACGTCGTTGGGCATGGGCGGACACAATTCGGCGGTGGTGCTTGCACCGGCCGCCTAATAGTTTCCGAATCAACTATGTCGACTCCTGATTGCCCGTAGGCTGCGGCCTGCCCGGCTGCGGCGTGCGGGCACTCAAGGGGACACGAGCTCAGTCGTCGGATGAGCGCGGACGCGGGCGTTCTGCGCCGCCAGCCGACAGGGAGAACATGACTCATCGACTTTCCGGTCGTCCCGATGAATGGCGGCCGCCACGACGCGGGTCGGAGCCGGCAGCAGCTTCGGTACCCACTCGGAGGTGGTCGGTTCTTGGCGTCATCGGGGCGGCGCAGCTCATGGTCGTCCTGGACATCACCATCGTGAACATCGCTCTGCCGTCTGCTCAGGACGATCTCGGGTTCGATATCGCGAGCCGGCAGTGGGTGATCACGGCCTACTCGCTGGCCTTCGGCAGCCTGCTGCTACTCGGGGGCCGATTGTCCGACCGCGTGGGTGTTCGCCGGACGCTGATCATCGGACTGCTCGGATTCGCGGCGGCGTCGGCTGCGGGTGGTGCCGCCGGTGGGTTTGCGATCCTGATCGCCGCGCGAGCGGGCCAAGGCGTGTTCGCCGCGATTCTCGCCCCGGCGGCGCTGTCCACCCTGAACATCACGTTTACCGAACCTGAGGATCGCGCAAGGGCATTCGCCGTGTTCTCGGCGATCGCGGCCAGCGGCGCCGTCGTCGGATTGCTGCTCGGCGGTGCGGTGACGGAATGGCTGTCCTGGCGGTGGTGCCTGTACATCAACATCGCATTGGCGCTACCCGCTGCGATCGGTGCGTTCTTCGTCGTGAGAGCCGCGCCGCGACAGCGCCGGGTCGGGCTCGACTGGCCCGGTGCGATATGCGCGAGCGGAGGCCTGTTCTGTCTGGTCTACGGATTGTCAACTGCCGAAACGGACGGTTGGACCGCGCCGCTGACCGTCGCAATGCTCGCCGCGTCAGCGGTTCTGATCCTGGCGTTCGTCGTCGTCGAAATGCGGGTACAAGCGCCGCTATTACCTCTTCAGATCGTCGCCGATCGCAACCGCGGTGGCGCTTACCTGACCATTGCCGTCACCTTCTGCGCGATGTTCGCGGCGTTCCTGTTTCTCACGTACTTCATGCAGCGCGATCTGCTCTACAGCCCGCTTGCCACCGGCGTGGCGTTCCTGCCGATGGCCGCCGGCATCGGCCTGGCCGCCGCTTTGGCGAACACTGTGTTGATGCGCCGCGTGGGGCCACGGCCGATCATCCCGACCGGCATGGTCGTGGCGGCAGCAGGTATGGCGTGGCTCGGCCGGCTCGGTGTCGATGCGACCTATACCCGCGAGATTCTCGGCCCGATTATCCTGCTGGGTCTCGGCATGGGCATGGCGTTCTCGCCGGCGGTGGCCACCGCGACGAGCGGAGTCGCCACGGAGGACGCCGGTGTCGCGTCGGCCATGGTCAACACCAGTCAGCAGATCGGCGGAACGGTCGGCACTGCGGCGTTGTCGACGATCTTCACGACAGTGCTGGACCGCTACATTCACCACCACCAACCGCCGACACCCGCTGTCGCGGCGGCGGGCGCGATCCACGGCTATACCGTGGCTTTTCACATCGCGAGTGTGCTGTTTCTCATCGGGGCAATTTTGACGGCGATCATCTTGCGTAGCGGACGGTTAACGCATTGATGCAATCAGTGTCTGTGCGCACATCTAGCAAGCGGCGGAACGCGGCTGTTTCCCCTTGCTGGAGTGGCTCTTTCCCCGGGCCGAACCAAACCAGGCAACGCGGCGAATTTGCGCCAACTCAGGATGGTCGTGAGGTGCACGTAATCTTCGTCAGCTACGACCCTCACGACTGTTCGCGAGGCGTTAACATTGGCCAATGCCGTGGTCCCGGGTGTCATCCATGAGGGGTGACCGGTGCTGACCACAGGCGGGCGCAAAGAACGCAGCCGCGATCACTACTACTGGCTCACAGCGTTTCTAGCGGCGCGGGGTGCGCAAGCAAGAACGTGTCGAGTGATCGCCGTCGTGATTATCGCGGGCGGCGCTATTCCCTCGCTTCTGATGATGAGTCCCGTCGGCCCCTCTGGATTATTGGGCCGGGCAGTGGCCAGTGGCGTCGCGGTGTGCTGCCTCGTGATGGCCGCGGTGTGGTTGAGAAATTGTTGGCCCTCACGGGTCGCGTCGGAAACGTGCGTCGTTACCGGTGCCATCTGCATCGCGGCTGCCAGCTTGGTGCAGACCGATCCCTTGGTCGGTCTGCTGGGATCAACCGCGTTTGCCGTCCTGGGCGGTTTCATCTCGCTGTTCCATTCGATTCGCCTGCTGGTGTTCATGTGGGTGGTCGCCACCGCGACAATCGTCATTCTGGGAGCGCGGCTGGCTGCGACCGATGTCGTGCTGGCTATCTGTGGCGTACTTCTTATCGTCGGAGTCAACGTGTTCGGGGTGTTTGCGTGCCGGACGCTGTTGCGGTCGATCAGCAACGAGGGACTTCTCGAGGACGACGTCGAGCCGCTGACCAGCCTGCTCACCCGAGATGCATTCGCCGAGAAGGTCGCGACGCTCATGAGTTCGCGAGCCCGCGGCGATGACAGATTCCTGGCGGTGGCCGTGGTGAATCTCGACAGCTTCTCGCTCCTGCAGGATATGGCCGGTGTGGGTGCGGCGAACCGGGCGCGAGTGGCCGTCGGCCAGCAGTTGCGCGAAACGGTCCGCCGCGTCGCGGTGCTCGCTCACGTGGCGGATGCCGAGTTCTATATCGCCGACATACTCACCGACGACGATCCTTCCCCGTTCGCGGAGCGTGTGCGGGCTACGGTGGCGACGTCGCCCAGTCGGCTGACCGCCAGCATCGGCGTGGTGAGCACTCCGCTGAGCCCGCTGGCGGGTCATCCGCCGTACGACGTCCTCGATGAGTTGCTCGATGTGGCCAATACGGCCATGCGTGAAGCGCGCCGAGGCGGCGGAAATCGGGTGCAGCAGGTGCTATCGCCCTCGCTCACTGTCCTGGATCGACCGGCGGGCGGCTTTTGGGAATCCGAAGAATCAGCCTGACAGGCACTTCCCCTTGCCCGTAGACGTTCAGGACCTGGTGCGGCTGGGTTCGGATGTGGAAGGCCTCGTATTGTCACCTGCGGTGTTGTGGCACTGTGAGGACGGGACCATCCAATACGGCAATCGCACAGTGATCTTCTAAGAGGAGCGACAGTGAAAACCTTTAGTGGGCTCGATGAGTTGGTCGCGGCGCAAGGCAGCCAGCTCGGTCCGACGGAGTGGCTCGAGGTCACGCAGGATCGTGTCAACACCTTCGCCGACGCCACCGACGACCATCAGTGGATCCACGTCAACCCCGAACGTGCGGCCGATGGCCCGTTCGGCGGAACGATCGCGCACGGATTGCTGACGCTGTCACTGATTCCGCACTTCTCGCACCAGCTGTACACCGTCGAGAACATCACGATGGCAATCAACTACGGCTACAACAAGGTTCGCTTCATCACGCCGGTCAAGGTGGGCGCCAAGATCCGTGCGCGCGCCGAGCTCACGAAGGTCGATCAGCTCGACGGCGGGGCACAGGCGACGATGACGACGACAGTGGAGATCGAGGGCTCGGAGAAGCCTGCCGCCGTGGCGGAATCGATCGTCCGCTTCCTGGCATAAACCTCGCGAGGCTTCAGAACTGCGTTGAGCCCTGGTCGACCGATATCGCCTGCGCCGTCACCATTTTGGACTCGTCGCTGGCCAGCCAGCAGACGGCGTCGGCAATGTCCTCGGGCTGGGCGACCCAGGCCGGCAGGAACGGCGTAAGCACGTTCAGCAGTGCGTTGTTGCCGACGATCTCGGCGGCCTTGGCGATCGCCTCGACCATCTCTGGCGAACCCATCTCGGTGACGACGGGGCCGGGGTGCACGCTGTTGACACGGATCGAGTGCGTGCCGAGTTCGGCAGCGAATGCCCGTGCCATTCCCGTGACGGCGTGCTTGCTCGCCGTGTAGTGAATCATGAAGGGCTGGAACTTGACTCCGGCCGCGGAGCTGATCAGGATGATCGATCCGCCGCGGCCGCCGTCGACGATGTGCTGGGCTCCGGCCATCACCGTGTTCCAGGTGCCGGTGAGGTTGACGTCGATGACATCTCGCCATTCGTCAGGGGTGATCTCGTTCCAGGCATGCGGGGCTGTGATCCCCGCGTTGGCGACGATGACGTCGAGACGGCCCAGTTCGGCGACACCCTCGTCGACGACCTTGCGCAGGCCTTCGTGGTCGCGGGTGTCGACGGCGTAGGACAGGATCCGCCGTCCGGTGGCTTCGACGAGTCGCGTCGTTTCGGCGAGGTCCTCCGGTGTGGCCGCGGGGTACGGCACAGATGGAGGCAGCGCACCCGCGACGTCGACGGCGATGATGTCGGCACCTTCGTCGGCCATGCGGATCGCATGTGCGCGGCCCTGGCCTCGCGCCGCTCCGGTGATGAATGCCACTCTGCCGGTGAGACGACCGCTCATTTGCTCTCCCTTTGTGCCGTTTTGACGAGGTTCGCCCCGATGATGAGTCGCTGGATCTCGCTGGTGCCTTCGTAGAGTCGTAGCAGACGGACGTCGCGATAGATGCGTTCGACGGGCACTTCGCGCATGTAGCCGCTGCCGCCGTGGACCTGAACCGCGAGATCGGCTACCTGGCCGACCATTTCGGTGCAGAACAGTTTCGCCGCGGATGGTGCGATCCGCTGATCTTCTCCGCTGACCCACGCCCGCGCGGTGTCGCGCACCAGGGCCCGTCCGGCCAGCACTCCGGTTTGTTGATCGGCGATCATCGCCTGCACGAGCTGGAAGTTGCCGATCGGTGTGCCGCCCTGGGTGGCTGTCGCCGCATAGGCGACCGATTCGTCGAGCGCGCGCTGCGCGGTGCCGACGGCAAGCGCGGCGATGTGGACGCGGCCGCGCGCCAACGAGATCATCGCGGCCCGGTATCCGATGTCCTCGCTGCCGCCGATGAGCGCCGAGGCTGGCACGCGCACGTCGTCGAAGCTGACGTCGGACGTCCACGCACCCTCCTGGCCCATCTTGGCGTCCTTGGCGCCGACCACCACACCGGCCGCGTCGGCAGGCACCAGGAACACCGCGATGCCCGCGCCGTCGTCGTCCGCGGGGCGGGTGCGCGCGAACACGATGAAGAGGTTCGCCGTCGGGGCGTTGGTGATGAAGCGCTTCTGGCCGTTGATGATCCAGTCGTCTCCGTCGCGAACGGCCTTCGTCCGAAGTCCGGACGGATTCGACCCGGCGCCCGGTTCGGTCAGCGCGAAGGAGGCGACGACCTCGCCGGTGGCCATTGGCTCGAGCCACTGCGCTTTCTGCTCATCGGTCCCGAACCCGACGAGAACCTGTCCGGCGATGCCGTTGTTGGTGCCGAACATCGATCGCAGCGCCAGCGAGGTGTAGCCCAATTCCATGGCCAGCTCGACGTCCTGCGCGAGGTTCAGTCCGAGCCCGCCCCATTCCTGGGGGATCGCGTAGCCGAACAGGCCCATCTTCTTGGCTTGGTCGCGCAGATCGTCGGGTACGCAGTCGCCGGCAAGGATTTCCTGTTCGCGCGGGACGACCGCGGTGCGGACGAAGGTGCGTGTCTGCGCCAGGATCTCCTGAAAGTCCTCGTCGCTGACTTCGGACGTCGTCATCGATGCTCCTCTTCGGCGGGGAGTGTGGTAGCCGGGGAAATCATATATGAAATATGATGTCCCTCTGACGGGGCCCCGTTTAGGGCCCGACCAGCTAAGAGGGGTGATCAGGTGTCGTTGCTGACCGGTCAGACCGCCGTCGTCACTGGAGGCGCGCAGGGCCTCGGGTACGCGATCGCGGAGCAGTTCATCGCCGAGGGCGCGCGCGTCGTGCTCGGTGATCTGGACCTCGGCGCCACCGAGGCCGCGGCGGAACAACTCGGGGGAGAGCAGCATGCGCTCGCCGTCCGTTGCGATGTGACGAAGTCGGATGAGGTGGATGCGCTTGTCGCCGCCGCCGTCGAATTCGGCGGACTCGACATCATGGTCAACAACGCCGGAATCACCCGCGACGCAACGCTTCGCAAGATGACCGAGGAGCAATTCGATCAGGTCATCGACGTGCATCTGAAAGGCACCTGGAACGGAATGAAAGCCGCCGCGGCGATCATGCGCGAGAACAAGCGCGGCGCGATCGTCAACATGTCGTCGATCTCGGGCAAGGTCGGCTTGATCGGGCAGACCAACTACTCGGCGGCCAAGGCGGGCATCGTCGGTATGACGAAGGCCGCGGGCAAGGAACTGGCCCATCTCGGAGTGCGGGTCAACGCGATCCAACCGGGTCTCATCAGATCCGCAATGACCGAGGCTATGCCACAACATATTTGGGACCAGAAGCTGGCGGAGGTGCCGATGGGCCGCGCCGGCGAACCCGCCGAGGTCGCCAAGGTTGCGTTGTTCCTCGCCAGCGATCTTTCGTCGTACATGACCGGCACCGTTCTCGAGGTGACCGGGGGAAGGCACGTATGAGTCGCGAGGCCGTGATCTGTGAACCGGTACGCACACCGATCGGCCGTTACGGCGGCATGTTCAAATCGCTGACCGCCGTTGACCTCGGGGTCGCGGCGCTCACCGGGCTGCTCGAACGCACCGGAATCGAGCCCGCCGCAGTACAAGACGTCATTCTCGGGCACTGCTATCCGAGTAGCGAGGCACCCGCGATAGGACGCGTCGTCGCACTTGATTCCGGTCTGCCGGTGACCGTGCCCGGTATGCAGGTCGACCGCAGATGCGGCTCGGGACTGCAGGCGGTGATCCAGGCGTGCCTCCAGGTCGCCAACGGTGACAACGACCTCGTCGTCGCGGGCGGTGCCGAGAGCATGAGCAACGTCACCTTCTACTCGACCGACATGCGTTGGGGCGGAGCCCGGTCCGGAGTGCAGGTGCACGACGCGCTGGCCCGCGGGCGCACCACCGCGGGCGGCAAGCACTACCCAGTGCCCGGCGGCATGCTGGAGACCGCGGAGAACCTGCGCAAGCAGTACTCCATCTCCAGACAGGAACAGGACGAGTTGGCTGTGACGTCGCATCAGCGGGCGGTCGCCGCGCAGAAGGACGGCATCCTCGCCGAGGAGATCATCCCCGTCACCGTTTCCACCCGTCAGGGTGACGAACTGATCGACACCGACGAACATCCCCGCGCCGACACCACCGTGGAATCGCTGGCGAAGCTGAAACCCGTTCTGCTGAAAAGCGACCCCGAGGCGACCGTCACAGCGGGCAACGCCAGCGGGCAGAACGACGCCGCATCCATGTGCATCGTGACCACCCCCGAGAAGGCCGCCGAGCTCGGCCTCACACCGCTGGTTCGGCTGGTGTCGTGGGGATCGGCGGGCGTGGCGCCCAGCATCATGGGCATTGGGCCCGTACCCGCGACCGAAGCGGCACTCGCCAAGTCGGGACTGTCGCTGCGCGACATCGACCTCATCGAACTCAATGAGGCGTTCGCGGCGCAGGCGTTGGCGTGCATGCGCGCGTGGGAGTTCACCGCCGCCGACCACGACCGGACCAACGTGCACGGTTCAGGAATCTCGCTGGGCCACCCGGTCGGTGCGACGGGTGGGCGAATGCTGGCGACGCTCGCACGTGAGATGAACCGCCGCGGCGCGCGGTATGGATTGGAAACGATGTGCATCGGCGGCGGGCAGGGCTTGGCCGCGGTGTTCGAGAGGGTGGGCAGCGCATGACGAAGATCGCCCAGACGCTCGGTCTGACCGAGTTCCAGACCGAGATCGTCGCCAACGTACGGCAATTCGTCGACAAGGAGATCATTCCGGCCGCCCAGGAACTCGAGCATGCGGACACCTACCCGCAGGCCATCGTCGACCAGATGCGGGAGATGGGTCTGTTCGGGTTGATGATTCCCGAGGAGTACGGCGGCCTCGGAGAGTCGCTGCTGACGTACGCGTTGTGCGTGGAGGAACTCGCCCGTGGCTGGATGAGCGTCTCCGGCGTCATCAACACCCACTTCATCGTGGCGTACATGATCCGCCAGCACGGCACCGATGCGCAGAAGCAGCACTACCTGCCGCGGATGGCAACCGGCGAGACGCGCGGCGCGTTCTCGATGTCCGAACCCGAACTCGGTTCCGACGTCGCGGCGATCCGCACCCGGGGTAAACGCAACGACGACGGTACGTACACGATCGACGGTCAGAAGATGTGGCTCACCAACGGTGGTAGCTCGACTCTGGTCGCGACGCTGGTCCGCACCGACGAGGGTGCCGACAAACCGCACCGCAACCTGACTGCGTTTCTGATCGAAAAGCCTACGGGCTTCGGTGAAGTCGCGCCGGGGCTGACGATCCCCGGGAAGATCGACAAGCTCGGCTACAAGGGAATCGACACCACGGAGCTGATCTTCGACGGGTACGTCGCACAGGCCGGCGACGTCCTCGGTGAGGCGCCTGGCCAGGGCTTCTTCCAGATGATGGACGGGATCGAGGTCGGCCGTGTCAACGTGTCGGCCAGGGCTTGCGGAGTGGGTATCCGCGCCTTCGAGCTCGCCGTGAAGTACGCGCAGCAGCGGCAGACGTTCGGGAAACCGATCGCAGAACACCAGGCGATCGCCTTCCAGTTGGCGGAGATGGCGACCAAAGTCGAGGCGGCACATCTGATGATGGTCAACGCCGCCCGGCTGAAAGATTCCGGCGAACGCAACGACGTCGCGGCGGGAATGGCGAAATACCTTGCGAGCGAGTTCTGCTCGGAAGTGACCCAGCAGAGCTTCAGGATCCACGGCGGCTATGGCTACTCCAAGGAGTACGAGATCGAGCGCCTGATGCGCGACGCACCGTTCCTGTTGATCGGCGAGGGCACCAGCGAGATCCAGAAGAACATCATCAGCAAGCGTCTGCTCGCCGACTACCGGATCTGATCCGTGTCCGTCCCCGAGATTCCCCAGACGCTGGCGAGGACCCAGCTGGCCGAAGACGTCGCGCGCATCGTGCGTAAGCGGATCTTCGACGGCACCTATGCCGCAGGCACTTACGTGCGGTTGGACCAGCTCGCGGCTGATCTCGGCGTCAGTGTCACCCCGGTGCGCGAGGCACTTTTCGAGCTGAAGGCCGAAGGGCTGTTGGCTCAGCAGCCGCACCGTGGCTTCGTGGTGCTGCCGGTGACCGGCCGCGACCTCACCGACGTGTCCGATGTGCAGGCCTACATTGGCGGTGAACTCGCCGCGCGCGCCGCGGCGAACATCACCGACGACCAACTGCGCGAACTACAGCAGATCCAGTCCGACCTGGAAGACGCGTACGCCGCCGAAGACGACGAACGCGCGGTGCGGCTGAACCACGAGTTTCATCGCGCGATCAACGTCGCCTCGGATTCACCGAAACTCGCCCAGCTGATGTCGCAGATCACCCGCTACGCGCCCGAGTCAGTGTTCCCGATCATCGCGGGCTGGCCGGAGAAGTCGAACGAGCACCATCGTCGGCTGTTGGCGGCGTTGGAGAAGCGCGATGAAAACCTCGCCCGCACAGCGATGTCCGAGCATCTGGCGGCGGGAGCTCAGCCGCTGATCGAGCACCTCACCGAGCGGGGTGTGGTTCAGTAGCCCCGCGCAGTAGCTCGCGCAGTCGGGGCACATCGACCTTGCCCGTTGCTTTACGTGGCACCGTGTCGTCGCTGTCGACGGCGAGCCATACCGTCGGAACCTTGAAGGCGCTGAGCTGTTGGCGCGCCGCGTCACGAAGTTCGTCGACACCCAGTTGGGAAATCACGACCGCGCCGACGGCTCCGTCCACCTCGGTGACGAACGCTCCACCGACGCCGTCGATCGCGCGCAGCGCATCCTCGACTTCGCTGGGGTACACCGTCGCGCCGCTGACCTTGAACATGTCGTCGGAGCGACCGTGGTAGAACATGAAGCCGTCGTCGTCGAGGTGGCCGAGATCGCCGGTGGGGTAGAAGCCGTCGGCGGTGAACAGATCATCGTGGCCGCGTCGGCAGATGCCACGCATCATGTGGGGTCCGCGGAGCTGGATCATCCCGATCGTGCCGCGAGCGACGGGCGTGCCGTCGTCGGGGTCGACGATCCGAACCTCCATACCGTCGAACGGTTTTCCGCAGCTGCCCCGTGCCGATCGCGGCATGTCGGTGTCGGCGGGATAGCCGCAGTAGGGCCCGAACGATTCGGTCATCCCGAACAGCTTCGCCCTGGCGCCGGGTTCGGCGCGCTGATCGGCGGGTAGCAACGCCTCGAGGCTGCCGGGCCGCAGCGAGGACAGATCGGCTGTCACCGAATCGGTTTGGCGTGCCAGCGCCGCGGCTTGGTCCGGCCAGCCGCGGAACAGGGTGACCCGTTCGCGCTCGATCAGCTGCAGTGTCGTATCTGGTCGGGGGATCTGCTCGGTGACCAGGGTGGCGCCGGCCAGCAGCGCCGACAGCACACCACTGCCGAATCCGCCGACCCAGAAGAACGGCATCGGAAGGTACAGCCTGGTGTCGGCGTCGATACAGCGGGCGGCCAGGCCCGATCGCACCGCACCCAGCGCGTTGCCGTGTGAGTGGATCACGCCTTTCGGCGGGCCGCTGCTGCCCGACGTGAACATGATCGCCAGGGTGTCGCTCGGGGTGACGATAGCGGTTATCGCGTCGATGCGTGAATCGGCAGTGCCCTGCGGCAGATCATCGGCATCCCACACCTCGCGCAGCGCAGGAAGATTCGGCCGCTCCCGCGCCACCTCATCGAGGTAGCGGTGACCGCGGAACTCCTTCACGGCGATGAGGTGCTGCACCGACGCGACGCGCAACTGGGCGACGAGCTCGGGTGGCTGCAGCAGTGTGCTCAGCGGAACCAGGATCGCACCCATGCGGGTGAGCGCAATCGCGATCTGCACCCACTGCACGCAGTTGGGCATGATCAGACCGATTCGAGTGCCCTTGCCGACACCCGCAGACACGAAGGCCGCCGCCAGGTCACGGGTCACGACGTCCAGTTCGGAATAGGTGACCCGGCCCTCGGTGTCGATCACCATCGGTTTGTCGGCCTGATGTATAGCGTGCAGCCGTACCAATTCGTCGATCGTGTCAGGCATCGAAAACCTTTGTCAGACGCGGCATGTCAATCTTTCCGCTGGACATCAGAGGGATGTCAGAACCGGGCACCGCGGCAAACCGCCGCGGAATCTTGTACGCGGACAGCTCTGCCTTGAGCCGTTCCCGCAGCGTGCCCTCGTCGAACTCGGCGCCTTCGTCGAGCGTGATCACGGCGGCCACCACCTGCCCGCGATCGGGATCGGGCAACCCCACGACGTGTGCCACCAAGCCGGTGACCTTGGCGATCGCTTTCTCCACCTCCGCCGGTGCGACGTTGGCGCCCGCGGTCTTGATCATCGCGCCGCGCCTGCCGATGAAGTAGACAAAGCCGTCGGCATCTGTACGTACGAGATCGCCGGTGTGAAACCAGCCGTCAGAGTCGAAGCATTCCTCACGGGTGCGCTTGTAATACCGCTGCATCAGAAACGGTCCACGGACGCACAGTTCGCCGACCTGCCCCTGCTCGACACGGTCGCCGGTGTCGGAGTCGATGATCGCGGTGTCGAAGCCCGGCGCCGGCTTGCCGAACGATCCGCGGCGATGCTCGGGCTGGTCGGTTTCATCGGCGCTGATCGTGATGACGCTGCCGGTCTCGGTCATACCCAGCATGGTGTGTCGCAGCTCTGGGTCCGCTGGTCGCACATCCGGTGCCATGATCGGATACAGATTTCCGCGGCGCATCGACGACAGATCGCGCTGCGCCAGGCTGGGGTGACGGGCCAGCGCCGCGATGCCCCCCACGAAACCATTGGTCATCGTCGGCTTTTCGGACTCCAGGAGGTCGAGTGTCTCGCCAGGGTCAACGGCATTGGAGCATACGAGCGTGGCGCCGGCGAGCATGCACGCCAAGATCGAGAACGCGATCCCACCCACCCAGAAGAACGGTGAGTTGCAAAACAGCTTGTCCTCTGCGGTGAGGCCGCGGATGTCGTTGAGCACGTGCTGGTGGTCGAGGAGCGACGCATGCGTGTGCATGACACCTTTGGGGGCGCTGGTGGAACCCGACGTGTAGATGATCGCCAGCACATCCGAGGCGTCGACGTCGGCCTCCATTGCCTTTAGCAGCGATTCGTCGGCGACATCACGCGGCGCACTCTCGATGAGAACGTGACGCAGCAGCGGGAGCCGCGTGTGGTCGATCTGGGCCAGCCGTTGGCGATAGTTGTTGCCGCGGTACGACTCCGCCGCAAGCAGGATCTCGACGTCGGCGTGTGCGAGTTGGGCCGCCATCTCGGGGGCGGTCGCGAACGTCGAGACCGGAACGACCACCGCGCCGATACGCGCCGCAGCCAGCATCGCCACTATCCACTCGGCGCCGTTCGGGTAAAGCACGCCGACGTGAGTGCCTTTGCCTGCACCGAGGCCAAGGAGTCCGCAGGCCAGCTCGGCCGAGCGGCGGTCAGCTTCGGCGTAGTTGAGGCGCTCGCTGTCGCACACCAGGAGCGGATGGTCGCCGCGCCTGCGCACCTGCTCGCGCAATACGTCGGCGACGGTGGCGTCAGGCATGTTCGACGGAGGTGAAGTGCCCGCGGACGGCGGTCAGGTCGGCTTTACCGGACGGTGTTCTGGGGATCTGATCGACGATCGCGATATCGGTGGGAATCTCATAGCGCGCCAACCGTGTTCGGAGGTGGTCGAGCAGCGTTGCGACCTCGACGGCTTCGCGCAGCTCGACCATCGCCACCGGTGTCTCGCCGAGCCGCTGATCAGGTCGGCCGACCACTGCCGCACCCTGCACGGCGGGATGACTCTCCAAAGCCGTGCGCACGTCGTCGGGCATTACCTTGAAGCCGCCGCGGATGATCGCCTGATCGGCGCGGCCGAGGATCCAAAGAAACCCGTCCGCGTCGATGCGTGCCACGTCGGTGGTCCGCATCCAGTCTCCGGTCGGCCCGAGCTGACCGGGCCTCACCTCGAGTAGCCCCGGTTCGTTGTCGGCGACGGGTGTGCCATCGTCATCGACGACCCGCAGGTGCGCGCCGAGCGTGGCCCTGCCCACGCTGCCTCGTTTGGCTTCCCAGTACTTCTCGTAATCACGTAGCGACCAGCCTGCGACGCCGCCGCCGAACTCCGTTGCGGCGTAGGACGTCAGCACCGGTATGCCGAACTTGTCGGTGAAGGCGTCGGCATCCTCGGCGGAGAGCGGCGCGGTGCCCGAGGTGACGGCGCGGATGCTCTGCAGATCGTCGCGGGTCAGGCCGGAATGCAGGACGGTGCGCAGCGCCGCGGGAACCAATGAGACCGCCTGCGGACGGTGCCTGCGCACCGCATCCGCCCACCGGTCGAGCTCGAAGCGATCCAGCAGTGCAAAAGACCGTGCTTCGCAGACACATTGGAGTACGCGGAACACACCGCCGATGTGCACCAGCGGGGCGTTGACGATAGCGACGCCACGTCGAGGTTCCGTCGGTGCCGGCGTGGAGTCGAAGTCGGTGCCGATCACGCTGCGGGCCAGCATGTCGTAGGTGAGGTCGATGCGCTTGGGCGGACCCGTCGTACCACTGGTCAGCATCCGCACCGCGACCCCGGCACGGCCGGCCTTCCCAGTTGGCTCGCGCGCGGCAGTCACGGCGGGCGGCTGGGTGAGGGTGGAGATCGCCGCGGTCGTGGTGTACGCCGTCGGTGTCACCAGGGAGGTCAGATCGTCGCCGGTGCCGATGACCAACGGTAGGCGAAGTGATTCGATGTCGGCCCTGATGCGGTCGTCGCCGCGCGACGGGTTGATGACGACGACCGTCCCGCCGCCGATCAGCACTCCGAGGAACGCCGCGACGTGGGCCGGTTTGTTGCGCAACAGGATTCCGACCTGGCGGCCCGCAACATCGAGCGCTTCGACACGGCCAGCCAACGCGGCAACTTCGCCCCATGTCAGCCATTGAGCGTCGAACTCGACGGCGGGACCTTCTGGCCGCAGGTTCAGCACATCGCCGATGCGCCGACTGAGCGGATGTGTGGCCATCAGCGCAGCCTCGGCGTGGACCTGTTGCCGGGGGAGCGGGCGGCGAGTTCGGCCTGTCCGAGCGGATTTCCCAGCCTCGTGTAGATCAGGTTCTGCTCCATCGCCGCGCGGTAGGGCTTGTCCAGTGATTCCCAGATCGCCTTCACGGTGCCCTGGGTCGCCGTCGGTGGCTTGGCCGCGATCGCTGTCGCGATCTCGTGGGCGCGGGCCCACAGCTGGTCGGCGGACACGATTTCGGACACCAGGCCGATCCGCAGTGCGGTGTCGGCGCTCACCCGTTCGTCGTTGCCCATCAACGCGATTCGCAGTGTCTCACCCAGGCCGACGCGGCGCATCAGGCCGATCGGCTCCAGCGCGCACACCAGGCCGACGCTGACGTGCGAGTCGAAGAACGTCGCGTCGTCACTACAGATGACGACGTCGGATTCGTTCACGAAGTAGAAGGCGCCTGCGGTGCACATGCCTTGCACGGCGCATACGACAGGCTTCCACATCTTCTGCCACTTGGGGCTGAGGTATTCGCCCGGATCCTCGTGATTCCACACGTTGTCCGGCTGGCCATAGGGCGACTTGACATCCAGCCCCGCGGAGAACGCCCGGCTACCCGCCGCGCGCACGACCACTGCATTGACCGAATCGTCGAGCTTGACGATCCGCCATGCCTCGGCCATCTCCTCGCACATGGTCCGGTTGAACGAGTTCAGCGAGTCCGGGCGGTTCAGCGTGATCGTCGCGACGTGCGCGCTCGCGTCCACGTCGAGCAAGATCGTCTCGAAACCGTTCGAGGTCATCGGCATTGCCAGTTCGGGGCGCGCTTCTCGACGAACGCTTTGGGTCCTTCGAGGGAATCCTGGGTGTGCAGATTCCGCTCGCGGAACGCTTCGGCGAGGATCTCGGCTTCATTCAGGGGGAGGTCGAGGGTCTTGTGGATCGCCAGGCGCGTGCCCCGAACGGCCAGTGGGGCATTCGAGTTGACGATATCGGCGATCTCGTGGGCACGTTCGAGGAGTTTGTCGTCGTCGACGACCTCGCTGATCATGCCGAGTTCGTAGGCGCGCTCCGCGCTCATCCGTTCGTGCTTGCCCATCAACGACATGCGCAGCGCGACGTTTCGAGGCAGCACCCGCGCCAATCGCACCATCTCCCGGCCGGCCACGAGTCCGATGCTCACATGGGGGTCGAAGAACGTTGCCTTGTCGGATGCGATGACGATGTCGCCGGTTGTCACCCAATCCAATCCGGCGCCGCAGCAGATGCCGTTGATAGCGGCCAGAACCGGCTTGGCCATCCGGCGAAACGGCGGCGTGCCCTCCTGCGGCGCCTCCCATTGTTCGTAGGTGGACAGGTAGGGCCGCTCGTTGATGACCTTGCCGTCTTCGGGGATCTGCTTGGCGTCCGCGCCGGTGCAGAACGCACGACCGGTGCCGGTCACGATCAGAATCCAGACGTTGTCGTCGTTCTCGGCTTCGTCGTATGCGGTGCGGAGTTCGGTGATCATGTGGGGGCTCAGCGCGTTGAGCGCGTGGGGTCGGTTCAGCGTGATCGTGGCCTTGTGCCCGTCGACCTCGTAGGTGATGTCCTCAAATGACATGGCTTGATCCTTTTCCGTCTGGGTCACCGGCCACCGAACTCCGGCGTGCGCTTCTCGCGGAAGGCCGCGAGTCCCTCTTTGAAATCCTTGGTACGGCACGACAACTCCAGGTTGAACAGCTCCTGGTTCATCGTCTGTGGCAGCGTCGCGTCCAGCCCGTAGTGGATGGCCTGTTTGGCGAGCCCGATCGCGACAGTGGGGCCGGAAGCCAACCGAGTCAACAGTTCTGCGGCGGCGTCGTCGAGTTCGGAACCGTCCACGCAACGGTGGATCAATCCCCAGTCGGCGGCGTCGGCTGCGCTGACCTTCTCGCCCAACAGCAGCATGCTCTTCGCCCGCGCCAAGCCCACCAACCGCGGCAGCAGCCACGTCGACCCAGAATCCGGACTGAATCCGCGGTCCAAGAACGGCTCCCAGAACACGGCGTCCGTACCCGCCACGGTGAAGTCGGCGGCCAGCGCCAGATTGCACCCCAGTCCCGCGGCCCAGCCGCGCACACTGCACACGACGGGCAACTGGATCGTGTGGACCAGTTCGATCACGCGGTGCGCGCCATGCGGGACGCGGCGTACGAGGTCGCCGGTGCGGGGACGTTCACCGCTGTTGGCCGAGACCCAGTCGACCCCCGCGCAGAAATCGGCTCCGCCGCCGCGTATGTGGACGGCGCGAAGCGAGTCGTCGGTGGCGGCGTCGGTCAGTGCGTCGACGAACGCATCCACCATCTGTGGGCTCAACGAGTTGCGCCGTGATGGCCGGTCGAGCGTGACATGGAGTACGCCGTCTACGCGGGAGGTCGTCACCGCCCCGTCGTCAGTCACCGTTGCCTCCGCCCTTCCCTCGTTATACGGTTAGGCATACAGTATTGCTATCTTGTACAAGTTAGCAAGGAAAGCGTGCTGACGGAACAGGCGGCAGGCGAAAGGCAACCGATGGCCAAGGGCACCTCGCGATTCGGTGAGCAACCGCTGCCCCAGACGGTGGAAGCCGCCGGGGCGCTGCGCAGGCTGACCGGGCTGCTGTTGTCGTTGGAACACGAGCACCCGACCGTCGACGCCATGGTCGCCCAGATCGCCGAGTGGGAACGGGAGCTCGCCCCTGCCGCACCGTCCGATTTAACCCCTCGTATTGGTCCGCAGAGCACCGACGACCAACGGGTCTATCTGGACCACGCCTTCGACGTCGGCGCGTACAACCCGTGCTTCCCCGAGTACAGCTTCGACGCCATGGACGCCGACACCGCATCCGGCCGGGTCACTTTTCCGGTGGTCTACGAAGGGCCGCCGGGGTTGGTCAACGGCGGCTTTTTGGCGGTGTTCTTCGACTGCATCACCCAGCATCAGAGTTGCGCGTCAGGGCGCACCGGCAAGACCCGCTCGCTGACGGTGACATTTCGACGGCCGACTCCGGTCCTGATGGAGCTCGGGTTCGACGTTGCTCGCACGGAAGCCGACGGCCGGGTCACCTCCACCGCACGCCTGCTGCTCGGTGACGAAGTGCTGTGCATCGGCGAATTCAGCACGGCCGCTTCGTCGCCCGACAAGCTCAGCGTCTTCGATTTCGGACACCGTCGGGCGACCGGCTGATGACCAGCGTGCAGCGGATTCGTCAGCCACGGGTCGCCGAGATCGTGGCATCGCGCCTTCGTGACGACATCCTGTCCGGACGCATCAAGGAAGGTGACGTCCTGCCATCGCAGGAGACCCTGCTCGCCGAGTTCGGTGTCAGCCCGCCCGCTCTGCGCGAGGCCATTCACATTCTGGAGACCGACGGGTTGATCTCCGTGCGCCGCGGGAATATGGGCGGCGCGATCGTTCATCCGCCGTCGGCCGAACGCACGGCGCACATGATCAGCATGGTGCTGCAGACCCGATCTGCGACTCCCGCTGACGTTAGCGGTGCGTTGATGCATCTCGAGCCGATCTGCGCGGGCCTGTGTGCCGCCCGTGACGATCGGATGACCGAGGTCGTGCCGTACCTCGAAGCCGAGATCCAAATTCAGACAGAGCAATTCGACAACCTGACGAGATACGTGCCCAATGCCCGCAGGTTTCACGAAGCGCTCGTGTCCCGCTGCGGCAACGAGCCGATGATCCTGCTGATCGGATCGTTGGAGCTGATCTGGTCGGCGCATGAGTCTTCGGTGTGGAGCGACGAGGGTGACCCGATGGAACTCAAAACCATGCGGGCCGCACTTCGCGACCACCAACGGCTGGTGGACGCGATCCGCGACGGCAACGAGGCGCGTGCAGTGAAGCTGGCGCAGGACCACCTGTCTGCCGCGCGACGCAACACGCTTGCCGTGGGTGCGGACAAAACCATTGAGGCCAAACTGATTTCCAATGCCGAGTGAAGGACTTCCGATGACGACCACCGACGACCGGGTGCTTTTCGATGTCGACCGCGACAAGCGCATCGCCACGATCACGTTCAACAACCCGATTCAGCGCAACTCCTACGACGCGGCGATGCGCGAGACCGTCGGCCGATACCTCGACCAGGTGGCAGAGGATGACGATCTGACCGTCGTGCTGCTGCGCGGTGCCGAAGGGGTGTTCAGCACCGGGGCGGACATGAACAACGCGTACGGCTGGTATGGCGAGAAAGACGCGCCCGAGGCGAAACGTCGTCCGAGCCAGCGGCGGCGCCTGACCGTCGACCGCAAGTCGTTCGGCTTCTATCACAACCTGATGGGCTTTCCGAAGATCACGGTGGGAGAGATCGGCGGCTATGCGCTCGGCGGCGGCTTCGAGATGGCGTTGATGACCGACATCTCGGTGATCGGGCGCAACACCAAGATCGGCATGCCCGCCACCCGGTTCCTCGGCCCTGCGCTGGGCAGCCTGCACATGTTCTTCCATCGCCTCGGTCCCGTGCTGGCGCGGCGACTTCTGCTGACCGGCGACATCATCGAAGCCGGCGCCGTCGAACACCTCGGAGTGTTCACCGAAACCTGCGATCCGGCGTCGGTCACCGCGAGGGCCCGGTACTGGGCGGAAAAGGCCGCGAAAATGCCCGCCGACGGCGTCGTCATCGCCAAGGAAGCGTTTCGCCTTGTCGAGCAGAGCCAGGCCTACCAGGGCGAGGAGGTGGCCAGCTATCTGTTCCACGCCTACGGGACAAACCTGCAGTTCGCCCCGGGTGAGTTCAACTTCGTGAAGACCCGCGCGCAGCACGGCACCAAGGAGGCGTTCCGGCTGCGTGACGAGCACTTCCACGTCCCCGAGCCGGAGTGAGCACCCTCACCTTCTGGGAAAGCAACACTCTCTGCTACTTTTGTAAAGTTACCGAAGCCGAAACCCGAGGTAGAAAACATGTCCACACCCGTCATCGTCGGTGCAGCCAGGACGGCAATCGGCCGTTCCTTCAAGGGGACTCTGGTCAATACCCCGCCCGAGACACTCATCACCACCGTGCTGCCCGAGGTGGTTCGCCGTTCCGGTGTGGACCCCGCCGACATCGACGACATCATCTTCGCCGAATCGCATTACGGCGGCGGCGATCTGGCACGCTACGCCGCTGACGCGACGGGGCTGCATCACGTCCCGGGTCAGTCGGTGAACCGGCACTGCGCAGGCAGCCTGACCGCGATCGGCAACGCGGCCGCGCAGATCGGCTCGGGCATGGAGCGCGTGCTGATCGCAGGCGGCGTTCAGTCGCTGTCGATGACCCCTCTGACGAACTGGCGGATCCCGGGCCCCGAGCTGAAGTTCGAGGAGCGGTGGATGCCGCCTACGCACGTCGAGACGCCCGATGCGCCGACGAAGGACATGTCCATCACGGTGGGCTGGAACACCGCGCAGTCGGTTGGCATCACGCGCGAGGAGATGGACGCGTGGGCGGCACGGTCACATGAGCGGGCCGTCGCGGCGCAGGACGCGGGCAAGTTCCTCGACGAGATCATCCCGATGAAGATCCAGCAGTTCGACGGATCGGTCGTGGACTTCAGCGTCGACGAGCATCCCCGCCGCGACACCACCGTCGAGAAGCTGGCCGGACTCAAGGTCCTGCACCCGGAGATCGAGGGCTTCTCGATCACCGCGGGCAACAGCAGCGGCACCAACGATGCCGCCGCGGGTGTGGCGCTCGTCGCGAGCGGCTACGCGGAGGCCAACAACCTTCCCGTGATGGCCACCGTAAAGGCTTGGGGCGCAGCGGGTGTCCCCGCCCGCGACTGCGGACTCGGCGCGGTCAAGGTGATCGGCAAGGTGCTCGACCGTGCCGGTCTGCGGCCGTCGGACGTCGCGCTGTGGGAGATCAACGAGGCATTCGCGTCGGTGCCGATCGCGGCCTGCCGCGAGTACGGGATCGACGAGGAGCTGGTGAACTTCTCCGGAAGCGGTTGCAGCCTGGGCCATCCCATCGCGGCCTCGGGTGCGCGCATGGTGACGACGCTCGTTTACGAACTGCAGCGGCGCGGCGGCGGCATCGGTGTGGCCGCAATGTGTGCCGGCGGCGGCCAGGGCGGCGCGGTCGTCGTCGAGGTCTAATCGCTAGCGTTTGCGCGCGGTTTTCTTCGGTGGCGTGCTCTTGGCCTCGTCGATCAGCCGGCCGGCGTAGTCGAGGATGCACTCGAGACCGAACTCGAAGTTCTTGTCGTCGGCCGCGCCGAGGTGATGGCCCTTCTCGGTGACCAGGGCAAGCAGCGGCGTCGAATCGCTGTCGATCGCCATCGCTTCGTCGATATCGGCAGGACCGTCGTCAGTCGCAAGGTTCTTCTCGCGCAGGCGCTGGAGCACCACCGAACCGCGGACGTGTACCGACACTGCGGAATACGTGTCGAAGGCGTCATCGGCCGACAACCCGGCCTCCGTCAGGCTGGCGATCGCCTTCTCGACCTCCTGCACGCCGAGCCGCGCGGTGCGTGGGCTCAGGGCCGAACGGATGAGGATCAAATCGCACAGAATCGGGTTGCCCAGGAACGTCTTTCGCATCGACCGCGCGTGATTGCGCAGCGTCTCACGCCAGTCCTTGGCCTCGACATAGGGCGTGGCGAAGACGTATTGGCGCAGCGCGCGGTCAGTCATTGCGTTGAGGAGGTCGTCCTTCTTGCGGAAGTACCAGTAGATGCTGGTCACGCCAACCCCGAGGTGCTTACCGAGCAGCGGCATGGACAGGTTGTCGATGCCCACTTCCTCGGCGAGTTCGAACGCACCCTTGATGATGTCGTCCGGATTGATCGACCCGCGCTCGCGCCGTGGACGCTTTTCGGCGGTCGCCTGCCTTGCCACGTACGGCACCTCCATTTCGACTCGTGGACTGAATGTACCGGCAATTGCCCTCTGATCTGCGTCTACGCAGGTGTGTCGCCACTCAGCCCTTGCGGTCAACCGTACTGGTCCACCGTTCCGCTTCTTTACTGTAAGCCCTATAGTAAGTGTTTCTAGCTGCTTAGGCGAAAGGCGAAGTGTGTCGGAAGAAATCCTGACGGAGCGCCAGGGGCGCGTACTCGTCATCACGATCAATCGGCCGGAGGCGCGAAATGCGGTGAACCTTGCCGTCAGCCAGGGGCTGGCCGACGCGGTCGATGAACTCGACGAGGACAAAGACCTCTCCGCCGCGGTGCTGACCGGAGCGGGCGGCAATTTCTGTTCGGGTATGGATTTGAAGGCCTTCGCCGCGGGTGAGATGGTCGCGATTCCCGGTCGCGGAATCGGCTTCACCGAACGGCCGCCGCGGAAACCGCTGATCTCGGCCGTGGAGGGCTACGCGCTGGCGGGTGGCACCGAAGTGGTGCTCGCGACGGATTTGGTGGTGGCATCGCGGACGGCGAAATTCGGTATCCCCGAGGTGAAGCGCGGCCTCGTGGCCGCAGGTGGCGGTTTGTTACGTCTGCACAAGCGAATCCCGTATCAGAAGGCCCTTCAACTGGCGCTCACGGGAGAGAGCTTCACCGCCGAGCAGGCCGAGGCGTGGGGGTTCGTCAACGTGCTCACCGAACCGGGCGAAGCGCTAGCCGGCGCAATCGAATTGGCCGAACAGATCACGGCCAATGGTCCGCTCGCGGTCGCCACCACCAAGGAAATCCTCGTCAAGTCCGCTGGTTGGAGCGAGGAAGAAATGTGGAAGAAGCAACTCGAGTACATCGTTCCGATCTTTTCGTCGAACGACGCGAAAGAAGGGGCGGTCGCGTTCGCGGAGAAGCGCGCACCCAACTGGACCGGCACCTGACGGCGCGCGCCACATGGATCTCGGG
Organism: Mycobacterium sp. NPDC051804; assembly: GCF_044452905.1. Lineage (NCBI taxonomy): Bacteria > Bacillati > Actinomycetota > Actinomycetes > Mycobacteriales > Mycobacteriaceae > Mycobacterium > Mycobacterium sp. NPDC051804. The sequence continues at coordinate 604,362 of NZ_JBITCD010000002.1, read as the reverse complement.
TTGGCTGATGCGGGCGCGGTCGTCGTCGGAGGCGGGCGCGGCATGGGACTGGCCTCTGCCCGCTGCCTTGCGGAGGACGGCGCGCGGGTAGCCGTCGTCGGCCGGACGATGGAGGTACTCGATGCCGCTGCAACGGATTTGGCCGAGCGAGGAAGCCCGGATGCGCTCGGACTGGTGGCCGACACCTCCGATGCCGAGCAGGTGCAGCGGGTTTTCGACGAGCTGAGTACGCGGTGGGGTGGTGAACTCAACGTCCTCATCAACGCGGTCGGTCCCGGATCCGTCGGCACCTTCGACGACCTCACCGACGATCAGTGGCGCGCAGCGTTCGACGACGGCGTGATGGGGATGGTGCACTGTGTACGGTCCGCGCTGCCGCTGCTGAGAAAAGCGCAGTGGGCGCGCATCGTGAACTTCTCGGCACACTCGACGCAACGTCAGAGCGTCATCTTGCCCGCGTACACGGCTGCCAAGGCGGCACTGACGAGCATCTCGAAGAACCTCTCGTTGCTGTTGGCGAAGGACGAAATCATGGTCAACGTCGTTTCGCCGGGCAGCATCGCATCCGAGGCGTTGGTCGGCTGGGCCGCGTCGGTCGGGGTGGACGGCAGCGATCCGTACGCGTTGATGTCGGCCATCGACGAGCACTTCGGTCATCCGGCGCACTTACCGCGCGCTGGTCTGCCCGACGAAATGGGTCCTGTCGTTGCGTTTCTCGCTTCGCGGCGAAATTCGTACATGACCGGTGCCAACGTCAATGTCGACGGAGGCAGCGACTTCACCTGAGGAGGCAACAGTGGCGACAGCCAAAGACGCGCGTGAGTGGGCCCGCGGCAACTTGCGGGGGATAGGGAACTCCTTGTACACGCCGTTCTGTGGCGACGACGGCGACGACATCGACTGGGACGCCTACCGGACGTTGGTGCGTTACTGCGTAGGTGAGTTGCGCCACCCGATGCTGTGGTGCACCAGTGGTATCGCGGAGTTCTGGTCGTTGACGACGGATGAGCGAAAGCGCTTGCTGGAGGTCGCCATTGAGGAAGGCCGAGCAGCTGATCCCGACGTTGTCGTGCAGGCCTGCACCGCTGCGACGTCCGCGAAGGACTGCCTCGAGCTGACGTTGCACGCGCAACAGGCGGGGGCCGACATCGTCTACATCCAGACGCCGATGATGGAGGCGCACGGCGGCGAGGGTGTGCTGAATTTCTTCCGGTACATCGCTGACCGGAGCGATATCGCGCTGGGCATGTTCAATTCGCCGTCGTCGGGGTACGTCTTGACACCGGCCGAAGGTGCGCGGATCTACGACGAGATCCCCGCGGTGTGCGCGACGAAGGAGGGTGCGTTCCGGCCGACCGCGAGCAGTCAGCTGCACAACCTGGCGCCAGACCTGACGATCTGGGAATGCGAGACGACTGTCTACCGCGCAGGGTGGTTGCGCGCGGGCATCGTGGGGCCCGCGCAATTGGGTACGTCTGGCTATCTGTATGACACCCCGCAACGTCGTGCGTTCTCCGAATACTGGGAACTCGTATGGGGTGACAAGCTGTCCGAGGCTATCGACTACGCCGAAAAATCGGGTATCGACCAGTTCACCGTCGACATCGGCGGGTGCTTCACGTGCTATCCGGGTCGGCCCGACTATTTCACTCACTGGGGCGGGGCGTTCAAGTACGCCGCGTCGGTGCTTGGGTTGCCCATTGGGTCGTACCCCCACTCGCGGCCGCCGCAGGCCGTGGTGCCGCAGGAGGTCAAAAACCAGATCGACGCTGCGTATCGGCGGTTCGGTCTGGTCGGCTGATGACCGGCAGACGGTTGCGGAAGGCACTACCGATAGGTGTACAGTATGCACATACATGCAGTTCGAGAAGCCTGAGGAGGGCCGACGGGTGAGCGTTGAGGATCGCGTCGCTGACCCCGCTGCCTCCGATCAGAACGAACCGGTGCTTTACGAGGTGCTCGACACCGGCGTCGCGGTGCTGACTCTCAACCGACCCGAGCGGATGAACGGCTGGGGTGGCGGGCTGGCCACCACGTTTTACCTTCGTCTCGATGACGCCGAAGCCGATCCCGGCGTGCGGGCCGTTGTGGTCACCGGCAAGGGCCGCGCGTTCTGCGCAGGAGCGGACATGGGCGATCTCAGCTCGATCAGCGCCGCCACCGTCGACGCCGCGGCGGACACCGACGTCGGCAAGCTGGTCGGTGCGCGCCATCCACACTTCACGACCACGATGCGCAAGCCGGTCATCGCGGCGATCAACGGCGCCTGTGCCGGCATGGGTATGACCATGGCGCTGATGTGCGATGTGCGGTTCGCGGCCGACGGCGCGAAATTCACCACATCATTCGCCCGCCGGGGCCTGATCGCGGAATACGGGATCTCCTGGATCCTGCCCCGCGTCGTCGGCCAGGGCGTCGCTCTCGACCTGTTGTTGTCCGGCCGGGTCTTTCTGGCCGACGAGGCACAGCGACTCGGCTTGGTCAAAGAGGTCGTCGCACCGGAGGAGTTGCTACCGCGGGCGATCGCCTATGCCGAGGACATCGCCGCCAATTGTGCGCCCAGCTCGCTGGCGGTGATCAAACAACAGGTGTACGCAGACACCATGCGCGAAGTTTTCGATGCCAGCGACGATGCCGAGAAGCTGATGCACGAATCCATGCAGCGTCCCGACTTCATCGAAGGCATCACCAGTTTCTTCGAAAAGCGTCAGCCCAACTTCCCGCCAGCCCAACGATCTTGAAAGGACAGGAATCGTGACCCTGGATTACATGGCCATCGACGTCGACAACCACTACTACGAGACGATCGACTCCTGTACCCGCCACCTGCCCAAGGAATTCAAGCGTCGCGGCGTGCAAATGCTCACTGAAGGCAAGCGCACGTTCGCGGTCATGGGGGGCGTGGTCAATCACTTCATCCCGAACCCGACGTTCGACCCGATCATCGAGCCGGGCTGCCTGGACCTGTTGTTCCGCGGGGAAATCCCCGACGGTGTGGACCCGGCCTCACTGATGAAGGTCGACCGGTTATCCGACCATCCCGAGTATCAGAATCGCGATGCCCGGCTGAAGATCCTGGACAAGCAGAACCTCGAAACCGTGTTCATGCTGCCGACTTTCGCGTGCGGCGTGGAGGAAGCTCTCAAGCACGACATCGAAGCGACCATGGCGACGGTGCATGCATTCAATCTGTGGCTGGACGAAGACTGGGGTTTCGACCGCCCCGACCACCGGTTCCTGTCGGCGCCGATCATCTCGCTGGCCGATCCGGCCAAGGCCGTCGAGGAGGTCGAGTTCGTCCTGTCGCGCGGTGCGAAGAACGTATGCGTGCGGCCCGCGCCCGTCCCCGGGTCGGTCAAGCCCCGCTCGCTGGGTGACCCGTTGCACGATCCGGTGTGGGCCCGGCTGGCCGAGGCCGGCGTTCCGGTGATTTTCCACCTCTCCGACAGCGGCTATCTCGCGATCGCGGCACAGTGGGGTGGTAAAGCCACTTTCGAGGGATTCGGCAAGAAGGATCCGCTCGACCAGGTGCTGCTCGACGACCGTGCCATCCACGACTCGATGGCCTCGATGATCGTGCATCAGGTGTTCACGCGGCACCCGACACTCAAGGTGGCGAGCATCGAGAACGGCTCGTACTTCGTCTACCGCCTGATCAAACGGCTCAAGAAGGCCGCCAACACCGCGCCGTACCACTTCAAAGAGGATCCGGTGGAACAGCTGAGGAACAACGTCTGGATCGCGCCGTACTACGAGGACGACGTCAAGCTGCTCGCCGCCACCATCGGTGTCGACAAGATCCTGTTCGGGTCGGATTGGCCGCACGGTGAGGGCCTGGCCGATCCGATGACCTTCACCGCCGATATCCCGCAGTTCCCCGAATTCAGTTACGAGGACACCCGGAAGGTCATGCGCGACAACGCACTCGAGCTGTTGGGCGCGAACGTGACGGCCTCGACGTAGCCATGGGGGAATGGACTATCGGGGCGGTGCTCGACGCTATCGCCGAAGCCGTACCCGACCGACTGATGACCGTCTGCGGCACGCGCCGCAGCACGTTTGGCGAGTCGGCGGAGCGCACCCGCCGTCTGGCCAATTTCCTGGCTTCCCGCGGGCTGGGCGCGCAGCGGGAACGGGCCGAGCTCGAGAACTGGGAGTGCGGACAGGATCGCGTCGCGCTCATCATGCACAACGACCTGTACCCCGACATGGTCATCGGTTCGCTGAAGGCGCGCACGGTGCCGGTCAATGTCAATTACAACTACGCCCCGCGTGAGGTGGCCGAGCTTCTCGAATACCTCAGACCGCGGGCCGTCATCTACCACCGCTCGTTCGGGCCCAAGTTCGCCGACGTTCTCCCGCCAGCTGCGGCGGGCGTGATGATCGCGGTCGACGACGACAGCTCCGTCCCGCTCCTACCCGGCGCCATCAGCTTGGAAGATGCTCTGGCGCAGGGAGATACGGACCACGATTCAGTGCCGTCGCCCGACGACGTGATGATGGTGTGTACCGGCGGGACCACTGGCCGCCCCAAGGGAGTCATGTGGCGGCAGAGCGACACCTACGTGGTGTCCATGAACGGCGCCGACCATGAGACGATTGACGAGATCCACGCCAAGCTCGGATTCGAGGGTCAGCCATGGTTCGCGGTGTCGCCGCTGATGCACGCGGCCGGCATGTGGACAGCCTTCGCGGGGCTACTCAATGGGCTGCCGATCGTCCTCTACGACAAGACCCGATTCGACCCGAGTGCGGTACTCGAGACAGCCGAGCGTGAGAAGGTCGGCATGATGACGATGGTCGGTGACGCTTACGCGGGGCCACTGGTGGAGGAACTGCGCTCCGGTTCCTACGATCTGTCGTCGATGTATGCGATCGGCACCGGCGGAGCGGCGACCAATCCGAAACACCAAGAGGCGCTGCTGGAATTGCTTCCGCAGATCACCTTGATCAACGGCTACGGCTCATCGGAAACCGGGAACGTCGGCTTCGGGCGCAGTCAGGTCGGGGATCAGAAGGACACGTTCGTGCTCAGAGAGGGCGCACTGGTCCTGTCCGAGGATTACAGCCGCTTTCTGCAACCGGGGGAGCAGGAAGTCGGCTTCGTCGCGCGCGCTGGCCGCATCCCGCTCGGCTATTTCGACGACGAGCCTGCCACCCGGAAGACGTTCCCCGTCGTCGAGGGGCAGCGGGTGGTGATCTCCGGCGACCGTGGCTCGCTCGCTGCCGACGGCTCGCTGCAGTTGTTCGGACGAGATTCGCTTGTCGTCAACACCGGGGGTGAGAAGGTCTTCGTCGAAGAAGTCGAGGAAGTGCTGCGCGCCTACGCGGGTGTGGTGGACGCGCTGGTGGTCGGGCGGCCCAGTGACCGTTGGGGTGAAGAACTCGTCGCCCTCGTGGCCCTTAAGGAGGCTGTCGACGTCACCCCGGATCAGCTCCATCGTCAATGCACGTCGCATCTCGCGCGGTTCAAGGCGCCGAAGGAGTTCATCATCGTCGATCAGGTCCGTCGGCTCGGAAACGGTAAGCCGGACTATCGCTGGGCGAAAGCCACTGCCGTGCAGGAGGCGTCGCTGACATGAGCCCGAAGGCTATTGACTGCCTGGTCAACGTCCACTTCGGCGAGACCGAGAAGCAGCCCGAGTTCATGCTCAAGGTGCGTGACGACTATTTCAAAGGACCGCAGTCGCTCTACGACCAGGTCGAGCTGCCGCAGCTGCTCGAGGAGATGGACGAGCGCGGGGTCGAAAAGGCCATCCTGATGGACAACCTGACGAAGCCGTCGGTGACGGCTCGCAAGTTCGTCGACCAGCGACCGGACAAGTTCGCCCTAGCCGTGGGTGGTGTGAACCTGCTGCGACCTATGCCGTCGCTGCGAGAACTCAGCGCCGTCGTCCGCGACCTGCCGGTGGCGTATACCGCGGTGGGGCCGAGCTTTTGGGGTGACGGTCAGTACCCGCCGAATGACGCCGTCTATTACCCGCTCTACACCAAGTGCGCCGAGCTCGGCTTGCCACTGTGCATCAACACAGGGCTGCCTGGTCCGCCGATCCCCGGGGAGGCGCAGAACCCGATTCACCTCGACCGCGTCTGCGTGCGATTCCCCGAGCTGAAGCTCTGCATGATTCACGGGGCCGACCCCTGGTGGGATGTCGCGATCCGCCTGCTGATCAAGTACAAGAACCTGCGCCTGATGACGTCGGCGTGGTCGCCGAAGCGACTGCCGGACAGCCTGCTGCATTACATGCGCACCCGAGGGCCCGACAAGGTGATCTTCGCTTCGGACTGGCCGGTGCTGAGAATGCACCGCGTGGTGCCTGAGGCATTGGCGCTGGATCTGCCCGCCGAGGTGCTGGAGAACTACCTCTACAACAATGCACAGGATTTCTTTTTCGGGCCCCGAGAGGAGCAGTGACGATGGACCGCTACGAACTGCGGAGGCTGGACTACAGCCTGTCTGACGACCACGAGGCGATACAGTCCGCGTATCGGGAGTTCTTCAAAACGCACTGCCCGATCGAAACCGTTCGTGCCGCCGAGGAATCCGGTTTCGACAAGAGCTTGTGGGAACGCCTGTGCGGCATGGGTGCAACGAGCATGGCGCTACCCGAATCCAGCGGAGGTGACGGCGCTACGCTCGTCGACCTGACGCTGGTCGCCGAGGAACTCGGCCGGGCGCTGGCCCCGGTTCCCTGGATCGACCACGTGTGTGCGGCCCGGCTGCTGGCGCGGCTCGGAACGGCCGAGCCCGATGTGGTCAACGGTAAGCAACTGATCGCGCTTGATCCAAGGCAAGACAACGTGTCCGGGGTTCGGCTGATCCCGACCGGATCGATCGCGGACCACATCATCGTGCGCGACGGTGACGATGTCGTGCGCTTGACCTTCGGGAGCCGCCCGGCCAAGGTCGACAACATCGGCAAGATGCCGATGGCCTGGGTCGACCCCAGCACAGCCGATGATCGCACCGTCCTGGGCAGCGGTTCGGAAGCATTGGCCGAATATCAACGGGCACTGGATGAATGGCGAGTCCTCACCGCGGCAGCGCTGGTCGGACTTGTAGAGGAGACGATGACCATCGCCGCCGAGTTCGCCAAGTCCCGCTACACGCTCGGCGTCCCGATCTCGACACTGCAGGGCATCTCGCATCCGCTCGCCAACATCGCCATCACGGTCCAGGGTGGACGAAACCTGGCGCGGCGCGCAGCGTGGTTCCTCGACAACGAGCCCGACGAGCGTCCCGAGCTGGCCCCGTCGTCGTTCGTGTTCATGGCCGAAGAGGCCTCGAAGGCGGCGACGATGGCGGTACACGTCCAAGGGGGCCTCGGTGTTTCGGCGGAAGCCGCCGCTACCGCCTATCTGGTGCGGGCCCGCGGATGGTCGCTGGCCGGTGGCGATCCCGGTGTCACCGCCAAGTACATCGCCGAGATCGTCGTCGCACGGGAAAGCAGCTAAGGGACGCAATGGATTTCTCACGGGTCGAACTCTCCGACGACGATCAGGCCTTCCTCGACGAGACGCGCGCCTTCCTGCGCACCCACGTCACCGACGAGGTGATCCGCCGTGATCGCGAGACCGGCGACAATTTCGACGAGGGCGTGCACCTTGCGCTGGGCGAAGCGGGCTACCTTGCGAAGGAATGGAAACCGGAGTCCGAAGGCGGCTTCGATCGCCTTCGGGCCCGAATTTGGGCACTGGAGAAGCGACGGGCCCACGTGCCTTGGGTCACCTCGGGCACCACCGCCATGATCGCGCGGTCTGTCGAGAAGTTCGGTACAGCCGAACTCAAAGCCGAGGTGATGCCGCAGGTATACAGCGGCCGTGCCCGACTCTGCCTCGGCTACACCGAACCCGAGGGCGGGTCGGATGTAGCGACCTGCAAGACGCGCGCGGTGCGTGACGGTGAGGGCTGGGTGATCAACGGATCAAAGATGTTCACCACCGGCGCGCACAACTGTCAATACGTCTTCCTCATCACCAACACCGATCCGGCCGCACCGAAACACAAGAGCCTGACCATGTTTCTCGTCCCGCTCGATTCACCGGGGATCGAGATCCAAGGTGTTCGTACCGTCGACGGTGATCGTACGAACATCGTTTACTACAGCGATGTTCGCGTCGACGACAAGTACCGGCTGGGAGAGGTGAACGACGGCTGGACCGTGGTGCGCGAACCGCTGAACGTCGAACACGGTGCGGTGGAAGCCGCGCAGGACGGTCTGCAGGACGTGTCGATCATGATGCATCAGGCCGGATTCATGGCCACGGCGGTCGACAAGGCGGCCGCCAAGGTTGCCGAGACGGGACCCGATGGCCGGCGACTGATCGACGACGGTTCCGTCGCCTACCGCTTGGGCCGAAGCGTCGCCCGGATGGAAGCCTCGCTGAGCGCCCCGAGCATTTTCGGACGCGTCGCGCTCGCTCAGACGATGCGCGACATCTCGCCCGATCTGATGGACATCCTGGGTACGGCGGCTTCCTTGCCGATCGGCACCGACGGGGCCGCCGATGACGGAGCCGCCGAGTACGTCTACCGGTTCGCACCGCTGGTCGGCATCTACGGCGGCACGCTCGAGGTGTTCCGAAACATGATCGCGCAGTACGTGCTTGGCCTCGGTAAGCCGGCGTACGCGCCTGTCACCAAGAAAGCGTCGTAGGTTGACGCCTCGCCGGCCGCAAAAAGCCCTCGTCATGGGAGCCAGTGGCTTTGTCGGCTCCCATGTCACGCGAAAGCTCGTCGAGCGCGGCGACGACGTCCGCGTGTTGCTTCGCAAGTCCAGCAAGACGATGGGGATAGACGACCTCGACGTCGAGCGGTGCTACGGCGACCTGTACGACGAGGACGCCTTGTGCGCGGCAATGGCCGACCGCGATGTCGTGTACTACTGCGTGGTGGATACCAGGTTCCATTTGCGCGACCCGGCACCACTTTTCGAAACCAACGTCAACTGCTTGCAGCGGGTGCTCGATATCGCCACCGAAGCCGATCTGTATCGGTTCGTGTTCTGCAGCACCATTGGCACGATCGCCCTCGGCGAAGGCCGTCCGGCGACCGAAGACGACGCCTTCAACTGGCCGGGCGTCGGAGGCCCCTACATCGAGTCGCGGCTCAAGGCGGAGGAGTTGGTCCTGCGCTACGCCCGCGAACGGGGGCTACCCGCTGTCGCGTTGAACGTGTCCAACCCGTACGGACCGCACGACTGGCAGCCCAATCAGGGGTTGATGGTGAAATTAGCTGCCCAGGGACAGCTTCCGGTCTACGTCAAAGGCGTGTCCACGGAGGTCGTGGGCATCGAGGACGTTGCCGACGCGTTCCTGCTCGCCGCTGAGCACGGGCGGGTCGGCGAGCGTTACATCATCTCCGAGACCTACATGCCGATGCAGGAATTGCTGACAACTGCGGCAGAAGGCGTCGGTGCGAGACCGCCGCGCTTCGGCATCCCACTCGCGGTGATGTACGCCGCCGGTTTCCTCAGCGGCGTGGTGTCGCGCGTGCTGCGACGCGATCCCGTCATTGACGTGACAGGCGTGCGACTCCTGCACACCACCTCGCCTGCGGATCACGGCAAAGCGACGCGCGAACTCGGCTGGAAGCCGCGCCCCGCCGCCGAGTCGATCCGAAAGGCGGCACGGTTCCATGTCGACAACGCCAAGGACGTAGCCCGCCGATCATGAGTGATCCAGGTGAGTTGTTCGATCTCACCGGCCAGGTGGCGATCGTCACCGGCGCGACCCGGGGCCTGGGCCGCGCGATTGCCGAGGGCTTCTCCCGGGCGGGTGCGTCTGTTGTCATCGCCAGCCGAAAGCAGGAGAGCTGCGATGCGGTGGCGGCCGAGATCAGCGAGGCGACCGGCAGCGACGTCGTCGGACTGGCCTGCCATGTCGGTGACTGGGACGCCATTCCGGGGTTCGTCGACCAGGTCGTGCAAAAGTGCGGGCGGATCGACGTGCTGGTGAACAACGCAGGGATCAACCCGACCTTGCAGACCGTGTCGACGGTTGAACTCGATCTGTGGCGAAAGATCTTCAGTGTCAACGTCGAAGGCGCGCTGCGGATGAGTCAGTGCGTCGCACCGGTGATGCGGGAGGGCGGAGGCGGCAGCATCGTGAACATCGGGTCGATGGAAGGGTATGCGTCGACGCCAATCTCCGTCGCGTACGGGGCGTCGAAGGCCGCGCTTCGTCACCTGACTGTGTCGATGGCCAACGAATGGGCGGCGTGGAGGATTCGGGTCAACGTGCTCAGCCCAGGACCCTTCGCGACCGAGATGATCGCCGGCTTCGAGGCGCAACAGCCGGGCACGATGGCGATGCTCGCCGAGGGTAATACCCAAAAACGCGTTGCCGACGTCAGCGAAATCGTCGGACCCGCACTCTATCTCGCGAGTAAAGCGTCATCGTTTGTGACCTGTGACGACATCACCGTCAGCGGCGGCATGCGCAAGTAGTCAGGCGTTCGACAGCACGGGCGGCTCGACCGCAGCCGGGTCGGGGTTCGCGATCGGTAGGCCCATGAACCGCCGTGCGTTGTCACCCATGAAGTCGTAGGTGCGTCGCTCGTCCATACCTTCGGCGTACTTCCAGAACCCCTTCGGTTCGGCCAGTCCCTCGGGGTGCGGGTAGTCCGAGCCGAACAGGACCTTGTCCCAGCCGACGGTGCTGACGACATCGGAGACGCAGCCCTCCCAGAACGGGCTCACCCAGATGTTCCGGCGGAACACGTCATGCGGGTGCTCGGGGAAGTTCTGCGGCATCTTCTTGTGGAGATCTTCGAAGTCGTTGAACAACGGGAAGATCCACGAGCTACCGTTCTCGACGCTGGCGATTCGCAGCTTCGGGAATCGGGTCAGCGTGCCGTGACAGATCAGGGCAGCGATCATGTCGGAGATCTCCCGGTGGCCCAACACCATCCAGCGGAATGCGCTCTGCGCCATGAAGTTCTGGGTGTAAGGCGGTTCCCACTTCGCGACATAGTCGTCGAGCGGGGGATAGCTGGCGTGCAGCACAACCGGCAGACCGGCGGCTTCGACGTCGCGCCAGAACGGGTCGAACTCCGGCAGCGCGGGTGAGCGCCAGCCCCGGATGCCGTTGACCGGGCCGGGTTTGATCAACACGACCTTGACGTCGTTGGCCAGCAGGTACTCCAGCTCACGCTGGGCGCCGTCGACCTCCGAGAGGTTGATGATGGGCGTCGAGAACACACGGTCCGCGTAGTTGAACGTCCACTGCTCGAGCATCCACTGGTTCAACGCGTGGATGACGGCCAGTGACAGCTCGGGATCGTCCGCCGTCGCGTGCTCGATGAGGCTGGCCAGCGTCGGATAGTTCAATGCCTCGACGACACCTTGGCGGTCGAGTTCGGCGATGCGGTCGACGGGATTGCGCGTCGCGGCCGGCGCATCGATGGCCGGCCCCTGCATCTCGCGCAGCGTCAGCCCTTCGGTGTTCTCGCCGGCGAAGAACTTCTCGTGCGCGCCGGGTGCGGCGACACGCTCGAACGTCGGGTTGGGGATGAAGTCGTTGACCCTGTTGTTGATCACGATTCGCGTGTGCCTGCCGAACTGTGCAAACTGCACGGCGCGCGAATACTTCTCGGGCAGGAACTTCGTCAGCGATTCCGGCGTCTCGTACATGTGCTGGTCGGCGTCGAAGATCGGCGCCCCGGTGAACTGAGCCATGGTCACCTCGTGAGGATCGTCGCCGCGGCGGTGCCGGGTGCACCGTATAGCTGAGCGAAGCCGACTTTCGGCTCGCCGGGCACCTGCCGGTCGCCCGCCTCGCCGCGAAGCTGGCGCACCAACTCGTGGATCTGCCGCAGACCGGAAGCGCCGATCGGTTCACCGTTGGCGATCAGTCCGCCATCGGTATTGATGGGTAACGCGCCGTGAATTTCGGTGGCGCCGTCGGCCAGCAGCTTCTCCTGATCGCCGTCGGCGCAGAATCCGCACTCGGCCATATGGATGACCTCGGCGCCGGCGTCGGTGTCCTGCAGCTGGATCACGTCGACGTCCTCCGGTGCCACACCGGCCTTTTCGAACGCGCTTTTGGCGGCGTAGGCGGTGGGTGCCGGAACTTGATCGACCGGGGCGAACGTCGTATTCACCTCGTAGGCGCCATAGGTGCGCGTCCGAACCTCGACGGCCTTCAGATACACGGGCTTCTTGCTGTACTTGTGCGCGATATCGGCGCGACACATGACCACCGCGGCTGCACCTTCGTCGGGCGCACAGAACATGTACTGGGTCAGCGGGTAGTTCAGCATGGTCGAGTTGAGGATGTCCTCTTCGGCGATGGGCTTGCGACGGAACGCGTTGGGGTTCAGGGCGCCGTTGCGGAAGTTCTTGGCCGCGACCTTGGCCAGCGTCTCCTGCGAGATGCCGTGGTCGTGCAGGTACTTGTTGGCCTTCATCCCGAAGAACTGTGTGGTGAGGTACTGGCCGTTCTCGGCGTACCAGCTCGGCATACCCACCAGCGCCGGATCCTCGGTGAACGCGCCCCGGGGGTGTTTGTCCAGCCCGACGGCGATGCCGATGTCGTAGTCGCCCAACCGGATTCCGTCGGCACAGGCCTTCGCGGCGCTGGCGGCAGTGGCGCATGCGTTGAACACATTGGTGAACGGGATTCCGGACAGGCCGACCATGCCGACGATGGCGTCGGGATTGGCGACGGTCCAGCTGCCACCGGTGGCGGCCTGGATGTCCTTCCACTCGACACCGGCGTCGGCGACCGCGGCGAAGATGGCGTCGACGCCCATCTCCATGGCCGATTTGCCTTCGAAGCGGCCGAACGGGTGTAGCCCGACACCGATGATGGCGACGTCGTTGGTCATGGCTTGTGGAACCTTTCGGTTAGACCGGTTGGAAGGCGAACGTCACGATTTCGTTGCCCTCCTCGTCGGTGGTGAACGGCACCATGGTCAGCTCGACGTCCATGCCGAACTCCAACTTGGCCGGATCGTTCTCGGTGAGCCGGCCCTCGACGCGGATGACGTCGTCGAGTTGCACCAGGCCGACGCCGAACGGAACGAAGTCCTTACCTGTGGCGCCCTTGTACGGAGCGCCGGGCGGGAATCCCTGCGTCGTCCACGCCACCAGCGTTCCGCGCCGGGGGAGCAGGACCTCGGACATCTCGCCGCGGCTGCACCTCGGGCAGCGCTGCTGGACGGGGAAGGCGGTGGCCGCGCAGCTGCCGCAGCGGCTCCCGACGAGCTGCGGATTGTCCTGCGGCCAGGTCGAGATTTCGGGCGCAAGCGCCTTCTGCATGGGTGATCCTCCCTAGTCGGAGCAACAGCCTATCCCAACTGTAACTATTACAGTATCCTAGTCGGCGTGGCACCGGTGATCGAACACAAGCCCACGTTCTGCCGGATCTGTGAGCCGCTGTGCGGCATGATCGCGACCGTCGAGGACGGTCGCCTCGTCGCGTTGCGCCCGGACAAGGAACATCCGCTGTCCGCGGGGTTCGCGTGTCAGAAGGGCATCGCGTTCACCGAGGTGCAGAACGATCCCGATCGCGTCATGACCCCGTTGCGTAGAGGTCCGAACGGATTCGAACCGGTCACGTGGGACGAGGCGATGTCCGATATCGCCGCACGGTTGTCGGGCGTGCTGCGGCGGCACGGTTCCGGCGGCGTCGGTTGGTACATGGGCAATCCCGGCGCCTTCAGCTACGCGCACACCTTCGCGGCGCTGCTGTTCATGAAGGGTCTGGGCAGGCACGGCCACTACTTCACTGCCTCGTCGCAGGACACCAACAGCAGGCTGATCGCGAGCCAGTTGCTCTACGGCGTGCCGACATCGGTGCCGATCCCCGACCTGACACGCACCGATCTGCTGGTCCTGATGGGCGCCAATCCGGTTGTCTCCCACGGCAGTTTCCTGACCGCGCCCCGGATCAAAGATCGCATGCAGGACATCGTCAAGCGCGGCGGACGCGTGGTGGTCGTCGATCCGCGGCGGACCGAGACCGCGATGGCGTTCGAATGGCTGGGTATCGTTCCCGACTCGGATTCGTACCTGCTGCTGTCGCTGCTCCAGGTGATGTTCTCCGAAGGTCTCGTCGATGTGGACCGGGTGAACCGGGCGGCCGACGGCGTGGATTGGCTGCGCTCGCTGAGCGCACCGTTCACCCCGGAGGCGACGGCCGGTCAGACCGGCATCGATCCGGCAAGCGTGCGGACGCTTGCCCGCGATCTCGTGCACACGCCGCGCGCTGCGATCTACGGGCGACTCGGTACCTGCGTCGGCCGGTACGGCACTCTCACCACCTACCTGATCGATGCGGTCAACCTGGTCGCCGGAAATCTCGACGCCCCAGGTGGTTCGGTGTTCAGCACGATGCAGACCGTCGGGGCCAAATGGCAGAACACCATGATGGGCGCCGTGATGCGGCGGTCCCGACGGCGGAAGCGCTCACGTGTCAGCGGGATTCGCAGTGCGATCGGGTCCGAACCTGCGGCCATGATGGCCAAGGAGATGACGACGCCGGGCGATCGTCAGATCAAGGCGATGTTCATATCGGCGGGAAACCCGGTGCTGTCGGTGCCGAACGGCGATGAACTCGAGGCGGCACTGGAGACGCTGGATCTGTCGGTGGCGCTTGACTTCTATGTCACCGAGACGACCGCGCGCTGCGATTACATCCTGCCCGTCACCACCATGTACGAGCGTGACGACTTCCCCTACACATTCCAGGGTTTTCAGGCCACGCCGTTCCGTCAGGCCACCGAGGCCGTGGTTGCACCCGCGGGTGAATCGCGGACGGAGTGGGACATCGTCGCAGACCTCGCCACGCGAGTGGGACGGCAGATTCCGGCATTCGCGGCCTTCGGTTCCATCCGAAAAGCATTGGGCGCCTTTGGGAAAAGTCTGACCCCGCGCCTCATGATTGACGCTCTTGTACGAATGTCGGAGGGAGGTGACCGGTTCGGCCTACGCCGCGGTGGTTTGTCGCTGCGCAGACTCACCGAGCGGCACCCGCACGGTGTTGTGCTGGCGCCGCATATCCAGACCGGAGTGCTACATGACGCGATCGGTTACCTGTCTCGGCGCGTCCGATTGATCCATGACGACATCTCTGACGAGGTCGCCAAACTCTCGCGCAGCGGACATCCTGAGGGCTATCCGCTCCGGATGATCGGCATGCGGGAGCCTCGCTCGGAGAACTCCTGGATGCACAACTCGCCGTTGTTGATGCGCGGCGAACGTCGCCACCACGCGCTGATGCACATCGACGACGCGGCCGAGATGCAGATCGCCGACGGCGACGTCGTGCGGATCAGCTCGCCCTACGGTGAGATCACCGTGCCGGTCACCTCCACGAAGGACCTTGTCGCCGGCGTGGTCGCAATACCGCACGGCTGGGGTCACAAGGGCACGGGCGGGTGGCAACTGGCCAACCGCGCGGGCGGGGCGAACGTGAACCGCCTAACATCCAGTGCGCCCGGCGACGTCGAGTCGGTGTCCGGGATGGCCTGGCTGACAGGCGTTCCCGTACGCGTCGACCGCGTTGACTCTGCGTCTACGCCGCAGTAAGTCGAGTAAAGACGGCCTGAGCGCTGGGCCCACGCGCAGCCAGGGAAGTCAACGCTAGGTAACCGCCAGCACATGTTGCTCGAACAGGTCGGCGCCATGTGCGGGTCCGCCCGTTGCGGCGAATCCATCGGCGACGCGTCGCGCCCCGTCGGCCATGGTCAGGGCTTCTTGCACTTTGGCCTGCAATCGCGACACGGTCAGCTTTTTGGCGGGTAGTCGTGTACCGCACCGCGCGACTTCCACCCGCCGGGCGACCTCGAATTGATCTCTCCCGTATGGCACAACACACACCGGAACACCGTGGTCGAGTGCCTTTTGCGTCGCACCCATGCCGCCGTGAGTCACCGCGCAGACCGCTTGGCTCAGAACGGCGCCATGCGGAACGAACTCGCACACTGTCGATTTGGCCGACATGGTCGGCGCGCTCAAGCGTCCGGCCGGCATGGTGGCGACCACGTGCACAGGCATATCGGCGAGCGAGGTTATGGCAATCGACACGAGTTGGGCGTCGCCTTGCTGCTCTGAAGAGGTGGTGACGAGCACGATCGGTTCCTCGATAGCCGATAACCAATCGGGAGGTGCATCGGAGACCGGATCCGCAGCGCAAGGCCCGATCATGTGAACCGTGTCACCCCAGTCGGTTTGGGGATACTGGAACGGCTTCCCGCTGGCGATCAGGATCAGCGGGGCGCGGCGCAGGAATTCGTCCATCGACCGCACTGCGTCCAGATCGACGCTCGCGCGGACTGTGTTGAGGCGTGGACGCATCACCCGTTCGAGAGGACTCAGCAGTACGGCCCTCGCTACGCTGTCGCGCGCCCGACCCAGCGGGCCATGCAGGGGTTTGAGACCCAACCCGAATGGCGGAACTCCTGGCGAGCGCAGCAGTGGTGTAAACGGGCAGAAGGACGCCCATGGGATGTCCCCGGCCTCGGCGGCGGAAAGAGCGCCCCAGCAGTTCACATCAAGCAGCATGGCGTCCGGTCTGACCTGGGCTATCGCGTCCGCGAGATCTCCGATTTCGATTTCTGCGCGCCTCGCGAGCACCTCGGCCACCTTCTTCAGCGCCGCGATCGGATTCGTTTCTTTCCAATCGTCTTGGGTGATCGCTTCAATGGCGGGAGCGATCGCTTCGGTGCTGAAGCCGAGTGACTGTCCGGTGTCGACGCCGCCTGACAGGGTCCGTAGTGCAACGGTGTGCCCACGATGCGACAACTCGGACAGCACCGCGCTCATCGGTAACAGGTGTCCGAGCGCCGGTGAGGTGTACGCGAGAATCGTTGCCATCGTTGTCTAAAGTGGGTCAGCCGAGTCGATCAGCCATGTGCCGTGCTTCGGCGAGCCGGCCTCGAGCATTGAGCTTTTCGCACAGGGCGAGGTACTGCCGGGTCAGTTCGGCGTGGCTGTCGTCACTTTCAGCCTCGGCCAGCAGAGCCCTGGACCTCAGCCACCACAGGTCCATCGCGGGGATGTCTGGATGGCGCGCGAGTGGGTTGTCGACAATTTGGTGGGCCTCTGCGAGATCGCCGGATCCGCTTCTCTCGATAAGGAGTTCGACGAGCGCTTCGCCAGCCCTCCCGGCCACGAAGCGCCAGCCTCGCGTTACGTGCAGCACAAAGGTATTTCGCAGTTCAATAATCGCTTCGTCCCGCCTTCCCTTGCATGCAGCCTCGATGGAGAGATCGGCGACAATGGCCGGCAACGCAGCGGTGAACAAGTGGTTCTTGTAGATGCTTTCGCGAGCGCGTTCCAACAGCTCGATCGCCTCGTCGCGAGCGGGATCGTCGGTGCGCAATAGTACGACGCCTGTGGACCACTGCGCGGCGATGATGCAGAATAGGTCACCGAACGACTCAGCACGAGTCAAGTTTCTGCGCATGTCGTCGACGATTTCGGATGGCTTGTAGATTCCGACGGTCGCCAAGACACCCCAGTAAGCCCACACGATCGCTTGACTGGAAGGCGGAAGACCTTGTGTGTTCTCGTAGCTCTCCCGCATGTGCTTGCGGCCGTTTTCGTGGTCTCCCGTGAAACTCTCGGCTCCGCCGCGAACGGAACCGGCCAGTGCGAGTTCCATGGTCGGTAGGTGCTCGAGCAGAGCTGTGATCCGCTCGGCCATATTCAATGCCGCGGCGAAATCGCAGTTGGCGAAGCGAGCAAAAGTCACCGCGAACAGAATGACGCCCAAGGTCTCAGCATTGCAGTCAATGCGGTCGGCCAAGACGGCCAGCTCTTCGGCTAGCTGCGCCGCCTCGGGAACGCGAATGTCATTGGCAGTGAGCGAGATGACGCGCCCTGCCATCCCGATCGCGAGGGACATCATGTCACCGGTGAGTGTCGTCATCTCACGGAACTCGTTGAACTGCTCATCAGCGTCGATATCGTGGCCAACGAATACCGACTTGGAGATGAGCATCATCCGGGTCGCGATCCGCATGGCGGCGACATCATCATGGTCGTCTGGCATCTGGTCTGCAATGCGCTGCGCGCTCTCCCATCGGGAGCATGCTGATCGAAGGTCGCGCGATGCAAGCCATTCTGCAGCGCGCATATGCCAGCAATATGCCTCGGCGACGTCGCCCGCGGCTTCGTAGTGTGTGGCGATGAGTTCCGCGTTCTCGTCAGCGGCCGCTGGATCACGCGCTTTGATCGCCGCGGCCAGTCGCCGGTGCGCCTGCGCACGTGTGGTAATCAACTGTGACTCATAGGACACCGTGCGTACCAGCGGGTGGCGGAAACAATACCGTTGCCTCGGAACGAATTCCGTCTGATCAATGAGCTCGGCGGACACCAGGTCTGCCAACCGGGTGGGCGCGACGTTTGGCAGCAGTGTGTGCAGCGTCTCCACATCGAACCGGGTTCCGATAACCGCAGCCGCGTTCAAAATCGATTTCGCCTCGGTAGGCAGTCGGTCGATACGTGCGGCGAGGACCGCTTGAACGGTTGCCGGGACGGCGATCTCGTCGACGGCGCGGGTCAGTCGGTAGTCGCCGCGGCTTCCGTTCAGCACGCCGCTGCCCGCCATGTCCCGGACGATCTCCTCGGCGAAAAACGGATTACCCAACGCAGCGACAGCGATACGGTCGGCGAGAGACTTCAGCGCTGGGTCGTTCCCTAGTATTTGTTCGACGAATGACACCGCGGTCGATCCGACCAACGGCGACAGAGTGATCGAGTGGCGTGAATTCTGGTGCAGAGCACCGTGGAACTCCGGTCTATAGGTAGTGACGAGAGTCGACGTGGTGACGGTGAGCGTGGCGGCGAACTCGCACAGCACTTCGTCGCTGGGTGCGTCGATCCAATGCGCATCCTCGAGCACGAATACTGTGCGCGTCGATCGCGCCAGCACGGCCTGGGCCATCATCTCGACCAGGCGCCGGCGCCGGCCGTCGATGCTGACTTGTTGGAGCTCCGCCCCGGATTCCGCGATACCCATCGCCTCGAACAAGATCTGCGCATCAGGGGAGTGCGCCGGCAGAAGACCGTTGTATTGCGCCGCCGTGAACTCCCGGGCATCGGCATCGCTGAGTTCCTCTACCCCGAACATCGCGCGCAACATACGTGACAGCGAGCGGAAAGCGAGAGTTGCGGTGTGTGCTTCGCAACGAGCGATCACGACGTCGGCACCCTCGCGCGCTGTGATCGCCGTGAACTCGGCGACCAGCCGACTCTTTCCAAGCCCCGGATCGCCGATGATCGCTATGAGGCCGCCCTGCTTGGATCCGAAAATGTTGCGCAGCCAGTTCATCTCGGCGTCACGGCCCAACATCACGCCTTCGTTGCGGCCGACCACTCTCTTGCCGGATTGCACCGATATGAGCTGTCGAGCAGCTACCGGCTTATTGGCGCCCTTGACTACGACATCTTCGAGCTGCCCCAGCAACGCCGAACCTTCGACCAGGTCGGCGGTCGATTGCGAACACAACACGCCGCCCGCGGGCGCGGCGGACTCCATACGTTGGGCCATCCCCACGGGATGGCCGACGGCGGTGTATCTGCCCGGGCCTGCACCGATTTCGCCTGCTATCACTTCGCCTGAGTTCAACCCCACCCGGATTTGCAAATCTCGTCCGTCTTGCCGGCCAACCTCCTCGGCCAGGCTCTTGGTGACTGCCTGAATCTCAAGCGCCGCGATGCAGGCACGTAGCGCGTGATCCTCGAGCGCGACCGGAGCACCGAACAGCGCCATCAGCCCGTCACCGGTGAACTTGTCGACCATGCCTTGGTAGCGCTGAACCACCGCCGCGGCCCTGTTGAACAATTCATTCATGATCTCTTGGAGTCGTTCCGGATCCAGGGCGGCGGCGAGCTTCATCGAACCCACTACATCGATGAAAAGGACGGTGACCTGCTTACGTTCACCGGTCGGAATGGGCGCTGAAACCGGCGCGCCGCATTCGTCGCAGAAACGAGCCTCGACTCTGAGCTCATTCCCGCACGTCCGACACCGATCGGTGGCCTTGGTCATCGGACGGACCATTCGCCCTTTCCTCCCCGTCAATTGCTTTCATGATCGCCGACGGAATGGACGCGGACCGCGTTTTCGCAGAACCGGCGAGGTCGTACTCAGGCAGACTGTTCCGTGCACGCAAGCGGTGCAGCGAAATTGAGATCGCAAGATTAGGGCGCCGCGGCGTCGCTGACGCGGACTCAGCGAGTTATGAAGTCGGCGTACAACGGTCGATGGCGTCGTAATTTAAACCCAGCCGGTTGAATAGGCAATGGGGAAGGGGCTTCGCTGTGGCGATCACATCTGAACAAGTCGAGCTGATAGCGCGTCGGGTGACCGATACGCACCTTGATCCACCGAACAAGGCGGACCGCGACGTAGGCGACCGAATGGCGCGAGAAGCAGCCGCCCCGGCCGTGTACCAAGCGAGCTGTGAGTTGATGGGCGCAATCGCGCAGCAAGTTGCCGCCGACGAGGCGCTCATCGACGTGAAGCATGCGTCGGGGTACACCATCGCGGCATTGAGCGGGGCCAAGGCGAAGGTGCGCCTGCTTGTCGCAACCAATCGCCGGGTTTGGTTCAGCCGGCATGAGGACGGAGCCGTTCAGGATCTACGCGCCGTCGAATACCCGATGATGACCATCGAGAAGAAACGAATTTCGTTGGGGTGGCCGAAGCTGGAGGGCACGACCGTCGCGTGCGGTGGATCGACCGCAGAGTGGCTCACCGAATTGAAGTCGGGTCGTCACCAGCCGGCACCTTGGCTGCATCCGGGCTCCTCGTCGCCAGCCACTGCACCGTCCCAGGGCGGCCCCGCCCCGAACTGGTATCCGGATCCGTACCGGCGTCACCAGCTGCGGTACTGGGACGGCGTCCGCTGGACCCCCCATGTCTCGACGAACGGCGTCAGCGCACAAGACCCCGTCAACCAATAGCGCAACGGCTCAGGCGATGGCGCCGGAGTCCTTGAGCGCCTCGATGCGATCCCAGTCCAGCCCGAGTTCCATCAGCACGATCTCGGTGTGCTCCGACGCCTGCGGTGCCCGAGTCGTCTCCAGCGGCTCATGGTTGAACTGCACGGGGCCGCGGACGACCTTGAACGGCGCCCCGCCGTCGCTGGCCTCCACCTCGACGATCATGTCGTTGGCGACCGCCTGCTCATCGGAGGCAAGGTCGATGAGGCTCTGGAACGGCGCCCACTGGCCCTTCATGGTCTTGAGGTGCTGGCGCCAGTATTCGAAGGGCTTGCTGCGGATCGCCTCGGCGATGAGTTGTACACCCGCTTCGGCGTTTTGAATCAGCGGCATGACGTCGCAGAACCGCGGATCGTCGGCCAACTCGGGCAGTCCGAGGTGTTCGAACGCATCCCGGATGTATCCCGTCGGGCTGACGATGCACAGGTTGATCGTGCCGCCGTCCGACGTCAGGTAATTCGCCATGAACGGATTGACCGACGCGGTGGTTCCCGGCATCAGCGAGCGCATCGTCTCGCCGGTCTCCATGCCTTGGGTGACGCTGGCCCCGGCGGCCCACCACGCGGTGCTCAACAGAGACACGTCGAGCTCGACCGCCTCGCCGGTGCGCTCCCGATGGAACAGCGCCGCGGAGATCCCTCCCGCGATATTCATCCCGCCGATCGAATCGCCGAACGCCGGAATGCCCTGTGGCAGTGCCCCGCCGATCTCCTCGGGGGTCAGGGCATGGCCCACACCACTCCGTGTCCAGAACGCAGTGCCGTCGAAACCGCCGGTGTCGCGTTCGGCGCCCTTGTCTCCGTAGGCACTGCCGCGCGCGTAGATGATGTCCGGGTTGGCCGCCCTTATGTGCTCGATGTCGAACTTGTTCTTCTGCCGTTGGGCGGGCATGTAATTGGTCAGGAACACGTCGGCAGTCTTCGCGATCTCGTACAGGACTTCCTGACCGCCGGGAGTGGAGACGTCGATGCCTACGCTGCGCTTGCCGCGGTTGGGATGCTCGATGAGCGGGTGCCGATTGGGGTCGAGCTGGAAGCCGCCCATGTTGATGAAGCCGCGCTGGGTGTCGCCGCGCACCGGATGTTCGACTTTGATCACGTCCGCGCCCCAGTCGGCGAGGATGGCCCCGGCGGCGGGGACGAACGTGAACTGTGCAACCTCGAGAACGCGAACGCCCTCCATCACCTTGATCAAGTCGACCTCTCCCTGCGCATACGTCGTTGTATTCGCCTACTGTAATAGTTACAGTTGAGCGTCCAGCATCATTGATTCCGATTGTACGAGGTAACCGGGTGAGCGCCACCAAGGATTCAGTAGAGCTGACCGGAACGAGCGTCGATATCGGTCGACGGGCGTCGGCACGCGCCGAATCCCGCATGCTCATCGGCGGCCAACTCGTGGGAGCCACTTCCGGCGCGACCTTCGACAACGTGAGCCCCGCGACCGGACTGCTGTTGGGCACCACAGCCGCCGCCGATGCCGATGATATGAACCGCGCGATCGCGGCCGCCCGCGGTGCCTTCGACGAGTCCGACTGGTCGACGAACCGTGAGTTGCGCAAGCGATGCCTAGAGCAGCTGCAGTCCGCGATCGAGGCCGAAAAGGACGACCTGCGCGAGGAACTGATCGCCGAGGTGGGCTGTCCCGCAATGACAACGCAGTCCGCACAGCTGGATTGGCCACTCGCCGAGTCGTTGCGCTACCCGGCGGGCCTGATCGACGACTTCGAATGGGAGCGCGTTCTCGAGGGCGGCGGGTTGTTCGGCGACCGCAACGTGCGCACCGTCGTCAAGGAACCTGTCGGCGTCGTCGCGGCGATCACCCCGTCGAACTTCCCGATCGAGGTCATCCTCAACAAACTCGGACCCGCCCTGGCGGCGGGCAACACGGTGCTGCTGAAGCCCGACCCGAATACTCCGTGGAACGCGACGCGGCTGGGCAGGCTCGTCGCCGAGCACACCGATATTCCGCCAGGCGTGCTGAACGTCGTCACGACCCCGTCGAACGACGTCGCCGGCGTCCTGGGCACCGACCCGCGCGTGGACATGATCTCGTTCACCGGGTCCACCGCCGTCGGCAAGCTGCTGATGCGGCAGGGCGCCGACACCATGAAGCGGATGTTCCTCGAACTCGGCGGCAAGTCCGTGGCGATCGTGCTCGACGACGCCAACCCCGCTGCGATCCTCGGCGCCGCGATCGGCGTGTGCGTCCACGCCGGACAGGCGTGCGCGGCCACCACGCGCATGCTCGTGCACCGGTCGCTGTACGACGAGGCCGTCGCCAACGTCACCGCCGCATACCAGAATGTGCCGGTCGGTGATCCGGTGCTACCGGAAACCCTTGTCGGACCGGTGATCAGCGCCGCGCAGAAGGACCGCGTGCTCGCGGCAATCGAGCGGGCGCGCGCCGACGGCGCGGAAATCGCCGCCGGGGGAGGCGTGGTCGACAGTCTCCCCGACCATCTTGCGGCCGGCCATTACGTCCAACCGACGGTCATCGTTGGGGTCGACAACACTGCGGCGATCGCGCAGGAGGAGGTTTTCGGCCCGGTACTCATCGTCATGCCGTTCGACGACGACGACCACGCCGTGCGCATCGCCAACGATAGTGCGTACGGCCTTGCCGGCGCGGTCATCTCGCGGTCAATGGACCGGGGCATGGACATCGCCCGCCGCATCCGCACCGGGTCGTTCGGCGTCAACGGCGGGATGTTCTACGGGGCCGACGCGCCATTCGGCGGCTATAAGAACAGCGGCGTGGGACGGCAGTGCGGAATCGAGGGCTTTCAGCAGTACCTCGAGACAAAGACCATCGGATGCCGGATTCCCCGGCAGAAGTGACGCGATTTGTGCACGAAAAGGAGTGCTAGGCGATCCTTTTCGTGCACAAAT
This sequence comes from Mycobacterium sp. NPDC051804, assembly GCF_044452905.1. Classification (NCBI taxonomy): domain Bacteria; kingdom Bacillati; phylum Actinomycetota; class Actinomycetes; order Mycobacteriales; family Mycobacteriaceae; genus Mycobacterium; species Mycobacterium sp. NPDC051804. The sequence goes on along the minus strand of NZ_JBITCD010000002.1, from coordinate 580,514 downwards.
CGCCAATGAGGAGGCGTCGTGGGCAAGTTGGAGAACAAGGTCGCGGTCGTTTCGGGTGCGGCGCGCGGTCAGGGGCGATCGCATGCGGTGAGCCTGGCGGCCGAGGGGGCGAGCATCATCGCTCTCGACATCTGCGAAGACTTGGCGGGCAACACGTATCCGCTGTCCCGGCCCGAGGATCTCGACGAGACCGCGCGACTCGTGGAGAAGGAGGGTGTGCGGGCGCATACGGCGATCGTCGACGTCCGTGAGCGCGGCGCGGTGTGGAAGGCGATTGCCGACGCGGTCGAGGAGATGGGGTATCTCGACATCGTCGTCGCCAACGCCGGGATCTGTCCGATGGGCAAGGGGCAGACCTTGCAATCGTGGTCGGACACCATCGACACTGACCTCGTCGGCGTGTTCAACGTGATACAGGCGAGCCTGCCGCACCTCAATGACGGCGCGTCGATCATCGCGACCGGTTCACTGGCCGCCCAGTTGGGCAGTTCGACGACCCAGGGGCCCGGCGGTTCGGCATACAGCTTCGCCAAGCAGATCGTCGCGCACTACGTCAACGATCTGTCGATTCAATTGGCGAAGAGGATGATTCGGGTCAACGCCGTGCACCCGACGAACGTCAACACCGACATGCTGCACAACGACGGTCTCTACCGGGTGTTCCGGCCCGATCTGCCCTCGCCCGCCCGCGAGGAAGCCGAAATGGCATTCCCGGCGATGCAGGCCATGCCCATTCCGTATATCGAGCCCGAGGACGTTTCCCACCCGGTGGTCTTCCTCGCCAGTGACGACGCCCGTTATATCACGGGCACACAGTTGCGGGTGGACGCCGGCGGGTACGTCAAGGCGGTGCCCTGGAAGGGCTGAGAAAGGTTGCGCCCCTTAGGAGGCGTCTATCAGCGTTTGCGCGTGGTCGAGGATGCTCTCGAGGATGTAGTCGTAGTCGATGTCGTCGGCAAAACCGATGTAGCGCTTACCGTTCGGGCGCTGAACCGGGAATCCCTCAGTCTTGTCCTGGATTCGCTCCAGCACCGCCGACCCGCGGGTGTGCACCGAGATCGCGCCGTACACCGCGATGGCTTGGCTCGCGCTCAGTCCCGCTTGGGTCAGCGCCGCGATGGGCTGCTCGATCTTCTGTAGTGCACCTCGTATGGCGGTACCGCCGAACTGACTGCGAATGAGCACCAGATCGCACAGGATCGGATTATCGCGGAAATGCTTGCGCATGGTATGCGCGTGATCACGAAGCGATGCACGCCAATTGGACGCGTCGATGGTCGACACGGTGAACTCGAACCGTTCCAGTGCCAGATCCGTCATCGCGTCGAGCAGGTCGTCCTTGCGTCGGAAATACCAGTAGATGCTGGTGACGCCGACATCAAGATGCTTGGCCAGCGCCGGCATGCTGAGGTTGTCGATCGATACCTGCGCCGCCACGTCGAAGGCGCCCTGCAGGATCTCGTCGGCGCTGATCGAGCCACGGTCCCGCCGCTTACGGGTGTCGGCCTTCGCGTTGACGCCCACAGCTCACCTGGCGGCAGTGAACGTTACGGGGATGGCGGTCGGGGAGCGGAAGGGCTGCCCGTGAATGGACGGGTTGTCTTCGGTGACCAACTGAATGTCGGACAACCGATCCAGCAGGCATTCGACGGCGACGCGGGTCTCCATGCGCGCCAGGTGAAGCCCCATGCAGGTGTGTTCACCGGCGGCAAAGGATATGTGCGGCACGCGTTTGCGGTGGATGTCGAACTCCTCCGAGCGCTCCCAGCGTTTCTCGTCGCGGTTGGCCGACCCGATGCACACGTCGATGACCGCGCCCTGCGGAATGGTGACGCCCTCGAGTTCGGTTTCCTCGGTGGCATAGCGCTGCACAGTGGTCAGCGGCGTTTCGTACCGCAGCCCCTCCTCGATAGCGGGTCCGATGAGATCGCGGTCCGCCTGCACCGCGCGGAACTGTTCGGGATGGGTGAGCAGAAGGAACAGCAGGTTGCCCGACGATCGGTAGGTGGTCTCCAGCCCGGCCGGCAGCAACAGCCGCAAGAACGAGTAGATGGCTTCGTCGGTGAGCTTCTCGCCGTCGATCTCGGCGGTCACCAGGTCGCCGATGATGTCCTCGGTCGGCTTACTCCTGCGCAGCTCGATCTGTTGCAGGAAATAGTCTTTCAGCGCCGCCGACGCTTCGAACGCCCGCTTCCACTTCACGGTGTAGCTGATCAGCTCGACCGCGCGCTTGCGGAACCACGGCAGGTCTTCTTCGGGCAAACCCAACAATTTCGAGATCACCCGCGTTGGGAACTCGAGCGTGAATTGTTTGACTAGGTCGGCATTCCCGACGTCGATGAACTCGTCGATCAGTCCGTTGACGACCGGGCGGACGATCTCGGGCTCCCACCGTGACAGCGATCGCGTCTTGAATGCTGCGGAGACCAGATTGCGGTGCTCCCAGTGCTTCTTGCCTTCCATCGCCAGGATCGTCGGTCCGATGAACAGGCCGATGGTGCTGTCATAGATGTGCGAATTGAATACCTTGCTGTCACGGAACACCCGGTTGACCGCATCGAAGGAGACCGCAGCGTACGGGTGTTCGGGAAGCATCGACTCTGGAGTCTTGGACCAGTCCATGACGCTGCCCCTGAAGACTCCGAACTCCTGGCGCCGCCGCGCGAACAGGGGGTAGGGGTCACGGATGAGGTCAGCCGCCTCCTCGACCGTGACGTTGTGCACTGAGCTCTCCACAACTGCTCCAGCATCTCCGGGTCCGGCTCGGTCCTGCGAACGGTACTGTAAATCTTACAGTAGACTATACCAGCTGGACAGGGGGCCCGGCGGTCATCGAGGTGAGAAAGCCGGCGTCGACGTGAATGTCCTGGCCGGTGATCCAGCGAGCCGCCGGGGAGCCGAGGAAAGCGATCACCGGAACGATGTCGTCGACGGTCGCGTGGCGGCCCACAGTTGCGCGGCACATGTCGAGGATGTCCTTGCCCATCGTCTGCTCGAAATCGGACAGGATCGGTGTCTCGACGGGCCCCGGGCTCACGGTGTTGACCCGGACTCCGTACTTGGCCCACGCGGGTCCGGCCAGCCGTTTGACGTACAGGATCGCCGCCTGCTTCGACGTGCTGTACACCGGATACTCCGGGTCCTGACTTTCCTGCCAGCGCGCGACGGCCTCGCCGTCGGTGAATTCGAGGAGCTCGGACAGAATGTCGGTCCGCTGATCCCAGCCGAGCGCCGCCGTCGATGCCACCGTGACGATCGATCCACCCTCGTTCAGCAGTGGCAGCATGCCCTCGGCCATCAACCGCATCCCGAGGTAGTTGACGTTGAGCACATCGGCGGCGGGAGCCGTACCCGGGATGCCCGCGACGTGGGCGAGCATGTCCCAGCCGGCGCCGATGTCGGCGAGGAGAGCGCCAATTCGGTCGGCGTCGCGCAGATCGCACTGCCGGTATTCGGAGACCGGTGATTGCGGCTCGCGGATATCGACCGCCAGCACGTGGTGGCCCTCGTCGTAGAAGTGTTTCGCAACGGCCGCACCGATACCCGACCCCGCGCCGACGACCACGATCCTGCTCATCTGCACCCAACCCTTCCAACCTGCGCACGTCCGTCGTACCATCGAATGGCCGACAGTAAGCTCGACAGTAAACAATTCTGGTGACCCAGACAATCACTTTGGAAACGGCGGCGCGATGAACACGACCACACCGGGTATCGCCGCCGATCGCGACATGGGTGCCGTGCTGCAGCGCCAGCGGCAGGCGTTCATCGCCGACGGCCGACCGAGTGTCGCCGTGCGCCGCAACAGGATCGACCGGTTGCTGGCGCTGGTGCTGGACAACGCCGACGCGTTCGTCGACGCGATGGCCGCCGACTTCGGCACCCGGCCGAGGGCAGGGACGCTGTTCACCGAGATACTCGGCATGATCTCGGTCATCGAACACACCAGATCGAATGTGCCGCAATGGATGAGGACGACACGACTGATGCGTGCCGCACGGCTTTTCGGGCTGCGGGCCGAGGTGCAGCCGTCACCTCTGGGCGTTGTCGGCATCATCGGGCCGTGGAACTTCCCGTTGAATCTCGTGGTGCTGCCGGCGTCGGCGGCATTCGCGGCGGGCAACCGCGTCATGATCAAGATGTCGGAGGTGACACCGCGGACCGCTGACCTGATGGCTGCGACCGCCCCGACATACTTCGATCCGACCGAGCTGACCATAGTGACCGGCGGCGTCGACGTCGCCACCGCTTTTTCGGCACTGCCCTTCGATCACCTGTTCTTCACGGGTTCGCCGTCGGTCGGTGCGCTCGTGCAGCGCGCCGCTGCCGACAACCTCGTCCCCGTGACGTTGGAGTTGGGCGGCAAGAATCCGGTTGTGGTGTCGCGCGATGCGGACCTCACCCGGGCGGCCACGCGAATCACGCAGGGCCGCATGATCAATGGTGGGCAGGTCTGCGTGTGCCCGGACTATGTCTTCGTGCCAGATGACAGGGTGGACGAGTTTGTCGGCGCGGCGCGAGCGACGTTGCGCGAAATGTTTCCTTCGATTGTCGGCAACGGCGACTACTGCTCGTCGGTGAACGAGGCCAACTTCGACCGGGTGGTGGGGCTCATCGACGACGCGCGGGCCGGCGGTGCCACCGTCGAGAGTGTCACCCCGCACGGTGAGACCCTGCCTGACCGTGGGTCGCGCAAGGTCGCACCGACGATCGTGCGCGATGTAGACGAAAGCATGCGCATCGCCAACGAGGAGATCTTCGGACCTGTGCTCGTCGTGCGGCCGTACTCGGAGGTGGCCGACACCATCGACTACATCAACGAGCGGCCGGCACCGCTCGTCGCGTACTGGTACGGGCCGGACAACGAGGACTTCCGCCATTTCGTGCGCAACACCCGCAGTGGTGGTGTCGCCCGCAACGACTTTGCCGCACAGATGATTCCGTCGGCTGCGCCGTTCGGCGGAGTCGGCCGGAGCGGGATGGGCGCGTATCACGGCAAGGCGGGGTTCGACGCCTTCAGCCACCATCGCACCGTGGTCGGGAGCGATCTTCCGTTCACTATTACCGGCCGGGCGGCCCCGCCGTTCAGCGGTTCCATGCAGGCGGGTTCACGCTTCGCGTTGCGTATGGCGCGCAACCGCACCAGCCGTCGACTCAAGAACTCCCGCTGATCGCCTGCTCACGCGCCCACCGGTAGTCGGCCTTGCCCGCGGGGCTGCGCTCGATGACGGGACGGAACACGACCGCTTTGGGCAGCTTGTAGCGCGCAATCGAGTCCGACGCGTGCTCGATCAGTTCCTGTGCGTCGGCGCTCGCGCCGTCCACCAGGGCGACGATCGCGACGACTTCCTGTCCCCACCGCTCGCTCGGCCGGCCGGAGACCACCACATCGGCCACCGCGGGATGCGACAGCATCGCGGTCTCGACCTCTTCGACGAAGATCTTCTCGCCACCGGAGTTGATGGTCTGCGACTCGCGGCCGAGCAGTTCGATGCCGCCTTCGGCGAGATGACGTGCTCGGTCGCCCGGGATCGAGAACCGGACGCCGTCGATGACGGGAAATGTCTTGGCCGTCTTGGCCTCATCGCCCTTGTACCCGAGCGGCACAAAGCCGCGCTGTGCCAGCCAGCCGATGCCGTCATGGCCGGGTTCGAGGATCGAATCGAGTTCCTCGCCGGCGACGAAGGTGTCCGGTCCTGCGTTGAACTTGCCCGTCGACACGGCGCCGGATGCCGACATGTGATTCATCTGGATCCCGGTTTCGGACGATCCGACGCCGTCCATGATGAGCAGACCGGGCTTGACGTCGATCAGCCGCTGTTTGGCGGTAGGGGTCAGCAGCGCACCGCCGTTGGCCACCACGGCCATCGACGACAGATCCGCCGACGAACGCTCGAGGGCGTCGGCCAGCGGGCGCGCCATCGCATCGCCGACCACCTGTACCGCCAGCACCTTTTCCTTCTCGACTGTTCGCACGACCTCGTCGGCGTCGAATCGGCTTGGGTCCTCGGAGAACACGACCGTCTGCCCGGTGGTGAGCGCGGTCATCACGCTCCACTGGGCGGCGCCGTGCATCAGCGGCGGCAGGGTGAAGATCTTCGTGCCCGGGTTCTCCTTGACCCGGGCGGAGATCTCCTCATAAGACTTGGTGAGCTCGCCGGTGGCCATGTTCCGGCCGCCGAACGACGTCATGAAGATGTCGTGCTGGCGCCACAGCACGCCCTTGGGCATGCCGGTGGTGCCGCCGGTGTAAAGGACGTAGAGGTCGTCGGGGGACGGCTCGACCGGGGGCGGCTGGGCGGATCCCGATTCGACGATCGAGTGGTAGTCGACGGCGCCGTGCACGAGGTCGTTGCCCGACGCGTCGGCAATCTGGATGAGCACGCGCAACTTCGGCAGCTGAGGCAGCACCTCGGAGACCCGCGGTGCGAATGTCGCGTGGTAGATCAACGCGGTCGCGCCGGAATCGTTGAGCAAGTACTGCAGCTCGTTCTTCACGTAGCGGTAGTTGACGTTGAACGGCGCGACCCGGGCTCGCCACGAACCGAGCATCGACTCGACGTACTCGGGGCCGTTGTAGGCGTAGATGCCCAGCAGGTCCTGACCCACCTCGTGACCGGGCAGCTCCGAACGCTCGGTGTGGCAACCCAGTCCGCGTGAGTGCAGGTAGGCCGCCAGCCGGTTGGATCGCTCCACGATCTGCGCATAGGTGTAGCGGCGGCCGCCCTGGACGATGAAGTCACGGTCGCCGATCACCGCGGCGACGGCGTCGGCGGCGGCCGGAACGGTGAACTGCGGTGCGATGTCGGACACCGCGGACGAAGGGAGCGAATCGGACATCGTGCCTCTCATGGCTGGTGGGGGAGCAGGCGGAGCATCAGGCCGTTGGCTTCACTGAGGACGTTGCCGTCAGAGTCTGTCATCGTCGCGGTGACGAAGGCCTTCCGCCCATCGATCGAATCTATCCGACCGTGCGAGACAAGTGGTTGGTCTATCGGCGTGACCTTGCGGTAGTCGACGTGCAGGTAGGCGGTGCGGCTGTTGGCCCGGCCCGCGGCCGAGACGATCATCCCGAAATGCCAGTCGTAGAACAGCGGTATGACGCCGCCGTGCACGGCGTTGTTGCCGCCGACGTGGAAGCGGCTGAAGTGGCCCGTCATCACCACACCGTCGGGCCCGAACTCCGTCATCGTCCACGGCGGCATCAGGGGATGCCCGAGCCCTGGCAGGTGGGGTCCGCGCCCGGCGGGAGCGACACCCTGCGGTGCGCGGTGGACTTCAAAGCGCGCACACAATTCCTCGACCTGGCCGGCGGCGTCGGCCCACAATTCGTCGCCTGGATTGGTCGACACGACGATGTCCTGCAGGCGCCGCATGGCAGTCATGAACCGGCCCAGTTCCGGGCCGGTGTCGACGGGCGTGATTTCGGGGAAGGCCGTGCTCTGGTGGTCGGTGTCGGTCACGGCTTCTTCCATACCTCGATCAGCTTGTCGGTGGTGGTGACGGTCGCGAGCAGGGAAAGCATGTTGTCGATGACCGTGTTCGCGTAGTCGGTGGGGATGCCGGCGACGGCGTCGCGTGGCAGCACGACGCGGTAGGCCTTGTTCACAGCATCCATGCAGAGGTTGGTGATGGCCAGGTTGACCGAGACGCCGACGGCGACGATCGTCGTCACACCCAGGTTGCGCAGGACGGCGTCGAGGTCGGTACCACCCATGGGGCCGATGCCGTGCCACCGGCGCAGCACGAGATCTGTTGGCGCCGGGCCGAGTTCGGGTAGCAACTCGGCACCCGGGGTGCCCGGGGTGATGGCTATCTCGCCTCCCGAGCCGTCGCCGATCGCGAAGATCTTCGCGTTGTGATTGCCGCCGAGACCGTCGGGACGGCGCTGCACGAGACAGTGCACCACCTTTACGCCGGCGTCCCGCGCGGCCGGCAGCAGCCGTTCGATATTGGGCAGGGCCTCTCGGCGGGCTTCGTTCGCGAGGGCGGCAAGGCCTGCGTTCGGTCCGACGACGGCGCCCTGGCATTCCTGGGTGACGATCGCCGTGTGCGCTGGCGCGGCGAGTTCGGCGAGGTCGATTCTCATACTGACGCGGGTGCGGCCGCTGGCGGAACCTCGTAAAACTGTTGCGCCCACTTCCTCAGCGCCATATAGGGTTTCGCATCGATCTTCGCCAGCGGCGGATTCTCGATGTATTCCTGGTAGCGCCAGATGTCCAAGTCTTCCCATACCGTGCGCAGGAACTGCTTTTCGACTCGTTCGCGCACATCGTCGGGTGGAACGTCGGACGTCTCGCCGTCCACCTTGGGCCACCAGATCGAGTAGAACATCGTCGACTGGCCGTCTTCTACGGGAGTGACGGCGAAGATCAGCCGGTGATTCGACGATCCCTCGAACACACTGATCGCGCCGCCGAGCCCGAACATATGGCTGTGGATGTGCAGCGCCATGCTGTTCGGGTCGTCGCTACGGGCATCCGGCCAGCCGGTGAGGAACTGCCACTGTTCGTCGACGATCTTCCACTCGAGGTTCACCGGTGTGACGGTGGCACCGTGCACGTAATGGAAGTGCGAGCTGTCCGGACCGTTCTCGGCGACGATCTGGGGGTGGACCGGTTCGTTCTCGGTCCGGCGTGAAAACTCGGGGTACGGACGGTAATACGCTGACGGGTCGGTCTCGAACTGCGGGAAGGACGTGAAGATGTCGGGCATCTCCCATTGCGGTTCTTTGCCCTGGGGTTGGTGCCAGGCGAACACGCAGCCGTATTGCTCCTTCAGCGGGTAGACCCGAAGCTTGAGAGCGCGGTTGGGCCGGTCCGGCTGATAGGGGATGTAGCGGTTGGTCCCGTCGGGGCCCCAGCGCCACCCATGGAACGGGCATTCGACGCAGTCGCCGACGACTTTGCCGCCATGGCCGATGTGCGCGCCGAGATGTCTGCAGTGGGCCTGCATCAGATGGAGTTCGCCGTCGCCGTCGCGATAGGCGACAAGATCTTCGCCGAAATACCGAAGGGGGCGGACCTCGCCCACCGGGAATTCGGCGGACCAGCCCACCATGAACCAGCCGGTGACTTTCCAAGTGAACGGGACCTTCACATCGTCTCCTTCAGCGGCAAGCGCATCTAACGGAAGATATTACAGTAGAGGTTTCGACAGCGACGGTCGGCGTTGAAAGGCCGAGGCAGTTGGGGTCTCGTTTCAGGGAGCGGCGGTACCGAACTTCCCACTGAATCGACCTCAAAAGTCATTTGCCAATTCCGGTCGATTTCAAATAGACCTACGCTACCGTAGGTTACTCAGCCGCAAGTCAAAGCCTGTGTACGGGGGAGAGTCTCGGATGGCGACAATCCAACATGCATTGCTCACCGAGCTGGAGCCAGTGGTGGAGGCGAATCTGAACCGCCACCTCGCGTCGGCGAAGCCCTGGAATCCGCACGACTACGTGCCGTGGAGTCGCGGTCGCGACTTCGCGTTCCTCGGCGGTGAGGACTGGGTCCCGGAGGATTCACCGCTCGATGACGTCGCGAAGGCGGCGATGGTCGTCAACCTGCTCACCGAGGACAACCTGCCGTCCTACCACCGAGAAATCGCACTGCGGTTCGGGCCCGATGGTGCGTGGGGGCAATGGGTCGGCCAGTGGACGGCCGAAGAGGCGCGTCACGCCATTGCTATACGCGACTACCTCATCGTCACGCGCGGCGTCGATCCCGTGGCGCTCGAGGAGGGCCGCATGATCCACATGAAGGCCGGCTACGACTCGGGTGACAAGTCGATGCTGGAGGCATTGGCCTACGTATCGTTCCAGGAACTCGCGACGCGGATCAGCCACCGTAACACCGGCAAGGCATCGGGCTGCCCTGTCGCAGAACAACTCCTGACCCGGGTGGCCACCGACGAGAACCTGCACATGGTCTTCTATCGAAACCTGGTCGACGCCGCGTTCGACATCGCGCCGGACGAGACGATGAAGGCGATCGCTCACGAGGTCATCAACTTCCAGATGCCCGGCAGCACCATGCCCGGCTTCGCGGACAACGCCTTGGTTATCGCGAAGGCGGGCATCTACGACCTCCGTTCGCATCTCGACGACGTCGTACGACCCGTCCTGCGGTTCTGGAGAGTGTTCGAGCGCGACGATGTCGGCGGCGAGGGGGCGCGTGCGCGCGACGAGATGGCAGCCTTCCTGGATCTTGTGGAGGACAAGGCGAGTCATTACGAGCGGCGACGCGAAGAGCGGTTGGCCGGCGCGGGTGCGCCTGCCGGCGGTTGAGCTGAGCTAGTCGACAACTCTCGCGTCAACCGGCACGCTCACGCCTGATACTGTAATAGTTACAGTATCTCCGTCGGAGCGAACACGAGGTGCCGACACGTGACCAAGCCCAGTCCTGCGCGATTCGATGCGATCGTCATCGGAGCCGGATTCTCCGGTCTGTACGCACTGCACCGGCTACGTGAGCTCGGCGTGCGGACCCTGGTGCTGGAGGCCGCCGAGGACGTGGGCGGGACCTGGCTGTTCAACCGGTATCCCGGCGCGCGCTGCGATATCGAGAGCATCGAGTACTCCTACAGCTTCTCTGAGGAGATCCAGCAGGAGTGGGTGTGGTCGGAGACCATGCCGGCCCAGCCGGAGATCGAGGCCTATCTCAACTTCGTCGCGGACAAACTGGACCTGCGCCGCGATATCCGTTTCAACACCAGGGTCGTTGCGATGACCTTCGACGAGGCGGCGGCCGAATGGGTGGTCCAGACCCAGGCCGGGGAATCATTGGTCGCTCCGTTCGTGGTCGCCGCCTCGGGCATTTTGTCCGTGCCGCTCGACCCCGACTTTCCGGGGATGGAGACCTTTTCCGGCGCATCGTTGTTCACCGGCCACTGGCCCAAGGAGGGTTTCGACCTGTCGGGTAAGCGGGTGGGTGTCATCGGCACCGGCTCGACGGGCGTGCAGCTGATTCCGGTCGTCGCGAAGCAGGCGGACCACCTCACGGTGTTCCAGCGGTCGCCCGCCTACACGTTGCCGTGGGAGGTGCGTGCTTTCGACGACGGTGAGCTCGACGAGCTGAAGGCCAATTACGCCGAAATCCGGGCGGCGCAGCGTGCGCACATGATCGGCGCAGCGCGACTGAGTGCGTTCTCGGTGATGTTCGAGATGATGGCCAACCCGCCACTGAAAACGGCGACGCGGGAGGACCAACTGCGGGCCATCGAGGAGAAAGGCGTGATCGGCGCGCTGAGTTGGGGCGACGTCTTCTTCGACATCGAAGCCAATCGCATGGCCGCGAAGCTCTACGGTGAGGCGGTCGCGCGCATCGTCAAGGATCCGGAGACCGCCGCGTCGCTGACGCCGACCCATCCCTTCGGATGTAAGCGGCCGATCATCGACCAGGGTTACTACGAGACATACAACCGCGACAACGTGACGCTGGTCGACCTGCGCAAGGGGCCGATCGTCGAGATCACGCCAACCGGTATCCGGACCGAGCAGAGGCACCACGACCTCGACGTCATCGTCTACGCCACCGGCTTTGACGCGATGACGGGAGCGCTCACCCGAATCAACGTTCGCGGCCGCGACGACATGTCGCTCGGAGACTTCTGGGCCGACGAGGGCCCGTACACCTATCTGGGGATCGCCGTCGCGGGCTTCCCCAACCTGTTCATCGTCCAGGCGCCCGGAAGCCCCTCGGCGGCAACGAACTTCGTCGCCGCGCTCGAACAGCACGTCGAGTGGATCGGCGACTGCATCGTGTATCTGCGGGACAACGGTTATCGCAGCATCGAGGCGCTGCCGGATGCGCAGCGTGAGTGGATCGAGCACACTTCGGAACTCGTGGCGCCGACCGTGCTGGTCGATCCGTCGTGCAACTCCTGGTACAACGGCGGCAACGTCCCCGGAAAGAAACGGATGTACATGGGCTACACGGCGGGCATCCCGGAGTACCGGAGGCGGTGCGACGAGATCGCGGACGCCGGCTACACCGGATTCAAGCTCGGATGAAGGCCTCCGAACGCGCCCGGCTCATCGGCCGCGACTTCGCCGGAGTGCTGCCCAGGGCGCATGCCGCGGTGGCGAGTGCCGATGACTGGAAGCCGGTGTCGCAGCGTGGAGCCCGTCAGCTCGGTGAGGTGGTGCTCGACGAGCTCGCCCTCTCCGGCATGACCTTGACCGCTCCGCCGCCAAAGCTGGAGCGGACGATCGACGCATGCGCGACCGCGGCCCAAGAGTTGGCCGGGCTCAGCGTGGCAGAGGGCAATGCGGACCCGGAACCGTTGCAGATCAAGTCCATTCGACGGCGTCGGATCGGCCGGCTGGCCTACGAACAGATGACGTTCGACCACGATCCGCGACTTCCGCAGGCGCTGGTGGCCGAGGGGTTCGGGGGTCCCGCCACCGCAGTCGTTCATCTCTGCCGGGTCGGAGATGACAAGCGTCCGTGGCTCGTGTGGGTGCACGGCGCCGGCCAGGGCCAACCGATTGATCTGCTGTTCTCGCGCGCCCGGCGACTTCAGGACGATCTGGGCTTCAACATCGCGCTGCCGGTGCAACCCGGCCACGGTGCCCGCCGTGACGCGTGGCCGACCTATCCCGACATGGATCCGCTGAACAATGTAGCGGGCATGATGCGGGTGGTCTCCGAGGTTCGGGCGCTGGTCCGGTGGCTGCGGCCCCAGTCCAGTGCGATCGCGGTGTCCGGGGTGTCCATGGGAAGTCCGGTTGCGGCGCTGGTGGCGCATCTCGAAAAAGTCGACGGGGTAGCGGTTTACACGCCGATCTTCGGGCTCAACGCGATGATCGCCCAGCATCTCGGCCGCTGGGGGCCGTCGGTGGGTGAGACGATCGAGCTGCTGCGGTCCGACAACGTGGCCGCGGTGGCCTCCGTTGTCGACCACCTGGACGTGGAGCCGACGCCGTCACCGTCTCGCCGGCTCATCGTGGGCGCCTGGCACGACCGGATGGCCATGCGTGAACCTGCCCAGCAGTTACACGAACGATGGGGAGGCGAGTTGTACTGGCACCCGGGCAGTCACGTCGGACACCTGTTCGCGGGCGGGGTTCAGCAGGCCTCCGAGCGGTTCCTCCGCGGAGTCAGTGAGCAGACGAGCCGTAGTCGCGGATGAATCGGTCTCGGACGTAGACCAATTCGCGATCGAGATCGTAGCCATCAGCGAGGACCGTCCACAGGTATGCGGCACCGAAAATCGCCGCGCTGAGATCGCTGGTAGCGCGGTCGATGTCGATGTCGGCGCGAACCGATCCGTCGTCAATACCGCGTCGCAGTCCGTCTTCGACTTTGTCGACGCCGCGCTGGAGCCAACGCTGAACGCGTTCGCGCAGCGGGGAAGTGGTCTTGACGCCCTCGAACGTGGCGACGAACATCGCGCGCAGAAAGTCCTGATCCTCGGAGAACAGTCGTCGAACGCGGTCGAAATGGCCGACAGCTTCCTGCAGTCCGCTGGAATTGGGATCGGCGTCGGGACTGAGCTGCTTGACATAGTCGTGCAGAAAGAAGGCGTCGAGGATCGCTTCCTTGCTGCCGTAGCGCGCGTGCACCATCGCTCTGCTGTACCCGGCTCGACGGCCAATCTCAGCGGCTGTCGTTGCCTCCCAGCCTTTTTCGACGATCAGCTCGGCGGCCGCCTCGACCAGCCTCCGACTGGAGATCTCGACCCGTTCCGGCTGCGTCAGGCCACGCGTAGGAGACGGCACGCATTGCATATTAGACGACCGACAACTATGTTAGTTGCGTCTCGTCAAATAAATGGCAGAGGAACTCGATGGTGAGTGCGGGTACGACGGAGGTCCCACTGGGGATCGACGCCGTGACGCCTCAGTGGCTGGCGTCTGCACTCAGTACTTCGGTGACTGATGTCCGTGCCGAGCAGATTGCCATGGACAGCGGCTTCTCGTCGCTGCTGTACCGCCTGCACCTGACGGGCAACGGTGTGCCGTCGACCCTGATCGCGAAGCTTCCCGCGGTGTCCGAAGCGCGCGGCGCGATGGATTTGATGGGCGGCTATCGCAGGGAGGTCGCCTTCTACCGGGACATCGCCGGCCGGGCGCCGATGGCTACGCCGGACGTGCATGTCGCCCGGATCGCAGACAACGGTGTCGACTTCGTGTTGCTGCTCGAGGATCTTGCCGATTGGGACAACGCCGACCATCTGGCGGGGCTGTCGATGGACCGGGCGCGGACGTGTCTCGAGTCGTTGGCGGGGCTGCACGCCTGGTCCTGCCAACCGGCAAACAGGCATGTGCTGGAGCAGTTTCCGAGTATCGACAATCCGATGATCCGTGAGGCCATGGTGCCGGCCTTCGGCTACGGATGGCAGTTGTACCTCGAGAAAAGCGAAGAGGCAGTGCCGCCAAAGATCGCCGAGTTCTTCGAACACTTCTCGGATCGCGCCCCGGCAGCGCTGTCCGCGCTTACTGAACACGACATGCTGGTTCACGGTGACATTCGGGCCGACAACCTGTTCTTCCACGGCGACACGCTCAAAGTGGTGGACTTCCAGTTCGCGGCCCGAGGGTCTGGTGTCGCCGATGTGGCGTATCTACTGACGCAGGGATTACCCGTCGAGGCGCGCGCCGGCCGAGACGAGGCCCTGCTCCGTGAGTATCTGGGCCACATGGCCGATCGCGGAGTCGACTACGGATTCGACGCCGCGTGGCGGGACTACCGCACTGCCGCGGTGTACCTGACACTGATGCCCGTCGTCGCTCTGCTGACCTGGGAGGTCGTGCCTGAGCGGTCGCGTCAGCTCTGCCTCACGCTGACCGATCGCGCGATCGCTGCCATTGACGAAATCGACGCACTGGAGGTCTTCGCGTGACCCGTACCGCACGGGAAGTAGTGGAGCTGTACAACCTCGTCGTGTGGAACGAGCGCAGATTCGACCTCGCCGAGGAGCTGATGGGGGAGAGTGTGATTCGTCATGATGTCGGCGAGTCGACGACACTCACTCACGAGCAGGCCGTGGCGCGCATCGTTGACCACTGGGACATGTTCGAGACGATTCGCTTCGACCTCAACCTGGTGGTGTCGGGCGACGACGGCGAACATGTGGCGATCGTGTACCAATCGCCGATGAGGCTGAAGGACGGTACAGAGACCACCGTGGGCAGCATGGAAATCTTTCGCGTCGTCGATGGCAGAATCATCGAAGTGTGGAATTGCGGCTACAAACAAGGAGTTTGGGCGTGAGCGAACGCGTGCTTGACGAGCTGGGTTACTACCTCCTCGCCGGTGCGGGCGGTGAGGGACCGGCCGGGCTGATGGACGAAGCGCGCCGCGGTGAGGAACTGGGCTTCGGCACGGGATTCATCTCGGAGCGCTGGAACGTCAAGGAAGCGTCGTCGCTGACCGGCGCCGCGTTGGCCGTCACCGACCGCATGCAGATCGCCACCGCCGCGACGAACCACAACACGCGTCATCCGCTGATCACCGGCTCGTACGCGACGACGATGCACCGGCTGTCGAAGGGCCGATTCACGCTGGGAATCGGCCGCGGCGTGGCGGCGATGTACGGTGCGTTCGGCGTGCCGGCTGTCACGACCGCGCAGATGGAGGACTTCGCGCAGGTCATGCGGAAGCTCTGGCACGGCGAACTGATCTTCAACCATGACGGGCCAATCGGTAAGTACCAGTTGCTGTTCCTGGATCCGGACTTCAACGAGGACATCCGGCTGGCGATCGTCGCGTTCGGCCCGAAGACGTTGGCGCTGGGCGGACGCGAGTTCGACGACGTCATCCTGCACACCTACTTCACGCCAGAAACCTTGCAGCGTGCGGTGAAAACCGTCAAGGACGCCGCGGAGCAGGCGGGCCGCAACCCCGATGACGTGAAGGTGTGGTCCTGCTTCGCGACGGTTGGTGACCACCTGCCCGAGGAGCTCCGACTCAAGAAGACGGTGGCGCGGCTGGCGACCTATCTGCAGGGTTACGGCGAGTTGCTTATCAACACCAACGGCTGGGATCTCTCAGTGCTGCAACGCTTCAGGGACGACGAGGTGGTGCAGTCCATCGGCGGTGGCATCGACCACAAGGCGACTGCCGAGCAGATCGAGCACATCGCCACACTCATTCCCGACGAGTGGCTGGAACCCTCGGCGACCGGGTCGGCCAAGCAGTGTGTGGATCGAATCCGCAAGGAATTTGACTACGGCGCCGACGCGGTGATCATGCACGGCGCGACGCCGGACGAACTCGAACCGATTGTCGCTGAGTACCGCAACACCGAACGCTGACGCTCTGGCTCGAGCACATCCGCGCGAGCGTGCGTGTCTGCAGACGACATGCCGGCTCGGAGCAGGACTTTGCGCACGCTCGTCGTCGCAAATTGTGCTTTGCCGCGAGGACGCGACATATTCCTCGGCGTCCTGACATGACGCGAGCGTGCGCGAAGTCGCAGGAGTGCTCGGTGTGTTGCCCGCAGACACGCACGCTCGCGGGAAATAGCTAGGGCGTGATGACGGTGCGGCTCACCGGTTCTGCTGCGGCCTGTCTGCTGTAGAGCCCACGCTGCAGCGCCGAGAGCAACGCGTTGCGTGTCTCCTCGGGGTGGATGAGGTCGTCGAAGCCGAGGTGGCCGGCCGACCGGAACGACGCCTCGACCTCCGCCTTGCGCAACTTGGCCTCCATGTCCTCGGCGGCGTGGGAGGCCTTGCTCAATGCGGCGGCGCTCATCGCGCCCATCGTTGCGCCCGGGTACGCGAACGTAGCGCTCTGATTGTCGAAGCCCAGCAGCGACATCACCATCGACCCGAAACCGTAGGCCTTGCGCAGGGTTACGTGCAGCTTCAGCGTGGTCGCCGCCGTCTGGGCGGCGAACATCCGCGCACCGCTGCGCAGCACGCCGGTCTTCTCGGAGCGACTGCCCGGCAGCATGCCCGGATTGTCGGCGAGGAACACGATCGGCAGATGGAACGAGTCGGCTACGGTGATGAAATGCGCTGCCTTGTCGGCGGCGTCGGCATCGATCGACCCGGCGATCACCTTCGGCTGATTGGCGACCACGGCGACGGGGTGGCCGCCGAGATGAGCCAGCGCGCAGATCATCGCCTGCCCGAACTTCGGCTGCACCTCGAACCAGCCCCGATCGTCGAACACCACATCGAGGACCGCCCGCATGTCGTAGACGCGGCGGTTGCCGCGCGGGACGATGTCGAGCAGCTCGGGCGTCGAGCGTGGTTCGCCCGCTTCGTCTTCGGGCAGCGACGCCGGATACGACCACGCGCTGGGCGGGAAGTACGACAGGTAGCGGCGGATGTCGTCGAGGACTGCCTCGTCGTCGTCGGCCAGATTGTGGATGACCCCGCTGGCGATCGCCACCGACGGGCCGCCCAGGTCTTCCTTCGAAATATCCTCGCCCGTCGACTCTTTGACGACCGGTGGGCCCGCGGTGAAGATGGCGCCCTGCTTGCTCATGATGGTCCAGTCGCAGACCGGAGCGACCAGCGCGCCGTGCCCCGCCGACGGGCCGAGCAGACCACCGACCATCGGTACCTTGCCGGAGCATTGCGCCTGGGAGAGTAGATCCGTTGGGGTGCGGCCATAGTGCTCGCCGCTGGGCCGGAAGCCCGCGCCCTCGAGGAGCATTACCAACGGAACCCGGTCCCGCAGCGCCAACTCCGCCAGTCGGTAGCGCTTCGCGTTACCGCCGGGGCCGATGCTGCCCGCCAGCGTGGTGAAGTCCTCCGCGCCGATCATCACCGGCGAGCCGTTGATGAGACCTGAGCCGGCCACGATCCCGTCGGCCGCGATCTCACCGCCCACGAGGGTGCCGAATTCCCGGAAGGTGCCCTTGTCGAGGAGGTGGTCCAGGCGCGCGCGGGCGTCGAGCTTGCCCTTGCCGTGATGCTTGGCCAGGCGTTCGGGGCCACCCATCGCGCGCGAACGCTCACGCCGAAGATCGAGGTCTTCGAGCGTCTCCTTCCAGCCCTGTTCGTTCGTCATGCGCTCTTCCTGTCGTTGAAAGGCGATCGTCGCACCGGCATGTTCACGTTGACCATACTGAATTGCTTACTGTAGCGTCTGCGGGCATGGGTAGCGGCGCCGGCCTCAAGGTCGACGGCGGCGTGTTCAGCCAGCTCCATGCCGTGGTCGACGCGGCGGTGACCCTAGAACGGCGGGGTTATGACGGCTGCTGGACCGCCGAGGTCAACCACGACCCGTTCCTGCCGCTGACGCTCGCCGCCGAGCACACCGAGACCATCGAACTGGGCACCAGCATCGCCGTGGCGTTCGCGCGGAACCCGATGACCGTCGCCAACGTCGGCTGGGACCTTCAGGAGTACTCGAAGGGCCGGCTCAACCTCGGGCTCGGCTCACAGATCCAGCCACACATCGAGAAGCGCTTCAGCATGCCGTGGAGCCGGCCGGTGCCGCGGATGCGTGAGTTCGTGCTGGCGTTGCGCGAGATCTGGGCGTGCTGGCACGGCGGCTCGAAGTTGCGCTTCGAGGGCGACTTCTACACGCACAAGATCATGACGCCGATGTTCGTGCCCGAGCCGCACGATTACGGCATTCCGAAGGTGTTCATCGCCGCGGTCGGCGAGGCGATGACGGAGATGACGGGTGAAGTCGCCGACGGAATTCTCGCGCATGCCTTCACGACCAAGCGTTACTTCGAAGAGGTGAGTATCCCCGCGCTGATGCGGGGAATGGCCAAGTCGGGCCGGGCGCGCGACGACTTCCAGGTGTCAGCTCCGCTGTTCGTCGTCACCGGTTCCGACGAGTCCGAGTTAGAGGCCGCCGCCGTCGGCACCCGCAAGCAGATCGCCTTCTACGGTTCGACACCCGCGTACAAGAAGGTGCTCGATCTGCACGGTTGGGGAGCGCTGCACGACGAGCTGCACGGCCTGTCGCTGAAGGGTGACTGGGACGGTATGGGCGCACTCATCGACGACGAGGTTCTCGACTCGTTCGCGGTGGTCGCGCCAATCGACAAGCTGGCGGCGAAGATTCGCGACCGCTGCGACGGTCTGATCGACCGCGTCATGGTGGGCTTCCCACGCACGATTTCGGAAACAACAATCTCGGCGGTATTGACAGAGCTGCGCGCGCCGACTGCACAGTGAGGAACCGGTTATGGCCACCCGGATCATGGATGAAGCCGCGAAGGTATTCGCCGACCCCAAGTCGTACACCGACGAGGCGTCACTGCATGCGGCGCTGACCCACCTGCGGGCCAATGCGCCGGTGTCCTGGGTAGAGGTGCCGAACTACCGGCCGTTCTGGGCGATCACCAAGCACGCCGACATCATGGCAATCGAACGGGCCAACGACGTCTTCACCAACTCACCTCGTCCAGTGCTGATGAACACCGAAGGCGACGAGCAGCAGGCCGCCGTCGGCATCAACACGCTCATCCACATGGACGATCCCCAGCATCGGGTCGTTCGCGCGATCGGCGCGGACTGGTTCCGCCCGAAGGCCATGCGGGCGTTGAAGGTTCGCGTCGACGAACTCGCCAAGCGGTTCGTCGACCAGATGGTGGCGGCGGGACCGGAATGCGACTTCGTCCAGCAGGTCGCGGTGAACTATCCGCTGTACGTGATCATGTCGATGCTCGGCCTTCCCGAGCAGGACTTCCCGCGGATGCTCAAGTACACCCAGGAGTTGTTCGGCAATGACGACGAGGAACTGCAACGCGGGACCACCAAAGAAGAGCAGATGACCGCGCTGCTCGAGATGTTCGCGTACTTCACGGCGGTGACGGCGTCTCGCCGTGCCGAGCCGACGGAAGATCTGGCGTCGGCGATCGCGAACGCCACCATCGACGGTGAGCCGCTCAATGACATCGAAACCGTGTCGTACTACGCGATCGTCGCTGCCGCCGGACACGACACCACCAGCGCCGTCATCTCCGGCGGAATGCAGGCGCTGATCGACCATCCCGACCAGCGCGAGCGCCTGCGCGCCAACATGGATCTGATGCCGCTGGCCACCGAGGAGATGATCCGCTGGGTCACGCCGGTGAAGGAGTTCATGCGCACCGCGCAGGAGGACACCGAGGTGCGCGGCGTTCCGATCTCGGCCGGGGAGTCGGTGCTGCTGTCGTACGTCTCGTCGAATCGTGACGAAGACGTCTTCGACGAGCCGTTCCGATTCGATGTGGGACGCGAACCCAACAAGCACAACGCGTTCGGCTATGGCGTCCACTTCTGTCTGGGCGCGGCGCTGGCCCGGATGGAAGTCAACAGCTTCTTCTCCGAGTTGATCCCGCGGCTTGACGAAGTGGAGCTGACCGGCGACCCTGCTCAGGTCGCGACGATCTTCGTCGGCGGACTCAAGCATCTTCCGATCCGCTACTCGCTCAAGTGAATTGAAGATGGCCGCCCCGGTAACCGGGACGGCCACCCTCGGATTCATGTCAGATCGGGAGCGGTATCCAGATCCCGAAGAAATCAAAGCCCCACTGGTTGTAGCCCGGGTCCCACCGCGGCTGTTCGGTGAAGCCGAAGTAGTTGATGGGCGCCGGCGGCGGACCCCACGGCTCGGGGAGCGGTCCGTCCCAGGCCGGTGGCGGAGGCGCGCCCCAGCCCCACGGCGGCAGTCCGGCACCCCATGGTGCGCCCTGGAACCGGCCGCGCCAATCGTTGTCGTTGGGGTTCCAGGGCGGCCGCCAGTCGTGGCCGCTGGGTCCGCGGAAGTCTTCTGGGGGTCCGCCAGGCCCACCGCGGCCCGGGTCGCCGGGTGCCGAGTGCTGCTCAGGCGGGCCGCCGCGATCACCACCTGATTCCGGGCCGCCGGGTCCGCCACCAGGACCGCACCGGGCACCGGGTCCTGCGCTGCACGGAGGTGCCGCGCTGGCCACCGCTGAGGTGGCGCCTATGCCTGCGGTAGCCAACGCACAGCCCACCGCCGCGCACGCGACCAATCGTTTGAGTTGCATTGCCTAGCCCTCTCGTCGGTTTATGCCCGACCCGAACGCGAGGTTAGGAAGGCTCTCTAGGAGCGAGCTATGTCGTCCCTAGCAAGGCGCTGTACAGATGCGCCGCATTGATTCACTTCTGTTGCGCGGTGGCCCGGTCCAGTTGTGCCTGCAACGAATTCGCCCCGAGGCCGTCGCCGCCGTGGTCGTGCTTGCTCAGCGCCTGAATGGAGACATCGTGGCCTTCGGCCGCCTTGCGTAGTGCACCGACCGTCGCCTGCTCCTTCGAGATATGGCTGAACGGGTCGAAGTGATACCAGCGCATGGCGTTTTCGTACGTCATCTTGTTGATCTCGGTATCTGTCGCGCTGTACTTCTTGAGGACCTCGTCGAGTTGCTCGGGGGCACCAGGCCACATCGAGTCGCTGTGCGGATAGTCGGCTTCCCAGCAGATGTTGTCGATTCCGATCTCATTGCGCAGCGCCACGCCAACCGGGTCGGAGATGAAACAGGTCAAGAAGTGGTCGCGAAAGACCTCCGACGGCTTCTGCTTACCGAAGTCCTGACCCGTCCACGTCGAGTGCATCTCATAGGTGCGGTCGGCGCGGTCCAAGAAGTAGGGGATCCACCCGGTGCCGCCCTCGGACAGCGCGATCTTGAGGTCGGGGTACTTCTTGACGGGCTTGGACCACAACAGATCTGCCGCGGCTTGCACGATGTTCATCGGCTGCAGCGTGATCATCACGTCCATCGGTGCGTCGGCCGCGGTGATGGCGAGCTTGCCCGACGAGCCGATGTGCACGTTCATCACCGTCTCGGTGTCGACGAGCGCTTCCCACATCGGGGTCCAGTAGTCGTCGTGGAACGACGGATACCCCATTGCGGCGGGGTTCTCGCTGAATGTCAGTGCGTGCACGCCGCGTTCGGCGTTGCGGCGGATCTCCTTGGCGCATTCTTCGGCGTCCCAGATCACCGGCAGCGTCATCGGAATGAAGCGCGCCGGATACGCCCCGCACCACTCCTCGACGTGCCAGTCGTTGTAGGCCTGCACCAGCGCCAGGCTGAATTCGGGATCCTCGGTGGCGAACAACCGTCCCGCGAAACCACAGAACGTCGGGAAGCAGATTGACCCGAGGATGCCGCCGGCGTTCATGTCCTTGACCCGCTCGTCGACCTGCCAGCAGCCGGGCCGGATCTCGTCAAGACCTTGAGGCTCCAGGCCGTACTCCTCTTTCGGCCGGCCAGCGACCGCGTTGAGTGCGACATTGGGGATCACAACGTCGCGGAACTGCCACGTGTCGGACCCATCGGGGTTGTGTACCAGCCGCGGCGCCTCGTCGAGGTACTTCTTGGCCAGATGGTTCTTGAACATGTCGGGCGGCTCGACGATGTGGTCGTCGACGCTGATCAGGATCATGTCGTCCTTGTTCACGGCGCCACTCCTCTGTAGTTGCTTACCGTATGGCCAACAGTTTAGCTGTCGCGGACCGCGCGCTACGGTGTTTCCCACCGCTAACCTACGGCGATACGAGGTGCCTGATGTCCCGAATCAACCCTTCCGCGGCTTTCGCCGCGATCCCGGTGGACGACCTCGGTCAGGGTGACCGGATCAACCTCGGCGTGGCGTCGATACTCGGTCACCGGCCGGAGGTCGCGGGTGCGCTGGGGGCCGTGCGCGCGGCACTTGTCTCCACCGGCACCCTGTCGCCGCGACTGGTCGAACTGGTGCGATTGCGGATCGCCTTCCACAACCAGTGCCGGAGCTGTATGTCGGTGCGCTACCAGAGTGCGATCGACGACGGTCTCACCGAGGATCTGGTGTGCTCGCTCGAACAGCCGGCCGACGCCGGTGATCTCAGCGACGCCGAACGCAGCGCGCTGCGCTACGCCGACCTGTTCGCCACCAACCACCTCGCGATCGACGACGCGGTATACGACGACCTGCGCAAGCACTTCAGCGAACCCGAACTCGTCGAACTCGGCGTGCACTGCGCGTACGCGGTGGGTATCGGTCGTTTGGCGGCTACGTGGAGCGTCACCGACGATGTGCCCGACGCGTTCCGGTCGACGTCGGATTCGCCTCTGGCGCCGTGGGATTCCGAAGGCGTTGTCGCTTCTGGCTAGCCGCAGGTCAGCGCCCCTGACTGGCGTGTCAACCGCATTTGCGTGTACAAACCTCAAACGGTGTGGGGCGCTGGCATGATGTGTCTTTGCCATGGCAGAGAGGCGCGAGATGAACTCTGAGACCGCTGACAGTGATCTGGTCGGCGGAATTCCGCGTCGCCGCATAGTGATCGCTTCGATGGT
Organism: Mycobacterium sp. NPDC051804; assembly: GCF_044452905.1. NCBI lineage: Bacteria > Bacillati > Actinomycetota > Actinomycetes > Mycobacteriales > Mycobacteriaceae > Mycobacterium > Mycobacterium sp. NPDC051804. The sequence continues at coordinate 557,333 of NZ_JBITCD010000002.1, read as the reverse complement.
GGGTACCACCATCGAGTTCTACGACTTCTATATCTATGCCACCGCGGCGGTCTCGGTATTCCCGCACCTGTTCTTTCCCAAAGGCGATCCGACGACCGCGCTGCTGGCCTCGCTGGCCACCTTCGGTCTCGCCTTCGTGGCCCGACCGGTGGGTTCGATCCTGTTCGGTCATTTCGGCGACCGGGTGGGACGCAAGGCCACCCTGGTCGCTTCGCTGCTGGTGATGGGGATCGCGACCTTCGTCATCGGACTGCTGCCCACCTACTCCCAAGTCGGTGTCATCGCTCCGGCACTGCTGGCGATCATGCGCTTCTCACAGGGTCTGGCACTGGGCGGCGAATGGAGTGGCGCAGCGCTGCTGGCCACCGAAACCGCGGAGAAAGGCCGAAGGGGCTGGGCGGCCATGTGGCCGCAATTGGGAGCGCCGTTCGGATTCCTGTTGGCCAATGGGCTTTTCGTAGGGCTGCTGCTGTGGCTCGGGCACAGCAATCTGAGCCCCGATCCCAACGGGGCGTTCCTCACCTGGGGCTGGCGTGTGCCGTTCCTGCTGAGCGCGGTGATGGTGGCCATCGGGCTGTACGTGCGGCTACGCCTCATCGAGACACCGGTGTTCACCCGCGCCGTCGCGCGCGGCGAGAAGGTGAAAACGCCAGTGACCGAAGTGTTTCGAACCAGTTGGCGCCAGCTCATCATCGGCACCTTCGTGATGCTCGCGACGTACACGATCTTCTACATCGTGACGACCTGGGCGTTGAGCTTCGGCACCGGCAAACGGCCGCCAGACGGTAAGGGCCTCGGGTTCGCCTACGTTGACTTCCTCCAGTTGCAGTTGATCGCCGTGCTCTTCTTCGCCGCGACGTTGCCGCTTTCCGGTCTGGTGTCGGACCGCTTCGGACGCCGGCGCTCCCTGCTGGTCGTGACGATCGGAATCATGGCCTACGGTGCGCTGTTCGCGCCGATGCTCGGATCCGGCACCACGTCCGAAGGCGCGATGCTGATCTTCTTGATCATCGGTATGACGTTGATGGGCTTCACTTTCGGTCCGATGAGCGCGGTCCTGCCCGAACTGTTTCCGACGAACGTGCGCTACACGGGTTCGGGAATCTCCTACAACGTCGCGAGCATCCTGGGCGCCGCGGTCGCCCCGTTCATCGCCACCTGGCTGGCGACGTCCTACGGCGTCGGCTGGGTGGGCCTCTATCTGTTCATCGCGGCGTGCTTGAGCTTCATCGCGATCCTGGTCATGCACGAGACGAAGGACACCTCGCTGGATTCCGCGGCCGAACCCGACCCCGGAACGGTCATCACTCCCTAATTCCCCCAGCAGGGCGACATTTCAGCAAATAATCACAAGTCGCTCATGCCCGCGCGAACGCTCCGGGGCGGCCGTGATGACACCGCTTTAACCGCAATAGTTTCCGCGAAAGCCGCCCTCCGGATGCAGTCGGGTGGTTGTCTGGGCGTGTGAGCACGGCGACGACGCCGGACACCCGCACCGGCAGAACTGTGAACCTGGTGCTGGCCACGTGGGTGTCGGCGATCAACTTCTGGGCCTGGAACATGATCGGCCCCCTTTCCACTACCTACGCGGGCGACCTGAAGTTGAGCAGTACCGAGGCGTCGATGCTCGTGGCGACGCCGATCCTCGTCGGGTCGCTCGGCCGCATCGTCATCGGATCGCTGACCGACAGGTTCGGCGGCCGCACGATGTTCATCGCCGTATCCGTCGCGTCGATCGTGCCGGTACTCGCCGTGGGTGCCGCCGGGGCAGCGGGGTCCTACCCGCTGTTGCTCGTCTGCGGCTTCTTCCTCGGCATCGCCGGAACGATATTCGCCGTCGGCATTCCGTTCGCGAACAGTTGGTTCGAGGCCTCGCGACGCGGTTTCGCCACCGGCGTCTTCGGGATGGGCATGGTCGGCACCGCGCTTTCGGCGTTCTTCACACCGCGATTCGTCCGGTGGTTCGGTCTGGTCACCACCCATGTGATCGTCGCGGTCGCGCTCGCGCTGACGGCGGCAGCCTGCGTCCTGGTGATGCGGAACTCGCCAAACTTCACCCCCAACACCGGGGCTGTGGTGCCCAAGCTGGTCGCCGCCGCGAAGTTACCCGTCACGTGGGAGATGTCGTTCCTCTACGCGGTGGTGTTCGGCGGGTTCGTCGCATTCAGCAACTATCTGCCCACCTACATCAAGACGATCTATGGGTTCACGGCGGTCGACGCGGGCGCGCGCACGGCAGGATTCGCGCTCGCCGCCGTGCTGGCCCGACCGGTCGGCGGAGCTTTGGCCGACCGGATCGCCCCCAAGTACGTGGTGCTGACGTCCTTCGCGGGGACGGCGGCGATGGCGTTGGTTGCGGTGTTTCAGCCGCCGGCGGACGTGTGGTCCGCAGCGACGTTCATCACGCTGGCGATCTTCCTCGGGGTCGGCACCGGCGGTGTGTTCGCGTGGGTGGCACGCCGGGCGCCCGCACAGTCGGTGGGTGCGGTCACCGGAATCGTCGCCGCGGCAGGCGGCCTCGGTGGCTACTTCCCGCCGCTGGTGATGGGTGCGACGTACGACGCCACCGACAATGACTACACCGTCGGACTGCTGCTCCTGGTGGCCACCGCACTGGTCGCCCTCGGCTACACCGCGTTGCGGTTACACGCGCACGAACCGGAGGCTCAACCCAGTAAGGGCGGTACATGACGACGACACCGCACACCGGCGGCCCTATCGAGGAACTGCTCGAACGCAGCGGCCGTTTCTTCACCCCTGGTGAATTCTCCGACGACCTGCGCACCGTCACGCGTCGCGGCGGACGCGACGGCGACGCCTTTTACCGCGACCGCTGGAGCCATGACAAGGTAGTGCGCTCCACACACGGTGTGAACTGCACGGGCTCGTGCTCGTGGAAGATCTACGTCAAGGACGGCATCATCACCTGGGAGACCCAGGAAACGGACTATCCCTCGGTGGGGTCCGACCGTCCCGAATACGAACCGCGCGGCTGCCCGCGCGGTGCGGCGTTCTCCTGGTACACATACTCGCCGACGCGGGTGCGCTATCCCTACGCTCGCGGCGTGCTGGTCGAGATGTACCGCGAAGCCAAAGCGCGACTGGGTGATCCGGTGCTCGCGTGGGCGGACATCCAGGCCGACCCGGAGCGCCGCCGCCGATACCAGCAAGCCCGCGGCAAAGGTGGGCTGGTTCGGGTGACGTGGACCGAGGCGACGGAGATGATCGCCGCCGCCCACGTTCACACCATCAAGACCTATGGCCCGGACCGGGTCGCCGGCTTCTCGCCCATCCCGGCCATGTCGATGGTCAGCCACGCCGCCGGCTCCCGGTTCGTCGAGCTGATCGGTGGAGCGATGACCTCGTTCTACGACTGGTACGCCGATTTGCCGGTGGCCTCCCCTCAGGTGTTCGGCGATCAGACCGACGTACCGGAGTCCGGGGATTGGTGGGACGCCGCGTATTTGATGATGTGGGGTTCCAACGTCCCGGTCACCCGCACACCGGACGCCCATTGGATGGCCGAGGTGCGTTACCGCGGCACCAAGGTCGTCTCCGTCAGCCCGGACTATGCCGACAACACCAAGTTCGCCGATGAGTGGATGCCGTGTGCGGCGGGCACCGACGGTGCGCTGGCGATGGCGATGGGTCACGTAATCCTCTCCGAATACTTTGTCCGTCAGCGGGTTCCGTACTTCGTCGACTATGCGCGCAAGTTCACCGATCTGCCATTCCTGATCAAGCTGGAGGAGCGAGACGGGGCGCTGGTGCCCGGAAAGAACCTCACCGCGGCCGATCTCGGCCGAGGGTTCGCGGAACAGGAGAACTCAGCGTTCAAACCGGCCCTGCTCGACGGGGCGACGGGTACCGTCGCGGTACCGCAGGGGTCGTTGGGGTTCCGCTTCGGCGACGGGGGTGTCGGCCAGTGGAACCTCGATCTGGAAGCCCTGGTGCCCGCTCTGACGGTGGCGACCGAGGGCGGTGAGGTCGCCGCGATTTTGCTACCGTGCTTCGACACCGTCGACGGTCATGGCGCGACCCTGGAGCGTGGGGTTCCGGTGCGCCGCGTCGGGGATCACCTGGTGTGCACGGTGTTCGACCTGATGCTCGCGCAGTACGGGGTGGGTCGGCCCGGCCTGCCGGGGGACTGGCCGACCGGTTTCGACGATTCCCAGCATCCCTACACGCCGGCATGGCAGGAATCGATCACCGGAGTGTCTGCCGCACAAGCGATTCGGGTGGCCAAGGAGTTCGCCCGCAACGCCGAGGACACCAACGGCCGGTCGATGATCATCATGGGAGCCGGCATCTGCCAGTGGTTCCACGGCGACGCCACCTACCGCGCCGTACTGGCACTGCTATTGCTCACCGGCTCGATGGGCCGAAATGGCGGCGGCTGGGCGCACTACGTTGGGCAGGAGAAGTGCCGGCCGATCACCGGTTGGGCGACGCTGGCGATGGGCACCGACTGGTCACGTCCGCCGCGGCAGATGGCCGGTACGTCGTACTGGTACGCCCACACCGATCAGTGGCGCTACGACGGCTACCAAGCCGACGCGCTGGCCAGCCCGCTCGGCCGCGGACGGTTCGCGGGCAAGCACACCATGGACGTACTGGCCTCGGCCGCCGCGATGGGCTGGAGTCCGTTTTTCCCGCAGTTCGACCGCTCCAGCCTGGCCGTCGCCGACGACGCGATGGCCGCTGGGCGCGACGCCTCGCAAATTCCGAACTACGTCGCCGAGCAACTGGCAAGCGGCGCACTGAAACTCGCCGTCACCGATCCGGACAATCCGGCGAACTGGCCGCGGGTGCTGAATGTCTGGCGGGCCAACCTGCTCGGCTCGTCGAGCAAGGGCAACGAGTACTTCCTGCGGCATCTGCTCGGCACCACCTCGAACGTTCAGGGAAAACCAGCCGAGTTGCGCGCACGGGACATCGTCTACACCGACGAGATTCCGGAAGGCAAACTCGACCTGCTTATGTCGATCGACTTCCGGATGACGTCGACGACGCTGCTGTCCGACGTCGTGCTGCCCGCCGCCACCTGGTACGAGAAGGCGGATCTGTCCAGCACCGACATGCATCCGTACATCCATGCTTTCAGCCCAGCGATCGACCCGCCGTGGGAAACGCGTTCCGACTACGAGGCGTTCGGCGCGATCGCCAGGATGTTCAGTGCGCTGGCCGCCAAACATCTCGGCACACGCACCGACGTGGTACTCGGCACGTTGCAACACGACACCCCGGGGGCGATGGCCTACCCCGGCGGCGCGGAAAACGACTGGCGTGTCACCGGCGAGACGCCGATTCCCGGCAAGACCATGGGTCCCATCGCGGTGGTCGAACGCGACTACGCCGCGATCGGTGAGAAATGGGTGACGTTGGGTCCGCTCGTCGACAGCCTCGGCGTCACCACCAAGGGCATCACCACCCATCCGACTACCGAAGTCGCCGAGCTCGCCGCAAAGTTCGGGGTGATGGATTCCGGTGCGGCCCAGGGGCGTCCGGCCATGACGACGGCGGAGCGGATGGCCGACGTGATCCTCGCCTTGTCGGGCACGTCCAACGGCAGGCTCGCGGTCGAGGGGTTCCGGCAGCTGGAGCGCCGGACCGGCCGCAAGATGGTGCATCTGGCCGAAGGCAGCGAGGAACGGCGCATCACCTACGCCGACACGCAGGCCCGTCCGGTGCCGGTCATCACCAGCCCAGAGTGGTCGGGCAGCGAGACCGGGGGCCGCCGCTACGCACCGTTCACGGTGAACATCGAAGAGCTCAAACCGTTCCACACGCTGACCGGCCGCATGCATTTCTACGTCGACCACGACTGGCTGGAGGAGTTGGGCGAACAGCTGCCGACATACCGGCCGCCGCTGGACATGTCGCGATTGTTCGGTGAACCAGCGGTGGGCACCGGCGACGGCGTCGGGCTGACGGTCCGCTACCTGACTCCGCACTCGAAGTGGTCTATCCACTCCGAGTACCAGGACAACCTGTTCATGCTTTCACTGTCCCGCGGCGGGCCGGTGATGTGGATGAGCCCGGCGGATGCTGCGAAAATCGCTGTTCGCGACAACGATTGGGTCGAGGCCGTGAACCGCAACGGTGTGGTGGTGTGCCGCGCCGCCGTCAGTCACCGGATGCCCGACGGTGTGGTGTTCGTCTACCACGCGATGGAGCGCACCATCGACGTGCCGCTCACCGAGACCACCGGAACCCGTGGCGGGATCCACAATTCGATGACTCGGCTGCTGATCAAACCCAGTCATCTCGCCGGCGGCTACGCGCAGCATTCGTTTGCGTTCAACTACCTCGGCCCGACCGGTAACCAGCGCGACGAGGTGACGGTGGTGCGCCGTCGCTCCCAGGAGGTGAGCTACCAGTGAAAGTCATGGCGCAGATGGCGATGGTGATGAACCTCGACAAATGCATCGGATGCCACACCTGCTCGGTGACCTGCAAACAGGCCTGGACCAACCGGTCCGGCACCGAGTATGTGTGGTTCAACAACGTTGAAACCCGCCCCGGCCAGGGTTATCCGCGCACCTACGAGGATCAGGAACGCTGGCGCGGGGGCTGGCAGCGGGACCGCCGGGGCCGCCTACGGCTTCGCGACGGCGGCCGGTTCTCCAAGTTGGCCCGGATCTTCGCCAACCCCAAGTTGCCGTCCATCGAGGACTACTACGAGCCCTGGACCTACGACTACGAGAACCTGATCTCGGCACCGCTCGGCGACCAGATGCCGGTGGCGCCGCCGCGCAGCCTGATCAGCGGCAAGCCCATGAAGGTGTCCTGGTCGGCCAACTGGGACGACGACCTCGCGGGATCGCCCGAAATCGTGCCCGGTGACCCGATTTTGGCGAAGGTGAGCGAGGAGGTGAAGCTGCAGCTGGAACAGACGTTCATGTTCTACCTGCCGCGGATCTGTGAGCACTGCCTGAACCCGTCGTGCGTGGCGTCGTGCCCGTCGGGCGCGATGTACAAGCGCAGCGAGGACGGCATCGTGCTTGTCGACCAGGACCGCTGCCGCGGGTGGCGGATGTGCGTGTCCGGTTGTCCGTACAAGAAGGTGTACTTCAATCACAAGACCGGCAAGGCCGAGAAGTGCACGCTGTGTTATCCGCGCATCGAGGTCGGGTTACCGACCGTGTGCTCCGAAACCTGCGTGGGCCGTCTGCGGTACCTGGGGTTGGTGTTGTACGACGTCGATCGAGTGCTCGAGGCGGCGTCGGTCGAGGACGAGAAGGATCTCTACGAGGCGCAGCGGCAGATCCTGCTGGACCCGACCGATCCCCAGGTGATTGCGGGCGCCCGCGCCGAGGGTATCTCCGACGAGTGGATCGAGGCCGCCCAACGGTCACCGGTCTACGCGCTGATCAACACCTATCGGGTTGCGCTGCCGCTGCATCCAGAGTTCCGGACGGTGCCGATGGTGTGGTACATCCCGCCGCTGTCACCGATCGTCGACGCGGTCAGCCGCGACGGACATGACGGCGAGGACGTCGGCAACCTGTTCGGGGCGCTGGACGCGCTGCGCATTCCGATCGAGTATCTGGCCGGACTTTTCACCGCCGGGGACACCGCCGTTGTCGAGGCGGTGCTGCGGCGCTTGGCGGCTATGCGTTCCTACCTGCGCGACATCAACCTCGGCCGCGAAACCCAGCCTCACATTCCTGAGGCCGTCGGGATGACCGAAGAGCAGATCTATGAGATGTACCGATTGCTCGCATTGGCGAAATACGAAGAGCGTTATGTGATTCCGACCGCGTACGTTGCCGAGGGTCCGCATCTCGAGGAGACGGGTTGCTCACTGTCGTTCGACGGTGGGCCGGGGATGTACGAGTCGGGTCCATTCGGGGAAGCCAGCGGCGGTCCGGTGCCGGTGGCCGTGGAAACGTTTCACGCACTGCAACAGCGCCAGACCCACGAGGGCATGGCGGCCAACGCCGATCGCCCATCCCGGGTGAATCTGCTCAACTGGGATGGCAGGGGAGTGCCGTCGGACATGTTCCCGGGCGGCAAGTCGTGAGGCGAAAGAATCAGCTGCTGCAGGATCGCCTGGTGTGGCAGGCGGCGTCATTGCTGTTGGCCTACCCCGACGACCAACAGGGCCGCAGGCTGGACACCGTCAACAAGTTGTTGGAGCGCATCACTGGCCCTAACGCCGCGCTGCTGGGAACGACCGTTGCGACACTTCGGATGCAAAACACGATGCAGGCGGCGGCGTACTACGTCGAAACTTTCGATCTGCGGCGACGCTCGACGATGCTGTTGACCTACTGGACCGCAGGGGATACCCGCAATCGCGGCGCAGAGATGCTGGTGTTCGCACAGTCATACCGCGACGCCGGCGTCCAGCCTCCGAAAGGTGAAGCGCCGGATCACCTTCCAGTCGTCTTGGAATTCGCCGCCACCGTCGACCCAGTGGCCGGACGACGGCTGCTCGCCGATCACCGTGTCCCGATCGACGTGTTGCGGCGGGCGCTGGTCGATGCCGGCTCGCCGTATGCGCCTGCCGTCGCTGCGGTGGTGGCGACGTTGCCTGCCGTCGGCGATCAGGACGCCCGACGGCTACTGCACTCAGGACCACCGGCCGAAGCGGTTGGCCTGCAGCCCTTTCAGCTGACGGTGCCCCCACGGCGGGCAGAAGGAGGCCGGTGACGATGTCGGGTTGGGAGATCTTCTGGGACGTCGTGCCGTACGTGACCCTCGCGATCGTCATCATCGGCACCTGGTGGCGCTACCGCTACGACAAGTTCGGCTGGACCACGCGCTCGTCGCAGCTCTACGAGTCGCGGCTGCTGCGGATCGGTAGCCCGCTGTTTCACTTCGGCATGCTGGTCGTGATCGTCGGGCACATCATCGGACTGGTGATCCCGGAGTCCTGGACCCAGATGGTCATGAGCGACCATGCGTATCACCTGCAGGCGGGGATCCTCGGTGGGATCGCTGGGATCGCCACCTTGACCGGTATTGCGCTGCTCGTCTATCGGCGTCGGACGACGGGTCCGGTGTTCATGGCGACGACGATCAATGACAAGGTGATGTACCTCGTGCTGGTGCTGGCCATCGTCGCCGGGCTCAGCTGCACGCTGATCGGGGTGACACCAGAAGGCGCGGAGCACGATTACCGCGAGACCGTGTCACCGTGGTTCCGCTCGATCTGGGTGCTGCAGCCACGCGGCGATCTGATGGTGCAGGCGCCGCTGTACTTCCACATCCACGTGATGATCGGGCTCGTGCTGTTCTGCATCTGGCCGTTCACCCGGCTGGTGCATGTGTTCAGCGCACCCGTCGGCTACCTGTTCCGGCCCTACATCGTGTACCGCAGCCGGGAGGTGTCGGCAGGTAAGGAACTGGTCGGCTCACATCCGCCTCGCCGGGGGTGGTGACTCTAGCCCGCCGCCAGTACGTCGAGTTCGCGGGCGTCGACGCCTCTGAGCCTGCGGTGCATCGCCTTGGCGATTCTGCGCGCCTGAAGCTTTGCGCGGTCAGCGGCGGGGCCGTCGTACATATCGTCGACCGTCGCCTCCCAAATCGCAAGCCAGCGTGCGAAGTGCTTGGCGTACAAGGGATGCCGTAGATCAAGCTGACGGTGTACCACCAGGGCGTTACCGCGGTAGAGCCCGGCGCGGAACAGTACGGTCTCCCAGAAGTCGCACATCACCGGTAGATGGGATTCGAGCCCTTGCTCGCGCAGCTCACTGAAGGGTTCGGCGAGGACGTCGTCTGCGAATACCTGACCGTAGAAGCGCCGCAGCAGCACCTCGACATCGCTGCGGTTGGCCAAATCGCTCATGGTGACTCCTCTTGGTTTTTACAAGAGCATTTGTATAAACTCTAGCGTATGTCGAGATCGTCGACAGTGAGCGCCGCGTCACAGCCGTCCGGCCGGCGGGAGGATGTGCTGGCGGTACTGCGGGATGCGGTCGGCGCGATGACGATCGTGGACATCGCCGAACACCTTGAGGTTCACCCGAATACTGTTCGCTTTCACCTCGAAGCCCTGGTCGCCGACGGTAGGGCCGAGCGCGTCGAACCCGACCACAAAAGCCAGGGCCGGCCACCGCAGATGTATCGCGCGGTCGCGGGAATGGATCCCGGCGGCTCGCGGCGCTATCAAATGCTCGCCGAAATTCTCACCGTCGCCCTGGCCGGTGATCCCGAGTCGAGCGCGAAGGCGCTCGCTGCCGGTCGTGCGTGGGCAGACCGGATAGCCCGCCCGACCCGGACGAAGCCGGGCGTCCGCGCATCGGTCAATCGGCTGATCGGCCTGCTCGACGACCTCGGCTTTGCGCCACAGCGACGCGACACCGACGGCGAAGTTCAAGTCGGACTTCGTCATTGCCCGTTTCTCGAACTGGTCGATGAAGCACGGTCGGTCGTCTGCCCGATCCACCTCGGTCTGATGCAGGGTGCGATGACCATGTGGCGCGCGCCCGTCGCCGTCGACCGCTTGGAGCCGTTCGCCGAGCCGGGCCTGTGTCTGGCTCACCTCACCGTAGACAAGGAGGCGTCATGAGCACGGGTCCGGCAGTGGCGACCGCACTGACCTTCGTCTGGCTCGGCATGGTGCTGGCCATCTCTTTTCTCGAGGCGCCGCTGAAGTTCCGGGCACCCGGCGTCACGCTGCAGATCGGACTGGGCATCGGCCGGTTGGTCTTCCGTGCCCTCAACAGCGCCGAGGTGCTGATCGCCGTCGGCATCGCCGTCGCATTGGGGTTCAGCCATCCGCGCACCGGCCCCATCGTGATATTCGCTATTGCCTTCGTCGCCCTGATAGCGCAACTCGTCGGTGTGCGACCGCGGTTGACGCGTCGTTCCGATGCGGTGCTGGCCGGCACCAACGGCCCACGATCTCATGCCCACTACGTGTACGTGGCGCTGGAAGCGGTCAAGGTCATCGCGTTGGTCACGGGCGGAATTCTGCTGCTGTCCAGCTGAACCCGAGCCCTACACTGCTTTCATGGCCGGTAAACAGATGGACATCCTCTCCGCAGAGGAAAGCTGGAACCTGCTGTCGAGTCGGACGCTCGGTCGCCTGGTCACCTGCGTGGACGGTGAACCCGAGATCTTTCCCGTCAACTTCGTCGTCCAACGCAAAACCGTGCTGTTCCGCACCGCGGAGTTCGCGACCAAACTGTTCACCGTCGTGATGAACGCGCGGGTGGTGTTCGAAGCCGACGACCACAACGTGGCGGAAGGCTGGAGCGTGATCGTCAAGGGCATCGCGCAGGTGCTCAACACCCGCGACGAGATCGCGGATGCCGAGCGTGCCCAACTGCTGCCATGGACGGCGGGCGATAAGCCGCGCTACGTGCGGGTGGAACCATCGGAAATCAGCGGTCGGCGCTTCCGATTCGGGCTGGCGCCGACTGACTGACGGCGCCTCGAACTAGGGACCTTTGGCTCTCCCGCGGCGGTCCGAAACCGCCGACAGTGGATATATGGAGCAATTGAGCACCCTTGATGCGGGATTCCTCCACGCCGAGGATTCCGACCGCCACGTCAGCCTCGCGATCGGTGCCGTGGCCGTCCTGGCTGGACCCATGCCCAGCTTCGATTCACTGACTGCGACGATCGGCGAGCGCGTGCGGTCGGTGCCCCGGTTCAGTCAAGTGCTGCACACCCAGCCTCTGGACCTCAGTGCTCCGCACTGGGCCGACGACGCTGACCTCGACATCTCCCATCACATCCGGCGGGCGGCCTTGCCGCGGCCCGGAGACGATGCGGCCCTGTCCCGATGGGTGGCCGAGGTGATGGAGCGGCGTCTCGACCGCGACCGCCCGCTGTGGGAATGCTGGATCGTCGACGGCCTGGAACACAACCGGTGGGCGATCCTGATGAAGGTTCACCACTGCATCGCCGACGGCATTGCGGCGACACACATGCTGTCCCGAATCTGCGACGACGGAGCGGGCGGCACCTTCGCGACCGAGATCCGCGCCGCGCACGACTCGCCGCGCGGTCTGCGACTGCCCACGTTGTCGCTCAACCCGATCGAGTGGATCGCCGGCGCGTGGCGTACCTCAGTCGGCGTCACGAGCGCTGCGGCGCAAGCATTGCATGGGGCGGCCGAGATCGCCGGCGGCCTGCTGCGGCCCGCTGCGTCGTCGTCACTGACCGGTTCTCTGACCAGCATGCGGCGCTACGCCGCCGTCGAGGTCTCGATGGAACACGTGACGAAGATCTGCGATGGATTCGACGTGACTATCAATGATGTTGCGCTGACAGCGATTACAGATAGCTACCGCACGATGCTGTTGCGTCGCGGTGAGCGACCGCAGCCCGACTCGCTGCGCACACTCGTACCGGTCTCGGTGCGGTCCGCGGATGCGGCCGACAAAACGGACAACCGCGTTTCGGTCATGTTGCCGTGCCTGCCCGTTGAGAAGGCCGATCCTGTCGCGCAGTTGCAAGCTGTGCACAAGCGGCTCACGCGCGCCAAGGCCAGTGGGCAGCGCCAGGCCGGGAATATCTTCGTATCCGCCGCGAAGGCAGTCCCCTTCGCGCTGTCGGCGTGGACGGTTCGGACGTTGACCAGGTTGCCTCAACGCGGCGTCGTCACGTTGGCGACGAACGTGCCGGGCCCGCGAAAGCGCTTGCGCGTCATGGGTCGAGAAGTCATCCGGTTGCTGCCCATTCCGCCGCTGGCACTGAAATTGCGTACGGGTATAGCGATCATGAGCTATGCCGACCACCTCGCATTCGGCATAATCGGTGATTACGACGCTGCCCCGGATGTCGATGAGCTCGCGAGCGGGATCGAGCGCGCAGTCGAACGCTTGACGGCCGTCAGCGCCGGCCACTGGCGCTCCACACCTGTGGGGACGCTCACACTGGTACAAGGGGGTTGACACCATGCCGAACACCCAGGAACTCGATGTCCTCAACCGCAGACAGTGCCTGGATCTGCTGCAAGGGGTTCGGGTGGGACGCCTCGTCTTCACCGAGGATGCGCTGCCCGCAATTCAGCCGGTCAACTTCCGGCTGTGGCGCGACGACGTGGTGATCCGTGTTGCCGGTGGCGCCAAACTGGCCGCGGCCTGCGACAACTCTGTCGTCGCGTTCGAGGCTGACGAGCTGGATGCGGACCTGCGCACCGGATGGAGCGTGACGGTCGTCGGGCACGCGCAGCCGATCACCGGCGTCGACGACCTGGTCGAGATCGCAGGCACCTTCCTGCAACCCTGGGTGGAGGGCCGACGAGACCACTTCATCCGGATCCGGACCGAGAAAATCACCGGCCGTCGCTTCCGGGAACCGGGATTGCCGCACTACAGCGCCGACGGAAGCTAGGCGTCACCCTTGTGAAGGACCCGCAATGGTGAGGGTGTTCCTCGTCGATGACCATGAGGTCGTCCGGCGTGGCCTGGTCGACCTGCTCGGATCTGATCCAGAGCTCGAGGTGGTCGGTGAGGCCGGTTCCGTGGGCGAGGCGATGGTCAAGATCCTCGCGCTTCGACCCGACGTCGCGGTGCTCGATGTGCGGCTGCCAGACGGCAATGGCATCGAACTCTGCCGCGATCTGCTGTCCGACATGCCGGAGCTGCGTTGTCTGATGCTCACGTCGTACACGTCCGACGAGGCCATGCTCGACGCGATCCTCGCCGGCGCCAGCGGCTACGTCGTCAAGGACATCAAGGGCATGGAGTTGGCCCAGGCGATCAAGGACGTCGGCTCGGGCAAGTCACTTCTCGACAACCGGGCGGCGGCGGCTCTCATGGCCAAGCTTCGCGGCGCGACCGAAGCCCCGGATCCGCTTTCCGCGCTGACCGATCAGGAACGTACGCTGCTCGGATTGCTCGGTGAGGGACTCACCAACAAGCAGATCGCCGCACGTATGTTCCTCGCGGAGAAGACGGTCAAGAACTATGTGTCGCGACTGCTGGCGAAACTCGGGATGGAGCGCAGGACCCAGGCGGCGGTCTTCGCGTCCAAGCTCGACCAACAGCGTCGTCGGCCCGAATAGTCATGTCCGAACCCGGGGCACGTCCCTTGCGCGACACGCTGTCTCAGTTGCGGCTGCGTGAACTCCTCGGCGAGGTGCAGGACCGCATCGGGCAGATCGTCGAAGGCCGTGACCGTCTGGACGGGCTCGTCGACGCCATGCTGGTCATCACCTCCGGGCTCGAACTCGACGCCACCCTGCGGACGATCGTCCATACGGCCATCGAACTGGTTGACGCCCGATACGGCGCGTTGGGTGTACGCGGCAACGGACACGATCTGGTCGAGTTCATCTACGAAGGCATCGATGAACCAACCCGCGAGCTTATCGGTCATCTGCCCGAGGGGCGCGGCGTCCTCGGCGTGTTGATCGACGAACCCAAACCCATTCGGCTGGAAGACATCCGGCACCACGCTGACTCGGTAGGCTTCCCGCCGAACCATCCGCCGATGCGGACCTTCCTCGGTGTGCCGGTCCGTATCCGCGACGAGGTCTTCGGCAACCTCTATCTGACCGACAAAGCCGACGGGCGACCGTTCGGGGAAGATGACGAGGTGCTGGTCGAAGCGCTCGCCGCGGCGGCCGGGATCGCGATCGACAATGCGCGCCTGTACGAACAGTCGCAGGCGCGTCAGTCGTGGATCGAAGCCACGCGCGACATCGCCACCGAGATGCTCTCCGGCGCCGACCCGGCCACGGTTTTCCGGCTCGTGGTGGACGAAGCGCTGAAGCTGACCAGAGCCGATGCCACCGTGGTGGCGGTGCCGTCAGACGTCGAAGCTTCCGACGTAGTCGACCTGGCCGTGGTGGCGACGGCAGGGGCGCTGGCCACGGGTGGTGTGTCTGTGACGATTCCGGTGCGCACAACGGAGATCGGACAGGTATTCGAGAGTGGCACACCGCGCAAGTTCGACTCCGTCGACCTGGGATTCGGCACCGGTCCGGGTCCTGCGCTTGTGCTTCCGCTGCGTACGTCGGACAGCGTCGCGGGCGTGGTGATCGCGCTACGGCACGAAGGTGCATATGCGTTCAGCGAAAACCACTTCGAGATGATGGCCTCGTTCACTGATCAGGCGGCGCTGGCTTGGCAGCTCGCGACATCGCAGCGCAAGATGCGCGAACTCGACGTGCTGACCGACCGCGACCGCATCGCCCGGGATCTGCATGACCACGTCATCCAGCGGCTCTTCGCGGCTGGGCTCGCCTTGCAGGGAACGATCCCGCGCGCCCAGTCAGCTGAAGTGCAACAACGGATTTCGGCGTGTGTGGACGATCTGCAAGAAGTCATCCAGGAGATCCGCACGACCATCTTCGATCTGCACAGTGCCCCATTGGGAACGACTCGACTGCGTCAACGACTCGACCAGGCCGTCGCGCAGTTCTCGAGCCCCGATCTGCGCACCACGGTTCAGTTTGTCGGACCGCTGTCGGTCATCGACGCCACCCTGGCCGATCATGCGGAAGCCGTTGTGCGGGAAAGTGTCAGCAACGCGGTTCGGCATGCGGCGGCGACGACGCTGAACGTGAGCGTCAGGGTGGAGGACGACCTGTCGATCGAGGTCGTCGACAACGGGTGCGGCGTACCCGACGACATCACCGGTAGCGGCTTGACCAATCTCCGACGCCGGGCTGACGAGGTCGGTGGCGCGTTCACGATGGAACGTGTTGCCACCGGCGGCACGCGGCTGCGGTGGTCTGCGCCGCTCACGTAGGCGCAGTGTCCAGCCATTGCGCGACATCGGCGACCGGACGTCGCGGAGTGGACGGAAGCGGGTCGGCGTTCACCGGCGCCCAGCCGATACGCAACAGCATCTGGGGAACGGCGCTGTCGCCAAACACCTCGGTACGGACGGCTTCTCGCGTCTCAGCGATCTCGAGAGGCTCGGTGACAGGACAGCTCGCGAGCCCGAACGAGGTAGCCGACAGCAGGACCAGGCTCGTGGCCTCTCCGGCACGCAGCCGGGCCAGGGGGCTGTCGTCATTCGTCCCGAGCGCCAGCACCACCGCGGCGTCGTCTTCGGATGCGACGTCGGGGGGTTGAGCCAGTGCGGGCGCAGCGAACAGACGTCCGGGTATCGGTGCAGTGAGATCGGGCGCCGGTGTGTTTCGGGCCGGCACTCCGGCCACCGACGCATACCGTCCGCTCCACTCCGACAACTCACTGAGGTAATCGTAATCCGAAGCGTGCTCACGAACAGCCTGGGCCACAATGTGTTCCAGGTTCGGCAACGACGCGACCTGGCGCACCGACACGCCCGCGCGCGCGGCACGTGCCCCCATCAACGCAATGTCGGCATCGGGCACCGACCACGCGTTGTACAACCTGCGATCGGTCCGCCGCCGCGGTATTGCCGCCGCCAACGTCACGTCCAGCGCACTGGCGGGGTTGGCGCGCACCTCGATCGCGGCCAGGTGCTCCGGGTCTGCGGGGTTGGGCAGACGGTGAACTTTGGCCTGCCAACCGAGCGCCGCCAGCGCGACGACGGCGTGGTGCAGCGACGCGCCACAGCTGAGCAGCAGGTCCCGGCTGTCGGGGTCGGTATTGGCAAGATGCCGCTGCGGATCGGCATACAGGTGCAGGCTCTCGATACCGACGCGCCACCGCCACGGTTGCGAGTTGTGGATCGACGGCGCCCGAGTGGCCAGTGACAACACCGTGTGGATCGTCTCCCGATCCGGGAAGTATGCGTTCATGGCTTCATACTCGGCCGCGACAAGGCGGGGGACTAGGGACGAAAGACCCTGCTTGGTGGGACCTTCTACGGATCAGTCGCCGCGTTGATAGAGGGCGCGAACGGTGTCGATGGTGTCGGCCTCAGCGGGGCCCTTGTCATCGCGGTAGCGCAGCACCCGCGCGAAGCGCAGCGCCATGCCACCGGGATACCGCGACGAGGTCTGTACGCCGTCCAGCGCGATCTCGACGACCTGTTCGGGACGAACCTTCACGACATAGCCGTCGGTCGGGCCGTCTGCGAGTTCGGTGAAGCGCTCGGTCTGCCACGCCAGCATCGCGTCCGTCATTCCCTTGAAAGTCTTTCCGAGCATGACGAATTCGCCGGTCTGGGCGTCCCTGGCGCCGAGGTGGATGTTGGAAAGCTTGCCGGTGCGTCGACCGGACCCCCATTCAACGGCCAGTACCACCAAATCGAGTGTGTGCACCGGTTTGACCTTCAGCCAGCCCGCGCCGCGTCGGCCTGCCTCATACGGTGTGGTCAGCGATTTCGCCATGACGCCTTCGTGGCCCGCCGACAGTGTCACGGCGAGGAACTCCTGTGCCTTCTCGGCGTTGTCGGTGATCAGTCGATCGACGCGATGCGCTTTCGGCACGATCGCGTCCAGTGCGGCGATGCGCTCACTTGTCGGCAGGTCCAGTAGGTCGGTGCCGTCGAGATGCAGCAGATCGAATACGAACACCGACAGCGGCTGGGCGGTACTGGCCGCCGCGATGTCGACCGAACGCCCGAACCTTGACGCGGTGACCTGAAACCGATGGGGACGGCCGTCAGCCCGCAGCGCGATGGCCTCGGCATCGGCGATCAGATTGGTGACTGGCAGCGCCAACGTCGCATCTACCACCTCCGGCAGGCGCGCGGTGACGTCGTCGAGGCTGCGGGTGTAGATCCGGACGTGGTCACCCGCACGGTGAATCTGCACCCGCGCGCCGTCCAGCTTGGCCTCGAAAATCGCTGTGCCACCGATGCGTTCGAGTGCCTCCGAGACACCCGTCGCGGTTTGAGCGAGCATCGGACCGACGGGCTGGCCGACCTTGAGCGTGAACTCGTGCAGCGCGGCCTCGCCCGAAGTCAGCGCCGCCGCCGCGACGGCGGGCAGATCACCGCCGAGCATGGCCGCGCGCCGTACCGCGGCAACCGGAACATCGGCCGCCTTGGCGACTGCGTCGGCCATCACTCCAATCAGGGCCCCTTGACGGAGTTCACCGCCGAGCAGGCGGCGCAGGAACGTCTGCTCGGCGTCCGTGGCCTGCCTGAACAGTCCGGAGACCAAGTCGGCGCGCCGCGCCTGAGACCCTTTGCCCGCGACGGTGCCGATCTCGCTGAAGCGGGCGTCGACGTCCAGAACCGTCAGCGTCGCGTCGGTTGCCGCGGGCGGCAGCGAACGAAGTGCCGCCCAACCGACGCCGATCTGACGCTGGGGCAGCTCACCCGACAGCCACGAGACGATCACCGTAATTAGAGTGGCGTCGCCCTCGTCGCCGGCCCGACGCAGCAGGTCGGCGATCCTGGCGATCTTCTTCAGCCGGGCCGACGAGGCACCGACCTCGGTCGATGCGGTCACGATGTCGAGAAGCTGCACGATCCCAGCCTGGCACGCGGGTCAGACAGAAACTCGCGGGTGGGGCCCACACCGACGCTATGTGACCGCGAACGAGACGGTGTGCCAGCCGGTCGCACCGTCGGGGATCACGCCGGCGATGTCTTCCGTCTGGACAGCACCCGTGTTGTCGGTCGCGCGGACGGAGATCGTGTGCTGTCCCGGCTTGGTGGCCTGCCACGGGAAGCTCCACAGTCGCCAGGTGTCATTGGCGTAGTTCGCGCCGAGATCGGCCTGCTCCCAGTCGCCCTCATCGATGCGCACCTCGACGCGGCGCACACCGCGATCCTGGGCCCACGCCACCCCGCCGAACGTCACAGGTCCCTGCGACACGTCCTGACCGCTGCGTGGCACGTCGATGCGCGATTGCGTCTTGATGGGCCCGCGCGCGGACCAGCCCAGCGGTGTCCAATACCCCTGCGCGCGGTCGAATCGGGTGAGCTCGAGGTCGACGACCCACTTGGTGGCCGACACATAGCCGTAGAGGCCGGGAACCACCAGACGCGCGGGGTAGCCGTGTTCGGTGGGCAACGGCTGGCCGTTCATACCGACGGCAAGCAGCGAATCGCGGTCGTCGGTGAGGGCCTCGACGGGGCTACCTGCGGTGAACCCGTCGATCGACATCGACAGCACCATGTCCGCATCCGGGTGAATACCGGCCTCCGCCAACAGGTCCCGCACGCGGTAGCCGGTCCATGCGGCGTTGCCGATGAGGTCCCCGCCGACGGGGTTGGACACACACGTCAGGGTTACCAGCTTCTCGACGACCTCGAATTTCTCGAGATCGTCAAAGCGATACGTGATCTCGCGGTCGACCATGCCGTGGATCTTCAGTTCCCAGTCCGCCCGGCTCAGCTGCGGCACCGCCAGCGCCGTGTCGATCCGGTAGAAATCGTCGTTGGCGGTGACGAAGGTCGGCAGCGCAACGCCCTCCGGTTGCACCGTCGGCGGGACGGCAGGCGCGGCGACGTCGATCTTCGGGAGTGCGAAGGCGCTGCGATCGCCTGCGACGGATGTCGTCAGCCTCGACAGCACAGCGCCGCCGACCCCGGCGAGCGCTCCGGCGCCAAGGAATCCGAGCGTGACGAGCGACAGCCGTCTGCCGCGGTCGGGGGAGTCGGGGGCACCCTCCGGCTCGTCGGTGAACCGGCCCGAGGTGAGCAGTCGCAGCACCGCGACGCCGCAGACGGTGCCGATGACCGTCGGCACGATGTCGGCGAAGCCCGCCCCTGCACGCGACAGCACGGCCGCGCAGCCCGCGATCCCGGCGACCACGATCGCGGCGCTGCCCACCGGAGCCCGACGCGTCTCATATTGCGCGGTCACCGCTGCCACCGCCGCGATCACCGCCACCACGGCGATCGACAGAAACAGCTTGTCGGCCGTGCCAAAGGTCTGGATGGCCCATTCCTTGACCGGGCCCGGCGTGAGATCGATGACGGCCGATCCGACGGCGATGCGCGCGTCGGCCTCAGGCCCGAAGAGCACCGCGAGCAATTGCGTCACGCCCAGCGCGACCGCGGCCGCGGCGACGCCCGCCATCGCTTTGCCACCGCGCTCGGTCATGACGCCAAGCTACCCACGCGCCGACCCGAAAGGCTTACCGAAAAGTGACATCAGCTAAGTTGCTTTACAGTCCGGGCACATTTTGGAAAGGGAGCTCAAATGGAGATCGACGGCAAGAAGGCCATCATCGTCGGTGGGGCGTCTGGCTTCGGCAAGGCCACGGCCGAATTGCTGGCCAAGCGCGGTGCGAGCGTGGCAGTGCTGGACCGCCCGCAGTCGAAAGGCAAGGAAGTAGCTGACGAAATCGGCGGCTCGTTCTACGAGGTCGACGTCACCGACTTCGAGGGCACCGAGAAAGTCCTGCAGCAGGCCATCGACCAGCTGGGTGGACTGCACATCATCGTCACGACCGCCGGCGGCGGCGCGGCCGAGCGCACTGTCAAGAAGGACGGCCCGCACAGCCTGGAGAGCTTCCGCAAGAGCGTCGACCTCAACCTCATCGCCACCTTCAACATCAGCCGTTTGGCGGGCTGGCAGATGAGCAAGCAGGACCTGGTCGACGACGAGCAGGAAGAGCGCGGCGTCATCATCAACACCGCCTCGATTGCCGCGTTCGAAGGTCAGATCGGCCAGGTGGCCTACACGGCGTCGAAGGCCGGTATCGCCGGCATGTGCCTCACCATGGCGCGCGACATGGGCAGCCTGGGCATCCGCGCCCTCGCGATCGCTCCCAGCCTGTTCGCCACCGGTCTCACCGAGGGCATCCCCGACGAGTTCGCCAAGGCGCTGACGAAGGACGCGGCTTTCCCGAAACGTCTGGGCCGACCGGAGGAATACGCGAAGCTGGTCGCCGCCATCGTCGAGAACCCGATGCTCAACGGACAGTGCTTGCGCCTGGACGCGGGCCAGCGTTTCGCCCCCAAGTAGGTCAGTGGATTCGGTGTAGTTGGTCGCGCTCACCGCGACCAACTACACCGAAATCGCATTAGGGTGGGCCGCGTGGCGACCATCGCTGATCACGTCATCGAGGCCCTGCGGATCAGCGGCGTACGCCGTGTCTACGGTCTGCCCGGCGACAGCCTCAACGGCTTCACCGACGCCATCCGTCGGTCCGGCGAAATCAGTTGGGAGCACGTCCGTCACGAGGAGACCGCGGGCTTCGCGGCCGCGGCGGACGCGGCGCTCACCGGCGGACTCGCGGTGTGCGCTGGGAGCTGCGGCCCCGGCAACCTGCATCTGATCAACGGTCTGTTCGACGCGCATCGCAGCCGCGTGCCCGTGCTCGCGATCGCGGCGCACATTCCGCGCACCGAAATCGGTTCGGAATACTTCCAGGAGACCCACCCGCAGGAGCTGTTCCGCGAGTGCAGCGTCTACTGCGAACTCGTCAGCACCCCGGAAATGGCGCCGCGCATCCTCGAGATGGCGATGCGTGCGGCCGTCGAGGAGAACGGGGTCGCCGTCGTCGTCGTCCCCGGCGAGATCTTCCTGCAGCGCGCGGAGTCCTCCGGGTGGAACGCACGGCCCGTCGTCGCGACGCGGTCGGTGGTATGTCCCGATGACGAGTCGCTACAGCGGGCCGCCGCGATCCTCAATGACGCCGAGGCGGTGACGATCCTGGGCGGTGCAGGCGTCGCCGGTTCGCACGAGGCCCTCGTCGCGTTGGCGGCGACTCTCAATGCGCCGATCGTGCACGCGCTGCGCGGCAAGGAGTTCATCGAGTACGACAACCCGTACGACGTCGGTATGACGGGACTGCTCGGCTTCGCATCGGGATACAAGGCGATCAAGGAATGCGATGCGCTGCTGATGCTGGGCACCGACTTTCCGTATCAGCAGTTCTATCCCGACAACGCCAAGATCATTCAAGTCGACATCCGCGGCCGTAGTCTCGGCCGCCGCACGCCGATCGACCTTGGGCTCGTCGGCACGGTCAGAGACACGTTGGCCGCGTTGGCGCCTCTGCTCACGCAGAAGAGCGGGCGCGAGCATCTGGACCGGTCGTTGCGCCACTATTCCAAGACCCGCAAGCGGATGGACGATCTCGCGGTCAACGACCGGGATCGGACCCCTATCCGTCCTGAATACGTTGCCGGACTTGCCAATCGGCTCGCCAGCGACGATGCGGTATTCACTGCCGACGTCGGGTCGCCGGTGGTGTGGGCGGCACGGTACCTGACGATGAACGGTCGACGCCGGCTCATCGGCTCGTTCAACCACGGCACCATGGCGTGCGCGTTGCCGCTGGCGATAGGCGCGCAAACCGCGTACCGCGACCGACAGGTGGTCGCGCTGGCCGGTGACGGCGGGCTGACGATGATGTTCGGTGAGCTGATCACGCTGATCCAGAACCGGCTGCCGGTCAAAGTGATCGTGTTCAACAACTCGTCGTTGAATTTCGTCGAACTGGAGATGAAGGCCGCGGGCATCGTCAACTTCGGGACCGATCTGGTGAACCCCGACTTTGCCGCTATCGCCACGGCGATGGGAATCTTCGGCCGACGGGTCGAGGCACCGTCGGATCTAGAACCCGCACTCGCCGAGGCATTTGAATTCGACGGGCCTGCGCTGATCGACGTGGTGACCGCGCGTCAGGAGCTCTCGATCCCGCCCGCGATCACGGTTGAGCAGGCAAAAGGGTTCTCCCTGTACGCGATCCGGACGATTCTCGCCGGGCGGGCCGACGAGTTGCTCGACCTCGCGACGACGAACGTGGCGCGACGCATTCTCGACTGAACGAGTGCGGGGAGCGCATTGCCCGCCAAATGGTGATCTTGGCCGCTAATGTTTGCCCTCATGCGCATAAGGGTGGCCGCGGTGGCGGCTGTTGTCCTGCTCGTGGCGGGCTGCGGTGGCGCCGGTAAGTCGGAGTCTCCAGCAGAGGGCACCAAGGGAAACTCGCCCGACATCAGCAACGTCAAGATCGAGGGTGACGCGTCGGCGCCGGTGAACGAGGTCGCGATACAGGCCATCGCGGATCTGGAGCGGTACTGGGCCGAGCAGTACCCAAAGCTCTACGACAAGGACTTCGAGCAGATCTCGGGCGGCTATTACGCCGTTACCGCGGACAGTCCCGCACCGCCGTGCACCACGTCACCCGAAGAGGTCGCAGGCAATGCCTTCTACTGCTCGACCGAAGATGTCGTGGCGTGGGACGCCCAAGAACTTCTCCCCGAATTGCAGGACAAGTTCGGGCCTTTCACCATCGCGGTCGTGATGGCGCACGAATGGGGTCACGCGGTTCAGGCGCGCTCGAATTTCACCGGGCGCACCGTCACCAAGGAACTGCAGGCCGACTGCTTCGCGGGCGCATGGTCACGACACGCGCAGGACGACAAGGTGTTCGACGTCAACGCCGCCGATCTGGACAGCGCCCTTGCCGGTGTTCTCGATCTGCGCGACACGCCCGGCACACCGAAGGTCGATCCCAACGCACATGGCAGCGGATTCGATCGCGTGAGCGCCTTCCAGGACGGCTACGACAATGGGCTGGACAAGTGCAAGGACTATCGCGACGACGAACCGATGGTGCTCTCACTACCCTTTAACGACGAGGAGGACGCGTCGCGCGGGGGAGACTCCCCGTACGACTCGATCATCAACGGGGTGCCGTACGACATAGAGGATTATTTCACGCAGCTCTATCCGGAGATCTCCAACGGCCAGCAATGGAAGCCGCTGAACGGAATCGAGCCGTTCGACCCCGCCAATCCGCCGATGTGCGGCGACCAGTCGGCCGACGGATACGCGCTGTTCTATTGTGTACCAGAGGATTACGTCGGCTGGGACAACGTGAACGCGATGCCCGAGGTGTACAAACAGGGTGGCGACTATGCGGTGGTCACGCTGCTCGCCACCCAGTGGGGACTGGCGGCATTGACGCGGCTGGGCGACGAGTCCGACGTGAAGACGTCGACGTTGCGCGGGGACTGCCTGGCGGGTGGATACACGGCGAGCGTGATCCTCTACAACCGTCCCGAGACCAGCACGTACCACATCTCGCCGGGCGATCTCGATGAGGGCATCAAGGCGCTGCTGGTGTTCCGTGGCGACGGTGACGTCGAACGCCAAGGCGCAGGCTGGGCCAGAGTCGAGGCGTTCCGTGAGGGTGTGATCAACGGTGCCGAATCCTGCCTGCGTTACCAGGCGTAGCGGCTGACTGACACGATGTAGGTATGCCCGATGATGCGCAGCAGCTGCCGACACTGAGCGACGACGACCAGGCTGCGCTGCAGCGCTGGGCGCAACAGCAGGGCCTCGGCTCGACGGTGACCGACGTGGCGCCGTTGACCGGTGGCACCCAGAACATCGTGGTGCGGGTGCACATCGATGGACGCCCGATGGTGCTGCGCCGTCCGCCGCTTCATCCTCGACCGACCAGCGACAAGACGATGCTGCGCGAAATCGCGGCGCTGCGCACGCTTGCGGGTTCGGACGTCCCGCATCCGGGGTTCATCGCCGGCTGTGAAGATCTCGACGTGCTCGGTGTCGTCTTCTATCTCATGGAGGAGATCGACGGCTTCAACCCCGGCAGCGAGGTGGCCGAAGCGTACGTCCGCGACGAGACGTTCCGGCACGATGTCGGACTCTCCTACGCTGCGAGCCTTGCGCGGTTGGGTAGCGCTCCCTGGGAAGATAAGCCGCTTGCCGAGCTGAAACGGCCGGGATCCTTTGTGGAGCGGCAGGTTCCACAGTTTCTGCGGCTACTCGAAAGCTACCGCCACGACCGTTACGACCCCGAATCTCTGGCCGTCACCGACCTTGCCGACTGGTTGCAGGCCAACCTCCCGCCTGAGAGCGAGCCGGGAATCATGCACGGCGACCCGCACCTGAGCAATGTCCTGTTGCGCCGGGACAAACCGGAATTGGCGGCGTTCGTGGACTGGGAGATGTGCACCGTCGGCGATCCGCTCCTCGATCTCGGCTGGATGGTGATCACGTGGCCGCTGGACACCAGCACGATCACCGCCGGCGGCGCGCTGGGCGCGCTCGGGGGACTGGCCACCAGGCGGGAACTTCTCGAGGCCTACTGGAACGCCGGCGGACGCGAGACACCAAGGCTGGACTGGTACATGGCGATGGCGTGCTTCAAGCTCGGCGTTGTTATCGAGGGCACCTGGTCTCGCTATCTGATGGGCAAGGCGAGTAGGGACGCGGGGGAGGCGCTGCATGCCAATGCCCAAAACCTGATCGACATCGGCACTCGGGTCGTCAAGGGCGACAACCCGTTTGACTTGAATTAACCGTAGGCGTCGACGCCGAGTTTGACGGCAAGCGCGAGGCCCGCCGCGCCGATCGCCAGTCGCATCGGCTTGGCGGGTGCGTGACGCACGACGATGGGACCCAGCCGCGATCCCACAAGACACCCGAGCCCGAGTGGAAGCACCGCCGACCACTGCACGGGTGCGACGACGACGAATATGGCCGCGGCGACGACATTGGCGATCCCGAGGATGACGTTCTTGCCCGCATTGGCGTGCGCCAGCGTCGCCCCGCCGGCGCGCAGCAAGATCGCAAGCAGCAGAACGCCTGCTGCGGCGCCGAAATAGCCCCCGTAGATGCAGATTACGAAGATCGCTCCCGATTCGAGTATCAACGTCACCGTATGTCTTCGGTGACTCGCGACCGTCGCGTCCTTGCGTTGGCGGGCCGGGATGACGATGGCCACCGAGGCGAACGCGAGGAGAAGGGGCACCACCTTCTCGAAGCCTTCGGCGGGCAGTGACAGCAGCAGGATCGCGCCGACCAAACCTCCCAGCGCCGCGACGGGGGCGATGCGTTTGAGCCACGGCCCCTGGCCCTCGAGTTCCGGGCGGGAGCCCCATATCGAACCGACTCCGTTGAATACGACAGCCACGGTGTTGGTCACGTTGGCGGTCACCGGCGGCAGGCCGACCAACAGGAGCGCGGGGTAGGTCGCGACCGATGCCAACCCGGCGATGCTGCCGGTGAGGCCGCCGAGTACACCCGCCGCGGCGAGAAAGGCCGCATCCCACCACGTCATTGCGCGCTCACGTTACTTCCCGGCCCGTGGCCGGGCGTCGCGGGCATCGCGATGGCCTCAGCGGTGCTGAAATGTGTTTGCACCCTCGTAGATGGGCGTCTAACATCGCCAACGTGCCGAGGCGACTCGTAGTAGCAACCCGCAGCGGGGTCTGATCCTGACCGACCCCCCGCTGTGGGTCGTCGCTACTTCGTCGGTCACTTCCTCTGAAGAACAGAGAAGACCGGCACATGACATTCGAACCCGCTATCAGTGCAGGGCCCATACCGGGTGCGGCACCGTTCGCGACTCACGTGGACGGACCCATGCCCCGAGGTCTGCGCGAGGAGGCCGATGCGATGTCTTTCGAAACGTTCCTCGATCAATACGCGCCCACGACGGGGCCTTTGCGGCTGGGCCAATGGGCCTGCACCGACGCTGAGCGGTCCGCCACCCGACTGGGCCCGCAGCCCCGCAATTACCAGGCGACGCTGGCGGTCGGAGACCGCATCAGCACGTCATCGGCTCGCGCGTCCGGACCGGTCGCCGCGCTGACGGAGATGCTCCACGCGCGGGGGATCGCGGTCGAGATGATCGCGTTCCACCAGCTACCCGCAGGCGAGAACACCGCGACCTTCATTTGCGGTTCCGACGGTGGGCACTCCGAGTGGGCGATGGGCCTCGCCGGCGACCCGACGCAGTCGGCGTTGCGTGCGGTGATCGCGTGCGCCAACCGGCTGCTGGCGGCTTGATCTCGCCGAGAGCGGTTAGCGTCCGAGCCCGCGCAGCACCCAGGCGCCGAGGACAACTGCAAGCACCGGCACGGTGACTGGGGCGCCGCCATTCGGACGCTGGAAGTCGCCGCGGGACAACGCGATTGCACCGGCCGCGCCGTCGCCGACATCGCATGCCAGACCGGCCGTCACGAAGGCCCGCCGCAGAGGACCGGACGACTGGAGCGTGCCGATGCCGATGACCACGTCGCGCACACCGAATAACCGCCACGCGTAATGCGACTGGCCGTCGTCGGCCGCCATCCCAAACACCCTCGCGGTGAGACTGGGGCTGATCCAGGTCAGGACGCCGGCCGCGATTCGCCCGATCGCCAACGCGGCAATGGTGCGGTCGACCAACTGGTTGTCGCCCACGATCAGTGCAGCGGACGCAGCACGATGTGCATTCCGTCCTTGGGCACCGGCATGCCGCCGTAGTCCCATTCGGTCGTGTAGCCCTTGTACGGCAGCTCCAACCGGTACTTGCGTAGCAGCCGGTGCAGGATCGTCTTCACCTCGAACTGCCCGAATGTCATGCCGATGCACTTGTGCGCGCCCCCGCCGAACGGGCTGAACGCGTAGCGGTGCGACTTGTGCTCGTTGCGAGGCTCGGTGAAACGCAGCGGGTCGAACTTCATCGGCTCGGGGTAGAACTCCTCGAGCCGGTGGTTCATCCCCGGGTAGGCGATGACGTTGGTGCCCTTGGGCAGGTAATAGCCCAACAGTTCGGTGTCGCGCACTGTTTGGCGCATCGCCCATTGCACCGGGGTCACCAGTCGGATGGACTCGTTCATCACCAGATCAAGGGATTCGAGCTTCTCCAGCGAATCGATGTCCAGCGGCCCGTCGCCGAGGCGGTCGGACTCGTCGCGGCAACGGTCTTGCCACTCAGGGTGTTTCGCCAAGTGATAGATCATCGTGGTGGCCGTCGACGTCGACGTGTCGTGTGCCGCCATCATCAGGAAGATCATGTGGTTGACGATGTCGTCGTCGGAGAACTTGTTGCCGTCATCGTCCTCGGTCTGACACAGCACCGTCAGCAGGTCGGAGCCGTCCTTGCCGCGACGTTCCCGGACGCGCTCCTGGAAGTAGTCCTCGAGTAGCTTGCGCGCCTGCAGGCCGCGCCACCACGTGAACGGCGGCACGCCGGTGCGGATGATCGCGTTGCCGGCGCGCGTGGTGGTGGTGAACGCGTTGTTGACCTTGGTGACGAGTTCGTGGTCGGTACCCGGCTCGTGACCCATGAACACCATCGAGGCGATGTCGAGCGTGAGCTCCTTCATCGCCGGATACATCAGGAATCGCGGGTCGTTGGTTACCCAGTCGTTCGCGATGACCTGCGAGACGACCTTGTCGACCTGTTCCTGATAGCCGACCAAACGGGTTCGGACGAACGCCTCCTGCATGATCCGCCGGTGGAACATGTGCTCCTCGAAGTCGAGAAGCATCAGACCGCGGTGGAAGAACGGGCCGATCACCGGGACCCAGCCCTGCTGGTTGAAGTCCTTGTTGCGGTTGGAGTAGATGGCCTGGGCGGCGTCGGGGCCAAGCGCCGTGACGGCGGGCAGAACCGGGGAGTCGGCGTAATACAGCGGGCCGTACTTGCGGTAGATGTGCAGCAGGTAGTCGGGTCCGCCGCGGAACATCTCGATCATGTGGCCCAGGATCGGCAGGCCGGCGTCGCCGGCGACTCCCTTGAGGTCGCTGCCCGGGGGCGGGCTCGTCATCGTCTTTTGTGGGAAGTCGGTTTTGAGCAGCCGCTTCTCGACCACACTCATACCCGGAAAGTTGGTGATCGACGGCGTAAACCGCCGCTTCGCCTGATCGACTAGGTAATCCTTGGTGCTGATGGTGGGCATCTACGCTCCCTCACGCCAAATGACTGTGGCCGTTGTCACTCCTATCCACATCCTGAATGGCACACTTGACGCATGTCAAGTTTGGATCCGACGTGTCGTGCTGCAAGGGTCTAACCCCATGACCGCCGAGTCCGCATCGTCCGAGGTCCGTCGCAGCAGGGGCGACCGGCAGCGCGATGCGATCGTGACCGCGGTCCGGGAGCTTCTCCAAGAGCGATCGTTTGCCGATTTGTCGGTAAGCACCATCAGCGAACGCGCCGGTGTGGCCAGGTCGGGCTTTTATTTCTACTTCGACTCGAAGTACGCGGTGCTGGCGACGATCGTCAAGGACGCGGCTGAGCTTCTTGACGACCTGACACACCATTTCGCACCGCGCGAGCCTGGCGAGTCGCCTGCGGCCTTCGCGAAGCGGATGGTGGGCAGCGCGGTCACCGTCTACGCAAACGACGATCCAGTGATGACTGCGTGCGCGGCGGCCCGCAACACCGACGCGGAGATCCGCGACATCATGGACGACTTCTACGACGGCGTCGTCGCGAAGCTGATCACTCTGCTCGAAAGCGACCCTGACGCGCGGCCCATTTCCGACGACGTGCCTGCCCTGGTGCGTACCCTCGCCGCCGTAACTTCGTTCACGTTGTCGCACGACAGTGCTTTCGTCGGCCGGGGCGACGAGCCCGCCCGCGCGGTCGACATCGTCGAGCGGCTGTGGTTGTCCGCGTTCTGGGGCGAGAGCCAGTCGGCCTAGGGCGAGCCGCCGGTATCCTCACGGCCATGGCCTCTCAGGGGAGCTATTTCGCCGGCAAGCGTTGTCTTCTCACCGGGGCCGCCAGCGGCATCGGGCGCGCGACCGCGCTGAAACTGGCCGCAGAGGGCGCTCACCTCTATCTCACCGACCGTGACGCCGAAGGCCTGGAGCAGACCGTCGCCGACGCCCGCGCACTAGGTGGCGTGGTTCATGTGCACCGAGCGTTCGACATCTCCGACTACGAGGCCGTCGACCACTTCGCCGCTGACGTCCACGCCGATCACCTGGCTATGGATGTGGTGATGAACATCGCGGGCGTATCGGCCTGGGGCACGGTCTCCACGCTCACGCACCAGCATTGGAAGTCGATGATCGACATCAACCTGATGGGTCCGATCCACATCATCGAGTCGTTCGTGCCGCCGATGGTCGCCGCCGGCCGAGGCGGCCATCTGGTCAACGTGTCGTCGGCCGCGGGCCTGGTCGCCCTGCCGTGGCACGCCGCCTACAGTGCTAGCAAATACGGGCTGCGCGGCCTTTCCGAGGTGCTGCGATTCGACCTCGCACGGCACCGCATCGGTGTGTCTGTCGTCGTGCCGGGAGCGGTGAAAACCCCACTGGTGCAGACAATCCAGATTGCGGGTGTGGACCGCGAGGATCCCAGCGTCCAACGGTGGACCAACCGATTCAGCGGCCACGCGGTGTCGCCGGAGCATGTCGCCGATCGCATCCTGCGCGGCGTTGGCCGAAACCGGTTCCTCATCTACACATCGCCGGACATCCGGGCGCTGTACATGTTCAAGCGCACGATGTGGTGGCCCTACAGCGTCGCGATGCGCCAGGTCAACGTGCTCTTCACGCGTGCGCTTCGCCCGAAGACTAAATCCGGCTGACGGCTAGCGCTTTCCCCAGTCCCATGCGGGAGCTGTGAGCGGGGTCAGACCGTCGACACGTGTCTCGCCGAGATCCTTGTACAACTTGACCTGGATCGCGTCACTGTCGGCGTGCTCGACCGGACTCGCGTCGAGATGCTCCAGCAGCGCATTCGAATGCGTGACGACGACGACCTGCGTGGCGCCTGCCGCCGCGCGGATCAACGACGCGAGTGGCCGGACCAGATCGGGGTGCAGCGACGTCTCCGGTTCGTTGAGCACCATCAATGACGGTAGCTGGGGACTCAACAGCGCGGCAGCCCACAGCAGGAAACGCAGTGTGCCGTCGGATAATTCGGTAGCTCGTAGCGGGCGCAGCATACCCGGCTGCTGCAGTTGAAGATCGAACAGCCCATCGTGTACTGCGACCGAAACCGTCGCGCCGTCGAACGCGTCGGCGACCGCGCGGTGCAGGTCGTCGAAGCCGGCTTCGATGATCGTTTGGATGGCGGCCGCCAGATCTCTGCCGTCGTCGGCCAGCACCGGTGTCCTGGTGCCCACGCGGCGCAGTCGCGACGGCGCCCCGGCGTCCACCCGGAAGCCGTCGTAGAAGCGCCAGCTGCGGAGTCGGTCGCGGACCGCGGCAAGCTCTGGGTGCGCACCTGGATGGGCATACTCGGAGAGCACACTGCGGTACGCCGGTAGCGCCTGGGTGACCTTGTCGAAACCGCGTCCGGATTCCGAACTCGCTTCGACGTACTCCCGGGTGCGACGCACCAACGTCGAACCGGATCGCATCACCGGTCCGACGAACACCGCCTCGCGCTTCATCTCTGGGTCGCGGGTGAACAGCGACCGGTGGCCGGCCATCTGCGGCAGTCCGAGGTCGACCAGATAGCCGAAGTCATCGGACGCGAATCCGAGCTCGAGCGAAACGGGTCTGGTTCGCGCGGTGCCCTCGACCCGCCCGGTGCGTCGTGCGCCGCCGAGCTGTTCTGGACCCGCCCACAGCACCGACTCCAGGCCGCCTTCGGCTGCCAACGAGCCGATCACCTCACCGCGGCCGCAGTCCGCGAGCAGCCGAAGCGATCGGTACAGCGAGGACTTGCCCGTGCCGTTGGCGCCGGTGATGACCGTCAGTCCGGCCAGGGGGAGCACCACGTCACGTAGCGACCGGTATCCGCGGATCGCGACCGTCTGCAGCATGGTGGCAGCGTATTGGGCAGGTGTGACGTCGGGCGGCACGGTGGGCGTGATCTAGTAGCCGCCTTCGGGTGTGGCCAGCTCGAGCCGCACGCCGAGCAGGCGGATCGGGCGGTCCAGTTCGAATTGATGCAGCAGGTCCAGCGCGGTGTCGACGATCGTCTGTTCGTCGTTGCCCGCCGACGGCAGCTTCCGAATCTTGGTGCGAGTGAAGAAGGTCTTGGTGCGGACCGTCACCGCCACTCGGGTCACGGTGCGGCCCTGACCGACGATCTCGGCAAGCGTCACCTTCGCGAGTTCGACTACCGCCGAATCGATTTCAGTGGGGTCGGTCAGGTCCTGGGGAAATGTGGTCACATGGCTGCGCGAGCGCGGAACCCATGGTTGTGCGCTGACCTCGGTGTCGCCGCCACCTTTGGCAAGCAGCAGAATCCACAGTCCGGTCGTCGGGCCGAAGGTCGACGTCAGCAGCTGCGCGTCGGTGGCGGCGAGGTCGGCGACGGTGGTGATGCCCATACCCGCAAGCTTTTTCGCCGTCTTGGGCCCGACGCCCCACAGGGCGTCGACATCGCGGTCACCCATCACGGCCATCCAGTTGTCCTCGGTCAGGGAGTAGATCCCCGCCGGCTTACCGAAACCCGTGGCGACCTTGGCGCGCTGCTTGTTGTCGCTGATACCAACCGAACACGACAGCCCGGTCCTCGCGGCCACGACCTCACGAATCTGTTTCGCCAGTTTGAACGGATCGACCGAATCGTCGGTGCCGACGTAGGCCTCATCCCAACCCCACACCTCGACGGGATGGCCGAAGTCGCGCAGCAGGCTCATAACCTCTTCGGAGGCTTCGTCATAGGCGTCGGTGTCCAGCGGCAGAAACGTCGCGTCGGGGCACTTGCGTGCGGCGGTTCGAAGCGGCATCCCAGCATGTACGCCGAACGCGCGTGCCGGATACGACGCGCAGGTGACGACTTTTCTGGGCTCGTCCGGATCGCCGTTACCGCCGACGATGACCGGCAGACCGGCGAGATCGGGGTTGCGTCGGACTTCGACCGCGGCCTGGAACTGATCGAGGTCGACGTGCAGGACCCAGCGCGGACTCATCGCGCTCAGGTGCCGCAGACCTTGCGCGCCAACGTGTCCCACGCGTCCCCCAGGCTCTTCAGGCTCTGGCCGCCCTCGGTGAGCTGGTGGTGCACGTAGTCGGCGTCGAGCAGCGCGAGCAGGGCGGTCGCTTGAGCGCCGAGATCACCCGTGGTGGCCGCATCTTCCAGCAGCACGGTGACGTGTCGGTGATGCAGCGTGGCTGGGGCGTTGAAACGCATCTGCGGGTCTCGGTTGGCGTCAGACAGCAGCGCCTGATGGGCTTTGACGAACTTCAGCCTGGCGCGGCCGTAGGCGAGCAGCCGTTCCAGCGGCGGCGCACCGGGTCCCAGTGGCGGCGGCCCAAAGAGAAAGGCCTGCTGCTGGACCTTCTCGTCCTCGTCGAGCAGGACGATCATCAGCCCCGCGCGGCTGCCGAAGCGGCGGAACAGTGTGCCCTTGCCCACACCCGCGGCAGCCGCGATGTCATCGGTGGTGACCGCGTCGGCGCCGCGTTCGGAGATGAGCCTGCGCGCGGCTTCCAGCAATAGCGTGCGGTTACGTGCGGCGTCGCCTCGTTCTTGCGGCGCCTCGTCGGAGATCGGCAGCGCATGCGGAGGCATGTCACCACTTTAATTCAGAGGGATGAAATCGGACCAAGGTCCGGTTAAACAGTGCGAGGATCCATAGGGCGATCGAAAGGGTTTATGAACATGTCCGACATCAAGGTGCTCGTACTGGTCGGCAGTCTGCGCGCGGCGTCGGTCAATCGGCAGCTCGCTGAACTTGCCATCGAATCGGCTCCAGACGGTGCACGACTGGAGTTCTTCGACCGGTTGGGGGAGCTGCCGTTCTACAACGAGGACATCGACAACGGGGACGTAGAAAGCACCCCGGAGCCGGTTGCGGCGTTGCGGCAGGCCGCCGCCGACGCTGACGCCGCGCTGGTCGTCACGCCGGAGTACAACGGCAGCATTCCGGGCGTGTTGAAGAACGCGATCGACTGGCTGTCGCGGCCGTTCGGCAACGGTGCGCTGAAAGATAAGCCGCTGGCGGTGGTCGGCGCCGCGCTCGGCCAATACGGCGGGGTGTGGGCCCATGACGAGACGCGAAAGTCCTTCGGCATCGCGGGACCGCGGGTGATCGAGGACCTGAGTCTCTCGGTGCGCTCGACCGCATTCGACGGTAAGCATCCCCGCGAGAACACCGAGGTTGCCGACCAACTGCGTGACATCGTGGGCAAGCTGGTCGCCGAAGTCGGCTGAAACTACAGCGCCGGGCTCGCGTCACGCTGAGCACTGCGCCTACGAAGCTGTTCATAGCGCGGGCTCAATGCCGCGAGGTGCACCTGCCCGCCGTAGTGGTCGATGACACGCCAATCCATCATGCGCCGCCACAACGGCGGGATCATCGCGATCAGCATCATGGTGGCGTAGCCCGACGGCAGCTGCGGCGCCTCTTCGGCATGACGCAGTGTCTGGTATCGGCGCACCGGGTGGGCGTGATGGTCGGAGTGCCGCTGGAGATGGAACAGACACACGTTGGCGACGATCGTGTTGCTGTTCCAGCTGTGCCAGGCGCGCACGCGCTCGTAACGCCCGTCAGGACGCTTTTGTCGCCGAAGACCGTAGTGCTCGAGATAGTTGACGGTCTCCAGCATGCAGAAGCCGACTACCGCTTGGCCGATGAGCCACGGCAGCACAACGATTCCGAACCAGACGACCAGAATGACGAACAACACCAGGGTCAGCAGCCACGCGTTGAGCACGTCGTTGCGCAGACTCCAGTGCGTCGTTCCGATGCGTTCGAATCTCGCGCGTTCGAGTCGCCATGCCGATCGGACGCCGCCGGTCACCGATCGTGGGATGAACGCGTACAGCGATTCGCCGAGCCGCGAACTCGCGGGATCCTCGGCCGTGGCGACTCTGGCGTGGTGACCGCGGTTGTGCTCGACGAAGAAATGGCCGTAACCCGATTGAGCAAGCGCGAGCTTGCTCAGCCTGCGCTCCAAGCCGGCACGCCGGTGCCCGAGTTCGTGCGCCGTGCTGATCGCGATCCCGCCGACGATGCCGACGGTGAACATCAATCCGAGCTTGTCGGCGATTGACATGCTGACCCAGCCGCCGCCGGCCCATATCCAGCACGCAAAGAGCAATGAGAGATATTGGCCGGGCAGGCAGAGCATGGTGGTCCAGCGATAGAAGCGGTCGTTCTCCAGCCACGCCAAAGCGCTGTCGGGAGGGTTTTCGGCGTCGGCTCCGACCACGTGGTCGAGCACCGGCACGACGAAGAACGTCAGGATCGGACCGAACCACCAGAACAGCTCCCGGCCGGTCACCTGCACCAGGAACCACGACTCGGCGACAAGCAACGGCACGATCGGCGCCAGTAGCCAGAGATACCGCTTTCGGTCCCGCCAACCCTTGTTCGCGGTGACTTCGTGGTCGGACTCAGTGAGCCCGCGATGCTTGGTACGCGATGTCGGCTTCATCTCCTCCAAAAGTTGCTAGATCTGCTATCGCAAACTACAAAAGAAAGTTGATATATTCAACCTGTACCCAGAACTGCACGCGGTGTGGCGTCGAAAGTGACGGGCCCAGGTCGATGAAGGAGAGCGCTTGTGATGTCGGCGCAATGCCCCGAATGTGGCTACTTCTATGATGAACGCACAGGTAATCCGAGGGAAGGCTTTCCTCCGGGCACTCCGTGGGCTGCCGTACCGGACGATTGGAACTGCCCGGAATGCTGTGTTCGCGACAAACTCGACTTCATGATTTTTACTGACATCAGCAGCGACCGCGACCTAATTCGACACATGTAGAGAATGATGAAATCTTCGCCAAGATCGCACAGCGCCGACAATTTTCCGGTCCAGCGCGCAGCCGGGGCGCGGCACCGGCGTGTTGAGTCGACCCTCACGCGGAGGCGGTTCTTGGGAGCCTCGGCCGGGATCGTCGCGGGTGCCGCCGTCGGTGCTGGATTCCTTGATTTCCGGACGCCGCCGTCAGCCAAGAGCTCGCGGAGTCACTACCCGGCGATCGTGGTCGGTAGTGGTTACGGCGGAGGAGTTTCCGCGCTGCGGCTCGGGCAGGCCGGGATTCAGACCCTGATTCTGGAGAAGGGCAGACATTGGGACACGCCGGACGAGGACGGCAGACGGTTCACCCGCATGTTGCCCGCCGATACCCGTGCGGCCTGGTTCTCCGACGTTCCGCCGAGCCTCGTGCCGTCGTACATGGGCGTCTCCGTCGAAGACGTTGCCAAGAACAACCCGTCTCCGCAGCCGGTTCAGGCCGGCATCTGTG
The DNA here is from genome assembly GCF_044452905.1 of Mycobacterium sp. NPDC051804. NCBI lineage: Bacteria > Bacillati > Actinomycetota > Actinomycetes > Mycobacteriales > Mycobacteriaceae > Mycobacterium > Mycobacterium sp. NPDC051804. The sequence goes on along the minus strand of NZ_JBITCD010000002.1, from coordinate 521,724 downwards.
ACAAGTCGGTGCACGGCGCGCACAGCGTGTTTCGTGGCATCGCTGTCGGCGGGGGATCGATGATCAACGCGGCGATCGCCGCGGTCCCGACTGCGGATCAGGTTCGCGCTGCGTTCCCCGACATCGCCGCCGAAGAATTCCTCGCCACCTACATCGGGCGGGCCACTGACATGCTGCGGATCAACCGCCGGGACATGAACTGGTTCGAGCAGACGCCCTACTTCCAATACGCTCGAGTGGGTCGCCAGTACGCGCAGGCCGCGGGCTACGGCGTGGATTACAACGCCAGCGCGTATTCCTTCGAATACATGAAACAGGAAGAAGCAGGCGAGGTTCCGCGCTCCGCACTGGACTTCGAGCAGCAGTACGGCAACAACTTCGGGCGGTTCGGCAGCGTTGACCAGACATACATCACCGCGGCTCTGGCGACGGGGTACGTGAAACTGCGCGCCCTGACCGAGGTCACCGGTGTCCGCCGTGAACCCTCCGGTGAGTACGTCGTGTCCGTCCGCGAGATCGACCGATGGGGGATCGAGGTCGCGCGCGACGAACTGGGTTGCGATCAGCTGTATCTGAGCGCCGGCGTGCTGGGCACCACGCAGATCCTGCTGCGGGCCCGCGAAACCGGAGCGCTACCGGATCTCAACGACGAGATCGGCCGGGGGTACGGCAACAACGGGGACGTCATGGTCTCGCACATGACCAGCGAGCCGACCGGCACCGAGCAGTCGCTGATGGGAATGATCAACGTCGATGGCCGCAACGACCCCGACAACCCGGTCTACGCCAGCGTCTTCTCGATCCCCCTGCCTGTCGAGACACACGCGCTCGGTTACTACGCGATGGTCAAGACCGACGACCGCGCGGACATCACGTACGACCGCGTCACCGATGCGATCACCATCGACTGGCCGGAAGGACACACCGAGCACCAGGCGGCCAGGGCCAAGAACGTCTTCGACCGGATCGTCGGCGCCAATGGTGTCGAGTACCGCGACGACATCTTCGACGGGAAGGTGTTCGCGCCCCATACGGTGCACCCACTCGGCGGGGTGGTGCGGGGTCGGGCCACCGACGCCTTCGGACGGGTCAAGGGCTACGACAACCTCTATGTCAACGACGCGTCGTTGATCCCTGGCTATATCGGTTGCAATCCCTTCATGTCGATCACCGCGCTCGCCGAGCGCAACATCGACGGGATTCTTCGCGGCCGTCGTTACGCCAACGACGCTGGACGGCTGTCGTAACCGCTTCGAGGGCTTTGCTGTTATGTCACTGTGACAGTTGGCGGTGGCTGAGCTGTCGGTGGCCGGTGGTAAACCTGTGCCGAAGGGCGACACACCCGCAAATGTGATGTGCGACACGCCGGTGGCTGTGATCGGCAAATGCTTACGACCTGGGAATTTCAAAAATGTTATTCAGAACATCTGGTATCCCTTCGGATTGTCGGACACTAGGTGTAGTGTTTCGAACACCGACAGACCCCCATAGTTTCCAAATCTCGACGGGTCGGCCGGAGGTCAGAAATCCACCGGTGTCGGCTCTTAGGCCCCACGGATCGCGGCCCCGGACGGCAGGAATTTCGAGGGCCTCCGGGCCGCTGAACCTAAGCGGTATGTAGTACCCGAGTAGTTGCCAGTCCCAGCGCAGTGCCTGTTGTAGAGGAGCCGTACCGAATGTCGCAGCCATCGATCACCGTGTACACCAAGCCCGCATGCGTGCAGTGCAACGCCACCTACAAGGCGCTGGACAAGCAGGGCGTCGCATACGAGAAGGTTGACATCAGCCTCGACAGCGAGGCCCGTGACTACGTCATGGCACTCGGCTACCTGCAGGCTCCGGTCGTCGTGGCGGGCAACGATCACTGGTCGGGCTTCCGGCCGGATCGCATCAAGGCGCTCGGCGCGGTCGCCGCCACCGCCTAGGGGTAACCAGACAGCAGAGAGGAGAAAACGAATGAGCAACCTCGTTTACTTCTCGAGCGTCTCGGAAAACACCCACCGCTTCGTTCAGAAGCTGGGTGTGCCCGCTACCCGGATCCCGCTGCACGGCCGCATCGAGGTCGACGAGCCCTACGTGCTCGTTCTGCCCACCTACGGCGGCGGTAAGGCGACACCCGATATCAACACTGGGGGCTATGTCCCCAAGCAGGTCATCGCGTTTCTCAACAACGAGCACAACCGGTCGTTGATCCGCGGCGTCATCGCCGCGGGCAACAACAACTTCGGTGAGGAATTCGCCTACGCCGGCAACGTGGTGTCCGCCAAGTGCCGCGTGCCCTACCTCTACCGCTTCGAACTAATGGGAACCCCTGACGACGTCGACGCCGTCCGTGTGGGTCTTGCTGACTTCTGGAAGGAACAGTCGTGCCACCAACCGTCACAGCTGCAGAGCCTGTAACCGCCCCGCCGGCCACCGCGGCCGGCGAGACCGATTACCACGCGCTCAACGCGATGCTGAATCTGTATGACGCAGACGGCAAGATCCAGTTCGACAAGGACCGTGAGGCAGCGCACCAGTACTTCCTGGAGCACGTCAACCAGAACACCGTGTTCTTTCATGATCAGGACGAGAAGCTCGACTACCTGATCAAGGAGAACTACTACGAGCGCGAGGTGCTGGACCAGTACTCGCGCAACTTCGTCAAGTCGTTGATCAGTCGCGCCTACGCGAAGAAGTTCCGGTTCCCGACGTTCCTCGGTGCGTTCAAGTACTACACCAGCTACACGCTGAAGACCTTTGACGGCAAGCGCTATCTCGAGCGCTTCGAGGACCGCGTCGTCATGGTGGCGCTGACGCTCGCCTCGGGCGACACGATCCTGGCCGAACGACTCGTCGACGAGATCATCGACGGCCGGTTCCAGCCGGCCACGCCGACGTTCCTGAACTCCGGTAAGAAGCAGCGCGGCGAGCCGGTCAGCTGCTTCCTGCTGCGCATCGAGGACAACATGGAGTCCATCGGGCGTTCCATCAACTCGGCGCTGCAGCTGTCGAAGCGTGGCGGCGGTGTCGCGTTGCTGCTGACCAACATTCGTGAGCATGGCGCACCGATCAAGAACATCGAGAACCAGAGCTCGGGCGTCATCCCCATCATGAAGTTGCTGGAGGACTCGTTCTCCTACGCCAATCAGCTCGGCGCACGTCAGGGTGCGGGTGCGGTGTACCTGCACGCGCACCATCCCGACATCTACCGCTTCCTGGACACCAAGCGTGAGAACGCCGACGAGAAGATCCGCATCAAGACGCTGTCGTTGGGTGTCGTGATCCCCGACATCACGTTCGAGCTGGCGAAGAAGAACGAGGACATGTACCTGTTCTCGCCCTACGACGTCGAGCGCGTGTACGGGCTGCCGTTCGCCGACATCTCGGTCACCGAGAAGTACTACGAGATGGTCGATGACGCGCGGATTCGTAAGACGAAGATCAAGGCGCGCGAGTTTTTCCAGACGCTGGCCGAGCTGCAGTTCGAGTCGGGCTATCCGTACATCATGTACGAGGACACGGTCAATCGAGCCAACCCGATCGACGGCAAGATCACCCACAGCAACCTGTGCTCGGAGATCCTGCAGGTGTCCACCCCGTCGGTGTTCAACGACGACCTGTCCTATTCCCAAGTGGGCAAGGATATCTCGTGCAATCTGGGCTCGATGAACATCGCCAAGACCATGGACTCGCCGGACTTCGCGCAGAGCATCGAGGTCGCGATCCGGGCATTGACCGCAGTGTCGGACCAGACGCACATCTGGTCGGTGCCGTCGATCGAGCAGGGCAACAACGACTCTCACGCAATCGGCCTGGGACAGATGAACCTGCACGGGTACCTGGCGCGGGAGCGCGTCCACTACGGCTCCGAAGAGGGTGTCGACTTCACCAACATCTACTTCTACACGGTGCTGTATCACGCGCTGCGAGCGTCGAACCGCATTGCGATCGAACGTGGCTCGCACTTCAAGGGTTTCGAGAAGTCGAAATACGCGTCGGGTGAGTTCTTCGACAAGTACACCGAGCAGGTGTGGGAACCGAAGACGGACCGCGTGAAGGAGCTGTTCGAGAAGGCCGGCATCCGGATCCCGACTCAGGAGGACTGGACGCGGCTCAAGGAGTCGGTGCAGAAGGACGGCATCTACAACCAGAATCTGCAGGCCGTGCCGCCGACGGGGTCGATCAGCTACATCAACAACTCGACGAGCTCCATCCACCCGGTGGCGAGCAGGATCGAGATCCGTAAGGAAGGCAAGATCGGCCGCGTCTACTACCCGGCGCCGTATCTGACGAACGACAACCTCGAGTACTACGAGGACGCGTACGAGATCGGCTACGAGAAGATCATCGACACCTACGCCGCGGCGACCGAGCATGTCGACCAGGGTTTGAGCCTGACGCTGTTCTTCAAGGACACCGCGACCACCCGCGACGTCAACAAGGCGCAGATCTACGCCTGGCGCAAGGGAATCAAGACGCTGTACTACATCCGGCTCCGCCAGATGGCGCTGGAGGGCACTGAGGTGGAGGGTTGCGTCAGCTGCATGCTGTAAGGCAGTGGTGCGCAATTGTTCAAAGGGTCGACTCGGACCTGACGCACTCCTAAGCTCGGTTCATGGCTGATCAAAAGCAGACCTATGACCCGAAGAAGGGCGGCAAGTTCGAGCCGACCACCAAGGCTCAGCCTGCCCCTGGCCCGCAAGTGGGCGACCACAACAAGAACAAGAAGAGGTAGCTCGCTTCTTTTCGTCGCCGAGTGTCCAGTTATTGCACGCTCGGAGGTCAAACCTGTCATGTAACTGGCCACTCGGCGTCCCCGGCGTCAAGGTAAGGGTTGCCTATCTCGCGCGTCGGCCCTACATTAACCGGAAATATATCCTCTAAATAGGAGCCGGTTGATGGCCGAATCCCTTCCGCTCGCCGAGCGGTCCGACGCCGACCTGCCGGGACACTGGCTGCTGGCCCGTCTGGGCAAGCGGGTGTTGCGTCCGGGTGGCCTCGAGCTGACGTCGCGGCTGCTGGCCGCCGCGGAAGTCGAGGGCGCCGACGTCGTCGAACTAGGCCCGGGTCTCGGTCGCACCGCCCGCGACATCGTCGCGCTGCACCCGCGGTCCTACGTTGGTGTCGACGACACCGCAGCCGCCACCGAGGCCGTGCGCGAAGTGGTGCGGCCCGTCCAAGGCCTGGTCGTCGTCGCCGACGCCGCGGTAACGGGACTCCCGGATGACAGCGCCGACGTTGTCGTCGGCGAGGCCATGTTGACGATGCAGGGGGATAAGGCCAAGCGCGCGATCATCGCCGAAGCGTTTAGGGTCCTGCGTCCCGGCGGCCGTTACGCCATCCACGAACTGGGCCTGTTGCCGGACTCGATGCCGCAGGAGACCAAGGACGACATCCGCCGCGACCTCGCGCGATCGATCAAAGTCAACGCGCGTCCCCTCACCGCCGCCGAATGGACACAACTGCTGGCCGACGCCGGATTTCAGGACATCACCATCGATTACGCACCCATGGCGTTGCTCAATCCGGCCCGCGTGCTGGCCGACGAAGGCTTCGTCGGCGCGTTGCGGATCGTCAAGAACATCGCCATCCGCGCCGCCGCCCGGCGGCGGGTCATCGGGATGCGGCGCACCTTTCACCGGTACCGGCGCTCACTGACCGCGATCGCTGCGGTCGGCGTCGTGCCGGTGTCATGACAGGATCGGGGTGTGCCCATACAGCACCAGGATCCGGACGCGCAGTCGGAACGCGCGGCCGGTCAGCAGCGGAGCAAGGTGCTCGGCCTGTTGCGGAGCGCTTCGGGTCCCGTCGACGCGCAACATGTTGCGGACACACTGCGAATCCACGTCACCACGGCGCGTTTTCATCTGACGACGCTGGAAGACCAGGGATACATCCGACGCGGCGGCGGAACGAAAGGCGGTCGCGCCGGACGGCCGCGGCTCACCTACGAGGTGGCTCCGAAGCTGGACTACGCGGATATCGTGTCGCTCTTCGCCGCCCACCTGGGTGGTACCCCGGAGGAACGCGAACAGCGGGGCTTGCGCATTGGCGCCGACCTCGCCCATCGGGTCCGACTGGCGCGCAAGCGAGACGAGACGACGATCGCCGATCTGGTGGTGGCGACGTTGGGCGAGTTGGGTTTTCAGGTGCGCTCGGTGCTGAACTCGTTCGGCGAGGTGACGGTTCAGATCTGCACGTGCCCGCTGGCCGAGGTTGCGCAGACGGCCCCGGAGGTCGTCCGCGGCATCCAGCAGGGACTGATTCAAGAGGTGATCGACCTCAACGCCGACGTAATCGGCGCTCGGTATCGCGCGGCCGTCACCCCGGATCCGCGCGCAGGGTCTTGCGAGGTCAGTCTGGTGCTACGTCCCGGCGCCTGAGTCCCGACTCCGCAACGCTGTTGGTGCTCCGCCAAGCTCGGTAGGCAAAGCCCCGCCGAGTGTTGGGGTTTGTCACGCAATTCGACGGAGAACCGTGACACAAGCCAACACTCGCCGACCTAAGCACGTCGCCCGCTAACCTTCTGCGCGTAGCGCTTTCAGGCGTCGCTGCTCGCTGAGCACCGCTTGGTAGCTATCGCGTTCGGCGATCAGCCACGGCGGCTTGTCCTCGAGCAGTGCGTTGATCTGCTCGGTGGTCAGCGCATCCACGACGCCTCCCCGCGCAAGACCGGCGATCGAGACACCCAGCTTGGCTGCGACGAGGTTCTTCGGGTGCGGCCCATTTTTCCGAAGATCCTGAAGCCACTGAGGCGGGTCCGCCTGCAGGTCGGCGAGCTCGGAGCGGGTGATCGCGTTCTCCTGGAACTCCGTGGGCGTCGCGGGCAGGTACACGTCCAGCTTCTTCGCCGCCGTTGCGGGCTTCATGGACTGCGCGTTAGGCCTGCTCATGGGACCAGCGTATCGGTAGCCTGATGCGGTGCCCGACCGCTCGCTCACCCTCGGATACGTCCCCGGTGGGACGCCGGCGAAGTGGGCCCGCATCTGGGGGGAGCGGCACCCCGACGTTCCGCTGCGCCTGCGCACCGTCGCCGCGGCCGACGCGGCCGATGAAGTGAGAACCGGCACCGTCGACGTCGCGGTGCTCCGGCTGCCGGCTGACACAACTGGGCTGGCCGTTATCCCGCTATACGAAGAGACCGCAGTCGCCGTCGTGCCGACCGATCACATTCTCAGTGCAGCGGACGAGCTCACCGCCGCGGACCTCGAGGATGAGCCGGTCCTGCTCCCACTCGACCACGTCGTCGACTGGGCAGACGCTCCGGGGACTCGGGTGGATCACCGGCCCGAAACCACTGAGAGCGCAATAGAACTCGTCGCTGCAGGCATGGGCGCACTCATCGTCCCGCAATCGCTGGCGCGGCTGCACCACCGAAAAGACCTCACGTACCGCCCGATCGGCGATGCGCCCACCTGCGCGGTGGCGCTTGCTGTCCCCGAAGGGCCGCAGTCAGAGCTGATCGAGGACTTCATCGGGATTGTGCGAGGCCGCAAACCGGGTTCGTCGCGCGCACAGACGCAGCCGGCACCGAAACGCACGGCACGGGAGAAGACCCTCGCCAAGCAGGCCGCTCGCGCCGCAGCGGGCAAGGTGGCCCGCAAGCCGGGCCGGGCAGCGCGCGGTAAACGCTAGCCGCCGCGAGTGTCGGCTTTTGTCACGCGTTCTTGACCATTACCGCGACAACACCAAACACTCGGCGAGCTACTTCGTCGTGTGCTGCGGTCCTTGAGCCTTCTTGTACAGCGCCTTGAGCATCCGGTCGCGGAAAGCGGCGTTGTCGATGAGCTTCACACCGGCATTGGCCAGCCGCGGCTGGCCCAGCAGCTTATGGAAGTAGCGGCCGCGGCGATACTCGCGTCCCCAGGCGGCTTCCATGCGCTGCGCATAGTTGGTGAAGTCGTCGGGGCCGCCGTTCTGCAGCGCCGCGATCGCGCATTCGCCTGCGGCGAGCCCGGATTCGAGCGCCTTGGAGATGCCGGCGCCGGAAGCCGGCTTGCCCGCGCCCAGCGAGTCGCCGGTGAACAGCACGCCCGGACGCCACGGCGGCCACGCCGTGAAGCCCATAGGCAGTCGCCACGCCCGCACGCTCTTGTTCTTCTTCAGTTCCTCGATTGGCGGCAGTTCCCAATCGGCGGGCAGAGTGCGCAGGAACTCGCCGAGGAACTGGGTGGCGTTGATCGACTGCCAGTTCTTGTAGCTGTTGACGTAGCCGAGGCCGATGTTGAACACCCCGTTGCCCATCGGGAACACCCAGCCGTAGCCCGGCAGTTGGTCGCCCTGGAACGCCAGCTTCAGATAGATGTCGAGGCTGTCGGAGTCGGGTCGGTTGGCGTGCATCTCCGACCGGATAGCGATGGCCTGGTAACCGTTGTATTCCGAGTCGATCTTCAGCGCGCGCTTGATGGGGGAGTACGCGCCGTCGGCCGCGATGACCGCGTCGCCGAAGACCTTTTCGCCGCCCTTGATCGTCACACCGACCACGCGGCCGCTGGGATCGAGCTCGGGGCCCGTCACCTCGGCGCCCTGGCGGACCTCCGCGCCGGCGGACTCCGCGTGTTTCAGGAGCACGGTGTCGAGGTGCTCACGGCTGACGGTATGTCCGTGGTCGGGCATGCCGGGGCGCTTGGGAAACGACAGCTCCCATTCGCTGGGGCTGAATACCGTCACACGGTTGACCCGGTGATAGGTGGCGACCTCGTCAGCCAGCCCCATCTTCTGCAGGTAGCTCACGGCACGAGCGGTGAGCCCGTCACCGCAGGGCTTCGCGCGCGGGAACTCTGCCTTGTCCAGCACCAATACCTTGGCGCCGGTCTGCGCGGCCTGCCATGCAGCTGCCGAGCCAGAAGGCCCGCCACCTGCGATGATCAGGTCGTATCGCTGCGTCATGAATCTCGTCTCTTCGATCGGCTATCGCAGAGATAGTACCCAAGCTGAGGCCACGACTCTCGCCGAGGAAATTGCCCTAATACTTCGGTAATCATCGCGGCCCGGGCCTGGTCGGAGCAGGTCAGCGGTGTCCGGGCGGTACAGTGATCGGGTGCGACGAGGGTCCAGATCACATTCCAGCGCTGAGCCGGGTGTCAAAGTGGACGCCCGCAGTGAGCGTTGGCGTGAGCACCGGAAGAAGGTGCGATCGGAAATCGTCGACGCGGCTTTCCGCGCGATCGACGGCCTCGGACCCAACGTCAGCGTGCGGGAGATCGCCGAAGAGGCGGGGACCGCCAAGCCCAAGATCTATCGCCATTTCGCCGATAAGGCCGACTTGTTCTCCGAGATCGGTCAGCGAATGCGCGACATGTTGTGGGCGGCGATCATCCCGTCGGTCAACGTCCAGACCGACTCCGCGCGCCAGATCGTCGGCAGCGGCGTCCAGCACTATGTGGAACTCGTCGATCAACACCCGAACGTGGTGCGGTTCCTGCTGCAGGGTCGGTTCGCCGACCAGTCGGCCACGGCGATGACGACCGTCAACAAGGGCAGCGAAATCACCCTCGCCATCGCCGACATGATCAGCACCCAACTCGAAGACCTCGCGCCCGAACCGGAGGCGTTCGAGCTCGCCGCGTTCGCGATCTTCGGCACCGCGGCGTCGGCAACCGACTGGTGGCTTGGCGTCGATGACGACAACCCGCGGCGCATGCCGGCCGACAAGTTCATCGCGCACATGACGACGATCATGGTGGGTGCGATCAACGGCACCGCCGAACTGCTCGGCATCGAGATCGACGCCGACCAGCCGATTCACACCGCTGTGCGGCGGCAGCAACCCGTCGCCTGATTTGAGGCAGACGCCTCATGTCGTGAGGCGGTGTCGCCGAACATCATTGGCGCATGACAAAACAACTAACACCCCAAGATGCCGTGGCGGCCGTGCTGGCCGACCCGGTCCTGCCCCCCGGTGACGACGAGCGCTTCGTCGGATTCGGAATCATGGGTCTGCCGTTTGCCAATGGCCATTACCTGGCCATGCGACAGATCCCGGCGACGACGTTCGCACCGCCGTATGTGTCGGTGTGGCACCGTGATCCGTCCTGCAACTGGACGTTCTACGCCACCACACCCGGACAGCAAAGCTGCGCAAGGTATTTCAGCTCTGCCACGCCCAATGATGCCGTTCAGTGCGACATCGACGTCGCCTGGACGGGCCCGCACTCGGTGCGCATCGACATTCCCGACGTTCTGCACTGGAGTGTCGACCTGCAGTCCACCCGGGCGACTCGATTGATGAGCAAGATCAGCGGCCGGCTGTCTGAGCCGACGTGGACCAACCCGGTGATGCTGCGCCGGCTCGACCGCGTGGCCAGACGAACCCTCGACGTGGGTGAAGTGCGATTGACCGGTCGTGCGCCCAACGGCCAGTGCTACTCGATGGCCCCGAAACAGGTCTGGCTCATCGATGACTCCCGCGCTGTCCTGCGGGGTCGCGACCTGGGGACCAGCGGCCCGCTGCTCCGGCAAGCCCGCCTCGGCGACTTCCGGATGCCGCAGCGTGGGATCGGCATGGTCGGATCTGGCCATTTCGAGACCTTCGACCCGCACCGGCACCGCAGCGCCGAACGCGACGTGGTCTACGCCTGACGCCCGTCGCAACTCCTCGCCAACGTCGTGCGTTGACACCTTGGACCGCAATCCGGACACTAGCTAAAGTATCCGGTACCGGCGTTCCCAGGAAATGGGCCCACGACGATTGGCAGGGAGTCCAACATGACGATGGCGCAGGACACGCCAGAGGTGACAGCGGCCGAACCGGTGCACACCCGCGCGCTCATCATCGGCTCGGGGTTCTCCGGTCTGGGGATGGCTATCGCACTGCAGCAGCAGAACGTCGACTTCGTGATCCTGGAGAAGGCCGACGACATCGGCGGCACCTGGCGGGACAACACCTATCCGGGCTGCGCCTGCGACATCCCGTCGCACATGTACTCGTTCTCGTTCGAGCCCAAGCCCGACTGGACGCATATGTGGTCGTTTCAGCCCGAGATCCAGGACTACCTGCAGGGTGTGACGAACAAGTACGGGCTGCGGCGCTACATCCAGTTCAACTCCCACGTCGACCGGGCGCACTGGGACGACGAGGAAATGCGGTGGCACGCCTTCACGAAGGACGGCCGCGAGTTCGTGGCGCAGTTCCTCATCTCGGGCGCCGGGGGATTGCACATCCCGCTGATCCCGGAGTTCGAAGGGCTCGACGAATTCGAGGGTGCGGTCTTCCACTCGGCGGAGTGGGATCACAGCGTCGACCTGACCGGTAAGCGCGTCGCGGTGATCGGGACGGGTGCCAGCGCCATCCAGATCGTTCCCGAGATCGTGAAAGACGTTGCGGAGCTTCAGCTTTACCAACGCACGCCTGCGTGGGTGATGCCGCGGCCCAACAATCCGATCCCGCGGTGGTTGCGGCAGGTGTTCACCTACGTGCCGGGCACGCGTGCGGCGATGCGCGCCGGGATCTACTGGATTCACGAGGGCGTCGGATTTGCGATGACCAAGCAGCCGCGCCTGCTCAAGCTCGGTGAGCTGATGGGCAAGGCCAACATTCGGCGCTCCGTCAAGGATCCCGCGCTGCGCAAGAAGCTGACCCCGAACTATCGGGCGGGATGCAAGCGCATCCTCAACTCCGACACCTACTACAAAGGCATCGCGAACCCGAAGACGGAAGTCGTCACCGACGGCATCGCGCGGTTCACGAAGACCGGCATCGTCGCGAGCGACGGCACCGAGCGTGACGTCGACGTCGTGGTGTCCGCCACTGGCTTTCACGTCACCGACTCCTATACCTATGTCGATATCAAGGGGCCCCGTGGCGAAGACCTCATCGACCGGTGGAACCGTGAGGGTATGACCGCGCTACGCGGTATCACGATCGCCGACATGCCGAATCTGTTCTTCCTGCTCGGTCCGAACACCGCGCTGGGGCACAACTCCGTCGTGTTCATGATCGAGTCGCAGATCCGCTACGCGGCCCATGCGATCGCCGCCGTCGACAAGAAGGGCGCCCAGGCGCTGGCCCCGACTCGCGCCGCGCAGGACGCCTACAACAAGGAGTTGCAGCACGATCTCGCCGGCACGGTGTGGAACACCGGCGGTTGCCGCAGCTGGTACATGGACGAGCACGGGGTGAACCGGACGCTGTGGAGCGGGATGACGTGGCAGTACTGGCTGGCCACCCGCAGATTCGACGCTTCGGAGTACAACTTTCGCACCGCGGGCAGCCGCGCGTCGGTGTAGCCGCCGCGACACGCAAAGACAAGATGTTGTGTTGCGGTCGAAAGTCGGACCCCAGTTGTAGTGTTGAAGGCGCTATAGCAGCTCTATAGCCAAGTCCTAGAAGACCAGGTGAAACGGGGTTCTTGTGAGCGATGGCGTGAAACTGATTGACCGAGTCTCGGCCATCAACTGGAACCGCGTGCAGGACGAAAAAGACGCGGAGGTCTGGGATCGGCTGACCGGCAATTTCTGGTTGCCGGAGAAGGTCCCGGTGTCCAACGACATCCCGTCCTGGGGGACGCTGAACGACCACGAGAAACAGCTGACGATGCGGGTGTTCACCGGCCTGACGCTGCTCGACACCATCCAGGGCACCGTCGGCGCGGTCAGCCTGATTCCCGATGCGCTGACGCCGCACGAGGAAGCCGTCTACACCAATATTGCGTTCATGGAGTCGGTGCACGCGCGCAGCTACAGCAACATCTTCTCGACGCTGTGCTCGACGTCTGAGATCGACGATGCGTTCCGCTGGTCGGAGGAGAATCCGAACCTGCAGCGCAAGGCCGAGATCGTCATGCAGTACTACAAGGGTGACGAGCCGCTGAAGCGCAAGGTTGCCTCCACGCTGCTGGAGAGCTTCCTGTTCTACTCGGGCTTCTATCTGCCCATGTACTGGTCGAGCCGGGCCAAGCTGACCAACACCGCCGACATGATCCGGCTGATCATTCGCGACGAGGCTGTGCACGGCTACTACATCGGCTACAAGTTCCAGCGCGGGCTGGCCATGCAGGACGCCGCCGTGCAGGCCGAGCTCAAGGATTACACCTATGAGCTGCTCTTCGAGCTCTATGACAACGAGGTCGAGTACACCCAGGACCTGTACGACGAGGTCGGCCTGACCGAGGACGTCAAGAAGTTCCTGCGCTACAACGCCAACAAGGCGTTGATGAACCTCGGGTACGAGGCGCTGTTCCCGCGCGACGAGACCGACGTCAACCCGGCGATCCTGTCGGCGTTGAGCCCCAACGCCGACGAAAATCACGACTTCTTCTCGGGGTCGGGTTCCTCATACGTCATCGGCAAGGCCGTCGTTACCGAAGACGAGGACTGGGACTTCTAAAACACCAGGTCTCGGAGGCGCATCTTTCTTCTGGTTATGATCAGACGATCAATACTCCGCCGCCGTCCCGTAGGTAGCGCCTGAGGCTTTGTGCCCACATTTTGCCCACATTTCTCGACGGTGTGTCTTCGTCCGCCCCCAAAAAAACGTCGACAGAAGACGCGTCCCGGCAGTGGGCGCTGCACGGCTACAGATCCGTCGGCGATGACCACATTGCGCCGTTTGACCTTGACGATCCACATAGGCCAACAAAGGCGTTGTGGCTCGGAATCGCGGTCGGCCTTGGCGTGCTCGCCGTAGTCATCATCGTTGTCCTGATGTACACCGATGGAGTTATGTCGCAGTACATTTAGCGCAAGCCGCCCTGGCATGCGCAGCGCCAAATCGAAGCTCTGTAAGGCTCCGATGAAGGGCTGCGGGTCGTGTTGTCTCACAGCAGATGCAATGGGCGACTCTCGAATTTCGTCTCGAAACACTGGTCCGTCAGTCTGCTGAATCCGTGGCGGTGCTGGTCAATTCCGGCGGATTGATGTGGAGGGACGCTTAATCTCCCGGCATGGATGGCATCTACCAGTGGGCGTGGGATCGGCATGGAGCGCGGTATTCGTGGGCGATATGCGCGATCAGTTCTCCGTCGGTGTTGTTCTCGAATCTCTTCGGAACGTTTCTGATTGTCGCTATCGAGCATTCCGAGCACTACGCGGTGGCGGCGATTCTCCCAACATTGGCCGCGCCGGTGCTGGTGTACGTTGTGGTTCTTCCGGGCATACGCCAGGCGCGCATCGTGGAGCGATGGGCCGCCGGTTGCGACGTAGATCGGGCGGTGGCACTTGAAAGCTCTTATGCGTGGACCCGGGGGGCGACCGTTCGAGCGGTAGTTGCCAACACCGTTTGCGTCGCCGTGCTGGTAGTCGTTGTCGGTGCGATAGCCGGAGCGACCGATTCCCGACTTATTCAGTACGGAATCCTAGGTGCCGCCGTTGGAGCGGCAACTCAGCTGGCCGGTGAGCACAGCGGAACGGAAGCAGCGATGCGGCCGGTGCGGGTTGCCTTGACCGGTGATTCCGATATTGGTGACTCACTGCCCCGTGCTCGTCCGACTTTTGCTGCCTGGGCGGCCGTGTTGATGCTCGCGCTCATGTTCCTTAGCGCCGTAATGGCCGCGATGGTCGCGACCATCGTTGATCGTGCTCGCGAGACACCGCTCGTATTCGTCGTGATCGGATCTGCGCTGGTGCTAAGCGTCGGACTGCCGCTGGCCGTCGGCGCTTTGCTCTCACCGCTGTTGCAACCTATTCGCGACCTCGCCGAAGGAACCGAACGAGTAGCACTCGGTGACTACAGCCAGCGGATCCCGGTCGTTCAAGACGACGATCTGGGTGTCTTAGCGGCATCGTTTAACCGCATGCAAGCGGGTTTGGCTGAGCGGCAACGACTTCAGTCGGCGTTCGGCACCTACGTCGACCCCGCGTTGGCGGCACGGCTGCTTGAACAGGGTGACGATGTGTTCACCGGCGAGCGTCGCGAGGTGACGGTGATGTTCGTTGACATCCGCGATTTCACACCGTTCGCCGAAGCGAACCCTGCCGAGGATGTCGTGGCCCGACTCAACGCCTTGTTCGAGATCGTGGTGCCCGCCGTGGTCGACGCCGGTGGGCACGTCAACAAGTTCCTCGGCGACGGCGCACTGGCCGTGTTCGGCGCACCCAACGATCTTGCGGATCACGCTGACGCCGCGCTGAACGCTGCTGTGCTGATTCAACGTCTAGTCGCCGAGCGGTTCACCGGCGAGCTTCGTATCGGTGTCGGCATTAACAGCGGCACGGTCATCGCGGGAACCATCGGCGGTGGAAGCAAGTTGGAGTTCACGTTGATCGGCGACACCGTCAACGTCGCCGCCCGCGTCGAGCAGCTCACCAAGGCCACCGGCGACACGATCCTTATCACCAAGCAGGCCGTCGACGCCCTGACCTCTCGACCGCCAAGACTTGTGGACCGGGGATCGCATGCGCTGAAGGGGAAGTCAGCCGAGGTGCAGGTATTCGGTCTCTGAACGCGCAAATGTCGCCTTCACCTGCGGTTTCTATGAGATCCTGAGCGGGTGTCTGCGGGGGTGCCGCCGTCGGGGGTGGTGACCTTTCTGTTCACCGACGTGGAGGGGTCTACTCGTCGGTGGGAGGCCGACGCCGACAGCATGCGGGCGGCGCTGGCTGTGCATGACGAGGCGTTGCGGTCGGCCATCGAAGCCCACGGCGGATTCTTGTTCAAGCACACCGGTGACGGGGTGGTGGCAGCGTTCTCGTCGCCGAAGTCCGCAGTGGATGCCGCCGTGGCCGCCCAGCGGGCGTTGGAGCTGCCGGTGCGGATGGGCCTGGCCACCGGTGAAGCCGAACTGCGCGACGGGGACTATTTCGGTGCGGTACTGAACCGTGCAGCGCGGGTGATGGCCGCAGGGCACGGCGGCCAGGTCCTGCTGGCTGATTCGACCGCGGTTCTGCTCAGCGGCGTAGACCTCATCGATCTGGGGCCGAGACGGCTGCGAGATGTGCCGATGCCGGTCGGAGTGTTCCAGGTGCAAGCACCGCACTTGCAAGTCGAGTTTCCTCCATTGCGTGCGCTTGATACGACGCCGGGGAACCTGCGACCGGCGACAACCAGCTTGATCGGGCGCGAGTCCGAATTGGTTGAGCTTGCAGCGGTGGTTAAATCCCACCGGCTAGTGACGCTCACAGGAGTCGGTGGTGTTGGTAAGACGCGCCTGGCGATGGAGGTAGCCGGACGACTGGCCGATGAGTTCCCAGACGGGAGCTGGGTTTTCGAGCTGGCAGCCGTTGCCGACCCGGCAGCAGTACCCGACGCCGTGGCAGCAGTGCTGGGCATCAACCAACAACCCGGCAAGACGGTCAGCGAGTCGGTGGCCGCAGCGCTGGAGGGCCGTCTGCGGTTATTGGTGTTCGACAACTGCGAACATGTGCTTGACGCTGTCGCCAACCTGATCGAAGCGGTGATCACCCAGTCCGCGACCGTGAGGGTCTTAGCCACCAGTCGAGAGGGACTCGGTATCGCCCAAGAGCAGGTGTGGCCGGTTCCCTCGTTGGACCTGGATGAGGGAATCGACTGCGAAGCAGTCGATCTCTTTGTCGAACGCGCCCAGAGTGTTTCCCCCCGCTTCTCCATGGCTACGCCTGATGAGGCGGGTGCGGTGCTGGATATCTGCCAGCGTCTCGACGGTATCCCGCTGGCCATTGAACTGGCGGCCTCGCGGATGGCGTCGATGACGGCGGGCGACGTACGTGATCGTCTCGATCATTGCTTCCGGCTGCTCGTCAGCTCGCGACGCGGAGTGCAACGTCACCACACACTGCGCCACACGGTGGCCTGGTCCTACGATCTTCTCGACGACACCGAAACGATCGTGCTTAACCGCTGTTCGGTCTTCGCGGGCGGGTTCGACTTCCAAAGCGCCCGCGCAATAGTCGAATCGGATGGCCTCGACGAGTACGCAATCCTCGACGTCCTCGACGCTCTTGTGCGCAAGTCGCTGCTCGTGGCAGACCGATCCTCGGGACGAACTCGCTATTCGATGCTGGAAACGGTCCGTCAGTTCGCCGAGGAGCAACTCGTGGCCCGAGGCGACGCTACAAAGACACGCGCCGCGCATTCCCGTTACTTCGCCGGACGTGAAAAAGACATCCTCGCGCTCTGGGACAGTCCCCGACAGCAAGAGGCCTACGACTGGTTCACTACTGAGCTGGCCAATCTGCGCATCGCATTCCGGTGGGCAACCGATCAGGGCGACGTCGAAACCGCCGCCGCCATCGCTATTTATACGGCAGTTCTCGGCTTCGCCCGTGAAAACTATGAGCCGATCGCCTGGGCCGAAGAACTCATCGAACCCGCGAGTGCAATCGGTCATCGCCGCTGCGGAGCCCTGTATTCGATGGCGTCACAGTGCTTGTTTGCCGGGCGTATCGAGGCGGCCCTCCGCTACAGCGAAGCAGGGCAGGCACTTATCAACAACGGCGGCGGCGGCGAGGTGCCATTCGGCGCGGAAGGATTACTCGGTGTCGCGTACACAGCCGCCGGTCAGCCTGATCGGATGGTCGAGTGGTGCCGCGCACAAATCACACACGGTCGGGATACCCACACACTCACATGGTCCCTTCTGGCTGGCACACTGCTGCTGGCCGGTCGCACCGACGAGGCGGTGGCCGTCGCCTCCGGCCTGATCGAGGCCGCTGAGGCTACCCGTAATCCCTTCGTGCTCTCCTTCGCTCTCTACAACTACGGATTGGCGTTCCGCGAGGCTGATCCCCGCCGCGCGATGGAAGCCCGCCGCCGGGGGTTGGCGATCGCTCGCGAGAGCGGCAACCGCGGCAACGAGACCGCCTTGCTGGCCGGATTATCCCGGTTCGAGGCGCAGTACGGCGACCTGATTACTGCTTTCGATCACGCCTTCGTGGCCATCCGCAATTACCACGATTCCGGCAACACCACCATGATGGCCGTCCCGCTGGCCCTGGTCGCCGCTGTCTTCGACCGGCTTGGACGGCGTGTACCGGCGGCCACGATCGCCGGGTTCGCCTTCAGCCCGCTGATAGCGGCAGCGGTTCCCGAAATCACCGCCTCGATCAGCCATATGCGCGAGGTTCTCGGCGATCAGACCTACGAATCGCTCGCCCGCAAGGGTGAGGCGATGACTGCCGCCGAAATGGTGGCCTATGCCTACGACCAGATCGACCAGGCTCGAGCAGAACTGAGCGTCTCGAAATAGATCACTTTTGAGACAGAGCGCTCGGTCGCCTAGCAGGCCAGGTAGCACCAGGTCGTGGTGTCTCGAATGTTGGTCTCAGAAATACCTCGCGCGGAGAGAACTCTCCGTGAGCGAGTCCAGCTTGAGCAAGCAGGGACCGGAAGTACATCACTCCCAGGCGACAGGTCTGGTCGTAGCCTTCGATTGATTGTGCCCCCGCCACGTGATCACGCTAACTGTTCGCCCCGCGCCCGGGTCGCCGATCTCAGCGCGACAGGTGTGCCCTCTTCACGGATTCGCAAGTTGAGTGGCAAGCTGACTGCAAAATGACTACAAACCCTTGTCATTCACGGGTATCTCTTGAAAGGTCTTGTCAGCAGTATTTGCAGCCCAGGCAGGTTATCGAGTCATTGACATGGTCACCGACGAGAATCACGACTTCTTCTCGGGGTCGGGGTCCAGCTACGTCATCGGCAAGGCCGTCGTTACCGAAGACGAGGACTGGGACTTCTAAATCTGCTGCTGCGCCCTGAGGCCGTCGAGACGCTGGCGATTTCTGCCGGATTGAAGGGGAGCGACGCCTAGTCTCCCGGCATGGATCGCATTTGGCAGTGGGCTTGGGATCGGTACGGACCGAGGTACTCGTGGGTAGTCAACACAGTCCTCGTCGGCGCAGCCCTGCCGATCTACCTGGTCGTGTCATTTGTCGTGCTGGCATTCGAGGGGGCAGGGAAATACATCGAGGTGGCCGCCGTCACCGTAATTGCGGTGGTTGTGGTCGCATACGGTATGGGCCTTCCTGGTGTCGGCCCGCCGCGCATTGTTGAGCAGTGGGCTGGCGGACGTGACGTCGATCCGGAGATGGCGTTAGAGGCCAGTTATATCTGGGCGCGAAGGAGTGTTTCGCTAGGGGTAGCAAGCAACGTGATTCTTGCAGTCGTGCTCTCAGTTGGTGTCGGACTGATCGCCGGGGCGAACGGAGTGCGGCTCGTCCAGTACGGATTCCTGGTGGGAGCCATCGGAACTGGCTGCTTCTTGATCGCAGCGCACAGCTTCTTTGAAGGAGCACTGCGGCCCGTCAGGGTCTCCATTGCCGCTGAAACGGGGATCGGTGATTCCCTGCCCCGCTCTCGCCCGTCTTTTGCCGCGTGGTCGAACCTGGCGATACTCGCTGTCGCATTTGTGTTCGCCGTTGCGGGCGCGATGCTCGCAGCCGTTTTCGATCGGACTCGTGACATTCCGGTGCTAGCTGTCGCGATCGGATGCGCGATGACACTCGTTTTCGCATTGCCTATGACCGTCGCTGCCTCTTTTTCGCCGTCAATGCACCCCATTCGGGACCTAGCTGCGGGAACTCAACGTGTAGCGGCAGGCGACTACTCTAAGCGCGTCCCGGTAGTACAGGACGATGACCTCGGCGCATTGGCGGCGTCTTTCAACCGGATGCAGGCGGGACTCGCTGAGCGGCAACGGCTTCAGGTCGCGTTCGGCACCTATGTCGATCCCGCTCTCGCGACAAAGCTGCTTGAGCAGGGTGATGACGTGTTCACCGGGGAGCGTCGCGAGGTGACGGTGATGTTCGTCGACATCCGCGACTTCACCCCCTTCGCCGAAGCCAACGCTGCCGAGGATGTCGTCGCCCGGCTCAATGCCTTATTCGAAATCGTCGTGCCCGCCGTGGTCGATGCGGGTGGGCATGTCAACAAGTTCCTCGGCGACGGAGCACTGGCTGTCTTCGGCGCTCCCAATGACCTTCCGCATCACGCCGATGCTGCGCTAGGTGCTGCTGTGCTGATCCAGCGTCTGGTCGCTGAGCGTTTCGGAAGCGAGTTGCGGATTGGTATCGGCATCAACAGTGGAACAGTGATCGCGGGAACCATCGGCGGCGGCAGCAAGCTGGAGTTCACCCTGATCGGCGACACCGTCAACGTCGCCGCCCGCGTCGAGCAGTTCACTAAGACCACAGGCGACACCACCCTTGTCACCGAGCAGTCCGCCGACGCTTTGACTGCTCGACCGCCCTTTCTCGTCGATCGGGGATCGCATGCGCTGAAGGGGAAGTCAGAGGCCGTACGGGTCTTCGGCCTGTCGCCCGAAGGCTGACAACCAACATGCGGCGTTGTGTGTGTGGGTCAGTGATCGAGAATCGTCTTGCGGCGCAGTCATTTACCGATGGGGTCTGGCGGTGAACATGCGCCGCCAGATGTTCTGCACCTGCTGGGCTGGGAGTAGGCGATCCAACCACGGGAGAACCGCGGAGCTGCGCGGGCCGATCACGTAGGTGAGTTTGAGGTGCCTGGCGCAGATGATTTTCTTAAATACCTTATCTGCGAAGACATCCGGGGGTTTCAGCTTGAAGTTGTCGCCGATGGCCGAGGCGCCATCTAGGAAGTGCTGACGGTATTGGTCGCGTAGTGGCTCGGGGATCAACGTCCAAAACTGTTCGGCGGCTTCCGGTGTGGTGTCCACCATGGGGGTGTCCACGCCGCTGGGTACGAGGTTGGTGACCTCGATGCCGAACGGTGCTAGCTCCATGCGCAGATGCCGGGTGAGGACTACAAGCGCGGACTTGGCTGCCGGGTAGGCAGACGCCATCGGGATGGTCATGTACACCGACGCCGATGTTGTGTTGATGATGCGTCCCTCGCTGTGGCGCAGCATCGGCAGCATCGCCTGCGCCACTTGTAACGGTCCCCAGAAGTTGACCTCGAAAGCGCGGCGATACTCGTCCATGTTCGCCGCTTCGATCACTCCTTCGCGAGACGAGTAGCCCGCGTTGTTGATCAACAGATCAAGCCGACCGCCGGTGTGCTCGCTGATCGTGTTGGCTGCCGCGCATATCTGAGCTGGATCGGTCACGTCGCAGGGCAGCGCGATTGCATTGACCATGCTGTGCCACCGGGTTTGGTCGGGCGGGCTGTTGCGGTACCCCGCGAAAACTTGCCAGCCTTCGCGATGGAGTCGCACGACTAGTGCCTCGCCGATTCCGCTCGCAGCACCGGTGATGAACGCCGTCTTCATCGGCGAACCATATCCCCGGTCCGCACGGTAGATACCAGACTTCGCAAATGGCATCTGGTCAGTCGAATCTCGTGTTGCTTCACGGTCTTACCGTGACCATGACCATGACCTCGACCCCATCTCGCAGGCAACTCCAAGGGTGTCGTTGTCACCATCGAGCCTTGAGTTACGACGGCGACTGTGCACTTCGGTCCGACGATGGGTCCGTCTGGACGGTCACCGCCCGGCGAACCCTCTCCTCGATCTCGTCCAACTCGGCGAGCGTCGGCGCGTCGATGATAAAGGTCACTGCTCGGTCGTCCGAACTGCGGATCGGCCCCAGCTCCGTGCCAATCGGTTCATAGACGAACACTGCGCGCAGAGCGGCCGGCGCATCGGCGGGCGATGCGGAAATGTCCGGCCAGGGATTGCCGTCGTCGACCCAGCGAGCCTCGACTCCGGGCCAGTCGACTTTCACATCGACGAGGGTTCCGGGCTTGTGCCCCACGTACACCTGGCGTGCGAAGCGCCGAGCCTCGGGATAGTCGGCGACCTCTCCGAGTGCGATCCGCAGGATCTCCGGCTCCATCGGCAGACCCGTCGCGAGCCGGTACAGCACCATGATCCCGTCGCCGGGCGTCCGGGCGGCAACCTCGATGAGGCGGGCCTCGCCAGCATTGTCGAGCCTGAACTCCGCATGCGTGATGCCGTTCTCGACGCCCAGCTGATCGAGCATCGACGCGTTGGCGCGCTGCACCGCATCCCACGCAGCATCGCGCGGGGCGGGCACGGTGTGGGCCATTTCGACGAAGTACTGGGAGTCGACATCCGTCGTCTCCTTACGCGTCACCGAAGCGAACAGCGCTTTGCCGTCCTGGACCAGGCTTTCGATCGAGTACTCCTGTCCGGTGATGGCCTGCTCCACGAGGATGGTCTCCTGCTCCGGATACTCGGCCAGCTGTGCAGCCAACTCGGCGCGCTTGTGCACCATCTGCACGCCCTGACTCGAGTGCCTCGTTGCCGGTTTGACCACCGCTGGGAACGGGACGGACCCATGGTCGACGGACTCGCGCGCGCCGGGCGGAATCAGAACGGATACCGGGCTGAGATCTGGCATATACCACCGCTGGAGGTACTTGCTGCGGCAGGCGCGGGCCGCCCGCAATCCGGGGAACGGGAGGCCGAAGTAATCGGCGACCACGCCGGTCGGCTCGACCAGCGTTTCCCCCACTGCATAGATGCCCGCTACGTCGTACCGGTCCCGCCAGTGCCCCGCGTGCTCGATCACACCGGGAAGGAAGGAGCCCTCGGCCCCGACCGACCCGTCGACGAAGGCGATCTCGTCGATCACGGAGGCTGGGTGCGCGGGGTCGCCACAGTGCGTCTCCGCGTACCGGCGGAAGTCCGCCGGGGTGATCACCAGAACCTTCAGACCTTTTCCTCGGAGCTCCTCGATGTAGATGGGGTCCCGGCAGACCACGGGCAGGGCGCCGGTCAGGATGAAAGCGCGGGGCCGAGGCTCGATCATGCTGCGTTCCCTTCCGAAGTGGCCGCGACAAGACCGGTCGACGGCTCGTCGGTCGGGACGGAGAAGGATCGAGTGCGCAGTGCCCACCGGGCGACCGGCACGGTGAACAGACCCGCCGCGACGAACAGCGCACCCAGCGTCACCCAGCCGATCTGGCCAAGCCCGAGGCACAGAGCACCGAGCACCGCGGGCGCTACCGCGAACGCGGTGCCCAGACCCATGTCTTGCAGGCCCACGTACTCGCTCTGCGCGTGTGCCGGCGCCAGTTCGAAGCTCAGCGCGAAAACCGCTGCCGCGTGGCACATCTCGCCCACCGAATGGACAGCCACCGCCGCGATCAGAACCGCGACCGCGGCCCACATCGAGAGGTCGGCGGCCAGCGCCACTCCCACGCAGGCAACCAGGAATACAAACCCGGCAACGCGCATGGCGGCGGCGCCCTGGCGGACGGTCTTGACCTTCCGCCCGACCCAGACCTGCAGTGCCACAACGCCGATCGTGTTGATGATCAGCACGGCGCCGACCATCCAACGCGGGGCGTTCGTCTCCATGGCGATCCACAGCGGCAGGGCGAATGTGATGACCGCATACTGCAGACTCATGACCCCGTTCAGGATCGTGTACACGATGAACGGCTTGTCCCGTAGAGCCACGCCGCGTCGCGTGCCGGGCGGAGCAGGGAGCGGTGAAAAGTATGGGAGCCTCGCGCACACCCATGCGCCGATCAAAAAAGTTGCGGCATTGGCGAAGAACAGCACCTGATATGCGGCCAGCGAGTGCAGCGTCAGCGCCAAGCCCCCGACGGCGGCACCGATGCCGACGCCGGCGTTCTCGATAGCCCGGAGCTGGGAGCGGTACGCGGCCGCACCCTCGCCTCCGACGCGGCGGATGAGACCGCCGCGCGAAGCTCTCGACGCCGACGTCGCCAGCATCTCCACTACGGTTACCGCGACGAACATCCAAATGCTTTGCACGAAGACGTAGCCCGCCATCGTCAGTGCCAGCACGACCAGGCTCATGGTCGCGACTCCACGGGGGCCGCGGCGGTCGGCAAGGTGACCCATCGGAACGCCGGCGAACAGGCCGATCAGTCCGGCCACAGCCAGCCACAGGCCGACCTCGGCGACCGACAGTCCCAGTCCCTCAGTGAAATACAAGACTGACGACGTCATGAACATTCCGGTGCCGATGTTGTAGACCCCGGTGGCCAAGCCCAGGCGACGACGCGCACCGGGCTCGGGCACCAGGGATGACAGCCAGTTGCCGATCATCCCGCGACCACGCTTTCGGGCATCAGGAACGCGGCGACGGCGCGGTTCTCCTGGGACAGATTCTGCGCGAGATCGCTGTACTTGTCGCGTAGTTCGCGCTTGAGTACCTTGCCCGTCACGCCCACCGGGAAGTCGGCCGGAGTCTGGGCGACGTCCAGCACGGCGATGCGGGGATGGCCGCCCGCGTTGGCCAACACCTCGTTGGCTTCAGCCAGCAGCAGTTCGGGATCGGCCGACGAATCGTCGGTGATGACGACGGCGACCGGAATGATGTCGTCACCGAGGCGGCCTGCGACGACGGCGACGTCTGTGATGGCACCGATCTCGCTGAGCAGCACCTCCTCCATGAGCACGGAGTAGCCGGTGCCCTCGGTGGTCTCGATGGCGTCCTTCGTCCGGTCGACGACGTAGTAGTTTCCGTCCTCGTCCTGATACACGAGGTCGCCGGTCAGCCAGTAACCGCCGAGCTTCGAGCGATAGGTGGTGTCCGAGTCGTTCCAGTACCCGGCGGTGATCGACGGGCCCTTGGCCCCGAAGAAACCCACCTCGCCCACCGGCGCCTTGCTGCCGTCGGGTCGCAGCGCCGCGACCTCGGCGACGGGATCGGGCTTGCCGACCCGACGGTCCGTGCGCTCCGACGCCAAGGTCCGCGGCAAGACCACCAGACCCCATCCGAGTTCGGTCGTGCCGAACCGGTCGTAGAAAGTCGGGGGCTCCTGGTTCGGGCTGCGCTTGGCCAGGATCGCGCCGATGTGGGCCTCGTGGATGGCATCACCCATGTTGACCCAGTAGTCAACCGAATCGACAGTCCCGCTGGGTGTTTCGAGGACAGCCAACTCGGCGTAGGCGTGCGCGAATGCCATGACACCCTTCGGCTCGTGCAGGCACACGGCTTCGGCCAGCTCCTCACCGCTCGGGTCATAGAGCGCAACCAGCGGGGTGCCGGCGAGGATCGAGTATGCGGTGTACACGATGCACCCGAGATGCGACTGCGGCTGAGCGGTCATCATTCGCTCGTTGGCGGGCTCGATGTAGTTCTGAAGGCGGAAGCGCGGTCCGGCGACGCTGGACGCGTGAGTCTGGGTGACGGCCTTCGGAATTCCCGTCGTTCCCGACGAGTGCATGATCGACACCGGGTCCTCCGCGGCATGCTTGAAGCGCCAGGCGTCGGGCAGCACTGCCGGAGGCGGAGCGGGCAGGTCGTCGGCGAGCTGAACCCACTGAAGGCCCTCGAGCGATCCGATTCCCTCGGCGATGGTTTCGAAGCGGGACCGGTCGGTGTAGATACCCACCGGCGTCGTGCGCTGGCACAGCCCGAGCGCCAGAGCCGGCGAGGCCTTGCTGTTGATGAGCACGCCGATGGCGCCCAACTGCGCCAGTGCGTTCAGGTGGATGGTGTAGGCGAATGTGTCCGCCATGTAGAGCGCGACCCGGTCACGCGGACCGACGCCCTGCTCGTGATACCAGACCGACCAGCTCTGGGCGAGTGCATCGATCTGGGCGAGCGTGAACTCCGTCTGCTCCTCCCCGGCGGTGTTGATCACCGGCCGGCCCGTGCGGATGAACGGGATGTGCGGGTCGGGGTGCACGGCCATGGCCGTAGCCAGCAGGTTTCCTCCTCCGAGCTCGGGCAGCGCCGCCAGTTGGGAACGTTGTTCGGGGGTCAGCAGTGCGTGGGTGGAAATCGTCATTGTTCAAACTCCTTGCTGTTGAGTGCGATTGGATGGGTGGGTAGAAGTTCAGGGAGTGAGCTCGAGGGCACGGGCGGCTGTCTCGAGATCGCTTTGCTGGTGCAGGGCTGACACGGCGAAGCGCATCAGTCCGGTGCCTTTTGCAACCGTGGGATAGAACGCGGGCAGGACCAGCACACCGGCCTGCTTCAACCGGCGGGCCGCCGCGAACGCCTCGGTCTCGCTGTTGTAAAGCGCACCGCGGACTGGTGAATGCAGCCCGGCATTGACCAGCAGGCCCGCCGTCAGCCGATCGAACTCGACGGCGTTGCGCCAGAGCTGCCCCTGCAACTCCGCAACCTGGCCGTCGACGTGCAGCCGTGCGGCGGCGACGTTCGCCGCGAGCATCGGAAGCATGATCGAGTGCCCGAACACCAACGGGTTGGCGAACTTCCGCAGTACCCGCATGTCTTCCTGGCTCGGCACGACCGCGAAGCCGCCGGCGCCACCGAATGCCTTCGACAGCGAGCCGGCGAGGACGACATTCTTAGGGAGCGTCCCCCCGAGCGCTTCGAAGGCGTATCCGGCGCCGAGTGAACCCTCGATCGAAACCCCATGGGCGTCATCCACATAGAGGTGACCGCCGAAGGGTTCGAGGATGGCCTGCATCGACGCGACATCGATGAGACCGCCCATCGACCCGACGCCGTCGACCAACACAATCGGTGTCCGACCGGTGGCCGCGGCCTCACGAACCGCCGTGGGCAGCGCCGCGGGATCGGTCATGTCGAAGCGCTTGGTGGGCCCGATCTGCTCGAGCACGCCGCGGATCACCTGAATCGAGGCGTGCGCGGTCTTTTCGACCAGGAAGGTGACGCCTGCGTCGGATACGGGATAGCTGGGCAACGCGCCCGCGCCGAGCAGCGGCAGCAGGCCCAGGTGAACGTTGCTGACCGAGGTGAAGGCGGCCACTTCGGCACCGCCGTACATGATGGAGAGCAGCTCCTCGAGCTCGCGAAGGTACGGCGGCCGTCCCCGGTTGCGCGAGGTCGAGAAGTGAAGACCGAAGCGGCTCATCGCCTCTGTGGCCGCGGCGATCAGGTCCGCGTGCGACTCTAGGCCGAGATACGAGCACGAGACGAACTCCACGGCGTCGCTGCCGTCTTCGAGTTGAACCCGCTTGCCGTCACGCGCGGTGATGACATGCCCGGTCAGGTTCTCTGCGAAGGCCCGGTCGAGCGAGTCCGAGGTCTTGCTGACGCGGGACTCGACCCAGTTGGGCCGGCTCTTCGCGTTTGTTGACCCGGTGGCGGTGGGCGTGTGGATCTCCATCAGGTTTGTCATTTGACTATCTCCCTTGTTCGGTCAGTGGTGATGGCGCGCAACGCTTTTGCGCTGCGCTCTCGGTAGGCACCCTGCAGGGGGCCGAGCACCCCGCAGAGACGGTTGAGCAGGTCACCGAATGCCGCGGGGTCGTCGTCCTCGACGACATCCGTCAGCTGCGACACCCCGCGCGCCAGGGCGCGCCGAGCCGCGGGGGCGTGGGGGTTGGCCGCCTGGACGTCCCAATACACCTCGGGTGCACCAGATGCGATGCGCGCCAGCAGTGACAGCAGCGCGGCGTGCGGCGGTGGAGCAATCTGGTCCAGATCGGTGATGTCGATCTTCAACTCGGCAAGGGCGGCGCCGAAGGCGATCACGGCGGCGTGGGTGAGGGCCTGCGAGGCCGCCGACATCCGGTCGTGCTGGTCGGCGGTGACGGACACCACGCGCGCGCCCCACTGCTCGATGAGTGTGCGCAGCGTGCGCGCCCGCCGGCCGTCGCGCACAGTCACCGAAGCGACCGGGTGCCCGACGAAGCCAAGGGAGGGAGCGAACATAGGGTTCAGGCTCAGCGCCTCGCCTGCGACCATCACGGCCGCGCGCAGGGCAGGGACCACCGCGCTCTTCACCGACAGCGTGTCGACGATGAGGGCGTCTGGTCGCAGCTCCCGCGCAATCCGGTCGATGGCGGCCAAAGCGATCGGCTCCGGCACGGACAGCAGGACAGCGTCTGCTGCTCTGACGAGGTCGGTCACGATCGCGTCGGGATCGGCGATGTCGCCCTGGACGAATCGAATGAAAGGGTGATTGGGCCCGGGGGCGGCGACGTCGACGACGACGACGTCGTTGCCGGCTTCCTGCAGCCGCTCGGCGAACAGCGAACCCACCGCGCCCGAACCGCCGGCGACGACGATGCGCCCGATGGCTGGCGTGGCGCTCATGCCGCACGCTCCTGCTCGCCCGACGTCGCGAGGGCGGTGATCATCGTCCTCGACTTGACCACGGTCTCGTCGAACTCCCCGGCCGGATCGGACAGGGCGATGATGGCGCCGCCGACACCGAACGTCACCAGCCCGTCCGCGACGACAAGGGTGCGGATCACGATGCTGAGATCGCTTGCGCCCGAGAGTGAAAACCATCCGAGCGCACCGGAATACACTCCGCGGGGACCCTGCTCGAGCCGGTCGATGATCTCCGTCGTGCGGACCTTGGGGGCGCCGGTCATCGATCCACCCGGGAACGCGGCGCGGACGCAGTCGACTGCCGACCGGCCCGGTGCGAGTCGCCCGCGGATTGTGGAGACGAGCTGGTGCACCGCCGGGTAGGTCTCGACGTCGAAGAGCTTCGGCACATGGACCGATCCCACCGAGCACACCGTGTTGAGGTCATTGCGGAGCAGGTCGACGATCATGAGGTTCTCGGCGCGGTCCTTCGGGTTGTCGCGCAGTTCGTCGGCCAAGGCGCGGTCCTCGGCGTCATCCGCGCCTCGTGGACGAGTGCCCTTGATCGGCTTCGCCTCGACGACTCCCTGCCCGTCGATCGAGAGGAACCGCTCCGGGGATGCGCTGAGCACAGCCACGTCGTCGCCGAAGTCCAGCAGGGCACCGAACGGGACGGGGCTTACGTTGCGAAGGTGAGCGAATGTCGGTAGCACGTCGATCGACTTGTGGACGGTGACCATGTTGGTCAGGCAGATCTCGTACGACTCACCGGCTTTGATCTCTTCCAGGCACTCGTCGATCCGCTTGAGGTAGGCGTCCCGGTCATGCCTGAGCTCGACGTGCATGCCGATGTTCGGATCGGTCATGGCCGGGCCTGACAGCGGCCTGGCCGGGGCCGGATCAGTGGGAGCAGCAGGGAGGTCATACAAGATCGCCGCGGTTGCGGCCAGCCAGGCCTCGGTCGCTGCGGTGCTGGCTGCGTCGCCGGCGGTGGACAGGGCAAGCAGGTAGCTGGTGCGTGTTGCGTGGTCGAGGACGAGTGCCCGGTCGGCGAAAACCATTGCGGCGTCGGGTGTGTCGGCTTGATAGGTGTTCGTGCCCCCGGCCTCGGCCTTCAGTTCATAACCCAGATACCCGACATAGCCGAGGTTGAAATCGAAGGGCAGGTCGGCCGGGGCAGGAACCGCGCGGGTGCGCAGCTCGTCGCCGAGGTAGTCAAAGAACGGTTGCAGAACCAGCTCGGTCGTTCCGTCGGCCTGACGGATGGTGACCTTCTCCTCAGCGACGCTGTAGGTGAGGTATTCGGCGAGCGGACCATCCGCGTTGCCCATGATCGAGAAGCGCGACAACCCTTCGATCACCGAGCTGCTGTCGAGCCAAAAGGCTTGATCACCGCCGGCGAAGAGGGAGCTGTAGGCCGTCAGCGCCTCGGGGTGGACGTCGAGGTGCCGCACGTGCAGGTCGTAGCGAGAAGGATCCGTCGTGGCAGCGGACGCCGGGGCGAAGGCCGGGACGGAGACAGCCGCCTGCCCGCCCGATGCGAGATTGAGGAAGTTGGCGATCAGCTCGTGACCGAAGGCGCTGCTGATCGACTCGGGATGAAACTGCACGCCCCACAGCGGAAGACTGCGATGGCGGACGCCCATCACGACCCCGTCGTCGGTCCACGCCAACTCCTCGAAGTCCTCCGGAACCGAGGTGACGGCCAGCGAGTGGTAGCGCACCACGTCGTACGGCGAGGGAATGCCCGCGAACAGATCGATGCCTTTGTGCCGGACGGCCGAGATGCGTCCATGCATGGGTTCGGGCGCGCGGCCCACCTCACCGCCGAAGAGGTGGCAGAGACCTTGATGCCCGAGGCAGACGCCGAGCACCGGCAGTCCGCTTTCGAGGATCACCCGGGCGCTGACGCCGAAGTCGCGGTCTTTCTCGGGACTGCCGGGGCCGGGCGAGATGACCGCGGCATCGAACCCGTCGAATTGCAACTCGTTCCAGGCTGTGTCGTTGCGGACAACGGTCGGTGCCTGGCCGGAGACCTCGCCGATCAGCTGGAAGAGGTTATAGGTGAAAGAGTCGTAATTGTCGACCAGTAGGACGCGCATCAGGCGGCGCTCCCGTCGGCGTCGATGTCCGCGGTGTCGGCGGGCGAGATGATCAGGTCCTCGATGCGGCAGGTCTCGCCGATGATCAGGTCGTAGAACTGCTTCATGAAGGTCAGGTCGAGGCCGTTGGCCTCGGCGAATCGTGCCGCGCGCTCCTGCACTACACCGATGCGGTGAGGTTGCATCATGGGCACGCCATGTGCCCGTTTGTAGTGGGCGATGCTCCGGCACACGTCGACGCGCGCACCGAGGGCTGCGAGAAAGTGTGCGTCGATTCGATCCAGCTCGGCGCGCAGCGTCTCCAGAGTGTCGGGGTGAGCTTTTTCCTGAACATCAAGGCCGGCAATTACTTTCATGTCATCGCTCCTTAGAACCACCGATTGAGTGCTGTTGATAAAGGACTGGGACCTTCCCCCGCTTCGAGCGTGCGAACTGTTCGATGTCCGCCTGTTGCACCTCGAAATCCACGCACCGCGGGCTCACGATCACCTCGTTAATCTCATGGGCGTCGTGCAGGGCTGCGCGGACCGCGTCGGTCGTGATGCCCTCCGGTGTCGCCCGCGACAACAGCAGGCGCACCCGGTACTTGTGGTCCTCCCACAGGACCTGAAGCTGGCAGTCAGTCGGCCTGGATACGCCGAGCGTCGCGAGCGCCGCCAAGAGGTGGTCACTGGAGAACGTGATCGTGTCGACCGTCATGGAGTTCGGCATGCGGCCGAGGAGCACGACCGATCGGGCGGCACTGCCGCATGCGCAGTCGCCGGTCAGCAGCTGACCGCGATCGCCGAGCCGATAGCGGAACAGCGCCATCCCTGACGTCGTCAGAGTCGTGACGACGAGCTCGCCGGGCGTCCCCGGGGGCACCGGCCGGCCGGCCTCGTCGATGACCTCCAGCACGACGGCGTCCTCGTGGATGTGGTGCACGGCACCCGTCTGGTGGCGGCACTGGTAGCCGATGGGACCGGTTTCCGACGTCGAATAGGCCAGCGACCGCACGGTGACATCCGGTGCGGCCGAGCGCACGATGCGCTCCCGCTCGACCCCCAGCGACTCGCCGATGAAGAGGAAGTTCTGCAGGGGCAGTGGCCGTCCGTCCAGGCCCCTTGCCAACAGCTCCGCTCCGTAGGCGGGCGACGCCGCCAAGGTATCGATGCCGTGCGTTTCGATGATCGCAGCGGCTTCGGCAGGCGAGGTGTATTCGCCCATTGCGAAGGAAAGTGCCGGCAGTGACCGCGCGATGTCTTGGACGAAGAGGAACGCTCCGTTCAGGTCACCGGCGAACAGGCAATTGGCGATCCGGTTCGGGGGTGTCTCCAATGCGGCTCGGATTCCACGCGCGCCCAGAAGTTGCACACGATCGGTGAAATCCCACGAGTGATAGAGGATTTTCGGGCGGCTGGCGGTCCCGCTCGATCGCAATACGAGCCCGGGGTTGCGTGCGTCGAAGACGAGGTCCGCAGATTGCGGTGGGGAATCCGCGGCCAGATCCGCGGACGTGAGAAAGGGCAGCGCCGCAAGATCGGCGACCGTATCAACGGCCTGCAGCCCCGGGAAGCGTCGCCACACAGCGGTGGACTGGCGCGCGGCTGCCTGCGTGGCTCGCAGATTGTGTTGCCGCGTGGCTTCGATTTCGTCGCGGGTAAGCGAGTCAAGATCGTCCGCGAGACGGATCCCGCCAACGTCGCGGATCCGAGGATTCTTCACGCGATCGCCGACCGCCGCGACGGTGTCGCTCTTCGGCAATGCTGTGACGTTGGTCATGACAAAAATGGTGATGTTTGGCAGGGGATTTCGTAATCGCCAAGACGCCAGACTCCGCTTGCCGAAGGGGAAGGATTTCCTATCTGTCTGGTAAGCATCTCGGGCAACGGACATGATGTCGGGCGCGACGACCACCGCCCCATGACCGAAGGTTGGTCATGGGGCGGGTACGTGCGTGACCATGTCGCGCGGTGGAAGGTCGCGGTGGAAGGTCTAGGTGCGAAGCACCGACAGCCTGCGGATCGCGTCGTCGAGGGTATCCTCGCGCTTGCAGAAGGCGAAGCGCACCAAGTGATTCCACGCTTCTGCGTGGTCGGCCTTCGGGTCGCACAGTGCGGACACCGGGATCGCCGCCACGCCTGCGCGTTTTGGCAGCTGTGCGCAGAATGTCGTGCTGTCGGCGTACCCGAGCGGACGCGGGTCGGCACACACGTAATACGTGCCGAAGCTGTCGTGCACCTCGAATCCCACATCTGCCAGGGCGGAGCTCAGCTTGTCGCGCTTCTTCTGCAACGATTCACGCGCCGCGAGAACCCACTCGTCCTCGGTGTTGAGCGCATGGGCTATCGCGGGCTGAAAAGGCGCCCCGCCGACGTAGGAGAGGTATTGCTTGGCTGCGCGCACCCCCGCGATGAGTTCTGGTGCACCACAGGCCCATCCGATCTTCCAACCGGTGACGTTGAACATCTTGGCCGCGCTGGAGATCGTCACCGTGCGGCCGGCCATCCCGGGGTAGTTGGCCAGCGGCATGTGCCGGTGCTCGTCGAATACCAGGTGCTCGTACACTTCATCGGCGATCACCAGCAGGTCGGCGTCCACCGCGAGCTGAGCCAGCGCTTTGAGTTCATCGTCGGAGGCCACCATGCCGGTCGGATTGTGCGGCGAGTTCACGATCATTGCCTTGGTCTTCGGCGTGACGGCCTTTCGGAGACCGTCGACGTCGATCCGAAAGCCACGGCCCTCCCGGACCAGCGGTACAACCCGCCGGTGGCAGCCGGCCATCGCGATGGCGGGTGAGTAGGAGTCGAAGAACGGCTCGATCAACAACACTTCGGAGCCGGGTTCGACCAGCCCGAGTAGCGCGGCGGCGATCGCCTCGGTTGCGCCGACGGTGACCAGCACCTCGGTTTCGGGGTCGTAGTCGGTGCCGAAGTGGCGCTTCCGCTGTGCGGCGATGGCCTCGCGCAGCGACGCGATGCCGGGCCCGGGCGAGTATTGGTTGACGCCGTCGGCGATGGCGTTCTGGGCGACCGCGAGCATGGCCGCCGGCCCGTCTGCGTCGGGGAATCCCTGGCCGAGGTTCACCGCGCCGACGCGTGCGGCCAGCGCCGACATCTCAGCGAACACCGTGACCGCATAGGGCTCCAGTCGCCGAACCGTCATGGCTGGGCCTCGCAGCCAGACTCGACGTGCCGCGGAGTGAACACCAGCGCGGCAACATGATTCATTCCGAATCTCCTTGCCGAAGCTTTTCGAGACGCTCGAGCGCCCGGTCGACCAGCGGAGCGGACATCCCGATGTAGCCGGACGGGTCGAACAGCCCGGACAAGTCGGGGCAGACCACTCCGCGCTCATCGAGCGCAACGGCGAGTAGGTCAGCGAGGTCGGCGCCATCCCGCTCGGCAGCCGATGTCACCTCCGCCAGTACGCGTTTTGCGTTGGCCTTACCGAGCAGCGGTGCCAGCACGACGTTGACCCGCTCGGAGACGATGGCGCCACGGGTCAGCTTCAGATTGGCGGCCATCGCCTCGGGTGAGATCCGCAGTGCCGCCGCGAGGGAAGCGGCGTTGGCTGCCGCACCGGCGCCGATGCGCAGGCACTCCCGCAGCGGTTGCCATTCGGCATGCCAACCGCCAGAGGACCGCTCGTCTTCGACGGCCATGGAGCCGAACAGCACAAGGGCGATCGGTGGCAGCTGCCGGGCAGCCGTCGCGACGAGTGTCGAGTACACGGGATTGTGCTTCTGCGGCATGGCCGATGACGCACCGCGCCCAGGAGCCTGTTCCTCGGCGACCTCCCCGATCTCGGTCCGGGTGAGCACGAGAACGTCGGCGGCGAACTTGCCGAGTGCGCCGGTGGTGACCATCAGGCTGGCAGCGACGTCGGCCATCGGTGTGCGGATCCCGTGCCAGGGCAGATCCGGCTCGGCCAGGCCTAAGCGGCGGGCCACCAAGGCAGGCAGACGCAGCGTCGCAGCGACCGGATCGGTCGTGTCCAGTGCGTAGTGGTGGTAGGCGGCGAGGGTGCCCGCCGCCCCGCCCAGCGACACGGGCAGTGTGGCTCGGGCCCGGCGCACCCGCTCGACGGCGTCGAGCACCAGATGCAGCCAGGTGGCGGCCTTGAGCCCGAAGGTGACCGGCACGGCGTGCTGTGTCAGGGTGCGCCCGGACATCGGTGTGTCCCGGTGCTGCTTAGCCTGTGCGGCAAGGCTTTCGGCACACGACAGCAGGTCCACGGCGATGCGGTCAAGCGTTGATGCGCACAGCAACATCAGTGCCGTGTCGAGGATGTCCTGGCTGGTGCTGCCACGGTGCACGTACTCGGCTGCGGACGCATCGACGGAGCGGACCGCTGCGGTGAGCTGCCCGACGAATGCGACAACGGGGTTGGCAGTCTCGCGTACTCCCGCCGCCACCGCCGCGAGGTCGATTCGAGCGGGTACAGCGGCGGTCCTGATGGCCGCCGCCGCGCTGGGCGGGATCACACCCAACTCGGCCTGCGCCTCCGCCAGGGCGACTTCAGTGGCGAGCATGGCTGTCAGCAGTGCGTCGTCGTCGACGAGGTCAGCGGCTCCCGTCGCCGCCCACGCCGGCGCCAGAATTCCGTGGTCCATGGAACTCATGCCGACCTCTCGGTCAGGTCGTCGGCAATGAGCTGCGGTCGGCGGTCCACGGCGATGTGCAGGCAGGACCTGGCTATGGCGTCCGCGTCACCGAGGATCACGGAGTTGACGCCCGGGCGGATGCCCGCCGCTGTCACCCAGTGCACCGACTCGGTGGGCACGCCGAATGCGAAGCGCCGCGGGTGTGGGTGATCCTCGGCGTCGAGCAGCCGGTACGGACGCCGCGTGACCGCGACTCCACCGGCGACGTAGTGACCGCCGCCGCGGATCGGCATCCGATAGGGCTGGCACTCGCCGCGGTCCAGCAGCGCGCGCAGCAGTGGGTCGGTCGTTCGGTGAACATCGGTCTCGGGCAGTCGCGCCTCGATCAGCGTGGCAGACCGCACGGTGAGGTCCGGGCAAGCTTTGGAGTATGCGACGAAACCGTCGCCTGTGCAGTCGACCCGAATGTCAGGGCCGAGCACCTCGAGCACACCGGCATCCATGAGAGCGGCGAATTGCTCGATGCGTTCGGCAGGCGGACCGATCGACAGGGCGGCGTTCAACGGCATGTACCAGCGCTGAAGTTCGTCCCGGTAGGAGTCACCGGACAGGCCGCCATGGTCGACGAGCAACCGGATCTCGTTGCGCAGGTCGCGCAGGACATCGAGGGCTGCCGTACGCGGTCCGGCCACGTTGCCCTTGACCGCCTCTCGCACTTCATGGTCCAAATACGACCGCAACGAGTCGCGGAACCGCTCGGTGGATGCGAGGTCGTCGTCGTCGAACGGCGACGCGATCCTCCGCCAATCCCAACCATCTTCGGAATCGATACCGAACATCGCAAGGACGCGGCGCTGGGCTTGGCTCTCCTCAATGGCCAAGGGGTCACCGAAGAGCGGTACCGTCGCGGGCCCCGCAGCAGTGAACAGTGCAGCGAATTGTGCAGCATCACAATCACATTGGTGTTCACGCACCAAGGCCTCGTAGTACACCGTGCGGACTTCCTGGTCGATCAGCGGCCAGATGTCCCGACGGAAATTCGCGGGTGCGCCCGCGTCGGCGCTGACGCGTAGCCGCTTGATC
This sequence comes from Mycobacterium sp. NPDC051804, assembly GCF_044452905.1. Taxonomy (NCBI): domain Bacteria; kingdom Bacillati; phylum Actinomycetota; class Actinomycetes; order Mycobacteriales; family Mycobacteriaceae; genus Mycobacterium; species Mycobacterium sp. NPDC051804. The sequence goes on along the minus strand of NZ_JBITCD010000002.1, from coordinate 486,159 downwards.
ACCTCAGCGGTGATGTACCGCGCTTCGTGCCGGCCGAACGACCCTTTCTGGTTCTTGCCGCGGGCGTGGTGCGGCACGCCGCGCCGAGATCCCGCAACCAGTCGTGGTTCCAGCCCTGAGGGAAGGTACCGCAGAGTGTCGTCGGCACCGCGCACGAATGTGCCGCCGCGGCCGATCGTGAACAGCGCCATGTAGTCGAAGAAGTTGAGCCCGAGGCCACGCATGATCACCGGTTCGCCGGCGGGTATGGCATCCAGCGAGACATCCGCAGGGTTGCTCGGTGCGATGTACCGCAGGCCGTGCCGGTCAGCGAGCTGACTCAGCGCCGTCTCAGGCTCGCCGAGTCGATGTGGCATGTGACCGAGCGCAAGCACCACGGACTGCAATTCGCCGATGATCTCCCCGCTGTCAAGTACGACTTCCTGCAAACCATTTGGGGTGTCACGAACGTCCACCGCCGTCGCCTCGTGCGACTCGAAGCTGACAGACGGTGGCGCCGTCCAGATCATGCGATCGCGCGCCCACTGCAGATAGCTGCCATAGAACGCCCGGGACGGATAGTCGTCCGGGCCTAGCGCGACAGCCTCGGCTCGAATGGGCTCGGGCACGGACGGGCTGCCGATCAAGGCGATCGAGCGAGCCCACTCGTAGAGGCTAGGTCCGGTCACCACCGGCCCGGCACAGTCGACTGTGTCGTCGACGTAGACGGTCACCTGACAGGCGACCGTGTTCATCAACAGCACCTGGTTCTGCGTGCTACGCCAGACCTGGCCGCCAGCGGACACATACGGGTCGATGATGTGGATGACGAGTTCGCTCCCGCGCGGCAGCAACGATTCTGCGTTGGCGCAGAGGCGTTCGGCGACGGACAGGCCGCGTGGGCCAAGCCCGACTATCGCCAGCTGCAACTTTTCAGTGAACACCGAAGGCCCCGATCTATGCGCCGCTCATGTGGCGGCCGAGTCCGGCTGCCAGAGGAGCGAGCCGGCTCATCACGTCGGCGAAGTGTTGTGGACGGATCGCCTGGGCGCCGTCGCACAGCGCCTGTTCCGGCTGGACGTGGACATCGATCAGCAGCGCGTCGGCGCCGACCGCGATCGCGGCGAGCGACAGCGGTTCCACCAGCTCCGGGTGGCCACCGGAATGGCTGGGGTCGACGATGACGGGTAGGTGGGTGCGCTGCTTCCAGAGCGCGACCGCGCTGAGATCGAGCGTGAAGCGCGCCGACGGCTCGAAGGTGCGGATCCCCCGCTCGCACAGCACAACCTGGTCGTTGCCCTCGAGCAGCAGATATTCGGCCGCGGCGATGGTCTCATCCACGGTGCACCCGAAGCCGCGCTTGAGTACCACCGGAAGGCCGCTCTGGCCGGCCGCCGTCAGCAGGGCAAAGTTCTGCATGTTCCTGGCGCCGATCTGGAGCGCGTCGACCACCGAGGCGAGCCGCTTGACGTGCTCCGCGTCGATCACCTCGGTGACGACGGGCAGACCGGTTCGCTCCCTGGCCTCGGCCAGTAGGTCAAGACCGTCCCACTGCAAGCCCTGGAAGGAATGCGGCGAGGTGCGGGGCTTGAAAATGCCACCGCGAAGGCCGACCGCACCGTGTTCGGCGACGGCGGCGGCAGTGGCGAACGTCTGCTCCGCCGACTCCACTGCACAAGGTCCTGCGATCACCGCGACGGAACCGTCGCCGATCGTGGTCGGTCCGAAGGAGACCACGGTGCCGTTAGGGCGAAGTTCTCTGCGCCCCAAGAAGACATCCTTGTGCTTTTGGATTTGGTGGGTGGGTGCCGGAAGCGCCGGAACAGCCGTGGGGGCATCGGATACCGAAAGGATGAGAGTCTCTCCCAGCCGGTGCATCTCGGTTAACGCGCCAGCGGCCTCCAGGTGCCGTATCCATCCGTCGACGCCGGCGGGGCTGACGGTCTCGTCGAACACGAGGAGTGTGTCTGTGTTGGTCACGGTCTGTGTTTCCGATCGAGTTAGGTGAGCTGGCTGACGTTGGGCATTGCTGAAATGGTGAGGTTTGGCGAGTGATTTCGTAATCGCCGAGATGCCAGACTCCGCTTGCCGACAGGGAAGGTTTTCCTATCCGTCCGGTAAGCATGTGGGCGCAGCGCAAGTCACCAATTGGGTGCCTAATTGCTAGTCAGGCTCGTTTCCGGCCATACCGCCAGTGCGCGTGATCGACTTCGAAGTTCTCTACAGCACAAGAACTTTGGCGATCTGGTGGTCCGCGGCGAGGCGTACCGCGTCGAGATCAAAAATCCCGTCGCCGCGCCCGTCGGGACACCTCAGCAGATTGACTGAACGATTGTTGGAGACGGGCATGCCAAGGCGGGCTATCGCTACCAGGGTCAGTTACCGTCAACAGACGGAATGAACTGAGGTGCTCGACGACATCTCCGCCTGAACAATCTCCCACGCCTCGGCGTCCGTGTAGTCACGTGATCGCAGCAGTAGCGCAACCTGATCCGGGGGGACGCCCGCTTGCCGGTTGACACAAGCGATCTTGCCGTCATTACTCACCCGCTGCGCATTGAGGTAGCCGAAGCCGTTCTCGTGCAACCGACTCCAGAACGGGCTTTCCAGTGCGCCGGTGTTCTCGACCATTTCGTCGATGGTGTCGGCGGACGCGATCTGCGGCAGACTAATTGATACCGCAGCCGCCGCGGCTGCAAGAAGGGCAGTTCGGCGCACCGTCACCAGAACCCCCCGGGTGCTACTCGGGCTCGCGGGTTGGCGTTTTCGGGCATGGTTTTGGATCGCAAAACTCGTGAATTGTGACGACTGAGCCATCGTCATTACAGATCTGCCCGTCGCCGTCGTTCTGCGGCACACAGCCTTGTGGGTCGGCTGACGCAATTGGTGCGACGGGCATAGCAGCCATCAGTGCGATGCCCACGGTGGCCACCACAGTCGCCAACGATGTTGCGCATTTATGCGTCATGGCCTACCCCCACGGCGGAAGCACTTCGCCTTTGCACAGGGTAGGCGGAATCTGATCTGGATAGTCCGAGACGGTCAGTTCTTTTGAGCAGGGTTCATTCAGTGGTGACCGCAATTCCGGCGCTAGCCGAGCCCTTCTGTCGTCACCGAGAACAAGGACTGGGACTTCTAAAGCATGCCCGCGACGTAACCTGCGGCCTGATCCACAAGTCCAGAACCGATGTACGACGGCTGTAGGTGCGAATCCCAATTGAAGCCTCGCCCACAGATGGGGTCGCCGTCCGCGCACTGGTCGATCGTCCTGTCGGCGTAGGCCGGGGCCGGACCGAGTCGCTTACCGCCGTTGCCGAACATCACGACCGCTGCGACATGCTGCCTCTCACTCGACGACAGCCTGTTCGCCCTCGTCATGAGGTCGGCCGCCGTCGCACCCAGGGAGTAGCCGCCGAGCACCATGCGGGTATTCGGGCAGGTTTTCGCCATCGATTGAACGCGCATGCGCATATCGGTGGCGCCGGCCGCGGCGTCGGTGTCGGCGACGTAGTTGACTCCATACACGCCGATCGACAACGGCGTCTTTGAGCGCAGCGCATTCACGAAAACGTCGCCGACCGCGCCCACGCCGGGTGGTTCCTGGCGGCCGCGGGCGAAGGCCACCTCGACATCGGGGCACTGCGCCGACGCCGTCGGGATCAGCGGCGCTGAGGTTGAGGGAAATGCTGCTGGGGTCACTACGAGGATCGCGGCGAGCAGGACGGCCGCCGCCAAGTGGAAAACGCATGGAGGTATCGCAAGAGGCCTGGACTTCATAAATGTTTTTCGCGCGGCCCGTGGCGTGCGTTACGTCGTCCTCGCACCGAAACTGCGGATAGATCGCCCGTATGCCAGAAATCGCGATCTGTCCGCAGGTTGGACGCTTAGTTGCGCAGCGACTCGGTATCGATCACGAACCGGTAGCGCACGTCGCTGGCCAGCACTCGCTGATACGCCTCGTTGATGTAATCCGGTTTGATGATCTCGATTTCGGGCCGCACATCATGCTCGGCGCAGAAGTCCAGCATCTCCTGGGTTTGGGCAATACCGCCGATCAACGAACCGGCCAGGCTGCGTCGTCCGAAGACCAGCGACGGCGCGGTCACTGTCATGGGGCGCTCGGGCATCCCGAGCTCGACCAGCGTGCCGTCAAGCTTCAACAACTTGAGATACGCATCCAGATCGAGGTTGGCCGAGACGGTGTTCAAGATGAGGTCGAACGAGCCGGCGAGCGTCTCGAAGGTCCCGGGATCGGAGGTGGCGTAGTACTCATCGGCGCCAAGCCGCAGGCCGTCCTCCATCTTCTTCAGCGACTGGCTCAGCACGGTCACCTTCGCGCCCATCGCATGCGCGAGCTTGACGCCCATGTGGCCGAGGCCGCCGAGTCCGATCACGGCCACGCTCTTGCCGGGACCCGCATTCCAGTGGCGCAGAGGCGAATACAGCGTGATGCCCGCGCACAACAGCGGTGCGGCGGCGTCCAGCGGCACGCTGTCCGGGATGCTCAACACATAGTTTTCGTCGACGACGATCGCGCCGCTGTAGCCGCCCTGAGTCGGCTCACCGTCGCGGCCCACGCCGTTGTACGTGCCGACCATTCCTGGGTTGGTGCAGTACTGCTCTTCACCCGCTCGACACTGGGCGCATTCGCGGCAACTGTCGACGAAGCAGCCCACGCCAACCCGGTCGCCGACCTTGAACTTGGTGACGTCCGGACCGACCTCGGTGACGATGCCGGCGATCTCATGCCCGGGTACCAACGGATAGTTCGGCTCGCCCCACTCGGCTTTCACCGTGTGAATATCGGAGTGACAGATGCCCGCGAAATGAATGTCGAATGCGACGTCATGTGGCCCGACGTCACGACGGGTAATGGTGGTTTCGGTCAACGGCTCGGTCGCCGATGTGGCGGCATATGCGGAAACAGTGGTCATCAAAACGGCCTTCCACCTCGGGTAATCACAAGAGAAAATTCGCCGCGACACTGCGGCCTACCTCTTGCCCAACGGATGGATGGAGCCCGATCTTCCCCCTGAAACTGTGACTTAGTTCCTAAAGTCCTGGTGCCCGGAAGGCCCCGTTGAACGCCTGTTGCTCATAACGGGCCACGTCAGCCGCCGTGTAGGGATCGCGGTCGACGATGGACTGCGCCTCGTCCGCGCTGAGGTCGCCCGTGATCAGGATGGCCCCGGTCTCGTCCTCCAGGCGCCCCGCCAGCACGATGCGGCCCGCGGCGACTTCGTCCTTCAGCCACTCCAGATGGGCGGGCCTGGTCTCGTTGACGACGTCGGGCGGTTGCAGGTAGGTGGATTTCAAGATGTGGAACATCTGCGCCACGCTAGTTGATCGGAGCGTTGATCCACGGGAGGTCTGCCAGTATCCCGCGGGCGGCGACGATGCCCTCGCCGGTCTGCCACACCTCGTTGTTGACAGCGAAAATTCGATTGTCGCGGTTGGCCGACAGCTTCCGCCATGGGTCACTTTCCATGATGCGGGGCGCACGGTCTTTGGCGGCGGGGGAGTCGAACGAGAGGTAGACGATGTCGCCGTCGGCCGCCGAGAAATCGGGTGAGTTGTTCAGGTCGGCGTCGGTGATACCGATCTCGATATACGGCTTGTCTTTAAAGCGTTGTGCCGCAGGACGATCGACGCCGACGGCGCCCAGTACGTTGCCCGGGAAGTTGTCGATACCGTAGATCCGCGCCGTGGTCTCGGTGAACTCGACGATCGAAGCCTGAAAATGGGTGGCATCGTTTTCGGCGCCGGTCTTGTCGGCGGCGCGCTCGAAGCCGTCGATCATTCCGTTCACCGCGTCGAGGCGACCGGTCGCCTCGCCGACCGTTCGCATGTTGTCCTGCCACGCGCTACCGGGCGGGCCGCTGAACACGGTGGGCGCGATCGCCGACAGCTCGCCGAAATCGTCGGGCGTCAGCGCCTGCGAGCCGAGAATCAGGTCCGGGGTCGCCGCCTTGATCACCTCGATATCGGGTGTGCTGCGAGAACCTGCACCCGGCACGTCGTGGATTACCTGACCCATATATGACGGTTGGCTGCTTGAGCCGTCCGGCAGCGCGGCGGCCACGATGCGCGACTGCAGACCGAGGGCACACAGCGTGTCGAGCTGGTCGCCGGACAGCACCACGATGCGCTGCGGATCCGCTCGCACGTCGGTTTCACCTGCCGCATGACGGACCCGGCGATCCGGCGGGCCGGGGTCGACGGGGGTGGGTTCGGGTGCACAAGACTCGTCTGGCCTGCGCTGATTACCCAGTACGCCGGCGCTGGCGATCCGCGTGGTGCTCGTCACGACGGACTCCTGACCCGCCGTGGGGACGGTGTCGCCGCCCAGCGATCCGCACCCGCTGACCACGGTGATGGTGAGCGCGGTCGCGATCGCCGCCGACGAGGCCGCCAGGCCGGCGCGGGGTCCGCTGATCAGCACGCCGCCGACGGTAACATCCGACCAGTTCGACGCAGGTCAGCCCGCGTCGTGAATCATTTACGACAGTTTGTAGGACCACCACGACTTCCGGGTACACCGGGAGCTAGGATTCATCAGTGAAGACCGCCGGGAATTCCCGACTGGATGTTTGGAGGATCTGTTGGTAGCCGAAGCGCCCCCAATCGGAGAACTCGAGGCTCGCCGTCCGTTCCCGGCCCGGCTCGGCCCCAAGGGCAACCTGGTCTACAAGCTGATCACCACCACCGATCACAAGCTGATCGGCATCATGTACTGCGTTGCCTGCTTCATCTTCTTCTTCATCGGCGGGCTGATGGCGCTGTTCATGCGCACCGAGCTGGCGATGCCCGGGCTGCAGTTCCTCTCGAATGAGCAGTTCAACCAGCTGTTCACCATGCACGGCACGGTGATGCTGCTGTTTTACGCGACCCCGATCGTGTTCGGCTTCGCCAACCTGGTGCTTCCGCTGCAGATTGGCGCGCCTGACGTGGCGTTCCCGCGCCTCAACGCGTTCTCGTTCTGGCTGTTCCTGTTCGGTGCCCTGATTGCGATCGCCGGCTTCATCACACCCGGCGGTGCCGCCGACTTCGGCTGGACGGCCTACTCACCGCTGACCGACGCGATCCACTCGCCCGGCGCGGGCGGTGACCTGTGGATCATGGGTCTGGCCGTCGGCGGTCTCGGCACCATCCTCGGTGGCGTCAACATGATCACCACCGTGGTCTGCATGCGCGCACCCGGCATGACCATGTTCCGGATGCCTATCTTCACCTGGAACATCCTCGTGACGTCGATCCTCGTGCTGATCGCGTTCCCGATCCTGACCGCGGCACTGTTCGGCCTCGCCGCCGACCGCCACCTCGGCGCCCACGTCTACGATCCGGCCAACGGCGGAGTGTTGTTGTGGCAGCACTTGTTCTGGTTCTTCGGCCACCCCGAGGTGTACATCATCGCGCTACCGTTCTTCGGCATCGTGACCGAGATCTTCCCGGTCTTCAGCCGCAAGCCGGTGTTCGGTTACACCACCCTGATCTACGCCACGCTGTCGATCGCGGCGCTGTCCGTGGCCGTGTGGGCGCACCACATGTACGCCACCGGCGCGGTCCTGCTGCCCTTCTTCAGCTTCATGACGTTCCTCATCGCGGTGCCAACCGGTATCAAATTCTTCAACTGGATAGGCACGATGTGGAAGGGGCAGTTGACATTCGAAACACCGATGCTCTTCTCGGTGGGCTTCCTCGTCACCTTCCTCCTCGGCGGCCTATCGGGCGTGTTGCTGGCCAGCCCGCCGCTGGACTTCCACGTCACCGACTCGTACTTCGTCGTCGCGCACTTCCATTACGTGCTCTTCGGCACGATCGTGTTCGCGACCTATGCGGGCATTTACTTCTGGTTCCCGAAGATGACGGGTCGCCTGCTCGACGAGCGGTTGGGCAAGCTGCACTTCTGGCTGACGTTCATCGGCTTCCACACCACGTTCCTGGTGCAGCACTGGGTGGGTGACGAGGGCATGCCGCGCCGTTACGCGGACTACCTGCCGTCCGACGGCTTCACCACGCTGAACGTCGTGTCGACCATCGGTGCCTTCATCCTCGGCATCTCGACGATTCCGTTCGTGTGGAACGTGTTCAAGAGCTGGCGCTACGGCGAGCCCGTCACGGTCGACGATCCGTGGGGCTACGGCAACTCGCTGGAATGGGCCACCAGTTGCCCGCCGCCGCGGCACAACTTCACCGAGCTTCCCCGGATTCGTTCGGAGCGGCCCGCATTCGAGCTGCACTACCCGCACATGGTGGATCGGATGCGTGCCGAGGCGCACGTGGGTCGCGCACACGGGCCGTCAGACGGCGATGTGACGCGACTGGACGACGAGAACGTCCGCACCTGACGGGGCTTCAGGGCAACTGGGGGTGAAGATCCAAAGGTGACGTCACCCATCGGCTCCCCACGTGCTCGCTCGTCGCTGTTGATCACCGTCACCGGACCTGATCAGCCCGGCGTGACGTCGGCGTTGTTCGAGGTGCTGTCTCGGCACAAGGTCGAGCTGCTGAACGTCGAACAGGTCGTCATTCGGGGCCGACTCACTCTAGGAGTGCTGGTCGCTGCTGCTCAGCAGATCACCGGCGGAGCTGAGTTGCGTAGCGAGGTGCGCTCAGCCATTCAGGACTTCGGCCTGGACGTCACGATCGAGCCCAGCGACGACATGCCCGTGCTTCGCGAACCCTCCACCCACACCATCGTCGTGCTCGGACGTCCGATCAGCGCCGAAGCGTTCGGCGTCGTCGCGCACGAAGTCGCGGCGCTGAACGTCAACATCGATTTCATCCGCGGGGTCTCCGACTATCCGGTCACCGGTCTGGAGCTACGGGTGTCGGTGCCGCAGGGCAGCGCTTACGAACAACTGCAGGCCGCGATGGCACGGGTCGCGGTCGACGAGGGCGTCGACATCGCACTCGAGGACTACAGCCTGTCACGACGGGCCAAGCGGCTCATCGTCTTTGACGTCGACTCGACGTTGATCCAGGGTGAGGTCATCGAGATGCTCGCCCACCGGGTCGGCGCGCACGCGGCGGTCGCCGAGATCACCGAGGCGGCCATGCGCGGTGAGCTGGACTTCACCGAGTCGTTGAACCGCCGCGTCGCGACGCTCGCCGGCCTGCCCGCCAACGTGCTGGAAGAGGTGGGCGAGCAGATCGAGCTGACACCTGGCGCACGCACCACACTGCGGACGTTGCGGCGCTTGGGGTTTCACTGCGGAATTGTCTCCGGGGGCTTTCGTCAGGTCATCGAACCATTGGCACACGAGCTCGAGATGGACTTCGTGGCGGCCAACGAGCTCGAGATCGTCGACGGAAAGTTGACCGGCCGCGTGATCGGGCAGGTCATCGACCGGCCCGGAAAAGCAAAGGCGCTGCGCGACTTTGCGCATCAGGCTGGGGTGCCGATGGAGCAGACGGTGGCCGTCGGCGACGGCGCCAACGACATCGACATGCTCACTGCCGCGGGTCTGGGCGTGGCGTTCAACGCGAAGCCGGCGTTACGCGAAGTCGCCGACGCATCGATCAGCCACCCGTATCTGGACACCGTGCTGTTCATCCTGGGCATCACCCGCGGGGAGATCGAAGCTGCCGATGCACGCGACGGTTTGATGCGCCGCGTCGAAATCCCCGACTAAAACCCCGCGAGCAGACGCGAAAACCCCCATTTAGGACCGGAATAGGGGGTGTACGCGTCTGCTCGCGGAAACTAGACGACGACGGTCGTCGGCTCCGGTGCTGCTGAGCCTGTGATGCTGTGCCACGCTCGCGCAAGCAATTCGATCGCTTCGGTGAGCTGTTCTTCGGGTAGCGCATAGGGGATCCGAACAAATCGTTCCAGCGTCCCGTCGACGCCGAAGCGCGGCCCCGCGGGCAGATCGAGGCCCAACCGCGAGGCGGCCGCCGACAGTGCGGTGCTCATCGGTGCAGGCAGTCGCACCCACAGGGACATACCGCCGACACCCGTGCCGGGCTCCCAGTCGGGCAAGTGGCGACTCAGCAGCGACTGCAGCAGGGCGCGACGGGTCCGCAGAATCTCGCGGCGTTCGGGCAGGATGTCGTCGCGGGAATCGAGAAGCCTTGCCGCGGCGAACTGTTCGAGCACCGGGGTGCCCATATCGATCGACGGCCGCAGTGCGGCGATCGTCGCGATGGTGGCACGTTCGGCGCGGATCCAGCCCACGCGCAATCCGCCCCAGAACGACTTCGACATCGAACCGACCGTCATCACGAGGTCGCGTCGCGTCGTCATGAAGGCCGCCAGGGGAGTTGGCATCGGTTCGTCGAGCCACATGTCGAGGATCGTCTCGTCGACGATGGTGCGCGTGCGCGTCTCGGCGATGATGCGCGCCAAGCGTTTCCGGTCGTCCGCGGCCATGGTCAGACCTGTGGGGTTCTGGTTGTCCGGGATGAAGTACGCGAGATTCGGCGCGAGCTGGTGGACCGCGGCCTGCACGGCGTCGAGTTCCCAGCCGGCCTCGGTCATCGCCACCGGGACCGGTCGCGCTCCCGCGGTGGTGATCGCGGACAATGCGCCGTGATACGTGGGCTGCTCCACGAGCACGCGATCGCCCGGCTGTACATACGTCGTCAGGATCAACGAGATCGCGTGTAGCGCTCCCGTCGTCACCAAGATTTCTTCGGGGTCAGTGGGAAGTCCACGCTCGCAATATCTTTCGGCGATGGCCTGACGCAGCGTGCTCACCCCCACGAGTTCATGACCGGGTTCGTGCAGATACGGAGTGACGTCGCGGGTGGCCTCGACGAACGCCTCCATCACGGCGGCTGCGGGAGCTGACAGGGCGGCCGCAGCCAGGCTCAGAGTGGGCGGCGTGGCATCGGTCCGAACCGCGGGCGCCACCGGCAGCGCCGTCGTGCTGCGGGCTCCGCGGCGCGCGTTGAGATAGCCGTCTTCACGTAGCTGCGTGAACGCGGCGGTGACCGTCGTGCGCGAGACCCGCAGCACGTCGGCGAGCGTGCGCTCACTGGGCAGCCGTGCGCCGACCGGTACACGACCGTCGATGATCAGCAGGCGGATCGCGTCCGCCAGCCCCTGATACGCAGGTCCACTTTGACTGGACGTGCGCCAATTGCCCAGTTCGCGGGCCAAAAGGTCCACATTCAGCGCTCGTGCGGCCATTTCCACTGTCATTTGCAAGCCAGTATGCGCCAACTGGCTATTGATGAGCAAGCCAGTTGGTCGGACTATCGACCCGTGAGGACGAATTGGATATCAAAACTGGGCCGCGATTTGGCGAGAGTGTTTAGCTGGCAGTCGCCGGCCGGATGCGTCGACTTCTTCGATCGCGATGCCGAGCGCATGGCGCGCGAAGTGGAGCTCATCCGCATGCGCTTCCCGCACCACTCGTGACGGGAACGCTGCTGCGAGGGTCGCTTCGCGGTACTGCGCTGCTGGTCGGGCTGGCGGGTTACGGCCTCTCGATGGCGATGATGGTTCGCTCCGAGCTGGGACTCGACCCTTGGGACGTGTTCCATCAGGGTCTGGCCCGGCACACCGGCATGACGATCGGCGTCGCGTCGGCGGTGGTCGGCGTCGCCGTGCTGCTGGCCTGGATTCCGCTGCGGAACCGGCCCGGCATCGGCACGATCGCCAACGTCATCGTCATCGCGATCACGGTCGACCTGGGTCTGCTGCTGATGCAGACACCGACGTCGATGGCGGCGCGCATCGCGATGATGGTCGGCGCTGTGGTGCTCAACGCGTTCAGCACGGTGCTCTACGTGGGGGCCGGTCTCGGTCCGGGACCTCGCGACGGCCTGATGACCGGACTGGTGGTGCGGACGGGACTGTCGGTGCGCCTGGTCCGCACGTCGATCGAGGCGACCGTGCTGGCAATCGGGTGGCTGCTCGGCGGCACTGTCGGCGTCGGCACCGTGCTCTACGCGTTCGGCATCGGTCCGCTGGTCCAATTCTTCGTGCGTATCACCCCGAAGCGCGTGCTCGCCGTCAGCGGTTGGTCATCAGTCGCCGAGGCCAGCGATTTGGGCGTGCACAGTCACGGTGAGCGCGACCGAGCACGCCGAAATCGCTTCATTACGATGGGCAGGTGCCAGTCGCCGAAGGAGATACAGCCGACCCCGACCTGCTGATCGACTTCGCCAAGGTGTCACTGCGCCGTGGCGGCCAAACTCTCGTCGGACCCATCACCTGGGCGGTCGAACTCGATGAACGCTGGGTCGTCATCGGCCCGAACGGTGCAGGCAAGACATCGCTGCTTCGCATTGCCGCCGCGATGGAGCATCCATCATCGGGTACGGCGCTGGTCCTCGGCGAGCGCCTCGGCAGGACCGACATGGCAGAACTACGCTCCCGCGTCGGGCTGAGCAGTTCGGCGCTATCGCAGCGGGTGCCCGACGGCGAGGTCGTTCGCGACCTCGTCGTATCGGCCGGATATTCGGTGATGGGTCGTTGGCGGGAGCGTTACGAGGACGTCGACTACGAGCAGGCGATCGACATGCTCGAGAGTGTCGGCGCCGAGCATCTCGCCGAACGCACCTACGGCACCCTGTCCGAGGGCGAGCGTAAACGCGTGCTCATCGCACGGTCGATGATGACCGACCCCGAATTGCTACTGCTCGACGAGCCCGCGGCGGGCCTCGACCTCGGCGGCCGCGAGGACTTGCTGGCACGGCTGGAGGATCTGGCTCTCGACCCGGATTCGCCCGCGCTGGTGCTGGTCACCCACCACGTCGAGGAGATCCCGCGCGGCTTCTCCCACGGTCTGATCCTGTCGGAGGGCAAGGTCGTCGACTCCGGCTTGCTTCCCGACGTACTGACCGCCGAGAACCTGTCAACGGCGTTCGGTCAGTCGATCGTTCTCGAAAACACCGACGGACGCTACTTCGCGCGTCGGGCACGAAGCCGCGCGGCGCACAGGAGGAGAGCATGACCGAAGATCCGCTAGTCCCGAGACCGGCCGCGACGGTGATGCTGATTCGCGACAACCGCGCAGGGCTCGCCCCGGAGATTGAAGTGTTCCTGATGCGGCGGCACTCGGCGATGGACTTCGTCGCCGGCGTGATGGTGTTCCCCGGCGGCGGCGTCGACGACCGCGATCGCAACGCCGATATCGCCTGGTACGGGCCTGAACCCGCTTGGTGGGCCGAACGTCTCGGCGTCGACCCCGGGCTGGCCGAGGCGCTGGTGTGTGCCGCGGCGCGGGAGACTTTCGAAGAGTCCGGCGTGCTGTTCGCCGGACCTGCCGGTGATCCCGACGGCATCGTCGACGACGCGTCGGTATACGGCGAGGCGCGGGAGGCCTTGGCGAATCATTCGCTGTCGTTCGCCGACTTCCTGCGCCGTGAGAACCTGGTGCTGCGCGCGGATCTGCTTCGGCCGTGGGCGAATTGGGTGACGCCCAAGGAGGAGCGCACCCGTCGCTACGACACCTTTTTCTTCGTGGGTGCGTTGCCGGAAGGCCAGCGTGCTGACGGTGAGAACACCGAAACCGACCGCGCGTTCTGGAGCACGCCGCAGGCGGGTCTCGACGAGTTCGCCGAAGGCAAGTCGTTCCTGCTCCCGCCCACGTGGACGCAACTGGATTCGCTCAACGGGCGCACGGTCGCCGAAGTGCTTGCCGTGGAGCGCAAGGTCGTGCCGGTCGAGCCGCATCTCGCCGCGGACACGAACACAGGCAACTGGGAGATCGAGTTCTTCAACAGCGACCGGTACAACGCCGCGCGCAACCGCCGCGCGCCCGACGGCTACACCAAGGACGCACCGCTGGCATGAACGAGTTCGTATCCGTCCACACCAGCGAGGAGCACCCGGGCATCGCGACGCTGCTGCTATCGCGGCCGCCGACCAACGCGCTCACCCGTCAGGTGTACCGGGAGCTCGAAGCGGCCGCGGCGGACATCGGCGGCCGCGACGACGTCCGCGCCGTCATCCTCTTCGGTGGGCACGAGATCTTCTCCGCCGGCGACGACGTCCCCGAGCGGTCGCTGCTCAACAGCGCCGAAGCTGCGGAGGCGGTCCGGGTATGCCACGGCGCGGTCGACGCGCTCGCCGCGATTCCCAGGCCCACCGTCGCCGCGATCACGGGGTATGCACTGGGCGGCGGGCTGAACCTGTCGCTGGCCGCCGACTGGCGCGTGGCCGGCGACAACGTCAGGTTCGGGGTCACCGAGATCCTGGCCGGGCTGGTGCCCGCGGGTGGCACGTCGCGGCTGGCCCGCACGGTCGGACTGTCCAGGGCGAAGGACATGGTGTTCAGCGGGCGGTTCCTCGACGCCAAGGAGGCGCTGGCACTGGGCCTGATCGACGAGATGGTCGCCCCCGACGGCGTGTACGACGCGGCGCTGGCCTGGGCGCAGCGATTCGTCGAACACCCTGCTCAGGTACTGGCTGACGCCAAGGCCACCTTCGACGTTTAGGCTGCCCTGTTATGACGAGTTTTGACCCCGCTCCTAACCCGCACGCCACCGCGGAGCAGGTCGAGGCGGCCCGCCACGACTCCAAGCTCGCCCAGGTGCTGTATCACGACTGGGAGGCCGAGTCCTACGACGACAAATGGTCGATCTCCTACGACAAGCGATGTGTCGACTACGCCCGCGATCTCTTCGACGCGACGGTGCCTGAGGACGAGCTGGGCAACTTGCCGTACGACCGTGCGCTCGAGCTCGGCTGCGGCAGCGGCTTCTTCCTCCTCAACCTGATCCAGGCCGGGGTGGCCCGCCGCGGCTCGGTGACAGACCTGTCGCCGGGCATGGTGAAAGTGGCCACGCGCAACGGCGAGAACCTCGGCCTCGAAATCGATGGCCGGGTCGCCGACGCCGAGGGGATCCCGTACGACGACAACACCTTCGATCTGGTCGTCGGCCACGCCGTGCTGCATCACATCCCCGACGTCGAGCTGTCGCTGCGCGAGGTCGTGCGCGTGCTCAAACCCGGTGGCCGGTTCATCTTCGCGGGCGAGCCGAGCAATGCGGGCGAGAACTACGCGCGTCCGTTGTCGACGCTGACGTGGCGCGCAGTGACAAACGTGACGAAGCTGCCGGGGCTGTCCAGCTGGCGCCGTCCTCAGGAGGAGCTCGACGAGTCCTCGCGCGCGGCGGCGTTGGAAGCGATTGTCGACCTGCACACCTTCTCGCCCGCCGATCTTGAGCGCATGTCACACAATGCGGGTGCGGTCGATGTCAGCACCGCCACAACGGAATTCACCGCGGCAATGCTCGGGTGGCCGTTGCGCACTCTCGAAGCCGCCGTGCCGCCCGGCCGACTGGGCTGGGGCTACGCAAAGTTCGCCTTCAACAGCTGGATCACGCTGAGTTGGGTTGACAACAACGTGTGGCGCCGCGTGGTACCCAAGGGCTGGTTCTACAACGTGATGGTCACCGGGGTTAAGCCGTCGTAGCTTTCCGTCTCGACGACGTCGCGTACCTGAATAGCGACGTCGGCAGGCAGGCGCTGGGTGAAGTCGCGGACCTGCGGCTGACCGACGCCACATTGGTCGCCGATATCGCTTCGGCGCGAAAGCGTTTCGGCGAGCGGTCGGCTGTTCTTGTGGAGACCACGATGCTGCGGCGCAAGGCCGTGGCGAAATTCGGCGCCGCCGGAGATTGGCTGTTCACCGACGAGGCTCTCCAGCAGGCGACGGCCAACCCGGTAGCGGCTCATCGAGCTCGACGCTTGTTCGGCGCGGTGGTGCATGACGCCACGTGCTCCATCGGCACCGAGCTTGCCGCGCTGAAAAACTCCGCGGAGACTCTCGTCGGCAGCGATGTCGATCCGGTCCGGCTCGCGATGGCGCGGAACAACGTCGCGGGCGTGGACCTGTGCCGCGCCGACGCGCTACGACCGATCACCGCGTCGGCCGTCGTCCTGCTCGACCCCGCGCGTCGTAGCGGCGGACGACGCCGGTTCGATCCGCGGGATTACACGCCGGGTCTCGATGCATTGCTCGACGTGTATCACGGCCGGGAATTCGCCGTAAAGTGTGCACCGGGAATCGATTTCGACGCGGTGAGGCAGTTGGGATTCATCGGTGAAATCGAGGTGGTGTCTGTCGGCGGTGGCGTGCGCGAGGCGTGCTTGTGGTCGGCGGGGCTGGCGGTGCCGAGCGTGTCCCGACGGGCCAGCATGCTCGACACGGGGGAGGAGATCACCGACGCCGAACCCGGCGACTGCGCGGTCGCGCCAGCCGGTCGATGGATCGTCGATCCCGATGGCGCGGTGGTCCGCGCGGGCCTGGTGCGCCACTATGCCGTCCGTCACGGATTGTGGCAACTTGACCCCGATATCGCCTACCTGTCCGGTGATCGGCTACCGGACGGGGTGCGCGGTTTCGAGGTGCTCGAGGAGCTCGTATACAGCGAACGTCGACTGCGCCAGGCGCTTTCGGGCCGCGATGTCGGCGCCGTCGAGATCCTGGTCCGCGGTGTCGATATCGACCCCGACGCGCTGCGGCAGCGGATGCGCCTGCGGGGCGCGCAGGCGGTCTCGGTGGTGATCACCCGCCTCGGTGCCGGGGCCGCAAGCAGGGCAACGGCATTCATCTGCCGCCCCTCCCGCTGAAACTCCACGTACCCTGGCAGTGATGCGCCGGCGGTGGAGCCGGTGCCGGCTGCGAGGACGTCCAACGATGCGCATTCTCAAGTTGGCGGCCGCCGTAATGGCGGCCTGTGCCGTTGCCGGCACGATCGGCACTCCGACGGCGCTGGCGCAGTCGGCCTGCGTCGATTTGGGTGGCACGGTGAGCCCGGACCAGATCTGCCGGGTGCACGCCCAGAACGACACTTATCAGCTCGACTTCTCCTTTCCCGCGCAGTACCCGGATCAGCGGGCGGTGACCGACTACCTGAAGCAGGCTCGCGACGGATTCGTCAACGTCTCAGATATGCCCGGCTCGCGCGGACTGCCCTACGTCCTCGACGCGAAGGGCACCGGCTACCGCTCGGGTCTGCCTCTTCTCGGCACCGAGAGCTTGGTTTTCGAGGTGTACCAGAACGTCGGAGGTGCGCATCCATTGACGTGGTACGAGGCGTTCAACTGGAATCTCGCCACAAAGGCGCCGATCACGTTCGATTCGCTGTTCAAGCCGGGCACCAAACCGCTCGACGTGATTTACCCCGCGGTGAACGACGACCTGTTCAAATCGCAAGGGGTGCTGGACGCGATCCCGCAGAGCGCAGGACTCGATCCGGCCAGCTACCAGAACTTCGTGCTGACTGATGACAAGCTCATCTTCTTTTTCAGCCAGGGCGAAATTCTCCCGGAGTCGGCGGGGCCGGTCCAGGCGTCGGTGCCGCGCGCGGCGCTCGCACCGATGCTGGCGGTCTAAGCCGGCGCGAATCCGTACACGCGGCCTTCGCTTGTCGCGGTGACGACGCGTCGGTCATGGCCGATGGAGACACCGACGGGCCAGCCGCCCGCGTTGGGCAGCGGATAGCGGTTGAGAGTGCGGCCGTCGGCCGGGTCGAACACGACCAGCGCCTGACCGTTCTCGCCGTCGCGCGCCACCGCGTACGCGGTGTGGGCGCCGGCCTGGCTCGACGTGGTCAGTGGTGCGACGTCGTCGTGGGTCCACACCACCTCACCCCGGTCGCCCGAGTCCTTGATGCCCATCAGCTTCGCCCCGGGTCCACCGCCGGCCACGATCAACCCATCAGGTGACACCGACGGCGGCGTCTGCGCCAGAAAGTCCAGTGGGACCGACCATTTCGGTTCACCGTCGTCGGTGTTGATCGCCCACAGGTGTTCGTCACGCCCGTTGACGTACACGGTCGATCCGTCCGCGGACAGCACGGGACTGGCGAGTGGGCCGCCGCCCACGGCGTCGCTGGTCCACTCGCGGGTGAGTACGGGGTTCTGGCCCGGGCGGTAGCGCAACCCGACCAGAACGGGAGCGTCGGCGTCGGGCTCCCACAGGCCGAGCACGATGATGCCGGTCTGGTTCGCGAACGCCGGTGCGGCCGCCACCGGGCAGCGCGCGCGGGCCGGCCTGCAGTCGGTGAGTCCGCGCTCGGAATCCTTGGGGTCGACACCGGCGATCAGATCCAGAGGAGACCCGTCGACCACACCCTTCTGGGCGTCGAACAACAGCACCTGGCCCAGGTGCGTCACCACCAGTAGATGACCCGGCGACAGGATCCGCGGCGTCGTCGGCATCCCGATGACGGGTTGGCGCCAGCGGATCCACTGCGTGGGCGGAAAGGACAGCATCGCGCCGGGCTGGCCGACGTAGAGGTTGTCGAAGCCATCCCAAAGAGGACCGGAGAGAGGACCTTCAGTGCCCGGCCCCTGCACCAAGCGGGTGCACCAGCGCTGCCGGGCACGGTTGTCGGTCTCCCACACCATCAGCGAGCAGCCCGCGGGGGTCTGCGCGTTGACGGCCAGGTAGCTGCCCGATCCGAGCGCGACAGCGGAGGCGAGTTCGCCCTTGACCGAGCGCGTCCACTCCAGCCGCAGCCCGTCAGCTCCCGCGGCCGGTTCGTAGCTGCTGTTGCGGGCATCGCCGTACTGCGCAGGCCAGCCCGACGCCGGCTGGGCCTCGACCCAGGTGTCGGTGTTCCCGCAACCGGCTAGAGAGGCCGTGATCAGCACTGTTGAGGCCAGCACGATCAATCGCCGAAACACTGCGTCCCTTCGGTTTTGTTCTGCACGCGCTTGGAAGTCCCAGTGAGGGTAACCGTTCGGCGCTCGTGGCCTCGCGTAGGCTTTCCGGCCATGACGACGATGTGGGGCGCGCCGCTGCACAAGCGGTGGCGGGGTTCGCGGCTGCGCGACCCGCGCCAAGCCAAGTTCCTCACCATGGCTTCGCTGAAATGGGTCATCAAAAACCGGGCCTACACCCCGTGGTACCTCGTGCGTTACTGGCGATTGCTGAAGTTCAAGCTCTCCAACCCGCACATCATCACGCGCGGCATGGTGTTCCTCGGTAAGGGCGTGGAGATCCAGGCGACCCCGGAGCTGTCGACGATGGAGATCGGTCGCTGGGTGCACATCGGCGACAAGAACACGATCCGCTGCCACGAAGGCTCGCTGCGTTTCGGCGACAAGGTCGTCCTCGGCAGGGACAACGTGATCAACACCTACCTCGACATCGAGCTCGGCGATTCCGTTCTGATGGCGGACTGGGTCTATGTGTGCGACTTCGACCACCGGATGGACAGCATCGAGCTGCCCATCAAGGACCAGGGCATCATCAAGGGGCCGGTACGAATCGGACCAGACACGTGGGTCGCGACCAAGGTCACGATCCTGCGCAACACGATGATCGGCCGTGGTTGCGTGCTGGGCTCGCACGCGGTGGTGAAGGGTGACATCCCGGATTTCTCGATCGCAGTCGGCGCGCCGGCGAAGGTCGTCAAGAATCGCAAGCTGTCGTGGGAGACGTCAGCAGCCCAGCGCGCCGAGCTTGCGGCCGCGCTGGCGGACATCGAACGCAAGAAAGCCGCGCGCTAACGATTCCGGAGCTGTCGCTGCGGCGCGTCGACCTGTCGACCGGCCCTGCCCTCATCGAAGACGACGGCGCGCTCGTGCGGGCGCGCGGTGTGCCCTACGGCAGCGCAGGCAGGTTCGCCTCGCCGGTGCCACCGGCCTCCTGGGCTGAACTCCGCGAACTGACCGCACGCGGCCCCGTGTGTCCCCAGCTGCCGTCGCGGCTGGTGTTCGTGACGGGCCCGGTCACCGACGGCCTGGCACGAAATGAGGACTGTCAGGTGCTCACCGTCACCGCGCCCAGCGATGCCGACGGGCTGCCGGTGATGGTCTGGTTCCACGGCGGCGCGTACGTCTCCGGCGGCGGTGAGTCCCCGAACTACGACCCCGACGACCTCGTCACCGAGGGCCGCGTCGTGGTGGTGACAGTCAGCTATCGGCTCGGCATCTTCGGCTACTGCACCCCGTTCGGCCTCGACGAAGACAACCTCGGTCTCCGCGACCAGCTCCTGGCGCTGCGGTGGGTGCACGACAATATCGCCGCATTCGGCGGCGACCCGCAGCGCGTCACGCTGTTCGGGCAGTCCGCGGGCGGTGACTCGGTGTACTCGCTGCTGCTTTCGGAGGCCGCCGACGGCTTGTACTCGCGCGCGATCATCCAGAGCGCGCCGCTGGATATGCGGGAGGACCGCGACGCGATGACGGCGGCGATGCGAGCCGCCGCAGCGGAGTCCCTGGGGAACGTCGACCCTTACGTGGCGAGCGTTGAACAACTACACCGCGCCCAGACCGCGTCTTTGGTTGCAGCGCAACGGTTCGGCCTCATCAGCGGATTGGCATTCGCGCCGAGCCTGGGGGTCGACCCGCTTCCCGCCGCCAACGCGGTGAGTGCCCGGATCGCGCATGTGGCCCGCACGGTCGACCTCTTCGTCGGCTGTACCAAACGCGACGCCGCCCCGTTCGTCACGATCAGTGCGAAGGCGTCCCGGCTGGCGGCGCTGGGACCGTTCGAGAAGCTCGGCACGCGCGCCGCCGCGGTGGCGATGACCCGCCGAGTGTTCAGCGGGCCCGCGGAGAGGCTGGCTCGCCGCTGGCGTTCCCACGGGGGCCGCGCCGCGGTGTATCGGCTTGACTGGTCGCCACGGGATGCGCCCTTGGGTGCCTGCCACTGCATGGATCTGCCGCTGCTGCTCGGCATGCCGAGTGCGTGGTCGAAGGCGCCGATGCTGGGCCCACACCCGGATCCGGTAGATCACGGACTCGGCCGCGAGATGCGCGGGCTGTGGAGTCGCTTCGCCTACGAGGGGGTCGATGGCCTGGGTGTCGAGAAGCTCCGGTTCGACGCCTAAATCAGCGGTCGGGCAGTGCGTGCTCGACGATGGTGCGGCGCCGATGTGGTTCGCGCTCACCACGTTTGGCGGCTACGTACACCTGTGCGGTTTCGTCGGCGACTGTGTTCCAGTCGAAGGCCGACGTGAGCCGTTCCCGTGCTGCGGTCGCCATGCTCTGAGCATGGTCTGGGTCGTCGAGCACGGTGCGCACCGCCGTGGCTAGCCCGGCGACATCGCGCGGGGCGAACGACTTTCCGGTCTGACCGTCGATCACCGCTTCGCCCAATCCGCCGACGTTGGAGGTCACCAGCGGGATCCCTGTCGCGGCGGCTTCGAGAGCAACGATGCCGAACGGTTCGTAGTGGCTGGGCAGCACGGCGACGTCAGCCGTGTGCAGCAGACTAACGAGCTGCTCGTGATCGAGGTGGCCGACGAACGTTGTGGCCTTCAGTACCTTGTGCTTTCGTGCCTGTTCGGCGAGCCACGCCTGCTGCGTGCCGGTACCCGCCACCGTCAACGTCGTCCCCGGATGGGTGCGCCGGATACGGGGCATGGCCGCAATCAGGTCGTGAATGCCCTTCTCGTACTCGAGTCGGCCCAGGAACACCAAATGGGCGGGCCCGGTCCGGGGGCGACGCTTCGCGAACGGCCAACGCGCGGCGTCGATTCCGTTCCGGATCACCCGTGTCTCGGCGAGACCGGGTCCGAACAGTTCGGTGATCTCGTCGCTCATCGACGCCGAACAAGTGATTAGCAAGTCGGATTCGTGAACCAGCCATGATTCTACAGCGTGCACCTGGCGGCTGATCGCACCCGAGACCCACCCCGAATGCCTTCCCGCCTCGGTGGCGTGGATGGTGGAAACCAATGGCACATCGAAGTATTCGGCGAGCGCGATCGCAGGGTGAGCGACGAGCCAGTCGTGGGCGTGCACCACGTCAGGCCGCCAGGGTTTGCCGCGGGTGTTCTTGATTCCCAGGCCGGTCCGGACCATCGCATGGCCCATCGCCAGCACCCATGCCATCATGTCGGTGCCGAAATCGAACTCGTGCGGATCCTGCGCCGCGGCGACAACCCTCACGCCCTCGGCGATCTCGTCGGTCGACGGATGCGAGCTCGGATCGGTGCCGGTGGGGCGGCGGCTGAGCACCACAACCTCGTGTCCGGCCTCGACCAGCGCGGTGGCCAAGTGGTGCACGTGGCGGCCGAGACCGCCGACCACCACCGGTGGGTACTCCCATGACACCATCAGAATCTTCATCGGGCGCTCGTCCTCCGCGAGAGTGCGCCAAATGGTGCGTCTTGTCGGCGTGTCGTGTGCAGACACGCACGGTCGCGAAGAATTGGCTTCATGGGCGGGGCAGGCGCCTTGCGTCGAGCGCGCCAAACAGACCGTCAGCGCGGTTCCACCCTTCGGCTAGCCGCTGCGCGTGCTCCTCGCGACCCGAGGCCATGGCGCCTGCGATCTCCCGAGTGGCATGCGCATGCAGGTGCGCTCGATACCGCGCATAGTCCGCCGCCGAGTCCTTGCTGACCATGAACGGCCAGTCGCTGGATACCGTGAGAAGGGTCTCCCGCAGGATCTGGTCCGCAACGAAGTTACGGGCGGGCGGCGCGTCCGTCTCGCCCAGAGCCTTGTCCACCGTCGTCAGCGCGGTGTCGACCACTTCGGTGTTCAGCTGGACGAGATCGGCCACCTGCTCACCGGCCCACACCTGCCAGTCCTTGCCGGAACCCCATGAGCTGGGCGGCAATTCGACGGGGGAGCCGACGAAGCCGTCTGCGATGGCGTCGGACAGCGTGCCAACCCGGACGCCGGCTTCGGGCAGGGCGCGCAACACCCGCTCCAGCCACACCGGGCCCTCGTACCACCAATGCCCGAAGAGTTCGGTGTCGAACGCCGCAATGACGTGCGCGGGTCTGCCGATCCGCTCGCTCTCATTGATGAGCCGCTGGCGCACATGCGAAACGAAGTCGGCGACGTGACCGTCGATCGCGCTGTCCGCGCGAACGGGGTCGTAGGGCGCCTTCGCGTCAGAGGCGACGTTGCGGCCGGTGACCCGTGCCGGCTTCAGACCCGTTGTGTGGTCGTAGGTGTGGAAGTCTCGGTAGGCGGAGTGGCCGGGGTAACCGGACTTCGGCGACCAGACCCGGTAACTGACCTGCAGGTCGCGGCCGAACGCGACGACGTCGGACGAGCCGACCGGACGTCCGAGGGCGGTATCCCCGTGCAGCGACGGGCCGTCGACCATGAAGTGGCTGATACCTGCTGCGGCGTAGTCGAATTCCATCCCGGGCGCATAGGCGCATTCGGGCGCCCAAATCCCGGCGGGGGTGTGGGCGAACCGCTGCTGGGCGTCGGCGAGTCCCTCCCGCAGGGCGAATTCGCGCAGTCGCGGATTCAGCAGCGGCTGGAACGGATGCGACAGCGGGCCGCCGAGTAGTTCGATGGCCTCGGCGTCGATCAGCTCGCGCAGCAGCGGGCTGCCACCGTGAGCCCACAACGTCGAGAAGTCGTCGAGGGCACGCTCGGCCTCGGCGCGCTCGCGAACACCGAACTGCCGTAATGGATCACCGAGTGTCGTCGCCTCGAGAGCGCGCAGGCCCCAGTTGGCCAGCCAGTGGTTCATGCCCGTGAGGCAGTAGGGATCGTCGAGTTGTGCGGTCACCACCGGCGTCATGCCGAGCGTTACCAGGTGGCGGCGGTCCTCGGCGGCTAGCTTGCGCAGCACACGCATCAGCGGGACGTAGGCGGCCGCCCACGACTGGTAGAGCCATTCCTCGCCGACCGGCCAGCGGCCGTGGTGGGCGAGCCACGGGAGATGGGTGTGGAGAACCAGGGTGAACTGCCCCGGAACCGTGGGGGTCGTCACGGCCGCACCGCGATCGCCACGAGGTCGAGGCTGTCGTCGATATTGCGGTCGCCGTCCTGCGCGTCGACGAGGTCGAAGTCCGCCGTTGTCACGGACGCCACGTCGTCGAGCAGGTCCGCGGGCCACGGCGCGTTGGCCAGTGCGCGCACGATCTGGGCGTCGATGATCGAGCCCCCGTGGCGTCCGTCGAGCTCGAGCAGCTTCGGGCCGTGGAACACGCCCAGCATCGATTCGACCGAAAAGCCCTCGCCGGACAGCAGTTCGGACAACTCGGCAGCGTTCAACTCCCGGGTATGGAACGGGTTGATCGGGGTGTCGCGGCCGGGGGAGAAGGTGATTCGATTCGGTGTCGACATCAACAGCACGCCGCCGGGGCGCAGCACTCGCAGGCACTCGGCAACGAATTGCCCTTGATCCCAGAGGTGCTCGATCACCTGGAAATTCACCACTACGTCCACCGCTTCGTCTGCTAGTGGAAGCTCAGCCAGGTTTCCCTGGCGCATGTCGATCCGCGGGTAGCGAGCGCGTACGTGGGCAACCGCAGAGTCGTCGTAATCGAGACCGATGACGTTGCGTGCCACGTTGGCGATGAGGTCGGCGCCGTATCCCTCTCCGCAGCCGGCTTCTAGCACGTCGCGGTCGGCGCACAGACTGGCCAGCCGCTCATAGACGACCTCATGGCGGCGGAACCAGTAATTCTCTTCCGCGAGGCCCGGAACCGTGCGTTCGCCGGTCAAAGGCAGGTCCGGACCATCAGTGACGAATGCGCTCATTGGAAGGCAGGCTAACGTGAAACGGCTCACTAACGAACTGTTCACCGCCTACGGGCTGCTAGAACGCAAACTTCGACCAGCTATGGTGTTCGTGCGATCCCCCATAAGTTACTTACGAGTAACATGATGGTGGTTGCTTGAAACGTGGTAGTGCGGGCCGGTCAGTGGCCCCTTCGAGGAGGACGAACCAGACTCATGACGAACATCGTGGTCCTGATCAAACAGGTCCCTGACACCTGGTCGGAGCGCAAGCTGTCCGACGGCGACTTCACTCTCGACCGTGAGGCGGCCGACGCCGTGCTCGACGAGATCAACGAGCGCGCCGTCGAGGAGGCGCTTCTCATCAAGGAGAAGGAAGGCGGCGACAGCACTGTGACAGTGCTCACAGCCGGCCCGGAGCGCGCGACCGAGGCGATTCGCAAGGCGCTGTCGATGGGCGCCGACAAGGCGGTGCATCTCGTCGACGAGGGCATGCACGGATCCGACATGGTCCAGACCGGCTGGGCGCTCGCGCGTGCGCTGGGCACGATCGAGGGCACGGAACTCGTCATCGCCGGCAACGAGGCCACTGACGGCGTCGGCGGCGCGGTTCCCGCGATCGTGGCCGAGTACCTGGGCCTTCCGCAGCTCACCCACTTGCGCAAGGTGACGGTCGAGGGCGGCAAGGTCACGGGCGAGCGCGAGACCGACGACGGTGTGTTCACCGTCGAGGCATCGCTGCCCGCGGTAGTCAGCGTGAACGAGAAGATCAACGAGCCTCGCTTCCCGTCCTTCAAGGGCATCATGGCCGCGAAGAAGAAGGAAGTCACGACGCTGACGCTGGCCGAGATCGGTGTGGAAGCGGACGAGGTGGGCGTCGCCAACGCGGGCACCAAGGTGAACGCGTCGACCCCGAAGCCGCCCAAGACCGCCGGTGAGAAGGTCACCGACGAAGGTGACGGTGGCACCAAGGTCGCCGAGTACCTCGTCGGTCAGAAAATCATCTAGCCCCAGACTCCGAACAGAACCCAGAAAGATAACGAAGACACATGGCTGAAGTACTTGTGCTCGTTGAGCACGCTGAAGGTGCCCCCAAGAAGGTCACCGCCGAACTGATCACTGCCGCACGCAAATTGGGCGAGCCTTCCGCTGTCGTGGTGGGCAAGCCGGGCACCGCCGAGGGCCTCACCGACGGCCTCAAGGCCGCCGGTGCGGCCAAGATCTACGTGGCCGAGTCCGACGACGCCGACAACTTCCTGATCACCCCGTACGTGGATGTGCTGGCCTCGCTGGTCGAGTCCGCAGGCCCCGCCGGTGTGGTGCTGGCCGCTTCCGCGGACGGCAAGGAGATCGCGGGCCGGTTGGCCGCGCGTATCGGCGCCGGCGTGCTGACCGACGTCGTGGAGGTCCAGGACGGCGGCAAGGCCATTCACTCCATCTTCGGTGGCGCCTACACCGTTGAGGCCGAGTCCACCGGCGAGCTGGCCGTGATCACCGTCCGGCCCGGTGCCATTGACGCCGAGCCCGCTGACGGCGCGGGTGAGGTCGTCAGCGTCGAGGTTCCGGCGCAGGCCGAGAATGCCACCAAGATCACGAAGCGTGAACCGGCAGTCGCCGGCGATCGCCCGGAGCTCACCGAGGCCACCGTCGTCGTGTCGGGCGGTCGTGGTGTCGGCAGCGCCGAGAACTTCAGCGTGGTCGAGGAACTGGCCGATTCCCTCGGTGCCGCCGTTGGCGCATCGCGCGCCGCGGTCGACTCGGGCTACTACCCGGGCCAGTTCCAGGTGGGCCAGACCGGTAAGACCGTGTCGCCGCAGCTGTACATCGCGCTGGGCATCTCCGGAGCCATCCAGCACCGCGCGGGCATGCAGACGTCCAAGACGATCATCGCGGTGAACAAGGACGAAGAGGCGCCGATCTTCGAGATCGCCGACCTCGGCATCGTGGGTGATCTGTTCAAGGTCACGCCGCAGCTGACCGAGGCTGTGAAGGCTCGCAAGGGCTGACCAAACGCACGCAAAACCCCCGACACGTTCAGTGGTCGGGGGTTTTTGCGTTCCGCAGAACTACGCGTTTTCCAGGGTTCGCCTCACATCCTCCGGTGCCAAGCTGAAGTAGTGAACGAACGTCCCAGTGAACTGGCCAAAGTTGTCCAGGAACGCCACTCCACCCGAATGTTCCTGCGCGACAAACCGGTACCGCGGGAACTTCTCGACGAGGCGCTGGCGCTGGCGATGCGGGCGCCGTCGAACTCCAACATCCAGCCGTGGCGACTATTTTTGGCTACCGGACCGCGCCGCGACCGACTGGTCGAGGCACTACTGGCCGAGGCGTCAACCGGATATCCCGCCACCGTGGGCCTGCCCGACAGCTTCGCCCGGCTGCGCCGCGAGATCGGATCGCTGGTGTACGGATCCATGGGCATCGCCCGCGACGATGCCGACGGGCGCCGTACCGCGCAGCTGCGCAACTGGGAGTTCTTCCGGGCGCCGGTGGCCGGGGTGGTGTGCATGCACCGCGATCTGGGGAACGCGGACAGCCTCGCCGTGGGGATGTTCCTGCAGACGCTGGTTCTCGCCCTCACCGAACGCAGGCTCGGAACGTGCCTTCAGGTGTCGATCGCCCACTTTCCCGACGTCCTACGCAAACAGCTGGACATACCGGATGATTTGCAGATCCTCTGCGGCCTCGCGGTGGGTTATGCCGACCCGGGATTTCCCGCCAACCGGCTGCGGACCCCACGCAACCCCGTCGGGGTGAACGTGATGTTCCTCGACAGCTGAGTTCTCCTGGGTCAGCTGGAAAACGTGTGTTTTTGCACACAGAACGCCCAACTCGTCACCTAGCGATCACGGACACGTCACGCGCCCGATGCCATCCGGAGATGCAGCTGGGCGACCGTGCCCTCATGAGCAGAGCTTCTGTACTCATCGCCCCCGACGACATCGACACCCGCGCGGGATCCGCTACATCGATGCCTCGCTACACCCTGTTGCTGTCCACCGACCCTGCGCTCATCGAAGCCGCGCAGCGCCTCCGTCACGACGTGTTCACCTCCGAGCCCGGATTTGCGCTCACCGGGGCAACCTGTGGCCTCGACGCCGATCGCTTCGACCAGCACTGCGACCATCTGCTGGTCCGCGAAGACACCTCCGGCGAAATCGTCGGCTGCTACCGCATGCTGCCGCCGCCCGGCGCGATCGCTGCCGGAGGCCTTTATACCGCAACCGAATTCGAGGTACAGGGCCTCGACGCGCTGCGGCCGTCGCTGGTCGAGATGGGTCGCGCGGTGGTTCGCGAGGATCATCGCAACGGTGGCGTGGTGCTGCTCATGTGGGCGGGCATCCTGGCCTACCTGGACCGCTGCGGCTACGACTACGTGACCGGCTGCGTGTCGGTTCCCGTCGAGGGTGCCGACGACACCGCGCCGGGCAGCCAGATCCGCGGCGTGCGTGACTTCGTGCGCCGCCGCCACGCCGCCCCCGCGGAGTACACGGTGTATCCGTACCGGCCGGTGACGGTCGACGGCAGAGGTCTGGATGACATCGACGCACCCGCGCGGGTCTCCGTACCACCGCTGATGCGCGGCTATCTGCGGCTCGGCGCGCAGATCTGCGGTGATCCGGCGCACGATCCGGATTTCGGGGTGGGCGACTTCCCGGCGCTACTGGACAAACGCCAGGCCGACATCAGATACCTCAAGCGGTTGAGATCGGTCGGTGCGGCGAGCGCGATGGCCGACGGGATGACGTCATGAGCGTCGACAGTCCCTGGCTGCCACGCGCCACGTGCGACGCGAGCTGCGTCGCCGCCACGGAAGCGCCCGTCGGCCAGCGTGTAATCGTCGCCTGGCGTGTCGCGATACGCGCCACCTTCGCCTTCCTCATGCTGGCTGCCGTGCCGCTGCTGGCCATTCCCGTGCCGGGTCGCTCCCACGTGCAGCGAAGCTACTGCCGAATGATGCTGCGCTGCCTGGGTGTGCGAATCACGGTGTCCGGCGGACCGATTCGCAATCTGCAGGGCGTGCTGGTGGTCAGCGGGCACGTGTCGTGGGTCGACATCTTCGCGATCGGCTCTGTGCTACCGGGCCGGTTCGTCGCCAAGTCCGAGATGATCAACTGGCCCGGGCTCGGGTTCCTGGCGCGGCTGATGAAAGTCATCCCGATCGACCGGGACAACCTGCGGCGCCTGCCCGACGTCGTCTCCATGATCGCCACCCGGTTGCGGGACGGACAGACCGTCGTCGCCTTCCCCGAGGGCACGACCTGGTGTGGTCTGGCGTACGGCCAGTTCCGCCCGGCGATGTTCCAGGCTGCCGTCGATGCGGGCAGGCCGGTTCAGCCCCTGCGGTTGAGCTACCACCGTCGCGACGGCCAGCCGTCGACCATCGCCGCCTATGTCGGTGAAGACACGCTGCTCGCGTCGATCAAGCGGCTCATCACCGCACAGCGCACCGTCGTGCGGGTGCACGTCGAATCGCTGCAGCTGCCGGGCTCCGATCGCCGTGACCTGGCCAACCGGTGCGAATCGGCCGTGCGTGGCGACTCGACACACGTGGCGCGCCGCGGACACGGTCACGCCTTGGTCGCCTGACCTCGGGCTCTGGCCGGCCGGTCAGGGGCCGCTACCATGGAACGGCTATGACCTCGCCAGATGATCTTCGCGCAAGCGGCGCACTGCCGGTCTATCTGGATCACGCCGCCACCACGCCGATGCACCCCGCTGCCATCGAGGCGATGACGTCTGTCCTGGCGACGGTCGGCAACGCCTCGTCGCTGCACGGCACCGGACGGACCGCCCGCCGCCGCATGGAGGAGGCCCGCGAGACGCTCGCCAAGCTGTTGGGCGCGCGCCCGTCGGAGGTGATCTTCACCGCGGGCGGAACCGAGAGCGACAACCTAGCGGTCAAGGGTATTTATTGGGCCCGCCGCGACAGCGATTCGCGTCGGCGACGCATCATCGCCACGCCGGTCGAGCACCACGCGGTGCTCGATGCCGTCGAATGGCTCGTCGAGCACGAAGGCGCCGACGTGACCTGGTTGCCTGTCGAGGCCGACGGATCGGTGTCACCGTCGTCGCTGCGGGACGCGTTGCGAGACCATGATGATGTCGCGCTGGTTTCTGTCATGTGGGCCAACAACGAGGTCGGCACGATCATGCCGATCACGAAACTAGCCGCTATAGCGGCCGAATTCGCCATCCCGATGCACAGCGACGCCGTCCAGGCGGTCGGCCAGATTCCGGTCGACTTCACCGCGAGCGGACTGTCGGCGATGAGCATCGCCGCGCACAAATTCGGTGGACCCACCGGCGTCGGTGCGCTGCTGTTACGCCGCGACACGGCATGTGTGCCGTTGCTGCACGGCGGGGGACAGGAACGTGATGTCCGTTCGGGCACACCGGATGTCGCAGGTGCCGTCGCCATGGCCGCCGCGGCGCGGATAGCGGTCGAGGGGCTGGAAGCCAACAGCGCGCGCGTCGCCGAACTACGCGACCGCCTGATCGACGGCGTGCTGTCGACCATCGATGATGCACATCTCAACGGTGCGGAGGGCAGCGGTCGGCTGCCCGGCAACACCCACTTCACGTTCCGCGGCTGTGAGGGCGACTCGCTGCTGATGCTGCTGGACGCAAAGGGTGTCGAATGCTCGACGGGTTCGGCCTGTACCGCCGGAGTGGCCCAGCCCTCCCACGTGCTGATCGCGATGGGTGCCGACCCTGCCAGCGCGCGAGGATCACTGCGATTGTCGTTGGGCCACACCAGCACCGAATCCGATGTCGAGGCCGCGTTGGCGGTCTTGCCCGCCGCGGTCGAGCGGGCGCGACAGGCGGCGCTGGCGAGTATGGGAGCCGTGGAGTAGTGCGCGTGCTCGTAGCGATGAGCGGTGGCGTGGATTCCTCGGTCGCAGCCGCCCGGATGGTTGACGCCGGTCACGATGTAGTCGGCGTGCACCTGGCGCTCTCGTCGGCGCCGGGCACCCTGCGCACCGGATCGCGG
The DNA here is from genome assembly GCF_044452905.1 of Mycobacterium sp. NPDC051804. Taxonomy (NCBI): domain Bacteria; kingdom Bacillati; phylum Actinomycetota; class Actinomycetes; order Mycobacteriales; family Mycobacteriaceae; genus Mycobacterium; species Mycobacterium sp. NPDC051804. Next base: position 455,827 of record NZ_JBITCD010000002.1, on the reverse strand, counting down.
GGCTGCTGCTCCAAGGAGGACGCCGGTGACGCTCGCCGGGTCGCCGATGTGCTCGACATCCCGTTCTACGTCTGGGATTTCGCGGACAGGTTCAAAGAGGACGTGGTCGACGACTTCGTCTCGTCCTACGCTCGCGGCGAAACGCCGAACCCCTGCGTGCGGTGCAATGAACGAATCAAGTTCTCCGCGTTGGCCGCTCGTGCGCTGGCGCTGGGATTCGACGCTGTGGCGACGGGCCACTACGCGCGGCTGTCCGACGGGCGGCTCCGCCGCGCCGTCGATGCTGACAAGGACCAGTCCTACGTTCTCGCGGTGCTGACCGCCGAACAGCTACGCCACGCGGTATTTCCGATCGGCGACACCCCCAAGCCCCAGATTCGCGTGGAAGCCGCGAGCCGGGGTCTTGCTGTCGCGGAAAAGCCGGACAGCCACGACATCTGCTTCATTCCCTCGGGCGACACGCGCGCGTTCCTCGGCGCCCGGATCGGTGTCCGCCGCGGCAACGTGGTCGACCCGGGTGGAACGGTGCTCGCCGAACACGAGGGTGTGCACGGTTTCACCGTCGGTCAGCGCAGGGGGCTTGGCATCGCCGGACCCGGACCCGACGGCCAGCCGCGATATGTCACCGGCATCGATGCTGACACCGGCACGGTGCACGTCGGGAACGCCGAGGATCTCGACGTATGGACGCTCACCGGCGAGCAGCCTGTGTTCACGTCCGGCGTCGCGCCGACCGGCCCGGTGGAATGCCAGGTCCAGGTGCGCGCACACGGTGGAATCGGTGACGGCGTCGCTGAACTGTGCGACGGTCGCGTTGTTGTCGACCTGCGCGCCCCGATTCGCGGGGTCGCGTCGGGTCAGACGATAGTGCTCTATCGTCCAGATCCCGACGGTGACGAAGTGCTCGGCAGCGCGACCATCACGCGCTAGCGGCATCACTCCGGCACGTTTGCGAGGATGTTCGTCATCACGATGTCTGGTACCGAGCCGGAGAAGTGACAGAACGTGACCTCCACCAGTACTACCGATTTCACGCGATAGTCCCGACCACAGGCGCCCGCGCGCATCGTCAGCGTGTCGCGGGCGCTCGTCCATTCGCCGACCAACGTCGACCCCAAAGTGGTTGAGCCGCAGTCGTCGACCCGGCCGACGAGACTGGCGAAGGCGGCGCGGGCCGTCTCGGCGTTGCGGTAGGCCGCCACGCCTTCGGAGATGAGGGCGCCGTCGGGCGGATTCTGGAACGTTGTCTTGTGGAACTCCTCCACATCGGGACCGAACGTCTGGGAGTCTGCAAAGAGCCATTCACATTGTGGGGGAGCACCTTTGACGAATGGTTCGACGTCGACGGGAATCTTGCCGTCCATGCTCGGGATGATCGAGAGGTCCTCGCCCGCCCCGGTGATCGCCCGCATCTGTGCTTGATCCAGGACGACCGCCTCAACGTCGACCGGCGACAGCGAATCGTCGTCGAGACCGGGAACCGCCCGTATTGCGGTGCCGGTGACCGATTGTGTGCAGCCCGCAACCATGAGCAATGCCGCGCCCCAGACCAGAAACGGCCTGGTTGCTACGGGCATGGCTACCTCCCCCTTCCCGATCGAGATTAGCCCTATCGAATACTGTTCAACGAGTGAGTGTTTTCGCCGCCGCCACCGGCATCGGATCGTGGCCGGGTATGTCGCCCCGCCAGGCGGCAGAGATCGTCGTCGGCGAATTGCACACCCTGCCGCATCTCGTCGAGTTGCCGGCCCGGGGCGTCGGCGCGGACATGATCGGCAGGACCGGTGCGCTGCTGGTCGACATCGGGATCGACACCGTGCCACGCGGTTACCGGATCTCATCAGGCCGTAGCTCGGTGGTACGTCGGGCCGTCAGTCTGCTCAACGAGGACCTCGACGCACTCGAGGAGGCATGGGAGAACGCCGGTCTGCGCGGCGGTGACCGCTCCGTCAAAGTTCAGTCGCCGGGCCCCATCACGTTGGCGGCCCAGCTGGAGCTATCCGGTGGACATCGCGCCATCACGGATGCGGGCGCGGTGCGTGACCTAGCCGCCTCGCTCGGCGAGGGCATGGCGCGGCACCGGGCCGAGGTCGCCAGGCGTCTGGACACCTCGGTCGTCATGCAGTTGGACGAACCCCTGTTGCCCGCGGCGCTCGAAGGCCGGCTCACCGGGGTGACGAGTCTGACGCCTGTGCATCCCGTGGACGAACCCGTCGCTATCGGCCTGATCGATGACTGTGTCGTCACCATGGGCGCCGAGGTGGTGTTGCACAGTTGCGCCGCGGAGCTGCCGTGGAACATGCTGCAGCGCAGCTCTGTTCATGCCGTGTCTGTTGACGTGTCCACGCTGACAGCAGCCGATCTCGACGGCATCGGCGAGTTCGTCGAAAGCGGGCGAACCGTTCTGCTTGGGGTGGTTCCGGCGACCGCGCCCGCCACCCGCCTGTCGTTCGAGGAGGTCGCCAAGGCGGCGGTGGCCGTGACCGACCGGCTTGGCTTTTCACGCTCGGTGTTGCGTGAACGGATCGGCGTCACTCCCGCGTGCGGGCTCGCGGGGGCCACTTCGGAATGGGCTCGTACCGCGATCGAACTCGCGCAGAAGGCCGCCGACGTCTTCGCCGAGGATCCGGACGCGGTCTAGCCCTAAATCGCGGCGGCCACGAGACAGGTCATTACCGCTGCCCAGGCGCTTTTGCGGCGATATAGTCGGCCCGTGGCGGGCAATCTGCCGGCGAATCTGCTCGATGAAACCGGGCAGATGCTGCAGCGCGTCGTGCATACGCACCTACCCGCCGAATACTGGGACGACTTCGCGGCAACTTTGAATCGCGTCGACGATGCCGTGCGTGCAGGCGAGGAAGTCGTACTCCGACGGGAACTCGTCCAATTGCGTTGGATGGTAGACGAACCCGAGCCTCTGCCCGCGTATGGCGCTCCGCCGCCCGTCTATGGCGCGAGACCCGTCGTGACTCGCGGAGGCCGTGGCAGGGCCTCTCTGCGGGTGACTCTGGCACTGGCGGCGCTGTGTGTCGCGCTAGTCGCGATTGCCCTTCTTGCAACACAAGCTGCTCCAACAGTCACCTCGCCACCGGGCGTTCCGCCGACTGACGGTCCAGGCACCAGCAGCCTCTGGATCGCCGGGGTTTTGGCGGCGCTCGCCGTCGCTGTCGTGGCCATCGCCATCGTGATCAACATTCTGCGCAAACGGCGACGCGTTCCGCCTGCACCGGAATCCGCCGTCGCGCCGCGGCCCCTAGTCGAACCGCCCCGCCTCATGCCGGCTCCTGCGCAGGTCCGTGAGCAGGCCAACCGCACCATCATGAGTCTCGCCGCGCATGGTGGGCGACCGTGACAGCCGCTGTCACCGAGCCGACCTTCTATGTCTTCGTCTTCGCACCGCTCGGACCTGACGTCACCGGTCCGGCACTGGCCCTGGCCAAGGCATGGTCGGCGGCGTCGAAACTCGGGGTGACGGAGGCACTGATCGGTTATGACCAGCCCGTGGACTTACCCCAACAGATGCCGACGGACGACGTGTGGTTTCGGATCGTCGCCGCCAAATCCGATGTCGGCGGACGGCGCCACGCGATTGCCTTCACCGCCCACGACGTGGCGGCGGTCATGATGAGGCTGGGTGCGGAATCTGGCGACGGTTGGGATGAGCTGGACGACGCCTGGCGCGAAGCGGTGGAAGACGACGACTGGACCGGCGCCCTAGGCGTCGCTCAGGTGTACGCGGGCGCCTGCGCTGAACCGCACAAGGAAGCGGCGGCGGACACCGCACGAGCCATTCTGACACGGAATTGCCCTGCCGGAGTTGAATACTCGGCCGCACTACAGCCGGGAATCGCGTTATGGCAGATGGAAAGGGCATGGGGCCGTTCCCTGGTCGCGTTGTCTGCGCCTACCGCGTCCGCCGAGTTGGCAGACTGGTGCTGGCTGTCCGCGGCAGCCGACGATGTCGGCGCGCTGGGGCGCTTTCTCATGCACGCCATAAAACTTCGCTTTGAGATCGGAGTCTTCGAGACCGACATCTCGACGTTGCGTGACCTGGAACGCAGACTCGATACTGGCTTGGAGGAATTGTTCTCGCTCCATGAGCAATTCGAACGGTCGGGCGCAGCGGCCAATGAGTTGATCGATGCCCAAAGCAGGTTGGGACGAGCGCAGGGCGATGCCGCGGGGCTTCTCATCTCCATCACCCACCTGCGTGATCTGGGCCGCACTGTTCAGATCGCGGCACACAACCTGCGTGCGTACTCACCGGAACCGTTGCAGGGCACGACATCCGATACGTCACCGTTCGCTTGGGAGCTGACCCTTGCGGGATGGATTGACGACCGCATCGGTCATGAAATCGCTTACCTCGAGTCATGTCGTGAACGGGTCGGTGAAGCGCAGTCGCTGACTGACTTGCGCTTGCAGCAGGTCGCCGCGGCGCACGCGCGTACTGCGAACTGGTTGACGGTGCTGCAGACCAGCGTGGTGGGTTCGCTTCTCGGTGCTCTCGGGGTGGCCACCGCGTTTGGCGAGCATTTCGAGGTGGCGAAGTCCGTGCGCGCAGCGATGATGGTGCTTGTCGCGGTTGTCGCATTGACGCTGCCGGTGTTGGCGGTCCGGTGGTCGCACGGCTACCGATGGCCGGAACTTCTTGCCGCGGGACTCGTCGGCGCTGCGTCTGGGTGGGCCGCAACGGCGTGGGCACGGCAGGCGGGGTGGCTGGACGCGACACCGTTGATCATTCTCGCCGCGGCCGTGTTGGGCTGCGCTTTGTTCGCCGGCGCCGCGAGCGTGATCAACAGCGGGCGCGGTAGCCGATCTATACGCAACTAAAAGGTTGCACGTTCCAGCCATCGCGATTAGCGTGAAAAGCAACCAGGAGGTTGCATATGAATTCAGATCGGATCGAGAAGGAAGTTCTGTTGAAAGCCCCGCTGGAGCGAGTCTGGCGCGCGATCAGCGATGCCGACGAGTTCGGTCGGTGGTTCGGTGTGCGCTTCGACGGACCGTTCGTGCCGGGCACCTCGGTGATCGGGACCATCACCCCGACCACAGTCGACGCGGACGTCGCCAAGGCGCAGCAACCGCACGCCGGAAAGGCGGACGCCTGGCACATCGTCGCGGTCGAACCGCAGCACAGGCTGGCGTTCCGCTGGCACCCGTTCGGGGTCGATGACGGTGCCGACTCCTCGGACGAGCCGACGACGCTTGTCGAGTTCACCCTCGAGGAAATGTCGGACGGAGTGCTGCTGCGCATCGTCGAGTCCGGGTTTGAGGCGCTCCCGGCCGAGCGTAGGCAGTCGGCATTCGAAGGCAACGACGAAGGCTGGTCGGCGCAGACCGAGCTGGTCCGCAAGTACCTGGCCCTCAGCGAGAAACTGTGAGTACGTCCGCCGTCGACCGAGCGCCGTTGTTCGACGCTCTAGGTGACGCGAATCGCCTACGCATCATCACCCGACTCTGTGACGGCGGACCTTGCTCCACGACGGAGGTCACCACCGTGGTTTCGGTTAGCCGACAGGCGGCGACCAAACATCTGTTGCTGCTGGAGGCGGTGGGGCTGGTGAGCAGCCAGCGTCACGGCAGGGAACGAATCTGGCGGATGCAACCGCAGCCGTTGGCCGATGCCAGCGAATACCTGAATGCGTTGTCGCGACGCTGGGACAGCGCAATTGACCGCTTGCGGACTTACGTCGAGAAAAAATAGAGGCCTGCGTCACGTTCTTCGCGCGTTCGTCCAACATGTCCGTCCTACCCGCCCGCCGCGTGCAACAATGCATCGGCGACAACGTCTTATCAGGTCTTTTCATATTTGCCACTCGCAGGAGTAAATGTGGCCCGACTCGGCCCGCGTCTCACCGCGTCTGCCGGTGTACTCGCGGCGTTTCTCCTGTTGGGCAGCTCTGCCACGGTGGCGTTCGCTGATCCGCGCGGATCGCATTCCGATCGAGGCCACAGTTCTGACCGCGGCAACGGCGACGGCAACGGACGCGGCGGCTCGGATCGCGGCGACGGCAACGGACGCGGCGGCTCGGATCGCGGCGACCGCAACGGCGACAGCGGCAAGCGCGACGAGGGCGATGGCGACTCCGACAAGGGTGGTGTCGAGAGCCCGGAGGTCACGTTCGGCTCGGGCCGTATCGCCACGGCCGACGTCGGGGAGTTGGCGCCGAGTCTGGCCGCCGGCTCTGGCGACAGCGGCGCGGCATCGCGCTCGGCGGGATCTGACGCGAGCGTGTTCGGCGGATTTGGCGCGGCGGACGCACCCGGCCGTTCCGGTTCGGATCGCGCCGGTGCACCGAACGCGGGATTCAACGCTCCACGCGTGACGGTCGGCAATGGGCGCACGCCGGGCATACAGAAGCGCGATCCCGAACCTCAGTGGCGCGCCCCGGTGTCCGAACCGGCACCCGCTGCACCGCCACCTCCGCCTCCGGCCCCCGCGCCGGCCCCGGCGCCGTCATGGGTGAACCGGCTCCCGGCGGCCCCGGTCCTGACGCAACAGATGGGTGACGCCCCGCCGGTCGACTGGTCGGATCCGTTGTGGGGGCTGGCCGGGCTGCTGCTGATCCCGGCCGCGGGTGCTGTCCTCGGATACCGGCAGGCACGCGCTGCGCACGCGGCGGAGAGACTACGTCGTCCGTAAATCCTTGCGCAGGATCTTGCCCGATGCGGACTTCGGGATCGCCTCGATGAACTCCACCTGGCGGACCTTCTTGTACGGCGCAACCTGACCGGCGACGAACTCCATCACCTCGTCCGCACTCAGTTCGCTCTCCGTCTGCGTGACGATGAAAGCCTTCGGTACCTCTTCGCCTTCTGCATCGACGACGCCGATGACCGCCGCGTCTGCGATCGCCGGATGGCTCAGCAGCACGGCCTCGAGTTCGGCGGGCGGCACCTGGTATCCCTTGTACTTGATCAGCTCCTTGAGGCGGTCGACGATGTAGACACAGCCGTTGGCGTCGACCTGGGCGAGATCGCCGGTGTGCAACCAGCCGTCGTCGTCGATCGTCTCCTTGGTGGCGGTGTCGTTGTTCAGGTAGCCCGCCATCACGTTCGGCCCCTTGAACCAGAGCTCGCCGGTCTCGCTGAGACCCTCTGCGGGGATATCGATTTCGTCGCCCGTCTCGGGATTGATGATCTTGGACGCCGCGTTGGACACCGTCCACCCGACCGAGCTCAACGGTGCTCTGCCCTGCACGTCGTGCGCGCCCGCGTCGAATGGGGTGATGTGGCTGACGGGGCTCAGCTCGCTCATCCCGTAGCCCTGCACGACGCGGCACCCAAGCCGGTCGGCGACCGCCTGACCAAGGTCGGCATCCAGCGGGGCGGCGCCGGACATGACGACGTTCAGCGATCCGAGGTCGTAGTCGCCGATCAGCGGATGCTTGGCCAGCGCGACGGCGACCGGCGGCGCGATGAACGCGATCGTGCACTTGTGGCTCGCGATGTTGGCGAGGAATTCGCCCAGATCAAAGCTCGGCATGATGACGAGGCGTGCCCGCGCCTGTAGAGCGGCGTTGAGCAGCACCGTCATCCCATAGATGTGGAAAAAGGGCAGCACGGCGACCACCACGTCGTCGGCGACCATCCCGTGCAGCGGCCGGATCTGGGCGACATTGGCCACCAGATTTCGGTGAGTCAGCATCACGCCCTTGGGATTTCCGGTCGTCCCGGAGCTGTATGGCAGCACCGCCAGATGCGACGACGGCGCGAAGCTGACGTCGGGTGCCGGCAGCCCCGGCTTCATCAGGTCGGCGGCATTCGGATGGCCGGCGATCTCATGGCCCTCACCGTCGAGAACAACGAGATCGCTGGCGGCCAGCCCGACCGCTGCGGCCGCTTCCTTCGCCTGCGCTAGCAGCGGCGTGACGGTCACCAGCATTTTGGCGTTCGAGTCGGTCAGCTGCTTGGCAATGTCCTTGGCGGTGAACAACGCGTTGATGGTCGTGGCGGTCGCGCCCGAGCGAAGGATGCCGTGGAACGCGACGGCGAATCCCGAACTGTTCGGCGAGAGCAGTCCGACGACATCCCCGACGCCGATGCCTCGCCCGGTCAGCGCCCCGGCGAACGCGTCGACCCGCGCGATCATCTCGCGGTAGGTGGTCTCCCTGCCCGACTTCGCATCGACGAGAGCGACTCGGTCCAGGTCGGCCTCGTCGATGCGGTCGAACAGGAAGTCGTAGACGCTTGAAGACGGGATATCGACTTCGGGGAACGGGCTCGCGAAGCTCATGGCCCGTATCGAACCATGACCGGCCGGTGGCGGGTCAAGCTTCGTCGAGGCGCGCGATGAGCTTCTTGGGTGCGGTCAACCGATACGACGCGTCGATCAGTTCGGTGACCTCGCCCCAATCGGGCTTCTTCGTCGCGGCGAGATCCAGGCCCAGCCAGCCCGCGGGCCCCAGGTAGGCGGGGAAGAAGAAGCGTCGATCCTGTTCGAGCGCCCGACGGTCGCTCTCGTCGACTTTGACCATGATCGACTTGGGGTACTGGGTGTAGTCGGCACCCTTGGTCGCCGGTTTGACGCTCCCGCCGTACATCACGAACATCTTCGTGACGAAGAACGACGGCCTGCCGTGCGACACCTTTTCGTATGCCTCCGGGAAGTCCAGGGCGATGGTGCGCACCTTCGCAAGCACCGGGTCGTCGTCGCGGAACATCACCGGATGCGGCATGCGGTCAGAGTATCTGCCCGCCGAGACGTGTCCGGACGTGTCTGGGGCCTCGGCTAGCCTGCGAGAGTGAGCCCGAAGGCGACCCCTGATGCGAAGACCGCGCTGGCCGAACAGTCAGAAGACGCCCCGGACGCCGATGTGCGCCGCCGCTGGCAAGAGCTGGCCGACGAGGTGCGGGGCCATCAGTTCCGCTATTACGTCCGCGACGCCCCGGTCATCTCCGACGCCGAGTTCGACACGCTGCTGCGGGAACTGCAGGCGCTCGAAGACGGTCACCCGGAGCTGCGCACCCCTGACTCGCCAACGCAACTGGTCGGCGGCGCCGGCTTCGCCACCGACTTCACGTCCGCCGATCACCTGGAGCGGATGCTGTCGCTGGACAACGTGTTCACCCCCGACGAACTCACGGCGTGGACGACAAGAATTCAAGGAGAGATCGGTCCCACCGCTGCCCAAGACGCTCATTACCTCTGCGAGCTCAAGATCGACGGTGTCGCGCTGGCGCTGGTGTATCGCGACGGACGGCTGGAGCGGGGTGCCACCCGAGGTGACGGCCGCACCGGCGAGGACGTCACGCTGAATGCTCGCACCATCGACGATATTCCCGAAAAGCTCACCGGCACCAAGGAATTCCCGGTGCCGAAGGTGCTCGAGGTGCGTGGTGAGGTGTTCTTCCGTGTCGCCGACTTCGAGGACCTCAACGCCGGGCTCGTCGCGGAGGGCAAACCGCCGTTCGCCAATCCCCGAAACAGCGCCGCCGGTTCGCTGCGCCAGAAGAACCCGGCGGTCACCGCACGCCGCAAGCTGCGGATGATCTGTCACGGGATCGGAAAGACGGAAGGATTCAGCCCTAAGACCCTGCACGACGCATATCGCGCGCTCCAGGCGTGGGGACTGCCGGTGTCAGATCACACCGCTAAGGTCCAGGGCATCGACGCCGTCACCGAACACATCGCGTACTGGGGTGAGCACCGGCACGACGTCGAGCACGAAATCGACGGTGTTGTAGTCAAAGTCGATGAACTCGCGCTGCAGAGGCGGCTCGGCTCCACGTCGCGCGCCCCGCGGTGGGCGATCGCCTACAAGTACCCGCCGGAGGAAGCGACCACCAAGCTGCTCGACATCAAGGTCAACGTCGGGCGTACCGGTCGGGTCACGCCGTTCGCGTTCATGGAGCCTGTCAAGGTCGCCGGCTCCACCGTCAGCCAGGCGACACTGCACAACGCGTCCGAGGTCGTGCGCAAGGGCGTGCTGATCGGCGACACCGTGGTGATTCGCAAGGCCGGCGATGTGATTCCGGAAGTGCTCGGACCGGTCGTCGATCTGCGTGACGGCTCCGAGCGCGAATTCGTCATGCCCACACAGTGTCCCGAATGCGGCACCACCCTCGCGCCGGCGAAGGAGGGTGACGCGGACATCCGTTGCCCGAATCAGCGGTCGTGCCCGGCGCAGTTGCGAGAGCGCGTGTTCCACGTCGCGGGTCGCGGCGCCTTCGACATCGAGGGTCTGGGCTACGAGGCGGCCGTCGCGCTCCTGCAGGCCGGCGTCATCACCGACGAAGGTGACCTGTTCACCCTCGGCAGCCCCGATCTGTTGCGTACGGATTTGTTCAAGACCAAGGACGGCAACCTGTCGGCCAACGGCAAGCGATTGCTGGTGAATTTGCATGAGGCGAAAGCGAAACCGCTGTGGCGGGTGCTGGTCGCCCTGTCGATTCGGCACGTCGGTCCGACCGCCGCACGTGCACTGGCCACCGAGTACGGGACGCTTGACGCGATCATGGCTGCTTCAGAGGAAGAACTCGCGGTTGTCGAGGGTGTGGGTCCGACGATTGCCGCGGCCGTCACCGAATGGTTCGCCGTCGATTGGCATCGCGCGATCGTGGACAAATGGCGCGCGGCCGGTGTGCGGATGGCCGACGAACGCGACACCAGCATCGAGCGCACACTCGAAGGTTTGTCGATCGTCGTCACTGGCTCGCTGACCGGGTACTCCCGCGACGACGCGAAGGAGGCCATCGTCGCGCGCGGCGGCAAGGCCGCCAGTTCGGTGTCGAAGAAGACGGCCTACGTGGTGGCGGGCGATTCACCCGGCTCGAAATTCGACAAAGCAGTCGAACTCGGGGTCCCGGTTCTCGACGAGGACGGCTTCACGCGGCTGCTGGAGAACGGGCCCGACGCCGTCTAGGGCGTCGCCTGCGTCGGCACGAGGCGGCGGAATCGCGGCCGCACTGCGATGAAGGCAATCAGGACGACGACCAGCATCGTGTACGCGGGCCGGGGGCCCACCAGCGCTTTCTGGTTGATCCACACGATGGCGAGTGCGGCTGTCGCGATGTATAGCACCACCAGCGTCACGTCGATGCAGAGGCGATAGGTCTTGGGTGCGACGGACGGTCGTGCGGCAAAAGCAATGACTGCCCCGGCGATCAGCCCGACCCCGATGCCGATGGCGATCCCGGCGATAAGCCCGAAGATGGTGCCGAAGATCGGCATTCCCACTGTCCCACTGATGATTCCGGTGAGCACACCGACCGCAAGCATGTAGGCGAACACGCGGCCGAACACTCCGGCCACGCTCGTCGGTGGAGTGGCGAGTGCCCAGCCTGTTCCGTTCCAGTACCGCTGCTGCGCCGGGTTCGCGGGATCGGGATACCAGCCGGGCTGTGGCCCATTCATGGCCGACAGTATTTCACCGCGAAGGTGACACAGTTTGCTGAACGGCTGCGGGGATCGGTGCGTGAGTTTGTTGTGGAGAGGACCGGGAACCCGACGGGAACAGATAAAAGGAGTTCTGATGGCGATCTGCGATACCTGCGGCAACGACTACGACAAAGCCTTCACCGTGACCTGGGGCGACGACAAGAGCGCGACATTCGACAGCATCGAGTGCGCCGCGGCGCAACTGGCGCCGGAGTGTGCACACTGCGGGTGCCGAATCCTGGGCCATGGCATCGAGACACCCGACGCGATCTTCTGCTGCGCTCACTGCGCGCGCAAGGACAGCAACGCCGACGTCAACGACCGCTATCCGGTGCCCGCGGGAGCCTGAGACCGAAGGCCGGCACCACCGCGGTACGTGTTGCGGTGGAACCGGCCCAACGGCGTAGGTCAGTAGACGAACAAGTTCGGGCCAACCTGCATCACAGCTGCTCGCAGTCCGGGACCGACCGCGGTCGTTCCCGTGACCCGAACGCCGACGGTCGTCGGATTGCCGCCGCCGCCATTCTCATCCCAGATCGAGGCTGGACCTACGCCGCCGTCGCCCTCCCAAATGGTGGTCGGGCCAACGCCGCCGTCGCCGTCCCAGATGGTGGTCGGGTCACCGCCGCCCTCTCCGTCGCCAGAGGGAAGCGACTTCCCTTTCCCGAATGGATCGTTGTACTTATCTTTCTCGGCGACAGGTTGGGTTGGATCCTCTTTCGGCTTGGGCTCTGCCGGCTTGGGCTGCTCTGCGGGGGCGGGCTTCTGCTCTTTTGGTTGGGCGTTGCCGTCCCCCGGGCGAGTGCTGGTGTGGTCCTTGTCCATCTCATTGGCGATAACGGCGACCGCCACGATGACCGCGCCAGCGATGACAAGACCCGCGCCAAAACCGGCGAGAGCGACGCCGCCGACGATCACGCTGCCAGTCCCCATGGCGCTGCCCGCCGCAACCATCCCACCGAGGCCCCCCGCGATAAGCCCGCCGACGGCAAGCGCTCCGCCCGTTTCCTTCTGTTCGTCGCGATCCGGGCTGGCACCACCGTTCGGTCCGAGCGAGCTGCCAAAGCCCAGCGGACCGCCAGGCGAGCCAATCCCGTTCGCTCCCAAGCGGTCCAGCAGACCGCCGCCCGAGCTTCGGCCGCCTCTCGCACCTCCGGGCAAGTCGCCGTAAAGTCCGGTCAAGGATGGGTCGTCCAGTGGGCCGTGCCCTAAGCCAAAGTCGAATCCATTGGTGCCGTTGCGCTGTCCCTTCGGGCCGCGACCGGGCAAGTCGCCGTAAAGTCCGGTCAAGGATGGGTCGTCCAGTGGGCCGTGCCCTAAGCCAAAGTCGAATCCATTGGTGCCGTTGCCTTGTCCCTTCGGGCCGCGTCCGTTCGGTAGGCCGTGTGTCCCATTGAATGACGGGTCATTGAAAGGATCGGGTCCGCCGAGGCCGGAATCCTTGAACCAGCCCTCTGCGTCCTCGATCGAGCCCAAGCCGGGAACATCGACGCCTTGGTTCGGAAACCACAAGCGCCACTCGTCGATCTTCAACCTGTGAAAAGCCAACCACTCCAACGGATCTTGGTTCTTCAACTCACCCGGTTCTAAAATCGCAACAGCCCGTGTCGTCGGGTCGACAACCGCGACAGGAACTCTGTCTGTGAATGTCGAGCGCGCAATCGCCGACTTGGCGTAACGCAGACTCCACTCGAGAACCTCGGGACGCAGGTATGGCCACGCACCGTTGATCGCTGCGGCGAGGACGGTTTCGTTGCCGTCGACTCCTCGATGGCGGACGTAGTTCAGTATTTCGTGCAGGACGGCGACTCGCTGGGCTGGGGACAATCGCGTGATGCTCAACGCGAAGGCAGACGTCTGTTGGGCCCACGCCTTGTAGGCCGTCTTTCCTTCGACCCTGGCAGCCAGCGAGGACACGACCTTGGCCCGCGGATTGACCACCTTGGCCGCCAGTTCGCCGTATAGCGCCATCGCTGAGCTGAGCGGAATCATTGTGTAGGTGGCAGGCACCGCATAGATCGGCCCGCTCGCAGTAATCGCCTGCAGCTTTCCGGGCGTCGTTTTCTTCGCCGCGGTGACGTGACGATCGGTCACGGTGCTCGTGACGGAATTTTGAATGGCAGTGGACATGGGCTTCTCCCCCCGAGGTGATCAACAGTGATGATCAGCCTCGAGGCAGCGCGAAAGCGCGGCTAGAGTAGTTGACTACGCCAAGACCGCTGCGAGTGACATCGCGGGAGCCTGACTCAGCGCAGAAGCGTCGCGACGATGCCGGCCAGATAACCCAGTCGCGCTACTTCCGAAGGCCGGAACTGCGGGCCGCCGGGCCGGCCCAGCACGATGGCGGTGGTGGAGTTGCCCAGCGGGGCGGCCGCCAGCGTCGTGTCCATGTCACGCCAGATCTGGGGCACCCAATCGGCGCCGCCGTCTAGTGATTCGGCGTGTTCGATTGGCAGCCAAGGGGTTTCGGCGGCCTGTGTCTCGGGAGCTCCGTGACTGCCGACAACGCGCTTGGGGCCGGACTCGGTCAGCCGGACGACGGTGCACCACCCCACCCGTAAGACGCGCGGCGCTTCATCGGCGAGCACTTGCAGCCTGCCCTTCGCAGGTGCCGCCGCAATGTGGTCGATGAGTTCGAGTTCGCGGTGCGCTTCCAGCAGGCCGGTGTGCGGCCGGATGGCATCGACATAGACGCCCTTGATCTGCTCGGCGGCGGTGATCAGCATGTCGGGCATCGCGCCGGCGGGCAGATCGACCACCAGGTCGTCGACGGCGTAGCCCGTCCCGCGTTCGACGACGTCGAGGGACAGGATGTCGGCGCCCACGGAGCCGAGAGCCACGGCTAAAGAGCCGAGGCTGCCCGGTCGGTCCTCCAGCTGGACCCGCAGCAGATACGAAGGCACGCGCAACACTGTTGCACAGGGGCCGCCGGTCAGCACTCCGGTATGTGGCCCGCGCTAAGCCGCACAGCGACGTTTGTCCAGCTGGGCGGCTACGGATGGCCGTCGCTGTGAACCTTCTCTAGGTGCTGCTTGAGCCGTTGCAGACCTGCCCCAGCCCGCTTGGTCATCACGGTGCGCGCCATGGGCAGGACTACGAGGCGGGCCAAGGTGTTGGGGTTGCGGCTGAGCATCCGCCATCGCACCGTGCATACCTGCGGCGACGACTGGGTGAGGTGAATCTCCATGCGCGGCAGCACGATCGATAGGTCACCTTCGGTGATGAGCCGGTGCGGCGCTTCGGCGTCGATGACCCGGATACCCACCGATCGGCGCCCGCGCAAGGGCACATCGACAGTCTCGCGGTACTCACGCCCGTTTTGGGAAAACGCCACGTCGTTGTGGGCGACGACGTCTATGACGCCGGGAAACCAGTCCGAGAAATTCTCGAGGTCACAGGCGTAGTCGAACGCGTCTGCGGCCGAGCACGCGATGTCGACGTCCGCGTCCGCCAGTAGATACATGTAACGCTCCTTTTCGGTCGGTAGCCGGATGTTAAAGTGTGAAGTTGGGTCTACAGTCAAGCGAGTTGCGATGCGTATCAGCGATTTAGAGGCCGCAACCGGCGTGGGACGGCATGCTCTGCGCTATTACGAGCGCGAGGGATTGCTCGGCGAGATTCCGCGAGGGCACAACAATTACCGCGACTATCCGCCGTCGCTGACCAAACAGGTCAAGCTGCTTCGTAGCATGCAGTCACTCGGATTCAGCCTGGCCGAGATTCGTGAGGTGCTCGAAAGCCTGCGCGCCCGCGGCATCGACTGCGCCGACGGCGCCCGCCTCGTCGCCGACAAGCGCGCCCGCGTGGAACAACAGATCCGCGACCTCCGCACCGTCAGCCGCCTACTGCGAGAGGAGCAGCTGCGGTTGGAGGACAGTGCGCGGCAACACGGACTCCTGCCTGACTAGGCTTGGGAGTCGTGTCACAGATCTCTCGAGATGAGGTAGCCCACCTGGCGCGCCTGGCTCGCCTCGCACTGGCGGAGGACGAGCTGGACAGTTTCGCCGGACAGCTGGACGCCATCCTCAGCCACGTCAGCCAGATCCAGGCCGTTGACGTCGCCGGGGTCGACCCGACCGGCAACCCGCTCAAGGACGTCAACGTGTTCCGTCCCGACGACGTCGAGCCCTGCCTGACGCAGGACGAAGCGCTGGCCGAGGCGCCCAAGGCGGTCGACGGCCGGTTCGCCGTCCCGCGGATCCTGGGGGAGGCGGAGTGAGCTCGGACCTGACCCGGCTCGACGCCGCCACGCTGGGGGCCAAGATCGCGGCCAAAAAGGTGTCGTCCACCGAGGTGACGCGGGCCTGCCTGGATCAGATCGCCGCGACCGACGGCGAGTATCACGCCTTTTTGCACGTCGCCGAGGAGAAGGCGTTGGCAGAGGCCACGCGGATCGACGATTTGGTGGCCGCCGGCGAAACGCTGCCGTCGCCGCTGGCGGGTGTGCCGTTGGCGCTCAAGGACGTCTTCACCACCACTGATATGCCCACGACCTGCGGGTCGAAGATCCTCGAGGGCTGGACGTCGCCCTACGACGCGACGGTCACCGCGCGGCTGCGGTCGGCAGGCATCCCGATCCTGGGCAAGACGAACATGGACGAGTTCGCGATGGGCAGCTCGACCGAGAACTCGGCCTACGGGCCGACCCGCAACCCGTGGGACACCGACCGGGTGCCCGGCGGTTCGGGTGGCGGCAGTGCCGCAGCGCTGGCGGCGTTCCAGGCGCCGCTGGCCATCGGTTCCGATACGGGCGGGTCGATCCGTCAGCCCGCCGCGCTGACCGCGACGGTCGGCGTGAAGCCGACTTACGGCACGGTGTCGCGCTATGGGCTCATCGCCTGCGCCTCGTCGCTTGACCAGGGCGGGCCGTGCGCGCGGACGGTGCTGGACACCGCGCTGCTGCACGAGGTGATAGCCGGACACGACCCGAAGGATTCGACGTCGGTGGACGCCGCGGTGCCCGACGTCGTCGCGGCGGCGAAGGCCGGCGCGGCGGGCGACCTGAAGGGCGTGCGGATCGGGGTGGTGAAGCAGTTGCGTGGCGACGGCTACCAGGACGGCGTGCTGACGTCGTTCAACGCCGCCGTCGAGCAGCTCACCACGCTCGGCGCCGAGATCAGCGAGGTGGATTGCCCGCACTTCGACTACTCGCTGCCTGCCTACTACCTGATCCTGCCGTCGGAGGTCTCGTCGAACCTCGCGCGGTTCGATGCGATGCGGTACGGACTGCGCGTCGGCGACGACGGTACGCACAGCGCCGAGGAAGTGATGGCGATGACGCGGGCGGCCGGGTTCGGTCCAGAGGTGAAGCGCCGCATCATGATTGGCACCTATGCGCTGTCGGCAGGCTATTACGACGCGTACTACAACCAGGCGCAGAAGGTGCGCACGCTGATCGCACGGGATCTCGACGAGGCCTACCAGAAGGTCGACGTACTGATCTCGCCCGCGACCCCGACGACCGCGTTCGGACTGGGGGAGAAGGTCGACGACCCGCTGGCGATGTATCTGTTCGACCTGTGCACGTTGCCGCTGAACCTGGCGGGGCACTGCGGGATGTCGGTGCCGTCGGGACTGTCCACGGATGACAATCTGCCGGTCGGGCTCCAGATCATGGCGCCCGCGATGGCCGACGACCGGCTGTATCGGGTCGGGGCGGCCTATGAAGTTGCGCGAGGTCCGCTGCCAACCGCGCTCTGACAGGGGAGGATGGACAGATGCGCATCGGAGTACTCACTGGCGGAGGCGACTGTCCCGGCCTGAACGCGGTGATCCGCGCCGTGGTCCGCACCTGTGACGTGCGCTATGGCTCCAAAGTGGTCGGCTTCCTGGACGGCTGGCGTGGCCTACTCGAGGACCGGCGCATTCAGCTGGCGAACGACGATCGGAACGACAGGCTGCTGGCCAAGGGCGGCACAATGCTCGGCACCGCGCGGGTGCACCCCGACAAGCTGCGCGCCGGACTGGATCAGATCAAGCAGACACTCGACGACAACGGGATCGATGTGCTGATCCCGATCGGTGGCGAGGGCACGTTGACGGCCGCGCACTGGCTCTCGGAGGAGAATGTCCCCGTCGTCGGGGTGCCCAAAACGATCGACAACGACATCGACTGCACCGATGTCACGTTCGGCCACGACACTGCGCTCGGTGTGGCCAGTGAGGCCATCGACCGGCTGCACAGCACCGCGGAATCGCATCAGCGGGTGATGCTCGTCGAGGTGATGGGCCGTCACGCCGGCTGGATCGCATTGAACGCGGGCCTGGCGTCCGGGGCGCATATGACGTTGATCCCCGAGCAGCCATTCGACGTCGACGAGGTGTGCCGGCTGATCAAGCAGCGCTTCGTGCGCGGCGATGCCCACTTCATCTGCGTGGTGGCCGAAGGAGCTAAACCCGCCGAGGGCACAATGCGGTTGCGCGAGGGCGGAATTGACGAGTTCGGTCACGAGAAGTTCACGGGTATCGCGCAACAGCTCGCCGTCGAGGTGGAGAAGCGGATCAACAAGGAAGTGCGGGTCACCGTGCTCGGCCATGTGCAACGCGGCGGCACCCCGACGCCGTACGACCGGATTCTGGCGACCCGCTTCGGCGTGAACGCCGCCGACGCTGCTCACGCGGGTGAGTACGGGATGATGGTGTCGCTGAGGGGCCAGGAAATAGGCCGGGTGCCGCTCGCCGACGCGGTGCGTCAGCTCAAGCTGGTGCCACAGAGCCGCTACGACGACGCCGCCGAGTTCTTCGGCTGAGGCCGCTCACTAGACTCGGTGGCATGACTGTCGCCGCCTCTGAACTACTCGACTACGACGAGGTCATCGCCCGTTACGAACCGGTGATGGGCATGGAAGTCCACGTCGAGCTCTCCACAGCCACCAAGATGTTCTGTGGGTGCACCAACGAGTTCGGCGGCGAGCCCAACACGCAGGTGTGCCCCGTTTGCCTGGGATTGCCCGGGTCGTTGCCGGTGCTCAACCAGTCCGCCGTGGAGTCAGCGATCCGGATCGGACTCGCGTTGAACTGTGACATCGCTCCGTGGGGACGGTTCGCGAGGAAGAACTACTTCTACCCGGACCAGCCGAAGAACTACCAGATCAGCCAGTACGACGAGCCGATCGCCGTCAACGGTTACCTCGACGTGCCCCTCGAGGACGGCACCACCTGGCGCGTGGATATCGAACGCGCGCACATGGAGGAGGACACCGGCAAGCTGACGCACCTCGGCAGCGACACCGGCCGCATCGAAGGTGCAACCACCTCCCTGCTCGACTACAACCGCGCCGGCGTACCGCTGATCGAGATCGTCTCCAAGCCCATCGAGGGCACCGGCGAGCGGGCGCCGGAAATCGCGAGAGCGTACGTGACCGCATTGCGGGATCTGTTGCGCGCCCTAGGAGTTTCGGACGTCCGGATGGACCAGGGCTCTATGCGCTGCGACTCGAACCTATCGCTGAAGCTCAAGGGTGCCACCGAGTTCGGCACACGCACCGAGACCAAAAATGTGAACTCACTCAAGAGCGTCGAGGTCGCCGTTCGGTACGAGATGCGGCGTCAGGCGGCAGTTCTCGACGCGGGCGGCACGATCACGCAGGAGACGCGGCACTTCCACGAGGCCGGCCACACCACCGCTGGCCGCAGCAAGGAGACCGCGCAGGACTACCGGTATTTTCCGGAGCCCGACCTCGAACCCGTCGCGCCGAGCGCCGAACTCGTCGAGCGCCTGCGCGGCACCATTCCCGAGCTACCGTGGTTGACCCGCAGGCGAATTCAGGACGACTGGGGCATCTCCGACGAGGTGATGCGCGATCTCGTGAACAACGGCGCCATCGATCTCGTGGCCGCGACCGTCGAGCATGGCGTGTCCAGTGAGGCTGCACGGGCGTGGTGGGGAAACTTCTTGGTGCAGAAGGCGAATGAAGGCGGAGTGGAACTCGAGGCGCTTCCGATAACCCCGGCGCAGGTCGCCGCGGTGGTGAAGCTGGTTGCCGAGGGCAAGCTGTCGAACAAGCTGGCCCGTCAGGTGGTCGAGGGTGTGCTGGCCGGCGAGGGTGAGCCCGAACAGGTGATGACCGATCGGGGGCTCGCCGTGGTGCGCGACGACTCGCTGATCCAGGCGGCGGTCGACGACGCGCTGGCCGCCAATCCCGATGTCGCGGAGAAGATCCGGGGTGGCAAGGTCCAGGCGGCCGGCGCCATCGTCGGTGCGGTGATGAAGGCGACAAAGGGTCAGGCCGATGCGGCGCGGGTCCGCGAATTGGTGCTTGCTGCCTGCAGCTAGGTCAGTCCGTCCCACGCCGAGATCGCCGATTCGGCGATAGCCGACAACTTGTTTCGATCGGCGCCGTCGCGGGCCTGAATCGCCATGCCGTGGTTGACGGTGTTGTAGAACGCGGCGATCGAGGCGGCATCGGCGCCGGCGGGCACATCACCTTCGCGGATCCCGCGTTCGACGCGAGCGCGGAAGTCGCGCTCGAGATCCATCCGCCAGTCGGCGAGATATTCGTGTACCGATCGGGCGTCGTCGCTGCACGTGTTCGCGGCGAGCACGATCATGCACCCACGGGGGTTTGCGGGGTCGCAGAAGACCTCCGCGTGGTGGCGCAACACCGCTGAGATGGCGTCGCGGGCCGTGGGTCGCTCACGCAACTCGGTGGCGGCCGTCGCTCCGAAGGTGTCGTTGTAATACGCGACGGCTTCGCGGAACAACTGTTCCTTGCTGCCGAACGCCGAATACAGGCTCGGCGAGTTGATCCCCATCGCGGCGGTCAGGTCGCTGATCGACGTGGCCTCGTAGCCGTGCTCCCAGAACACGGCCATCGCCTGTCGTAGGGCGTCAGCACGGTCGAAGGACCGTGGTCTGCCACGTGTCGCCATACCGCGCCTCCATTTATGTATCGAACGACAGGTAAATCATTGACAAGTTTAGCGCGTTCGTTTAATTATATATCGAACGACACAAAATAGGAGGATCTGATGTCTGAGTCGAGAGTCGCGTTGGTGACCGGCGGAAGCAGGGGGATGGGGGCAGCCATCGCGCTGCGCCTGGCCGAACAGGGCTCAGACGTCGCGATCACCTACGTCTCTTCCAAGAAGGGCGCCGACGAGATCGTCGATCAGATCCGCGGCCTCGGCCGCCGCGGGGTCGCCATCAAGGCCGACAGTGCCGCCGCCGAGGAGGTGGTGAACGCGGTCGAGCAGACCGTCGCGGAGTTGGGCGGGCTGGACATCCTCGTCAACAACGCCGGCATTTTTCCGGTTGGGGTCATCGATGACGTGGCACCCGAGGAGGTCGACCGCACCCTCAACATTCACGTCCGAGCCGTATATCTGGCCAGCCAGGCCGCAGTGCGGCACATGTCTAGTGGTGGCCGAATCATCAGCATCGGAAGCAATCTCGCTGAGCGCGTGCCGTATCCGGGCATCGCGTTGTACGCGATGAGCAAGTCCGCGCTCATCGGCTTCACCAAGGGCCTCGCGCGTGACGTCGGTGACCGGGGGATCACGGTCAACCTCGTCCAGCCCGGCTCGACCAACACCGACATGAACCCCGTCGACGGCCACACCGCCGACTATCAGCGGGAGGCTGCGGCGCTGGGCCGGTTCGCCGACGCCGGCGAGATCGCCGATGTGGTGGCGTTTTTGGCCGGTCCCGGCGCGTCCTACGTCACCGGCGCGGTGCTCACCGCCGACGGCGGCACGAACGCCTGACGATGGCCTGGATGCTGCTCGTCTTCGCGGGTCTGCTCGAGATTGTGTGGGCGATCGCGCTCAAACAATCCGACGGGTTCACCCGGCTGTGGCCGAGTGTCATCGGGATCGGCGGTGCGGTGCTCAGCTTCGTCCTGCTCGCGGTGGCACTTCGGCAGCTGCCGGCCGGAACCGGCTATGCCGTGTGGGTCGGTATCGGCGCCGTCGGCGTCGCGGTGGCAGGCATGGTCTTGTTCAGCGAGGCCGTCAGTATTGCGCGATTGTTGTTCCTGTCGATCATCGTCGTCGGGATCGTGGGACTACGCCTCGTCGAATCCTGAAAAGCGTCGAATCATGAAAACCGAAGTGCTGCAGCGATATCAGGTGTTGTCGGCGTTCTGGCGCGGGAAGCCACCGCCCTGCGGGAACAGTGGGAAGACGACGTCGTCCAGTTTCTCGGCGTCACCGGCAGTCTTGTTGATGGTCGCGCCCCAGACATTGCCGTCGGGCGAGACCGCCATGGCCCAGGCGTGCCCGTGCTGGTCTTGACGGACCACCTCGGGATCGCCGGTGACCGCGCCCGTGTCCGGTGCCATGCGCACGGCGACGGACTGTTTGGTGTTGACGAGGTTCACCAGCACGGTGCCGTCGAGCGCGGCGCAGCCGGCGACTCCGGGCTTGTCGGGCCACGTCCACACTGTCGACACCTTGGAATCCTTGGCGATCTTCTGGAGGCGGTCCCCGGTAGGGGTGCGATCGGTGACGTACAGCGACTGGTCCGACGGGTCGATGCACAATCCGCCGCCTGCGCCCAAGCCGGACAGCGCCGTGGTCGTCGGCGCCTGGTCGACCGTCGTAGGCTGCTCGATCCGCAGGAGCTTGCCGGCCAGCGAGCCAGGGTCGCCCGCCTGGGCGGGATTACCGGCGTCGCCCGTCTGTACGAGCAGCGTTGTCGGACTCGTGAAGATCAGCGACCCGGTGTTGCCGGAAGGACCCTTGGGGATACCGGTCAGGATCGGCTTGGGAATGTCGCCGTCGGCGATGCGGATGACCCGGTTGTCGGTCGGCGTGCTGACGTAGGCGTACATCAGCCGGTCCTGGCTGTAGGTCGGCGACAACACGATGTCCATCAGCCCGCCGTCCCCGGCCCCGTCGACCGGTAGGACGAGCTTGACCTTGGGTTCGGCGCGCACCGACACCTCTTTGACCGCGCCGGTCGTGCGTTCGCCCACCAGCGCCGACTGGCTGTCGGGCAGCATGATCAGACCGCTGGTGCTCTCCAAGCAGCCCTGCATGACGCCGGGTGCGGGGCATTCCTTCGGAAACGGCTTCGGCGGCAGCGGCGGCGGGGGTGGCGGCTTCGATGACGGCCCGGGCTTCAGCTCCGGTTCGGTCGTGAACGGCTGCGATTGCAGGTCGTCGAATCGTGCGCAGCCGGACACCACGAGCAACGCCGCGGACACCACGGCGAACACAGCCCGCGTCGGCCGGCTCAGTCTCATGCGAGCCAGGTTACGGATTGTTCGGCAGTGCGCGCCACGCAGATGCGTCCGGCGCGTCTGCGGAAGGCCCGCGAATAGGGTGCCGAAAGCGCCGTGCCAATCCTCGGTTCACAGGTGACGTGCCCTTACCCTGGGGTCGTGAACCCCCACGACCCCAGTGCGTGGCAGCGGCCTGAAGACTCGGCCGGGCGCCCCGCGTCGGCAAGCCTGGTCGACCCCGAGGACGATCTTCCGTCCGCGAATTACGCCGGCGACTTCGAGACCACGGCGATCCCGCCGTACGACGCCGGCGGGTCGTCCTCCGAAACGCCCAGCTTCGGGCTGCTCAACGAGCCCGAACCGCTCCCGTACGTCCAGCCTGGCGGTCGGCACGCGGTCCCGTCGTACGGAGCCGAACCCGCCGAATACGGACCGGATATCGACGCCGGTGCCCGCGGCGACGACCGTCGCGGCACCCAGGATCTCGGTCTGCTCCTTCTGCGCCTCGGCGTCGGCGCGATCCTGATCGTCCACGGACTGCAGAAGGCTTTCGGATTGTGGGACGGCCCCGGCCTGGACGGCTGGGGCGACTCGCTGAGCACGATGGGCTTCAAGTACGCCGACATCTTGACCTACGTCACGACCTTCGGTCAGATCGCCGCAGGTCTGCTCCTGGCGCTCGGCCTGTTCACCCCGGTGGCAGCGGCCGGCGCGCTGGCATACCTGGTCACCGGCCTATGCGCCGAAGCAATGGCGGCCCATGAAGAGGCCAGGCTGGCGCTGTTCCTCACCGACGGCCACGAGTACAAGGTGTTCCTCGCGGGTGCGGTCGCGGTGCTCGTCCTGACCGGTCCCGGCCGATACGGACTCGACGCCGGGCGCGGCTGGGCGCGGCGGCCGTTCGTCGGCTCGTTCATCGCGTTGCTGCTTGCGATCGCTGTGGGTGTGGCGGCTTGGGTGCTGCTCAACGGCGGCAACCCGCTCGGATAACGGGCTACGCGTACGGATTGGGCACCCGGCCCGCGCTCACCTCGGTGAGCTGCGGCAATGTCGCAAACGTCACTGCGGGGAGCTGAAGTTCGCTGCCGTCGCGCAGGTGCGCGGTCGCCCAGGACGACCGGCCGAACCGCAGGCCGTCGATGTCGTCCCAGCCGACGGTCTGGCTGCCCAGCAGTGAACGCGCCGTCACTGTCGCGCTGTCGGCGGTCGTGCGGTACCTGACCACTGCCACAGACAGCATGATCGGAATGACGAGCAGGAGTGCGACCCAGGGCGGGCCGGCGAGAATCACCGCCAGCATGCCCAGCGTGAGGAATCCGACCGCGAAATGGGCCATCGGAGAGATCCGGATGACGACGGGCTTCTGATCGGTGTCGGCACTCACGACGTCATTTTCGCACTGTGCGCGCCGGTGCCGAAAATTCGGTCACCCGTGCGAGCCCGGAATTTGACCCGTGACCTGTGCGGAGGCTACCGTCGAGTGTTATGCAGGCCCCGGGAATGCTCGTAGTAATTGGGAAGCGCGTTGATGCCGCGCTAGCCCTCGCCCGGGCATAGCCAACAGCATCGACGCGCGACCCTCGTACAGCAGCCCAGCTGACGGGGGTTTTTTCTTGCCCCACCACCGATTTGAGATCCTAGAAACAACCAGGAATAGAGAGAGACATCGTGAGCGCACCCACCACGCGACCGCCCGAGCAGTCGGAGACCGCGCCGAACGGGACACCCGCCGCGCCCAAGCCCGGCTCGGCTCAAACCAAACGCATTGCGCCGCACCAGCTCACCGGAGCGCAGGCGGTAATCCGGTCGCTGGAAGAACTCGACGTCGACACCATCTTCGGCATCCCCGGCGGTGCCGTGCTGCCGGTGTACGACCCGCTTTTCGACTCGCAGAAGCTGCGTCACGTCCTGGTGCGCCATGAGCAGGGCGCGGGTCATGCCGCCAGCGGCTATGCGCACGCCACCGGCAAGGTAGGTGTGTGCATGGCGACGTCGGGTCCCGGTGCCACCAACCTGGTCACTCCGCTGGCCGACGCGTACATGGACTCGATCCCGGTCGTCGCTGTCACCGGCCAGGTCGGCCGCGCGCTGATCGGTACGGACGCCTTCCAGGAAGCCGATATCTCGGGCATCACGATGCCGATCACCAAGCACAACTTCCTGGTCCGCAACGGCGACGACATCGCACGGGTGATGGCCGAGGCGTTCCACATCGCACGGTCGGGCCGCCCGGGCCCGGTGCTCGTTGACATCCCGAAGGATGTGCTGCAGGGGCAGTGCACGTTCAGCTGGCCGCCGCAGATCGATCTGCCCGGCTACAAGCCGAACACCAAGCCGCACAACCGCCAGGTTCGTGAGGCTGCCAAGCTGATCGTGGCGGCGCGCAAGCCGGTGCTGTACGTGGGCGGCGGCGTGATCCGCGGCGAGGCGACCGACGAGCTGCTGAATCTGGCCGAGCTGACGGGCATCCCGGTCGTCACCACGTTGATGGCCCGCGGTGCGTTTCCCGACAGCCATCCGCAGAACATGGGCATGCCCGGAATGCACGGCACGGTGGCCGCGGTGGCCGCCTTGCAGCGCAGCGATCTGCTGATCGCGCTCGGCACGCGCTTCGATGACCGCGTCACCGGCAAGCTGGATTCCTTTGCGCCAGAAGCCAAGGTGATCCACGCCGACATCGACCCCGCCGAGATCGGTAAGAACCGTCACGCCGACGTGCCGATCGTCGGCGACGTCAAAGCCGTGATCACCGACCTGACCGAGGTGTTGCGGCGCGACGGCAGCATCGGTTCGATCAAGACCGATAACTGGTGGGAGTATCTGCGCGGGGTGCAATCGACCTACCCGTTGAGCTACGGCGCGCAAAGTGACGGAAGCCTCTCGCCGGAGTATGTCATCGAGACTCTGGGCAAGCTGGCCGGCCCGGACGCCGTGTATGTCGCAGGCGTTGGGCAGCACCAGATGTGGGCTGCGCAGTTCATCAAGTACGAGAAGCCGAAAACCTGGCTGAACTCAGGTGGTCTCGGCACGATGGGCTTCGCGGTTCCGGCTGCGATGGGGGCCAAGTTCGGCCGCCCCGAAGCCGAGGTGTGGGCCGTCGACGGCGACGGTTGCTTCCAGATGACCAACCAGGAACTCGCGACCTGCGCGGTCGAGGGCGCGCCCATCAAGGTGGCGATCATCAACAACGGAAACCTTGGCATGGTGCGGCAGTGGCAGACGCTGTTCTACGAAGAGCGTTACAGCCAAACCGATCTCGCCACGCATTCTCATCGCATCCCGGACTTCGTCAAGCTGGCCGAGGCCCTTGGTTGTGTCGGATTGCGTTGCGAGCGTGCCGAAGACGTCGAGTCCGTCATCCAGCAGGCGCGTGAGATCAACGACCGCCCCGTCGTCATCGACTTCATCGTCGGCGCCGACGCCCAGGTGTGGCCCATGGTGGCCGCAGGCACGAGTAACGACGAGATCCAGGCCGCGCGCGGTATCCGCCCGCTGTTCGACAATGAAGAGGGGCACGCGTGAGCACCGTCAACACCCATACTCTGTCGGTGCTCGTCGAGGACAAGCCCGGCGTGCTGGCGCGCGTCGCATCGCTGTTCTCGCGGCGTGGCTTCAACATCCAGTCGCTCGCCGTCGGTGCGACCGAGCAGAAGGACATGTCCCGGATGACGATCGTGGTGAGTGTCGAAGACTCACCGCTCGAGCAGATCACCAAACAGCTCAACAAGCTGGTCAACGTGATCAAGATCGTCGAACAGGACGAAGACAATGCGGTCGCGCGAGAGTTGGCACTCATCAAGGTGCGCACCGACGCGACGACCCGTAGCCAGGTTATCGAGGCTGTGAATCTTTTCCGCGCCAAGGTCGTTGATGTCTCTACGGAGTCGCTGACCGTCGAGGCAACCGGCACCCCGGAGAAGCTCGAGGCGCTGCTGCGGGTGTTGGAGCCCTATGGGATCCGCGAACTCGTGCAGTCCGGTGTGGTGTCCCTGTCGCGCGGACCGCGTGGCATCGGCACCGTCAAGTAATCCCCAATCAGTAGAAGAGTCAAAGAGAAGGAAAGTCACGAATGCCAGTTGAGATGTTCTACGACGACGACGCGGACCTGTCGATCATCCAGGGCCGCAAGGTCGGCGTCATCGGCTACGGCAGCCAGGGCCACGCCCATTCGCTGTCCCTGCGCGACTCCGGCGTGCAGGTGAAGGTCGGCCTCAAGGAAGGATCGAAGTCCCGCGCGAAGGTCACCGAGCAGGGGCTGGACGTCGACACGCCCGCCGAGGTGGCCAAGTGGGCCGACGTGATCATGCTGCTGGCGCCCGACACCGCCCAGGCTGACATCTTCAAGAACGACATCGAGCCCAACCTGGAGGACGGCAACGCGCTCTTCTTCGGCCACGGTCTCAACATCCATTTCGACCTGATCAAGCCGCCTGCCAACGTCACCATCGGCATGGTCGCCCCTAAGGGGCCGGGCCACCTGGTCCGCCGTCAGTTCGTCGACGGCAAGGGTGTGCCATGTCTGATCGCGGTCGACCAGGACCCCAAGGGTGAGGGTGAGGCGCTTGCACTGTCCTACGCCAAGGGCATCGGCGGCACCCGCGCCGGCGTCATCAAGACGACGTTCAAAGACGAGACCGAGACCGACCTGTTCGGTGAGCAGGCCGTGTTGTGTGGTGGCACAGAGGAACTCGTGAAGACGGGCTTCGACGTGATGGTCGAGGCGGGCTACGAACCCGAGCTCGCTTACTTCGAGGTGCTGCACGAGCTCAAACTCATCGTCGACCTGATGTACGAGGGCGGCATCGCACGGATGAACTACTCGGTGTCCGACACCGCAGAGTTCGGCGGCTACCTGTCCGGGCCGCGGGTGATCGACGCCGACACCAAGAAGCGCATGAAGCAGATCCTCACCGAGATCCAGGACGGCACCTTCGTGAAGCGTCTGGTCGCCAACGTCGAGGGCGGTAACAAGGAACTCGAGGGACTGCGCAAGGACAACGCCGAGCATCCCATCGAGGTGACCGGTAAGAAGCTGCGCGACCTGATGAGCTGGGTCGACCGGCCCATCACCGAAACCGCCTGACCGTGTGATTTGTGGAGTGTGAGCCGCGGTGAGCGCGGCTGCGACTCCACAAATTGCTAGGAGACTGACGACGCGCTTGGCCAAATGGTCGAGCGCGTCGTTTGGTTTAGGACCGCGTCGGCTGCAGGCCCGTCCACGGGAACTCGATCCACAGATCGGTCCGGCGCCAGACGTATTCGCAATCGATTTCCGATTGCGGCTTCTGATAGACGGCGGCGCACCGGACCTCGGCGACGTGCTCCGCGCAGAAGTCGCGCACGAAACGCAGGGTCGCTCCGGTGTCAGCGACGTCGTCGGCGATCAACATGCGTGCGCCACCCAGATCGGCGACATCGGGAAGTGGAGGCAGGAGTACCGGTGCGTCGAGACGTTCGTCCACGCCGGTGTAGTACTCGACATTCATCATGTGCACGTTCTTGACGTCGAGCGCGTAGCCGAGCGCACCTGCGACGAACAACCCGCCGCGCGCCACCGCGAGGATCAGGTCGGGTGCGAAACCGTCGGTGACGACGGAGGAGGCGAGTTGCCGTGTGGCGGCACCGAACTGGTCCCACGACAATTCTTCCCGATCGGTCATTGGCAAACCGTAATCGGTTGCGGCCGTTTTCGTGGTGACGCCGCTACGGATGTCGTTCGTGGCCCGCCTTGCCGTGGGTACGGCGACGCTCCTTCATCTCCGCCTCGAACACGTGACGCGCACCCTGCTGCAGCTCCTCGCGCACGCGTCGTTCATGGTCGCGGAACACCGACCAGTAGGTGTCGTCGAACTCCTCGACGATCTGGAACGTCCAGCGTCCGTGCAGGACATTGCGGCCGACGAGATCCTCTTCGAGTCGGTCGGCCACCGCGTCGTGCCCAGCCTCGCGCAGCTTGTCGCACGCTTTGCCGAGCAGGAGATCACCATGGCCCATCAGCTGATGAAAGGAATAGAGGTGACCGCGTGCTCGCTCGACGAATTCCAGCGCTTCGGACACCTCACCGACGGCCTCGACAGTCGCATCGTCAAGTCCAACTGGTCGCCGGGCGTCGTCGGGCGCGGTCACGCTGGACGGGATACCCCAAATATCAGGCGAAACACCGATCCGAAAAAGATTTGCATCGATTATGCATTGAATCTCGATCTGCCCAGTTTGAAGTCTTATTCTGTCGGGGTTGAGAACTTCCAGAAAGCGTGAGCTCGCCAACGCGGACGAACCCCTCTACACGGTCCGCGTCGTTGCCGAGCGCCTGGGCGTGCCCACCGCGACGTTGCGCAGCTGGAATCAGCGCTACGGCGTGGGTCCGTCCGAACACAGCCCGGGTCGTCATCGCCTCTACAGCGAGACCGATATCGCGGTGGCGCGACGGATGTACGAACTCATCGTCGAGGGTGCGAGCCCCCGCAGCGCCGCGCGAACCGCGATCGACTCGATAAAACCCGCGCGTGGTGATTCCACGACACTGCTCGACGCCGCCTTCGATTTCGATCTGTTCACCGCGGGTCTTCTACTCGACCGCCATCTGCACCACTTCGGCGTGCTCGACACCTGGGATCAACTTATATGCCCGGCATTTGACGACATCGCTCAACGGCAGGCCCAGGGCGAGGGCTGTATCGATGTCGAGCATGCGGTGTCGTGGGCGGTAGCCCGGTCGCTGCAGCGCTTTCCCATCGTCGCGCCTGAAGATTCCGCGTCGATCATTCTCGCGTGCACGTCCGGCGAAACACACTTTCTGGCACTGGAAGCGCTACGCGCGGCGCTTGCCGAGCACGGACGCGGGGCGTTGATGCTCGGCGCGGATGTCCCGCGGGCTGCGCTACTCGACGCGGTCCAACGCAAAGGACGACCGGTGGCGGCACTCTTGTGGTCACAGACCCAGAACACCGCCGACGTCAGCACGGCCAATGACCTTGCAGCGCATGCGTCGGTCAGTGTCGGCGGGCCGGGTTGGGATGGAGTGATCGAGGAGCTGCACGCGCCGCGATTGGACAGCCTGCGTGCGGCTGTCGATTTCTTCGCGACCGCTGGCCAGTAGCGTGGGGAGGGCACTAACTACACGGATCGTGTCCCCAGTTCATCAGTGAATATCGCCACGCAGACTCACTGATGTCACCCGACGGACGCTGAGCCAAGTGCCGGTGCGTGTAACCGACTACTTTGCGCATATGGCTGTAGTCGTCGTCGCTCAGATCCGACTTGTCGGATCGGAGTAACTTCACGATCCGCCTCCCACTGGCATGGCCTGTGGACTCCCCGCCGGATTTTTGTCCTACGGCTTTGGATTCGTCTGTGTCGAGCCACTTTTCGAGTTTCGCGGCGGTCATGTTCACGGTATTGCGAAACTCGCTCCAGGTGGCGGCGTTGTCGTCAGCCATGATGCCTACTTCGCCCGTTTCAATGCGTCGGGTTTGTGTACGGCGTCGCGCCCACTCTTGTCGCTGCGCACCCGGTACTGCGGTTCATCCGGTGATGCGCGCACCGTTCGTCCCGCCGTCTCGGTATCGCTGGTGATCTTCTCCTCGACAGTCCCGGTGACGGTACTTCCGTGGCTGCTCCACTGGACCTTGTCGCCCTTGTGAAAATCCGAACTCATATCGCGGGTGTACCCCGGCGATTCCCGACAAAACAGGCTATGGCGAGAGTTGCGGCAAGGACTTGATGCCGAATTCGCGACGCAGCATCGTGCGAGCTGCATACAAGCCGGCCATGCCGTGCACGCCGCCGCCGGGGGGAGTTGCCGACGAGCACAGGTAGACCTTCGGAATCGGTGTCGTCCACGGGTTCACCCGCGGCGTCGGTCCGGCCAGCGCATGCAGCAGGGTGTTGCCGCCCACGCCGATGTCACCGCCGACGAGGTTGGCGTTGTGCTCGGCCAATCGTGACGCCGGTACCGATCGCACTGCGACGACGATGTCGCGGAATCCGGGTGCGAACCGCTCGAAGATCCCGGTGATCGCTTCGGCCTGGTCGACGGGCGAACCATGCGGCACATGCGCATACGTCCACAGCGGTCTGCGTCCCTGCGCATCGATACGGCTCGGGTCGGCGAGGTGGGGCAGCGAAGCGAGCACCATCGGCCAGTCCGGATGCCTGCCGGCCGCGATCTCCTTTTCCGCGAGCGCCATCTGCTCCCGGCTGCCACCCATGTGCAGAGTCGGCGCTTCCGCCGCACGCCGGTCCGCCCATGGAATTTCGTCGGACAGCACGAAATCCACCTTGGCCACCCCCGGGCCAAACCTGTAGCGCTGCAGAGCTTTTGCATATCGCGTGGGGATAGTGTGCCGGTAGATCGACAGCAGCGCCGTGGGGGCGGTGTCGAATAGCACTACGCCGCCCGGCGGTTGGGTGACCTCTTCGCCCGCCCTGATGACGCCGCCGTGCGCGCGCAGGTCGGCGATCAGGGCGTCGGGGATGGCCTGACTGCCGCCGACCGGGATGGGCCAGCCGACGGTGTGCGCGAGGGTGGCCAGCATCAGGCCCGCCCCGGTGGTGACGAAGGACGGCATCCGGTTGATGGCATGCGCGGCAACGCCGGTGAACAACGCCCGCGCGTCTGGACCCGCGAGCCTGCCCCACAGCGGCGTGCCCTGCTCGAGCATGTTGCGCGCTATGAAGGCCGCGGCAATCGGATCGCGCGGGATCGAACGTTTGTCTCCGAGGAGAAAGTCGACGACACCGTCATCGCGGCCGGTGAGTGGGCCGAGTAGCCGCCGCCACGAATCTCCGTCGAGCAGCTCCGCGCAGGTGCGGTCGAGATCGTGATACCCGATCGCCGTCGGCCTACCGGGGAGGGGGTTGGCGTACGAGACGGCGGGCACCTTCAAGTCCACCCCGCGGGAGGGCAGATCGAATGCGGCCAGGAATGGCGATGCGAGGGCGAGCGGGTGCACGGCCGAGCAGATGTCGTGGGCTATGCCGGTGTACTCGGGATCGGCCAGGGTCCGCGCACCGCCGCCCAGCGTCGGCTGTGCCTCGAACACCTGCACCGACAGACCGGCGCGCGCGCAGATTACGGCGGCGGCCAAGCCATTGGGTCCACTGCCGACCACGGTGACGTCCACCGCTCAATTACAGCCCATTAGGCTGACCGCGTGAGCCTGCCCGTTGTATTGATCGCAGACAAGCTGGCGGAGTCGACCGTGGCCGCACTGGGTGACCAAGTGGAAGTGCGGTGGGTCGACGGTCCGGACCGAGAGAAGTTACTGGCCGCGGTGCCCGAAGCCGACGCGCTCCTGGTGCGCTCGGCGACCACGGTCGACGCCGAGGTGCTTGCCGCGGCCTCGAAACTCAAGATCGTCGCCCGCGCCGGCGTCGGTCTCGACAACGTCGACGTCGACGCGGCCACCGCCCGCGGCGTCCTCGTGGTCAATGCGCCGACCTCCAATATCCACAGCGCGGCCGAGCACGCACTGGCGCTCATGCTGTCGGCGGCGCGCCAGATCCCTGCCGCCGACGCGACACTGCGCGAGCACACCTGGAAACGCTCTTCGTTCTCCGGCACCGAGATCTTCGGCAAGACCGTCGGCGTCGTTGGTCTCGGGCGAATCGGCCAGTTGGTCGCTCAGCGGCTGGCCGCGTTCGGCACGCACGTCGTGGCGTACGACCCGTATGTATCCGCGGCACGCGCAGCCCAGCTGGGTATCGAGCTACTCAGCCTCGACGAGTTGTTGGGCCGCGCCGACTTCATCTCGGTGCACCTGCCCAAGACGAAGGAGACAGCAGGCCTGATCGACAAGGACGCGCTGGCCAGGACCAAGCCCGGGGTGATCATCGTGAATGCGGCACGTGGCGGCCTGATCGATGAGGCCGCGCTCGCGGACGCGATCAACAGCGGCCATGTGCGCGGTGCAGGCCTTGACGTGTTCTCCACCGAACCGTGCACGGACAGCCCGCTTTTCGAACTGGCCCAGGTGGTGGTGACGCCACACCTGGGCGCGTCGACCGCAGAGGCGCAAGACCGGGCGGGTACCGACGTCGCCGAAAGCGTGAAGCTCGCGCTGGCTGGCGAGTTCGTGCCCGACGCGGTGAACGTCGGCGGCGGTGTCGTCGGCGAGGAGGTCGCGCCGTGGCTGGATCTGGTCCGCAAGCTGGGCCTGCTCGTCGGGGTGCTGTCCGACGAATTCCCGGTGTCGGTGTCGGTCCACGTATGTGGCGAGCTCGCCGCCGAAGATGTTGACATTCTGCGCCTTTCAGCGCTGCGCGGGTTGTTCAGCGCCGTCATCGAGGATCCGGTGACGTTCGTCAACGCGCCGGCCCTCGCCGCCGAGCGCGGTGTCGAGGCCGACATCAGCACCGCCACGGAGAGCCCGAACCACCGCAGCGTCGTCGACGTCCGCGCGGTTTACTCAGACGGTTCGGTTGCCAACGTGTCCGGTGCACTGTCAGGTCCGCAACTGGTCGAGAAGATCGTGCAGATCAACGGTCGCAACTTCGATCTGCGCGCCGAGGGCGTCTACCTGATCGTCAACTACATCGACCAGCCCGGCACGCTCGGCAAGATCGGCACGTTGCTGGGCACGGCCGACATCAACATCCATGCCGCCCAACTCAGCGAGGATGCCGAGGGGCCGGGCGCGACGATCCTGCTGCGCATCGACCGTGATGTGCCGGAGGATGTCCGCGCCGCGATCAGCGCGGCCGTCGGCGCCAAGCTGCTGGAAGTGGTGGATCTGACGTGAAACTGGCGGTCATCGCAGGCGATGGCATCGGCCCGGAGGTCGTCGACGAGGCGGTCAAGGTGCTCGACGCCGTCGTGCCCGGAGTGGAGAAGACCAACTACGACCTCGGCGCGCGGCGGTACCACGCCACCGGTGAGGTGCTGCCCGAATCGGTCCTCGACGAGCTCCGCGCGCACGACGCGATTCTGCTCGGCGCGATCGGCGATCCGTCGGTTCCCAGCGGTCTACTGGAACGCGGTCTGCTGCTGAGAATCCGGTTCGAACTCGACCACCACATCAACCTGCGTCCCGCCAGGCTCTATCCGGGGGTCAGCAGTCCGCTGGCCGGAAACCCGGAGATCGATTTCGTCGTGGTCCGCGAAGGCACCGAGGGCCCGTACACGGGTACCGGGGGCGCGATCCGGGTGGGCACTCCTCACGAAATCGCCACCGAGGTCAGCGTCAACACCGCGTTCGGTGTGCGACGGGTTGTGCACGACGCGTTCGGTCGCGCTGCGAAGCGACGCAAGCAGCTGACCTTGGTGCACAAGAACAATGTCCTTACCTATGCAGGCGCACTCTGGTGGCGCACTGTGCAAGAGATCGGCGCCGAGTACCCCGACGTCGAGGTCGCGTATCAGCACGTCGACTCCGCCACCATTCACCTCGTCACCGATCCAGGCCGGTTCGACGTCATCGTCACCGACAACCTGTTCGGCGACATCGTCACCGACCTGGCCGCCGCGGTGTGTGGCGGCATCGGACTGGCGGCGAGCGGCAACATCGATGCGACGCGCACGAACCCGTCGATGTTCGAACCGGTCCACGGCAGTGCGCCCGACATCGCGGGGCAGGGCATCGCCGATCCCACCGCGGCGATCATGTCGGTAGCGTTGTTGCTCTCGCACGCCGGTGAACTCAATGCGGCCGCCCGCGTCGACAAGGCCGTCGAGCAGCATTTGGCCACGCGCGGCGACGAGAAGCGGTCCACCACCGAGATCGGTGATCGGATCGCGTCAAATCTCTAGTCGCGTTGCGACCCTCAGTCGGCAGTGCTGGCTGTTCGCCGTCGGCTCGTCGCTGTTCGCGATCGCGACGATTCCGGGGCTGTCCGCAGTCGCCGGTGCCGGTCTCGCCAACCTGTTGTGCTTCGTTGGCTCCTGGTTCTTCACTACTGCAGGCTGGATGCAGCTGGTGTTGTCCGGTCCCACAAAGGGGATCGGATGGCTTTCTGCGGCAACTCAGTTCGTCGGAACAATCCTGTTCAACATCAGTACCGGTTCCGCCCTGTGGGCCCACGCGGTCAAACCGGAGCGCCGCCTCGTGTGGGCACCGGACGCGTTGGGGTCTCTCGCGTTTCTGATCAGCGGTGTCCTCGGCGTGATCGCGGTGACGGCGATCGTCGGCGTCATCCAGCTGAAATCGCGTGACTGGCAGGGGGAGTGGATCAACATGATCGGCTGCGTCGCCTTCGCGGTGTCCGCACTCGGCGCGTTCGTCAGCGAAACCGGCGTCACCGCAGATGCCCTGCTGGCCAACGTGGGTACCTTCATCGGCGCGTTGTGCTTCTTGGTGGCCGCATTGGTCATGCTGCCGCGCAGCTCGCAGCGCGAGTGAGTTCAGTCCGCTGCTGGTTCGACCGGGACCATGGGCACAGCCAGCAGCGGCAGAACCGCGCACGCGGCGAACGCCACGGGATAGCCAATGACACCGATCAAAGCGCCGAACAGCGGGGCCGAAGCGGCGGAGGCGAAGAGCTGGCTGGTGTTCTGCATACCCAATGCCCGTCCACTCCAGAACGGTCCGGCGATCTCGGCAATGGCGGTGAATGCCAACCCGTTGTCCGACACGGTGATCACCGACGCGATAACCATGATGGCGACACTGACTGGTGAACTGAGCCAGTCGGTCAACGCCAACAGGCCCATCGCGGCGGCGGCCGCCAGCGCGATGGTGCGGATCGGCCTCAGCCGCGAACCCGTCACATCAGACCAACGGCCGGCGGCGATTCGACCACCTGCGCCAAGCACCTGCGCCACCGTGACGAGCGCGCCCGCTGACGCTGCCGACCACCCACGGTCGGTCATCAACCACACCAGTGCGAATGTCCACAGCACCGCTTGAGGTACCACCAGCAGTACGGAGACAGCGTGTATCCGGGTCAACACCGACGACGCCCGATAGGGGTTCGTCAGGTGCTCGGGCGGGGCCTCGGAGCGTGGCGGACGCGGCGGATCGATCACGAACAACGCGCATATGACCGCGGAAAGCGCGCACACGATCGCCGGGAACCACAGCGCAACGGAGATGCTGTAAGAGTCGGCGACCCGCGGAATCACCAAGGCGCCCAGACCAACCCCAAGCGGCGTCGCGGTTTGGCGGATGCCCATGACCAACCCGCGTCGATCCGGTGGAAACCACCCGACCACCAATCGGCCGCTGGCCGAATTGCTGCTCGCAGCCGCCATTCCGCCGACGAACAGGAACGCGCCCATCGCGAACAAAGAGTCCACGGATGCGGCAGCGAACGCCGCTGCGGCGATGAGCACCGAACCGAGGCTCAACACGATGCGTTCGCCGATCCGATCGACGATGTAGCCCCACGCGATGAGCGTGAGCACCAAACCGAAACCGGGCAGCGACGACAACAAGCCCGCGGAGGCAAGGTCGAGCCCGCGCTCGCGCTGCAGGGCCGGTATGAGAAATGCCGCGCCGTTGATGAACACGTTGGCACTCGTCG
The DNA here is from genome assembly GCF_044452905.1 of Mycobacterium sp. NPDC051804. Classification (NCBI taxonomy): domain Bacteria; kingdom Bacillati; phylum Actinomycetota; class Actinomycetes; order Mycobacteriales; family Mycobacteriaceae; genus Mycobacterium; species Mycobacterium sp. NPDC051804. The sequence goes on along the minus strand of NZ_JBITCD010000002.1, from coordinate 419,818 downwards.
TCGCGGTCAGCGCAATGACGAGCATCGACCAGCATCGCGCGGTGCTGATCGAGTCGGCGGGCATGGCTTCATGGTTACACGGGTGTCTCATATATCTGAACTCAGATCTCACTATTTGAGACGCTGAAGCGTCGGGAGTGGGCGCAGCGCCGAGGACCGCGGCCACTAGGCTGACGGCATGCGCCTTGGACGTATCGCCAGCCCCGACGGGGTCGCCTTTGTCAGCATCGACGGATCTCCCGACGACCCGACCCAGGCAGTCGCCAAAGAGATCGCCGAGCACCCCTTCGGTACGCCGACCTTCACGGGACGGGAGTGGCCGCTGGCCGATGTGCGACTGCTTGCGCCGATCCTGGCCAGCAAGGTGGTGTGCATTGGAAAGAACTACGCGGCGCACATAGCGGAAATGGGTGGGGGAGATTTCCCCGACCCGGTGATGTTCATGAAGCCCAACACCGCAATCGTCGGCCCGCATGTGCCCATTCAGCTGCCCGTTGACGCCGACCCGGTGCATTTCGAGGGCGAACTCGGCGTCGTCATCGGCCGACCCTGCAAGGACGTTCCGGCCGCGCGCGCCGCGGAGAACATCTTGGGGTACACGATCGCCAACGACGTGTCGGCGCGTGATCAGCAGAAGAAGGACGGGCAGTGGACCCGGGCAAAAGGGCATGACACGTTCTGTCCGATCGGACCGTGGATCGTCACCGATCTCGATCCATCCGATCTGGCGTTGCGCACCGAAGTCAACGGCGAGGCCAAACAGGACAGCCGGACGTCGCTGATGATCCACGACGTCGGCGCAATTGTGGAATGGATCTCAGCGGTGATGACACTGCTGCCCGGCGACATCATCTTGACCGGGACACCGGACGGTGTCGGCCCGATCGAGGACGGCGACACCGTCACGGTGTCCATCGAAGGCATCGGATCCTTGTCGAATCCAGTTGTGCGCAAAGGAAAGTCATGACGAGCGACATGCGAGTTCGGTTCTGCCCGTCGCCAACCGGCACACCACACGTCGGCCTCATCCGTACTGCGCTGTTCAACTGGGCCTACGCACGTCATTGCGGCGGGTCGTTCGTGTTCCGGCTGGAGGACACCGATGCCGAACGGGACAGTGAGGAAAGCTATCTGGCGCTGCTGGATGCGTTGAGCTGGCTTGGCCTCGACTATGACGAGGGCCCCGATATCGGCGGTCCGTATGCGCCGTACCGGCAGTCGGAACGCGGCGAAATCTACCGCGATGTGCTGGCCCGGTTGCAGGAATCCGGTGATGCCTACGAGGCATTTTCGACTGCTGAGGAAGTCGAAGCCCGTCACGTCGCGGCGGGCCGAAACCCCAAACTCGGCTACGACAATTACGACCGCGAACTCACCGACGCGCAGCGCGCCGCGTTCCTCGGCGAAGGACGCAGGCCGGTGCTTCGGTTACGGATGCCCGCAGAGGACATCACCTGGAATGACCTCGTCCGAGGGGAAACCACATTCGCGGCGGGTATCGTTCCCGATTTCGCCCTGACCCGCGCCAGCGGAGATCCGTTGTACACCTTGGTCAATCCGGTCGATGACGCGCTGATGAAGATCACGCATGTCCTGCGCGGCGAGGATCTGCTTCCGAGTACACCGCGCCAGATTGCGCTGTACCAAGCGCTGATTCGCATCGGTGTTGCCGACCGGGTGCCCGAGTTCGCCCACCTGCCAAGTGTTCTCGGAGATGGCAACAAGAAGCTGTCCAAGCGCGATCCACAGTCGAACCTCTTCATCCACCGCGAGCGTGGCTTCATACCGGAGGGGCTGCTGAACTACCTGGCGCTGCTGGGCTGGGGTATCGCCGAGGATCATGACGTATTCAGCCTCGACGAGATGGTGGCTGCGTTCGACGTCGTCGACGTCAACTCCAATCCGGCCCGGTTCGATCAGAAAAAGGCGGACGCACTCAACGCCGAACACATCCGGATCTTGAGCGAGGACGATTTCACCGCTCGGCTGGCGGCGTATTTCGCGGTCCACGGTCACGACACGAGGCTCGACGAGGCCCAGTTCGCGGAGGCGGCGAAGCTCGTGCAGACACGCATCGTCGTGCTCGGCGACGCATGGGACCTGTTGAAGTTCCTCAACGACGCGGAGTTCGCGCTTGACGAGAAGTCCGCGGCGAAAGAACTCAAGGCCGACGCCGTTGCGGTCCTGGACGCCGCCCTTGTCGCGCTCGAGGAAGTCGGGGAGTGGACCACCGCGGCGATCGAAAACGCGCTGAAGGTTGCGCTGCTCGAGAATTTGGAGCTCAAGCCGCGCAAGGCGTTCGGCCCGCTTCGAGTCGCCGTCACGGGCGCGTCAGTCAGCCCGCCGCTGTTCGAATCACTCGAGCTGCTGGGTCGAGAGCGCAGCCTGCAGCGACTACGAGCGGGCCGCGAACATGCCGCCGCCGTCGCAGCGCAGGCGTGAGAAAAGTGGCCGCGAATCTTTGGTAGTCTGCACGTCGGCCCGAAACAACGCGCGGCGGTGCCGCCGATTGCTTAGTTGGGTCGAAAAAGGCCTGTGACCTGCGGTTACAGGCAGCCAATGGGGTATGGTGTAATTGGCAACACAGCTGATTCTGGTTCAGCCATTCTAGGTTCGAGTCCTGGTACCCCAGCCATTTCGCGATGAGCAGTTCGCGAAGAGCATCGGTCTCGAGCTGATTAGGTCCGCATAATCCGCTGGGCTATGCTGGCTGTCCGGAAATAGTTCTGGCCCCCGTCGTCTAGCGGCCTAGGACGCCGCCCTCTCACGGCGGTAGCGTGGGTTCGAATCCCATCGGGGGTACAAGCGAGTGAGCCGAGCGCAGAGAGCTTGCTCTCATGCCGAGGCGATTGAGTCTTGAGGCCAAGGTCAGTTTTACAGCCGGCGCGTGAGCGCATCGGCGGCAGCTAACAGATCGGCGGCCCATCTTGCTCCGGGGCGACGCCCCATCCGATCGATCGGTCCCGATACCGATACGGCGGCGATCACCGCGCCGTTGGCATCGCGCACCGGTGCCGACACACTCGCCACCCCTGGCTCGCGTTCCGCGGCGCTCTGCGCCCAGCCACGTTTGCGTATCTCGGCGAGCGTGCGGTCGGTGAATTTCGCCGTGGTCAGCACAGCCTGCTGCGTGGCGGCGTCAGCGTAGGCCAACAGCACCTTGGCGCCAGAGCCGGCCGTCATCGGAAGCCTCGCGCCGACAGGGACGGTATCGCGAAGCCCGGCAGGTGGTTCCAGAGCTGCGATACAAATGCGCGCGGTCCCTTCGCGGCGATAGATCTGCACGCTTTCCCCGGTGATTTCACGCAGGCGCGGCAGCACCACGGCGCCGGCGGCCAGCAGGGGATCGTTGACCTGCCCCGCCAATTCGGTAAGCGCAGGCCCGAGCCGCCATTGGCCGTCGCCGTTGCGGGTCAACAGCCGGTGCACTACCAGGCCGGCGGCCAAGCGATGCGCAGTCGCGCGGGGCAGCCCGGTGCGCTCGCACAGCTCCGCAAGTCCGCACGGCGAATCGGCGATCGCATGCAGCACGCCCACCGCTTTGTCCAGCACGCCGATACCGCTATCCTGTCTCACAGGGAGATACTAGCGTCCCAGAATGTGAGAAAGTCAAGATGGCAGCCCAAGAAAAGCCACGCACGCTCGCCGAAAAAGTGTGGGATGACCACGTCGTCGCGAAAGGTTCGGGGGACGGCGCGGCCCGCGAACCCGACCTCATCTACATCGACCTGCACCTCGTGCACGAGGTCACCAGTCCACAGGCGTTCGACGGCCTCCGGCTCAACGGTCGTCCGGTTCGCAGACCCGATCTGACAATCGCCACCGAAGACCACAACGTGCCGACGGTCGACATCGACAAGCCGATCGCCGACCCGGTCTCGCGCACTCAGGTCGAGACGCTGCGCCGCAACTGTGAAGAGTTCGGCATCCGATTGCACCCGATGGGTGACGCCGAACAAGGCATCGTGCACATCATCGGGCCGCAGTTGGGTTTGACCCAGCCGGGTACGACGGTGGTGTGCGGCGACAGCCACACGTCTACGCACGGCGCGTTCGGTGCGCTGGCGATGGGCATCGGCACCTCCGAGGTCGAGCACGTGCTCGCAACGCAGACGCTTCCGCTGCGGCCGTTCAAGACGATGGCGGTCAACGTCGACGGACAGCTGCCCGCGGGCGTGAGCGCGAAAGACATCATCCTCGCGGTGATCGCAAAGATCGGCACCGGCGGAGGACAGGGATACGTCATCGAATACCGCGGCAGCGCCATCGAATCGCTGTCGATGGAAGGGCGTATGACGGTTTGCAATATGAGCATCGAGGCCGGGGCGCGGGCCGGCATGGTCGCGCCCGACGAGACAACTTTCGAGTTCTTGCGTGGTCGCCCGCACGCGCCGCAGGGGGCCGACTGGGATGCCGCAGTGGCGGCGTGGAGTCAGCTGCGCACCGACGACGGCGCTGAGTTCGACACCGAGGTCTACATCGACGCGGCCACGCTGAGCCCGTTCGTTACGTGGGGGACCAATCCCGGGCAGGGGGTTCCGCTGTCAGCGTCGGTACCGGATCCTGAGCTGATATTCGATGAGGGTGAGCGTCAAGCCGCTGAAAAGGCGTTGGCGTACATGGATCTTCGGGCCGGAACGGCGATGCGTGACATCGCCGTCGACACAGTCTTCGTCGGCTCGTGCACGAACGGGCGCATCGAGGATTTGCGCGTAGTCGCCGATGTGCTCCGCGGACGTAAGGTCGCCGACGGTGTGCGGATGCTCGTCGTACCCGGCTCGATGCGGGTGCGCGCGCAGGCTGAATCAGAGGGCCTCGGTGAGATCTTCACCGCTGCAGGCGCCGAGTGGCGGCAGGCCGGCTGCTCGATGTGTCTTGGAATGAATCCAGATCAACTGTCCCCGGGGCAGCGCTGCGCATCGACATCGAACCGAAATTTCGAAGGACGGCAGGGCAAGGGCGGCCGCACTCATCTGGTGTCGCCCGCGGTCGCTGCGGCCACTGCTGTGCGCGGCACGTTGTCCTCGCCCGCTGATCTGACTCATTCATAGGAGCCTGTGATGGAACCATTCCGCACTCATACCGGTATCGGCGTTCCGCTTCGCCGGTCCAATGTCGATACCGACCAAATAATCCCCGCCGTGTATTTGAAGCGGGTAACCCGAACAGGTTTCGAGGATGGCTTGTTCGCAGCATGGCGATCCGATGCGTCTTTCATCCTGAACATGTCGCCGTTCGACAAAGGGTCGGTGTTGGTGGCGGGTCCCGATTTCGGCACCGGTTCGTCGCGCGAACATGCCGTGTGGGCACTCATGGACTACGGCTTCAGAGTCGTCATCTCATCTCGCTTCGCCGATATTTTTCGGGGCAACGCGGGCAAGGCGGGCCTCTTGGCCGCCGAAGTCGCGCAAGATGATGTCGAACTGTTGTGGAAGCTCATCGAGGAGCATCCCGGCATGGAAATTACTGTGAATCTTCAAGATCGGAACATCGTCGCGGGAACGGTCATGGTGCCGTTCAACATTGACGATTACACCGCCTGGCGGCTCCTCGAAGGACTCGACGATATAGGCATTACGCTGCGCAAATGCGATGAAATCGATTCGTATGAAACGCGTCGGCCGAGCTGGAAGCCGCGTACCTTGCCGGCGTGACGAAATGGCTTTCTGAGCCGAAATCATCACCCCTGAACCCGGTTATCGGGGGCCCCGGCAGGAGCCCAAGGGGGGCAAGAAAGTTCGCTAGATTCTCGTGAAATTGCGCGTGGCTCTTGGAAATCAGTGGCCATTGGGTTTACCGTGTCCTCTAGTCGGCCCAAAGTGGGCTACTGGTTTTCGGAGGTTTTGCATGAACAAAGCAGAGCTCATCGACGCACTGACGGAGAAAATGGGCTCGGATCGTCGGTCGGCAACAGAAGCGGTGGAGAATGTCGTAGACACCATCGTGCGTGCGGTTCATAAGGGTGACAGCGTCACAATTACCGGCTTCGGCGTTTTCGAACAGCGTCGTCGCGCCGCTCGTGTTGCGCGCAACCCGCGCACCGGCGAGACCGTGAAAGTTAAGCCAACGTCCGTGCCGGCATTCCGGCCCGGTGCTCAGTTCAAAGCGGTTGTCTCTGGCGCGCAGCGCCTCCCGGCGGAAGGACCAGCAGTGAAGCGTGGCGTGACTGCGGGCGGCGCCCGCAAGGCTGTGAAGCGTGCAGCCGTCAAGAAGGCTGTGAAGAAGGCAGCCGTCAAGAAGGCTGTGAAGCGCACCGCCGCCAAGAAGGCTGTGAAGAAAGCAGCCGTCAAGAAGGCAGTGAAGCGCACCGCCGCCAAGAAGGCAGTGAAGCGCACCGCCGCCAAGAAGGCTGTGAAGAAATCAGCAGCCAAGAAGGCAGTGAAGCGCACCGCCGCCAAGAAGGCAGTGAAGCGCACCGCCGCCAAGAAGGCAGTGAAGCGCACCGCCGCCAAGAAGGCAGTGAAGCGTGCCCCGGCCAAGAAGGGCCGCAGGTAGGTTCAGCATCGAACACGCCGTGGGTCATCCCGACCCACGGCGTGTTTGTGTTTTGAATGAAAGTCAGGCCTGCTAGCTGGCCGCCGACTGCAGCGCTTATTTTTTGATGGCGAGCGGACTGCCGATGTGATCGGCGGCGATCAGGCGTCCGTCGAACAACGACAGGACCCACGTACTGCCCTTGCGGTTGCGCGACTTGTCCGGGCGGACGCTGTCGCGCGCACACCACCACGAGATGAGATCCGGAATCACCTTGCCCTGAGTGCAGATCACGGGGGTGCCCTCGGATGTGGCGATTTCCAAGAATCGGTTCCGGGAGGCCTTCCGATTCTCCGAATAGGCTTCCTCGGTCAGGAGTGGCTCGCTGCTGATATCGACACCGAGTTCTTCGGCCAGCGGTGCGATCGTCTGTTCGCAGCGAGTCCGGTCGGCCGCGAACAGCGTTTCGGCCCCGAAGGACAACAACTGTCCGACAAGAGACTCCGCTTGAGCGCGCCCGTGCTTGTCCAGCGGACGGTGCCGGTCGTCGCCCTTGTATCGGGACTTGCTGCCCGCGGTGCCGTGCCGGACGATCAGCACAGTCTTCGTGTCGGCCGGCAGCTTCTTGAAGCGGCGTAGGACCTTTCGGTCGTGCGGATAGCCCACCGCCTTGACGGCCTCGGATATGGGAAGCCATTTGAGATCGTCGACTTCGGAGTTCGGGCTGAACTCGCCCCCTATAGTGCGTGCTGTCCAGTACCGCACTTTCTTGATGTTCTCGTCGACGGGATAGCTCACCGCGGCCAGCCGCCGACCGAGATGTGCCGCGTAGCCGGTCTCCTCCGCCACCTCGCGCACAGCAGTCACGGGTTCTGTTTCGCCGGGGTCGACTTTCCCTTTGGGAAGTGACCAGTCGTCGTACCGGGGACGGTGAATGATTGCGACCTCTGGCGAGGCGTCATCGTCACCCGGTCGCCACAGCACCGCGCCCGCGGCGAAAACTGCCTTGCCCGCCGGAACCGTGCGGGGTGGATTGTCCCTCGGCACGTCAACTCCTGCTGGTCATTCGGGGCCTGGAGAGCTCATAGCCGACGGACTTCAAGGGTGGCGGCGACTTTCCATCAACGACACCTGATGGTCGCGGACCGTCTGCCCCTCGTGCGGCGACGCCGTCCACTTGCCGTCCATGTCCAACTCCCAGCATCGGGTGGCAGGGTCAAGGGCGGAATCGAAGACGTCGTTCAACTGGGAAGCCAGTCTCGGATCCTTGACCTGAGCCATGACCTCGACTCGTCGATCGAGATTACGATGCATCATGTCGGCGCTTCCGATCCAGAACTCGTCGATGGCGCGGAAGTGAATAATCCGCGAGTGCTCGAGGAAGCGGCCCAGAATCGAGCGCACGGAAATGTTTTCGGAGTATCCGTTCACGCCAGGACGCAATGCGCAAATGCCGCGGACCACGACCTCGACGCGGACACCAGCCTGCGATGCCCGATACAGCGCATCGATCACCTGCTCGTCGACCAATGCGTTGGCTTTCAGCCGAATGCCGGCGTCAGCACCGGACTGCTTTGCCGCGATCTCGCGTTCAATCCGTTCGATGATGCCCTTGCGGACACCGTGCGGCGCGACCAACAGGTTGCGGTACGAGTCTTTACGCGAGTAGCCCGTCAGCGAGTTGAACAGATCGGTGAGGTCCGCGCCGATGTCGGGTGCGGCCGTCAGCAGACCGACATCCTCATAGAGGCGCGCGGTCTTGCTGTTGTAGTTGCCGGTGCCGATATGGCAGTAGCGGCGAATCGTCGATCCTTCGCGGCGCACCACGAGGCAGGTCTTGCAGTGGGTCTTCAACCCGACGAGTCCATAGACCACATGCACGCCCGCGCGTTCCAGAGCGCGGGCCCACTTGATGTTGGCCTGTTCGTCGAATCGCGCCTTGATCTCCACTAGCGCGACAACCTGTTTACCCGCCGCGGCGGCATCGATGAGTGCGTTGACGATCGGCGAATCACCCGATGTCCGGTACAGCGTCTGCTTGATGGCCAACACGTTGGGATCCGCGGCCGCCTGCTCGATGAACCGTTGCACCGTGGTGGAAAACGAATCGTAGGGGTGGTGCACCAGCACGTCGCCGTCACGCAACGTCGAGAAGATGCTCTTGGGGGTCTCTCGCTCACCGAACGCTGGTGGCGTCGCTGGCACGAATGGACGGTCCTTGAGCGCGGGACGGTCCTGACCGTAGATCTGCCACAGCGATGAAAGGTCGAGTAGGCCGGGCACCTCGATGACGTCGCCGCTGTCCACGTCGAGTTCGCGCTGAAGCAACTCGAGCATGCTCTCGGTCATGTCGTCGGACACCTCGAGGCGCACCGGCGAACCGAAGCGCCGCCGTGCCAATTCTCGTTCCAGTGCTTGCAATAGATCTTCGTCGCGGTCTTCTTCCACCTCGAAGTCCGCGTTGCGGGTGATGCGGAATGCGTGATGCTCGACGATGTCCAGACCGGGGAACAGCACTGGCAGGAATGCCGCGATCAATTCCTCCATCGGAAGGAACCGCACGACATCGGACGAGCCTTCACGTCGCGCCAGTTCGACGAAGCGGTCGACGTTGTCGGGCACTTTGATTCGGGCGAAGTGCTGCCCGCCGTCTTCGGGTTGCCGCACGGTGACGGCGAGGTTCAGGCTCAGGCCGCTCACGAACGGGAACGGGTGGGCCGGGTCGACAGCCAACGGCGTGAGTACCGGGAACACCTGCTCGTGGAAGTACGTCGACAACCGTGAGCGCTCGTCCTCGTCGAGTTCGGCCCACGTGACGATGACGATGCCTTCGTCGGCGAGCGCAGGCCGCACCGCATCGAGGAATACGTGTGCGTGCCGGCTTGAGATCTGTTGTGTCCGCTCGTTGATGCGACGCAGTTGCTCGCGCGGCGACAATCCGTCGGCAGACCGCACCGACAGGCCCATCTCGTCGCGCCTTTTCAGTCCCGCCACGCGGACCATGTAGAACTCGTCGAGGTTCGACGCGAAGATCGCGAGGAACTTCGCGCGCTCCAGCAAGGGCAGCGATGGGTCGGCAGCGAGCGCGAGGACCCGGGCGTTGAAGTCGAGCCAGCTGAGCTCCCGATTGAGGTAACGATCTTCCGGCAGCGCGTTGTCGACCGCTCGCGATGTCGCGGCGGGTGGCGCTTCAGGCGCTGAGTCTCCGGACTGCGGCGCACCGGGTCGCGCCGGCTGCGCGGTTTCGGCCGTCGACCCGGAATCGCGGGCAAGGATCTCAGTATCGGCGTCCGTCATGCCTCAAATGATTCCCTATTGAGTAGTGGCCCTGCCACCGCGATGAGCGAACTGTTACTTGGCACCAGCGATGGCCTGCGCGGTTGTCGCGCCGACGCCGAGTCGACGCGCCACCAGCAGGTCGTCGGGAGTGTCGATGTCACAGCGCAGCCCAGGCCAGGCGCCGGTCAGCTCGATGGCGCCCGAATGGCGATGGCGCTCGGCCGAATCCTGGCCGAACTGCGGATCCAGTTCGACGCCGAAGGCAATCAAGGCCGATGTCCCTGTGCCGTGCCGGTCACCGACATAGCTGCGAGGGTAGGTGCGGGCGGCCGCGATCGCCTCGGTCAGTTCCTGCGTTTGCAGCGCAGGCAGATCGCCCTGCAGCACAACGATGTTCGAGGTTTCGGTGCGCACCGCTTCCTCCGCGGCGGCGATGGCGTTGTTCAGCGGGTTCCGATGACCCTGCGGCGTCGGGTCGGGAAGCACCCGCGCGCCGAGCTGCCTGGCGGCGTCGCCGGCGACATCGTCGGGGGTCACGACGGTGATCGACTGCACCGTAGGCACGGCCGCGGCTGCGGTGATGGTATCGATCAGCATCGCCAGCACGACGCCTTCGCGAGTGGCCGCGGAGAAAACCGGCGCCAGCCGGGTCTTGGCGGCAGCCAGCCGTTTGACCGCGATCACCAGCCCGATATCGGCTTCCGCTGACCCGACCATGAGCGCCATCCTGCCAGCAGGCCGTACCGCGCTAGGGTGAAGGCGTGGTCGACGCGGCGGTGCTGGGGGCCGGAGCTTGGGGAACGGCACTCGCCAAGGTCCTGGCTGACGCCGGCAATGATGTGAGGTTGTGGGCCCGTCGGCCCGAGTTGGCCGACGAGATCAACAAAACCCATCGCAACCCCTTCTATCTCGATGACGCCGAACTGCCGGAGACCATCCGCGCGACCAGTGACCCGGCCGAAGCGCTGACCGGCGCCTGCACCGTGCTGCTTGCCGTGCCCGCTCAGTCGTTGCGCACCAACCTCGTGCAGTGGGCTCCTCTCATCGGTGGGGACACCACACTGGTGAGCCTGGCCAAGGGCATCGAACTGGACACGTTGATGCGGATGAGCCAGGTGATCGTGCAAGTCACCGGGGCCGACCCGTCGCGCGTCGCGGTGATCTCCGGGCCGAACCTCGCCAGCGAGATCGCCGACGAACAACCGGCGGCGACGGTTGTCGCATGCACTGACTCCGGGCGGGCGGTGGCGCTGCAGCGCGCGTTCTCGACCGGATACTTCCGTCCTTACACCAACGCTGACGTCATCGGCGCCGAAGTCGGTGGCGCATGTAAGAACGTGATCGCGCTGGCGTCGGGGATGGCCGCGGGTGTGGGGCTGGGGGAGAACACGGCGGCGGCGATCATCACCCGCGGGCTCGCCGAGATCATGCGACTCGGAATCGCGTTGGGCGCCAAGCCGGCAACGCTGGCGGGTCTTGCGGGCGTCGGTGATCTCATCGCGACGTGTACGTCGCGGCACTCCCGGAACCGTTCATTCGGTGAGCGGCTGGGCAAGGGCGGCACCATGGAGTCGGCGATGCGCGCCGCTGACGGGCACGTCGCGGAGGGCGTGGCGTCATGCCAGTCCATCTTGGCGCTGGCGGACAGCTACGACGTCGAGATGCCACTTACCGACGCCGTGAATCGGGTCTGCCACAAGGGCGCATCGGTCTACGAGGCGGTTACGCTCTTGCTCGGACGCAGTACCAAACCGGAGTAGGGCAATGGACGGCCTGTACGGCGATTCCACTCGCAGCGTCAAAGCAGTTGGCTCAGCAGCTGTTCCGGGCAACCCGGTCGTGTCACCGCCGGTACTCGCTTCGACCTTTTATCTGCCAGCCGAGGATTCGGAGTCGCTCGACAAGTACGGGCGTTACTCGAATCCGACTTGGCGACAGCTGGAGTCGGCGCTCGCCGAACTCGAAGGCGCCGCGGCAGCATTGACGTTCGGCTCCGGAATGGCCGCCATCACGGCGGTGTTGCGTGTGCTCGCCAAGCCCGGCGCCAAACTCGTGGTGCCTGCCGACGGCTATAACCAAGTTCGCCGCTATGCCACGGAACACCTTGCGCCACTTGGGATCACGGTGGTTGAGGCCTCGTGCGCCGAGATGTGTTCGGCGTCGGATGCCGACGTGGTGCTTGCGGAGACGCCGGCCAATCCCGGACTCGATGTCGTCGACCTGCACCGGTTGGCGATGGATTGCCGTCGTCGGGGTTCGACCCTCGTCGTCGACAACACCACCGCAACGCCGCTCGGCCAGCAGCCGCTGTCGCTCGGCGCCGATCTCGTTGTCGCCAGCGCGACGAAATCGTTGTCGGGGCACAGCGACCTGATCGCGGGATACGTCGCGGGCAGCCACCCCGAGCTGATGGCCGCGGTGGAAAAGGAGCGTCTGCTCGCCGGACCGATCCTCGGACCGTTCGAGGCGTGGCTGGTGCTGCGTAGCCTCGGCAGCGCGGGTCTGCGTTTCGAGCGGCAATGCCACAACGCGCAGGCGCTCGCGGTGATGTTGGAAACGCATCCGGCGGTGCGGTCGGTCCGCTATCCCGGGCTGCCCGACGACCCGTCGCACCCAGTCGCGGCGTTGCAGATGAAGCGGTTCGGTGGGCTGGTCGCGATCGAGCTGGAGGACGCACAGGCGGTGCACGCACTCGTGGAGCGCAGCGCGCTGGTGGTCTCCTCGACGAGCTTCGGGGGCATCCACACCTCGGTGGACCGTCGCGGGCGCTGGAACGATCCGGTCGGCGACGGCTTCGCCCGTATCTCGCTGGGCATCGAGGACACCGACGACCTGATCAGCGATTTCGAGCAGGCATTATCCTAAAACCGCAGGTCAGGATATTGGGCGACCTGCGATCGGGCTGGACGGTAGCCTCTCTAGGTTGTGACTGCCAGCAATGTGCCCAACGCGACCCGGCGTATTCGCGTCGCCGTCGTCTATGGCGGCCGCAGCAATGAGCATGCAATCTCCTGTGTTTCCGCAGGAAGCATCCTGCGCAACCTCGATCCGGAGCGCTTCGAGGTGGTCGCTGTGGGCATCACCCCCGAGGGTGCGTGGATGCTCACCGATGCCGAGCCCGACACCCTAGCCATCGCCGACGGTCAGTTGCCGCAGGTCACCGGGTCAACGGGCCGGGAGCTGGCCCTCGCCGCCGATCCCGGACGGCGCGGTGAGCTGCTATCGGTTGGCCGCGGCGCTCCGGAGGTGCTCGAAGCCGTCGACGTGGTTTTTCCCGTGCTGCACGGCCCGTATGGCGAAGACGGCACGATCCAGGGCCTGCTCGAGCTGGCGGGTGTGCCGTATGTCGGCGCCGGTGTGCTGGCCAGCGCGTCCGGCATGGACAAGGAGTTCACCAAGAAGCTGTTGGCCGCGGAAGGTCTGCCGATCGGCGACCAGGTCGTACTTCGGCCCCGGCAGGACACGCTGGATCTCGAGGAGCGCGAACGCCTCGGGCTGCCGGTGTTCGTGAAGCCCGCGCGCGGTGGATCGTCGATCGGGGTGAGCCGCGTGACGGCGTGGGATCAGCTGCCCGCGGCGATCGAGCTGGCCCGGCGCCACGATCCCAAGGTGATCGTCGAGGCCGCGATCGTCGGACGTGAATTGGAGTGCGGGGTACTGGAATTCCCCGACGGCCGCGTCGAAGCCAGCACCGTCGGTGAGATCCGGGTGGCGGGTGTTCGCGGTCGCGAGGACTCGTTCTACGACTTCGCGACGAAGTACCTCGAAGACGCGGCGGAGCTTGACGTGCCGGCCAAGGTCGACGACAGCATCGCAGATGAGGTGCGCCAGTTGGCGATTCAGGCGTTTCAGGCCATCGACTGCCAGGGCCTTGCCCGTGTCGACTTCTTCCTGACCGACGATGGTCCGATCATCAACGAGATCAACACGATGCCGGGATTCACCACCATCTCGATGTTCCCGAGGATGTGGGCGGCCAGCGGTGTCGACTATCCGACGCTTCTGGCCACCATGGTCGAAACCGCACTCAAGCGCGGCACCGGCCTACGCTAGGGCGCTGAGGATCAGCGCACCGGTCCGGGATCAACTGGCTTGGCGGGCAACGACTTCGCGATGCTCCGCGAGATCTCCTGAATCGGTGTCGGGCCGGAGTCCGCTGGCAACGTCAATGCGACGTAGACCGGGCGGTCGACAGCGAACCACGTGCTGCGTCCTTGGTCGGCGATCTCAAACCACGACACGTCGTCGACCACCTGCAGGGGGCTGCCGAGCACGAACTCCGCCGGCCGGTCCAAACCACACCGCAGAATCACGGCCTCACCGTCCGGAGTCGCACGCCACGCCGCGGCCGCCGGTGGCGCGGGGTCGGCTGCGGAGGCGCGCTGATAGTTGCCGAGCCGTTCAGGCAGGTTGTCGATCAGCGCCCGGCAGTCCGCGCTGTCGGCCTGCGGGGCGGGCACCGAGACGATCGCAACGGGCTTTTCCGTCGCGGGGGCCTGCCGAAGGGCCGCGAAGACCAGGATCGAGCCGATAGCGGCGACGGCCACGGCGAGCGCCGCGATGATCAGGGCCTTCGGGGGTCCGTCACGGGTTTCGGCGTCGTCCACACCCCAAACTCTATGGGCGCGGCCCGTCGGCGATCGGGCAGGTCAGAGTGCGGGTGATGCCGGCGACATGCTGGACGCTGGGAACCACGCTGGCCTGCAGTTCGTCGAGGTTTTGCGCGCCGATGCGCACCACCACGTCGTAAGGACCGGTGACGTATTCGGCCGACACCACACCGGGCAGGCCCGCGAGCTGTTTGGCGACGACTTCAGCGCGGCCCACCTCGGTCTGGATCAGCATGAAAGCCTCGACCACCCGGCTGTCCTCCCTCTGGCTGCATAGACTCCACGCCGCAGGGACCAAACGTACCGCAGCGCAGGGGAGGCGACATGGCGAGCGACGAGCCCCCCGAAACCCTCGCCGGGGTGGGCGAGTTCACCGTCATCGACCGGCTCGTCGCAGGTCGCCAGCAACCCGACGTGGTGGCGCTGGGGCCCGGTGACGACGCCGCGGTGGTGTTGGCCCGCGACGGCGCGACGGTGGTGTCGACGGACATGCTCGTCGAGGGGAGCCATTTCCGGCTCGACTGGTCGACACCTCACGATGTCGGCCGCAAGGCGATCGCGCAGAATGCGGCCGACATAGAGGCGATGGGGGCGACGGCCACCGCGTTCGTCGTCGCATTCGGAGCGCCCGGTGATACGCAGGCCGCGCACGCCGTGGAGCTGGCCGACGGCCTCTGGCACGAGGCGAGGCTGCTGGGCGCCGGCATCGTGGGAGGCGACCTCGTGACGGCGCCGCAATGGGTGATCTCGGTGACCGCACTCGGCGATCTGGGCGGTCGCCAAGCCGTTCGTCTCGACGGCGCCCGGTCCGGTGACACCGTCGCGGTCGTGGGAGACAGTGGATGGTCTGCCGCTGGATATGCGCTGTTGCTCAACGGCTTTGATGATTTCGACGCGCTGCGTCGCCGTCACCTGGTGCCGCAACCGCCATACGGTCGGGGCGCGGCCGCGGCGGCCGCCGGTGCGACGTCGATGACCGACGTCTCCGACGGGCTGATGGCCGACCTCGGGCACATCGCGAAAGCGTCCGACGTCGGGATCGCCCTCTCGTCGGAATCGCTGAGCGCAGATCTCGATCCGCTCGTCTCGGCGGGCGCAGCTCTGGGGGTTGATCCGCTTGATTGGGTGCTCGGGGGAGGCGAGGACCACTCGCTGGTGGCGACGTTCCCAGGGTCGCCGCCGGAGGGCTGGCGGGTGATCGGACGGGTGCTGGATGGTCCCGCCACAGTCCTGCTAGATGGACAGCCATGGCGCGGCGAATCGGGATGGCAGTCGTTCTGAGCCGGCACGCACGCTAAGTTGACCCATCGTGGGTGCACGACCGCTTAATGAAATCGTCGAGGATGGTTGGGCGCGCGCGCTGGAACCCGCGCAGTCTCAGGTCGCGCAGATGGGGGAGTTCCTGCGGGCCGAGATCGCAGCGGGCCAACGCTATCTACCAGCAGGCCAGAACGTGTTGCGCGCCTTCAGTTTCCCGTTCGATCGAGTGCGGGTTCTCATCGTCGGCCAGGACCCGTACCCCACACCGGGCCACGCCGTCGGTCTGAGCTTCTCGGTGGCGCCCGAGGTGCGGCCGTTGCCGCGCAGCCTGGCCAATATCTTCACCGAGTACGTCGACGATCTCGGGTATCCGGCTCCCGCGACAGGGGATCTGACGCCGTGGTGCGAGCGTGGCGTGATGCTGCTGAACAGGGTGCTCACCGTCCGGCCGGGAACCCCCGCCTCGCATCGCGGTAAGGGCTGGGAGGCGGTGACTGAGTGCGCTATCCGGGCTCTGGTCGCGCGGCAGCAGCCGCTCGTCGCGGTGTTGTGGGGCCGCGACGCGTCCACCTTGAAGCCGATGCTCGGTGCCGATTGCGTGGCCATCGAGTCGCCGCACCCGTCACCGCTGTCGGCGTCCCGGGGTTTCTTCGGCTCGCGGCCGTTCAGCCGGGCGAATGAACTACTGGCGAAGATGGGCGCCGAACCGATCGACTGGCGCCTTCCGTAGTACCGGCGTGGTGAGCGTACGGATTTATACGGCGGTTTAAACCGTCAGCGCGCGTCAGCCGCGCGAGACCTTTCCGGCCTTGATGCACGACGTGCACACGTTGACGCGCTTCTTGTTGCCACCCGGGGTGGACACGGCGCGCACGGTCTGGATGTTCGGATCCCACCGACGGCTGGTCCGGCGATGGGAGTGCGACACCGACTTGCCGAAGCCGGGGCCCTTCCCGCAGATATCGCACACGGCAGCCATATGTAGAACTCCTCGAATCAGTACTTGGGGGGCCTGGGTTTCCGCCCACAACCGGCGGCGGGTCGACCCGACAACCTGACCAGGATACCGGCCGCGCCAAGGATCACCAAAATGGTCTCCACAGGCGCGAACGTTCTGTAGGGGCTGTCAGGACGAATGGCTAGGCTTGCGCGCACGGCGACGCCCCGAGCCAGCGGGTGCCGCCATGGCGGCTGGAGGTGGGCATGTCGGATCGGCGGCTCGACGCCTCCGCACTGCGGGATTGGGCGCATACCGCCGTCGGCGACCTCATCACCCACACCGACGAGATCAACCGCCTCAATGTATTCCCCGTCGCCGACGCCGATACCGGTACAAACATGCTGTTCACAATGCGTGCGGCGTGGGCGCAGGCCGATGCCCTCGCGACGTCCGACAACGTCGTAGAGATCGCCGCCGCGCTCGCTCGCGGTGCGCTGCAAGGCGCACGGGGGAACTCCGGCGTCATCCTGTCCCAGATCCTGCGCGGGCTGGCCGATGTCACCGCTTCGGCGGCCGCCGATCGTGACGGTGTGCTCGCCGACGTCAGCGGAGCGCTGTTCGGGGCGGCTCTGCGGCATTCGGTCGGCCTGGTCGTCAGCTCGATGGGTGAAGCGGTTCCCGGCACTATCGTGTCGGTGCTCCAGGATGCGGCGGATGCCGCCGAGGATGCAGGCGCCGACGACTCCGGAATCGCCACCGTGGTCGCGGCGTCGGCCGACGCGGCGGCCGTTTCACTGGACAAGACCACCGGGCAGCTCGACGTTCTGGCCGAGGCCGGCGTGGTGGACGCCGGTGGGCGGGGCCTGCTGGTACTGCTGGATGCGATGAGCGCGACTCTGACCGGGCAGGTCCGGCACCGAGAGGAGTACGTGCCGTCCCCGCCGCAGGAGCCCGTCGCCGCCGCCGCGACGGTGACAACCCCCAATTTCGAGGTTATGTACCTGCTCAGCGGGTGTGACGCGGCCGGGGTGGAGACGCTTCGGCGCAGCCTCGACCGGTTGGGCGAGTCGGTGGCCATCGCGACGACAACCGATGCGGGCCAGTACTCCGTGCATGTGCATGCCGACGACGCCGGCGCCGCGGTCGAGGCGGCGCTGCCGCTGGGCACGCTGAGCCGCATCCAAATCACGTCGCTCAGCGGCACGACGGGTGCGCGGCCGTCCGGCGGATGGGCCCGGGAGCGGGCCGTGCTCGCCGTGGTCGACGGTGCCGGCGCCCGAGAGCTGTTCGCGGGTGAGGGTGCGCACGTGCTGCGTCTCGATCCGGGCGGGCCCGTCAGCGCCAAAGAGCTCCTGCACGCCCTGGTCAACACGGGTGCGGCGCAAATCATGGTGCTGCCCAACGGGTACGTCGCGGCCGAGGAACTCGTCGCGGGCTGCACCGCCGCCATCGGCTGGGGTATCGACGTGGTGCCGGTGCCGACGGCGTCGATGGTGCAGGGCCTCGCCGCGCTGGCCATGCACGAAGCGGACCGGCAAGCCGTCGACGACGGCTACACGATGGCGCGCGCTGCGGCCGCTGCAAGGCACGGATCGGTGCGCGTCGCCACCGAGGAGGCGCTCACGTGGGCTGGCACGTGCGAACCGGGCGACGGCCTCGGCATCGCGGCCGACGAGGTGCTGATTGTGGGGAAGGACGTCGCGACAGCGGGTGCGGGATTGATCGACCTCCTGTTGGCGGCGGGCGGTGAACTCGTCACCGTTCTCACCGGTGCCGGTGTCGACGCAGCGGTCGGCGAGGCGTTGGCGGAGCACGTGCATCGCGAACACATCGGCACCGAGTTGGTGACCTACCACACCGACCATCGCGGAGATGCTCTGCTGATCGGCGTCGAGTAGCCGTGGCCAAGCTGACCGATCGGCTCGACTTCGTCGTCGGCAAGAACTCCGCCGATCTGTTGGAAGAGCATTTCGGCATCGTCACCGTCAACGACCTGCTGCGGCACTATCCGCGCAAGTACAGCGACGAGATGATTACGTCCGGCGAAGGCGAGGAACTCGAAGAAGGCGAACACGTCACGTTCATCGACCGCGTCACCAAGGTGGATCTTCGGGTGACAAACCGTCCGCCTAAACGGGAATACATGGTCGTCACGATCGGCAACCGCAAGCCCAAGGTGACCGCGACCTTCTTCAACGTGAAGATCATCAAGAAAACCCTCAAAGAAGGCCAGCGGGTGATGCTTTCGGGCGAGGTGGGCTATTTCAAAGGCACCATGCAGCTGACGCATCCGGCCTTCCTGGTGATCCACGAGGACGGCAGAGTCGCCGGGACCCGATCGCTCACCGCGATTGCCCGAGCGGAAGGGACAGCCGACGAAGGCAAGTTGCTCTCCCTCTTCGATCGCGATTTCTTCCCGATTTACCCCGCCAACAGCAAGGTGCAGAGCTGGGACATCTACGCCTGTGTGCGCCAGGTGCTCGACGTCCTGGATCCGATGGAGGAACCGCTGCCTGAAGCCTTTCTGCGCGAACACCATCTGATCGGCGAGGACGAAGCTCTGCGCGCTATCCACATGGCGGAAAAGGCCGCGGAACGCGATGCGGCGATCGCGCGTCTGACCTATGACGAGGCCATCGGGCTGCAATGGGCGTTGGCGCAGCGCAGGTTCGGCGCATTGAGTGACGCCGGACCCATCGCGGTGCCATCCGACGACGGTCTCGTCGCGGCCATGCGCCATCAAATGCCATTCGAACTGACCGAAGGTCAAAAGGATGTCCTGGAGGTGCTGACCACCGAGTTGGCGGCGAGCCGACCGATGAACCGCATGCTGCAGGGCGAGGTCGGCTCCGGCAAGACCATCGTCTCGGTACTGGCGATGCTGCAGATGGTCGACGCCGGATACCAGTGCGCACTCCTGGCCCCGACGGAAGTCCTTGCCGCCCAGCATGCCCGCTCGATTCGCGATGTCCTCGGACCGCTGGCGATGGCCGGTCAACTCGGCGGTGCCGAGAGGGCGACGCGCATTGCGCTGCTGACGGGATCGATGTCCCCACAACAGAAGAAGCAGGTGCGCGACGAAGTCGCCTCCGGTGAAGCGGGCATCGTCATCGGCACACATGCGCTGCTCCAGGACACCGTCGAGTTCCATCGCCTCGGCATGGTCGTTGTCGACGAACAGCATCGGTTCGGGGTCGAACAACGAGATCGGCTGCGCGCCAAGGCGCCCGAGGGCGTCACACCGCATCTGCTGGTGATGACCGCGACACCGATCCCGCGCACCGTCGCGCTGACCCACTACGGCGATCTCGAGACGTCGGTGCTTCGTGAACTGCCACGCGGTCGCCAACCGATCACCACCAACACGATCTTTCTCAAAGAGCATCCGCGCTGGCTCGACCGTGCCTGGCAACGGATCATCGAAGAAGTCGGCGCCGGACGGCAGGCCTACATCGTCGCGTCGCGCATCGATGCGGACGACGACGGCAAGGGCAGAGGTAAGCGGCGCGACCAGGTCAAGGAACAGGGCCCACCCGCAGTGACCGTCGTCGAATTGTTCGAGCGGCTGCGGCGCGGCCCACTCTCAGGCCTGCGGCTCGGGCTCATGCACGGCCGGTTGTCCGCCGACGAAAAGGACGCGGTGATGGCCGCGTTTCGCGCGGGAGACATCGATGTCCTCATCTGCACCACGGTGATCGAGGTCGGCGTCGATGTGCCCAACGCGACCGTGATGCTGGTGATGGACGGCGACCGGTTCGGCATAAGCCAGCTGCACCAGCTGCGCGGTCGTATCGGCCGCGGACAACATCCCAGCCTGTGTCTGCTCGTCACCCAACTGCCGGAGGCCTCGAAGGCGGGGGAGCGCCTCAGGGCCGTCGCCTCGACCCTCGACGGTTTCACACTCGCCGACCTCGATCTCATGGAGCGACGCGAGGGAGATGTGTTGGGCTACAGCCAATCCGGGCGCCCGATCACGCTGCGCTTCTTGTCGTTGTTCGAACATCTCGATCTCATTCTCGCCGCGCGCGACTTCTGCGATGGGCACTACGCGACGAATCCCGGTGACCCCGGGATGGCGTCGCTGGCCGCGCCGTTCTCCGACACCGACCGCATCGAATATCTGGAAAAGGCGTGAACCGCAGGTACCTGCTGTGGCTGGTCGCGATCGTGTCCATCGCGGTGTTGGTCGCCATTCAAGTCACCAACTCGTCGATCAACCGATCGCAGTTCATCGCGAGCGCCGACATCCCGACTGTCGCGCCAGGAGTCGACGTGCTCGCAGGCGTCGCCCAGATACCGCTGCGCATCCGAGGATACGACTATCGACGGGATGCGTTCGGCGACAGCTGGACCGATGACAATTCTGCGCCGGGTGGCCACAACGGCTGCGATACTCGCAACGACATCCTCGACCGCGACCTCGTCGACAAGTCCTACATTTCGATCAAACGTTGTCCCAATGCCGTGGCGACGGGTCTGATGCACGATCCCTACACCAACGCCGAGATCGCCTTTACCCGCGGTGAGAAGACTGGCGCCGCAGTGCAGATCGACCACATCGTTCCGCTGGCGTTGGCGTGGGATCTCGGCGCACGGTTCTGGACAGACGATATGCGGCTGCGATTCGCCAACGATCCGGCCAATCTCATTGCCGTCGCCGGAGGGGCAAATCAGGACAAGGGCGACCAGGAGCCTGCGGCCTGGATGCCGCCCAACGCCGCGTTCCGGTGTCAGTACTCGGTCCAGTTCATCGCCGTGCTGCGCGGCTACGCGCTGCCGGTGGACGCGCCGTCGGCAGTTGTCCTACGCGATGCGGCCGCGACCTGCCCGACCGGCTGACTGCATTCGCCGCGCCTTTGCTGAGCAACTCGGTAATTGCGCGCCACAAAACGCGCCGCCGTCAAGGACGGCCCGGTTATGGTCGGGCAGGCATGGAGGTGGGCCATGTATCTGACTCAGGGGTTGCGACGCGCAGCGCAGATCCGGCCGTTTGAGGAATCCACTGTCTTCAGGGAACGACGGCGGGTCTGGTCGGAGACGGTGGACCGTGTGGCGCGAATCGCGGGTGGACTCAAAGAGGTCGGAGTGCAACTCGGCGATCGCGTCGCGATCCTGGCGCTCAACAGTGATCGCTACTTCGAACTTCTGTACGCCATCCCGTGGCTCGGTGCGGCCGTCGTGCCGCTGAACACGAGGCTGGCAATACCGGAGATCCGCCACATCCTCGAAGATTCCGGCGCGCGCGTCCTGTTCGTCGACGGCGCTATGCAAGAGCATGCCGCTGCGCTGGCGGATCTGTCGACAATCGAAGCGGTGTTTTATCTTGACGACGACACGCCGCCGACGGGTGCGCTGTCATTTGAAGACCTTGCGACCGGACCTCCGGCCGCAGATTCGGGCGCGGGTGGTGACACGCTGGCCGGTCTGTTCTATACCGGTGGCACCACGGGCAAGACCAAGGGTGTGATGCTCAGTCACAACAACCTGGTGTGGAATGCGATGAACACCATCGCCGGAATGTATTACGACCAAGACATGGCCTACCTCCATTCCGCCCCGATGTTCCACCTGGCAGATGGCGGTGCAACATTCGGTGTCACGATCTGCGGCGGACGCCACGTCTTTGTTCCTCGTTTCGATGCCGTCGACTGCCTGCAGACCATGGAGCGCGAGAAGGTCACGCACGCCGTGTATGTGCCGACCATGATCAACATGCTGATCAGTTCTTCCACAGTGGGCGAAGTCGATCTGTCGAACCTCGAATACATCACGTATGGTGCGTCGCCGATGCCGGAAGGCATGTTGCGCAAGGCAATTGACACCTTCCCCACCTGCGGGTTCATTCATGCCTACGGTATGACCGAGGCGTCCCCTGGCTTGACCATGCTGCCGCCGCGCTACGCCACACTTGACGGGCCGTTTGCCGGCCGTATCAAGTCGTGCGGGCAGGCGGTGCTCTCGGCCGAGTTGAGAATCGTCGGTACGGAGCGAAAGGAGTTGCCGCGGGGCACGGTTGGTGAGATCGCGGCGCGCGGTCCGATGATCATGCAGGGTTACTGGAACAAGCCCACTGAGACGTCAGCGGTGCTTGCAGACGGCTGGCTTTACACCGGCGACGCGGGCTTCATGGATGACGAGGGTTTCGTGTTCATCGTCGATCGGGTCAAGGACATGATCATCACGGGCGGTGAGAACGTCTACTCGGCCGAAGTCGAGAATGCGATCTCTCTCATGCCGGGTGTCGCCGAAGTGGCGGTCATCGGCGTACCCGACCCCAAGTGGGGTGAGTGCGTGCACGCGATCATCGTGCCGACGGCTGGAGCCGAGCTCAGGGCAGAGGATGTGATCGCGCATTGCAACACACAGATCGCCGGTTACAAATGTCCGCGCTCTGTCGAGTTCCGCGACACACCGCTGCCGCAATCCGGACCCGGCAAGATACTGAAACGACAACTGCGCGAGCCCTTCTGGGGAGCGGGCGAGAACGCGGGTGCTCCGAGCGGACAAGCCTAGCCGTGCCGCGCCGCTTCTTGAGCGAGCTTTACCCGCGAGGTGTCGTGACGAAAATTAAGAGCCCGTGTAGGTTTCGGGGTCCGGCCGGAAACGGGTGCCGTCGTTCAGCCCGTTGAGTGTGGCCATGTCGTCGTCGCTCAGCTCGAAGTCGAAGACCTCGATGTTCGACTTGATCCGCTCCGGCGACGACGACCGCGGAATGACGATATTGCCGAGCTGAATGCTCCACCTGATGAGCACCTGCGCCGCCGTCTTGCCGTTCGCCTCCGCCACAGAAACGACTGCCGGGTTGTCCAACAGGTTTCCGACGCCCAAGGGACCGTAGGCCTCGGTGACAATGCCGTAGTCGGCGTTGGTCGCGCGCAATTCCGCCTGGTTCAGCAGCGGGTGCAATTCGATCTGGTTGATCGCCGGCGTGAAGTAGGACAGGTCGATGACGTTGGACAGATCCTCGGCGTGGAAATTCGCCAGGCCGATCGACTTGGTGTCGCCCTCTTCCTTTCGCTTCATCAGACCGCCCCAGCTGTCTACGTACTTACCGGGGTCACCGGCCGGCCAGTGGATCAGGTACAGGTCGACGTACTCGAGGCCGAGACGTTCGAGGCTGGCCTTCAGCGCGTCCTGCGACGCCTGGAACCCCTGATCCTTCGTCGCCAGCTTGGTGGTGACGAACACCTCTTCGCGCGGAATTCCGGACGAGGCGATCGCGCGGCCAACGGCGGCTTCGTTTCCGTAGGCCGACGCGGTGTCGATCAATCGGTAGCCGGCCTCCAGCGCAGCGGCCACCGACTGTTCGGTCTCGGATTCCGACAACTCGCCGACGCCGAGACCGATCACCGGAAGGGTGTTCCCGTCGTTCAGAGTGACGGCGGGGATCGCACCGGGCGAGGGGGTCATGTCACCTAACCTGTGAAGTCGAAGGTCCGAGGATCGGGACCCAACCGTGATCCATCGCTGCCGAGCGAGGAAATGGACGCCATGTCCTGCTCGCTCAGTTCAAGATCGAACACGTCGAAATTACTCACAATTCGCTCGGGGGTCACCGATTTCGGGATGACTATATTGCCGAGTTGGATATGCCACCTAATCAGTACCTGTGCCGGCGTTTTCCCATGCCGGTCGGCGACCTCGGTCACCGTCGGATTGTCGAGTAGCGCACCCTGGCCCAATGGGGCCCACGCCTCCGTGGCGATGCCCAGTTGTCCGTGCACCTGACGCAGCTCCTCCTGCGGAAACAGCGGGTGTAGTTCGACCTGGTTGACGGCCGGGACGATGCCGGTCGCGTCCACCAGAATTCGCAGGTGCTCTGGCTCGAAATTACTGACTCCGATCGATTTGATGCGGCCTTCGTCGCGCAACCGAGAGAACGCCTTGAACGTGTCGACGAACGTGTTCCTCGCGGGCAACGGCCAATGGATCAAATACAGGTCGAGGTAGGAGTCCGATCCATTGAAGCCCAATTTGTCCATGCTGCGGTCGAACGCCTTGAGGGTGGAGTCGTAGCCCTGGTCGGAGTTCCACAGCTTGGTGGTGATGTAGACGTCCTCGCGGGACAGGCCCGACTTCGCGAGCGCCTGTCCGACCCCGCGTTCGTTCCGGTACGCCGCGGCCGTGTCGACGTGGCGGTAGCCTGCCTCGAAGGCCGTGGTCACCGCGCGTTCGGTGTCATCGGGGGGTGTCTGGAAGACACCGAGTCCGACCTGAGGGATCGGGTTACCGTCGTTCAGCGTGATCGAAGGAGAAGCCATGACTTCGAGTCTGCCAGTCCAGACCGAGAAAACGCCGACAGGCGGCAAGGCCCGGTTGGTGAAGCTCGGCGGCACGAGTCTGCGGGCCCTTCCGCACATCCCGCGGTCCGTCAAAAGGGTGCTGCTCGGTGGTCGTTCGGTCGTCATCGACGGCAACACCCTTGATACGACACTGCAGTTCATGCTCTTCGGCCAGAACAGATTGGGCCTTGGAAGTCTGATCCTGGATCCCGACGTCCCGACAGCTCGCGCGCTGTTGAGGATGCTGACGGACAGCTTCAGACAGGACATCCCCGTCGCATCGGTGACGAACCTCGTCATTCCCGGATCGGTCGGGGCCATCCGTGCGCGTCATTACCGACCGATCAGCGGCGATGGCGCGCCGCTGCTGGTGTTTTTCCACGGTGGCGCAATGGTGGTCGGCGATCTCGAGACGCATGACGACGCGTGCAGGCAGATCTGCCGGGAGGGCGGCATGCATGTGTTGTCGGTCGACTACCGGCTCGCGCCGGAGCACAAAGCGCCTGCCAGTGTCGACGACGCGTTCACCGCATTCACCTGGGCCCTTGACCACGCCGCGGAGTTGGGAGCCGACGTCGGCCGAGTGGCGGTAGGGGGCGACAGCGCCGGTGCGAACCTCGCCGCGCTGGTTTCGCTGCGCGCCCGTGACGAGGGTGTTCAGCTCCCGGCGCTGCAATTGCTGTTCTATCCGGTGACCGAATGGAATGCGCAGACGCGGTCGCGAACGTTGTTCGGCGACGGGTTCTTTCTCACCCGGGGGGACCTGGAGTTCGGCCTCGAGAAATACATCGACGGCGCGGACGTCGATGCGGCCGATCCGCGGGTATCGCCGCTGCTGGTAGACGACCTGTCCGGACTGCCGCCGGCGCTGGTGCTGACCGCCGGCTTCGATCCGCTGCGCGACGAAGGCAGGCAGTACGCCGACGCTCTGCGCGCGGCAGGCGTGGAGGTCGACTACCGAGAGTTCCAATCGCTGATCCACGGCTTCCTCAATTTCTTCCCGGTCGGGGGCGACAGCGCGACCGCCATCGCGGAATCGATCTCAGCGCTACGGGCTCATCTGGCCCGCACGTGAGAAACCTGGGAAAGGCCGCCGGTACTCTTAGCGCGTGGCTTCGAAACCGAAATACGACCTGAACGCCTCCGACCGCAAGCGCAATCGCGCGGTCCAGATCGGCCTGACCGCGATCGTCGTGATCTTCGCCGTGACGCTCGTGATGTACATCGTGCTGTCGGCCGACGAAAAGCCGACCGCGGGCCAGGCGGATCCGATCCGGGTCACTTCGACATCTGCTCAGTTGATCAAGAAGGAAGGCACCGACGAGCCCAAGGTGGTCCTGGGGCTTTACGAGGACTTCCTGTGCCCGGCCTGCCGCAGCTTCGAGCAGCAGTTCGGTCCAACGGTGAACAAGCTGATCGATTCGGGTGCTGTCGCGGCCGACTACTACATGGTGTCGATCCTGGACCGCCAGGGCGACGGCTACTCGACGCGGGCCGGTAACGCCGCGTACTGCGTCGCCGGCGATTCGATCGAGGCGTTCCGTCGGTTCCACGCCGCGCTGTACGCACAGCAGCCCCAGGAGGGCGTCGGCCCGTTCCCCGACAACGCCCGGCTGGCCGAGATCGCGCGTCAGGCAGGCGCCGCGGGCGAGGTTCCCCAGTGCATCTCCAAGGAGACAAACGCCGACATGGTGTCGGGACTCGCCGCGGCCACCAAGGTCAACTCGACACCGACGATTCGCATCAACGGTGAGGACTACAGCCCGACCACTCCTGAAGCACTGGTCGCCAAGATCGAGGAGATCGTCGGCAAGCTGCCCGCCTTCGACGCCGGTGTACCGCCGCCAGCCGCCGAGCCGACGCCCCTCGCACCTCCGCCCGGCGCACCGGCACCAGCACCTGCGCCATGACCGTGACCACACCCAGCACCGTCGAGCCGCGCGAACCCGCGTCGGCGCAGGCGACGGGTGTCACAGTCGGTAGGCCCAGCGCGATCTGGGTGCTGATCGCCGGTGTCCTCGGCCTGGCCGCCGCGGTGACACTCACGGTCGAGAAGATCGAGATTCTGATCAACCCCGACTACGTGCCGTCGTGCAGCATCAATCCGGTGCTGTCGTGCGGTTCGGTGATGATCACTCCGCAGGCGTCGGTCTTCGGATTCCCCAACTCGCTGATCGGCATCGTCGGGTTCACCGTCGTGTTGGTGACCGGCGTGCTCGCAATCGCCAAAGTCGATCTGCCGCGCTGGTATTGGACGGGTCTGGCGATCGGCACCTTCCTGGGCGTCGTGTTCGTGCACTGGCTCGCATGGCAGAGCCTTTACAGCATCGGTGCATTGTGCCCGTACTGCATGGTGGTGTGGGCCGTGACGATCCCGCTGTTCGTCGTCGCGACGTCGATCGCCACGGGGTCTGCGACATCCAGTCGTCTCGTACACGTGCTTCATACGTGGCGCTGGTCTTTGGTGGCGCTGTGGTTCACCGGTGTGCTCCTGCTGATCCTGGTGCGCTTCTGGGACTACTGGTCCACCCTTCTCTAGAAAGACGACGGGGCTTAGCGGTGATATCCAAGGTCCTGGTGGCCAATCGCGGCGAGATCGCTATTCGTGCTTTCCGGGCGGCCTACGAGATGGGCATCACCACCATCGCGGTGTACGCACACGAGGACCGCAACTCCCAGCACCGCCTGAAGGCCGACGAGTCGTATCAGATCGGCGATATCGGCCATCCCGTGCGTGCGTACCTTTCGGTCGACGAGATCATCCGCGTCGCGCAGCAGGCGGGTGCCGATGCCGTGTATCCCGGGTACGGATTCCTCTCGGAGAACCCGCAACTGGCCGCGGCGTGTGCGGACGCCGGGATCACGTTCATCGGCCCCAGCGCGGAAATTCTCGAGCTGACGGGAAACAAGGCCCGCGCGATCGCGGCGGCGCGCGATGCCGGTCTGCCGGTGCTCAATTCGTCGGCACCGTCGTCGTCGGTCGACGACCTGGTCGCGGCGTCGGAGTCGATGGAGTTCCCGCTGTTCGTCAAGGCGGTGTCCGGCGGTGGTGGGCGCGGTATGCGGCGCGTCACCGATGCGGCCGCGCTGGGTGAGGCGATCGAGGCGGCCAGTCGTGAGGCCGAGTCGGCGTTCGGAGACCCGATGGTCTACCTCGAACAGGCGGTGCTCAACCCGCGCCACATCGAGGTCCAGATCCTGGCCGACAAACACGGCAACGTGATGCATCTGTTCGAGCGTGACTGCAGCATGCAGCGGCGCCACCAGAAGGTCATCGAATTAGCCCCTGCGCCAAACCTTCCCGCCGAGTTGCGTGATCAGATGTGTGCCGATGCGGTCGCCTTCGCGCGTTCCATCGACTACACCTACGCGGGCACCGTGGAATTCCTGCTCGACGAGCGCGGCCATTACGTGTTCATTGAGATGAACCCGCGCATCCAGGTCGAGCACACGGTCACCGAGGAGATCACCGATGTCGATCTGGTGGCCAGCCAGCTGCGGATCGCCGACGGCGAGAGCCTGGAGGACCTCGGTCTGAGCCAGGACACGCTGCAGATCCGCGGTGCGGCGATGCAGTGCCGGATCACCACGGAGGACCCCGCCAACGGATTCCGCCCCGACACCGGCCGCATCACGAGCTACCGGTCGCCGGGTGGTGCGGGCATTCGCCTCGATGGCGCAACGCATTTGGGCGCTGAGATCGGGGCGCACTTCGACTCACTACTCGTCAAGCTGACCTGCCGTGGACGCGATTACGCGGCGGCGCTGGCTCGGTCCCGGCGTGCGCTGGCGGAGTTCCGGGTGCGTGGTGTGTCGACGAACATCCCGTTCCTGTTGGCTGTCGTCAACGATCCCGACTTCCGGGCGGGACGGATCACCACGTCGTTCATCGACGACCGGCCGTACCTGCTGACCGCGCACACCCCGGCTGACCGCGGCACCAAGATCCTCAACTATCTGGCCGACGTCACGGTCAATCAGCCACAGGGACCGCGGCCGTCCACGGTGTATCCGTACGACAAGCTGCCCGACATCGATCTGTCGGAGCCGGCGCCCTCCGGCTCCAAACAGCTGCTGACCGAACTCGGGCCCGACGGGTTCGCCCGGTGGATGCGCGAATCGAAGGCGGTCGGCGTCACCGATACGACGTTCCGCGACGCTCACCAGTCACTGTTGGCGACCAGGCTGAGGACCAACGGCCTGGTCATGGTCGCGCCCTACATCTCGCGCATGACGCCGCAGTTGTTGTCGGTGGAGTGCTGGGGTGGTGCGACTTACGATGTGGCGCTTCGGTTCTTGAAGGAAGACCCATGGGAGAGGCTCGCCGCCCTGCGTGAAGCGCTGCCGAACATCTGCCTGCAGATGCTGCTGCGCGGACGCAACACCGTCGGCTACACGCCGTATCCGGAGTCGGTCACTCGCGCGTTCGTTGAGGAAGCGACCGCGACGGGTATCGACATCTATCGCATCTTCGATGCGCTGAACAACGTCGAGTCGATGCGCCCAGCCATCGATGCGGTCCGCGAGACGGGCACGTCGATCGCCGAGGTCGCAATGAGCTACACCGGTGACCTCTCGGATCCGGGGGAGAACCTCTACACCCTGGACTACTACCTCAAGCTGGCCGAGCAGATCGTCGACGCCGGTGCGCATGTGCTGGCGATCAAGGACATGGCGGGCTTGCTGCGCCCGCATGCGGCCAGCGTGCTGGTCGGTGCTTTGCGCTCCCGGTTCGATCTGCCGGTGCACGTGCATACCCACGACACCCCGGGTGGGCAGTTGGCCACCTATGTGGCGGCGTGGCAGGCCGGCGCCAACGCGGTCGACGGCGCCTCAGCACCGTTGGCGGGAACCACGAGTCAGCCCGCACTGTCGTCGATCGTCGCCGCGGCCGTGCACACCGAGTACGACAC
The DNA here is from genome assembly GCF_044452905.1 of Mycobacterium sp. NPDC051804. Lineage (NCBI taxonomy): Bacteria > Bacillati > Actinomycetota > Actinomycetes > Mycobacteriales > Mycobacteriaceae > Mycobacterium > Mycobacterium sp. NPDC051804. The sequence goes on along the minus strand of NZ_JBITCD010000002.1, from coordinate 390,060 downwards.
CGGTCTGTCGCTGTCGGCGGTATGCGATCTCGAGCCGTATTTCGAGGCATTGCGGAAGGTCTACGCGCCCTTCGAGTCTGGGCTTCCCGCGCCGACGGGGCGGGTGTATCACCACGAGATCCCCGGTGGTCAGCTGTCGAACCTGCGCCAGCAGGCGATCGCGCTCGGGTTCGGGGACCGCTTCGAGGAGATCGAAGGCAATTACGCTGCCGCGGACCGGATTTTGGGTCGGTTGGTGAAAGTGACGCCGTCGTCGAAGGTGGTTGGTGATTTGGCGTTGGCGTTGGTGGGTGCCGGCATCAGCGCCGACGAATTCGCGGCAGACCCGGCACGGTTCGACATCCCGGACTCGGTGATCGGATTCCTGCGCGGCGAACTCGGCGACCCGCCCGGCGGCTGGCCCGAACCGCTGCGCACCAAAGCGCTGGCCGGACGGCCGCCGGCCCGGCCCACCGAAGAGCTGTCCGAGGAGGACGAGTCGGCGCTGGCGCAACCGGGTGTGACTCGACAAGCAGCGTTGAACCGGCTGCTGTTCCCCGGGCCGACAAAGGAATTCGAGGCTCATCGCGAGCTGTACGGTGATACCTCCAGCCTGTCGGCCAACCAGTTCTTCTACGGTCTGCGCCACGGCGAGGAGCACCGCGTCAGGCTTGAAAAAGGCGTGGAGTTGTTGATCGGGTTGGAAGCGATCTCCGATCCCGACGAACGCGGGATGCGCACCGTGATGTGCATCTTCAACGGTCAGTTACGTCCGGTCGTGGTGCGGGACAACAGTATTGCCACCGAGGTGCCCGCCGCCGAGAAAGCCGACCGGTCCAACCCCGACCATGTCGCCGCGCCGTTCGCCGGAGTCGTCACCGTCAGCGTATCCGCGGGCGACAAGGTCGACGCGGGGCAGACCATCGCCACCATCGAGGCCATGAAGATGGAAGCCGCGATCACCGCACCCAAGGCCGGCCAGGTCGACCGCGTCGCAGTATCGGCGACCGCACAGGTCGAAGGTGGCGATCTGCTCGTGGTGGTCAGCTGACCCGCATTATCGCCGGCACCCTCGGTGGACGGCGAATCGCGGTGCCGCGCAGTGGAACCCGCCCGACCACCGACCGGGTTCGGGAATCGCTGTTCAACCTGCTGACGGCTCGCGTGGAACTGTCCGGACTGTCGGTTCTCGATTTGTACGCCGGCTCGGGCGCGCTCGGCCTTGAGGCGATGTCCCGTGGAGCGGAGTCGGCGGTGTTCGTCGAATCCGACCAGCGGGCCGCGGCCGTCATCGACAAGAACATCGCCACGCTCGGCGTGAAGAACGCGTCGGTGCGGCGCGGCACGGTCGCCACAGTGCTGGCTTCGGGCGCCGCGCAGCCCGTCGACCTGGTGCTCGCCGATCCGCCCTACACCGTGGACGTGGGCGAACTCGACAGCGTGCTCTCCGCTTTGACCCGGGGCGGATGGACGACGACCGGGACTGTGGCCGTCGTCGAACGCCCGACGTCAGGTCGGGCACTGACGTGGCCCGACGGCTGGGACGTGTGGCCATCGCGTACGTACGGCGACACCAGGCTGGAACTCGCCGAGAGGGCGTGAGCTGCCTGTAGCGTCGTTCCCCATGAGCGGCGCCGTATGCCCGGGATCTTTTGACCCGGTAACGCTGGGTCACGTGGACATCTTCGAGCGCGCGGCAGCGCAGTTCGACGAGGTCGTCGTCGCTGTGCTGGTCAACCCGAACAAGAAGGGGATGTTCAGCCTCGACGAGCGCATCGCGATGATCGAGGAATCCACGACGCATCTGCCGAACCTGAGGGCGGAGTCCGGTGAGGGTCTGGTGGTCGACTTCGTGAAGACCCGCGGGCTGACCGCGATCGTCAAGGGCCTGCGCACCGGGACGGATTTCGAATACGAGCTGCAGATGGCGCAGATGAACAAGCACATCGCTGGCGTCGACACCTTTTTCGTCGCCACGACGCCGACGTATTCGTTCGTGTCCTCGTCGCTGGCGAAGGAGGTCGCATCGCTCGGCGGCGACGTCTCCGCGCTGTTGCCCGAGGCTGTCAACGTGCGATTGCAGGGCAAGCTCAAGGGTTAACCGCCCACTGACGGGGTAGGCAATTAGTGGCGCGCAGCCCCCGCGCCGCCCATTTCCCCATGAGCATTGGAGTGATTGCTGTGGTTGAGACATTTGTCCAGTCCACTGACGACGTCGTGAAGTTTCTCAAGGATCAGCACAATCTGATCAAGGACATGTTCGAAGAGGTATTCAACGCAACGGAGACCAAAGCGCGCGAGACGGCCTTCGTCGAATTGCGTCAATTGCTGGCAGTACACGAGACCGCCGAGGAGATGGTGGTCCACCCGCGGGTGCGCCACGAGGCGGCCAACGGCGACGAGATCGTCGACGCCCGCCTGAAGGAAGAGCACACGGCCAAGGAAATGCTGTCCAAGCTCGAGAGCATGGACATCGATTCCCCGGAGTTCATCGCCGAGCTCACAGTGTTCCGTGACGCGGTCGTCGAGCACGCCGAGCACGAGGAGATCGACGAGTTCACCAAGCTCGAGCGCAACCTCACGGCGGATGATCGCGGTCGGATGGCCAAGGCGGTGCTGGCCGCGGAGGCCATCGCGCCGACCCGTCCGCACGCTGGCGTGGAGAGCGCGAAGGCCAACTTCATGGTCGGCCCGTTCGCGTCGATGCTCGACCGGGCGCGCGACGCGCTCGCCGCTGCCGTCCGCTAGTCACAGGCGACGATGCGCCGGACCGGTGTGTTGACATAATGTTGCACGAAACTGAGCAGACGGAACTGCGGCCTGGGCAGCAGTGACACAGCAATCAGCAGCAAAGATGCGACACACCGTGTTCGGTAGCTGAGTCACAGGCGTAACACCAGGCACACTGGTAACTGTCAACTACGCCTGGAGGGTGTTGCCGTGTACCGAGTATTTGAAGCGCTCGACGAGCTGGGCGCGATTGTGGAAGAAGCGCGCGGCGTGCCCATGACGGCAGGCTGCGTAGTGCCCCGCGGCGATGTCCTCGAGCTGATCGACGACATCAAGGACGCGATCCCCGGCGAACTCGACGACGCCCAGGATGTTCTGGACGCGCGCGACTCGTTGCTGCGTGAGGCCAAGGAGCACTCCGGATCCATGGTGTCCTCGGCCACCGCCGAGGCGGATTCCCTGGTCAACCACGCCCGTGCCGAGGCCGATCGGCTGCTGGCCGATGCAAAGTCGCAGGCTGACCGCATGGTCGGCGAAGCCCGACAGCACAGCGAACGCATGGTCGGCGAGGCCAGAGAGGAAGCCTCCCGTCTGGCAGCCACCGCCAAGCGGGAGTACGAGGCAAGCACCGGACGCGCCAAGAACGAGGCTGACCGGCTCATCGAGAACGGCAACCTGGCATACGAAAAGGCTGTGCAGGAAGGCATCAAGGAGCAGCAGCGGCTGGTCGCGCAGACTGAGATCGTCCAGACCGCCACAATGGAAGCCACCCGCCTCATCGACTCGGCACACGCTGAGGCGGACCGGTTGCGCGGCGAATGCGACATCTACGTCGACAGCAAGCTGGCCGAGTTCGAGGACTTCCTGAACGGCACACTGCGCTCGGTGGGCCGCGGCCGGCATCAATTACGGACCGCTGCTGGGACGCACGACTACGCAGCTCGCTAAGCCCTGGGACGGCCGCCGTAAGATCTACCCTTATGGCGACGCATGCGAAGTCGGCGGCGCGGCGCGCGTCGGATTCGCCGCTGGTGCTGAATATCTCCAGGCTGGGGCGTAGACCCGGATCCATGATGACCGTCGCTGAAACGGTGCCCAGCCCGGTGCGCATCGGGCTGGATCTGATCGCGATCGACGAGGGCGCCCCGCTGGATCTGGATCTCCGGGTGGAGTCCGTCTCCGAGGGCGTACTGGTGTCCGGCACAGTCTCTGCCCCCACGTCGGGTGAGTGCGCGCGCTGTCTGACGCCGATCGCCGGGCACGTCGAGATCTCGATCACCGAACTGTTCGCCTACCCCGACAGCGCCACCGACGAGACCACCGAGGCCGACGAGATGGGGCGCGTGGTGGACGACACCGTCAACCTCGAGCAGCCAATCATCGACGCCGTCGGTTTGGCGTTGCCGTTCGCGCCGCTGTGCGGACCGGACTGTGTCGGCCTGTGTCCGGATTGCGGAGTCCCCCTGGCGACAGCCGAACCCGGTCACCACCACGAGAAGCTCGATCCGCGCTGGGCCAAACTCGCGGGCATGTTCGACACTGTCGGCGGGGCCGACAATTTCGACACTGTCGGCGGGGCCGACAATCCCACTGAGGACACCCGTGACTGACCGCGCGCCGCTGCTCAAGGCATTGGGAGTCGACCTCCCCGAGGAACTGCTCACCATTTCACTGACCCATCGCAGCTACTCGTATGAGAACGGCGGCCTGCCCACCAACGAGCGTCTGGAGTTCCTCGGCGACGCCGTTCTCGGGCTGACCATCACCGAGGAGCTCTATCACCGCCACCCCGATCGCACCGAGGGGGATCTGGCCAAGCTGCGGGCCAGCATCGTCAACACCCACGCGCTGGCCGATGTCGGTCGTGAACTGTCAGACGACGGGCTCGGCGCCTACCTGTTGCTGGGTAAGGGCGAGGAGAATTCCGGCGGTGCGGGTAAGGCTAGCATCCTTGCCGACGGTGTCGAATCACTGCTTGGTGCAATCTATTTGGAGCACGGAGTTGTCACCGCGCGCGAAGTGATCCTGCGTCTGTTCGCGTCGCTGCTGGACACCGCGCCGACACTGGGCGCGGGACTGGACTGGAAGAGCAGCTTGCAGGAGCTGACTGCATCCCGCGGCATGGGTGCGCCGTCGTACGCGGTGACGTCGACGGGCCCCGATCATGACAAGGAATTCACTGCGACGGTGATCATCGCGGAGACTTCCTACGGCAGGGGGGTCGGCCGCACGAAGAAAGAAGCCGAACTCAAGGCGGCCGCCGCGGCGTGGAACGCGCTGAAGTCCGCCGCGGAAGACGATGCCTGAGCTTCCCGAAGTCGAGGTCGTTCGCCGGGGTTTGGACGCGCACGTCGTCGACAGGACCATCACCGCTGTGCGGGTTCATCATTTACGTGCGGTGCGCCGTCACGAAGCCGGACCCGCCGATCTGACGGCGCGGTTACTCGATTCGCGGATCGTCGGCACGGGACGGCGCGGGAAGTACCTGTGGCTCACACTCGATGACGGCACGGCGCTCGTCGTCCATCTCGGGATGAGCGGGCAGATGCTGCTCGGGCCCCTGCAGCGCGAGGACCACTTGCGGATTGCTGCGCTGCTCGACGACGGCACCGCGCTGAGCTTCGTCGACCAGCGCACGTTCGGCGGCTGGATGCTCGCCGACGTCGTCACAGTCGACGGCACCGACGTTCCGTTTCCCGTCGCGCACGTGGCCCGCGATCCGCTGGATCCGGAGTTCAACCGCGATGGCGTCGTTACGGTGTTGCGGCGCAAGCACTCCGAGATCAAGCGGCAGCTGCTCGATCAAACGGTGGTGTCGGGGATAGGCAACATCTATGCCGATGAGGCGCTGTGGCGGGCGAAGGTCAACGGTGCGCGGCTGGCTTCGTCACTGTCGCGGGCGAAGCTGGCTGAGGTGCTCGACGCAGCGACCGAGGTGATGACCGAGGCGCTCGGCCAGGGCGGTACGTCCTTCGACTCGCTATACGTCAACGTCAACGGCGAGTCCGGCTACTTCGAACGATCGCTGGACGCTTACGGTCGCGAGGACGAGCCGTGCCGGCGCTGTGGGGCGATCATGCGTCGGGAGAGGTTCATGAACCGCTCGTCGTTCTACTGCCCGAAATGCCAACCGCGCCCGCGCGTGCGGCGCGATTGAAGCCATCGCTCGTTTGTCCCGCACGCAACGCCAATGCCACCGACCCACGTTTTGCAGAGGTTCTCTCGCACTTTCTCTGCACATCGTTGCTCGCTGTGACAACAGGTGCGGGAATGAAACGCGATGTCGCCCGGTAGAACTAGATAATGACTGAACTGTGGGTTGAGCGCACCGGCGCGCGCCGCTACACCGGGCGCAGCACACGTGGTGCCGAGGTACTCGTGGGCAACGAAGACGTCGAGGGCGTCTTCACCCCCGGCGAGCTGATGAAGATCGCGCTCGCGGCCTGCAGTGGGATGGCGAGCGACGCGCCGTTGCAGCGCCGTCTCGGCGAGGACTACGCGACCACGATCAGGGTGTCGGGTCCGGCGGACCGTGAGCAGGAGCGCTACCCGCTGCTCGAGGAACGGATGGAACTCGACCTGTCCGCGCTGTCGGAGGACGAGCGGGCGCGGGTACTCACGGTCGTGGAGCGGGCGATCGATCAGGTGTGCACGGTGGGCCGCACCCTGAAATCCGGTACCAAAGTGACATTTGAGGTTGATGATGCAGGAGTTAGCTGAGGTACGACTGACCGCGTGGGTGCACGGCCACGTCCAGGGGGTGGGGTTCAGATGGTGGACCCGGTCGCGCGCGTTGGAACTCGGGTTGACCGGATACGCGTCGAACAGGCCCGACGGCCGCGTTCAGGTGGTCGCCCAGGGCCCTCAAGAGTCTTGCGAAAAGCTACTTGACCTGCTGCAAGGCGGCGGTACGCCCGGACATGTCGCCAAAGTGATCGCGGATTGGTCAGAAGTCGGCGAAACGCTATCGGGGTTCACCGAGCGTTAGCCTGCGCGACGGTAGTGTGGCACGTCGTGCACCTCAAGAGTCTGACGCTGAAGGGCTTCAAGTCGTTTGCTTCGCCGACGACTCTGCGCTTCGAGCCAGGCATCACCTGTGTCGTTGGCCCCAACGGGTCGGGCAAGTCGAATGTGGTCGACGCACTCACCTGGGTGATGGGCGAACAGGGTGCCAAGACTCTGCGCGGCGGCAAGATGGAGGACGTCATCTTCGCCGGCACATCGTCGCGCCCACCGCTCGGCCGCGCTGAAGTGACGGTCACGATCGACAATTCGGACAACTCGCTGCCGATCGAATATTCCGAGGTGTCGATCACCCGTCGCATGTTCCGCGATGGCGGCAGCGAATACGAGATCAACGGGGCCAGTTGCCGTTTGATGGATGTGCAGGAACTGCTGTCAGACTCCGGCATCGGCCGCGAGATGCACGTGATTGTCGGGCAGGGCAAGCTCTCCGAGATCCTCGAATCACGCCCGGAGGATCGGCGTGCATTCATCGAGGAGGCCGCGGGCGTCCTCAAGCACCGCAAGCGCAAGGAAAAGGCCGTCCGCAAGCTCGACTCGATGTCGGCCAACCTGGCGCGGCTCACCGACCTGACGACCGAGTTGCGCCGTCAGCTCAAGCCATTGGGCCGGCAGGCCGAGATGGCTCGCCGCGCCCAGACCATCCAGGCGGACCTGCGCGATGCCCGGCTGCGATTGGCCGCCGACGACCTCGTCGTGCGCAAGGCCGAATTCGAGAACACCAACCAGACCGAGACGACGCTGCGTCGCGAACACGACGATCTGGCGACCCGGCTCGAGACACGTAGCGTCGAGCTGAACGCCCACGAGTCGGCGGTCGGCAGCCTCAGCGAGCGTGCGGAATCCGCTCAGCAGACGTGGTTTTCGCTGTCGGCGCTGGCCGAACGCGTCAGTGCCACCGTGCGCATCGCCAGTGAGCGTGCCCAACACCTGGACACCGAACCCGAAACTTCGACCGGTCCTGATCCCGACGAACTGGAGGCCAAGGCCGAAGAGGTCGCCGCCCAGGAGCGCCAACTCCTTGCGGAGCTCGACGAATCGCGATCGCGTCTGGAAGCCGCCCGCACCGAACTCAGTGAGCGCGAGAGCGTCGCCGCCGAAGCCGAGCGCGCCCACCTCGCCGCCGTCCGCGCCGAGGCCGATCGCCGTGAGGGTCTGGCCCGCCTGGCCGGCCAGGTCGACACGATGCGCACCCGCGTCGAGTCGATCGACGAGACCGTCGCACGGCTGACCGGCGGCATCGAGGAGGCTGCGGCGAAAGCCCAGCAGACACAGGCCGAGTTCGAGACCGTGCAGGGGCGGGTCGGTGAACTCGATGCCGGTGAGGTCGGTCTCGACGAGCACCACGACCGCACGGTGACCGCGCTGCGGCTCGCCGATGAACGGGTTGCCGAACTGCAGGCGGGCGAACGTGGCGCCGAACGTCAGGTGGCGTCGTTGCGCGCCCGCATCGAGGCGTTGTCCGTTGGCCTCGATCGCAAGGACGGCGCGGCGTGGCTGCAGAAAAACCGTGATGGCGCAGGGCTTTTCGGATCGATAGCCAACCTTGTGAAGGTACGCCCCGGCTACGAGGTGGCTGTTGCCGCGGTGCTGGGCGCGGCTGCCGACGCCGTCGCCGCCGAGGATTCGGGTGCGGCGCGTTCGGCCGTTGCCGCGCTCAAGCAGTCCGATGGTGGTCGCGCGGCCATCGTCCTCGGCGACTGGCCCCAGCACGCCGCGCCAAACGTCGGCCCGCCTCCCGAAGGGGCGGTGTGGGCGCTGGACCTCGTCGATGTGCCGCAACGTCTGCAGGGCGCGATCACCGCCATGCTGTCGGGCGTCGCGGTGGTTCGCGATCTGTCCGCCGCGCTGGACGTGGTCGTGGCGCGCCCGCAATTGAAGGCGGTCACCGCCGACGGTGATCTTGTCGGCGCCGGCTGGGTCAGCGGCGGTTCCGACCGCAAGCCCAGCACGCTGGAGATCGCGTCGGAGGTCGAGAAGGCTCGCCAAGAGCTCGCAGCCGCCGAGAAGCAGACCGCGGAACTGTCCGCCGCGCTGGCCGGTGCCCTTGCGGAGCAGACGACCCGGCAGGACGCCGCCGAACAAGCGCTCGCGGCGCTCAACGAGTCTGATGCGGCGATCTCGGCTGTGTACGAACATCTCGGCAGGCTCGGCCAGGAGGCACGCGCTACCGACGACGAATGGCAGCGGCTGATCCAGCAGCGCGACGAGCTAGAGGCCGGCCGCAATCAAACGGTCCAGGAACTCGCGGAGCTCGAGCAACGGCTGCACAACGCCCAAGCAGAGCCGACGTTCGAATCGGAGCCTGTCCACCGGCAGGAATCGACGGCGGCGGCCGAGGCCGCCCGCTCGGCCGAGGTCGAGGCCAGGCTCACGGTGCGTACGGCCGAAGAGCGCGCGAATGCCGTTCGCGGTCAAGCTGATTCGCTGCGCAGGGCGGCTGCCGCCGAGCGTGATGCACGGTTGCGCGCGCAGCGTGCGCGTGAGGCGCGCGTGCACGCCGCCGCGGTCGCGGCGGCGGTGGCGGAGTCCGGACGTCTCGTCGCGCAACGGCTCAGTGCCGCTGTCGCGGTCGCGTCGCGGGCGCGTGACGACGTCGCCGCCGAACGTCAGCACCGGGCGACCGCTCTGGCGAAGGCACGCGACGAGGTCAACGATCTGAGCGCCAAGATCACCGCCCTCACCGACGCCCTGCACCGTGATGAGATCGCCAAAGCGCAAGCGGCGCTTCGTATAGAGCAGCTCGAGGAACATGTCCTCGAGACGTTCGGGATGGCGGCCGCCGACCTTGTCGCCGAGTACGGTCCCGATGTCTCGCTGCCTCCGACGGAGCTGGAGATGGCCGAGTACGAGCAGGCCAAGGAGCGCGGCGAACAGGTGATGGCGCCGGCCCCCATGCCATTCGATCGGCCCACCCAGGAGCGCCGCGCCAAGAAGGCCGAGCGTGAACTGAACGAACTGGGCCGGGTGAACCCGCTAGCGTTGGAGGAGTTCGCCGCGCTGGAGGAGCGCTACAACTTCTTGTCCACCCAGTTGGAGGACGTCAAGGCCGCCCGCAAGGACCTGCTCGACGTCATCGACGATGTCGACGCCCGCATCCTCCAGGTGTTCGCCGAGGCGTACGCGGATGTGGAACGTGAGTTCCAGCAGGTGTTTTCGGCACTCTTCCCCGGCGGCGAGGGAAGGCTGCTGCTGACCAATCCCGACGACATGCTCACCACCGGTATCGAGGTGGAGGCTCGTCCGCCGGGCAAGAAGATCAAGCGACTGTCGCTGCTGTCCGGTGGTGAGAAGTCGCTGACCGCCGTCGCGATGCTGGTGGCCATCTTCCGTGCGCGGCCGTCGCCGTTCTACGTCATGGACGAGGTGGAGGCCGCACTCGACGATGTGAATCTGCGCCGCCTGCTGGGGCTGTTCGAGCAGTTGCGTAGCCAGTCGCAGCTGCTCGTCATCACGCACCAGAAGCCGACGATGGAGATCGCGGATGCGCTGTACGGCGTCACGATGCGCGACGACGGCATCACCGCGGTGATCAGTCAGCGGATGCGCGGCCAGGAACTGGTCGGCGCCGCCAACTAAGAGTGATTTGGGTGTAGTTGGTCGCGCTCACCGCGACCGTCGACACCGAAATCACAGGGGAGTGACGCCGCCCTCGCGGAGTTCGGCGAGGTTTGCCGCTCCGCTGCCGTGCAGGCAGATCAACAGTTCGTCGATGAAGCGCTGCAGCCAATCCGCCGCGGCGGCAGGCGATTCGATCGCAGGCGCTAGCAGCGGCCGAGCCACCGACACCACGTCGGCCCCCAGTGCGATCGCTTTGGCCGCGTCCATCCCTGTACGGATACCGCCGGACGCGACCAGCGGAACACCGGGCAGCGTCCGCCGCACCTCCAGCAGTGCCTGTGCGGTCGGAATGCCCCACTCGGCCAGCGCCGGATACCGGATCTCGCCGTAGCGGACGAACTGCTCGACTCGCGCCCACGACGTCCCGCCCGCGCCCGCGACGTCCACCGCCGCAATCGGGCAGTCGTAAAGCTCGGCTGCCGCCTTGCCCCCGATCCCGTGGCCGACCTCCTTGAGGATCACCGGGTAGCCGATGGTTCCTGTGATCTCGCGCAGGCGTGCGATCGAACCCGAGAAGTCGGTGTCGCCCTTGTGTTGCATGGCTTCCTGCAATGGATTGGTATGCACTGCAAGGGCATTGGCGTTGACCCGATCGAGCGCCTCGATCAGGGCGGGCACCGTTTGCGCGGTCAGTTGGCTCAGTCCGATGTTGCCGATCAGCAATACGTCCGGCGCGATCTCGCGGACCTGGAACGTGGCCGAGGCGGGGTCGTTGTCCAGCATGATGCGCTGTGAACCCAGCATCATGCCGATGCCGAGCTGCTGGGCCGCACCGGCGAGGTTGCGATTGATGGTGCCGGACAACTCCGCGCCACCGGTCATCGGGCCGATGAGCACCGGTGCGCGTAACCGGGTGCCCAGGAACTCTGTCGCCAGCTCGATGGACCCGAGGTCGGTCTGCGTGAGCGCGTTGTACGGCAACTGGTAACGCTCGAACCCGGTCGTCACGGTCTGGAAGTCGACCGCCTCGCTGAGGCACACATCGATGTGGCGCCGTTTGCGGGTCTCCATGCCACCGGGGTCCAGCGTCACCGGCTAACCGTCCTGAGACAATGGCGTCGTGACTGTCGAGTTGTGGATCGCGATCGCGGTCATTGCCGTATTGATCATCGCCGCGCTGGTCGTAGGTCTGGTGCGATACCGGCGTCGACAGGTCAGTTTGTCGTCTAAAGACACCGCAACTCCTGTCGACCGCTCTGGCGGCTACACCGCCTCGTCAACCATCACGTTCTCGCAGTCAGCGCCCGCTGAACCGGTCGAACGCATCGATACCAGCGGGTTACCCGCCGTCGGCGATGATGCCACCATCCCGCGGGATGCCCCGAAGCGGCCCATCTCAGACGTTCGGCTGCCCGAGCCGCCGGTCGTCGCAGAAGTCGAGGACGTCGTACAAGTCCCGGAGGTTCCGGTACAGCCGGCCACGCCGGCGGAGTCTGCTGCTCCCGTACTCGACGAGATCGCCCCTGCTGAGGGCCGGCTGGAGCGGCTGCGGGGCCGGCTCGCCAAATCGCAGAGCACGCTGGGCCGCAGCATGCTCGGCCTACTCGGCGGCGGCGACCTCGACGAGGACTCCTGGCAGGACGTCGAGGACACCCTGCTCATCGCCGACCTCGGCCCCGTCGCGACCGAGTCTGTTGTCACGTCACTGCGGTCGCGGATGGCGAGCAGCCACGTGCGCACCGAGGCCGACGCCCGTCAAATCGTGCGTCAGGTCTTGATCGACGAGTTGCAACCCGACCTGGACCGCTCCATCAAGGCGCTTCCGCACGCCGACAAGCCCTCGGTGCTGCTCGTCGTCGGCGTCAACGGCACCGGCAAGACGACCACCGTGGGCAAGCTGGCCCGGGTGCTGGTGGCCGACGGCCGCCGCGTCGTCCTGGGCGCGGCCGACACGTTTCGCGCTGCCGCCGCCGACCAGTTGCAGAGTTGGGCGTCTCGAGTCGGTGCGCAGGTGGTGCGCGGCGCCGAGGGCGCCGATCCGGCGTCGGTGGCGTTCGACGCCGTCGACGTCGGCGTCGAGACCGGTGCCGACGTCGTCGTCATCGATACTGCAGGGCGCCTGCACACCAAGACCGGCCTGATGGACGAACTGGGCAAGGTCAAGCGCGTGGTGAGCAAGCGCGCGGAGGTTGACGAGGTCCTGTTGGTGCTCGACGCGACGATCGGCCAAAACGGTTTGCCTCAGGCTCGCGTTTTTGCCGAAGTCGTCGACATCACCGGCGTCGTGCTCACCAAACTCGACGGCACCGCCAAGGGCGGGATCGTCTTCCGCGTGCAGCAGGAATTGGGTGTGCCCGTCAAACTCGTCGGTCTGGGCGAGGGTCCCGACGACCTTGCTCCGTTTGAGCCGACGGCGTTCGTCGACGCATTGCTCGGTTAACGAACAGGCTCCTAAAACGCGTGATGTAACACCGACGAAACGTCCAGTGTCCATCCGTTCACACGAGTGAAACACCGTGGAGCCTTCGACGAAACAACCACTCAGCAAAGTCTTGGACCAGGTCAATGGTCGTAAAGCGTTGCGGCCGTGGCATGTCGAAGGAGGAAACTGCGAGTGGATGGATTCCCGACCCTCGGTATACCGGACACCGGTGATACCGCATGGATGCTGGCTAGCGCAGCGCTTGTCTTGTTGATGACGCCGGGCCTTGCTTTCTTCTACGGAGGCATGGTGCGGGCCAAGGGCGTGCTCAACATGATCATGATGAGCTTCAGCGCCATGGGTTTGGTGACGGTGCTCTGGGTGCTCTACGGCTACTCGATGGCATTCGGCAACGACGTGTCGAGTTTGTTCGGCGACCCGACGCAGTTCTTCGGCCTGAAGGGTCTCATCGGAGGTAACGCCGCTCCCGCGGTCGAGGCGATTGCCGCGGCCCCCGGGGTCGAGGCTGTCGAGGCGGTTCCGGAAACTCTCATTCCGCTGGTGTTCACGATGCCGGCTTCGGTGTTCGTCGCGTTCCAGTTGATGTTTGCGATCATCACCGTCGCGTTGATCTCGGGTGCGGTCGCCGACCGCATCAAGTTCGGCGCGTGGCTGCTCTTCGCAGGCCTGTGGGCCACTTTCATCTACTTCCCCGTCGCCCACTGGGTGTTCTCGTTCGACGGTGGTACGGCGGAGACCGGCGGCTGGATTGCGAACAAGCTGGCGGCGATCGACTTCGCCGGCGGCACCGCGGTCCACATCAACGCAGGCACCGCGGCGCTGGTTCTCGTGCTGATCCTCGGGAAGCGCAGAGGTTGGCCGAATACGCCGATGCGCCCGCACAATCTGCCATTCGTGATGCTCGGCGCCGGTCTGCTGTGGTTCGGCTGGTACGGCTTCAATGCGGGCTCGGCCGGCGCGTCTGGTGGCCTGGCGGGTTCGACCTTCGTCACCACGACAGTGGCCACGGCCGCCGCGATGCTGGCGTGGTTGCTCACGGAGCGCATTCGTGACGGCAAGGCCACATCACTGGGAGCGGCCTCGGGTGTGGTGGCCGGTCTGGTCGCCATCACGCCCTCGTGTTCCGCGGTCAACGTCCTGGGAGCGCTCGTCATCGGTGTGGTCGCAGGGTCCTTGTGCGCGTTGGCTGTCGGCCTGAAATACAAACTGGGCTATGACGACTCGCTCGACGTGGTCGGCGTCCACCTGGTGGGCGGCATCGTCGGCACGCTGCTGATCGGATTGGTGGCGGCCCCAGAGGCCGGCGCCGGAGTGGCAGGTCTGTTCTACGGCGGTGGAGTCGACCAGCTGTGGCGGCAGGCAGTCGGCGCCGGGGCGGTTCTGCTCTACAGTGCGATCGGTACAGCTATCTTGGCTTTCATCGTGAAATTCACGGTGGGGCTGCGACTCAGCGACGAACAAGAGGCTGCGGGTGCCGACGAGAGCGAACACGCGGAAAGCGGATACGACTTTGCAGCTGTCGGCGGCGGTTCCGTTCTCGGACGTCACGGCGGAGAGGAATAAGGGGATATGAAGCTGATTACTGCGATCATCAAGCCGTTCACGCTCGAAGACGTCAAGACCGGACTCGAGCAGACCGGAATTCTCGGAATGACCGTCAGCGAGGTGCAGGGCTACGGCCGCCAGAAGGGCCACACCGAGGTGTATCGCGGCGCGGAGTACTCCGTCGACTTCGTTCCGAAGGTCCGAGTCGAGGTCGTGGTCGACGATTCCGCGGTGGACAAGGTCGTGGACGTCATTGTCCAGGCTGCACGCACCGGGAAGATCGGCGACGGCAAGGTGTGGGTCAGTCCCGTTGACACGGTCGTGCGAGTTCGCACCGGCGAGCGTGGAACGGACGCCCTTTGAGCAGCTTGAGATAAGAGGTCGTCACCCGGCCTTTGCACCGTGAATGTTGAAGGTAAGGGCCGGGGAGGACACGAAATGACTGAGCAGAGACCAGATTCCGCCGCCGGGCCTCCTCGATGGGAGGCTCCGGCGGCGGGCTCGTTACGACCCGCAACCGACCTGAAAGCCGCCGCCGAACAGCTGTTGACCAACGACTCCAGGCAACTGGATTCGGCTGCTCTGCGGGACGCACTGCTCGATTTGCACGAATTTTGGCTCACGACAAAGGCCGCCGAGATCGGCATCACGCCGACCAGCGGATTCGCCATCGTCGCAACCGGTGGTCTGGGCCGCGGCGAACTGGTGCCCTATTCGGATCTCGATCTCACGTTGCTGCACGACAACATGCCTGGCGACGTCGTCGGCCAGGTCGCCGAGTTGCTGTGGTATCCGTTGTGGGACGCGAACATTCGCATCGACCACAGTGTGCGCACGGTACCTGAGGCGCTGTCCGTCGCCGGTGAGGACATCTCCGCGGGCCTGGCCATGCTCGAAGCGCGACACATCGCGGGTGATTCGGACCTGTCAAACCTGCTGATCGGTGGGGCGCGACGGCAGTGGCGCACTGGGGTCGCCGCGCGTTTCGAAGAACTGGTCGAGCACACCAGGGCACGGTGGCAGCGTAGTGGCGAGATCGCCCACCGCGCAGAGCCCGACCTGAAATGCGGACGCGGCGGCCTGCGCGACGTTCAACTTCTCAACGCGTTGGCAATCGCCCAACTCGCCGACGTCTATCCGAGCCGATCGCTCGCGTCGCCCACCGAGACACTGGGTGAGGCGCATATGACGCTGCTCAATGTGCGCACTGAACTGCACCGGGTGGCCGGCCGGGGCCGCGAGTTGTTGCTGGCCCAGCACGCCGATGAGATCGGGGCCGCGCTCCAGATCGGCGACCGGTTCGAGCTGGCGCGAATGCTTTCCGACGCCGCCCGCACCATCAGCTTCTACGTCGACGCCGGAATTCGTACCGCCGGCAATGCACTACCGCGACGCGGACTTTCGGCGTTTCGGCGGCCCACGCGCCGGCCCCTTGACGAAGGCGTGATCGAATTCGCGGGCGAGGTCATTCTGGCGCGCGACGCCCGCCCAGAACGCGATCCGGGTCTGATCCTGCGGGTGGCCGCGGCCTCGGCCAACACCGGTCTGCCGATGGCCGCGTCCACACTCGGCCGGCTCGCCGAAACCGCACCTGAGCTGCGCACCCCGTGGCCCCGCCAGGCGCTCAAAGACCTGCTGGTGATGCTGGCCGCCGGTCCGACCGCTGTGGCCACCATCGAGGCGCTCGATCGCACAAATCTATGGGGCCGGCTCTTCCCGGAGTGGGGCGCGGTGCGCGATCTTCCACCGCGCGACGTTGTGCACATCTGGACGGTCGACCGCCATCTCGTCGAAACCGTCTCGCGGGCAAGCGCATTCACCACCCGGGTGTCGCGACCTGACCTGTTGGTACTGGGCGCGCTGTGCCACGACATCGGCAAGGGTCGGGGTGGCGACCACAGTGTCATCGGTGCCGAGTTGGCGGTCCAGATCGGTACCCGGCTGGGCCTGTGGCCATCGGATGTCGAGATCCTGTCCAAGTTGGTTCGCCACCACCTGCTGCTCCCGCACACCGCGACGCGGCGAGACCTGCAGGACCCCAACACGATCGCGTTGGTGGTCGACGCACTCGACGGCGATCTGGTCGTGCTCGAACTGCTGCACGCGCTGGCCGAAGCGGACTCGCTGGCGACCGGCCCCGGGGTGTGGGGCGACTGGAAGGCCTCCCTCATCGGCGATCTCGTGAATCGCTGCCGCTTGGTGATGGCCGGTGAGCCGCTGCCGCAGCCCGATCCCATTGACCCGCGGTACCTTTCGCTTGCGACCGAGGTGGGCATCCATGTCGAGATCACGCCAGGCGACAGTCCGCACATCTACAACGTCACCATGATCGCGCCAGATCGCCGTGGACTGTTGTCCAAGGCCGCGGGTGTGCTGGCGCTGAACTCGTTGCGGGTGCATTCGGCGTCGGTCAACGGGCACTCGGGCTCGGCGATCAACACGTTCGTGGTGTCGCCGCACTTCGGTTCCCCGCCCGCGGCCGAGCTGTTACGCCAGCAGTGGATCCTCGCGCTCGAAGGCGACCTCGATGCGCTCGCGTCGCTGGACAAGCGCGATCGCGAAGCCGCGCAGTACGGGACGATGCGCGCGGGTGAGGTGCCGGACGCGGTTCCGATCAACCATGTGATCGCCCCGCCGCGGATTCTGTGGTCCGAGGGCGCGTCGCCGGGCGAGCTGGTAGTGCAGATCCGCAGTACTGATCGCACCGGCCTGCTGGCGAGGCTGACGGCGGTGTTCGAACGCGATGGCGTCGACATCGCCTGGGCGAAGGTCACGACGCTGGGTTCGTCGGTGGTCGACTTGTTCGGCATCACCGCCGTCGGAGACGGCGATTCAGACGGAGCCCCGGTTGAATTTTCCCCTACCGTACGTGGGGAACTCGAACGCGACCTATACGCGATCCTGCCCACACCCGCACCCGCGAAGCCGGTTTCCGAGGCCAGTTAGAACTCGGCCGGATTTGGTGCCGGAACGCCCCTCCCGCGGCGGCGATAATCGGCGGATGGATCAGAGCACCACAGAACGCGGGTCGTCGACCACAGAGGCATTGGTCAGCGCGGCGCTGGTGCTGCCCGCGATGGTCCTTTGGTATCTGCGGCTGTGGCCATATGAAACCGACTGGTCCGTGGACGCAGTGAGGATGTGGAGCCTCGCGTGGACCGTGGTGCTCGGAGCCTATTTCGTGGTCGTTGTCGCGGTCCGCGCGCGCACCGCCGCGCGGCGGCTCCCCGCGGTGGTGATGGCCGTCGCGGCGACCGTGCTGGATTTCGGCGGCTCGACCCTTGCGTGGTACGCGTCGGCCTCGGGTCCGGCCCAATGGGTCGACCGGATCCTGACGGTGGTGACCATCGTTCTGTTCGTCGCGGCGTGGGGCGTGGCGCGCCGCTGCACCCCGAAGTGGGTGATCGGCCTTGCTCCGGCGCTGGTCATCGCCATTGCTGTTCCCGTGCTGACCGCATCGGACTGGCTGTACATCATCGATGTCGGCGCCCCGTGGCTCGCCTACACGTGTGTATGGATCGGGAGCTTCCTGTTGGGATGCCTGGCCTGCTGGGGCTTCGATGCGATGGGTGCGTCGGCCCCGGGCACCGCAACCCCGGTCGCAACCGTGGATGCACCGCCGGCAACCGTCGCGAACGTTGCGTCGCCGGCGGTCCCGCAGACGAACACGACGGCCATTGCGGCGCTGGTGTCCGCGCTGGTCTTCCCGCCCCTGGGCATCATCTTCGGGCACGTGGCGCTCAAGCAGATCAAGAGGACCGGTGACGAAGGTCGGGGATTGGCGGTCGCGGGCCTGGTGATCGGCTACGTCGTGACGGTGCTGCTGGCGCTGCTTCTGATCCTTGTCGTGGTCTATTTCGCGGTGCTGTACAGCCAGATCTAGGACGTGTCAGGAGCGGCCCGCTGGGAGAAGTTAGGCTGGACCGCGTGTTTGAATCGCTGTCCGACCGGTTGACCGGCGCCCTTCAAGGGCTGCGCGGTAAGGGCCGGTTGTCCGACGCCGACATCGATGCGACGACCCGCGAGATTCGGTTGGCCCTGCTCGAAGCTGACGTGTCGCTGCCGGTGGTGCGCGACTTCGTCGCACGCATCAAGGAACGCGCCAAGGGCGCCGAGGTGTCCGGTGCGCTGAATCCCGCCCAGCAGGTCGTCAAGATCGTCAACGAGGAACTCATCGCCATCCTCGGCGGCGAGACGCGCCAGCTGGCGTTCTCCAAGACCCCGCCGACGGTCATCATGCTTGCGGGTCTGCAGGGTTCCGGTAAGACCACGTTGGCCGGAAAGCTCGCGAAATGGCTTAAAGGACAAGGGAACACGCCGCTTCTCGTCGCGTGCGACCTGCAGCGTCCCGGTGCCGTCAACCAGCTCCAAATCGTCGGTCAGCGAGCCGGCGTCGACGTCTTCGCCCCGCATCCCGGCACCGCCGAAGGGTCCGACGACTCGGCACCCGGCGATCCGGTGGCGGTGGCCTCGGCAGGCATCGCCGAGGCTAAGGCCAGGCATCACGACGTCGTCATCGTCGACACCGCGGGCCGCCTCGGCATCGACGAGGAGCTGATGCGGCAGGCCGGCGCCATCCGCGACGCCGTCAACCCCGACGAAGTGATCTTCGTGCTCGACGCGATGATCGGCCAGGACGCCGTCAACACCGCCGAGGCGTTCCGCGAAGGCGTCGGCTTCACGGGTGTGGTGCTGACCAAGCTCGACGGCGACGCCCGCGGCGGTGCCGCGCTGTCGGTGCGCGAGATCACCGGCGTGCCGATCCTGTTTGCGTCCGCGGGCGAGAAGCTCGAGGACTTCGACGTCTTCCACCCCGACCGGATGGCCAGCCGCATCCTGGGCATGGGCGACGTGCTCACCCTGATCGAGCAGGCTGAGCAGGTCTTCGACGCCGAGAAGGCCGAGGAAGCCGCCGCCAAGATCGGCAGCGGCGAGCTGACGCTGGAGGACTTCCTCGAGCAGATGCTGGCGATCCGGAAGATGGGCCCGATCGGCAACTTGCTGGGCATGCTGCCCGGCGCCGGGCAGATGAAGGATGCGCTGGCAGCCGTCGACGACAAGTCGCTCGACCGCTTGCAGGCGATCATCCGCGGCATGACGCCCGAAGAGCGCGCAGACCCCAAGATCATCAACGGATCGCGCAGGCTGCGCATCGCCAACGGATCCGGGGTCACGGTCGGTGAGGTCAACCAGCTCGTCGAGCGGTTCTTCGAGGCGCGCAAGATGATGTCGTCGATGGCCGGGCAGATGGGAATGCCGTTCGGCCGCAAGGGATCCGCGCGCAAGTCCGGTAAAGGCAAGAACAAGCAGGCCGGAAAGAAGAAGGGCAACCGTGGGCCGACGCCGCCCAAGGTACGCAATCCGCTGGGCGCCGGCGGACTGCCTGCCGGATTCCCTGACCTCTCCGATATGCCCAAGGGTCTCGACGAGCTGCCGCCCGGCCTGGCCAACATCGACCTCTCGAAGTTCAAGTTCCCGGGTCAGAACTAGGGATGACGCCTTCACGGCCCCTGCATATTCGAGGCCTCGGCCTGCCCGATGAACAGCCGGTCGAATGGTGGATCGCCGACGGCACACTGAGTGCCGAACCGGTGCGCGGCGCCGAGACCGTATTCGACAACGGTTGGATCCTGCCCGGCCTCGTCGATGCGCATTGCCACGTCGGACTCGGTGTGCAGGGCGCGACCGATCTGGATGAGGCGATCGCCCAGGCGGAGACGGAACGTGACGCAGGCGCTCTGCTGCTGCGCGACGCGGGTTCCCCTGTCGACACCCGCAGCCTCGACGATCACGACGATCTGCCGCGGATCATCAGGGCCGGCCGCCACCTCGCCAGACCCAAGCGCTACCAGCGCGGGTTCGCCATCGAATTGGAGGACCAGTCCGGGCTTCCGGACGCCGTGGCCGAACAGGCGCGCTTCGGCGACGGCTGGGTGAAGCTCGTCGGCGACTGGATCGACCGTGAGATCGGCGATCTGGCTCCGTTGTGGTCGGACGACGTACTGAAGGCGGCCATCGAGGCGGCCCATGAGAACGGTGCCCGCGTCACGGCTCATGTGTTCAGCGAGGACGCGCTGCCGGGGCTGATCAAGGCGGGCATCGACTGTATCGAGCACGGCACGGGTCTGACCGACGACACCATCGAGCTGATGGTCGAGCACGGCACCGCGCTGGTGCCGACGCTGATCAACATCGAGAACTTTCCCGGAATCGCCGACAACGCAGCCAAATTCCCGACCTACGCCCGCCACATGCGTGACCTTCACGAGAAGTGCCTCCCGCGCATCGCCGCTGCCCGGGAGGCAGGCATACCGATCTATGCGGGCACCGATGCGGGCAGCATGGTGGCCCACGGCCGGATCGCCGACGAGATCGACGCGCTCAAAGGCATCGGGATGAGCCCGACAGAGGCCCTGGGCGCGGCGTGCTGGAGCGCCCGCGAATGGCTGGGCCGTCCGGGCATCGAGCACGGGGCCTCGGCCGACCTGGTGTGCTATGTCGACGACCCGCGCTTGGGCGCCAATGTGGTCAACAATCCGGAACTGGTGATTCTGCGCGGCCGCGTGTTCACCGCTACTGGGTGAAACCCTCTCCAAAGAGGGGCGACGCCGGACCGGCGACCGTACTCTGATTCCCGTGGGCAACCGGTATCTCGACGTGTCCCAGTACGAGTCAGAGCGTGGCGTTGTCGCCACGGTCACGCTCGACAATCCGGAGAAGCGCAACGCGCTCGCGCTCGACGTGATGATCGAGCTCACGGATGCCCTGCGAGAGATCGCCGACAGCGATGCGGTCGGCGCGGTGCTGGCCGCCAACGGCCCCGTGTTCTCGGCCGGCCACAACTTCGCCGACATGCTCGACGTCTCGCTCTCCGACGCGCAGCACGTGTTCGAGGTATGCACCGAAATGATGACCACCATCCAAGAGATCCCGCAGGTCGTCATTGCGAAGGTGCACGCGTTGGCCACCGCCGCGGGCTGCCAGCTAGTCGCCTCCTGCGATCTCGCTGTCGCCGCCGAATCGGCCGGCTTCGCGCTACCCGGCGGGCGGGGCGGGCTGTTCTGCCATACGCCACTCGTGGCGGTGGCCCGCCAGATCGGCCGCAAGCGGGCACTTGAGATGGCGATGACGGGCGATGTGGTGCCGGCCGCGATCGCCGCCGAATGGGGTCTGATCAACCGCGCCGTGCCGGACGATCAGCTCGACGCCGAGGTGGCTGACCTGATGGCGCGCGCTACGAGGGGAAGTGCGTTTTCAAAGGCCAAGGGCAAGCAGGGTTTCTATGCCAGATCGAACTCGAGCAGGCCGCCGCCTACGCGTACGCGATCGACATGATGGCGCGCGGCGTGGTCGCCACCGACGGCCAAGAGGGTATCCGCAGCTTCCTCGAGAAGCGTGAGTCGCAGTTCACGCAGGGAGCCCGCAGGGCCCGTTCTCAGTAGACGTCGCGCAGGTACCGGTGCGACTTGATGAGGTCGTTGACGTACTTGTGCGCCGCGTCCGCATCCATTTCGCCACTGCGGGCGACGATCTCATGCAATGTCGCGTCGACGTCCTTGGCCATCCGCTCCGCGTCGCCGCACACATAGATGTGCGCACCGGCCTGCAGCCACTCGAAGAACTCCGGGGACTTCTCCAACATGCGATGCTGCACATAGGTTTTCGGATCGCCTTCGGCGCCGTCGCGGGAGAATGCGCAGTCGAGCCGGGTGAGTGTGCCCGAGTCGACAAAGCTCTGCAGCTCCTCGCCGTAGAGGAAATCGGTGGCCCGTCGCCTATCCCCGAAGAACAGCCATGACCGTCCCTTCGCCCGCTTCGCGTGGCGCTCCTGCAGAAACGCGCGGAAGGGCGCGATGCCGGTGCCCGGGCCGATCATGATGATCGGTACGTCATCGGTGGGCAGCCGGAAGTGGTTGTTCGGGCGCAGGTGTACCCGCACTGTGTCGCCACGGTCGGCCAGGAATGTCGACGCCACACCGCCATGCATGCGGTCCTCGGCGCTGTAGCGCACCGTCGCGACGGTCAGGTGTACGCGGTCGGAGTGGAGCCGCGGGCTCGACGCAATCGAGTAGTCGCGGAACTGCAGCGGGCGCAGCGTGTCGACGACCTCGTCGGCCGTCAGGCCGCCCAGCTTGATGAGGTCCAAGACGTCCTTGCCATAGAGCCACGAGCCGGGCACCAGTGTGGCGTCACTGCTCAGCGCTACCGCGGCCTGTTCATCACTGGTTCGGCTGGCTACCAACGCTTTCAGCGCTCTTGACGGTGTCCGGATTTCCAGTTTGTCGGTGAGCAGCACGCCGAGCGGCTCGTCCTGTTCGGCGACAGCGTAATCGTGACCGACGCCGAGCTGCGCCAGTACCGCATCGACGAGCGCCGGATCGTTGCTCGCGTGCACCGCGATCGAATCGCCTGCCTGGTATGCGATTCCGGTGTTAGTGAGGTCCAGTTCGTAGTGTCGGACCTCCTTGTCGGACGCGGGGGCGGTGAGCAGTCGGTTGACCACAAGCCGGACGTCAACTGGGTGGTTGCGCTCCCGCGTCGGCGGCGGTTCGGCCTCCGGCGTTTCGGGAGCGCTCGCGACGACGGCCGGTGCGCCGCCCGTCCGTTCGGCGGCCAGCAGCTTGACGACGTCGGTCGACCACGCCTTGGCCGGCTGCTCGTAGAAGCCGTCGATATCGACGCGATCGGCAATCCTGGTGGCGCCGAGCGCCTCTAGTCGCTCGTCGAGCAGTTTGCCCGCGTGGCAGAACAGGTCGTAGGAGATGTCGCCGAGCGCCAGCACCGCGAAGCTGAGGTGCTCGAGGCGCTCGGTCTCACCGCTGATCGCTTCCCAGAACAGGGTGGCGTTGTCGGGGAACTCGCCGTCGCCGAACGTCGACGTGACCGCGATAAAGTGTGTGGCCGACTGCAATTCGTCGACGTCGATCTGATTGAGCTCGATGGCCTCGGCTTCGATGCCGACGGTTTCGAGCGCTTCGGTGAACGTCATCGCCGCATCCTCGGCGTTACCCATATCGGTGCCGTAGCCGACGATCAACGAGAACTGGCGGCCAGTCACGATCGCATCCCCTCGGTCGCAAATTTAGGGTGACCTTACTTGAAGGGCTCGCGATGCGCGGGCCTCCCTTTTTTGGACACGGGGAGCGACAGATCGTCAGCGGGGCTGGCCGAAGCCCCAGTCGAACAGGCGGATCGCCTGCCCGTACAAGTCGCCGGTGCCGTACATCTCCACCACCACGAGCCGGCGGTTGCCGCGCTGCGCCGCGGCGACATACGTCTCGCGGGCGAGGTTGGTGAACCCGGTCTTGCCCGCGAACGTGCCCGGATAGCGCGTCAGCAGTTCGTTCTGATTGGTGATGGTCTTACCGGGAAACTGTGCCGACGGCGATCGCATGATGTGCGCGATGAGCGGATACTGCAGCGCTGCGCGATAAATCAGCGCGAGGTCGAAGGGCGTCGTGGTGGATTCCCAACCTGGGCCGTCCAGCCCTGACGGTGACGACGCCTTGGTGGAACGGGCGCCCAGGGAAGCCGCCTTGCGGTTCATCGCGGGGATCGCCACACCTTGTCCGCCGAGCATGTCGGCCAGCATGTTCGCCGCGTCGTTGCCCGACACCATCAACAGCGCTTCCAGCAGCTGGCGGGTGGTGTAGGGCTGGCCCGGCTGCAATCCGACGCACGAGCATTCGACTTCGGTATGCGAGGAGTTGGCGCGTGCGAAGTTGTCAGGGCGCAGGTTGTCCAGCACCACCATCGCCAGTAGCGGCTTGATGGTGCTCGCCGGAGCGTGGGGCTCATTTGGGTTGCGGGAAGCCAGAATTGCGCCGGTGTCGAGGTCGGCGAGTAGCCATGCCTGTGCGGGCCCTTCCGGCAACGCGACAGCGCCCGAGGGCTCGATGCCGGGTTGGGCGGCGGCAGGCACCGCTACCGCGAGGGCTGAACACAGAGAGAGCGCCGTGATCACCAACGCGGCCAACAACTTTCGCACGGACGCCGAGCGTAACCGGCGCTGTTCCAGACGCGGTCTCGAACGTGTTGCGATTCAGCAACTTCGCGTTTAGAGACTGCCGATGGTCGCGTTCCTGTCGAGCGCAAAGCCCCAATCCAGCAGGCTGGCGGCCTGATCCCAGTACGTCGGCTGCCCAGGCTTGTCCATCCCGAACATCAACGCGATGACCAAGCGCCTGCCGCTGCGGCCCGCCGCGCCGACAAACGTTTTCTGCGCAAGGTCGGTGTAGCCCGTCTTGCCGCCGATCGTGCCCGGATAGCGCTTGAGCAATTCATCCTGGTTCACCAGCACCTTGTCACCGGTCTTGGTGGGGAAAACCGCGGTCGGCTGGGCCGTGATCTGTGCGAACACTGGATTGGCCATGGCAGCGCGGAAGATGACCGCGAGATCGTGCGGTGATGACCACATGTCGATACCGGGTCCGTCCAGGCCCGACGGTGACCCGGCGTTGGTGCCGTAGGCGCCGAGCAGCGCCGCCTTCCCGTTCATCTTCATGACGGCGACGTCCTGACCGCCGAGCATGCTGGCCAAGGTGTTGGCGGCATCATTGCCCGACACCAGCAGCAGTGCCTCGAGCAGCTGGCGCGCGGTGTAGGTCATGCCGGGTGTGACGCCCGCGCAGTTGCATTCGACCTTGGTGTCGGCCTCGGTGGCCACGATCGTGGTGTCGAGCGGAAGTTCGTCGAGTACTGTCAACGCGAGCAGGACCTTGATGGTGCTGGCGGGTGCGAATTGGCCGTACTCGTTACGGGCGGCCAGCACCGCGCCGCTGTCCATGTCGGCGAGAATCCACGCTTGGGCCGGACCGTCGGGAATGGGCACCGAACCAGATGGCTGGATGACGCCGGCAGGTACGGCTGATGCCACCGCGGTTCCCCCGGCAACCAGGCACAACGTGGTCGCGATGCAGACAAGAATCTTCCGCATGACGGCTGAGCCTATCGTCGCGGCGGGATCGTGTTCAATCAACGCATGTTGAGCCTGGAAGAGATATCCGATCGTTTCGAGATACAGCAGCTGATGATCGACTACTCGAACGCGATCGACCAAAAGCAATTCGACGACCTTGATCGCGTCTTCACCCCGGACGCGTACATCGACTACCGGGTGACCGGCGGCATCGACGGGCGCTTTCCGGACGTCAAGGCGTGGCTCAAAGAGGTGCTTCCGAACTTCCCGGCCTACTACCACATGCTGGGCAATTTCGATGTTCGCATTTCCGGCGACAGCGCGTCCTCGCGCACCATCTGCTTCAACCCCATGGTCTTCAACGCCAGCCCGAACAATGAGGAGAAACAGATCCTGTTCGTCGGCATCTGGTACGTCGATGAGTTCATCCGCACCGCCGAGGGCTGGCGGATGAGCAAGCGCGTCGAGGAGAAGTGCTTCGACAAGCTGCTCTAGCGCTCAGCGGCGTGACAGCTTGGTCGCCGCCCGGGTCAGCCGGTCCGAGATGCGCACGGAGAACAGCGGATTGAAGAAGTCAGTGCGTAGACGGGTCAATGTCGAACTCTTGATGCGCCACTGACCGTCGATCTTCTCGTAGGTCTCGTGGTAGTGCCCCCAGCCGTCGAGGTTCAATCCGGGCGCCAACCGGACGATGTCGTTGAGTGCCCAGACGCCGCGCGCGGTCGTGGGCGACGTCAGCTCGATCTCCGGCGCGTGCACCTGGTGCACGGTCGGCTGCTTGTCCACGTTCTTGCGAACGAAGGCGACGAACTCGTCGGCGCCGTCGATCACCTTGCCGCCCGACGGCGAGGTGTCGCTGTGGAAGTCGTCGGCGAAGATGCCCCGCCATGCCTGCCAGTCCTTGGTGTCCAGGAACCGGCAGTAGCGTGCCTTCAGTTGTTTGATGGCTTCGATCTCGAGCAGAGTGCTGGCGGCGTCCACATTCGAGAGGGTAGCGACCGGATTTCCACCGGTAGGGGCTGTTCTGGCACAATGGGCGGCTGTCTGCCACGCGACTACGGCTGTGTGGCGGTCACACACGTAAGGCAAAACCGGGTGCAGGCAATCCGCAGGCATCGCTGAATTGCAGCGTGGCAATCACAGGAGAAGTTGTTCAACATGGCTGTCAAAATCAAGCTGACTCGGCTTGGCAAGATCCGCAATCCCCAGTACCGCATCGCCGTCGCTGACGCGCGCACCCGCCGCGATGGCCGGTCGATCGAGGTCATCGGCCGGTACCACCCAAAGGAAGATCCGAGCCTCATCGAGATCGATTCGGAGCGGGCCCAGTACTGGCTCGGCGTCGGCGCCCAGCCCACCGAGCCCGTGCTGCAGCTGCTGAAAATCACCGGGGACTGGCAGAAGTTCAAGGGTCTCCCGGGCGCCGAGGGCACGCTGAAGGTCAAGGAGCCCAAGCCCAGCAAGCTCGACCTCTTCAACGCGGCGCTTGCCGAAGCGGACGGCGCGCCGTCGGGCGAGGCCACCCAGCTCAAGAAGAAGAAGGCACCGGCCAAGAAGGCTGCCGAGAAGGCTGAGACGGCTGACGAGGCCGCGCCGGCCGAAGCCGCCGCCGAGGGTGCCGAAGCCGCACCGGCCGAGGCCGCACCCGAGTCGTCCGAGAGCTGAGCGTCACCGTGAGCTCAGTCGTCGTCGACGCCGTCGAGCACCTGGTTCGCGGAATCGTGGACAACCCGGACGATGTCCGGGTGGACATGGTCACGAGCCGCCGCGGGCGCACCGTCGAGGTGCACGTTCATCCCGACGACCTCGGCAAGGTCATCGGTCGCGGCGGACGTACCGCGACCGCGCTGCGCACCCTGGTGGCGGGCATCGGAGGGCGCGGGATCCGCGTCGACGTGGTGGACACCGACCAGTAGGTCACGATGGACCTGGTTGTCGGGCGGGTCGTCAAGGCGCACGGGATCACCGGCGAGGTCGTCGTCGACGTCCGCACCGATGACCCCGAAACCCGCTTCGCGCGTGGTACCAGCCTGCGCGGTCGCGCCAAGGGCGGAGCCGAACGCCGCTTCACCGTCGACTCTTCGCGTCCGCACGGTGGGCGGCTGCTGGTCCGACTCGACGGGGTCGCCGACCGTGACGGCGCCGACGCCCTGCGCGGCACCTTGTTCCTCGTCGATTCGTCGGACCTGCCCCCCATCGAGGACCCCGATGAGTTCTACGACCATCAGCTGGAGGGGCTGCGGGTCCGCACGGCCGCAGGAGCCGACGTGGGCACCGTCGCGGAGGTGCTGCACACCGCGGCCGGTGAGCTGCTGTCAGTGCGAACCGGCGAGCGTGAGGTGCTCGTCCCGTTCGTCGGTGCGATCGTGACGTCGGTGTCGCTGGCCGATCAGGTGATCAAGATCGACCCGCCCGACGGCCTGCTGGATCTGGAATGACGATGGGTGCCGGTCTGAAAATCGATGTGGTGACCGTATTTCCGGCCTACCTCGAGCCGCTGCGGCAGTCGTTGCCGGGCAGGGCGATCGAGGCCGGAATCTTCACGGTGGCGGTCCACGATCTGCGTCGGTGGACTCACGATGTGCACCGCTCGGTAGACGATTCGCCCTATGGCGGCGGGCCGGGCATGGTGATGAAAGCCCCGGTCTGGGGTGAGGCGCTCGACGAAATATGTTCCGAAGAAACACTTCTGATCGTGCCGACGCCTGCGGGCAGACTGTTCACCCAGGCCGACGCGCACCGATGGACCACCGAAAGCCATCTGGTCTTCGCCTGCGGACGGTACGAAGGCATCGATCAGCGGGTCGCCGACGACGCTGCCCGTCGGATGCGCGTCGAAGAAGTGTCCATCGGTGACTACGTGCTGCCAGGCGGTGAGTCTGCGGCGTTGGTAATGATCGAAGCGGTGGCCCGACTGCTTCCCGACGTGCTCGGCAATCCCGCGTCCCATCAAGATGATTCGCATTCTGACGGGATCTTGGAGGGGCCGAGCTACACACGGCCTTCGAGCTGGCGGGGACTCGACGTGCCGGAGATTCTGTTGTCCGGGGACCACGCCAAAATCGAGGCGTGGCGGCGCGAACAGGGCCTTCAGCGCACGCGTGAGCGGCGCCCCGATCTGCTCGACTGATCGCCCCGCAAAGGGCGAACTAGATGCGGCCGCCGGGGAAGATCGTCTTGACGGCTCGGGTGACATGGTCGCGCGCGGCCGCCTCGCTGGTGGGATCCAGCGAGCCGATTGCCATCACGTAGCGTCGCCCAGGCCCGATGACACCCGTGGACACATGCAACTGGTTGGCGCCGCTCCAACAGCAGAACCATCCCTGTTTGACGGCGACAGGCTCGGCGTAAAGCCCATCGGGAATGCCGAAACGCTGCGGGTAACCGTCGATCCCGGTCGGGGTCGACTGCGCCAGATTGGCCATGATGACGTTGGCCTGCTCGGACGGTAGCCCTCCGCCGCCGCTCAGCAGCTTGTCGTAGTAACGAACCAGGTCGCCTGCCGTGCTCGTCGTGAGGTCCCATTTGCCGTTATACGGCTTCGTCGTGCTCGTCAGGCCGTACCGGGCTACGACGCGGTTGACGATGTCGCTGCCACCGCTGCGGTTCCAGAAGTTTTCGGCCGCGTCGTCGTCGGACGACCTGAGCATGACGTCGAGCGCACCGCGATCAGCGGGCGACAGCTTCGTCTCGCCTTTGGCTTCCTGCAGCAACAGGTCGTCGGCGATGAACAGCTTCACCACCGAAGCGATGGGGAACGGCGCATCGTCGCCGCCCGACACGATTTGGCCGGTATTGCGATCCAGGACCACGACGGAGATCTGGGCACCACCCTTGGCGGCGTCGGCCGTGGCCAGTCTGATGCGTTCACCCAGTCCGCCGAAGGCGGCGGCGGGCTCGTCGGGTGGGGCTTCGGGCAAGGGCGCCATTCTGCCCTGCGGTACGACGACGGTCAGTGCGGACTCCGGGGGAGTGCCATGCACAGTGGCCTCGCACCCGCACGCGGAGAGCGCCGCTACACCGGCGATCGCGAGTGACGTGACCAGCTTCGACGGCCCGCGTCGCATGACCCTCCCTCGGCTCATTCTGGGTTCGGATTCGGCCTCGTTGCACCGGCATAATGTGTGTCATTCAGCCTAACCGCCACCGACGGTGGGCGCGTGCTCAGTCGCCGGGCGCGTCCGGGGGCCGGTTCATCACCGGATTTCACTGGATGGGGCCTCATCTGGCACAATTGAGCAGTTGTCTGTGCCGGTCGGGGACCTTCAGCCTCTCCGACCGCTGCGAGATACACCCCGATACCCGAAAGACCGGCTCGGCGACGCGAACAATTTCGCGACAGCACGCCCGCAGCCGCCGACAGCAAGGATGTGTCACCGATGAACACGCTGGACTTCGTCGATCAGGCGTCGCTGCGCGACGACATCCCGGACTTCAGCCCCGGCGACACCGTGAACGTGCACGTGAAGGTCATCGAGGGCTCCAAGGAACGTATCCAGGTCTTCAAGGGCGTCGTCCTGCGCAGGCAGGGTGGCGGTATCCGCGAGACCTTCACCGTGCGCAAGGAAAGCTACGGCGTCGGTGTCGAGCGGACCTTCCCGGTGCATTCGCCCAACATCGACCACATCGACGTCGTTACCCGCGGTGACGTGCGCCGGGCCAAGCTTTACTACCTGCGCGAGCTCCGTGGCAAGAAGGCGAAGATCAAGGAAAAGCGCTGACTCGCGCATCCGGTCGACACGCCGGGTTCTGACAGGTGGCTGCCGATGATCGCGGCGATGAGCGCCGCGCTGGCTACCCTGATGCGGTGAGTGGATCCACCGATGAACCCACCGACCTGAAGTCCGAGGACACCGACTCTGCTTCCGATGTC
Source organism: Mycobacterium sp. NPDC051804 (assembly GCF_044452905.1). Lineage (NCBI taxonomy): Bacteria > Bacillati > Actinomycetota > Actinomycetes > Mycobacteriales > Mycobacteriaceae > Mycobacterium > Mycobacterium sp. NPDC051804. The sequence continues at coordinate 359,988 of NZ_JBITCD010000002.1, read as the reverse complement.
GCCGCCGGGGCGGCTCCGCAAGACGACGACGAAGAACCCAAGAAGAAGCACGGCGCGCTGCGCGAATTCGCGATTCTGATCACGATCGCGCTGGTCCTCTACTACGTCATGCTGACGTTCGTCGCGCGCCCGTACCTCATTCCCTCGGAGTCGATGGAGCCGACGCTGCATGGATGCGCCGGCTGCACGGGCGACCGCATCATGGTCGACAAGCTGAGCTATCGGTTCGGATCGCCGGAACCGGGCGACGTCATCGTCTTCAAGGGCCCGCCGAACTGGAACGTCGGATACAAGTCGATTCGATCCGAGAACACCGCGGTGCGGTGGGTGCAGAACGCGTTGTCCTTCATCGGCTTCGTCCCGCCCGACGAGAACGACCTGGTGAAGCGCGTGATCGCGGTCGGCGGCCAGACCGTCGAGTGCCGGGCCAACACTGGGCTGACCGTCAATGGCAAGCGCCTCGACGAGCCCTATCTGGACTACACCACGATGAACGTCGAACCCACCAACGCGTACGCGGCGTGCCTTGGCAATGAGTTCGGGCCGGTGACGGTTCCGGAGAACAAGGTCTGGGTGATGGGCGACAACCGCACCCATTCCGCGGATTCGCGCTTCCACTGCACGAATACGCCCGAGGACGCGCAGCGCGGCCTGATTTGCACGGGTGACCCGGAGGCGGGCACCGTGCCGATTGCCAATGTGATTGGAAAAGCACAGTTCATTGCATGGCCACCGGGGCGATGGGGCGGCGTGGACAGCGTGAATCCGCAGACCGAGTAGGAGTTGCGCGATGAGCTGCTCGCGCGAAGAGCAGAGGGCCTGAATTGCCGGCGACATGGCCTCCACGGACGGTGATCCGGAAATCCGCTGGTCTGCGCACGTTGGAGTCGGCGCTGTACCGGGGTGGGATGGGACCGGTGGCGGGTGTGGACGAGGTGGGCCGCGGGGCCTGTGCGGGCCCGCTCGTCGTGGCAGCCTGCGTGCTCGGGCCGAACCGGCTCGAGAGCTTGGCGGCGCTCGACGACTCCAAGAAGCTCAACGCCAAAGAGCGCGAGCGGCTGTTTCCGCTGATCCGCAGGTATGCGCTGGCCTATCACGTGGTTTTCATCCCGTCGGCGGAGGTCGATCGCCGCGGCGTGCATGTGGCCAACATCGAGGGGATGCGGCGTGCTGTCGCGGGCCTGTCGGTGCGCCCGGGTTACGTGCTGTCGGACGGCTTCCGGGTGCCGGGTTTGCCCGCGCCCTCGCTTCCAGTGGTCGGCGGGGACGCCGCCGCGGCGTGCATTGCGGCGGCCAGTGTGCTGGCGAAGGTGAGCCGTGACAGGCTGATGGTCAAGATGGAGGCCGAGCATCCGGGCTACGGCTTCGCCGAGCACAAGGGGTACAGCACTCCTGCGCACAGCGCGGCACTTGCCGAGCTGGGCCCGTGCGCCGAGCATCGTTACTCGTTCATCAACGTGCGACGGCTCGTGACGGTTGAGAGTGAGATGGGCCCGGTGTTGGTACCCGACCTTGGACCCGACACAGAACTCGACACCGAGCCCGAGCAGCAGAGCCGATTCGGGTAGGGGAGGATTGGAGTCGCGATGAGTGTGCATGTGAAGGAACTGAGCTGATGAGTGCCGAAGATCTCGAAAAGTACGAAACCGAGATGGAGCTCTCGCTCTACCGCGAATACAAGGACATCGTCGGGCAGTTCAGCTACGTCGTGGAAACCGAGCGGCGCTTCTACCTCGCCAACAGTGTCGAGCTGGTGCCGCGCAACTCCGAAGGTGAGGTCTACTTCGAGCTGCGGCTCGGCGATGCCTGGGTGTGGGATATGTATCGTCCCGCCCGATTCGTCAAACAGGTCCGGGTCATCACCTTCAAGGACGTCAACATCGAAGAGGTGGAGAAGCCCGAGCTGCGGCTGCCGGAGTAGCGCCTAGCCCTGGGCGCTGAACGCGCCCGTCGGAATCGTGAGCGGCAGGTCGACGGAGCTCAGTAGACCCGGCTGCGCATCGACCACATAAGGCACGGAATTGACCACGCGCATCGCCGTGGCGACCATCGCTCCCGCCCCGGAGGTCATGCTTTCGATACCGGCCTTCTTACGATCACGAAGTGTCACGTCGTAGGCGCAGTCGATGTCCGGTGTGCCGGTGATGACCACGCGATAGCCGAGGGCATTGGGAAGTGTCGGCCAGTGCGGCGCGACGTCGGGGGCCAGCCTCGTGACGTGTTCGATGACGATCGCCTCGTGGCCGTCGACCACACCGATGGCCTGCATGCGCAACGCGCCGCAGGTGCCCGCCTCGACCGTTCCCATCGCGACTTCGAGCGTCCGCTCCGTCACGGCGCGATCGAACGTCGACCGCATCTCCTGAACCTCGACTCCGAGCGCGTCGGCGACCATCCGGATCTGCCCCTGCCATTCGCCTTCGATCGCGCCGGGCATGGCGATCCACGGCTCGTAATTCAGTGGTCGGCCGAATCCCATTGCGTCACTCATGATGTCGGGCACGCCGTAGTCGTCGTATAGGCCGATTTCGTAGCAGTGAATCTTCTCGATCTGCGACGACTGGGTGGCCAGCACCAGCGGAAGGTAGTCGGCGGCGAATCCGGGTTCGATGCCCGACGCGTACAGCGACACCTGGCCCGCCTTCGCTGCTGTCACGAGCTGGTCGCGCCACTCGGCGGGTTCATAGGCATGAGGGTTGACCAGTCGGGTAGTGCTCGTCGTGACCACGTTGATTCCCGCGCTGAGCAACTTCACGTAGTCGGGTATCGCCAATGCATCGCGTTCTGGCCCACTGGCCGCGTAGATGATGCAGTCGGGTTTGAGGGCGATCAGCGCATCCGCGTCGGTAGTGACCGCCAGCCCAATCGGCTCACCGTTGGCGAGTTCGCCCGCGTCCATTCCGTCTTTCTCGGGGGAGTGCACCCACACCCCGACGAGGTCGAGATTCGGTCGCTGGTTGATGGCGCGGATCGCGATCGAACCGATCCCACCCGTCGACCACACGACGACACGGTGCCTGCCTTCGGTCATCTTTCCTCCTCGTGGAGAGTTGCGGACGATCAATTAGAATAGTAATCACTATTACACCGGAACGGAACAAAATTTAGGTTAGAGTCAGACGACGTGATTACCCCGGCCTGGATGCGGCGCTGAATGTTCACCCTGCGGTTCGACATGCGCGCGCCCGCGAGCGGCGCGCCGGTGACCGATCTCTACGGGGCGGCCATCGACATGTGCGCGTGGGCGGAGACACGCGGCGCGCTGATGGCGGTGCTGTCCGAACATCACGGCACCGACGACGGTCATCTGCCGGTCCCACACCTCCTCGCCTCCGCGATCGCGGCGCGCACGAAGCATCTCGCGATCTTGCTGGCCGCCGTGCCGATCACGTTCTGGGATCCGGTCCGGCTGGCTGAGGAGATCAGTGTGCTGGACATCATCAGTAAGGGACGGGTGTCTTACGCATTCGGAATCGGTCACCGGACAGAGGAATACGAGCACTTCGGGGTCGACGTAAAGAGGCGTGGCAAGCGAGCCGACGAGTCTCTCGAACTGCTGCGACGACTGCTCGCGGGTGAAGCTGTCGACCACGACGGCAGACGCATCCACGTCACCCCGTGTCCCGCGACCGCCGGTGGGCCGTACATGCTCGTCGCGGGAGGCAGCAAGGCGGCGGCGCGGCGCGCGGCGAAGTATGGACTCGGCTTCATCTCGCAGACCGCATCGCCGGCACTCAAGGACTTCTACGAAGCGGAATGCCGCGCCAACGGCCATGAGCCGGGTGTGATCCAGTTTCCCGCTCCGGATACGCCGACGGCGGTGTTCGTCGCCGAAGACGTCGAGGCCGCCTGGGACGAGCTCGGGCCGCACCTCCTGCACGATGCGAAGATGGCCGCGTCCTACCGGCACGGTGACGACTCGGTGGCCAGCATCTCACGGGCCGAAACCGTTGCGGGACTGCGCGAGACACCAGGGCCGTATCAAATCTTCACCATCAACGAGGCCGCCGCCTACATCCGCCGCGGCAAACCGCTGCCGCTGCCTCCATTGTGCGGCGGCGTCCCGCCCGACATTGCGTGGCCGTATCTGGAGCGCGCCGTGATGGCGTCCGAGCGTGCGTGACCATTAGGAGGAGCCGTGACATTGAGAACCGTAGTCTGGTCGACAGGTGGCGTCGGATCCATTGCGATAGACGCGATTCAGGGCAGACCGGACCTCGAGCTCGTCGGCGTCTGGGTGCACTCTCCGGAGAAGGTCGGTAAGGACGCGGGGATACTCGTCGGCTCCGACCCGATCGGGGTGACAGCGACCAGCGATGCCGACGCGCTGATCGCACTGCGACCCGACTGCGTGGTGTATGCCGCCAGCGGACCTGACCGTGACGCGGGCGCAGTGCCGGACTACCTGAAACTGCTCGACGCCGGTATCAACGTCGTCTCGACGTCGTCGACAAGCCTGGTATATCCGCCCGCCTACTACTCACCGCAGTGGCGTGAAGAGATGGAAACCGCGGCCAAGTCGGGCGATGCCTCGTTCTACGCATCCGGCATCTTCCCCGGGTTCGGCTCGGACCAGCTGGCACTGCTGCTGGCCACACAGTCGAAGAAGATCACATGCCTCAAGGTCACCGAGGTTGCGCTCAACGACCACTACCCGGTTGCCGACGTGATGATGAACGGCATGGGCTTCGGCCACCCGCTCGACTTCGAACCTCTGCTGAAGACACCGGGTTTCATCGAAATGGCTTGGCGGGCACCGATCCACCTGATGGCCGCAGGGCTGGGCGTCGAGGTCGACGAAGTCCGAGGGACTCTTGACCGCAGACTCACCAACAGAGACATCGAGGTCGCGTTCGGCACGATCAAGGCAGGGACTTGTGGTGCGGTGAGCACCAGGGCGGCCGGAGTGGTCAACGGTAGGGAAGCGATCGTTGTCGAGCACATCATCCGGATGGCGCGCGACGTCGCACCGGATTGGCTCGCATCGGAGTTCGACGCGACCTACCGCGTAGACATCGAGGGCGATCCGGACATCCACTGTGCGATGAACGTCGGCGCCGCGGAGGGCCATGCAGCGGGACACGCGGCGATGTCCGCAACCGCGATGCGGGTCGTCAACGCCATTCCCTATGTGGTGCAAGCCCGGCAGGATTGCTGAGCTCGCTCGACCTGCCGAACACGTTGCCGCGTCACGCATTCGATTGACCAACCGGGTTTCAACGACCTGATGACCGACCAAAGGAGCAGCCGATGACTGACGTGCACACCACCGATCTGTACTACGACCCGTTCGACTTCGCGATCGACGACAACCCCTATCCGATCTGGCGGCGGATGCGCGACGAGGCTCCGCTCTACTGGAACGAGAAGTACGACTTCTACGCGCTGAGCCGCTACGAGGACGTCGCGCGTGAACTGCACAACTGGGACACCTACCGGTCGGGCAAGGGTACGACGATGGACATCATCATGAGCGGCGTCGAGGTGCCGCCCGGCGTGATCCTGTTCGAGGACCCGCCGCTGCACGACCTTCATCGGCGGGTGCTGTCAAGGGTTTTCACGCCGCGCCGGATGGAGGCTATCGAACCCCTCACCCGTCAGTACTGCGTCCGTGCGCTCGATGAGCTGGCCGGCGCCTCGCGCTTCGACCTCATCACCGACTTCGGCGCGCTCATCCCGATGCGCACCATCGGATACCTGCTGGGCATACCCGAGGAGGGTCAGCAGCAGATCCGGGACAACACCGACGCGTCGATAGGCCTGAAGGACGGCAGCTTCCGCAACGTGTCGAGCGCCACCTTCGAGAATGCGTATCAACTGTTCGCCGACTACATCGAGTGGCGGGCCGAGCATCCGTCCGACGACGTGATGACGCAACTGCTCAACGCAGAAGTCGAAGAGGACGGGGAGCTTCGACCGCTGACGCGTATCGAGGTGCTGACCTACACGAGCATGATCGCCGGGGCGGGCAACGAAACGACGACCCGGCTGATCGGCTTCATCGGCCAACTCCTCGCCCAACATCCCGCGCAACGGCGCGAACTCGCCCAGGATTTCTCGCTGATCCCCCGGGCGATCGAGGAGGTGCTGCGCTACGAGTCGCCGTCACCGGTCCAGGCCCGTTCTGTCGCGCGGGCCACCGAAGTTCACGGACAGACGATCGCGGAGGGCTCGATCATGTTGCTGCTCAACGGTTCAGCCAATCGAGATGAGCGGCAGTATCCCGAGGGCGAGAGTTTCGACATCCACCGCACGGGATCCCATCTCTCGTTCGGTCAGGGATTGCACTTCTGCCTCGGATCGTCACTGGCACGAATGCAGGCGAGGGTCGCGCTCGAGGAGATGCTGACCCGCTGGCCCGAGTGGGACGTCGACCTCGACAACGCAGAGATGGCGCACACCTCCAGCGTCCGCGGCTGGGGCAAGCTGCCCATCGTGACGGCTTGAGAAAGGATTAGTCATGTCATACGAGAGCAACGCAGAGCCGATCAAAATCGGTTACCTGATGGACTTCAAGCTGTCCGATGACTTTCCGCAGCACTACCGCGACGACCTGACGATCCCATTCGACATGGTTTTCTCCGACGCGATGGCCAAGGGGATCATCGACCGGCCCGTGGAGATTGTCTACCGCGAGGTCGAGGGGCTGCCCAAGGGCACCGTGAAGGCGGTCATCGACGCCTACTCCGAACTTGTCGACGAGGGCTGTCTGGCGATCTTCGGCCCGCACATCGGTGACAACGCCGTGGCGATCAAGGAGGCGTTGAACGAGCGATTCAGGGTGCCCGCGATCAGCGTGACCGGATCGGATGAGGCGCTGGGCGAGTGGTTCTTCGCTTTCCCGATGGGATCGCACTTCGACGAGCCGATCTTCTGGACCGATCTGCTGGTCAAGGGTGGCCACACCGACGTCGGGGTGCTCATGGAGCAGTCGCTGGTGGGGGAGGCCTACATCGCGAACTTCCGAAAGGCATGCCAGCAGCGCGGTATCAGGATCGTCGCAGAGGCCACTATCGCGCAGACCGCCCAGAACGTCAGCCAGGCAGTGCGCACGCTGTATGACGCAAAGGCACAGGCGATCGTGCACGCGGGTTTCGGTTTCGGAATCGTGTTGGTCAATCCCGCACTGGCAGAGCTGGACTGGGATCCACCCCGGTTCGCGGGGACCGCGTTCGAAAACGCATGGATCAATCCGGTGATGTGGAACGCGTTCATGGGCTGGACCGGTCTCGACCAGTACGACGAGGGCAACCAGGTAGGGCAGCGCTTCCTCGACGAGTTCAAGGAGCGAACCGGCCGACGTCCGGAGTGGTGCGTGCCGGTGGTGAATCGTGATGTCGCCGTGGCGATTCTCCATGCCGTTGTCGATGCGCATCCACTGAGCCCGCGTGGAGTGAAGGAAGCGCTGGAGCGGGTCAAGTCTGTACCGGCTGCCTCTGGCGCACCCGGCACCAGGATTTCGTTCGGCAACTGGACGCGGAGGGGCTGGATGGGCTCCGGTTACCTGGTGGCCAGGGAGTTGGAGGCCGACGGTGTCAACTCCCGCCTCGTCGCCCGGTTCGGCGAGGAGTAGCCAGTGACGCAACCGCGGAGCGTCGTCATCACGGGGGCCTCACGCGGACTCGGGTTGGCATCCGCGGCATACCTGTATCGACGGGGGTGGAAGGTCGTCGCGGCCATGCGGTCGGTGGACGCGGGTCTGGATGCCCTTCGCCGCGAGACGGGTGCGGCCCCAGGCGATGACCGCCTTATCGGTGTCCGCCTGGACCTGACCGACCCGGCGTCGATCGAGGACGCTTCCGCGGCGATCGTCGCCGCGGTGGGTGCGCCGTACGCGTTGGTGCACAATGCCGGAATATCGGCCGCCGGCATGGTCGAGGAGACGCCGATCGACCTGTGGGAGCGGATGTTCGCCACCAACATCTTCGGGCCGGTGGCGCTGACGCGGGCGCTGCTGCCGGCGATGCGCGAAGCGGGGCGGGGCCGAATCATACTGGTGTCGAGCGAAAGTGGGGTCCGCGGTATGCCGGCCACCGCGCCCTATTCGGCGGTCAAGGGGGCGCTCGAACGATGGGGCGAGTCGATGGCCGGCGAGGTGTCGCCGTTCGGTATCGGTGTGACGATCCTGGTGGCGGGAACGTACGACACCGAGATCATCACCGATGCGGGCACCACGGACTCCCGCGACCTCGCGGGTCCGTACGCGCGCCACCACCGGACGATGGACAAGCGGGGGCGGAAGGCGATGCAGGTGGCCGCCCGTTCTCCGGAGAAGTTCGCCGCCGGTCTGGCCAAGGCCCTCGACAGCCGAGCTCCGTTCGTGCACCGACCGGTCGGACCCGACGCGCGAATGTTGTTGCTGGCGAACAAGGTCATGCCGTCGGTGGCCATGCACCACATGATTCGCGTGATGATGGGCATCCCGCGCTTCGGCGCCCTAAGGAACGAACGGTCAGACTGACTGACGCACGCTGATGCCCCGCAAGGTGGTGTCACGGGCCAGGATCAACGCGTTGCGTGTGCCGATCTGCTGCAGGATGTTCTCCGGAATCCACTGCTCGCCGATGATGCACCGGGCCAGCAGATCCGCAGCTGGACTCTCTTTGCGAATCTCGCCGGCGCGAATGCCTTCGGAGAGCAGCGCTTTCATCTGCCGGATCCGCGTCGTAAAAGACCATGCGGGATTGGCGGTATCCGGCGGGGTGTGGCGCAGCCAGGCCAGCTGGATCCGGAACTCGTCCGGGAACTGGTCGAGTGCGTTGATGTTCAGCCAGCTCAACGCGTCGAGCTTCTCGAGGGTGGTCGAATCGGTTTTCACGATGTCGGTCCACGCGCCGCCGACCTTGTGCCCGAACTCCAGCATGATCGACATCAGCAGTTCGTCTTTCGAGCCGATGACGCGGTACACGGTGCCGGTGCCCAGTCCCGCGGCGGACGCGATGTCGCGAATCGTCGTCATCTCGTATCCGCGGCGGCCGAACTCCGAGCGGGCGACGGCGCGTACATGCGCCGCCTTGAGGTCGCTGTCGTCCTCGGTGTCGACCCAACTCTGGATCACGGCTTCCGCGGCTGCGAAGGCATTCGACTTGTCCAGGTCGGCATCGGAGGGAACGTCCATCGCCAGACCTTCGAGCGCGATGTGGCTCTTCATCGTCGCCAGTTCGTCGGTGGACGCCTTGTGCCGGATGACGTCGAGACCGACGTGCAGCATGCTCTGGCACACCCGGTCGGCCAGCGTCGGGAGGTCCAGGTCGGATCGGATGTATCCGCTCCAGCGGCCGGCGCGAAGCGCCTGCAACATCGCGGTCTGGATGGTCGAGGGCGGACGCCGGGTCAATTCCATCAGCTCGGGGTCCGAGCTCGGCCCCTCGTAGAACGACATCTGCAGGGCGGCCCGGTGTTCGACCGCACATCGGGCGATCTCACGGCCGAGTTCGGTGATCTGCTCGGCGACGGGTCGGGGATCGGGCTCGTCGAGACGCTTCAGCGCCACCTCGCCGACGCGGTCCAGGTCGGCGTGATACCGCCTGATCAGCTCGACGAGGATCGCTTCCTTCGAGTCGAAATGGTGGTAGAGGCTGCCGGCGAGAATGCCCGCGGCATCGGCGATCTGCTGCAGCGAGGTACGAAGACCCGTCGTCGCGATGACTTCATTCGCTGTCTTGAGTATCTCGGTGCGCCGCGTCGCGTCAACCGCGGGTTCATTGCTGACGGCCGTGAGCTTCGTGGCGCGCTGACCTCGCTTACCCGCGGACCTGGTACCCCTCGGATTTCGCCCAACGGCGTCGGCGTCGGCCATCGCTAACTGCGCACCCTTCTCGGCTCCATCGGCATCCACAACTGCAAGCAGATCCTACCGATCACCGTCCGAACTGCGGGGACGCCGCAATCGGGGGTTGCGCTCACGACGCTGCGTCCGTACGCGACGCGATCAGCGGGCGGTCATACGAGGGGTCGGTCGTATCGTGCGCGGCGACTTTCATGGAGTCGGCCATCATCGCGATCACCTCGTCGGTGATGAACGAGGTCGACTCGGCGTTCCACTCGACGACACACACCCGGTCGACGATGGCCCAGCGGCCGTCACGTCGCTCCAGTCGGTCCACGTAGCGGCCGCCGGACAGGGTCAGATGGTTGGCGGGTTCACGGTCGGTGCCGACGAAGAAGTAGTAGGTCTCGGCGTGCGCCTCGTCACCGTCGATGTCCGCGGTGTGGTTGAGCAGATAGTGCTGATAACGCGTCTGGGTGGAGTGATAGGCGAAGGCCCAGTCGATGAAACCGTCGACCTCGCCGATGAATCCGACGTGGTCGTCGACCGCGCCGTCGTGATAGGCCGAGCGGAGCACGTCTCGATCCCGCCGGTCCATGCCCCGCGCGTACCGCATGATGCACTGGCGGATCTCTTCGCGATCCTCCAGGCGGGCAAGTCTTTCGAGTAAATCGTCGTCTCCGGTCATTCACCTTCCCATCCGTTGATGCCGATGACCGCGTCGATGGCTCGGCGGGGTGCGACGGACGTCCACGCCCTCTCCTACGACTTCGAGGGCTCGGGAAAGGCGACCTCGGCGTTGTCGGGCATCGCGCTGATGCCAAGGCGGTCACACACTTCGAGAACTTCGTCGACGATCGAGTCGGGCACGATGAACGTGTCGGTCGCCGACACCTCATCAAGGTGCGCGAGGATGTCGTCGGCGGTTGGCTCGGCTTCGGCGTCGGCCAACCAGCCCTCGCCAAGTCCGACGAACACGCGCGCATAGCGACCCGCGCACGCCGAGTAGTTGCGGTGGGTGAAATCGCAGGCGCGGCTGGCCAGGAACGTCACGAGCGGCACCACCAATTCGGCCCGGATCGCGCGCATGAAGCCTGACTCCCGAAGAAACTTCTCGTCACCGACCGTCTCGGTGACCATCCGCGAAAAGCCGGTCGGCAGCACGGTATTCGAGAGAATCCCGTGCGCCGCTCCTTCGATCGCGATCACGTTGGACAGCCCGACGAGGCCGGTTTTGGCCGCCGCGTAGTGCGCTTCGGACGGCTGGCCGAAGTTACCCGCCGACGACGAGATGAAGACGAACCGTCCGTAGTTCTGTTTCGTCATCACCTTGTACGCGGGTTGGCTCAGGTAGAAGCCGCCGTCGAGGTGCACCTGCAGCATCTGGCGCCAGTCGCCAGGCGTGAGCGTGTCGAAAGGGATGCTGTTGAAGATGCCTGCGTTGCTGACGACGGTGTCCAACCGGCCGAAGGTATCGACAGCGGTGTCGACGATGGCCTGACCGCCCTCGGGACTGTCCACCGAATGATGCGAGGCGACTGCCTGACCACCTGCGCGTTTGATCTCCTCTACCACCTGGTCGGCGACGCTCGCGTCGGCGCCGTCACCGCGCATCGTGCCCCCGAGATCGTTGACCACCACGGACGCGCCCCGTCGCGCCAGGTCGAGGGCGTACAGTCTGCCCAATCCCCGGCCGGCTCCAGTGACGATTGCGACCTGTCCTTCGAAGTCGATCACCCTGCGCTCCTTATTGATTGACTCCAGTAGAAGCGGACTTTACGGTGGAACAGATATTTGGTCAACGTGTTCGGTCGGAGGTGACGGTGGCGAACGAGGTTCAAGGCGATCGGCTGCAGGCGCTGGGCATGTTGGCTTCCGCGCTCGCCGGTCGGGCCGTCGCGGTGGCTGCTGTCGATCCGGGCGAACCGTCGTGGACCGATGGTCAGACCGTTTTCGTCGATCCATCCGCACGAGCCCGCGAGAATCTGGAATCGGTGGCGGTGCACGCGTCGCTGATCGCCGCGGACAGCCTGTCACCCGAGATCGTGGGCGCGCTTCTGCGGCATCCGCGTTCGGCGAAACGCTTTTTGACGATCGAGGGGCACCGCGCGCTCGCCGCCAACCGCGAGGTGCTGCCGGGTGTGTTGGCTGCACTCGCCGATCCAGACATCGCGCGCCGCAGCGATTCGCCGGAATCGTCGCTGTCCATCGCATCGGGTAAGGACACGCTGGACGATCCGCCCGCGGAGTTCGGCATCATCCGGGCCAGGAAGGTGTTGGCCGCGGGCGGCCGTGCCGCCACCCAGGTCGACCATGAAACGGCTGCTCACGTTCCGCGCCGTGACAGCAAAGAGGCCCTCGAAGAACTCGATGACGGCGAGGTCGACGACAGCGACGACCCTGACCTGTTTTCCAATCCGGTCGGTGGGGGCGGCTTCATCGGCAAGTGGTTGAAGAAGATGTTGTCGTCTGCGCGCAAGTCGGGAGGCAGCGGTGGCGGGCCGCCAGGTGCAGACTCGCCGACGCACCGCACCAACTCGGCCAACCGGGGCGCGTACGCGGTGTCGTCGACGGCCAAAGCGTCATCCGAGGACGTCACCGACATCGCGGTACACGGCTTCAGATACCCGGAGTGGGACGCCGACCGCAAGTGTTATCGGCCGGACTGGTGCACCGTGCGCGAGGTGGAACCGCGAATCAAGGCATCGGCGGCCGATGCGATCGACGGGGCCCTTGGAGTCAGGCGGCCACTGGCGCGCCTGGGCATGGGCTTGCATCGCCGTCATCGGCAGTCCCAGGGCGACGACATCGATATCGACGCGGCGGTCGAGGCGCGGGTCGAGGTCAGGGCCGGATCGGTGCCCGACGAGTCGGTCTATCTCGACAGCTTGCGGCGCCGTCGGGATCTGTCGGTACTGCTGCTGCTCGATGTCTCGGGGTCGACCGCGGAGCCGGGGACCGTCGGGCAGACAGTCCATCAACAGCAACGCGCGGTGATCACCGACCTCACGGTCGCGCTGCACGACCTCGGTGATCGCGTGGCGCTGTACGCCTACAACTCTCAGGGCCGCAGCGCGGTGAATGTGTTGCCCGTCAAAAGATTTGACGACCATCTCGACGCCAGGGTGCTCCGTCGGCTGAACAGCCTCGAGCCGGGAGCGTATTCGCGTCTGGGGGCGGCCATACGCCACGGCTCGACCATCCTGGAGGCACGCGGTGGGACGTCGCGGCGCCTGCTGGTCGTGGTGTCCGACGGGCTGGCCTACGACCACGGCTACGAACGCGCCTACGGAGCGGCCGATGCGCGCCGCGCGCTGACGGAGGCTCGCCGCCGGGGGACCGGTTGTGTATGCCTGACCGTGGGTGCGGGCACGGACGTCGAGGCGCTGAGAAAGGTCTTTGGAAGTACCGCACACGCGACTATCGCGCGGCCTGAACAACTCGCGGGAATCATCGGCCCACTCTTCCGGTCGGCGATCCGGTCGGCCGAAGTGCGACGCAAAGTGTCATGACATCGCTTGCCCCCCAACGCTTAATGCCCCGTGTCGCCCCACAGATAGCTCGGGTCGGCGCGGCGGGCAGCAGGCCCTGCATGCTTGAAACAAACATCTGTTCCGGTTAGGCTCATAGCCACCGCAAAGACGCGGGTGACGAAAGGGGCGCTATGGGCACCGAGCCCGGACTCGCTTACCAGAACGGCGCTGTAGCGCAGGCCGACACCGACCGTCCGTACTACCGGCCGGTGGGCAACGAGGAGGTCGTGTTCAAGGCGGCCTATCGCCAGGGCCTGTCGCTGGTGCTGAAGGGGCCGACCGGTTGCGGCAAGACCCGTTTCGTCGAGGCGATGGCGCATGACCTGGGTCGCCCACTGATCACCGTGGCCTGCCACGACGATCTCACCACCGCGGACTTGGTCGGTCGATACCTGCTTCGCGGCGACGAGACGGTCTGGGTGGACGGACCGCTGACCCATGCCGTGCGCGAAGGCGCGATCTGCTACCTCGACGAGGTCGTCGAAGCCCGTCAGGACACCACGGTCGTGCTGCATCCGCTTGCCGATTACCGGCGTCAGCTGCCGATCGAACGCCTCGGTATCACCCTCGATGCGGCGCCGGGATTTGGGCTCGTCGTGTCGTACAACCCGGGCTACCAGAGCGTCCTGAAGGACCTCAAGGACTCCACGCGGCAACGGATGGTCGCCATCGAGTTCGGATTCCCCGAGCCCGAGGTCGAAGAGGGCATCGTCGCCCATGAAGCCGGTGTCGATCACGCGACCGCCGTCGAGCTGGTGAAGTTCGGTCAGGCGATCCGGCGGCTCGAGACCGGGGGGCTGCGTGAGGTCGCGTCGACGCGGGTGCTCATCGCCGCGGGCCGGCTCATCGCCGAGGGTTTGACCATGCGCGATGCGGCCAGGGCTGCGATCGCCGGACCGTTGACCGACGAGGCGTCCGTGAGCCGTGGGCTCAACGAAATGATCGACGTCTACCTGGGCATGTCCGAGGTTGATTGACCATGCTGATCGCCCCCGCTAGGGTCTGAACAAATATTAGGTCGACCCCGAGGGAGGTCAGATGTCCTACGAAAGCACTGCTGAGCCGATCAAGGTCGGCTATCTGATGGACTTCACGCTGCCGCCGGGCTTCCCGGAGGAACTGCTGGCCTCGTTCACCCAGTGCTTCGACCTGATCTTCGAAGAGGCCGTCGAGCAAGGCTTGATGGACCGCCCGGTGCAGATGATCTATCGCGAGGTCGAGGGCCTGCCGAAGGGTTCGGTGAAGGCGGTCATCGACGCCTACCAGGAGCTTGTCGACGAGGGCTGCCTCGTGGTGTTCGGCCCCAACATCACCGACAACTGTGTGCCGATGCGCGAGGCGATTGAAGAGCGCTTCAAGGTTCCGGCGATCAGCGTGACCGGGACCGACGACTGGCTCGGGGAGTGGACGTTCGCATTCCCCCAGGGGTCGATGACCGACGAACCGATCTTCCTCGCCGACCTGGTGGCCAAGCGGGGCCTCACCGAGATCGGCGTCCTCGTCGAACAGAACCTCATCGGCGAGAGCTATCTGAAAAACCTGCGGAGTGCATGTCGGCGCAAAGGAATTCGCATCGTGGCCGAGGCGGCGATCGCTCAGACGGCACAGGACATCAACGAGGCGGTGCGCACACTGCACGAAGCGAAGGCAGAGGCGATCGTGCACCTCGGCTTCGGCTTCGGCATCGTGTTCGTCAATCCCGCGCTCGAGGCCGTCGACTGGGACCCGCCGCGGTTCACCACAACGGCCTTCCAGAACGCGTGGGTGAACCCGATCATGTGGAACGCGTTCATGGGCTGGATCGGGATCGATCAGTACGACGAGGAAAACCCGATCGGACAGGACTTTCTGGACCGCTACGCCGCGAAGTACAACGGCAGCCGTCCGGAGTTCTGCGTCACGGTGGTGAATCGCGATGTGGCCGCGACGCTGGTGCGCGCATTCACCGATGCCCACCCGCTGAGTCCGCGCGGTGTCAAAGAGGCGCTCGAGCGGGTCAAGATGATGCCCGCCGCCTCCGGAGCGCCGGGAACGCGTGTCTCTCTTGGCAAGTGGACGCGACGCGCATGGATGGGCTCGGGGTATCTCGTCGCGCGCACGCTCGACGCTGACGGCGTCAACTCGCATTTGGTAGATCGCTTCGGCGAGGAAGGCTGACCGCAGATGGCTACCAAGGAATCCGCGCCACCCGACAAACCGGTCGAATCGGCCGAGTCGAAACGTAAGGGTCCCAACTGGGGGCGGGTCATCGCGCTCTTCGCCTGGTTGGGCTTCCTCGGACTGTTCCTCGCCGTCGGGCGGACGGCCGTGGATCCGCGCGTGGCGAACCCGGAAGTCGAAGGCCGGCCCCGGCCGGTCGAATTCCTGACGGGATTCGATCACTGGCAGGTCATCCCGCAGGTCGGCGCGCTGATCATGGTCGTGGTGCTCACCATCGTCTTCATCATCGGCTGGCGCAGAAATCCGGGCAGCCCGGTGCTGATGATGGTCCTGGTCACCACGCTGATCGTGTGGCAGGACCCGATCATGAACTGGTCGCCCTACGCGGTGTACAACCCGGCGTTGTTGCACTGGCCGGAGTCCTGGCCCCTGATCATGATGTCGCCGACCGTCGAACCCTTCATCGTGTTCGGTTACGTCACCTTCTACTTCGGCCCGTACTTTCCCGCCATCTGGATTCTGAGGAAGTGGCAGGCGAAGTACGGACCGGAATCGTTCGTCAGCAGGCATCCGCTGATCAGCCTCGGCGGGCTGGTCCTCGTGATCGGCTTCATCTTCGACGCAATGCTGGAGATCAGCCTGGTCCGCACGGGGTTGTACATCTATTCGCAGGCGATCCCGTTCGGAACGTTGTTCCCGGGCAGCACCTTCCAGTTTCCGCTGATCTGGGAGTCGCTGTCGGTGACGTTTGTGATGATCCCGGCGGCCATCCTCGTCTACCGCGATGACACCGGAAAGTCGGTGGCAGAAAAGCTCGCGGCGAAGGCCAGGCTGTTCCCCAAGAAGCCGGTGCTCGGCATGTTCATCGTGATGTTCGCGATCATCAACGTGTCGTACTTCGCCTACGGCGGCTGGTTCTGGGCGATCAAGGCGAGCGGCCTGGCCACGTCGGTTGCCTGCCCGTGGCCGTACCCCGAGGCGAAGATCTATGACCCGCAAGGGTATTACCGCGCGAACGGAGCCGAAGGCCCGTACTCGGTGGGCAAGTGGGCTACCTGGCAGCAGGGGCCGTCCCGTAACACCGACGTCGAGCTGGGCAGCAAGAGTATGAGGTGCGCTACCGAAAGTTCCAATGACTGACGCTCGCACGGTTGTCATCACCGGAGCGTCCAGGGGTCTGGGCTTCGCCTCGACCGTGCGCCTCTATCGCGAGGGGTGGCGCGTGGTCGCGGCGATGCGCTCTCCGGATCACGGAATGCCGTTGCTGCGTGCGGCGACGGGTGCCGTGGCAGACGATGACAGGTTGATCGGCGTTCAGCTCGACGTCACCGACAGCGCGTCGATCGCGGCGGCGGCCAAGTCGATACTGGAAACAGTCGGCGCACCCTATGCGGTGGTGCACAACGCCGGTATCTCGGCCGCGGGCATGGTCGAAGAGGCCGACATGGAGCTGTGGCAGAACATGCTGTCCACACATGTGCTCGGACCGGTCGAACTGACCAAGGCGCTCCTACCAGCGATGCGCGACGTCGGCGAAGGCCGAATCGTGCTGGTGTCCAGTGCGGGTGGCGTCAGGGGTCAGCCGGGAATCGCCCCGTACTCAGCGGCCAAGGGTGCGCTGGAACGTTGGGGTGAGTCGATGGCCGGTGAGATCGCACCGTTCGGGCTCGGCGTCACGATATTGGTCACCGGGACGTACGCCACCGACATCATCACCGACGCCGGGACGACCGACGACCGCAACTTCGGCGGCCCGTACGCGCGCATACACAACACCGTGAACACCCGCGGGCGCTTTGCGATGAAGCTCGCGCGACCGCCAGAGAAATTCGCCGACGGATTGCTCAAGGCGCTTGGCGACAAAGCGTCGTTCCGGCGCCACGGTGTGGGTCCGGATGCCTCGATGTTGTTGGTGTCCAACAGAGTTCTGCCGGCATCCGGGATGCACCACATGTCCCGACTGGTCATGGGAATCCCGCGACAAGGCGCGATGCGGGGCGGGGCATACCCGTTGACCGCATCGCAGAAGGCGATGGTCGCCGCCGCCAAGGTGATTCCTCAGCCGGTTCTCATGCGACTCGTGTCGCTGATGCCGAAGCCGAAGCCCGACAGGAGTGAGATCGATGACTGAAGCCACTGCCGTGAGATTCGAGTCGAGGATGTTGATCGACGGCGCCCTCGTCGACGGCGAAGCAGGCACGTTCACCAACATCAACCCGGCCAACGAAGACGTTCTCGGCGAGGTCGCCGACGCGTCGAAGGCCGATATGAACCGCGCGATCGACGCTGCCAGAAGGTCTTTCGACGAGACTGATTGGTCGACCAACCGCGAGCTCCGCAAGCGTTGTCTGCTGCAGCTGCACGACGCGATCGAAAGCGAGCTCGAGGAGTTGCGCGAGGAGCTGATCCTCGAGGTCGGCGCGCCGCGAGCGGTGACGCACGGCCCGCACCTCGATGCGCCGCTGGAGGACGGCCTGAAATACCCCGCCCGGCTGATCGACACCTTCGAATGGGAGACCGACCTCGGCGACAAGGTCGTATCGGTCACAGGGGTCAACACCAGACGGAAGGTCTGGCACGAACCCGTTGGCGTGGTCGGCGCCATCGTGCCGTGGAACTTCCCGTTCGAGGTCACGATCAACAAGCTCGGGCAGGCGTTGGCGACGGGCAACACCGTCGTGCTCAAACCAGCACCCAACACGCCGTTCAACGCGACCCGGCTCGGTCGGCTGATCGCCGAGAAGACCGATATCCCAGCGGGTGTGGTCAGTGTCGTGACCGCGTCGGATCACTTCGTCGGAGAGGAACTGACCCTGTCGCCGAAGGTCGACATGATCTCGTTCACCGGATCGACCGTGGTGGGCAAGCGGATCATGGAGAAGGGCGCCGCGACGATGAAGCGCCTGTTCCTCGAACTCGGCGGCAAGTCGGCGACCATCGTGCTCGACGACGCCGACTTCAACACCGCCTGCCTGATCGGCATCGGTCCGCTGATGCATGCGGGGCAGGGCTGTGCAGCCCCGACCCGGATGCTGTTGCCGCGCTCCCGCTACGACGAAGGCGTTGAGATCCTGCGCGGCATCTACGAGAACATCAAGGCCGGCGATCCGCAGGATCCGGGCACCATCTGCGGGCCGGTCATCTCGGCCAAACAGCAGGAGCGCATCCTCGGCTACATCCGCAAGGGTGTGGACGAGGGCGCGACCATGCTCGTCGGCAGTCCCGAGCCGCCGAAGGAATTCGACAAGGGATTCTGGCTCACCCCAACACTTTTCACCGATGTTGACAACACGATGACCATCGCGCAGGAGGAGATCTTCGGACCCGTCCTCGTCGTCATCCCTTACGAGGACGAGGACGACGCGGTCCGAATTGCCAACGACAGCGTGTACGGCCTTGCGGGGAACGTGATGTCGAGTTCGCTTGATCGATCCCTTGCCGTCGCGCGCCGGCTGCGTGCCGGTTTCATCGGCCTCAACGGAACCGCGGGATACGGGGCGGACACGCCGTTCGGCGGTTACAAGGACAGCGGCGTCGGCCGCCAGAACGGTATCGCCGGATTCAGCCAGTACACCGAAGTGAAATCGGTGGCCTACCCAGCCCAGTAGGAGGAAGCAGTCTTGTCCGATCTATTCGACGACCTCGAGGACTTCGGGGCATTCGACGAAGTTGTCTCGGGTAACGTCCGAGACCCGTACCCGGAGTTGGCCAAACAGCGCCATGAGACGCCGATCCAACGGATCGACATGTCGGCGATGCCCGGCGAGGAGGGTAAGCCGGTTTTCATCGTGTACCGGCACGAGGACATCCAGACGATGTTGCGCGACAACGAGACCTACTCGTCGAACATGGTCATCCAGATCTTCGGGGAGGTGCTGGGTCAGGGCGTGATGCTGGGTATGGATGAGCCCATCCACGGTCGGCTGCGGTCACTGGTGACCAAGGCGTTCACCCAGAAGGCGCTTGCCCGTTGGGAGGACGAGATCGTCGGGCGTGTCGGCAACGAGCTGATCGACGGGTTCGCCGCGGACGGCAAGACGGACCTGGTCAAGACGTTCACCTTCCCATATCCGACCCGCATCATCGCCGCGCTGCTCGGCCTGCCCGAGGAAGACTTCCCGCAGTTCCAGCGGTGGTCGATCTCGATGTTGAGCTTCACCGTGAACCCGGAACGCGGCAAGGCGGCGTCGAAAGCGCTGATCGACTACTTCACGCCGATCCTGGAGGCTCGTCGGGCAGAACCCCGCGAGGACCTGATCAGTGCTCTGGCGGCCGCTGAAATCGACGGTCACAAGCTCGAGGACGAGGACATCTACTCGTTCATCCGGCTGCTGCTGCCCGCCGGGGTGGAGACGACGTACCGGTCGCTGGGCAGCCTGTTGTTCGGGCTCTTGAGCAATCCGGATCAACTCGATGCGATCAAGGCCGACCGGTCGCTGATCCCGCAGGCGATCGAGGAGGGGGTGCGTTGGGACGCACCGCTGTTGAACATCACCAGGGTCACGACGCGTGACACCGAACTCGGCGGAGTGCAGATTCCGGAGGGCTGTTCGGTGATGCCGATGCTCGGTGCGGCCAACCGTCAGGAAGATCGCTACGCCGATCCAGACCAATTCGACATCTTCCGGCAGGCCAAGGTTCCGATCAGCTGGGGCCACGGCGTACACGTCTGCCTCGGAATGCACCTGGCGCGGCTGGAGATGCGCACGGCGATCAACCTCTTGCTCGACCGGTTGCCCAATCTGCGCATGGATCCCGACGGCGACGACCCGCACATCCGCGGCATGGTGTTCCGCTCGCCGACGTCGCTGCCGGTGCTTTTCGATCCACAGTAGGAATTCCGATGACCGAGCTCCGAGGAGGCGCGATGGGCGATCTCGAATCGATCGACTACTTCACCGACATGTCGCTGGTCCCCGACCCGTACACGTACTACGACCAGCTGCGCTCGAAATGCCCTGTGCAGCACGCGACACCGTACGGCGTGGTGGCAGTGACCGGACACTCCGAAGCGCTGGCTGCGTACAAAGACCCGGCGATGTCGTCGTGTGTCGCGGTGGCGGGTCCGTTCCCACCGCTGCCGTTCACCCCGGAGGGCGACGACATCAGCGCGCTCATCGAAGAGCACCGCGCCACGATTCCGATGGCCGAGCACGTCGTCACCATGGATGCCGAGGAGCATCAGAAGACGCGCGGGCTGCTGAGCAGGCTGATCACGCCGAAGCGACTCAGCGAGAACGAAGACTTCATGTGGCGTCTCGTCGACCAGCAGCTCGACAAGATCGTCGACCGCGGCTCATGCGAGTTCATGGAGGACTTCGCGAAACCGTTGGCGCTGTTGGTGATCGCCGATCTGCTTGGCGTACCAGCTGAAGACCATCAGGAGTTCAAGCAGATGATGGGCGCCGAACCGCTGGGCGAGGTCGAAGGCAACGAGGGCGAAACGGTAGCGCACAACCCGCTGGCGTGGCTCGACGAGAAGTTCACCGCTTACATCTCCGACCGGCGTGAGTCCCCACGACAGGATGTGCTGACCGAACTCGCCGCGGCGACGTATCCGGACGGGTCGGTGCCGCCGGTCGACGAGGTCGTCAAACTGGCGACGTTCCTGTTCGCGGCAGGTACCGATACGACGACCAAGCTCGTGAGCACCGCGATGCGCGTGCTCGGCGAGCGGGAGGACATCCAGAAGGCCCTCCGCGACGACCGCTCGCAGATCCCGGCTTTCCTCGAGGAATGCCTGCGGATGGAAAGCCCCGTCAAAAGCCACTTCCGGCTGGCGAGTAAGTCGACAACCATCGGGGAGTTCGACGTTCCCGCGGGCACGATCCTGATGATGCTCCCCGGTGCGAGTAACCGCGATCCGCGCAAGTTCGAGAATCCGGACGAGTTCAAGCACGACCGGCCGAACGTGCGCGAACACGTCGCGTTCGGGCGCGGCCCCCATTCCTGTCCGGGTTCGCCGCTGGCGCGGTCGGAGGCACGTATCGCAGTCAATCGAATCCTGGACCGGATGGCCGACATTCGCGTCTCCGAGGAGATGCACGGACCGGCAGACGATCGGAAGTACGGGTACGAGCCGACCTTCATCATGCGTGGCCTTACCGCGCTGCACGTGGAATACACCCCGAGGAGTACGGAATGACCGGAAAGCTCGACGGCAAGGTCGCTTTCATCACCGGCGCGGCTCGCGGTCAGGGCCGGGCCCACGCGATCGAGATGGCGAAGGAGGGGGCGGACATCATCGCGGTGGACATCTGCCGCGACATCCCGTCCAACCCTTACCCGTTGGCCACACCTGACGATCTCGCCGAGACGGAGCGATCGGTCAAGGAGATCGGGCGCCGCGTGGTCGCCCGCGTCGCCGATGTCCGGGAGCGGCACGAGTTGCGCGACGCCGTCGAGGCAGGCGTCGCCGACCTCGGCAAGATCGACATCGTCGTCGCCAACGCGGGCATCTTGCCGATGGCGATGGGACGAGCCTTCGATGCGATGTCGTTCGTCGACGCCAGCGACGTCGACCTGCTCGGTGTGATGAACACCGTGGCCGTCACCGTCCCGCATCTGCCCAACGGCTCCTCGGTGATCATCACCGGATCCACGGCCGGGATGATCCGCGGCACGACCGACAACCCGAACATGGGGCCCGGGGGTCGCGGCTACGGCTGGAGCAAGCGTGTGCTCATCGAGTACGTCGAAGAGATGTCGATGGCATTGGCGGACAAGATGATCCGCGTCAATGCCATCCATCCGACGAACTGCAACACCCATCTGCTGCAGAACGACGGCATGTACAGCATGTTCCGGCCGGACCTGACGATGGAGGGCAAGCAGGCCACCCGCGAAGACGCCGAGCCGTTGTTCACGATCTTTCAGGCCATGCCGATCCCGTACATCGAACCCGAGGACATGGCGAAGCTGGGGGTCTTCCTGGCCAGCAATGACAGCCGATACATCACCGGTCAGCAGATCCGGGTCGACGCGGGCTCATTGCTGAAGTGGCCGAACGGGCCTGGGGGATAGGCAGCGCTCTAGGGGCGGTGCAGGAAGCCGTGCAGGGTCGACTGGACGAGTTCGTCGACGATCGCCTCGCGCGACGGCGGGCGGCTGCCGAAGAACGTGGACCGCAATGCGACCATGCCGACGATCATCGCCACCGTGGAGTGTGCGGGCAGATCCGGGTGGCCCGAATGCAATCCGCGCAGCCGCATGCCTTCGCCGCTGATCTGACCGAGCAGGGTGAGCGCGCGCCGGATATCGGTGATGCCGGCACTTTCGATCTCCTCCTCGCTGAGTCCGTCCGATGTGACGAGGGTCAGCAGCAGGCCCTTGTGTTCGACGAGGACGTCGTAGAGATGGCCGACGAACTGTCGGGCAAGTTCCTCCTCGTCGGTCTCCTCGGGTATGACGGACTGCCAGGTCTTGCCGAAGTCGTCGACGAAGTTCGTGAACGGCAGGACGAGGGCTTCGCGGAACAGCCCCGCCTTCGAGCCGAAGTGGCGGAAGAGCAGGTATTCGGTGACTCCGGCGGCTTCGGCGATCTCGCGGGTGGTTGTGGCGCGGTAGTCCTGGCGCGCGAACAGATCACGGGCGGCGTCGAGCAGCAGCCTGCGCGCCTCCCCGCGCGGGCGACGAGGTGTCGGGGCGGTCTGCTTTCCCGAACGTCGCTGCGGCACGGCTTCTCACTCCTCTGACCGCGCTGCGCGGCTAGTGGCACCACGATAGCCGTCCTTGACCTGAACCCTGGTAATAGTGTCCACTATTACTGATCGGTGGATCGCTGTGAAGGGACGCGCTCGTGGGCCAACTCATCATGCTCGGGACTCTGTTCGGGCTGATCATCCTGATATTCGGCGTGGTGACCTATTTCGACCCCGAAGCGCGCGGTCCGCGTCCTACGCCCGAATCAGCACCGGTGGGTGACGAGGCCGACCGATGAACACCGAGATGACCCCGCTGCTGATCGCGTCCAACGCCTTTGGCTGGGGCAGCGGCATCCTATTCGTCATCGCCGGCATCTATCTGAGCGTCCGCCGCGGCCGACTGCACCCGCTGCTTCTGCTGTGTATTTCGGCGATCTCGTTCTCGTGGATCGAGGCGCCCTACGACTGGGCGATGTATGCGCAGTTCCCGCCGGCACTTCCACGCATGCCCTCGTGGTGGCCGCTCAATATGACGTGGGGTGGGCTGCCGTCATCGGTGCCGCTCGGATACATCGGCTACTTCTGCATCCCCGCGGTCACCGGCGCGGCGATCGGCCGGCGGCTCAGCGCCCGGTTCAACTGGCGCCAACCGCAGACACTGTTGATCGTCGGCCTCATCGTCGGCTTCTGCTGGGCCCTGATGTTCAACGCGGGGCTCGGCGCCCGCCTCGGAGTCTTTCACTACGCCTACGTCATTCCGGGTCTCGGACTGTTCGAGGGCACCCTGCACCAGTACCCGATCTACGACGCCATCGCGATGGGCATCCAGATGATGGTCTTCACCTACCTGTTGGGCCGGGTGGACTCACAGGGCCGCAACGTCATCGAGATGTGGTCGGACAAACTGTCGAAGACCAAGGCGCAGTCGGCTGTCCTGTCCGCCGTCGCGGTGATCGTCATCGGAAACGTTCTCTACGCATCCGTGTTCGCACCGCATCTCGTCACCAAGCAAATGGGATACGTGACCTCCGGCCCCGACGTTCAGCTGTTCCCCGGCGTACCCAACCAACCAAGATAGCGCCGTTGACGCAGTACAATTCGCCTGGTGGCGATTCGGCGTGGGCGGCCTACCCAGGCGGAGACGAAGAAGCTCGACCTCGCGGTGCGTGAGGCCGCGGTCGCCACTTTCCTCGAAATGGGTTATGCCGGAGCCAGTATGGAGGCCATCGCGAAGGCCGCAGGCATCACCAAGCGGTCGCTGTATGCCCGCTACGCGGACAAGCGGGCGGTGTTCGCCGACGTTATCCCGTGGGCGCTGGCTCGCTTCAGCGACGACGGCTCCATCGACGAGATCGACGAAGACGATTTGGAGACCGCGCTTCTGGCCACCGGACGCGTGGCACTGGCCCGCGCAACGCATCCCGAGAACGTGCGGCTCAAGCGGATCGCGTTCAACGAGGCCGCTCAGTTCCCGGAGTTCAACGTCTCGGCGGAGTCGATGATGTGGGCGGGCCGCACACGTGCGGTCACCGAATTGCTGCGCCGCCATGAGGAACTCGGCACCATCAAGGTCGAGGACCTGGAACTGGCGGCCGAGACGTTCCTGGCGATGGTCGAGGCGGTCCCCGCGCGCATGGCCGACTTCGGCGTCTTCCGGTCGTCACAGCAGCAGGAGCGTCACCTCCAATACGCGGTACGGGTATTCCTGCGCGGCGTCACGCCCCGCTAGGTGCAGCGTCCACCGTTCACGCCGACGATCTGGCCGGTGATGTAGCCGGCCTCCTCGGACACGAGGAACGCGCAGGTGGCCGCGATGTCTTCGGGTGTGCCGATCCGCCGCACGGGGATCCGCGCGGCGATGTCCTCGACTGTCCCGCCGAGCAGACCCTTCTTCTCGGCGTCGCGCAGCATGGGGGTGTCGATCGATCCGGGTGGCACCACGTTGGCGGTGATCCCTTTCGGGCCGTATTCCAGCGCAAGGGTTTTCGTCAGCCCGTTGACGGCGGACTTCGCGGCGACGTATGCCGTCTGATAGGGCGACCCGGAGTGGGTGCTGGACGAGGAGATGTTGACGATGCGGCCCCAGCCGGCCTCCAGCATGTCCGGCAGTACCGCCTGGGTCACGTGGAACACCCCGTTGAGGTTGACGTCGACGACCTTGTTCCATTCCTCGGAGGTCAGGTTGGTGAACCGCCGGAACGACGTCATACCAGCGGAGTTCACCAGGATCGTGATCGGTCCGAGCGCGCTGCGGATGGCATCGAGTGCCGTGTCGATCTGATTGCGGTCGGTGACGTCGGCGACGTAGCTGAAGTCGGTGTCTCCCGATGCCAGGTCGATGGTGGCGACGTGATTGCCGTCCGTCCGCAGCCGGTCGGCGATGGCCCGGCCGATCCCAGATGCCCCGCCCGTAACCAGTGCTGTCTTCACGAACTAAAATATACAAAACCGTATACTTATTGCGCAATCGCGAGTACTCTCGGCCCGGTGGACAGGCGCCCATTCCGCTTCGCCGTCCAGGCGACGAACGTCGCCGACGCGCGCGAATGGCGCGAATTCGTGCGCAAGGTAGAGCAATTGGGCTACTCAACCCTGACGCTCGCCGACCACTACCTTGGCCCCGGCCCGGCGCAGCGGGTCGCGCGGACACCACGCCAGGACCTGGCGCCGATCGCCGCGATCGCTACCGCGGCGGCCCACACCAAGACACTGCGCGTCGGCTGCCGCGTGTTCTGCATCGACTACCACGTGCCCGCCGTGCTCGCGAAGGAGATCGCGACGCTGGATCTGCTCTCGGACGGTCGTCTGGAACTCGGTATCGGGGCAGGTTGGAGCGCAACCGAATACGAGGCGATGGGCCTGACATTCGGCACGCCGGGGAGTCGCGTCGCCAAGCTCAAGGAGGTCGTCGCACTGATCAAGGCGCATTGCGCGGGGGACGAACTCGACTACACCGGCGATTACGTCAACGTCACCGGCTACGCGGGCACACCGCGCCCGGTTCAGCGGCCCCACCCGCCGATCATGATCGGCGGTGGCGGCAAGCGGGTGCTGTCGTACGCCGGCCGGGAGGCCGACATCGTCAGCATCAACACCGTGGCGTTCACCCGGCGCAACGACGACGGGCTGAGTCCCGACGAAGAAGCCGTGCGCCGCTTCGAATATGTCAGAGCCGCGGCGGGTGCCCGCATCGGTGACGTCGATATCGAGAGTTCACCATTCTTCGTCTCGATCGGTGACGGCGCCGATGAGGCTTACCGGCGCATCGCGGAGAAGTCGGGGATGTCGCCCGATGTCCTGCACGGCCATCCCAATGTGCTGGTGGGCGCTGCCGAGGCCGTCGTCGAAACACTGCTGCGACGCCGGGAAGTGCACGGCGTCAACTACGTAACCGTCCGACAGTCCGAAGCCGAGACATTCGCCCCCGTTGTCGCACGCCTGACGGGGTCGTGAAGGGAGCACGATGGCCAAGAGAACGAGATTCAGCGAGTACCAGAACAGTTACGCCAACTACAAATTCGAGCTGACCGACGACGGCATCCTGTTCATGCAATGCCACACCGACGGTGCCAGCCTGGTGTGGAGTTGGAAGGCCCACGACGAAATGTCCGATGCCTTCGCCGACATCGCGGGTGACCGCGAGATCAAGGTGCTGATCCACACCGGTACCGGTGAGAACTACAACGCCAACTGGGGACGGCTTCCCAACGGCGAACCGCCCGAGACGCCCATCTACCAGGCGATGCCCGACGACCGTGGGACGCACAAACTCGATGAGAAGGCCTGGTATGCCAGACATCTGATCTTCAACGTGCTCGACGTCGACGTCCCGATGATCAGCGCCGTCAACGGCCCCTGCAACATGCACTCCGAGGTGCCGATCATGGGCGACATCGTGCTGGCCTCTGAGGACGCCTACTTCCAGGATGCGTCGCACTTCCCGCGCGGCCAGGTACCCGGCGACGGTCAGCACGTGATCTGGAGCATGCTCGCCGGGCACAACCGCGCGCGTTACTTCCTGCTAACCGGCCAGAAGCTCAGCGCGCAGGAGGCCAAGGAGTGGGGTGTGGTCAACGAGGTGCTCCCCAAGGACAAGCTGCTCGACCGCGCCTGGGAGCACGCCCGCGAACTCATCAAGCGGCCGCCGCTGACGCTGCGGTACACCCGTCAGCTCTTCACGAATCCTCTCAAGCGGGCATTCGTCAACGAGCTCGGGCACGGCCTGGGCCGTGAAACCTACGCCCAGCGGGTGTTCTTCCCATTCGGCGGAGAGATGGAACCGCTCGACCGGCCCTGGGATCAGCAGCCCTGGTCCAACGGAAAGCAGCCCAGCCAAGGAGTCACCTCATGACCGGCATCCAGCAGAAGCTCGCCACCGGACGCGGCAAGTTCACCACCGACTACCCAGACCTCGGCACCGGCCCGGTGAACTACGAGGACTCCGTCTCCGAGGAGTTCTTCGCCGCCGAACGCAAAGCCGTCTTCGAGCGCAGTTGGTTGTGCGTCGGCCGGATGGAACGGTTGCCGCGCAAAGGGTCCTACTTCACCCGTGAGCTACCCGGTCGGTTGGCGTCGATCGTGATCACGCGTGACCTCGACGACAACGTGTATGCGTTCCACAACATCTGCGCGCACCGCGGCAACAAGGTTGTCTGGCAAGAACATCCGGCGGAGGAGTCGTCCGGTAGCTGCCGCGCCTTCGCCTGCAAGTACCACGGCTGGCGATACGGGCTCAACGGTGTCGTCAACCACATCACGAACGAGGAAGAGTTCTTCGATCTCGACAAGAGCAAGCTGCGTATGCCGCCGGTGCACTGCGAAGTGTGGGCGGGCTTCATCTTCGTCAACCTCGCCGAAGACGCAGAGCCGCTGCGCACGTTCCTCGGCGAAGGGCTGCTCGGAATGGAGACGTATCCGTTCCATCTCATGACGCAGCACTACGGGTTCTCCACGCAGATCAAGGGCAACTGGAAGCTCGCCGTCGACTCTGTCTGCGAGTGGTACCACCCGCCCTATGTGCACGGCCGATTCATCGATCCTGACGTGTCCAAAGCCGAAAAGATGGTGCCGCCGGTCGACTCCTATCACTACGACCTGTTCCGGCCGCACATGCTGACCTCGGTACCCGGCCCGCCCATCCTGCCGCCCCGCGAGCCGGGTAAGGCCGGCGAGGCGCGTCAGGATCAGCGGTGGGTGTACAAGCTTTTTCGCGCAGGGCTTTTCGGGCCCGACGACGTGCCCGACATTGGTCCGCTGCCAGGCTTCTTGAACCGTGGCGAGATCGCATCGTGGGGCAACGATCAGTTCTGGCTGTTCCCGAACATCTCGATCCAGATCTGGGCGCGCAACTACTACATCACCTACACGTACTGGCCCGAGACCGTCGACACCCACATCTACGACATCGACATGTATTTTGTGCCGCCGGCCAATGCGCACGAACGGCTCGCGCAGGAGGTGGTGGTCGACAGCACGATCGAGTTCGCGATGCAGGATGTCAATACGATCGAGGCCACCCACTCGGCGCTGAAAACTCGGGCGCAGACGACCTTCCACCTGTCCGACCAAGAGCTGCTCATCCGGCAGTTCCACACGGTGATCCGCGACACCGTCGCGGCCTACCAGGCCGGTGAGGAGCAGAGATCATGACGGAACAGCAACTGCCCGAGGGCTTCTCCGAGCTGGAACCGTGGGTCGACGACTGGGCGCTGGCCACCCGCGCGGAGCGCTACGCCGCGCGACTGAACCGACCGTACGACGACCTGGTGGCGTTCTACGACGCAATCGCGCCACACGCCGAGCGGGCCATCGCCTACCTCGACGGGCTCGACATCGACAACTTCGATGCGTCTGCCAAGCGGCTGATGAACATGTTGTTCTCGATGATCCTGGTGTCGTACGCGGTGAACATCTTCAAGCAGAACCGCATCCCCGACTCGGGTGCCGCCTTCTTCGAGATGGTTGCCGAACCCGCGTTATGAGTAGTCTGCCGCTGTCGGGTCTGCGGGTGGTCGACGCCGCGACGCTAGCGGCGGGCCCGTTGGTGGCGACCGCGCTCGGCGAATTCGGCGCCGACGTCATCAAGGTCGAACAACCCGGCGTCGGCGACCCGTTGCGTACCTGGGGCGTGCGGCGCGACGACATCGGGCTGGTCTGGAAGAGCGTGAGCCGCAACAAGAAATGCGTCACGCTCGACCTGCGCACCGTCGACGGCCGCGACCTGTTGCACGGCCTGCTGGCGCACAGCGACGTGTTCGTCGTAAACACCCGGCCCAGCACACTGGCCCGCTGGGGGCTGGATTACGAATCGCTGCACGAGCGGTATCCGAAGCTGGTGGTCCTCCACGTGACTGGGTACGGCCTCGGCGGCCCGGCCAGCGACCGGCCTGGTTTCGGGACCCTGGCCGAGGCAATGAGCGGATTCGCGCACGTCTGCGGGCAGGCCGACGGTCCGCCGACCCTGCCGCCCTTCATGCTCGCCGACGGTGTCGCCGCGCAGTCGGCCACCTACGCGGTGCTGGCTGCGCTGTATCACCGCGACGTCCACGGCGGTGGCGGTCAACTGGTCGATGTCAGCCTTGTCGAACCGTTGGCCCGGCTCGTCGAACAGGCCACGCTGGCGTACGACCAACTTGGAGAAATTCAGGGCCGCACCGGCAACCGTGCCGACGCGAGCGCCCCGCGTAATGCCTACCGGACGTCCGATGACAAGTGGATCGCGATTTCGAGTGCGTCATCCAGCATCGCGGCCCGCCTCTACCGTGCTATCGATCGGGCGGACCTCGCGGTCCGCTCCGAGTACGTCGACCCGATCCCGCGCCAGGCCAGGGCCGACGAGATCAACGGGCTCGTCGCGGATTGGATATGCGAGCACACGCTTGCCGAAGCCATGAAAGTGTTTCTCGCCGAGGATGTTGCGGCGGCGCCGGTCTACGATGCGCAGCAGCTGCTGGCTGACGAACATCTGCGGGCAAGGGGGGTCTTTGTGGGAGTCGACGATCCGGATCTGGGGGAGATGACCGTGCAGGCGCCCGTCGCGAGGCTGAGCGAAACGCCCGGCCGTCTTGACCATCTCGGCCGCGCGCTCGGCGCGGACAACGAGGTGGTCTACCGAGACCTGCTCGGACTCGATGACGCCCGGCTTGCCGACTTACGTGCCGCGGGGACGATCTGATGCCGCGCAGAAGCGAGTTGGCCACTCCGGCAAGCGATGCCCACATGTGCGAGGTGGCCGCGCGCAGTGGTGCCGATCTGGTGTTCCTCGATCTCGAGGACGCCTGTGCGCCGGCCGTGAAGGAGTCGGCCCGTGCGACGGCCGTTGCGGCGCTCACCGGGTTGGATTGGGGGACCACCGTCCGCGCGGTCCGGATCAACGGCCTGGACACGCAGTGGTGTTATGGCGACATCATCGAGATCGTCACGGGAGCACGGGACGCGCTCGACGTCATCATCCTCCCGAAGGCCCTGAGGGCACGCGATGTTTGGTGGGTCGACGTGCTGCTCACCCAACTCGAGACGAAGCTCGGGCTGTCGCGTCCGATCGCGGTGGAGGTGCTCATCGAGGAGGCCGAAGGGTTACTCAACGCCGCGGAGATCGCGCGAGCCAGTCCGCGGGTAGAGGCGGTCATCTTCGGGGCGGGGGATCTGTCGGCGTCGCTACGGGCACGCGTCGACGGGAACTTCGGACCATCCGGTGACTATCCGGGCGACTACTGGCATGCCGTGCGCGTTCAGGTCTTGGCGGCTGCGCGCGCGGCCGGTGTGTATGCGATCGACGCGCCCTACCCGGGCTATCGGGACGAGGGGGGCTACCGTCGCGAAGCGCAGCGGGCGAGCCTACTCGGGTACGACGGGAAGTGGGCGATTCACCCGTCCCAGGTAGCGGTTGCGAACGAGATCTTCACGCCGACAACCGAAGAGCTCGCGGAAGCCCGCGCCATCGTGGCCGACTATCGGCGCGCCGAAGCCGGCGGCACCGGGGCGATAGGCCGCGACGGGAAACTCGTCGACGCGGCGCTGATGCGGCACGCGGAGAACGTGCTGCGCCGAGCGGTGCCAGAAAACAGTTAGGTCGACGTCCTACTTCATGGTGGCGAGGTTGTGCCAAAGGTTGCGCAGGCTATCGGTGCCGCCGAACAGGGTGGTGAAATGCGTGGAATCGATCAGCACGATGTCGCCGGCCCGCTGACCTGCCGGCGGCATCCAGATCAGAGCATTGAACTCGGTGTTGCCCTCGGCGGTGAATGGGTGCGGCCGGTTGGGATCGACGCGCTGGCGCCCGAGTACTCGGAGGTTGTCGCCCTCGGGTGCGGTCAGTTCGTAGTGCGGCAGGTGCGGGTGGAAGTTGAAGGTGGTGACGTTGGTGAGCAGTCTTGCCGCGTCGAGGTCGAGATTCCCGGTCAGCGGCGCGATCTCCTTCGTGCCGTCGACCACGGCGGGCCGCAGCCCCCACTTGTTGTGGACGGGGACGTCGAGCGCCTTCATCAGTGAGCGTGTGTACTGACCGAACCGTTGCTGTCGCGGCACCAGGCGGTCGCCGTGATGTTCGTACTCGACCTGCCGCTGGGTGTAGTCGTCGGTGAATCCCACGTCGTGGTGTGGGGCCAGCAGCAGGCAGGTGCCCTCGCGCTTCAGCCACTCGGTGATGGCTGCGATCTCGTCGGGTGCGGCTTCCTGTTCGGAGAGCAGATGGTCGAGACCGAACACCATCAACGTGTCGGTGTCCGCCAGGATCCGTTCGTCGATCGGCAGTTTGTATCCCGCTTGATCGATGCGCTGGAAGACCGCGACGGGATGGCCGGTGGCCTCCTCGGCAAGCGCTTGGAAATCCAGTGTCGAGCGGTGGAACAGCTCGAGTGTTCCCGCGATGCCCTGCAGGAAGTTCGCCGCGTCGTACTCCGGCGTCTCGTAGGCGGGCCACGCGACATTGCGCACTTCCGTGATGGTGGAGAAGCGGTTCTCGATGATCGCCGGATCCCGTTGCGATTCCCAGGGATAGCTCCACGTCCAGTAGATGCTGACGCGGCGCCCACCGGAGTGCGGCCGGGCGATATGGGACTGGTTGTAAGTGCGCGCACGCATGATGTTCCTCCTAATCGCCGAGCGAAGCCAGGTAGCGCATCGCGTTCATCCCGGGCAGGAAGAAGTATGCGCCGCCACGAAGCGTGGTGAAGGCCGGAATACCCTTGTGCACTTTGCGGATCGGACGCTTGGGAACCGTGAAGTCCAGTGAGCCGTCCTGGGTGCCGCAGATCGGGTCGTGCTCGTTGCCGAGTTCGTGGAACGCCTTGTCGTTGATCCATACGTTCTGCGCGAACTCGAACTGCCGGATCAGGTCGGCGCAGATGATGAACGCGGCGATACCGCGGTCGACACCGTCGTCGGGTGCGCCCTCGGGCAGCGCCGGCCCGTAAGTGGCGCCGCGGCGGATCATGCGTCTGCGGTTCATGTAGTGCGCGGTGTCGCGTGGATTCAGCCGCCTGGCATGAGAGCCGAGCGGACACGCGTACCCGAACGGATCCATCTCCTTGTAGTTGAAATCGTTGTTGCGCATCGGGTCTGCGCCAAGCTCGGGGTCGTCTTGGTGCGGCGCCAGGACCAGCGGTGCACCACTGCGCCAGCGGCCCATGAACTTCGCCGCCAGCAATTCCTGGTCGTCGGGTGTCTCGGCGTTCTCGCGCAGATAGTCGCGAAACAAGGCGACGTGTTCCTGCAGTCGGCGGTAAGCCATATAGCTTCCGTTGCGTGACAGCACCTGCGGCTCAGGGAGGTTGGTTACGGGTCCGTTCTCGTCGGGGTAACCGAGGATGAATTCGCCCGGTTCCAGCGCTGCGCCGGATCCCGGAGTCGGCTCTTCGCCGGATCCCTTCATCACCGGTTGCGACAACCGGTCCCGGAAACCGAAATGGTCGTGGGCGTAGTTGAACGGCGGTGTCGCATTGAGATCCAGGAACGACAGGCTGCGTACGCCCTCGGTGCGGGCGAGCAGCTTGTCATGCTCCGTGATGGAGCGCTTGTTCTGTTCGTCGTTGCGGGAGAACAGAATTGCGATCGCATGCAAGTCGTCGCCGGCGAGGCCGCCGACCCAGTGTTCGGGTGCGGCCGTGCCGGTGTCGCCGAGGATGTCAGCCCGCGACGCCATGCCCGTCCGGAACTCCTCGGGGAACGTCGCGAGTGATTCCTCGGGCACACCGAGCGCGCGGAGACCGGTCCACGTAAACGCCAAGGTGACCCAACGATCCGACTCGTCCATGGTGGCCACGGCGTCGGTGGCCGACTGCGTCTTGGGCAGCACCTCCGAAAGCCACGCGCGTCCGCCCGCAGGCGTGTCGAACGACAGAAACTCGTATCGCCCTGTCAGCGCGGGAGTTCGGGTCAGGAGGATGTGCTGGATGTCGTCGAATTCGAGCATCGACTATTGCCTGCCCTTCGTCCACGCCCACGCCGCGATCCGCCAGCCGTCGGTCTGCCTGGAGAGGGCGACCGTGAACGACGCGCCGGTCTGCGTAACCTGATTGCCTTTGACGGTGAACGTCATCGTTGCGGGCACCACGACGTACGCGCTGTCGCCGGTGACGTTGTTGTGCAGCGGATCGCCAATCGTGACGAAATAGCCTGATGCGTCGTGTAGTTCACCTTCAGTGAGTACGTCGCGGTACCAATCGCGGGTAGCCGCCGGACCTTGCCACAGGTGTGGCGCCATACCGTCGAGGATCGCAGCCGAATCGGCGAAGACGGCGGCCATCTGCTCGACGTCGCCCTGATTGAAACTGTCGATGTACTGCTGCACGACCGCCAGTGGATCTGCGGTGCTCATGTCTATTGCATCTGGTCGAGCATGGTCGAGAACGCGGCCTTCAGCCGCAGAGCCTTCTTGATCTCGTCGGCAGTTACATAGGGGTACTCACCGTACTCGAGGAAACTCGGAACCTGATGTTCGCGAACGAACTTGATGAATGCGTCAGGATTCTCCTTCCAATCCTCGGGGAAGCCCTCGAGGTTGGTGAACACGGTGGTGACACCGGTTGCGCTGAACAATGCGACAGCGTCCTCGGTGTACTTGTCGAAATCGGTGTCGAAGATGCCCTGATATTGGAAGTGGAGGCCGGACCCCACGTCGAATAGTTGCCAGCGGAGGTAGTGCAACCGCAGCGGCGCCAGCGCCTCAGGACTCGCCGCGATCGTCTCTTCGATGGTCTTGCCGTAGGCCCGCACTGCCTCTTCGCGGCCTTCTTTCACCTTCGCGATGATCGTGAAGCCGTGGCAGGCCGGAGTCCGCGGGTAGGTCGGACCGTAGCGCCCCCGCTCCAGTTCGAAATATCCCTCCTTGGGAATCGCCATTGCGGCTGGTTTCGACCAAGCTGGATCTGCAGAATTCATTCCGCCCCCTTTTCTAGAACCGGATGAGGCGGACATTAGCACTGAGCGGTTGGCCCGCAGAACTTTTCGCGGACGGAGAAATATCCCGATTCATTGAGGCCGCGCCCTATGGATTGGTACGGACGTGCTGAAAGTTAGCTGTCCCCACCGGATTTGCCGCTGCGGCGGCGAAAACCACCCTACGCTGACATCCCACGCGCGGCGCCAGCTGTTGAGACATTCTGTCGAATCGGCTAATAAGGTCTGGCCAGGATCGTATTGTCCCGGCATACGGGTCCTTTCATCCCCAGAAAGGGGGAGCCGTGAACATATCTGTGCGGTTTCTGATCCTGGGACTTGCTGCCTCGGCGCTGGTTCCCGTTGCGGTATCGACGTCGGCACCCGCGTTCGCGGACTGCACGGGCGCCGGATACGCCACTGTTTGTGCGCAGGGCGAAGTGCGGGGCGGCGGTCCCACTCCTCCGAGGGGTCCGGCATATCCCGGCTACTGCGCCGACCCCTGGTATTGCAGCGATGACTGGGGCGTTGACGTCATCTGGGATCCCGGCCGCCCCAACCGCCCGAACCGCCCTGGCGGTGGGGGCGGGATAGGCCCGCGCGGCTGAACATCGCTGAAAAGTCCAATAGTCCATCCGAACAAGGAGTTTCACATGTTTTCTCGCAGTGCCATCAGCGGAGGATTGATCGCAGGCGCGTTGCTCTTCGGCAGCGCGGCAACGGCGGCCGCCGATCCGCCCAACTGCACGGCCGCTGACCTCGCAGGCGTCATGGCCGGCGTCTCCGCGGGCACGTCGTCCTATCTGTTCACGCATCCGGAGGTGAACGCGTTCTTCACCAGCCTCAAGGGCAAGCCGCGCGACCAGATGACGGCGGATATCCAGGCGTACTTCGACGCGAACCCACAGGTGAGCAACGAGCTCCGTGCGGTCAGGCAGGCGGCCGCAGATTTCCGGGATCGCTGCAACGCGCCGATGCCCGACCTTCCGATGGGCTAGCCCGGAATCGCCTCCGGCAGAGTCCGGCCTGACACACTGGAGCCGTGCGCTCCACTCCGCAGTGCTGGCTCACCGACATGGACGGTGTGCTCGTCCGTGAGGAACACGCGCTGCCTGGCGCGGCCGAGTTCCTCCAGCGGCTGGTCGACAAGGAACGCCCGTTCCTCGTCCTGACGAACAACTCGATCTTCACGCCGCGGGATCTGTCCGCCAGGCTCCTGCGCTCCGGACTGACCGTGCCCGAAGCGTCCATCTGGACGTCGGCGCTGGCCACCGCGACATTTCTGGCTGATCAGCTGCCGGGCGGGTCGGCTTACGTCATCGGTGAGGCCGGCCTGACCACGGCCTTGCACGCCGTCGGCTACACACTCACCGACATCGAGCCCGACTTCGTCGTGCTCGGCGAGACACGCACCTATTCCTTCACGGCCATCACCAGAGCGATCAGGCTCATCATGGGCGGCGCACGGTTCATCGCCACCAATCCCGACGTAACCGGGCCGTCGGCGGAGGGGCCGCTACCCGCCACGGGTTCGGTGGCGGCGATGATCACCAAAGCAACCGGACGTGAACCCTATTTCGTGGGCAAACCGAACCCGATGATGTTCCGCAGCGCACTCAACCGGATCGAGGCCCACTCGGAGAACACCGTCATGGTGGGCGACCGGATGGACACCGACGTCGTCGCCGGTATCGAGGCGGGGTTGGAGACCATTCTGGTGCTGACGGGTTCGACCTCCGTCGAGGACATCGAGCGGTATCCGTTCCGGCCGAGTCGAGTGCTGCCGTCCATCGCCGAGGCGATCGAACTGGTGTGATCGCCGTAAACCTCACTTCAGAGGTCGTCGCGACGTTGCGTGAGATGCGAGATCGCGGTGAGCAACCACCGCGCTGCCACGACGGCGCCATCCGCAGCGCGATCGCCGGTGCGGTGCGCAGGCTCGTCGACGGTGACCTCAGCGGCGGTGTGCGGCCGTGGGACCTGCCGGCACTCCAGCGCGCGGCGACGGCCCTTGGCGAGGTGTCTGAAGCGAGCGCCGTCTCGGTCAGTCCCGAGACGTTGGTGGCCGAGTTGATTCCCGGCGGTGAGCGGATCGTGCTGCGGGGAATCGACGAGTCGTGGCGGCTGGTGCGGTTAGTCGATGGCGACGATGTCAGCG
Source organism: Mycobacterium sp. NPDC051804 (assembly GCF_044452905.1). Classification (NCBI taxonomy): domain Bacteria; kingdom Bacillati; phylum Actinomycetota; class Actinomycetes; order Mycobacteriales; family Mycobacteriaceae; genus Mycobacterium; species Mycobacterium sp. NPDC051804. The sequence goes on along the minus strand of NZ_JBITCD010000002.1, from coordinate 323,349 downwards.
TGCGGCCGGAGACGTCGCGTCGCGTCGCATTGCAGGGTTCGGGTCCGGATGCGGTGCTGGCAGCGCTGGGAGTTGTCAAGCCCGACGGCGTCGAGCTGCAGTATTCGGACGAGTACATGGGGCAGGGGGAGACCGAGTATCGGCACGGTTACCAGTGGACCGACGATGCCGGCCGGACATTCGTCGCCGAGGAGGTCAAGAATGAGATCTTCGACGGCGCCACACCATATTCCACGTATCTTCGGGGTGTGATCATTGACGGAGACCGCGGGGTTCTACTGTCCGGCCGCGACGACAGTGCGCTGATCATCGAGGGGTGACTGCGATGGCCGACATCGAGTTGATCGGGGTGCCCTTCGACGGCTACGGGCGTCGCGGTAACCAGGCCAGTGCTGCCCGGGTGCTGCGCGAGGCTGGACTGGCCGATGCCTTCGACCACCACCATGTCATCGACCGCGCTCTCGAACTGCCTGAGCCGGATCCGACGCGCGGTGCATCGACCAGTTTGATCAACGAGACGGCGCTGCTCGCTATGACCGATGCGCTGAACACCCGTGTCGGACAGGCGGTCACCGCGGGTCGTTTCCCTGTCGTCTACGGCGGCGATTGCTCGTCGCTCTTCGGCATCGTGACCGGTCTCCGCGACCATGTCGGCGACGTCGGGCTGGTCTTCATCGACGGGCACGAGGACACCATGCCGCTCGATGTATCCGAGGACGGCGAGGCGGCCAACACCGAGATCGGCCTGCTGCTCGGATTGACCGGACGGTTGCTGACCGGTGACCTGGGCGACCGGTTGCCCGCGCTGCGGCCCGAACTATTGACCGTCCTCGGACCCCGGGACGACGCGTGGAGGCAACGTTTCAACGTCGGAACGCTCGCCGACAGCGGAGTGTGGGTTGCGCCGCTGGCGGAGGTCGCCGACGACCCGGCGGGTGTAGGACGCGCCGCCATCACAGAGCTTGCCGATCACGTCGACCGCTGGTGGCTGCACATCGATCTCGACGTGCTCGACCCCGTGGAGTTCGGTGCGCAGGGGCTGCCCGATGTCGAGGACGAACCGGGCGGCCTCACCTGGGACCAACTCACCGATGTGGTGGTGTCGCTGTTCGGCTCTGCGGCGCACTGTGTGGGCGCCAGTATGGCGATCTACGACCCGGATCAGGACCACGATCGTGCCGACGCCGACAAGATCGTCAGCTTCGTTCGAAACGCGTTGGCCCGCACGACAATAAACCCCTAGTCCAGGAGACACGTGGCCGAACCCATCGATGACTACTTCACCGGGACCGTCTCGGCGATGGCCGCATCGGGGCGCCGACCCGCAGATGACGAACCGATTCGGGATGGGTTTGCGCTGACAACGCGCGTCGGCCTGGCGCTGTTCGACGTCGCGTTGGGCAGCCGTCATCTCGACCTGGCCGCGCGCTATCTGAGGTCGCAGGGCAAGGGCTACTACACCATCGGATCATCTGGCCACGAGGGCAATTCCGCTGTCGCAGCCGCATTGCGGCCGACAGATCCCGCACTACTGCACTATCGGTCCGGCGCCTTCTACCTGGCCCGCGCCGCCCTGGTCGAGGGCCGTGAGGCGCTGCGCGATGTGCTGCTCGGTTGTGTCGCGGCTACCGATGAGCCGATCGCGGGCGGACGCCACAAAGTGTTCGGCCGTCACGACCTGCACATCATTCCGCAGACGTCGACAATCGCATCGCACCTACCGCGCGCGGTGGGCGTGGCGTTCTCGATTGCCCGGGCCAAGAAGCTGGGCGTGGCGTGCGCGTGGCCCGATGACGCGGTCACGGTGTGCAGCTTCGGGGACGCATCCGTGAACCACTCCACCGCGGTGGGGGCGATCAACACTGCGCTGCACGCCGCGTATCAAGGCGTGCCGATGCCGCTGCTGTTCGTCTGCGAGGACAACGGAATCGGGATCAGCGTCCCGACCCCGCGAGGCTGGATCGAGCGGATGTACAGCAGCCGTGACGGTTTGGCGTACTATGCCGCGGACGGATCAGACCTCGCCGCGACCTTCGACGCGGCGACCGCCGCCGCTGACTGGGTGCGAACCAAACGTCGTCCCGCATTCCTGCACCTGCGGACGGTGCGGCTGATGGGCCACGCGGGATCGGACTACGAGCCGGGCTATCGCCGACCTGAGGAGATCACCGCTGATTACGATCGGGATCCGGTGCTGTGCACCGCGAAACTGTTGATCAACACCGGCGTGCTAACACCAGAGGAGGTGCTCGAGCGCTACGAGACCAAGCGCGCCAATGTGATCGCACTCGCCGATGAGGTCAGCGAACTTGCTCAGCTCGACAGCGCCCAGGCGGTGATGGAGCCGCTGCGCACCGCGGCCGAGGACATCCACGGCGCCGTTCCCGCGTCCTTGGTCGCATCGGTCAAGTCCGGCGAGACGGATGCGCCGATGACAGTGGCCACGGCGATCAACCGCGCGCTGCACGACATTCTCGACCGCTATCCGGAGGCGATGATCTTCGGCGAGGACGTCGCCCGCAAAGGCGGGGTCTACGGCGTCACACGCGGACTGCTCGCCGCGACGAGTTCGGCTCGGGTGTTCGACACGCCGTTGGACGAGCAGTCGATCCTCGGTCTCGCGCTCGGGGCCGGTGTCTCGGGGCTGCTGCCGATTCCCGAAATCCAGTACCTCGCTTACTTCCACAATGCCGCCGACCAAATCCGCGGTGAGGCGGCGACGCTGCAGTTCTTCTCCGACCGCCAGTACCGCAACCCGATGGTCGTACGAGTTGCCGCCTACGGCTACCAGAAGGGTTTCGGCGGGCATTTTCACAACGACAATTCGATCGCCGCGATGCGCGACATCCCGGGCGTCGTCATCGCTTCGCCCGCGCGCCCGGATGACGCCGCGGCGATGTTACATACTTGCACCGCTGCGGCGAGGGACGCGGGCGCCGTGTGCCTGTTCCTCGAGCCCATCGCGCTGTACCACATGCGAGATCTGCACGACGACAACGACGACGGGTGGCTCGCGTCGTACCCGGAGGAGAGCGCGGCGGTCGGTCGGGCGCGAACGTACGGCGAGGGCACCGATCTGACGATGCTCACGTTCGGCAACGGTCTGCGAGCGAGCCTGCGCGTCGCGCGCAGGCTCGCATCGGTCGGTATCGACGCCCGCGTGGTCGACCTCAGATGGCTCGCGCCGCTCCCGGTGGAGGACATGCTGCGGGAGGCCGGCGCGACCGGGCGGGTGCTGGTGGTCGACGAAACCCGCGAGACGGGCGGGGTCGGCGAGGGTGTGCTGGCCACTTTGGTCAAACATGGATTCGCGGGCCGACTCGATCGTGTTGCCAGCAGCGACAGCTTCATACCCCTCGGAGACGCCGCGCTGCACGTCCTGCTGTCGGAGGAAACCATCGAGGCGGCGGCGATCAAACTCGCGCGCTCCTGAGGCGTGAATCGGGAGCTTGGTAGCTTGACCGGGTGAGTTCGGACCCGATCCAGCCGCTGGCCGGAGTACGCATCGTCGAGATCTCCAGCTTCGTCGCGGTGCCGTTGGCTGGGATGACGCTTGCCCAGCTGGGCGCCGAAGTGATCCGCGTCGATCCGATCGGAGGTGCTGCCGACTACCGCCGCTGGCCGCTTACCGACGACGGAGAGAGCATCTACTGGGCGGGCCTCAACAAAGGTAAGCGTTCAGTCGCCGCCGACATGCGTTCGCCCGAGGGACAGGACGTGGTGCAACGGTTGATCGCAGGCAGCGGCGTGCTGATCACCAATGTGGCTGGGCGGCAGTGGCATTCCTACGAATCCCTGACCAGGTTGCGGCCCGACCTGATTCACGTCGAGGTGTCAGGGCGCGCGGACGGCGGCACGGGTGTCGACTACACGGTCAACGCCGCGATCGGCTTTCCGTTGGTGACCGGCCCTGCTGAGCTGGGGTCCCCGGTCAATCACGTCCTGCCCGCGTGGGATGTCACCTGCGGGATCTACACCGCATTGGCCGTCGTCACCGCGTTGCGTCACCGCGACGCCACCGGAGAGGGCCAGCGGATCAGCATTCCGCTGGAGAACGTGGCGCTGGCGACGGCGGGGAACCTCGGATTCTTCACCGAGGTCATGATCAACGGCACCGCGCGCCAACGGATCGGCAACTCGGTGTACGGACAGTACGGGCAAGACTTCACCAGCGCCGACGGCGCGTCGTTCATGATTGTCGCGCTCACCGGCAGGCATTTCCGCGATCTGACCGAACTGACCGGAACGACGAAAGCCGTTGCCGCGCTGGCAGAGACATTGGGAGCGGACTTCACCGACGAGGGGCAGCGGTATGAGCACCGTGGTGCGCTTTTCGGGCTCTTCAACGAATGGTTTTCGCAGCACACCGCGCAGGAGGTGACCGAAGCGCTGTCGGCGACTTCGGTGTTGTGGGACCGATACCGCACCTTCGACGAAGCAGCGCGTGGCGAGCGGGTGACCGCGAATCCGATGTTCACTCCGCTCGATCAGCCGCGCATCGGCGAATACCTGGCGCCCGGACTGCCGATGTCGATCGGCGGCGTTTATCCGGCCGCGGCCGTCGCTCCTGCGCTCGGTGATGACACGACAGCCGTGCTCGGGGAGTGGCTGGGTATGAGCGCCGATGACATCACGCGCCTGACTGACGCGGGCACTGTCGCATGAGCGCGCTGCTTGGACTGCTGGATCTGCAGGCGGGCGACACCGAAGACAACTGGATCGGTCCGGCCAGTGGCCCGGAGGGAAAGCGTTCCTACGGCGGCCAGTTCATGGCGCAGAGCCTCGCTGCGGCATGGCGGACCGTCGACACCGACCGGGCTCCGACCAACATGCATCTGCAGTTCCTGCGCGGCGGTGAGGCCGGCGCGCCCGTCGAGTACACCCTGACAAGGGTTTTCGACGGCCGGACTGCTGCCGCACGCCGTATCGATGCACGGCAGAACGGCCGGCTGCTGACCACGGCCACGGTGTCGTTCGCCATCGAACTGGCCGGGCCCGAGCACGGCACGCGTTCGTCGCTGCCGCAGGACCCCGACTCACTCGCAGAGAGCGGTCCGGCGGGTCCGGCCCCGTCGATGCCGCTGGACGAAATCGACATCAGGATCGCTGACGAGGGCAGCGGCCAGGAGTTCGTGCGCCGGTTCTGGTGGCGCACAACGGCGGCGCTGCCCGACGACCCGATGGTGCACACCTTGGTGGGCGTGTTCGTCACCGACGTGTACATGATCGATCCGGCTTTGAAGGTGCACGGACACTCCATGAAAGCGCGCACGCATCGCAGCGGCACCACCGATTCGTCGATCTGGTTTCACCGACCCCCGCGTGCCGACGAGTGGAACCTATTGGAGACTCGCTCGCCTGCCGCCGCGCGGGGACGCGGCGTCGTGACCGGCAGCCTGATCCGTGCCGACGGAGTCGTCGCGGCGACGGTGGCGCAGGAAGGCCTTATCGCCGAACGAGATTGAGGTCGCCAACCGCTATGGTCCGCGTTTGGGGTTTTTGGCTTCGCTGCTGGGCGGGCGGAGGAGAGGTTCGGGACCTTGGTGGTGGTAATTGATGCGGGTTTGACCGGTATCGAGGTCGGCTGAGATCCATTCGCCGTCGCCGCGGTCGTTGCTGCCATCGGCCCAGTCGCGCAGCGCGGGGCGCACGCGGGCGCCGTAACCGGGCGAGGCGCAGCGCGGTTGGTGGAGCCGCCCTCGCTATCGTTCTCGACCGAAATCTTCCTGTTAGATGCTGCCGACCTTCTGTTTCAAGCCTGCCAAATCCGTGCCATGTCGACGGAGACTCGCCTGTGCAATTCGACATGCTCCGCCTCCGCGCGTATGCCTTAACGCTTTTCGGGGGATTTACAGAACGACGGTCGTGCAGTGCATGCCGACTGTAGGGTCGCCCGCTATGACGGCTCGCAACGATGGGGACCGGCACTACCTGACCGGGCGCCTGAACGCGCGGAATCGATGACCCCGATGCCGGTCGAACCGACTAGGCGGCGCCGTAGGTCCAGGTCCTTGCCGACTTTGCTGCAGTCTCGCCGGTTGGTCGCCGCACTTATGGCGATCGGCGGCATGGAGCTGATGGCGGTGATGGATGGCTCCATCGTGGTCCTCGCGCTGCCAAAAATCCAGGACGAGCTCGGCTTGTCGGATGCTGGGCGGAGTTGGGTGATCACCGCCGGTCTGCTGAGTTTCGGCGGCCTCATACTGCTGGGAGGTCGCCTGGGTGACAGCATCGGCCGCAAGCGGGCCTTCATCGTCAGCGTTGTGCTGTTCACCATCGCCTCCGCGATGTGCGTGATCGCCTGGAACGGGGGTGCCCTCGTTCTGGCCCGACTGCTAAGGGGCGTGGCCGGTGCGATCGCTGCACCGACCTGTCTTGCCTTGGTGATGACCACGTTCCCGAAGGGGTCGGTACGCAACGCTGCTGTCGCGGTATTGGGCGCGACCGCCGGTGTCGGTACGGTCGTAGGCCTCGTGGTGGGAGGGGGGCTCGCTGAGGTGTCATGGCGGCTGGCGTTCATGGTGAATGTGCCGCTCGGGCTGCTTGTGCTCGGCCTGGCCCTCGCCACACTGCGGGAGACCCAGACGGAGCGAATGAGGCTCGACACGGCTGGGGCTGTACTGGCCACGGTGGCTTGTAGCGCCGCGGTTTTCGGGTTCACGATGGGGCCGGTGAAGGGTTGGCTGTCGGCCACCGCAATCGGTTCAGGTGTAGTCGCCTTGGCGGCGCTCGTGGTGTTTATCGTGGTGGAGCGTACGGCGGAGAACCCCATCGTGCCCCTCAGCTTGTTCGCCGACCGTAACCGAATGGCCACGTTCGCGGCTATGTTCCTGGCTGGTGGGGCGGGTTTCGCCCTGACCGTTCTGGTCGCCCTTTATGTGCAGACCATCATGGGCTACAGTCCGCTGCGCGCGGGCGTCGGCTTCATCCCGTTCGCCATAGCGACGGCGATCGGGGTTGGTGCATCGTCGCGACTGGTGACGTGGTTCTCGCCACGGGTGGTCGTGATCGCGGGCGGCATACTGCTGGTGTGCGCGCTGCTGGGCGGCTCGACGCTCACCCGCGGCATGCCGTACTTCCCGAATCTTGTATTACCGCTTTTTGTCGGTGCTATTGGTCTCGGCATGATCGGCGTCCCGCTCGCCCTATCGGTGATCGCTAGCGTAGGCGTCGACCAAATCGGGCCTACCTCCGCGGTCGCTGTGATGTTGCGAAGCCTCGGCGGGCCGGTGGTGCTGGCCGTCATCCAGGCTGTCATCACGTCGCACACGTTGCATCTGGGCGGGACCGACGCGCCGGTGAAGTTCATGAACGACGCACAGCTGAATGCGCTAGACCAGGGCTACACCTACGGCTTGCTGTGGCTGGCTGGGGTGGTCCTCATCCTCGGTGTGGTGGCGCTATTCATCGGCTACACCGCGGAGCAGGTGGCGCACGCGCAGCAAGTCAAGAAGGACATCGGCGAGCTATAGATCCTTGTATCCAGCACGGTGCGCGACTCCGCGATCGGGTCAGACCTGAGTTCTATGCGCGAGTGCGCACGCCAATCATGGGCGTGCCCGGCGAACGCCAGCACTTCGCCGTCCTTAAGATCAATCAGACGTTTTCAGCTCTGGCTCACGGTGCTCTTGTGGGGCACATCCGAGCGCAGCGAATCGAACCGGCCACGGAGCCAGCGGCGCAGCACGGTGACCACATAGGTCAGCAGCACGCCGACAGCCAGCGAGGCAGTGACGCCGAGGGCGGGATGGCCGTCGAACAACGCGTAGACCTGGTAGTGGACCAGATACGTGTACAGCGACGCCTCCGCCAGTATTCCGACTGCCACCGTCAGTGCGGACGGGCACCGGATCGTCGGCACCCAGATGAGCAGCGCCAGACCGGCCATCACCATCACCTCGCGCAGCGTGCTGTCGAAATAGCCGTGCAGCGCGACGACCAGTGCAAGGGTCACCGCGACGCGCTGCAGCGTGGTTGTCGCCTTCGACGCTGCCCAACCAAGCGCGAAGAACCAGAACGCCAGCATGGTGAACCAGGCATCGCGGCCGAGATTCAACCCGAGGATGTCGTACCGCAATGCCAGCCCCATGACAAGAAACACCACGGCGATCGTGAAGGGCAGACGGCGCTCGAGGCGGTCCATCAGCGGAAGCCAGAACACCAGGGCCAGTCCGACGAGAATCCACACCAGCACTTCGACGAACCACAGCCGGCCCGCTGTCATGCTGTCGTGCGGGCCGAGGAACTTGTTGGCCAGCAACAAGTTTGTCCATGTGTAGTGGTCGGTCAGCAGCAGGGCCACCACGACCCACAACATCGACGGCACCGCGATCCACGCGATCGTGTTTCCGAGATGCCGCACCCTGTCGTTGCGCGGTACCGGCGTGAGGCAGAACCTGCCGAAGTTGTATCCGGCGACGCCGAGCAGGATGTGCGCACCGCCCCATAGCTCGAATAGCTCGGCATGCGATCCGACGATCAGCACGATCGCAGCGGCCCGCAGCGCGACACTGGTCTCCAGGGTCGCCAGCCAACTGCGTCGCACCGGCTTCGAGATGCTTTCAAGCTGCCGGATCGACATGTTCTGCCAATCGGGGGGCAGCTGGCCGATCGATTTCTCCAGCCGCACGGTCATCGTGACGTAGGACAGCGAGTTGCCGCCGAGGTCGACGAAGTTGGCATCGGGGTCGAGCGTCGCGGCGTCCATTTGCAGCACGTCGGCGAACAACCCACGAAGATCTGAGGCTTGCGGTTGGTCGGTCGTGCGAGCCAACCGGCGCACGGTTTCATAGTCGGGCTTGCCCGACGGCAGCAACGGTAGTTCCTCGACGGTGACGGCACGCACTGCACCCGCGGGTACACCCGCGGCCTCGGCTGCCGCTCGCTGGACGTCGCTGCCGTCGCGCTTACCCGCGACGGCAACAACGAGCGCGTCGTCGTCGCTGACGCAGAACGCGTGCATGCCGCGACCGCGTAACGCGGCCTCGACCTGGCCCAGATCGATACGGAGGCCGTACATCTTGACGAATCGGCTGTTGCGACCAACGACCTCGTACAGCCCATCGGGGCAGCGACGGGCGATGTCGCCGGTGCGCAGGGTCTCAACGGTCTTGCCGAGTTCCAGATCGGCGGGGCCATGGGCATAACCCATCATGACGTTGGGGCCGCGATAGATCAGCTCGCCGAGGTCGTCGTCGGCCCAGCCCTCCAACGGCTCGATTGTGAACGATCCGCCGCGGATCGGGCGGCCGATCGTATTCGGCCGCGACAGTGCGAGTTCCGGTGGCAGATAGGACATCCGGGCTGTCGCCTCGGTGGCGCCGTACATTACGAACAGCTCGAAACCCGCGGTCTGAGCGCGTTCGGCGAACCTGTGCACCCGTTCTGGTGGCATGCGGCCGCCGGCCTGGGTGACGTACCGCAGGTCGGGCAGGTCCGTGGCGTCGAAGCCGACGCTCTCGAGCAGTTCGAACGTGTACGGCACGCCCGCGAACGACGTACCACGGTACCGACGGAACAGCTGCCAGAACTCCTCGTCGACCACAGAGCGGTCGGTCAGGATCAGGCCGGCACCGGCGAACAGATGACTGTGAATCACCGAAAGGCCGTAGCAATACGACATCGGGAGAGTTGTTGCGGCCCTATCAGTTTCACCGATGCCAAGATATTCGGCGATGACGGTCGCGTTGGCGACGAGATTCGCATGCGAGAGCCGGACGAGCTTCGGGGAACCCGTGCTGCCCGACGTCGACATCAGCACTGCGAGGTCGTCGTGCAGTGGGCGCTGATCGCGACGGTGGTGGTGGATTCCGCCGTCGTCGATGACGATGTCGGGCTCGTAGGTCTCTTCGATCACGGTGTGATCGCGTCGCGCGTCGACGGGTAGCACCACGTGCTTGGCCGCCAGCGCGCCGAGATAGTGCACCAGCGTTGAGATGTCGTTGCGAGTTTCCAGCAGCACCAGGCGGCGCGGACCGTAGAGTTCGTGCGCGGCTTCGGCGACGCGGTCTGCGAGTTCACGGTAGGTCAGTTGCGCGGCGTCGGTGAGCACCGCGATGCGATCACCGTGGCCGCGCAGATGCTCGATGAGCGAAATCATGTGAACACGACTCCGTCGCCCACCACCTCGATGCGCACCTTCGCGTCGATCGACGGGGGCTCGAGGCTGTTCTGGCGCACGATGATCGGTTCGACGTCGCCCTGGGGGTCGATGGTCAGCAGGACGTCATGGCCGAGGAACTCAACGGCCAGCACCTTGCCGACGCCGTCCAACTCGCCGCTGTCCGAAACAACTTTTGCCACAAGCTGTTCAGGCCGCAGCAACAACGTGCCGGGCCCATCCTCGGCGCGCACGGCAACACGTCCGATGGCGCAGTCGGCGACGCCGGACGTGACGACGCACGGCAGTGTGATGCTGTCGCCGAGAAACTCGGCGGTGAAGCGGTCGCCGGGTTCCCGGTACACCGACTGTGGTGAGCCAACCTGAGTGAACCGCCCGTCGCGCATGACCGCGACCTGGTCGGCGATCGACAGCGCCTCCTCCTGGTCGTGGGTCACCAGCAGCGAGGTGATGCCCGCGTCGGCTAGCAGGCCCGCGACCACCTTCCTGGTGGACGCGCGCAGGCCGGTGTCCAGTGCACTGAATGGTTCGTCGAGAAGCATCAGGACTGGCTGCCGGGCCAGTGCCCGGGCCAGGGCGACACGCTGCTGCTGGCCGCCTGAGAGCTGATGGGGCCGGCGATCGGCGAATGTTGTTTCGAGCGAGACGGTTTCGAGAAGTTCGCTGACGCGGCTGCGCACTTTGTCGCGGCCCTCAACGCGGATCCCGTAGGCGATGTTCTGGCCGACGGTCAGGTGCGGAAACAATGCGCCGTCCTGTGCGACATAGCCGACACTGCGGCGGTGCGGTGCCACCGCTCGTTCCGCACTAGCGACCTGGCGACCGTCGATCGTGATCGTTCCCTCGCCAGGCGTCTCGAAGCCCGCGACGAGCCGCAGCAGCGTCGTCTTTCCGCACCCTGATGCGCCGACGACCGCGGTGGTGCTGCCCTTTTCCAGCTGAAGATCGATGTGGTCGAGCACGACATGACCGTTGAACGACTTAGCGAGTCCCCGGATGTCAACCATTGCTTCGGTCACAGCGCGGCCACCTTCATCGACTGGCGAAAGAGCAGAACGGTCACCGGTATGGCCAACAGCACCAACACCATTGCGTACGGCGCGGCGGCCGCGTAGTCGAGTTCGCTACTCCACGACCAGAACATCATCGACAATGTTCTGGTGCCGGTCGGCGCCAGCAGCAGCGTGGCGGTCAATTCGGTTGCCACCGCGACGAACACCAGCGATGCACCCGCGGCAGCGGCGGGTGCGGTCAGGCGAAGGGTCACGCGCAAGAACGTCGCCGACGGTGACGCACCGAGCGACCGAGAGGCTTCTTCCAAGCTCGGCGGGACCTGTGCCAGCCCGGCCCGGACGTTGACCAGTGCGCGCGGCATGAACAGCAGGACGTAGGCGAACACGATCAACGGCACGCTCTGGTACAGCGGCCGCACGTAGTGGATGGCCACGGTGACAAGCGCGAGAGCGGTGACAATGCCCGGCAGCGAGCTGGTGATGTAGTTGGCGCCCTCGACGGTGCGGGCCAGCAGTCCGCTGGAGCGCACCGCGACCCACGCGACGGGGAAGGCCAGCACCGTGGTGATGATCGCGGCGGTTCCTGCCATTCCGATGGTCTGGGCGAGCGAGTTGCCGAGTTCGGCGAAGTTCCACACTTCGGCTCCACCGATCCACAGCCAGCGCAGCAGCGTCCAGATCGGCACACCCAGCGACAGGGCCACTACGGCGGCCGATGCCAGTAGCGCGGGGATTGTGCTGTGGCCCAGTGGGTTCGGAGTGGCGGCCCGCGGCGCGCCCGATCCGATTCTGGCGAACCGGATCTTGCCACGGGCGGCCGCCTCTGCGATGAGCAGCATCAGGCAGAGCAGGACCAGCACGCCGGCGAGCATGCTTCCCGCCGCGCCGTCGAAGGTGACCTGGAACTGCTGGAAGATCGCGACGGTGAAGGTGTCGAAGCGGATCATCGCGAACGCGCCGAATTCCGAGAGCAGATGCAGCCCGACGAGCAGCGAACCGCCGAGGACGGCGAGCCGCAGCTGGGGAGCCACGACGCGGAAGAACACGCCGGTCGAATCCGATCCGAGCGCACGCGCGGATTCCTCGACGGCAGGATCGAGCCGACGCAGGGTCGCCGCGACGGGCAGGTACATGAACGGGAAATACGACAGGGTCGTGATCAGGACACCCGCCCACAACCCGTGAATCGACGGGACCACACCGACCCAGGCGTAGCTGTTGACGAAAGCCGGAACAGCCAGTGGCGCAACGAACAACGGGCGCCAGAAACCCCGGCCGGGAAGGTCGGTTCGTTCCGTCAACCAGGCGAGGCCGACGCCGATCAGCACACAGAGTGGCACCGTGATGAAGACGAGCGCGACGGTGTTGATCAGCAATTCGCCGACTCTCGGCCGAACCACCAGTTCGTAGGCGCGCGTCCACCCGACCGACACCGTGCCCCACACCACATAACCCAGCGGAATGCAGGTGGCGGCAACCAGAATCGTGACCGCTATCGAGACCAGCGGACCCGGCCTCGCGGTCGCCTCAGACCGCGAGGATTGCGCAGCGGGCGCCGGAACGGGGGGAGCGGCAGTCACCTACAGCAAGCCCGCCTTCGTCATCAGGTCCGTCACCTGCGCAGAGTTCAGCGTCGACGGATCCACGACCGGCGCTTGCAGAGTGTCCAACGGTGGCAGCGCTGGATTGGCCGGCACCTCGCTGGCGACCGGGTATTCGAACGAGGTGCCCTTCTCCAGCACCTCCTGGCCCGTCTTGCCGGTGATGAACCGGATGAACTGCTGGGCCTCGTCCTTCTTCTTGCTGGACTCCAGCACGCCGCCGCCGGACAGGCTCACGAAGGCGCCGGGGTCCTCGTTCTTGAAATAGTGGAGCGCCGTATTCGCGCTCATCTCTTTGGTTTTCGACTGATCGCGGAACCAGTAGTAGTGGTAGATCACGCCACCGTCGACCTCGCCGGCATTGACTGCCTTCAGCGTGGCGATGTTGTCGCTGTACAGCGTCGCACCGGACTTCATGGCCGCGAGCCACTTCGCGGTTTCGGCCTCACCCTTGAGCTGCAGCAGCGCGGCGACGATGGCCTGAAAGTCGGCCTTGGTCGGGGGAGCACCCCATCGGCCTTTCCATTCAGGGTTCTGCAGGTCCACTAGTGATTTCGGAAGTTGCTCGGGCGTTAGCTTGGACGTGTTGTAGACGAACACGGTGCTGCGTGCTGCCACGCCGGTCCACTTGCCGGTAGCGGGGCGGTACTGCTGCGGAACCTGGTCGAGAGTGGCGGAGTCGAGATCGGCGAACAGTCCCGCCTTTTCGACCGCTGCCATCGCCGGCGAGTTCTCCGTCAGGAACACATCAGCGGGTGATGAATTGCCTTCGGCCACCAGCTGGTTGCCGAGCTCGGTGTCGCCACCTTGGCGGTACTCGACCTGGATGCCTGTCTCCTTGGTGAACGCGTCGATCCACTCTTTTGTCAGCGACTCGTGCTGAGCGTTGTAGATGAGCAGCTTGTCGCTCTCGTCCGAACTCGTGCAAGAGGTCGCTCCGAGCACAACAGCAACGGTCGACACGAGCGCGGCGATCTGGCTCCAACGAGGACGCATCCAGGCGGTCCTTCCCGCGCCAACCTGGCGCTTTTAGCTGAGGTTTACCTAAATGAACATACTCTGCCCTGAGTCTGCGCGGGGCGGTGTAGGCGCCGTTTTTCATGCTCAGAGCAAGTTTCTCGTCAGGTATGCCGGGTAGGTTAGCCGTGAAGTTTGATCCGTCGGCACCGACCCTGAGGACACCGCATGAAGAAGTCAGCCAACCCCAGACGCTCACGAGTCATCGGAGCGGCTGCCGCGTGCGCACTAGGCGTCTGCACGGCCGTCGTCACCGCGCCCGCGGCGACTGCTGCTGACTGCACCGCAAGTGGGCTCAGCACCGTCGCCGGCGGTGTGCTCGCTGAGGCTGGTGGTTACCTGGCCGCCCATCCGGGTGCCAACAATGTGTTGACTGCGGCCGCGACACAGCCGCCGGATGAAGCACGGGCCAACGTGCGGGGTTACTTCACGGGCAATCCGGGCGAGTTCCTCGAGCTCCGACGGATCGCCGGTCCATTGCAGGATCTGCGTAACCAATGCGGCATCGCGGTCAGCCCCGGGCAGCTGGCAATGCTGTTCGAGAGCGTGTCCGCAGGCTGATCTTCGCGGCTGTCCCGCCGATGAGTTTCGCCGGCGTCGGGAGTCCATCCTTAGACACGGTCCGGCACATTGGTTAGGGAGAGTCGATGATTACTGAGACGACGGCGACAGCGGGCAAGCCCCCGGTGGTCGATGGTCAGACATGGCGGACCGCACTGGAGGAGCTGCGGCGCCGAGAGAAAGCGGCGACGCGGGAGCTCGATGCGATCGCGGCGGCGCGTCGGCGACTGCCGATGGTGGAGATGGATGACTACACATTGGTCGGCGCCGACGGCCCCGTCCGGCTCGTCGACATCTTCGACGGCCGAGCGCAGCTCATCACCTACCACCACATGTGGGAGAACGGCGCCGAGTGGCAGTGCGGCGGCTGCACCAGCTTCACATCGCAATTCACGCGACTCGATTTCCTCGACAACTACGATGCGCGGTTCGTGATCGTCACAAACGGACCCATCAAGGAGGCGCTGGCCTATCGCGAGAAGGTCGGCAACCGGATGGACTGGTACTCATCGGCGGACACCTCCTTCGGTGCGGACGTGGACGCCGCGCCGGGCGAAGGCTTCGGAGTCAATGTGTTCATGCGCGACGGTGACACGGTCTACCGGACGTGGCACACCAATGGGCGCGGCACCGAGCAGCTCACGTCCACGTTCGCGTTGGCGGACATCCTGCCGTGGGGGCGCCAGGAGGAATGGCTCGACTCACCCGAGGGCTGGCCGACGACGTCGACCTACGCGGGATGGCTGGACAGCCCGGACATCGCGCGGCTTTACGGAAGCTGAGCGTCACATCCTGCCGAAGCGTCCCCGCACGAAGCTGTAGACGCCGAACGCGGCGATGCCCAGTGCCGCGAGGATCAGCAAGAACTTGCCGAAGGGCGCCTGGCCGAGAGTCTTCACCGCGGCGTCGAGGCCGGCCGCCTTCGACGGATCGGCTTGCAGCGTCGCGACAACTACGAGTAGGCCGGCGCCGGCCAGCACCAGCCCCTTGGCGACATACCCGCTGATTCCGACTCCCTTGGTCCAGGTGCCGCCCGAGATGCGCAGGTCCTTGAAGAACTTCTTGGTCACGCCCTTGTAGACGTGGTAGCCGCCGACACCGACGAGCCCGAGCCCGACCGCGATGAGAAGCACTTTGCCCCAGCCGGATTGCATCAGCTGCGCGCTCATTCCGGTGTTCTGCTGACTGCTCTGCTGGCCGCTTCCCATCGCGAAGCGAGCCGCGGAAAGAGCTATGGCGAAGTTGACGATCGCCAACCCGACCGATTTGGCACGCTTCCAGGCCGGTGTGTCGTCCTGGTTGGGGCCGGAGCCTTCACCGGGTTTCGATCCGACGATCGCCTCGGCGATACGCCATAGCCCTAGTGCGACAAGGCCGATCGCCGCTACCCACAGGATCAACTTGCCGCCGGTCTGGCCGGCGAGCGTCGCAAGGGCACCGGACTGATCTGCATTGCCGCCGGATCCGAATGCGATTCGAAGAATGATGTACGCAACCAATAGATGCAGCACGCCACTGGTGATGAACCCCGCGCGGGCGGTGTATTCGAACGCGTCGCTGTCGGTTGCGCGATCAGCCACGCCGTGGAGGGACTTGTTGGCCATGTCGTCGCAATACCCACTTTTTGACGGTGCCGAAACTTCTTCGGACTGTGGATGGAATGGCGGTTGGGGACAGGTGGGGTTTGTCGGTCGCAGTCTGTCGGGAGCGCCTCGCACTGTATGGCCATGACCTATTCGAAGACCTCGTGGACCCGCGCCGAGATCGGCGCATTCGGGGAACGCCTGGCGGTGGAGCATCTGCAGTCGTTGGGGCTACGGGTGCTCGCGCGCAACTGGCGGTGTCGCTACGGCGAACTCGATGTGATCGCGGCCGACGACGCTGCGCGCGTCGTGGTGTTTGTCGAGGTGAAGGCCCGCACCAGTGACCGGTTCGGAGGCGTCGAGTATGCGGTCACGCCGGAGAAGCTGCGCCGGTTGCGGAGGCTGGCCGGGCTGTGGCTGGCCGGGCAGGACGTCCGCTGGTCCGGGGTGCGCATCGACGTCATCGGCGTGCGGATCGGGCGGCGTCCGATTCCAGAGATCACCCACGTGCAGGGAGTGGGCTGATGGCGCTGGGGCGAGCATTCTCGGTAGCAGTCTGCGGGCTCGATGGGCACCTCGTGGAGATCGAGGCCGACATCTCGTCGGGGCTACCCGGTGTGTTCCTGGTCGGGCTGCCCGACGCCGCGTTGCACGAGTCGCGGGACCGGGTGCGCGCCGCGATCACCAACTGCCAACAGGACTGGCCCCAGACGCGGCTCACGCTGGCGCTCTCGCCCGCCACATTGCCGAAAATGGGCTCCGTCTATGACATCGCTCTAGCGATGGCGGTGCTTTCGGCACAGAGCAAGGAGGCGTGGGAGCGCCTCGAGAAGACGGTCCTGCTCGGCGAGTTGGCGCTCGACGGCCGCGTGCGGCCGGTCAAGGGAGTACTGCCCGCGGTGCTCGCAGCGAAGCGCGAGGGATGGCCGCTCGTCGTCGTGCCGGTTGAGAATCTCCCCGAAGCGGCGCTGGTGCAGGGTATAGACGTCAAGGGAGTGCGGACACTCAGCCAAATGAAGGCCTGGGTCGAGGGTGGGGCGCAGCTCGAGGACAGCGTCGACAAGCCGTATCCAACTCCGGCACCTGTGGCAGATCTAGCTGACGTCATCGGTCAGACGCAGGCCCGATACGCGGTCGAGGTCGCCGCCGCCGGTGCGCATCACCTGATGATGACGGGCCCGCCGGGCGTCGGGAAAACCATGCTGGCACAGCGGCTTCCGGGACTGTTGCCGGCATTGAGCGAGAGTGAGGCGCTCGAGGTGACGGCGATCCACTCGGTGGCCGGCCTGCTGACGGGCAGTACGCCGTTGATCACGCAGCCACCGTTCGTGGCGCCGCATCACACTTCGAGCGTGGCGGCGATGGTCGGCGGCGGCAGCGGAATGGCCCGGCCCGGTGCGGTCAGCCGCGCGCACCGCGGTGTGCTGTTCCTCGACGAATGTGCGGAGATCGGGGTCAGTGTGATGGAAGCATTGCGAACTCCGCTGGAGGACGGCGAAATTCGGCTGGCACGTCGCGACGGCGTGGCGCGTTACCCGGCGCGGTTCCAATTGGTGCTGGCCGCCAACCCGTGTCCGTGCGCGCCTGCGGATCCGCGAGACTGCATCTGTCCGGGACAGATCAAGCGGCGCTATCTGGGCAAGCTGTCCGGCCCGCTGCTCGATCGGGTGGACCTGGTCGTCGAGATGCTCTCCGAGCGCGCAGGTGCGTTCGGCCAGCAGGAGGGCGAGTCCACCGCCGAGGTGTGTTCCCGCGTATCGAAAGCGCGTGCGGCCGCGGCAGAGCGATGGGGCCCGTATGGAATCCGGACGAATGCCGAAGTCAGTGGAGCGTTGCTCCGCAGGAAATTTCGGCTGTCGCCGACTGTGATGAAACCTCTGAGCGGTGCCCTCGATCGGAAGCAGATCAGCATGCGCGGAGCCGATCGCACTCTGCGGGTGGCTTGGACACTTTCCGACTTGGCGGGACGAACGTCGCCCGCGTTGGAGGACGTCACCACCGCATTGAGTTTTCGGCAGAACGGGGGCGCGCGATGACCGACGAGATCGCACATGCATGGGCATATTTGTCGCGGGTCGCGGAGCCGCCGTGCCCGGAGCTGCGAGCCTTGGCCAGACGCGTCGGCCCGGTGGAGGCCGCCGACCGTGTACGCAGCGGAGCTGCCGAAGGCACCGTCGGCCGGGTCGTCGAAGCGAGACGCCACATCGACTGTGCTGCAGAAGATCTAGAGGTTCTGAACCGTATGGGTGGACGGCTGATCACCGCGGACGATGCGGAATGGCCGCTGCTGGCGTTCAACGCGTTCAACGTGTTCGAAGGCGTCCGCTACCGGCCGCAGGCGCACGAGCCAATGGTGCTGTGGGCTGTGGGGCCGGCGTACCTCGACGAGGTCTCCGATCGTGCTGCCGCGATCGTGGGCACGAGAGCCGCGACGGCGTACGGAGAGTTCGTCGCCGCGGACTTCGCGGCGGGTTTGGCGGTACGCGACGTGGCGGTGGTCTCGGGTGGGGCATTCGGAATCGACGGTGCGGCTCACCGTGCCGCGCTGGCGGCGGAGGGGACGACCGTCGCGGTAACCGCGGGAGGTATCGATGTGCCGTACCCATCCGCGCATGCCGCAATGCTGCGACAGATCCGCGAGCACGGTCTCGTCGTCAGTGAGTATCCGCCCGGCGAGCGGCCCGCGCGGCACCGCTTTCTGACGCGCAACAGATTGGTCGCCGTTCTCGCCGGCGCGACCGTCGTCGTCGAGGCCGGTGCCCGCAGTGGCGCGGCCAACACGGCGGCGTGGGCGCGGGCGCTGGGCCGCCAGGTCTGTGCAGTTCCCGGACCGGTGACGTCGTCGGCGTCGGTGGGATGTCACGCATTGCTGCGGGACGGCGCCCGGGTGGTCACACGCGTCGAGGAGATCGTCGAATTGGTCGGCCATATGGGGGAACTCGCGCCCGAGGAGGTGCGCCCGGTGTCGGAGCTCGATGGTTTCACCGACACCGACAAGCGGGTGTATGACGCGCTTCCTGCCCGGGGCGCCCGCACGGTCGACGAGATCGCGGTGGCCGCCGGCTTACCGCCGACGCAGGTGCTCGGTCCGCTGGCGGTTCTCGAACTCTCCGGTTTGGTGATGCGGAAGGAGGGTAGGTGGAAGCTCGTTCGCTCGGCCTCTCGTGCTCGATGAGGTAGCCGACCTGGACTCTGCGCGCACTCGTATTCTCGAAATGGCGAGCTATCAACAGGAGGAACAGTGGCAGGACGTCCGGTGCACACGTTCGAAGTGGTGCGTACTGAGCAGGTGACCCCGCATCTCACGCGGGTCGTGCTCGGCGGCGCTGGCTTCGATACCTTCACGCCCAACGACTCCACCGACGCCTACGTGAAGATCGTGTTCGTGCACGCCGGTATCGATGTCGCCGCTCTCGAGCAGCCGCTGACGCTCGACAGTTTCAAGGCTCTGCCCCCTGAGCAGCAGCCGCCGGTACGCACGTACACGGTCCGCCGAGTGGACGCCGAGCGTCGCGAGATCGCCATCGATTTCGTCGTGCACGGAGATCACGGCGTGGCTGGTCCGTGGGCCGCATCGGCAGTGCCCGGGCAGCCGGCATACCTGATGGGGCCAAGCGGCGGGTACGCACCCGATCCCGCGGCTGACTGGCACCTGCTGGCGGGCGATGAGGCTGCCGTCCCGGCGATCAGCGTGGCATTGGAAGCGTTGCCGGACAACGCAATCGGCCAGGTTTTCATCGAGGTGAGTGGACCCGACGACGAAGTCGACCTGAAGGCGCCGCCCGGCGTGGACATCACATGGATCTACCGTGGTGGCCGCGCCGACCTGGTTGCCGAAGAGGCCGCCGGTGACCACGCGCCGCTGATCGAGGCGGTGAAGGGTGCGTCGTGGTTGCCCGGCCAGGTGCAGGTGTTCATCCACGGCGAAGCGCAGACCGTGATGCACAATCTGCGGCCCTACATCCGCAAGGAACGGGGAGTGGACGCCAAATGGGCCTCGTCGATCTCGGGGTACTGGCGCCGCGGGCGTACCGAAGAGACCTTCCGGCAGTGGAAGGCTGAACTCGCCAAGGCCGAACAGACCAACTCGTAACGGCGGGCCTGGCACGCTAGCCGCATGGCGTACAGCGATTACGAGTTCGAGATCTACCTGCAGGGCCTGTCCGGCGTTCTGCCGACGCTCCCGATGTCGTTCGCGGAGCTAGAGGCGAAGGCGCAGGCGGCGATGCCGCCAGGGATTTGGTCATATGTCGCGGGCGGCGCTGGCGACGAACGGACCCAGCGCGTCAACGTCACCGCCTTCGAGAACTGGGGGTTGATGCCGCGGATGTTCGTCGGCGCCGCCGAACGTGATCTGTCGGTGGACTTCCTCGGGCTGAACCTGCCCTCGCCGGCGATGCTCGCGCCCGTCGGCGTCATCGGCCTTTGCGCGCAGGACGGACATGGTGACCTCGCGACCGCACGCGCCGCTGCCCGGACGAAGGTTCCGATGATCGCGTCGACGATGTCCGCCGATCCGATGGAGGCCGTCGCCGCCGAATTGGGCGATACGCCAGGATTTTTCCAGCTCTACACACCGAAGGACCGCGACGTCGCCGCCAGCTTCGTGCGACGCGCTGAGGCCGCGGGGTTCAAGGGCATCGTCGTGACACTCGACACCTGGATTCCCGGCTGGCGGCCGCGCGACCTCACGACGTCGAACTTCCCATTCCTGCGTGGCCACTGCCTGGCCAACTACACCAGCGATCCGGTCTTCCTCGACAGCCTGGCGCAGTCGCCAGAGGAGAACAGGCAGGCGATGATCATGCAGTGGATCTCGATCTTCGGGAATCCATTGATGTGGGACGATCTGCCGTGGCTGCGCTCGCTGACCACGTTGCCGATCCTGGTCAAGGGCATCTGTCATCCCGACGACGTGCGGCGCGCGAAAGACGGTGGCGTCGACGCCATCTACTGCTCCAACCACGGTGGACGTCAGGCCAACGGAGGGATCCCGGCCATCGACTGTCTGCCCGGCGTGGTCGAGGCCGCTGACGGAATGCCCGTGTTGTTCGACTCGGGCATTCGCAGTGGCGTCGACATCGTCAAGGCGATCGCGCTGGGAGCCTCGGCCGTCGCGATCGGCAGGCCCTACACATACGGCCTCGCCCTCGGCGGGGAAGACGGCATCGTGCACGTGCTGCGATCCCTGCTGGCCGAAGCCGACCTGACGATGGCTGTCGACGGCTACCGCTCGCTGAAGGAATTGACTCCGGACGCGTTGCGGCGCGTCACCTGAGCCGCGGAGTCGTTGTCTGCGACGGTTGACGGCGTGGATGCGGTGCTCGAGGAGTTCGACGAATACCTCGCGCTGGAGCGCGCTCGCTCCGACCACACCCGCCGCGCGTATCTCGGTGACCTGCGGTCGCTGTTCGACTTCGTCGCCGAACGTGCACCCGATGCTGGAATCGCCGGCCTGACGCTGCCAATTCTGCGGTCGTGGCTCGCGTCGCTGGCGGCGGGGGGTGCGGCCAGGACGACGCTGGCCCGGCGCACCTCCGCGGTCAAGACGTTCACCGCGTGGGCGGTGCGCCGCGGATTGATCGCGAGCGACCCCGCCGCGCGTCTACAGATGCCCAAGGCGCGCCGCACGCTCCCGGCCGTGCTCCGCCAGGACCAGGCACTGGACGCGATGGCGGCGGCGAAATCCGGTGCACAACAAGGAGATCCGCTTGCGCTGCGCGACCGGCTGATCGTCGAGCTGTTGTACGCCAGCGGCATTCGGGTCAGCGAGCTGTGCGGACTCGACATCGACGACGTCGACACCTCGCGGCGACTGCTGCGCGTGCTGGGCAAGGGCAACAAGCAGCGCACGGTGCCGTTCGGTGCGCCCGCGGTCGCGGCGCTGACCGCGTGGCTGTCCGACGGCCGCCCAGCACTGGCCACCGCTGACTCCGGTCCGGCACTGCTTCTGGGGGCACGGGGGCGACGACTCGACCCGCGGCAGGCCCGCACCGTCGTGCACCAGACGATGGCCGCGGTCGACGGCGCACCTGATATCGGCCCGCACGGGCTGAGGCACAGCGCCGCGACGCACCTGCTCGAGGGCGGTGCGGATCTGCGCGTCGTGCAGGAGCTGCTTGGCCATTCCACGCTGGCCACCACGCAGCTGTACACCCACGTCACGGTCGCGCGCCTGCGTGCAGTGCACGACCAGGCTCACCCCCGCGCGTGAAATCGCTAGCGGACGGGCTTGAGGCGGATCGGCGTGCTCACCAACAGGCCCAGTGGATCCACATAGTCGGCTCGCGAGGCCGGACCCCACATCGCGCCCCAGTGCAGGCACGCGGCCGCTGCGCACCCGGCATGGCCCGCCTGAAGTTCGCCGAGCAACGTGCCCGCATCGACGCGCCGGCCCGCCCGCACCGATGCGACGACCGGCTCATAGCTGGTCCGCAATCCGCCGGGGTGGGCGATCGACACCACTGGCCTGCCCGCGAGCTCACCGGCGAACACCACGGTCCCGCTGGCCGCCGCGAACACGGGCTGACCAGGGGTTCCGGTGAGATCGACACCGCGATGGCCCGGTCGCCAGTTCGGTGACGGGGCGTCGAATATCCGCACAACAGCGGGTCGCGGCCGCAGCGGCCAATCCAGCCGCTCACCATCGGCCGAAGCCGGCGCGGCCAGGGCAATCGCCGTCGCGAACAGCGCGATCCATCGCATATGCCCAGCTCAGCGCACCGGACCGCCGTCAATCCAGCCGTGAAACGTAATCTGTGGACCAGCGCGTCTGTGTGGAAAAAGCACTCCTGGGCAGCGTGTAAACTCTTCTCCGCAGCTCGCTTGCGCGGGCTGACTTCGCGTGTCTGCACATGACCCGGTTCCACCAAGGTCAATCCGGATGCCGTCGGTCCCGTTCTCGAACGGGTTCGGCACTCCAGCGGGCACCAGGGCACGGCGTCACCCGACGCTGCGCGACAACCGACATATGAGTGAGGCACAACCATGGCCGTAGTGACCATGAAACAGCTGCTGGACAGCGGCACCCACTTCGGGCACCAGACCCGTCGCTGGAATCCCAAGATGAAGCGGTTCATCTTCACCGACCGCAACGGCATCTACATCATCGATCTGCAGCAGACGCTGACGTACATCGACAAGGCGTACGAGTTCGTCAAAGAGACTGTCGCCCATGGCGGCAGCATCATGTTCGTCGGCACCAAGAAGCAGGCGCAGGAGTCGATCGCCGAAGAGGCGACCCGCGTCGGCATGCCTTACGTGAACCAGCGCTGGCTGGGCGGCATGCTCACCAACTTCTCCACCGTGCACAAGCGTCTGCAGCGTCTCAAGGAACTCGAGGCCATGGAGCAGACCGGTGGCTTCGAAGGTCGCACCAAGAAGGAAATCTTGATGCTGACCCGCGAGAAGAACAAGCTCGAGCGCAGCCTCGGCGGTATCCGCGACATGCAGAAGGTGCCGTCGGCGATCTGGGTCGTCGACACCAACAAGGAGCACCTCGCGGTCGCGGAGGCTCGCAAGCTGAACATCCCGATCATCGCGATCCTCGACACCAACTGCGATCCCGACCTCGTCGACTACCCGATTCCAGGCAACGACGACGCGATCCGCTCGGCCGCGCTGTTGACCAAGGTGGTCGCCTCCGCGGTCGCCGAGGGTCTGCAGGCCCGTGCCGGCGCAGGCAAGGGTGATGGAGAGGCCCAGGCCGAGGGTGCCGAGCCGCTCGCCGAGTGGGAGCAGGAGCTGCTCGCCGGTGCTACGGCGTCCACCGATGCCGGTGGGGCCGACGCCGCCCCCACCACTGAAACCCCTCAAGAGTCATAGGGAAAGGCTGATATGGCGAACTACACCGCTGCCGATGTGAAGCGTCTTCGCGACCTCACCGGTGCCGGCATGCTCGACTCGAAGAATGCGCTCGTCGAATCCGAGGGCGACTTCGACAAGGCCGTTGAACTGCTTCGCATCAAGGGCGCCAAGGACGTCGGCAAGCGTGCTGAGCGCGCGACCGCCGAGGGCCTGGTGGCCGCGAAGGACGGCGCGCTGATCGAGCTGAACTCCGAGACCGACTTCGTGGCCAAGAACGCCGAGTTCCAGGCCGCGGCCGACCAGATCGTCGCGGCCGCCGCGGCGGCCAAGGCCGCTGATGTCGACGCTCTGAAGGCTGCCAAGGTGGGCGACACCACGGTCGAGCAGCTCGTCGCGGATCTGTCCGCGAAGATCGGCGAGAAGCTCGAACTGCGTCGCGTCGCCTACTTCGACGGCACCGTCGAGACGTACTTGCACAAGCGGGCCGCCGACCTGCCGCCCGGTGTGGGTGTGCTGGTCGAGTACACCGGTGACGACAAGAGTGCTGCGCACGCCGTGGCGCTGCAGATCGCCGCGCTGAAGGCGAAGTACCTCACCCGCGAGGACGTGCCCGAGGACATCGTCGCCAACGAGCGGCGCATCGCCGAGGAGACGGCCAAGGAGGAGGGCAAGCCCGAGCAGGCGCTGCCCAAGATCGTCGAGGGTCGCGTGACTGGCTTCTACAAGGACGTCGTGCTGCTGGATCAGCCGTCGGTGTCCGACAACAAGAAGACCGTGAAGGCTCTGCTCGACGAGGCGGGCGTGACCGTCACGCGATTCGTGCGCTTCGAGGTCGGCCAGGCGTAACGCCGAACCACTCGCAAAGGCCCCCAGGTTTCTGGGGGCCTTTTGCATGGCCGGACCGGCGCGCGGTACGACTTGGTACCGTCGCTGCATGCAACGTATCCATGCCTTCGGTGACGACGCCCTCGGCGACCTTGACGCTGTCGGCCTCGTTGACGCGCTGCGAGCCGGCACAGTATCGGCGGCCGAACTCGTCGACGCGGCGATCGCACGTACCGAGGCGGTCAACCCAGCGTTGAACGGACTGGCATATGAGGCGTACGGCCGGGCGCGGTCTCGTGCCACGGCGACGCGTCCGTATGGCGGTTACTTCGACGGGGTGCCGTCGTTCCTGAAGGACAACGTCGCCGTTGCCGGCATGCCGACGATGCAGGGCACCGACGCGTGGGACCCGGTGCCACTGCCAGCGGACGGCGAGTTCGCGAAGCTCTACCTGGCCACCGGTTTGATACCGCTTGGCAAATCGCAGATGTCGGAGTTCGGCTTCTGCGCCGCCGCCGAGCACGAGCGAATCGGACCGGTGCCGAACCCGTGGAATCTCGATCTGACCTCAGGCGGATCATCGGCCGGCTCAGCGGTTTTCGTCGCGGCAGGCGCAGTGCCCATCGCGCACGCGATGGACGGCGGCGGTTCCATTCGCATTCCCGCGTCGTGCACCGGCCTCGTCGGTCACAAGCCCACCCGCGGCCGACTGCCGTTGGACAAAGACGTCAGCAAGATGCCGTTGAAGGTCGTGCACAACGGTGTGCTGACCCGCTCGGTGCGTGACACCGCAGCCTTCTACCGTGAGGCCGAACGGGTTTGGCGCAACACCAAGCTGCCCGCGATCGGTGACGTCACGGGACCCGGCGCCAAGCGATTGACCGTTGCCGTCATCACCCGGTCGCTGTACCGCGACTCCAGTCCCGAAGTCCGCGAGCTGACGCTGAAGACAGCCGCGATGCTGGAGGAATTGGGCCACCGCGTCGAGCATGTCGATGTGCCGCCGGTTTCGGAGAGTTTCGCCGACGACTTCGTGCTGTACTACGCGCTGCTAGGGTTCGCGCTGGTGCACGACGGCCGCCGGATGTTCGGCGAGAGCTTCGACCGCACCAAGCTCGACAACCAGACCCTGGGCTTCGAACGCTATGCCCGCCGCAATCTGCATCGGATTCCGCTTGCCATCGCCCGGCTGTCCTCCGTCCGCCGCCGGACCGCCAAGATGTTCAGCCGCTACGACGTCGTGCTGACGCCCACACTGCCGGATCCGCCTCCACCGATCGGGCACTTCGACGCCCGAGGGGGATACGAGCAGATCATCGAAAGGCTCACGGACTGGCTCGCTTTCACGCCGCTGCAGAACGCGACGGGTGATCCGGCGATCTCGCTGCCGCTGACCGAAACCGCTTCAGGGGTACCGATCGGCATGATGTTCTCCGCGGCACCCGGGGCCGATCGACTGTTGTTGGAGTTGGCATATGAACTCGAAGAGGCTCATCCATGGGCGAGAATCCAGTCATGACTCGCGACTACGTCCTCGACCAGGGCTTTGCTCAGGAGCGTGAACGGCTGTCCGGCATGGAGGCTTTGTGGGATCCAGGCAGCCAGGCGCTCATCGACGGCCTCGGCATCGGCCCGGGCTGGAAGTGCCTTGAGATCGGCGCCGGCGGGGGATCGCTTGTCGAGTGGATGGCCGGACGTGGCGCCCACGTCACCGCCGTCGACATCGACACCCGGTTCGTCGACCATCTGGCGTGTGACTCGATTGCGGTGCGCTGCATTGATATTCGCGAGGGTGAACTGCCCCAGGGTGAATTCGATCTGGTCCATTCGCGGCTGGTCCTCGAACATCTCACCGATCGCGTGGAGATCCTCGGCCGGTTGGCGCGCACACTGCGTCCCGGCGGCTGGATGGTGATCGAGGACTACGACTGGAGCGCCTTCCGGTTCGACGACGGCGACGGCGGATTCGCCCAGGTCACCGAATCGCTCCTGGACTTCATGACCCAGGCCGGTTTCGAGCGCGACTACGGCGGCCAGGTCGTCAGCGACCTCGCCGATGCCGGGCTCACCGAGGTGTGCGGCGAGGGCCGTGTTCGCGTCATCGACTCCAGCTCAACGGGTTTCGATTTCTTCCGGCTGACCTTCGAGAGTCTGCGCGGAAGCGTGGTTGACGCCGGTTTGATCACCGCCGAGCAGGCCGAGGCGGCATCCGCTCGCTTCAATGAGGATCTGCGGCTGAGCACACCGCTGATGATGGCCGGGATCGGCCGCCGCGCTCTCTGACTTCAGCCCTTGATCTGACGGCAGACCTCTGCTGTTGCGCGCGTGAGTGATTCGGCACCCTCACGCAGGGCCTGCTCGATGGGCGTTCCCTCCGCGGTGATCGCGACGAGTCGTTCGACCCCGTGCTCCAGTAGTACCGAGGCATCCGGCGCCACTCGGCCCGCGAAGATGACCACCCGCGCACCGGCCCGCTTCGCGACCATCGTCACACCGAAAGGTGTTTTACCCATGACGGTTTGGGCGTCCACGCTGCCTTCCCCGGTGAACACCCAATCGGCGCCACGCACGGCCTTTTCGAGGCCGACGGTCACGGCGACCTCGTCGACGCCGGGTTTGCTTTCCGCGCCGAGGAACTCGACGAGCGCGAAACCCAGACCGCCGGCCGCGCCGTTTCCGGGCCGTTGCGGGCTGGCCTTACCGAGCGTTGCGGACGTGACGGTCGCCAGTTGTGTCAGAGCCGATTCCAGAGCCTGGACATCGGCGGGTGTGGCGCCCTTCTGAGGTCCGAACACCGCGGACGCGCCGGTGGGGCCCAGCAGTGGCGCGGTGACGTCGGTGGCAACGTGGATGCGGACGTCGCGCAGCCGCGGGTCCAGACCGGACAGGTCGATGCGATCGAGCCGACTGAGCGCGGCGCCGCCAGGTTCGAGCGCGGCGCCCTCGGCGTCGACGAATGACGCGCCGAGCGCGGTGAGCATGCCGGTGCCGCCGTCGTTGGTGGCCGATCCGCCCAGTCCGATCAGGATCTCCTCGGCACCCCGGTCCAGTGCGGACGTGATGAGCTGACCGACGCCGAAGGTGCTGGCGTGCAGCACGTCTCGCTGGTCTGGCGGAATGAGCTCCAGGCCTGAGGCGGCTGCCATCTCGATGACCGCCAGCTGGCGGAGCGGGATGTAGCCGTAACGCGCGCTGATCGTCGCGCCCAGCGGACCGTACACCTGCGCCTCGATGTGCACGCCGTGCAACGCGTCGACGACGGCGTCGACCGTTCCTTCGCCACCGTCGGCCATGGGAACGCCGACGCACTCGGCATCGGGTATCACCTCGAGGATGCCCGCACGCATCGCGGCGACCGCTTCGGTCGCGCTCATCGACTCCTTGAACGAATCCGGCGCGAGAACGATCCTCATCCGGCCTAGTCTCGCAGAACCTCGTCCGTGCCGAGCGCTATGAGAACGCGTTTGAATTCGTGGCGCTGTTCGGCGGTCAATCCCGCCATCAACTTGCGCTCGGCGGAACGTACTCCCGAATCGGTTCGCTTGAGCAGCTCTTCGCCCTCGCGTGTCAGCCGGGCGGGCAGCGACCGACCCGATGACACACTCGCCGGCCGGGTGACCAGACCGCGGTCCTCGAGACGACGCAGCACCATGTTCATGGCCTGCGGGGTGACGCCGGTGTAGCGGGCGAGATCCGCATTGGTGCGGTCTGGGTACTTCGACAGGATCCGCAGGCAGATGTATTGCGGGAAGGCGAGTCCCATCGGATCCAGCACGGCCGCGGTGACCTCCGCGCGCAGCGCGTTCGCCACCCGGGACAGCAGATATCCCAGCGGCTGATCCTCAAGGATGTCCTCCATATCAAGCATCTTGACACATATCAACCAGATTGATATACCGGATTCATGACTCAACCCACGAATGAAATGTTCGAATCCGCATACCGGGGCGAGGCGCCCGAGATGGCCGGAGTGAAGCCGCCGTGGAGCATCGGAGAACCGCAGCCTGAGCTCGCGGCGCTGATCGAGCAGGGCAAATTCCGTGGTGAGGTGCTTGACGCGGGCTGTGGCGAGGCCGCCATCTCGCTGTATCTCGCCGAACGCGGGTTCACCACCGTCGGGCTGGATCAATCGCCCACCGCCATCGACCTGGCCACTGCGGAGGCCGCCGCGCGGGGGCTGACCAGCGCCAGCTTTGCGGTCGCCGACATCAGCGATTTCGGCGGTTACGACGGCCGGTTCTCCACGATCGTCGACTCGACGTTGTTCCACTCGATGCCGGTTGAGCTGCGCGAGGGCTACCAGCGGTCCATCGTCCGGGCCGCGGCGCCCGGCGCGTCGTACTTCGTGCTCGTGTTCGACAAGGCCGGCATGCCCGACGGTCCGGCCAACCCTGTCACCGAGGGTGAACTGCGCGACGTCGTGTCGAAGTACTGGACCATCGACGAGATTCGGCCGGCGCGTATTCACGGCGTCTTCCCGGAGGGCTTCGAGGAGTTCTTTCCGGTCACCGACGTGCGAGAAGAGCCGAAGGGACGCCGTTCGGTACCCGCCTTCCTGCTGACCGCACATTTGCCGGGCTAACCGCGACGCGCGACCCCGCTTCTGGGTCTGGGAGCCGCCATGAGGCAGGATTAGGGGAATCTCAGCGAGGACCCGAAGGAGTCGGATGGCAGAGCCAGCCAGCCCCAACGGTGCCGATCCTGTTTCCTCCGGCGCTACGCCGCTGCGGCCGGTGTACCGGCGCGTCCTGCTCAAGCTCGGCGGCGAAATGTTCGGTGGAGGCCAAGTGGGTCTGGACCCCGACGTGGTCCAGCAGGTGGCACTGCAGATCGCCGAAGTCGTTCGCAGCGGTGTGCAGGTTGCCGTCGTCATCGGCGGCGGCAACTTCTTCCGCGGTGCGCAGTTGCAGCAGCGCGGCATGGAGCGAACCCGCAGCGACTACATGGGCATGCTCGGCACTGTGATGAACAGCCTTGCGCTGCAGGATTTCCTGGAAAAGCAGGGCATTCAGACCCGCGTGCAGACCGCGATCACCATGGGGCAGGTCGCCGAGCCGTACATCCCGCTTCGCGCTCAACGGCATCTGGAAAAGGGCCGCGTGGTCATCTTCGGCGCCGGTATCGGGCTGCCCTACTTCTCGACGGATACGACAGCCGCGCAGCGCGCCCTGGAGATCGGGGCCGAGGTGGTGTTGATGGCCAAAGCCGTCGATGGGGTCTACACCGCCGACCCGCGGGTGCACCCCGAGGCCGAGTTGCTTACCGCGATCAGCCACCGCGAGGTCATCGATCGTGGCCTGGCGGTCGCCGACGCGACCGCATTTAGCCTGTGCATGGACAATGGCATGCCGATCCTGGTGTTCAACCTGCTCACCGACGGCAATATCGCGCGTGCCGTCGCAGGTGAGAAGATCGGAACACTGGTCACCACCTAAACAGTGGACGGGCTCCGCGAGGAGCACGTCATGAGGAGAGCAACGTGATCGACGAAACCCTCTTCGACGCCGAAGAGAAGATGGAGAAGGCGGTGGCGGTGGCGCGCGACGACCTGTCGTCGATCCGGACCGGACGCGCCAATCCCGGCATGTTTTCCCGCGTCAACATGGACTACTACGGCTCACCGACGCCCATCACGCAGTTGTCGAGCATCAACGTCCCCGAGCCGCGCCTCGTCGTGATCAAGCCGTACGAGGCCAACCAGCTGCGCAACATCGAGGATGCGATTCGCAACTCGGACCTCGGCGTGAATCCGTCGAACGACGGCAACGTCATCCGGGTCTCCATCCCGCAGCTCACCGAGGAGCGTCGTCGCGACCTCGTCAAGCAGGCAAAGGCCAAAGGTGAGGACGCCCGGGTCTCGGTGCGCAACATCCGTCGTAAGGCCATGGAGGAGCTGCACCGCATCAAGAAGGACGGTGAGGCAGGCGAGGACGAGGTGAGCCGCGCCGAGAAAGACCTCGACAAGGTCACCCACACCTACACGAACCAGATCGACGAGCTGGTCAAGCACAAAGAAGGCGAGTTGCTGGAGGTCTAGTGACCGATCAGCACACAACTCCCGTGACAGATACGCCGGTCGAAGAGCCCAAGAAGTCCCGGGCCGGTCGTAACCTACCCGCTGCCATCGGGGTCGGAGTTTGCCTCGGCGCGATCGCGATCGGCGTCCTGTTGTTCGCGCCCATCGGGTGGCTGCCGGTGCTGGCGGTGGCGATCCCGATCGGCATGCACGAGGTCATTCGCAGACTGGGGGAGGCCGGTTATTCGCTGCCGGTGATCCCGCTGTTGGTGGGTGGCCAGGCGATGATCTGGCTGACATGGCTTGGTCCGGCCGGGCTGCTGGGTGCATACGCCGGAACGATCGTGGTCTGCATGGTGTGGCGTCTCGTCGGGCGCGGGCTCAATGAGCAGCCGGAAAACTATCTGCGCGACATGTCGGCGACGATCCTGCTGGCGACGTGGGTGCCGTTGTTCGCGAGTTTCAGTGCGCTGCTGATATTCCAGGAAGACGGCGGCATCAGGACATTCGTGGTGATCCTGACCGTCGTGTTCGCCGACATCGGCGGCTACGTGGCGGGCGTGCTGTTCGGCAAGCATCTGATGGCGCCCGCGATCAGCCCGAAGAAATCGTGGGAGGGCCTGGGCGGCTCGCTGGTATTCGGGATCGCCGGATCCGTCCTGGCGGTCGTCTTCCTGCTCGACAAAGCGTGGTGGGTCGGGATTCCGCTTGGTCTGCTGCTCGTCATCACCGGCGTGCTCGGCGATCTGGTCGAGTCTCAGGTCAAGCGCGACCTCGGCATCAAGGACATGGGCAAACTACTGCCCGGCCACGGGGGAGTCATGGACAGGATCGACGCGATGTTGCCCTCGGCGGTCGCGGGCTGGATCGTCCTCACGCTGCTGGCGTGAACTCCTGGCGTTGAGCCAACAGGCCACCGCGCCGACCACAAGTCCGACGGCAATCCCGGCATCGGGGCGCTGGCCGAGCATCACCCACGACAGCAGACCCGCCACCGCGGGGATGACGGCGAACAGCATCGCCACCGCGGCCGCGCCGTACTCGTTGATGCCGCGGACGTACAGCGTCATGGACAGCACCGCATTCAGCAGCACCACCGCCGCGACGGCGCCCGCGGCCTTCCACGGGTCGGTCACCGTCCACGGCATCACCGCGGCCAAGGCGACGACGGGCAGGATGCAGGCGGCGTTCTGCAGCGCGGCTGTCGCCCGGAAATCCACGTCGGAGCAGAATTTCTGCTGGTAGACGCCTCCAGCGGCGACGCTGAACAGCGAGACGACGATCAGCAGGACAGCGGGATCGACCCCGCCGACCGCGATCAGCCGTCCCGCGCAGGACGCGAGCACCGCGACCACCCCGAGCACGAGCGCCACGACCCGCGTCTTGGTGAGGCCTTCGCCGAGGAACATCGTGGCTAGCACCGCCGTCACCACCGGGTTCATTGAGATGATCACGGCGCCGAGCACGGCGGGTGCACCGTGCATCAGCGCCACATAAAGGCAGGTGAACAGCAAGCCTTGGGCAAGCAGGCCGCTGATCAGCACATGGACCAGCATCCGACCTGTGGGCCAATTCACGCGCGCGAACTTGGCCCACGTGGCGAGAATCGCCGCGGCCAAACCAAACCGGAACACCAGCACAGCCATCGGCGACATCACCGAAACAGCAAGCGCACCAACGGGATAGCCCAACGCATAGAAGAACGTCAGAGCCGACGCCGAGCCGAGCGGCATGGTCCTGGTGGGCATATGACCCATAGTTGCGGCCAACGTCTGAGTTCGCGAATTAATTTCGGGCCGTCACCAATGAGATACTGGTGGCAGCTCATGGCCATCTCCCTACCTCTCGTTTTCGACGCCCCGCGACGCGCAATGCCGCCGCGTCACCTCGCTGACCTCGACGACGACGCGCGCACCGCCGCGGTCGCTGATCTGGGCCTGCCCGCATTCCGGGGCAAACAGCTGGCCAATCACTACTACGGGCGGCTGACCGCCGACCCGCAGCAGATGACCGACCTACCCGCGGCAATGCGAGATCAGATCGGGGACGCGCTGTTCCCGAAGCTGCTCGACGCTGTGCGCGAGATCGAATGCGACAAGGGCGAGACGCGCAAGATGCTGTGGCGCGCGGTCGACGGCTCGACCTTCGAATCGGTGCTGATGCGCTATCCGCAACGCAATACGGTGTGCATCTCGTCGCAGGCCGGCTGCGGGATGGCATGCCCGTTCTGCGCGACGGGCCAGGGCGGGCTGCAGCGCAATCTGTCGACCGCGGAGATCCTGGAGCAGGTGCGTGCGGCGGCGGTCGAACTACGTGACCGCGACGGCGAGGGAATCGCGCCTGCCGCCCGTGGCGGCCGACTGTCCAACATCGTGTTCATGGGGATGGGCGAGCCGTTGGCCAACTACAACCGCGTGCTCGCCGCGGTGCGCCGCATCACCGCGCCGCCGCCCGACGGTTTCGGTATCTCGGCGCGTTCGGTCACCGTGTCGACGGTCGGGCTGGCGCCGGCGATCCGCAAGCTGGCCGACGAACGCCTCGGCGTGACGCTGGCGCTGTCGCTGCATGCGCCCGACGACGAGCTGCGCGACACCCTGGTTCCGGTGAACAGTCGCTGGAAAGTCGCCGAAGTGCTCGACGCGGCACGGTATTACGCGGATGTGACGGGCCGACGGGTGTCGATCGAATACGCGCTCATCCGTGACGTGAACGACCAGCCTTGGCGGGCAGACCTTTTGGGTAAGCGGCTACAGGGTGCGCTGGGGCCGCTGGCGCACGTCAACCTCATTCCCCTGAACCCGACGCCGGGCAGTGAGTGGGACGCCAGTCCCAAAGCCGCTGAGCGCGAATTTGTCCGGCGGGTGCGGGAGCGGGGCGTCTCCTGCACGGTGCGTGATACCCGCGGACGTGAGATCGCTGCCGCCTGCGGTCAATTGGCCGCCGAAGGCTGAGCAGCTGCGCCGAGACTGAAACGTCTGCGGTGGTTGACGGCGTGTCGCAGCGATAGTGTCAGTGTCGCGGATCGCCCGGCGCGCCGACGAACCAGACGTTCTCCTCGCGCAATTGCCTACTGCGCCAGCCGTCGGACGTCCGCACGAGCTCGTGGTGGTAGTACCCGCCGCATGAACTCATCTCAGCCACGCCCGGCAATTGCATGGGGTTGTAAAACATCGCCCGCACCGTCGCGGTATCGCCGGTGATATCGCTTTCAATGTTCGTGATGTAGTGCATGCTCCATGGGATCACGCCGAAATTCGCTGCGAACCAGTCGACGACCTCATCGCGACTGCCCACGATCGCGCCCGCCGACGAGTAGTCGATGTGGGCGTCGTCGGTGAACACCGAGCGATACAGCTCCCAGTCCTTGGTGTCGACGGCGCGCGCGTATCGGTAGAGCAACCGGGCGATTTCGCCCCCATCGCTCATTCGGGCATGCCGATCGTCTTCGCCTCCAGGTACTCCTTGTAGCCCTCTTCACCGTTGCGGTATCCCAACCCACTCTGTTTGGTGCCGCCGAACGGACTCCCAATACCGAAGTGGCTCTTGCCGTTGATGGTGACATTGCCGGTACGCATCCGCTTGGCCACCTCGAGCGCGCGGTCGAGATCGCCGCCGCTGACCTCACCGGAGAGGCCGTAGATCGAGTTGTTGGCGATCGCGATCGCCTCGGCGTCGCCCTCGTACGGAATGACCGACAGCACCGGCCCGAAGATCTCCTCCTGCGCCACTTGCGAATCCGGGTCGACGTCGGCCAGCAGCGTCGGCTGCACGTAGTAGCCCTTGGGTAGCTTTTCGGGAATGCCGCCGCCGGTAACCAACCGGGCGCCCGAGTCGATACCGGACTTGATCAACCCGAGCACCTTCCGCCGCTGCCCCTCGCTGATCTGCGGGCCCTGCATGTTGTTCGGATCCCACGGATCACCGACCGGGAAGTTCTCCATCATGTTCTTCATGATCTCGATGCCTTCGTCATAACGACTGCGCGGCAACAGGACCCGGCTGGGAAGAATGCAACTCTGACCCGACATCACGCACGCCATCAATGCAGCCATCGGCAGCGCCATGTTGAAGTCGGCGTCGTCGAGCACGATATGGGCGGATTTACCGCCGAGCTCGAGCAGCGTCTTCTTGACCGTCGACGCACCCGCGGCCAGGATCGCCCGGCCGGTCGCGGTGGACCCGGTGAACGTGATCATGTCCACCCTCGGATCAGCGGACAACGCCGCGCCCACCTCATTGGCATTGGAGACCACAACGTTGAACACCCCCGCGGGAATGTCGGTCTCCTCGGCCACGATGCGGCCGTACTCGCTACCCGACCACGGTGTCAGCTGCGCGGGTTTGAGGACGACCGTGTTGCCGGCCATCAGCGCCGGCACCGTCTCGGCGACGTTGAGGTAGAACGGCACGTTCCACGGAGTGATCGCCCCGACCACCCCGACGGGTTCGTAGTGGATCTTGCGCCGCGCCGGCCCCATCGGGGTCTCGTGGACGCCGTTGTCGGCGAGATACTCGAAGTTCTTGCCGTGCTCGGCCCAGTGCTTGACCTCTTCGATCGGGCTCTCGATCTGAGAACCGGTCACCTTCACCGGACAGCCGACCTCGGTGATCAACACCCGCCGCAGATGTTCCTTGTTGCGTTCGAACGCCTCGTGCAGCTGGTTCAGGCAGTGATAGCGGAAGTCCAGATCGCGCGACCAGTCGGTCTCATCGAATGCCCGTCGCGCCGCCCCGACCGCACGTTCCATGTCGGCCACGGTCCCGTCGGTCGCCTGTCCGGCCACCTCTTCGCTGGCAGGGTGGATGACGTCGAACGTCGCGCCGCTGCTGGTGTGTTGCAGTTCGCCGTCGATGAGCATCCGCTCGTCGCCGGCCAGTACTCCTGTTTCGTCCTGCACGCTGGTCATGCGCTCAGCGTTACAAACTTTAGGGGAAGTGTCACCCCCCGGTTGACGGCGACGAATCAGCCGGGCTGTTTGATCCCCGCCGCGTGCCGAAGCTGGGCCAGGAACTGGTCGTCGTCGTCGCTGCGAACGATGTAGTGCGAGATCGCGACGCGAATTGCGGTGGCCGCCTTGACCGCTCCGTTGGGCCCGGTCAACAGCTTCTCCAGCCGCGCCCGCATGATCGGAAGGATCCGTCCCAGCTGTCCGATCACGACCTCGGGTTCGATGTCGACCAGCCGCACACCCGAGTAGGAGTGCTGATATTCGACGATGAACCGCAGCGCCGCGTCGAGTTTCTCGGTACCGCGCAGACCAGCCGTCGCCTTGCTTATCCCGTTGTCGAACATCTCGCGTTCGTGGACGCCGAACGCATCGAGGAGTTCTTGTTTAGAGGCGAACCAGCGATACAACGTCGGCCGGGAGACACCAGCCTGGAGAGCGACCTCGGAGAGGCTGAGCTTGGTCTGTCCACTGCGGGCGAGTACTTCGGCGGTCGCGACGAGGATTCGATGTCGGGTCGAGGTGTCCTCGGCGGTTCCGGGTGCATCGAGCAGTGGATCGTTCACTTTCTATGCCTCAATCGTTCGGGGGTTCGATGATTTTAGTTCGTCACTCAAAGCGACTTCTCGAGGACGGCGACCGTGTCGAGATCCTCGAGCGCCGCGACCGCACGCCTCAATCCCTTCAGCGCGATCCCTTCGTCCTGCATGCCACCCATCCCCGCGGTGACAAGTGCGGCCACATATGCGTACAGCGCACCCTGCCGGTAGCGCTCCCACAGATCTTCGCGATCGAGGTCCGGTCCGCCGGCCGCGGCCAGCGCCTTGCGGTATTCGTCGAGGATGTCGCGCTGGTTGGCCCGCCGGTCGTCAGCGGTCAAGCTGGTGATCAGGGTGTAAGACAGTTCCCGGCTCGGATGCCCGCGTCGGACCGCCTGCCAGTCCAGTAGGCCTGCTGCGCCCTGACGGAAGTAGACGTTCCCCGGGTGGGCATCACCGTGCATGACCGTGTGCGGGGGCGTGTCGATGAGGCGCGCCACTGCGCGGTAGTTCTCGTCGATGAAGCGCCCCCGCTCGACGGCGATGTCGGTACGCTCGGCGATCCGCCTTGCCGAGGTCTTGAGCAGCGTTCCGACCATCGGCGTGGAGCGGTCGGTGGAGCCGGAGTGCAGCCAATCGGGGATCCGGCCCCAGAACGTTCCGTGCAGCCGGGCCAGGAGTTCGACGATCTGAGCGGCGTGGTCGACGCTGAGCGGATTGAGCGTGTCAGGAAACTCGCAATCGTCGGCTGCGAGGTCCTCGAGCACCAGCACGAAGCGGCCGGTCAAGGGGTCGAAGGCTGATCCGAAGGACTTGGGCACGCCGCTCAATTGGGATGAGAGCTCCCGATAGAACCGCGTCTCGGTCGCGGCGAGGCCGCCTATCTCACCCATCATGCGGGTCGCGACCGTTTCGGCGGGCATCTTCACGAACACCGACTCGGGGACATCTGCACCGGTTAGCTCAAGCCGGGCCCGGGACGACGTGCCCGCGTCGCCGCCGATCACCGACACCGACGTCACTGTGCATCCCATCAATTGGGACAGGTACGCCGCATTGAGCTCGTCTACCGTGCGGGGGAGCGATCGAACACGACCGATGGCGGCGTCGGTGACGATACGTTGTACACCGCGCCCGAGATGCGATGCGAGGCCGACGACCGGCGCGACTGAATTCACCTCGTTAGTTTACAAAGTTGACGTGATTTGTAAAGGTGCGAGGAAAAGTTGTAATGGAGAGGAATGCGATGGCCGGACCGTTGGCGGGCGTCAGAGTCGTCGAACTCGGTGTGTGGGTTGCGGGGCCCGCAGCCGGCGGAATTCTGGCGGACTGGGGCGCCGATGTCGTCAAGATCGAGCCGCCGGACGGCGATCCGGCACGGCTGTTCGGCCGGATGCTGGGCGTCGAGGACGGCTCGAGTCCGCCCTTCGAGATGGACAACCGCGGAAAGCGCAGCATCGTGCTCGACGTGACAACCGACGAGGGACGCAAGAACGCGCGTGAGTTGTTAAGCGGCGCCGACGTTTTCCTGACCAACGTGAGGCCGGCCGCGCTGGCACGGGTCGGACTGGACTTCGAGGCCGTGGCCGCGGCGAACCCGGCGCTGGTGTACGGACTGATCACGGGCTACGGCGAGAGCGGTCCCGATGCCGACCGTGCCGCGTTCGACGTCGCCGCCTTCTGGGCCAGATCGGGCCTGGCGCACCTGCTGACGCGGCCCGGTGAAACCCCGCCGTTTCAGCGCGGCGGAATGGGCGACCATGGTGCCGGTATGACCCTGGCCGCGGCGGTGTGCGCGGCGCTCGTGTCGCGCGGACGCACCGGCAAGGGGCAGATGGTCAGCACGTCGCTGTATCGGCAGGGCGCCTACACCGTCAGCTTCGACCTCAACACGTTCCTGATGACGGGCAATCCCATCGCGATCGGCCAGCGTGAATCGATGGGCAACCCGTGCATGAACAACTATGCGGCCGGTGACGGACGACGCTTCTGGATCGTGGGTCTGCAAGCGGGCCGGCACTGGCCGCCGCTCTGCCGTGCCGTCGGTCGGACCGACTGGCTCACCGATCCCCGCTACGACACACCACTGAACCGCGCCGTCAACTCACGGGAGCTGATCGCCGAGCTCGACGAGATCTTTGCGACCAAACCGCTCGACGAGTGGGCGGAGATCTTTGCCGGCGAACCGGATTTCTTCTGGTCGCCGATCAACTCGCTCGAGGACGTGATGGGTGACGAGCAGTTCTACGCGTCGGGCGGCATCGTGAACGTGCCCGACGGCGAGGGTGGCATATCGATGGTCGCCTCACCCGCGGACTTTCACGGCACCCCGTGGGAACCGCGCTCGCCGGCACCTGAACTCGGGCAACACACCGACGAGATTCTCACCGAGCTAGCGGAGCATCAGCTCACGAAACGTTCGACGTAGGGCGCGAAGCGCCGGCGGAGGTCGTCCTTGTCGAGGCCGAGATCCTCGGGGTGGTACTCGACGTTGCCAAGACGGCCCCGGGCGTGGCCGGCCATGTATTCGGAAACGGCCTTGCGCGACTCGTCGCTCGGCCTATACCCGGCCGTGTCCCAAACCCGTTGCGCCATGGCCAGATCGTCGGCCATGAACTCGTCGAACCGGACGTCGATGGTGCGGTCGGGCGGCAGCAGATGGTGGTCGCGCATGCACGCCGACAGCATCTCTTCGATGCGGGTGATCCAGTATTCGGCGACAGTGTGCACGTCGACCTGGTCGACGCTCATCCGCATCGTGTAGGTCATCATCGTGGCCATCGAGACGGAGACGTCGACGGGGTCACGGTGGGTGATGATGAACGTGGCGTCGGGAAAGACGTTGAGCAGCGGGACGAACTGCTCGAGGTGTTGCGGGCTCTTGAGGATCCAGCGCCTGCTGTAGCCGTCCTCGTGGGTGAGCACCTGCAGCATCATGCGGAGGAACTGGTACCCCGGCGTCTGATCGTTGTCGCGAAGGTAATCCGACCATCGCGGCAGGTGGGTGAGCGTCGTGAAGAAGCCGCTCGCGAAGTCCTGCACCATCAGGCCGATGTCCTCGTGGATGTGGTCGATGGTCATCTCGTGCATCAACTGGAAGTACGGCATGAGCGTGTTCGAGATGTTGAGCGCGTCGCCGGTGCGCTGCCTGCGCGGTTCGATCGTGCCCTCCTCGCCGGGGGCGGGCAGCGGTTCCTGAGCCTCCCAGTACGGTAGTGACCGCAGTGCGGGGTCAGCGGCGAGCAGGCTGTGCAGGTGGGTGGTGCCGGTGCGGGGCAGGCCCGCGATGACCATCGGAGCCGCGACGTCGATGTCGAAGATCCCGGGATTCCTGTTCAGGTGGTCGATGACTCGAAGCCGCCCTTTGAGGAACGTCAACATCAGCGAGAAGGCATAGGTCCGCCCGAAGTCGGTCAACTCGGGTAGCTCGTCGAATGCCTGCAGCAGCACCGACATTCGCTCGCGGTAGTCCTGCTCGCCGAAGTCGGTCAGGCCCGTTTGCGCGGACGCCTGCTCGTGCAGCGCGTCCGCGGTGAGCGGGCAGTATTGGGCCATGGCGGCCATGCCGTCGATGATCGCCTGGGCGTCGGGCGTGAAGGTGGGGCGAGCGAGGTCGGTGATGTGAACGGCGTCGGCGGCGGGCACAGCCCGGACGGTACCGCTGCGTTACAGATTTTACAAGGAGTGTTGTGCTGTAAGTTCAGCGCAACCTATGATGCCGGCTATGTCTTTTCCGGAGAGTGCGGCCGCGTGGCGTGAATTGCTTTCGGCATTCTCGGAGTTCGACAAACTCTTCTCGGAGGGCCCCAAGGCGGTTCGCGGGGCGGTGGCCACGGCGGAGGGCTATCAGAACCTGGCGACCATGCTGGCGCTGTCGCTCGACATGAACTTCTTCGCCGATACCGTCGCCCCTCGCTTCGTCGATCTCCTCACACCGTTCCGCCCCGACCGGCGCTGGGGCGGGGACAACACCGACTGCTACTACAGCTACGCCGTCGTCGATCCGCGCCGGACATACCGGGTCAGCGGCTCACCCAATGACAGTGCGATGTACTCGATCACGGTGTACAACGAACCCGATCCGGGCGCCTGGCCCAATCGGACTGTCGGACTTCTCTACGACACCGACATGGGCCTCGACGGCGACGGTCGCTTCTCCTGCGTGCTCGGTCCGCAGCGTCCGAGCGGATACAGTGGACCGTTCATCGAGTTGTCCGACGACGCCCGCGGCATACTCACCCGCGACTACCACGAACATCCGGAAACGGGCAGGCGCGTCGACTGGACCGTCGAGGTCATCGACCATGCCGGACTACCGGTGGTTCCGGCGAAGACCGATGCGGCCGTGGCGAAGTCATTGCGGGCCACGCTGCGTTCCGCGCAGGACATGTACGCGCTGATTCCGCTCATCCTCGTCGAGCGTCAGCCCGAG
Source organism: Mycobacterium sp. NPDC051804 (assembly GCF_044452905.1). Lineage (NCBI taxonomy): Bacteria > Bacillati > Actinomycetota > Actinomycetes > Mycobacteriales > Mycobacteriaceae > Mycobacterium > Mycobacterium sp. NPDC051804. Next base: position 282,890 of record NZ_JBITCD010000002.1, on the reverse strand, counting down.
GCCTTGCCCGACGGTCAGTCGTTGACGACCAACACGCTGGCGCCGCCGTATCGGGCAGGGGGAGCGACGTTCGGGTACTCGATGCAGGACGCCTGCTATTGCCTCGGCGGCTTCTCTCTGCAGCCCGGTGAGGCGCTTGTCATCACCACCCGGCAGCCGAAATGCAGGTTCTGGAACCTCACGCTGTGGAATCAGTACATGGCGGCACTGGACGTCGAATACGGCCGTGCGGGGATCAATTCCGGTACGGCCGTTCCCAATGCGGACGGAACCACGACGATCGTCATCAGCCGTGAACTTCTCGACCATCCGAATGCGATCTCGACGAAGGATCACGCCGAAGGGCTGCTGTCGTTCCGCTGGTTCCACTCCGACGACCTGCCCGAGCATCCGACGACCGCGGTCGTGCCTGTGGACGAGGCGCCGCGCGCGGTCGTCCGATCAGCCGACGATCGGGCCGATCCACTGTCGTAGGTACCTGCGCAGCTTCGCACCGCTGCGCGGTGTCGGCGCGACGACCATCGACTGAATCATCCGCAGCAGGAACTCCACGAGATCGTTCATCCGTGCGCCCTTGAAACCCATTGCTGCCCAATCGATGTGGGTGTGCTCGAGCATGGCCCTCGAGCGCTTGATGGCCGCGGGCATCACCATCTGACGACTGATCAGCCGCATCCGGTCCGTCTCCAACAGCAGAGCCAACAGTGGCTCCTCGGGGAGGCGCTCGATCAGATAGGCGACCGCTTCGACGAGCAGATCCGTCGCGTCGTCGAAGCCTGCGGTGAGCTCACCGATCCTTGCCGTCCAGCCATCCAAGGCCACCTCGGCCGCGGCCGCGAGCAACTCCTCGGTCGAGGCGAAGTGGCGATAGACGGTGGGCCGGGTGACTCCGAGGTCGGTCGCGATGTCGGACACCGTGGTGCGCTGCGGGCCGCGGCGTTCGATGCTCGCGAGCGCCGCGTCGAGGATCCGTTTACGGGCCTCTCGGTCATCGGCGGGCGGCGCACCCGCCCAGCCTTTACGCCCCATGTGGGCTCCGGGCTGCGCGGCACAACATACAGCCAGCGTATAGGTGTCAAATCAGCCGCGCGAGCCCGGTGCTTTACAGATTGCGTCAAGAGTGTCACGCTCTCGGAATGGGTTATTCCGCCGCAGACGAGTCCTTCACCCACCAGTTGCCTCGGCCGTTCGACGAGGTGCACCACCCGGATTCCACGTGGTCTGACCGGTGCTACTTCTTCGCCGCCTCGCCCGACGGCGATCTGCTGCTGGCGTCCGGTTATGGAAACAACCCCAACACCAAGTCGGGGCTCGGCTACGTGAAGGTGACGTTCGCCGATGGACGCCACTACGACCTACTGGCCGGCCGCCCGGTCGACGGTGGCGGTCGCGCCGACGTGGGTGCCGGACCGATGCGGTGGACGTGCGTCGAGCCTCTGAAGAAGTGGAAGCTGGAGGTCGAACCCAACAACTCCGGCATCGCATGGGAGCTGTACTACGAACCGACCGCCCCGATGTGGGAGCTGCTGCCGCTCAAGGTAACCGGCAAGGACGGCCGGGTCATCGCGGACATGTACCACATGAAGGAGCCGGGCAAGTGGACCGGTTGGGTGGAGGTCGAGGGTGAACGCATTTCCGTCGACGGCTTTCACGGTGGTCGCGACCGGACCTTCGGGGTCCGGGTGGCGGACGAGATCGACTTCTGGCTCTGGCTCGACGCGGGGTTCGATGATCGTGCCATCGAGGCCTGGATCTTCGAAACCGCCGACGGCACAGTGACCTACGTCGACGGCGGCATCACCCACAACGACGGCACCCTGTCGAAGCGGTTCGTCAAGATCCAGCACGACGTCGAGTTCGACCGCGACCGCAAGCGGCCGGCGAGCGCCGTGTTGGTCTTCACCGACGAGGACGGCGAGCAGTATCGCGTCACCGCCGACACGCCGCACCAGCACGTGAACGCCTACTACGGACTGCCGATGTCGAAGTGCAACTTCGAAGATCTCGGCGGCGGCGAGTACTTCATCCATTTCCTCTGGGACAGCAACGAAGACGGTGAACTCGTCGAGAACGAGGACAAGGCGATGGCGGTCGACCAGCTGATGCGCTTCGACTTCGACGGCCGCACCGGGTGGGGCATCTTCGAGATTCTCATGGGCGGAGACGCGTACCCCCGCTACCCGAACTGGCGTCCGATGGATATGGCGAAGTTCAAGCAGGACCGGCGCACGGTGAATCGTGAGCCCGCGGGGAAGAAATGACCTACGGCAGCGACGTTGTCGATCGGCTCACCGAATGGCTGCGCACGCAGCTTCCGGATATCGACGACCTGCGGCTCGAGGGGCTCGATCGCGTGGAGTTCGGACACTCCGCTGAGATGATGGTGCTGACGATCGTGTCGGGCGCAGACAGGCGCGATGTCGTGATCCGGCTGCGGCCACCGTCTCCGGCACTGCTCGAACCCTATGACCTGGCAAAGCAATTCACCGTGTTGCGTGCGCTGGAAGGTTCCGCCGTCCGGGTGCCTCGCGCACTGTGGCTGGAAGATACGGGCGACGTCCTGGGCCGGCCGTTCTTCGTCATGGAGCGAGTGCCGGGGACGGTGTACGAGTTGGAGGCGCCCTCCGAGCCCGAGGATTCAGTCCGGCGGATGTGCCACAGCATGGCCGAACAGCTGGCCGCTCTCCACACGGTCGACATCGCGGGTGCGGGCCTGGATGCTCTTGCCGACGGTCACAACCACCTCGACCGTGAGATTGGGCACTGGTCCGCGGAGATGGAGCGGGTCAAACGCGGCACGCTGCCCGCGCTGGAACGACTGCTGCGCGAACTCAAGGGCAGCCAACCCGCGCCGTCTTCCGCAGTGACCCTGGTGCACGGTGACGCCAAGCCCGGCAACTTCGCCTTCGTCGACGGCGAAGTCAGCGCGGTCTTCGACTGGGAACTGACCACCATCGGCGATCCGATGACCGACATCGGCTACCTGGAGTTGTTGTGGCGCATGCCGGTAGGGATCCCCAGCCATGAGGCGGCGCCGGTCATCGACGACGTCGTCGCCCACTACGCGGCCGCGAGCGGGCTCACCATCGCGTATCGCGAGTGGTACCGGGCCTTCAACGCCTTCAAGCTCGCCGTGATCAACCTGATCGGCTCACGGCTCTTCGACGACGGAGCCACCGAGGACCACCGGTTCATGCTGAATGCCTATGGCATACCGATATTCACGCAGATGGGGCTCGCCGAGCTGGGAGTCACCGAGCAGTTGGAGGACGGCCCGGTGATGCCCAGCGAGGAACGGATGAAGCAGGCGCAGACCGCGCACTAGGCGCTGATACCCAAGCGATCTTCGAGCAGGCCGACGGAATCGAGATCCTCGATCGCCTGCGTGGTACTCGCCATGGCGGCCAGCGACACGTCGATGGGCTGCCACTGCGCGCCCATCGCCGCGGTGGATGCGGCCGCTATCCACGAATACACGGCGAAGAGCCGGTACTGCTCATGGGCTGTTGCGGCATCGAGCTCGACGCCGTTGCGGGCGAGCGCGGTCCGGTAGCGGGCGAGCAGAGCGTCCTCCTCGGCGCGCCGCGTCTCGATCGGCAGCGAATTGCACAGGAAATACCCGACATCCCGCACTCCCGGACCGCGGCCTGCCACGGCCCAGTCGTAGAAGCCCGTGCGTTTCCCGTCGACGAACAGGTTCCCGCTGTGGGTGTCGCCGTGGATCAGGGTGCGCTCACCCTCGCCGAACAGGGCGACGATGTCGAGTGATCGGGACGCGTAGAGGTGGCCGAGGCGTCGGAACACGGCCGGCATGTCATCGGCGAACTGGTCGAGCGCCGACACGATGAACTGTGCTCGGCGGGAGGCTGTTTCGGTATCGGCGGGCTTACTTTTCATGCCTGATGGGGTGCGCAGCCAGGCGAGATCGTGCCCCTGGAATTCCGCGTGCAGGATGGCGAGCTCATCCATGGCCGACGCGGCGACGTCGACGATGTCGTCGTCACCAGGGGTGGGAAAGCGGCACCCGGAGGCGGTGAGATCCTCGAGCACCATCACGAACGAGCCATCGGACTCGTCGTACGCGGCATGCCATACCGTCGGTGACCGCACGGGAAGTTCGCCGCCCACTTCGGAATAGAGCCTCGCCTCGGCGACACCGAGACCGATCTGACGCAGAAACTTGCGCTGCTGCTCTGCGAACGGCTGCAGTTTCACGAACACGGTTTCGGGTACGCCCGACGACTCCGATGACGACGCGGTCAGGCCGACGCGTGCACGGCCTGTGGTGCCGGAATGCGCATCGAGAACGTCCACCGCATCGACCGGTGCGCCGAGCACGTCGGAGAACCACTGCGGCGTCAGGTCGTCGACGCTCGACGGGATGTTCACCGCCCGGTCTCAGGGGCGTGGTGCTTGACGCGGGCGGCGTGCCGAAGCTGATCCAGGAAGTCGGCGTCATCGTCGCTTTGCACGACGTAGTGCGAAATCGCCACGCGCACAGCCGTCGACACGGCCAGAGCGGGATCAGGCCCAGACGCGAGGCGCTCGAGCCGCTGCCGCATCAGCGGTATGACGCGCGATAGCCGCTTGATGACCTGAGCCGGCTCGATGTCGACCATGCGCAGCCCCGGGTAGGACTGCTGGTAGTCGACGATCACCTGAAGGGCTGCGTCGAGTTTCTCGCACGCGGGCAGATGGGCGGTCGCCTCGGCCACCGCAGTTTCGTAGAATTGGCGCTCCCACACCACGAAGGCTTCGAGCAGTTCCTTTTTGGAGGCGAACCACCGGTAGAGCGTGGGGCGTGACACCCCGGCCTGCGCAGCGACCTCCGACAGGCTGAGCTTGGTCATACCGTTGCGGCCGAGCACCTCCGCGGTGGCGGCGAGAATTCGTTGACGTGTCGAGCTGTCAACCTCGACCCACGATTCCTCCATCGGCATAGCTTTACAAATTTTTGGCGAAGTGTCACGCTAAATCTGTGACAGCCCCACCTGTGCAGGCGCGTGAGTACAGCCGGTTCGACATCACGTCGCACGATTTCTGGAGTCGGCCCTTCGACGCCCGCGACGAGATATTCGCCCAGCTACGCGCTGGTGACGGCCTGACCTGGCACCGGCCGTTCGACTCGATGTTCCCGATGGAGGAGCCCGGTTTCTGGGCGCTGACGCGTCGTGCCGATATCGCGTTCGTCAGTCAGCATCCTGAGCTGTTCAGCTCGGCCGACGGGGTGGCGCTGAACCCGATGCCCGCCGAGATCCAACGGTTCGCATCGTTCTTCCTGAGCATGGATCCGCCGCAACACACCGTGTACCGCAGGCTGATCAGTTCGGCGTTCACGCCCCGCAACGTCCGTCAGATCGAGGAGCAGATCCGCCGCAATGCCGTCGCGATCGTCGATGAGCTCGTCGGCGCCGGGGACGTCGACTTCGTGGCTGCGTGTTCGGCGCGGCTGCCGATGCTGACGATCATGGACATGCTCGGCGTGCCGACCGCGGACCAGCCGGCCGTCGCGTACGCCGCCGAGAAGCTGTTCGGCATGAGCGACGACGAGTACGCGACACCCGAGGAGCGGGCCGAAGACCCGATCGCGCAGATCACGCTGCTGTCGAACACCGGGGTCGAGCTGGCGCAGTTCCGGCGCAAGAATCCCGGTGACGACTTGATGACGGGCATCGTCAACGCGGAGGTCGACGGCCACCGGCTGACCGACGAGGAGATCGGTGCCTTTCTGATCCTGCTGGCGTCGGCCGGGAACGACACGACCAAACAGGCCACCACACACGCGATGCTGGCCCTGACCGCGAACCCCGCACAGCGGGAGTGGCTAATGGAGGACTTCGACAACCGGATCGGTGCGGCGGTCGAGGAATTCGTCCGGTGGTCGTCACCGGTGTTGCAGTTCGCGCGCTTCGTGACCGAGGACACCGAGATCAACGGTGCGTCGGTGCGGGCGGGCGACAAAGTGGGTCTGTTCTACTGCTCGGCGAACCGGGACGAATCTGCCTTCGCCGACCCCGACGTGTTCGACCTGTCGCGCTCACCCAATCCGCATCTCGGGTTCGGCGGCGGCGGACCGCACTTCTGTCTGGGCAGCCAGTTGGCCAAGGCCGAGCTGCGAAACCTGTTCCGGGAACTGCTGACCCGATTGACCACCGTCGAGTTCGGTGAGCCAGACCTGCTTTATTCCAACTTCGTTCACGGCGTCAAGCGCCTGCCTGCCTTCGTTCGATAGGGGTGACCATGCGGGTGGAAGTCGATCTGGACAAGTGCACGGGCCACGGCATCTGCGAATCGATCGCTGAAGAGGTGTTCGAGGTGTCCGATGACGGCATCGTCGTGATTCACGACAACGAACGGCCCGAAACCGATCGCGATCGTATGCAGCAGGCCGTCACTCAGTGCCCCGTGGCGGCGCTGCGCCTGACCGACTGAGGACATTTGGTGGGCGTACGTCTATCGTGTCGTCGGTGAAGCCGATACGCGTCGTCGTTGGGCTGGTCGCCGTGGCGATTGGTCTAAGCGGGTGCGGGCCCGTCGCGGACACGATCGACGAGATCAACCAGGCGGCAGAAGTGGCACCGCCGGTGCCCAGCGTCCAGGCGCCGGACGAGTCCCTAGCTGGCAACGCCGTCGTCGCGGCGGCAGCGCACAGCGTCGTCAAGGTCATGAGCAGCTCGTTTGCATGCCGGAAGGTCCTGGAGGGCAGTGGCTTCGTCATTGGCCCCAACCGCGTGATGAGTAACGCACACGTAGTGGCGGGTGCGGACAGTTTCAACGTCTCGGTCGACGGTCACGACCACGAAGCCACCGTGGTCGCCTTCGATCCGAATGCTGACATCTCGATCCTGGATGTTCCGGGATTGCAGGCGCCACCACTGGATTTCGCCCACGGCACCGCGTTGAAGGGCACTGACGCCGTGGTGCTCGGCTATCCAGGTGGGGGACCGTTCGTCGCCTATCCGGCTCGGATCCGTGAGGTCATCGAACTCACCGGCCCGGACATCTATCGCTCCACCAGCGTGCGACGTGAGGTGTACACGATCAGAGGAAAAGTGGGACAGGGAGATTCCGGCGGACCGCTGATAGACGTGGAAGGTCGGGTGCTAGGCATGAATTTCGGCTCGGCCGTCGACGATCCCGAGACCGGCTTCGTGCTCACCACGAATCAGGTCTTTCCGCACGCCGTCGGTTCGACGGGGACCGAGCCGGTGCCGACAGGAGCCTGCGTCACCTAGCGGCCGGGCATCGGCCGGACCAATACCGATTCCTGAATCGCGCCCACGGGCCCGGACTCGTCGAACAGCGTGCCGATTGTCGTACCGATCCCGTCGGGACCGTAGTTGGTCTCGGCGCGGATGCCGATCCACTCGCCCTCCGGAACCCGGTGTACGTGCACGACCAGGTCGGTGTTCATGAAGGTCCACTTCCTGATGTCGAGCTTGGTGCCGATGCCGTTGGCGTCGTCGGCCACGGCGAACAGTCGCTCCAGGGGTGTCATGGACTCGCCCTTGACCAGGTCGACCTCGGGGCGGATCCACGACTCGCCGGGCCCGTCGCTCATCGGCTGAGTCAGCCACCGCCAGTCGAGGCTGTGCACGTAGTTGCGATCCCAGTCCTTTTTCATGTCGCGGCTGCGCGCCTCCGACAGTGGCCGGAGCGGCGGCGCCGAGGTGCGAACCACATCCGCGGTGTCGATCGTCTTCAGTCGCCACCCGCTGGCACGGGCCACCGCGCGGGGCTCACCGTCACGACCGGGCGCCAGCATCTCGCCACTGACCAACTCGATTTGCTTGCCGGAGCGCTCGATTCGGGATCGCACCCACAGGTCTCCCTCGGCGGGGACCGCGCCGAGCAGATCGATCATCACGCGGCTCAGCCGGGTGTCGTCGCGGGCCTCGCATCTCTCGAGCGCGCGCGCCAGTAGGGCCGAGACCGGTGCGCCCTGCTGTATTTCGGCCGTCCAGGTGCTGCGGACCAGATCGGTCGCCGCGAACTTCTCGCCGAGCGGATCGGTCGCATCGATCAATTCGTAGTAGGAATCGCTCACGGCAGGCCGGCCCCCGGGACGTCGACGGTCATTGCATCGACGCGTGACTCCTTGGTCCCGATCAGCCGTTGCGGATAGGCGTCCGTGCTGGAGAGCAGAAACAGCGTGCGCCGCTCCGGCCCGCCGAGGGTGCAGGCGATCGCGGTGCGGTCGCCCATCTCGATCCTTTCGGTGACCGTGCCACCCTCTTCGATCCGCTCGAACGCGTGCGCCAGGGTCATCGCCACCCAGACCCCGCCCTCGGCGTCGAGGCAGATGCCGTCGGGCGGCCCGTCGAGTCCATCGGCGAATATCGTTCGGTCGCTGAGCGATCCGTCGGTCGCGATGGTGAACGCGGTGAGCCGCCGTCCGGTCGACTCCGCCACGATCAGCGTCGTGCGGTCAGGGGTGATCGCCATGCCGTTGGGGAAGTCGAGGCTCTCGGCGACGACGGTGATCGAGTCGTCGGGATCGACCCGGACGATCACGCCACCCTCACGTGCCTGGGATCCGATGTAAGCGCGGCCAGTGTCGTCGATGACCATGTCACCGAGCGCGGCGGGCACGACGGCCGACAGATCGGCGACCTCCTCGACGGTGTACCCGTCGTAGCGCAGCAGCCGGCACTGTTCACCGGACACGATCAGCAGCGTCCCGTCGGGGCGGAACCCCAAACCGGACGGGTGGTGGCCCGGCAGCGGGAGGGTGGTGAGGTCGCCATGAAGGTTGACGGTGTGCACCGCCTCGCCCAGCATGTCGGAGAACCACAGCAGTCCCTCGAACCACCGAGGACCCTCACCGAAGCAGAAACCTTTGGTCAGTGTCGTCAGCGTGTCGGCACCTTTACAAATCACGTCATAAGTGTCACGCTCGCAGGGTGCGACTGTCAACTAGGTGGCGGGTGTGAAGAAGTTCTACGGCCACACGCTTCTTTATCTCCACGAGACGATTGCGCTGGGTGAAGGCCTAAGCGGGCAGTTCACGAGCGTCTTCGGCGAGGTTTACCACCCGATGATGGAAGCCCTCGGGGCCCGACTGTTCGCGATATGGGAGACCACGCCGTACAACGGTCACTGGCCCCAGGTGACGATCATCTGGGAGATCGATGCGTTCGCGGACTACGCCCGCATCGGTAAGGCACAGGCGCCCGGTGGCAGCCATGCCGACGCGGCGGCGACGTGGCGGGCCTTCCTGGCCGAGATCCGTGCCTCCGGCGAGGGCCGGATCATGTACGCCGGGAAGTTCAACAGGACGCTGGCACAGCTGACGGAGTCGAACTTCTCCGCGGGTCTGGTGATCCAGGAGATCATGGAGACCAAGCCCGGCAAGCAGGACGATTACATCCGGGAACTCGAACGCCTGTACGTGCCGTGGTCCGAATCCACCGGAAAGCGTTGGCTCGGATCGTTCATCACGACGTTCCGCTTCAACGAAGTCATCCACTACTGGGCGCTCGATGGCGACTGGGACTGTTTCGAGAACCACTATCCGTCGTGGAAGGACAGCCCGCCCGCCGAGATCGTCACCTGGATGAGCGTCGCCCCCGCGTTGCGCGACGGGTGGGAGGATTCGATACTGCAGGCGCTACCCCCGTCGCCGCTGCGATGAGTTTCCAAGTGACACAGCTGATGCAGAACTTCTCCTACGATCCGTTCGACCCCGCGGTGATGGCCGACCCGCCGTCCTACTACCGCGTCCTGCGCGACGAGTATCCGGTGTACTACATCGACAAGTGGGACACCTACGCGCTGTCGCGCTTCAACGACATCTGGCAGGTGCTGGCGATCAACGACGGTACCTTCGTCGCGTCGGAGGGAACTTTGCCCGCGGCAACGGTTTTGGCGACACGTAACGACGGTCCGGTGCCCGATCCGCCGCTGCACCCTCTGCCGTTTCACGCGAACTTCGACGCGCCGATCTACGACTCCGTCCGTCGCTGCACCTCGGGTCAGTTCCGGCCGAAATCCGTGGCCGCACTGGCGGACCGGATCCGCGTCATGGCCAACGAGCGGCTCGACGAACTGCTGCCGCGCGGCACCTTCGACCTGACCCAGGACTACGGCGGCATCGTCGCCGCGTCTGTGGTCTGCGAATTGGTCGGGCTGCCGACCAATCTGGCATCCGATGTGTTGGCGACCGTCAACGCCGGAAGCCTGGCCCAACCGGGCAGCGGGGTGGAGGTGGCCAACGCGCGGCCCGGCTACCTGGAGTACCTCGTGCCGATCATCGAACGCAGGCGCGCCGGTGACGGTGCCGAGCTGTCGATCGCCGACAGTCTCATCGGCTACCGGCTTCCCGACGGTTCGGCGCTGTCGGACATGGAGGCCGCCGTGCAGATGCTCGGTGTCTTCATCGGCGGCACGGAAACCGTGCCGAAGATCGTCGCGCACGGACTCTGGGAATTGGGTCAGCGCCCGAACCAGTTAGCAGCCGTACGTGCGGATCTCGACGCCAACGTGCCCGTCGCGCGTGAGGAGATGATCCGCTACTGCGCGCCCGCGCAATGGTTTGCGCGCACACTGCGCAAACCGTTCACGATGCACGGTACGACGATGATTCCGGGCCAACGGGTCATCACGCTGCTCGCATCGGCAGGCCGCGACGAGCGGGAGTACCCGGAGCCCGACGAGTTCATCTGGGATCGTCGCATCGAACGGCTGCTGGCGTTCGGCCGCGGACAGCACTTCTGCCTCGGTGTGCACCTGGCCCGCCTCGAAATCGGCATCATGGTGACCGAATGGCTCAAACGAGTGCCTGACTGGCGGATCATCAGTGAAGGCGCCGCGCGCCCGCCGTCCAGCTTCCAATGGGGCTGGAACAACCTGCCCGTGGAGGTGTGAGGTGTGGGCATACCGACTCGTTGCGCCGTACACCTTTGAGCGACTTGATGTTCCACCCAAAGCCGCCGAGGACCTGACCGACCGCCACGTGCTGCTGCGCTTCATGGCAGCCGGTGTCTGCGGCAGCGACCTGCCGCCGTTCCGCGGCGTGCGCGGCAAGATCGCCGGCGACAGAGGCCTGAACGCAGCCGAGATGGTGGGCTTTCCGGTCCACGAGGTCGTCGGTGAAGTGGTGGCGAGCAACCACAGTGACCACCGGGTGGGTGACCGGGTCGTCGGCTGGGCCTCCGGCTTTGACGGGCTGATGGGACTCGTGGTCGCCGACGGCGACGGCCTCGCGCCTTACGATCCGGCGTTGAGCGCCTCGCATGCCGTCGCACTGCAACCGTTGGCCTGTGTGCTGTATGCCCTCGAACAGCTGGACCTGGCGGGCCGGCACGTCGCGGTCATCGGGCAGGGGTCGATCGGGCTGTTGTTCTCCTATGCGGCAAAGGCTTTGGGCGCACGTCATGTCACCGGGATCGACCCCGTCGACCGCGACGGCGTCGGCAAGGAGTTCGGTGTTGACACCATCGTCCGCGCGACCAGCGACCGGTGGGTGAGCCACCTGGAGCCCAGCGATCAGCCCGACGTCGTGATCGAAGCCGTCGGCCACCAGGTCGCCACCCTGGGGCATGCGATCGACGCCGCGGCGCCGGGTGGGACCGTGCTCTACTTCGGGGTGCCCGACGACGACAGCTATCCCATCAGCATGCGCGCCATGCTGCGCAAGAACCTGACGCTCAAATCCGGTGTGACGCTCGAGCGGCGACGAGTCCTCGATGCCGCCGACGCTTTCGCGAAAGACCATCCGGAGCTGCTCGCCGCCTATGTCACGCACACGTTCGGCGTCGACGACGTGCAGGCGGCGTTCGACCTGGCGTGCAAGCCGGTCCCGGACCGCGTGAAGATCGCGATCGCCGAATGAGCAGCCGACTGCAGGACGCACTCGCCGACAAGCCGCGCATCTGGGGCGGCTGGGTCGTCGGGCCGACGATCATTGGGCCGGAGGAGTTCGCAAGGGCGGGATACGACTACGTCGGATTCGACGTCCAGCACGGCTATCTCGACGACGCCGATGTCGCGCTGCTGCTGCGCCGACTGGAGCACGTACCGATCGCGACCGCGGTGCGGCTGCCGTCGGCAGATCCCGCGCCGATCGGTCGCGTTCTTGATGCCGGAGCCGACGCGGTGATCATCGCGATGGTGGAATCCGCCGAGACGGCTGCCGCCGCGGTGGCTGCCACCCGATACGCGCCGGCCGGCGTGCGCAGCTTCGGGCCGCTGCGCGTCGACATCGGTGTTGATCCCGCGGCGCACGAAGAACGCACGAGTGTCTACGCGATGATCGAGACCGCCCGAGGGTTGTCGGCGGCCGACGAGATTTGTGCGGTACCCGGTCTCTCCGGCGTCTACGTCGGACCGGCAGACCTGGCGATCTCGCTGGGGGAGAACCCGATCACCGCACTCGACACTCCCGCGGTGCTCGATGCCGTGACTCGCATCCATTCCGTTGCTTCGGGCGCGGGCCTGGTTCCCGGCATCCATGCAAACGCGGGTAAGCCTGGAAAGGCCATGGCCGAGTTGGGCTTTCGGATGATCACCCTGGCGTCGGAGTCCCAGGCGCTACGTCGCGGTGCAGCGGCGCACCTCGAGGAGGCCCAGTGACGTCGACCGGCCGCGTCGCCCTTGTCACCGGTGCGGCCCGCGGGCAGGGAGCGGCGATCGTCAAGCGACTGTACGCGGATGGCTTCCGGGTGGCCGCGTGCGACCTGCTGATCGATGAGCTGAAGGCCTGCGCTTCGGATTTGGGCGAGGGTGTGCTCGCCGTCGAACTCGACGTGACGTCCGAGCAGCAGTGGGCTGATGCCGTAGGACGGACCGTCGAGGGGTTCGGCTCGCTGACCACCCTCGTCAACAACGCCGGTGTGCTGCATCGCGCGTCGTTCTCCGAGGAGACGCCTGCGGGGTTCGAGGGGAGCTGGCGGGTCAATTGCCTCGGGCCGTTCCTGGGCATCCAGGCCTCGCTCGAGCATCTTCGCCAAGCCGACGGCGCGGCGATCGTCAACACGTGCAGCACCGGCGCCATCCGCGCGTTTCCGAATCACGCGGCGTATGGCTCGTCGAAGTGGGCGCTGCGCGGCCTCACCCAGATCGCCGCCGCGGAGCTCGCAGCCTCGGGCATCCGCGTCAACGCGGTGCTCCCCGGACCGGTCGAGACGCCGATGCTGGACCCGGTGACGCAGGCACGGCTCGCGGAGAAGGGGCGGCTCGGTACGCCGATGGAGATCGCCGACGCCGTGGCATTCCTGGTGTCCGAGCACGCGTCGTTCATCACCGGCTCCGAACTCGTCGTCGACGGCGGACAGACCCTGCAGATCGGATGAACCAGATGACCAAAGCTGTCTCGGTGGGCATCATCGGGGCCGGCCCTGGTGGCCTGGCGCTCGCGATCTTTCTGAGAAGGAACGGTTTTCGCGATTTTACGATCTTCGACCGCGAGGACGGCGTGGGCGGCACGTGGCGGATCAACACCTACCCGGGGCTGGCCTGCGATGTGAAGTCGCACCTGTACTCGTATTCGTTCGACCTCAACGCCCGATGGTCTCGGCTCTGGTCTGGGCAGCCCGAGATCCTCGAATACTTCGAGCGATGCGCGCAGCGCTACCAACTCGACCGTAATCTGAAGTTGCGCACAGAGGTCACGTCGGCGCGATGGGACGCCGAAACCGAGACGTGGCAGCTGAGCACAGCGGGCGGTGAGCAGTACACGTTCGACGTCGTGGTCTCGGCGATCGGCCTGTTCACCCAACCCGTGCTGCCCGACCTCGCGGAAGAGGAGCCGTTCACCGGAACGCTGATGCACACCGCTCGCTGGGATCACTCAGTCGACCTCGCCGACAAGAAGGTGGCGGTTCTCGGTACCGGATCGACTGCGGCGCAATTGATCCCCGAGGTCGCCAAGGTGGCCAAGAAGGTGTACTCGGTACAGCGATCGCCGACGTGGATTCTGCCGAAACCCGACCGCGCCTACACCGATCGTGAGAAGTGGCTGTTCACCCACGTTCCGTTCGCGAAGAAGGTCTACCGGACGCGGTTGTGGCTGCGCAGCGAGTCCAACATCGGTGTGATCGAGAACGGCAGCGAGAAGACCCACGAGTTCAAGGACATCGCCTTGCGCACCCTCGATGCCGTGGTGCCCGACGAAGATTTGCGCCGCAGGCTGACTCCGGAACATCCGTTCGGTTGCAAGCGGTTGGTCTTCGCGACGGACTATCTGCAGACGTTGACCCAACCGCACGTCGAGGTGGTGGCCAGTCCGGCTAGGGCCTTGCGTGCCCGCACCTTGGTGACCGCCGATGGCCGGGAACTCGACGTGGATGCGGTGTTGTGCGCGACAGGCTATGCGGCGGCTGACTATCTGGGCCAGATAGAGGTCGTCGGCGAGGATGCGACCACGCTACGGGAGACATGGAGTGACGGGGCGTTCGCCTACCTCGGCATGTCGGTGCCCGGATTCCCGAACTTCTTCATGCTCTACGGCCCGAACACCAACGTCGGCTCCAACAGCGTCATCTTCATGCTGGAGGCGCAGGCCCACTACATCGTGCGCGCGCTGAAATACATGCGGCGCAAACGGAAGAACTATGTCGCGGTGCGCACTACGACGATGACGGATTTCATCGACAGGATTGACGGCTGGATGCAGGGCACCGTGTGGCTCACGAGGTGCAGCAACTACTTTCGCGCGCCCAACGGACGCGTGGTCACGCAGTGGCCGCGCAGCGCTCGGGCATTCTGGGAGATGACGCGCCGCTTCCGCCCGTCCGAGTACACCTTCGAACCTCCTGCGCGACGACCAGCGGTCGAGGTGGGGTCACACTCGACGGCGAACCAATAGCGTCATGGACGCGAACGTCGTGCAACGGCTCGATCCCGCCTTGAGCCATCTCGCAGCGGCCCGAACCGATCTCTCGCCGAATCTGCTCGGCGTGGTTCGCGACTCACTGAACCAGCGCCGCGCCGAGACGGTGAAGAGTGTCAACGAAGTCGGGGTGGAAGTCGAGCAGCGAGTCGTGGACTCGGTGCCGGTACGCATCTACCGGGGTGCGGGTGCCCCGTCTCCGGCGGTGATCTACTGCCACTCGGGGGCTTTCGTGCTGGGCAACCTCGACACGGACCACCGCCAGTGTGTCCAGTTCGCCCGGCAGGGTAGCTGCACCGTGTTCTCCGTCGACTATCGGCTGGCCCCTGAACATCCGCACCCCGCCGCGCTGCAGGACGTGATGGCGGTGCTGCACTGGGTGGCCGAAAACGCATCCGAGTTGGGCGTGAACCCCGACCGGTTAGCGGTCGCGGGCAGCAGCGCCGGTGCGGCGTTGGCCGCCCGGCTCGCCCAGTGTGCCGCCGACGGAGCGGCGCCGCCGGTCGTATTCCAGTTGCTGCACCAACCCGTGCTCGATGATCGGCCGACACCGTCCAAGGAAGAGTTCATCGAAACGCCAGGGTTCGACGGACCCGCCGCCGAACAGATGTGGCGACACTACGTCGGTGACGGACCCGTCCCCGTCGACGCCGCGCCCGGCCGGATCGACGAGTTATCCGGGGTCGCAAGCGCATTGATCACCTGCTCGGGATTGGACCCGTTGCGCGACGAAGCTCTCGACTACGCGCTACGGCTGATGTGGTCAGGCGTCGCCACCGAACTGCACGTCTTCCCCGGCACCTGTCATGGGTTCGACTCGCTGCTCCCGGAGTGGGAGACGAGCCAGCGCCTTTTCGATCTGCAGGGAGCCGCGCTACGCAAAGCGTTATGGCACGGACTATGACGCGGCGAGTTCCCGCGCGACGGCCGCGTGGTACGCGTCGATGTGTGACGGGTTGACCATCCGGAAGAAGCCGTCGGTCAGCGGAGCATGCCGATACGCCTCGATGGTCATGGTTCTCGTGAAGAGCGTGAGGCCATCCCCGGGCCGGGTGAAGTGGTACTCGATCGTCATCCGTCCTTCGAGACCGCCCTTGCCTTGACTGTCGTGGCCCAGTTTGCCGACGGAGCTGAACACGAACAGCGCCGGGCGTATCGCCATCGCCAGCTGCCACGTGAACACGCGGTCCTTCGACGGATCGGGGTGTGCCTCGTCCCAGGTGTCACCGACCTGCAGCGGCAACCGGTCGGGGAGGTTGCGGATATCCGGACCGCCTGGATACGTCTTGGTCCAGTTGGCGGGGTTGGTCACGAAGTCGTAGACCGCCTCGGGAGACTGGCTGAATGCCGTCTCCGAGCTGGTGGTGACGATGCCCACGGTTGATGCTCCTTCGGTTTAAATCTCGCTGATTCCCATGACCAGCAAGGTGATTCCGACCGCCACGAGGATGACGGCCGTGACGAGTCCGCTGTGTCGGTGCAGCCACTCCTTGAAACGGTTGAGTTGGTCGTCGGCCCGCGCACCCACCGCCATGTAGGCGAGCACCGGAACGGCCACCGTCGAACTGGCGACCACGGAGTAGTACACAGTTGCCCCGCTCGCGGCCGCGACGCTGATGCCGGCGGTGCCGATCAGTAATCCGGCAGCGGCGGTGGCGGCCAGCATCTTCGGGTTGCCCAATACGAGGAACATCCCGACGCCCGCGGCGCCGATGGGCGTGAGCCGGCTGAACTTGGCGAGCCACGGTGGTTCCTCGGTCATCTGGTCGCGCCTGAACCAGACCCACACGCCGATCACGAGGAGGATGCCGCCGAGGACGAGCAGCACCCGAGGGGAGAAGGGTCGGTTGAGGCCGCCGATCAGCCGCGGTGCCTGCAAGAACACGGCCGTCACCGCGGCGAGGGCAAGCACTCTGCCGACCAGCAGCGCAACGCCGTTCGCGCGGGGGCGATCGGTGTGGAGCACGACGAAGATTGCGATGATGATCGAGAACGGCGAGATCGCAACCACCATCGCGGGGGCCACGAGCTGGCTCAGAAGTGTCGACATCAGACGCGACTCTACAGCGGCTTTACAGATCGATGAGAAAGTGTCACGCTCGGAGCGTGGACTTCTCCCGCGTCGAACTGTCTGCCGACGACCAGGCCTTCCAGGACGAGCTCCGGGCACTGCTGAGGACCCTCGTGACCGACGAGGTGATCGCACGTGACCGCGAGTCGGGGGAGAACTTCGATGAGGGCGTTCACCTCGCGCTCGGCGAGGCCGGCTATCTGGCCTCCGAGTTCAACGATGAAGCCGACGGTGGGTTCAGCCGTCTGCGGCGCCGGCTCTGGAATCTCGAGATTGGCCGCGCTCACACGCCGTGGTTCCACTGGGGCACGACGGCGATGGTCGCCAGGGCGGTGCGCGACTTCGGGTCGGACGAACTCAAGGCGGAGGTGATGGAGCGCGCGCTGTCGGGCCGGATTCGCCTGTGCCTGGGCTACACCGAGCCCGACGGCGGGTCCGATGTGGCGACCTGCAAGACGCGAGCGGTGCGCGACGGCGACGGCTGGATCATCAACGGTTCGAAGATGTTCACCTCGAATGCGCAAAATGCCTCCTACGTCTTCCTGATCACCAACACGGATCCGTCCGCGCCGAAACACAAGAGCCTCACCATGTTCCTGGTTCCGCTGGACTCGCCGGGTGTCGAGATTCAACCGTTGCGCACCGTGGACGGCGATCGCACCAACATTACGTACTACAGCGACGTGCGGGTCGACGACAGATACCGTCTCGGTGAGGTGAACGCCGGCTGGACCGTGTTGCGCGACGCGCTCAACGATGAACACGGCACCGTGGAACGCGGCGCTGACGGTTTGCAGAAGGTCGCGGCCATGGCCGAGCATCTCGTCTTGCTCGCCGAAGCGATCGACAAGGTCGCGCCGCGGGCCGCCGACGACGATGCGGTGAAGTACCGGTTGGGTCGCGGCATCGCGCGTATGGAAGCGGCGATGAGTACACCGGACATGTTCGGCCGGGTTGCCAATGCGCAGACCATGCGCGAAGTGTCGCTCGAGCTGATGGACCTTCAGGGCACGGTCTCGACGCTGCCCGTCGATGCGTATGGTGCGCAGGCCGACGGGGGAGCCGAGTATGTGTTCCGGTTGGCGGGACCGACGGGGATCTACGGCGGCACTCTCGAGGTGTTCCGCAATATGATCGCCCAGCACGCGCTGGGCCTGGGGCGGCCCGCGTACGCGCCGCCGGTGAAGAGTTAGAGGTTCGCGATCACCTCGGCGGCGAGCAGGTCGAGTGTCTCGTCGGATCCGCGGTCGTGGGTGAACAGCACGATCTGCCCGAAGCCCAGCTCCTGCAACTGATGAAGGCGGTCGACGATGGCTTGTGGCGTGCCGACGAGACCGCCTTCCTTGAGCCCGAACGCCGGTACACCGAAACGCTTCTCGGCGAGCTCACGCACCTTGGGCAGAGACGTGTCGTCCGCCGCCAATGCCATCACCGCTTCGATCGACAATAGGATCGTCGACGGATCGCGGCCGATCTCGTCGCACAGGGCCCGCAACACGGAGATCTTGTGTTCGAGTTCGCCAAGCGCATACGTCGGCACGTTCCAGACATCGGCGTAGCGCGCGACCAACGGCAGTGTGTACTTCTCGCCGACTCCGCCGACGACGATCGGCGGTCTGGGCTGCTGCACTGGGCCGGGCTTTATCGGCATGTCCTTCACGACGAAATGCTGTCCGGTGAAATCGATAACCTCGTTGGCGAACGCCTGTTGCAGGATCTGCAGAGTTTCCCCTAGGCGCTCGGACCGCTCGGCGAACGTGCCCCACGGCAACCCGAGGCGGGAATGCTCGTCCTCGATCGAACCGCTGCCGATACCCAGCGCAAGCCGCCCCGCCGAGATCTGATCCAGCGTGGTCGCCATCTTCGCGAGGACCGCCGGATGGCGAAACTGATTGCACAGCAACATATGTCCGACCCGGATACGTTCAGTGCGGCTCAGCAGCGCGGTGGCCAGCGTCCACGCCTCCATCGACGGATAGTCCGGCATACCGGGGGCGTAGAGGTGGTCGTAGAGCCAGATCGAGTCGATGCCGAGCTGTTCGCAGCGCAGCGTGCGATGCAGGACCTGCTCGTAGGTGAAGCCCATCTGAGGCAGGTAGACGCCTATCTCCGGCTTGGTCATGCCCGCAGCTCCAATCGTCCGTGGCTGATGGTCGTCGTACCGTTCGTTTCCGCCTCGAACGCGAACGAATGCTCGGAGATTGAAAAGGCATTCACGTGCAGATCGCAACCAAGGGGAGTGGGCGCCGCAAACCGCACCGCGATGCGCCGAACCCGTCCCGGATCCCCGACGCCGAGCAGACCGAGCAGGAGGTGTGAACAGATCGCCATCGTGCACAGCCCGTGGGTGAACACGAAATCGAAACCGGCCGCCCGGGCCACGTCGACGTCGAAATGATGTGCGGCCCAGTCCCCGGACAACTCGGCGTAGCGATGCGTGATGTCCGCATCGATGTGCTGACTGATGCTGCCGAGGGGGTGGGCCCGCGCCGAGTCGGGGAACCTGTGTTCAGCCGGCGGCATGCCGAGATCCGCCATACCCCGCAAGCCGAGCAGGATCATCGTCCACCATTGTTCGACGACGACAATTCCGTCGCGATCCACCTGATCGAACTGCATCACCACCTGGGTGCCCGCTGTTGTCGTGCGAACCGCTGAAATTCGTGACCACGTCTGCAGCGGCTCGCCGGGAACCAAAGGTCGGTGCAGCACGATGTCGTGCTCGCCATGCACACCGCCCCGAGCACCCTGGTACGCCGCATCTGGCAGGTCCGTTCGCGCGGCTTCATTCGGTGCGAACACGAGGATCACCGGGAACACGGCGGGGACCGCAAGCCCGTTCTGCACTGAAGCCGTCCGGTCGCCGGTGGCCGCGGCGTACCGGGCGATCGTTTCAGGGTCGAGGTGGCCGGCGAATGGGCCGTGCCGGACAGGAGCCACCGTCGTCTCGCTCATCCCTGATGACCCTTCTGCGGCGCGAACTCTGTACTTTCTGCGATTCGCATGGTAACGACATTCTCGGAAATCGAGAAGATTGTTCTAACGTTGAATGCGCGGCTCGCCGCGCGGAAGCGGAGCAGATACATGCGGTTCACGTTCACCCACCCGATGCACAGCCATCCATACAACCCGGAATTGGTGACAGGTTCAGGGATCGCCACCGTCGCGGCGGCGGCCGAGGAAGCCGGGTTCCACGGCTTCGGATTCACCGACCACCCGGCACCCTCGCAGCGATGGTTGGAGTCGGGCGGACACGACGCGGTCGACCCGTTCGTGGCGATGGGCTACGCCGCCGCGCGGACGACGACGCTGCGGCTGATCCCGAACATTGTCGTGCTGCCGTACCGCAATCCATTCGTGGTGGCCAAGGCCGGGGCGACGCTCGACCTGCTGTCCGAGGGGCGGTTCACCCTCGGCGTCGGCGTCGGCTACCTCAAGCGGGAGTTCACCGCGGTCGGCGTGGACTTCGACGAGCGTGCGGAATTGTTCGAGGAGGCGCTCGAGGTGATCCGCGGAATCTGGACCACCGACGACTTCTCCTACGAGGGTACGCATTTCAGTGCCAAGGGGATCACCGCTCATCCTCGGCCGGTCAGCACACCGCACCCGCCGATCTGGATCGGCGGCAACACCTCGGCCGCGCGCAAACGCGTCGTCCTGCACGGTGACGGCTGGTGCCCGTTCCCCGCGCCGGCGATGCTCGCGCAGACGGCGCGCACCGCGGTTATGGACGAGGAGGCCCTCGCCGCGGGGGTCGAGGATCTGCGTCGCAGGTTCGACACCGCGGGTCGGGACTTCACGGGCATCGATGTCACGTTCACCAACGCCGCGGGCGGCAGCCCCGGCAGCGACGACTTCAACGCCGACGCCTATCTCACCGGTCTGGAAAAGCTTGCGGCAGTGGGCGTCACGTGGGTGCAGGTCGGCTTACCGGGCGACAATCTGACGCACGTGCTGGAAACGATCGAACGCTTCGGTAGCTCGGTGATCAAGGCCGCGAATTGAGCGCAGGCCCGATCCACCGGCGCAGGTAAGCGCGCAGCTGCGCGCCGGTGCGCGGTGGGTCCGCCGGCGCGATGACCATCGACTGGATGATGCGCAGGAGGAACTCGACGAGTTCGTCGATGTCATTCTCGGTGTAGCCCAGTGCGGCCCAGTCGATTCGGGTGTGTTGGAGGATGATCCGGCACCGTGCGATCACGACCGGCTGCAGCAGTCGGCGGCTGAACTGATTGGCCCGGTCGTTTTCGAGCAACAGCGTCAACAACGGCTGCTCGGGAAGCTGCTCGATGATGTAGGCGACGACGTCGACCAACTGATCGGCGACGTCGTCGAACTCGGAGGTGATGTGTTCGATGTTGGCGACGAAACCGTTGAGTGCCACGTCCGCCGCGGACAGAAACAGCTCCTCAGTGCTGGCGAAGTATCGGTAGACGGTTCTTCTGGTGATCCCGAGTGCGTCGGCGACGTCCGACAGAGTGGTCTGAGCGGGGCCCTGCCGCTCGATGCACGTCAGTGCGGCATCGACGATGCGCTTGCGGGCGTCGTCGTCGTCGACGGGCGGTGCGCCTGCCCAACCCTTGCGCCCCATTGACTCCTCCGCGTCGGCCGGTTAACAATTACACATGATACACGTGATGTCTCAGTGTGTAATGAGTCGCACCGGGCCGCTGACATGACCGACTTGAAAGTCCGCAGGCCGAAGTTCGACTTCACCGAGGACGTGCCGTGGATGTGGCATCCGGACAGTCCAGCGTTCTCCTTCTCGATGAATGCGACCTCGATGATCGCCATCGGCTTCGAGCAGATGATCGTCGCCGCGGTGAAGGAAGCCCGGCCGCTGATCACCGATCCCGCGGTCGAGGCCGAGGCGATGGCGTTCCTGCGTCAGGAAGCGCAGCATTCGAGCACCCATCGCAAACACGTGAACGCGCTCATCCGGCGGTACCCCGGATTGCAGGAGACGTTCGACGAGATGCTGGCGAGCTTCGATCACGTCACCGCGAGCAGATCGCTGGAATTCCGGCTTGCGTACGTGGCTGATACCGAGGCGACGTTCACGCCGAGTTTCAAGTTGATGCTCGACAACGAGAAGACGCTGTTCCGGCCGGGAGACGAGCGGGTGGCGTCGCTGTTCCTCTGGCACTTCGTCGAAGAGGTCGAACACCGTAGTTCAGCGCTGATCATCTACGACGCGGTCGTCGGCAAGCCGTGGTACCGGATGCGCGTGCTGCCTGCGATCTTCCGCCACCTCCTCGAGGTGGCGGCAATCATCGCCGACGGTGTCAATGCCCATGTCCCACTGGAGGATCGCAAGGTCGACGCGCGGACGTTCCTGCCTGCGTTCAACATGCGCACTGCGCTGAGGCAGAGATTGCCGTTCGGCAGGCCAGATGCCGATCCGATACCGCCGGCGTTCAGCGGTGTGTCGCGGCGGGAAAAGTTCATTGCAATATCCCGGGTGTTGTTGAGCCAGACTCCTTTCCACAATCCGGAACACGAGCCGCTGCCGGAGTTCGCGGACGAGTGGTTCGGCAGATGGGACCGCGGCGAGGATGTCACGCGCTGGTACAGCGCAGAACGCGCAGGCTGAGGCATGGCAGCACAGTGCAACGCGGCGTTTGACGCCATCGCCGAAGCGCTTGGCGACTTCACGTGTCAGAACGCTCCCGCCATCCTGCACCTGCGCAATCCGTTCGCACTGTCGAACTGGACGCTGCCCGTACTGGAGCTGATGATGGTCGCGGGAGCCGTTCTCGCGCTGCTCTACTCGATCAGGCGCCTGCGGCGCGACGGCGACCCCGTCAACCTCGCGCTGTGGTTCGCCACCGTGCTCTACCTGTTCGTCATCGAGATCCCGCTGTACTTCCCGAACATCTTCGGCGTCGAGGAGTCATTGGGAGTTGTGTTCGTACACAACGCCTTCACGGTCCAGTTCCTCTTCGAGCGGTTGCCGCTGTACATCGTGGCGCTGTATCCGGCCGTCGTCACCCTCGCGTACGAGATCGTCCGCTCGCTCGGGGTGTTTCGCGACCGGGGGATCGTCGTCGGGGCTCTATGCGTCGGCTTCGTCCACCATTGCCTCTACGAGGTGTTCGACCAGCTCGGTCCTCAACTGCGGTGGTGGCAATGGAACACCGACAATGCGATCAACCGGCCGATGCTGGCGTCCGTACCGATGACCAGTGTGTGGATCTTCGCCGCGCTCGGCCCGGTGGTGGTGACACTTCTCGTGTTTTTCTTTGTGGGCCGCGACGGACAGCGCCGAAGTGTGAGCCTGGCGTTGCGCACCGTAGTAGCCGGTATCTTGACCCCCATCGGGATCGCGGTGCTCAGCCTGCCGTCGTCGATCTTCAGCGGCAAGGTCACCGCGCAGGCGATCGTCTTCTCCGTCGAGCTCGTCGTCGTCACGGTCGTCGCGGTCCCCGTGCTCGTCACGCAATGGACGCGGGTGCGTAGAGAGGATGACGCTCTGCAGAGCGATTTCGTGCGACTGTTCGGGCCGATCTATCTCGGGGTGCTGGCAGTGTTGTGGATCAGTGCGCTGCCGGACTATTTCAGAGCCGTCGACGGCGTCACCCGAGACGGCACGCCGACGGGAAGTCTGCTCTACGCGACGGCGAGTTTCGTCGTGGCGGCGCTGTGCATTGTCGCGGTCGTGTCAGCGCGTCACGGAATCGAGAAAGGTCCGGAGAACGTCGACAGTCTCGTGCGGGGCCTCGAAGGGCCAGAAATGTCCGGTGTCGAATAGGTGGACACCGCTGCCCTCCGGCAGCAACTGCAGAACAGCGGGGTCGGTGTAGAACTCGTACGGCTGCACCGGGTCATGCTTGCCCTGCAGGAGGAGAACCGGCGCCCTCCAGGAGTCCAGCAGTTTCGTGCGCCGATCGATCCATTCCTGCCGAAACGACGACGAGTGGAAGTACCTCGGCACGGACGAGGCGATACCTTCGTGTCCGAACTCATCGATGGTGCGCACGAGATCCTCTGCCGCCACCGGCCGTTCCGCCAGCCAGGTGTAGGCGGTCGTGACGAACCGCGCGGCATCAGCGAGGATCGCGGGAGCATCCCGTGAGGTGAAAAGCTGCTCCTGAGGATGCAGGCTGGGATGCAGATGCCACAGGTGCTGTTGTCCACGGGCGTAGCCGGTGACCCGGTCGCCCAGAGCGCTGACGAGGTGATCTCCCGGCGGCGTGCCGCGGTCATGCGTCACCAAGGCGAACTCGGCGATGCCGATCTCATTGAGAAGCGCGTGAAGCTGGTCCGCGACACCCTGTTGGCGGTAGTCGCCGGTGCGTTTGTCGGACTGCCCGTAGCCCTTCAAATCGATTGCCACACAGTGATAGGCATCGCTGAGCGACTCCAGAGCGTAGTGCCATTGCCACCACGAGTCGGGGACACCGTGGAGGAACACCACCGACGGCGCCGACGGATCGCCGGCTTCCACGTAATGCCACTTCACGGTTTCGCTCGCCAGCGGCGTCGACGAATCGGTGGGTCACCGTGGTGTCGCCGAGTTTCTCGCGTTCCCCATCGGTATTGCCGCTCGCGACGCGAGATTGCGGGAGTTCGTCAAGCAGAGCTGCGACTCGGTCGAACAGGTTCTGCGTAGTTCCACCGCCGTCCAACCCGTCGGTTATCCGCTGCGGCGGATCGGTGTAGGTGTGCGTCATGGCGGCAGTCATCGAAGCGTGTTCCCTTTCGTTGTCACGCGGCGATCAGTTTCAGCGGCAGATGTTCGTATCGTCGGATGATGTTGTTGATCGCCCACGTCGGCGTACCGGAAAGCTCGATCCTTTCGACGCGTTCGGCAAGTGCCTGCAGCATCGCCTGAGTCTCCAGACGCGCCAATCCCTGTCCCGCGCAGGCGTGGGCGCCGTGTCCGAACCCGAGTTGACGAGTCGCATCGCGCGTGATGTCGAAACTCTCGGGTGCATCCCATTCACGCTCGTCGCGGTTGGCCGAGGAGTAGAGAACCAGGACTCGTGCGCCTTCGGGGATGGGGTGTCCTTCGATCTCAGTGCGTATGCGCACCCGTCGGGTGAACGCCCGCAACGGCGATTCGTATCGCACGATCTCGTTGACCGCATTGGGGATCAGGCCGGGCTCCTCCTTCAACAGCTGCCACTGCTCGGGGTGCGAGGCAAACAGGTTAAGCGCGTTGGAGATGGCGCTGATCGTGGTGTCGAGCGACGGGGCGATGTAGTCGATCATCAGCGGCGCGCATTCAGCCAAGTTCACCTTGCCGTCTTCGGCGGCCAGCAGGACCTCATGGCCGACGCTGCCCTCGATGAGGCTGCGCTCGCGCACGACACGGCGGGCGTAGGTGAGCATGCGGAGACTCGCGGGCAGCGACCGCAGCCCGTGCCGGTTCATCGGGCCGAGGATGTCGAAAGTGGCTGCGCCCCAGGGCATAAGGTCAGCGCGTTGTTCGAGGGGCCACCCGATCAGGTCGGGCACCACCGCCAGCGGCAGTGCACAGGCGAGATCCTCGACACCGTCGACCTCGCCCCGAGCCAGTGCGGCCTCCACCACACGGGCGGCCTGGGCCCGCACGTCGTCGTCGATAGCGCGCAGGGCGCGGGGGAGCAACCGGTGCGCGACGAGCTTGCGGCGCTGATCGTGCTCGGCTCCGTCACTGCTCAGCGTCGTACCCCGCGACAGCCGATTGGTCAGCGGGTTGAGCGCCACACCCTTGCCGGAGACGAAGGTCTTGTCGTCCCGCAGCACCGCTTTGCATTCGGTGTACCTCGGCAGTGCATAGACGCGGTGTCGCGACAGCCACACGACGGGGCCGAGTTCGCGCAGCGCGGAGTAGTGCGGATATGGGTCGACGATGGCCTCGGTCGTGTAGAGGTTCGACCCGTGAGTGGGAATGCCGCTGCGGCGTCTAAGCATGGGACCGGATCCTGGTGTCACAGCTGAAATTCGGGACAACTTCATAGAGCTTCTGCAGATCCCGTCCGGCGCACATGACGGTGCGATCAGGCCGGATGACCGCCGCTGTCGCGTGACCGTCTCGAAGCCACTCGGCGAGTTCGGAGCCGGGCGCCGCTACGTGGACGGCGACGCCACGAGCGTCGAGCGCTGAGCGCTGCGCATCGGTGGGCAGGATAGCGGTGACGACTGTGAAGCCGTCGCCGAGGACATCATCGAGTCGGCGTCCGTCGGAGCACAACTGGTTGGGGCAGAGTGTTCCCGGAAGCTGTCCGGGCACGTACGTCCGCCCCACGAAAGCCGACCGGTGCAGGGCCGGCGTGCGGCTGCCGACGATCTTCTTGCGTAACCCCGGGACCAACCGCATGCGGGTGACGAACAGACGCCTGACGGCATTGCCGAAGTCCCCGCCGGCAGTCATGGCCCAGCCCACGCCCAGCGCGAGCCGGATCATGCTCCTGGCGTGGGGTTTACGCTCCTGCTCGTAGCTGTCGAGCGCGTCCGGCGGAAGCTCGCCCGCGATGACGCCTGCGAGTTTCCACGCGAGGTTCATGGCGTCGCGCAGTCCCGCGCCGAGCCCCTGGCCGATGAACGGCGGTGTGAGATGTGCGGCGTCACCGAGCAGGAAGACGTTGCCGCGCCGCCACTGTTCGGCAATCCGCGCGCGAAAGGTGTACTCGGTGACGCGGATCAACTCGACCTCATCGTCGGCGACACCGGATGTCCACGGCGCGAGCAGCGGACGCAGCGCCTCGATGGTCCGGAAATCGTCGGCCGTCTCGCCGGGCAGGAGCCGGAATTCCCAGCGATACCGCGACGGCCCGATGCGCATATACGTGCCCGCCCGTACGGGATCGCACACCTGGTGGACCCCGTCCCACTGGCCGAGGTCGGCGTCGGTGGCGGCGTCGATCACAAGCCAACGCTGGTCGAACTTCAGATCGTGCATGCGGATGCCGATCTGTTCACGCACAACGCTGTTGGCGCCGTCGCAGCCCAGCACGTAGTCGGTGTCGACGAGGTGAGTGGAATCGTCGGTGCGGTCGACGTAGGTGACCCTGAGCCGGCCGTCGCCGTGCTCAGTGATTCCGGTGACCTCGACGTTCCCCCGCATTTCGACGCCCGGGTGGCGCTTCAGGTTGGCTCGCAGCAGCGTCTCGAGGTCGGGCTGGTCGAACATGTTGGCCTGGGGGTAGCCGTTGACGGACAGCGCGGTGTCACGCCGGAATTCAGCGAGCACCCGCAGCGCGGGGTCTAGTAGGCGCAAGCCTTGTGCGGGCCGTGAGATGGCGGCGAACTCGTCAGCGATGCCGAGTCGGGCCAGGACGCGATAGATCTCGTCGTCGAGGTGTACCGCCCGCGGCTGGGGGTAGACAGCGGACCACCGGTCCAGAAGTAGACAGCGAACTCCCCACTGCGCCAACAGGGTTGCGGCGGTGGTACCGGTGGGGCCCGCTCCCACGATGACGACGGGAGGTGAGGCCATCAGCGTCACGCGTACCTCACGGTGGTGCGTTGCACACCGAGGTCGATGGCGCCGTCGTCGGTCGCGACGCTGAGCTCCACCTTGTCGCCGTTCTTCAGATACTTCGGGTTCTTGGCCTGGCGCTTGAAGAACGCCTTCCATTTGACGGCGGGCGGAAGCAGCGACCCGATGATCTCGATCGGCTTCGGTGGTGCGCTCAAGGCGGTTCCGACCGGCGTGCCCGTCATCACGAGGTCGCCCACAGCGAGATCCTGGAACCGGGCCAACGATTCCAGCGCCTGCACCGGCCGGTAGATCATGTCGGCACCGACGACCATGTCCTGCCGAATCTCGCCGTTGACGCGCAACCGCAGGCGCAGATCGGTGAAGCGTTTGAGTTCGTCGGCGTCGAGCAGGACGAGCGCCGGCCCGACTGGGGTGAACGTCGGATAGGACTTGGCCTCGTAGAACTGGGTCTGGGGGAGCTGGATGTCGCGTGCCGAGACATCGTTGGTGACGACGAGTCCCGCGATGTAGTCGGACAGTGCGGATTCGGAGATCGCCGTGCCGACCGGTATGTCGCGCCCGATCACCAGGCCGATCTCGACTTCGTAGTCGAGAAACTTCACGTGGCCGGGCTTGACGATGTCGTCGAAGGGACCGCTGATCGACGCAGACGACTTGCGGAAGAAGGTGAGTGGGATCGACGTCGGGTCCATACCCGCGTCCTTGACGTGCGATGCGAAGTTGGTCATCTGGGCCACGACCCGGCACGGTCGTGTCACCGGGGAGATCAGCGTCAGGGTTTCGACCGGGACCGAGTCGGTGCTGTGCTCAGCGCGCTCGATGGCTTCGCGGTCTGCGAGCAGCTCGCCGGTGGTGGTCGCGGCAGTGGCGATTTTCGCCGCACCGGTCGGGGTCTGCACCCACCAGGCGTCGGCGGTGCGGAGAACGGAAATGGTCACGAGGTGGCTACTTTCATCAGGCCGCGGAGGCGGGTGAGGGTGAACTCGTTGTCGTCGCGTAGGGCGTTCAAGATTGAACGTGCTTCGTGGGGAAGCGCTTTGGGATTGATGCCGAGGAAATCCTTGGTGACAGCGGGCCCCCATTGAGACAGCCCCGACGCAGTGAACGGTGCCCAGCCCGGTTCCAGGGTGTTGTCGAACATGTCGCCGTCGGCGAAGTGCTCGACGAGGAATCCGTCGGGATCGCGCCAGTAATCGAACAGCTGGCTGCCCTGGATGTGGCGCCCGATGCCCCATGACCGGAAATAGCCACGCTCACAAAGGTATTCACCACCGGCGGCAAGTGCGTCCAGATCGCACACCTGGTATGCCGAGTGCACGTACCGGTTGTCCGGGCCGAGCGCCAGGGCCAGCGTGTGATGATCGGTGGCCAGCGATCCGCGGTCGGCGCGGATGAAGCTCATCACCGGACCGCGATCGCGCTGGCCGGGGTAGTAGAGGAAGTCGCTGACGATCATGCCGAGGTGGTCGAGATACCAGTTCAACGTCGCGGTGTAGTCGGTCGTCTGCATCACGACGTGACCGAGGCGCTGCACTGTCGCCGGTACGCGTGCGGGCCGCTGCGTCTCATTGGTGCGTCGAGTCCGGTGCCCGAAGTTGAAGGTGTGCGGCCGTTGCTTCGGTAATTCTGGGAGCGCGTGCATACCGGAGACCACGCAGATCCGACCTCCGCTCGGGTCCACCAGATCGACCGATACGCCGCCGATCGATTCGGGCAACGCCCGTACCCGGGCACCGACGGCATCGGCAAGGCGGAGCACATCGCCGTCGTCCTGGGCCCTGAATGCGGTCCCGACGAACCGTGACCGTGGGCCGCGGCGCAGGATCACGCACGGTGCGGCGGCGTCCGCGCCGCGCAGGTGCAGTTCGTCGGGGGTGCGCAGTGCGGTGGCGAACCCGAAGGCGCGCGCGAACGCTTCCGCGCGGGCCAGATCCGGCTTCTCGAATTCCAGCCAGGCGATGTCGGCGACCTTGATGACCGGGTTGCGGGACCGTCCGCAGTGCTCGCCGTCGCGTCCGCCCTGCTCGCTGTGCAGCTCGCTGTGCGCGCCGATGGTGCTGCTCATGGAGGTATTCCTTCCTGACTGACGAAATCGTCACATACGATGCAACACTCAGTCAAGACTTTCTGACGAAATCCTCAAAAGTGAGGAACTCTGCTACCGTGAGTGGGTGAGCGAACAACCGGAGCCGTCGTCCAACCGCCTGGAACGGCGTAAACAACGCACGCGTGCCGCGTTGATCAAGGCGGCGCAGAGCTTCATCGCCGCGGGCAAGGTCAACGCGCCGGTCCTGGAAATCACCCAGGCGGCCGATGTGGGGATGGGTTCCTTCTACAACCACTTCGAGAGCAAGGAGCAGTTGTTCGAGGCTGCGGTCACCGAGGTGCTCGACTCCCACGGCGCCCTGCTCGATGCACTCACTCCGTCGATCGACGACCCCGCCGAAACTTTCGCCCGGAGCTACCGGCTGACCGGGCGGTTGTTCCGGCGTCGTCCCCAGGAGAGCCAGATCCTGTTGGCGAATGGCATGCAGCTGTTGGCTTCCGAAAAGGGGCTGGCGCCCCGCGCTCTGCGCGATATCCAAGAGGCCAAGCGGGCGGGGCGCTTCACCGTCGACGATCCCGAACTCGCGTTGGCGATGGCCGGCGGTGCACTTCTGGGGTTGGGCAACCTATTGCGCAATCAACCCGACCGCGACGACGCGGCGGCGACTGACGCTGTGACAGAGGACATCCTGCGGTTGTTCGGTCTGCCGGCCGAGGAGGCCGGTGAGATCTGCCGCCGGCCGCTACCCGATCTGGACGGCCTCACCGAACCCGGCTCGGCCGCCTGAGTGCTCAGCCGCGGTTCGCGGGGCTCGGGACGTACCCGGCGCTGGACGCCACCGCGCTCGGCGATCGAACGCGCGAATGCGCTCGCGTTGTTCCCCGCCTGAGCGGCAGTTAGAACGCCGCTTCGGGCAGGCGCATGATGTCGTCGTCGATGGTCTCGACGATGCCGCGGATCGTGGTGATCCTCGGCAGCATGTTCGCAGCGAAGAACACGGCTGTCGCGACCTTGCCTCGATAGAAGGCCTCGTCACTGCCTGTCGCTCCAGCCGTCAGTGCCGCGTGTGCGACATCCGCCTGTACCAGCAGTCGCCATCCGATGATCAGATCCCCGACGGCCATCAGGTAGCGCACCGAGGCGAGGCCGATCTTGTAGATCTCCGGCGGTTGTTCGGAGGCGGCCATCAAGTATTCGGTGAGCTTCGCCGTCATCGCCTGAATGTCGGCAAGCGCGATCCGCAGTTGGTCCGATTGCGGTTTCAGCGCCGCATCGCAGCCCTCGATGGACGCGCTGATCTGCGTTGCCACGTGGGCCAGCGCAGCGCCGTTGTCGCGGAAGACCTTTCGGAAGATGAAGTCCATCGCCTGGATCGCGGTCGTGCCCTCGTACAATGAGTCGATCTTCGCATCGCGGATGTACTGCTCGATCGGATAGTCCTGGAGGAAACCCGACCCGCCTAGCGTCTGCAGCGATTCGGTCAGGATCTCGTATGCGCGTTCCGAACCGACGCCCTTGACGATGGGCAGCAGCAGATCGTCGACCCGATGGGCCATCTGCGGGTCTGCTCCCGAAACATGCTGGGCGACATCGTTGTTCTGGTGGGCCGCGGCGTACATGTAGAGCGCGCGCAGCCCTTCGGCGTAGGCCTTCTGCGTCATCAGGCTCCGTCGCACGTCGGGGTGGGCGATGATCGCCACGCGCGGCGCGGTCTTGTCCGTCATCTGCGTCATATCGGCGCCCTGGATGCGGTCTTTGGCGTAGGCCAACGCATTCAGATAACCCGTTGACAGCGTGCCGGCGGCCTTGACCCCGATGGTCATGCGGGCGTGCTCGATGACGGTGAACATTTGCGCGATTCCGTTGTGCACGTCGCTGACGAGATAGCCGACCGCGGGCACACCATGGACGCCGAAGCTCAGCTCGCACGTCGGCGACGACTTCAAACCCATTTTGTGCTCAAGGCCGGTTGCGAAAACCCCATTGCGAGAGCCGAGTTCAAGCGTTTCGGGGTCGAAGAGATAGTTCGGCACGAAGAACAGGCTGAGCCCTTTGGTGCCGGGGCCCGCGCCCTCGGGCCGTGCCAGCACCAGGTGAAAGATGTTCTCGGCGGTGTCGGCGACGTCGCCGCCGGAGATGAATCGCTTCACTCCTTCGATATGCCACGTGCCGTCCGGCTGGGCGATCGCTTTCGCGCGGGCGGCGCCGACGTCGGAGCCTGCGTCGGGCTCGGTCAACACCATGGTTGCCGCCCAGCCGCGTTCCAGAGCCACTCCAGCCCATTGTTTTTGTTGCTCGTTGCCCTCCACGTAGAGTGCATTGGCCATCGTCGGACCGAGCGCCCACAGGAAAGTCGCGGACGAATTCGCGCACATCAGCATCTCCAACACCGCCCACGCGAGTGGTGCGGGTGCCGGGATACCGCCGATCTCCTCGGCAATACCGATCCGCCACCAGTCCGCGGACTTGATGGTCTGCACCGTTTTGGCCAGTTCCGCCGACACGCTGACGCTGTGGCTGTCGGGATCGAACACCGGAGGATGACGGTCGGCGTCGACAAACGATGCAGCGACGGGCCCTTCGGCCAGCCTGGCGACCTCCTCGAGCATCGTTCGTATCGTGTCGGCGTCGAGGTCCCCATAGCCGCCTGCGTCCAGCACCTCACCGAGGCGGAATACCTCGAAGAGGTTGAACTCGAAGTCACGGACATTTGCGATGTAGTGCCCCACGGCTGTTCCCTTCGCTGTAGCCATTCGAAGTGTGGCTGAGCAGCGAAAACGTACGCAACCGTAACCTACGCATCCGTAGGAAAGTTCAAGCCTGTGGCAGTGCTGCCACAACCTTGACCTTGCCTGCATCGAAGCTGAAAAACCCTCTGATGGGCTGAGTTTCGGGCAGCGGGTCCTCGTAACTCCACGCGATGTCGTCGACGGTGCCGGCAGACCAATACGTCGCATAGCCCTTGTAGTTGCAGTAGCTGCTCGTCTGCGAACGCCGCAGCAGATCGGTGCGCACCAGCGAGGGGGCAACGTAGAGCCGGGGTTCCAGCGCCGTTTCGAAGACGATCACCGTATCGGTGGTGTCCACCAGAACCTCGCCCTCGAATGCGACGCGCAGCCTGCGGTTCGTGGGCCGGCAGTCGACCCGGTGATACGGGTTCGGCGGGTAGTGGACGAGGCGGCGACCTTCCTCCAGCCATGCGTCGACCGCATCCCACGGCACCTGGACGTAACCCGGCGCCTCGGTCACCGGCTCGCCCGGAAGATCCCCGATCTCGCCCACCGGGAACGCGTAGCTCAAGGGGCGGTCGGCCCGGTGCACCAGTAGCGCCCGCTCGGTGTCGATCACCGAATGACCGTCGCGCAACGCCTGCACCCGTCGGGGGTGAGGTTCGACATAAACGGTGCCCGAGGCCACCGGCGGCGTGAACCATCCGGCAGGATCTCTACTCAGCGGACCGCGCCCGGTGACGAGACTCATGGACCTAGCTTTACAAAGCGTTTGAGAAGTGTCATTTCTTTGCCGAAGTCACGTGACCGGGCCACCGAAGGAGTGCAATTGGGGGATTGCTGGGTTGGTAGTCGAATGGGGGCACATGAAACGACTCAACGGCGTCGACGCCCTGATGCTGTACAGCGAAACGCCCGAAGTCCACATGCACACGCTGAAGATCGGAATCCTCGACGTATCCGGTGTCGACGGCTTCGACTTCGACTTGTTCCGGCAGGTCGCCTATCCGCGACTGATGGCGCTGACGCCGCTGCGTTACCAACTCGTCGACATCCCCATGAAGCTTCATCACCCCATGTGGGTGGAGAACGACGACATCGACCTCGACTACCACCTCCGCCAGGCGCGCGTGCCCGCGCCTGGCGGTCGGCGCGAACTCGATGTGCTCATCGGCGAGATCGCCAGCACTCCGCTGGACCGCGCTCGTCCGATGTGGGAGATGTACCTCGTCGAGGGTCTGGCGGACGACCGGATTGCCATCGTTCACAAGGTCCACCACGTACTCGCTGACGGGGTCGCGTCTGCCAACCAGATGTCGAAGGCGATGGACTCGCTGGTATCCGGTGACGTGATGCCGAACCTGAACAACATGCCCCGCACCCGGGGCCGCCTGCTGGCCGAAGCGGGGCGCGATCACGTCGGCCTGATCCGAAAGCTGCCACGGCTGGTGAGCGAGACGGCGGCGGGGGTTTCGCGGGTCCGGCAGCGGTCCAAAGAGCGTGGCACGCATCCGGACCTGGCCCGCAATTTCGCGCCGCCGTCGTGCTTCGTCAATCACGTGGTCACCCCGGGGCGGCGGTTTGCCACGGCGCCGTTGGCGTTGTCCGATGTGAAGGAGACCGCCAAGCACCTGGGCGTGACGCTGAACGACATCGTGTTGGCGACGGTCGCGGGCGCGCTGCGCTGCCTGCAGTTGCGTTACGACGGGCGTGCCGACGAGCCACTGCTCGCGGGTGTGCCGGTTAGCACCAACCCCTCGCGAGAGCGGTTGGCCGGCAATGAGTTCACGTACATCACTCCGTCGTTGCCGGTGCACGTCGACGATCC
Organism: Mycobacterium sp. NPDC051804; assembly: GCF_044452905.1. Lineage (NCBI taxonomy): Bacteria > Bacillati > Actinomycetota > Actinomycetes > Mycobacteriales > Mycobacteriaceae > Mycobacterium > Mycobacterium sp. NPDC051804. Next base: position 248,956 of record NZ_JBITCD010000002.1, on the reverse strand, counting down.
GATGGAGCGAGTGCGGCTGACGGCGTTGTCCACCGGCATCGCCAAGGAGAACCACCAGCTGCTCGGGCCTGCGGTGCTGCCCGCGTGGATGTCCTACCTTCCGCCGGCGATGGCGCCGGGGATATTCCGCCGGCAGGCCCGTCGAGTCGAGTCGGCGAGCGTGTTCAACCTGACGGTCTCGAATGTGCCAGGCCCCCGCGATCGCGGCTCGATCGAAGGCGGGCTCGTCACGGAGATCTACTCCGTCGGGCCGGTGGTCGCCGGCAGTGGCATGAACATCACGGTCTGGAGTTACGTCGACCAGCTCGCGATCTCCGTGCTGACCGACGACATCACACTCGCCGATCCGCACGAGGCCACCGACGCCATGATCGACGCGTTCGTCGAGATACGTCAGGCGGCGGGCCTACCCGTCGAGCTGACGGAGGTAGGGGCCGTCATGCCATTAGCCGCCGCGGCGGGGTGACCTCGATCTAATTGAATTCATGCTTTACAGATTTGCGACGACTCGTTATGCCGGCACCAAAACTCGTTCTTTACAGATCATCGAGAAAGTGTCACGCTCTGTAGGTGCCTCTGCCCCTCGACGAATCGAATCCCATCGGGAGTCGCCGCTACCAGCTGACCGTGGTCGCCTCGAGCGTCGCCGACCTGGTTGGATCCGCCGGCGGATGGATGTGTGACAAGGCCAGAGCCGGGTGGGACGTCAAGGTGGTGCTCACCGACGACGGCGACACGCGGCCGGTCGCGATCCTTGGTGCGTCGCACGTCGACGCCGAATTGCCCGAGGTGATCAAGATGGCCTCGCTCGGCGGTGCGCTGGCCGTCAGCGCAGGGGTGCTCGCCGATGACCGAATCCGGGCAGGCGTCCTCGGGATCTTGAAGCGGGGACTGACCCAGGTGACGGTGTGGGGTCAGGACTGGCCCGCCGAGTTCAGCCGGAAGGCTGACCCCGTCGAACACAAGCTGAGTTCGGCTGCGCGTGCCTTCAAGGCCCATGCGCTGAGCGCGGCGACGGTGTCGACAACCCAGGTCATAGAAACAGAGACGCTGTTCAGCCTCGGCGCGGACGCGCTGCGCCCGCTGTATTCGGTCTAGCGGATCCAGCCGCGGCGGCGCAGCCACCAGTCCCGGCCGACCAGGATGAGGATCAGCGCCGCGAAGCTGATGAGAAACGCGTCCTCGACGTGACCCACGTGGTTGCCGTGCAGCATCGCCAGCAAGAAGAGCGCCGACACGATGCCGCCGAGGTGGATCGCCTTGAAGTTCTCCTTCGACCATCCCCAGTTGGCCGACGGCACTTCCTCGACGTCAACGTTGTTGGCGCCGGTGTAACGCACGACCTCAGTGGTGGTCACTGCTGCTCCTCGGGGTGGGCGGACAACTGCCGACATTCTGGCATATGCGGTTTTCCGGGGTATTGCGCGCGCCCGTAGGGTCATGCGTCATGGCAGACCAGTTCGACGGAAAAGTCGCGTTCATCACCGGTGCGGCGCGGGGTCAGGGCCGTGCCCACGCGGTGCGGTTCGCCGAGGAGGGCGCCGACATCATCGCGGTGGATCTGTGTGACCAGCTCGACAGTGTCGCCTATCCGATGGCGACACCCGAGGATCTCGACGAGACGGTGAAACTGGTCGAGAAGACCGGTCGCCGGATCGTTGCAGAGCGCGCGGACGTCCGCGACCTCGAACAGCTGAAGGCCGTGGTGGCCAGAGGCGTTGCCGAGTTCGGGCGCATCGACTTCGTGCTCGCCAATGCGGGGATTCTGCCTGCCGCCGGCCAGCCGGGCGCCCAGATCGGGGCCTTCGTCGACGCGGTGAACGTGATGCTCAACGGCGTCTACTTCACGATCGTGGCCGCGTTGCCCGCGATGCTCGAGCACGGCGACGGCGGGGCCATCGTGATCACCAGTTCGGCCGCGGGATTCCGGCCGGTCACCGTCGACTTCGGGACGGCCAGCCACGGTGCGGCGGGATACACCGCCGCCAAGCACGGCGTGATCGGGCTGATGCGACACTTCGCAATAGCCTTGGCCGAGAAGAACATTCGCGTCAATACGGTGCATCCCGGTGGGGTGGCGACGCCGATGATCTACAACGAGGCGATGGCGGAGTGGTCCGCGGAGCATCCGAACTTCAGCCCGTCGCAGCGACCCCTGCTGGACAATCCGCCCGTCGAGCCCGAGGTCATCAGCGACACGATGGTGTACCTGTGCGGCGACTCGGGTCGGTATCTCACCGGGGTGGCGCTGCCGGTCGACGGCGGACAGATCATCAAGTGATCGCGCCGTAGCGGCGCAGGGCCTCGGCCCGCTCCTCCTTGTGGTCGACGATCGGATCCGGGTAATCGTCGTCGTCGATTTCGGGAACCCACCGCCGCACGTATTCACCGTCGGGGTCGAACTTCTCGCCCTGCGTCGTCGGGTTGAACACCCGGAAATAGGGTGCGGCGTCGGTGCCGCACCCCGCGGCCCACTGCCAGCCGTGCTGGTTGTTCGCCATGTCGCCGTCGACCAGTTGGTCGAGGAACCAGCGAGCGCCCCACTGCCACGGCAGGTGCAGGTCCTTGACGAGAAACGACGCCACGATCATTCGCACGCGGTTGTGCATGAAGCCCGTCTCGGCGAGCTGCCGCATGCCGGCGTCGACGATCGGGAACCCGGTGCGGCCGGCTTTCCACGCCTCGAACTGCTTGCGCGCGTCCTTGTTGTCGTCGACCTGAATCTTGTCGAACGCCTTGTTCCAGTTCCACCAGGCGCTGTCGGGCCATTCGTTGAGCACGGCGGCGTAGAAGTCGCGGAACGCCAGCTCGCGTAGATACGCCTGCGCACCCGCACTCTTACCGAGATCGGCCGCCATGGTGCGCGGGTGGATGGCACCGAACTTCAGATGCGCCGACATCCGACTGGTGGCAGGTAGGTCCGGCCGGTTGCGATCCTCGTTGTAACCCTCGAGTTGCTTGCGCACGAACGACTTCCACTGACGCCGGGCCGCACCCTCGCCCGCGGGAAGCTCCAACTCGACACCGAGGTCGGGGATCTTCACCCCGCCCGACACGTCCTTGGGGTCGATCCATTGCGCGGATTTCGGACCGGACGACGCCGGTGACCGCCACCCATGTTTCTGCCAGGCGGCGAAGAAGGGGGTGAACACCTTGTAGGGCGTGCCGTCGTCCTTGGTGACCCGTCCCGGCGATACGAGGTAGGGCGATCCCGACGCTTCGAGGGGCACGTCGCCCAGCGCTTCGCGAACGGCGTCGTCGCGCCGCCTGCCAAAGGGCGTGTAGTCCCCGGACACGTGCACCGCGGAGGCGCCGATCGCCCTCGCCAGGGAAGGAATTCGCTTCTCCGGACGACCCCGGGACACGTGCAGGCGCCCGTCAAGGCTGTCCTGCAGATCGCGCAACGCGTCGTATAGATATTGCAGCCGGCGCTGCCCCGAGGATGCCTTCAGGCGCGGGTCCAGGATGTAGCAGGCGAGGACTTCGCCGTCGGCCGTCGACGCGTCCAGCAGAGCGGGCAGATCGTGCAATCGCAGATCGCGCCGGAACCACAGCAATGTGGGCATGCCATTGATGCTGCCCGAATTTCCCGGTAGAGAAACAGGATGCAGTTTTGGTCGGGCACTCCGTTCATGAAAACGTCAGAAATCCTGCCGCTGGCGCGCATGCTCGACGAGGCCGGCTACGACGGCATGGTCACTGCCGATCACCTCATCTATCCCCGCAACCTGTCCTCGCCCTATCCGGACCACCCCAGCGGTAAGCCTCCGTGGCCACCGGAGACGTCGTGGCCGGACTGCTGGGTGCAGATCGGTGCCATGGCCGCTGTGACGAGCCGGCTGCGGTTTTCCAACGCGGTCTACATTGCGCCGGCGCGCCCCCTGTTGGAGGTGGCCAAGCAGGTCGCGACCGCGGCGGCGCTGTCGCAGGGCCGGGTGTCACTCGCCGTCGGCGTCGGATGGATGCGCGAGGAGTACGACATCCTGGGCCAGGACTTCACGACCCGTGGTAAGCGGCTCAACGAGATGATCCCGGCACTACGCGAACTGTGGAGTGGCGGTTGGGTCTCCTGGAGCGGGGAGTACTACCAGGTGCCCGAGATGATGATCGAACCTCATCCGGAGGCGCCCGTCCCCATCCTCTGCGGCGGTGAGTCCGAGGCGGCGCTGCGGCGGGCGGCCCTGATGTGCGATGGCTGGGTCGGCTACGCGTACGGATGGGACGAGGCCGTGTCCTACGTCGACAAGATCACCAAGCTGCGGCATGAATATGGCAGGGGCAATGAGCCTTTCGACATCTTGCTGGCGCTGATGGAACCGCCGTCGCCGGACCTGTACAAACGGGCCGAGGACGCCGGCATCACCGCCGTGATGTGCGCCCCGTGGATGGGTGAAGACCTGCCCGGAGACGACGTCGAGCGCTATCGCGGGCCCATCGAGCAGTTCGCCGAGAACATCATCGGAAAGGTGAGGTAGTGATGGCTTTTGAGGGGGACGAGGTCCGTGATCTCGTGCACTGCCTGTATGCGGCCATCGACCGAAATGACCGGGCGACGCTCGAGGCTGTCGTGTCCCAGCGGGTGGTCGTCGAGGTCGGCGGCGGCGGACCGGTCGGATGGGACCAGTGGATCGGCTGCCTGGACGAGTTTTTCACGGCATTCCCCGACGGCCGTCACGAACTCGACGAGGTACTGGTCGACGGCTCCCATGGCGTATCGCGTTGCCGGTTCGTGGGCACGCACACCGGCGAGTTTCGTGGCATCGCGCCGACCGGCAACGCGGTCTCGGTGGCCGGCATCCACATCGACCGATTTCAGGGCGACATGCTCGTCACCCACCGGGGCCAGCTCGACATGTACGGGCTGTACCAGCAGCTGGAAGGCGCGTGACGCGGCCATCGGTGGGTTCTTACCGTTCCGTGACAACGACTCTGCGGCAACGATTACGTGATCGAGTGCGGCGTAATCTGGTCTACGGCAAGCCGACCGGCGAAGGCGGGTGCTGTGGATCTGACGAGACGGCGCTTTTTCTACGGCGCGGGCGCCATCGTGGCAACCATCGTCGCGACGACTGCCCGCGCGCGTTCGGCCACGGCCAGTCCAGGTGACTTCGAGGTCACCCATACCGACGCGGAATGGCAGCAACTGTTGTCCGCCGACCAGTACAACGTACTGAGAAAAGCGGGCACCGAGATGCCCTACAGCAGTCCGCTCAACGATGAACACGACCACGGTGTCTTCAGCTGCGCCGGCTGTGCGTTGGATCTGTTCGCATCCGATACGAAGTTCGACAGCGGGACCGGGTGGCCAAGCTTCTGGCAACCGCTGGACGGCGCGGTACTCGAGCGCGCCGACGACAGCATCGGTGTGTCCCGCACCGAGGTCCTCTGCCGACGCTGCGGAGGTCACCTCGGCCATGTATTCGACGACGGTCCGCCACCCACAGGTCTCCGTTACTGCATGAACGGCGATGCGATGACCTTCCGGTCGACCTGAGCCGCCTGACTCGACGGCCATCGATTCGCTCAGTCCTGCGGATCGAAGCGAAAGACCGCCAGCTCACCGGCGAGAGCCTCGAATTCGTCCGGCGTGCCTTCGCGCACCAGTCCCGACCGCTTCGCAAACCCCACTCCCACCGGCACTTCGGTGGCGAAACTGCGAAGTACCGGACCGGCCTGGACCGGGTCGAGTTCGACGATCCTGACTTGTCGGGATCTGCGGCCCCGGGTGAGCGTTCCCGCGCCCGCCGCGCGGGCGTTGGCCGCCCAATCGGCGCCGGGATAACCGGCGACGGTGTATAGACCGCCATCGTGGGTGAACGGTGTCATCGGCGTGCTGCGCAACTTGCCGGACTTCCTGCCCGGGACCGTCAGAATCTGTGACGGTCCCGCCGGGATGCCGAGCTTCTGGATTGTCTTGACGAACCGGTTCATCGGCTTGAGATACCACGGTGGTTTGCGATCAGACATTGTCTCTCCCTTATTGATTCGTGAACAATTCTTGGTTCGCCGATACCGCGTCGGCGAACGATTCGGGTGGGCGGCCGAGGATCTTCTCGACGTCGTAGGTCACCAGCGCAGGCGTACCGACGGTCGCCGCGAGGAGCGCGACATAGGCGTCGGCGAATTCGGCCGAAAAGCCCATGTCGACAAAACGTTGCTGCATCTGGGCGACGGGGATCTCGCGGTAAGAGAGCTGACGGCCCAGGACCCCGCCGACGACGTCGACCAGCTCCGTGTTGGTCATGGCCTGCGGGCCGGTCAGCGGAATCCGTTGACCGACAAGCTCATCGGTGAGCAGAGCATGCGCGGCCACTGCGGACACGTCACGGTCGGCGATCGGCGCTGTCGACGCCTGCGCGAACGGGCCCGCGACGACGTCGTCCGCGCGAAGCTGGGGAGCCCACATGCCGAAGAAGTTCGAGACGAACACGGTTGGGCGCAGACTCACCCACTCGAGGCCCGAGTCGACCGCGAGTTGTTCGACCTCCTTGTTGCGGTCGCCGCGATAGCGCGACGGCTGCCGCGAAAAGTCGTCGTCGGCGTTGATCGCCGACAGTGCCACGAGGCGGGTGACTCCGGCCAGCCGGGCGGACTTCACCAACGGCTCGAGTTCGTCGCCGACGGCACGGGAGTTGAGAAACACCGCAGAGGCGCCGTCGAGTCCTGCCGAAGCCGAGCCCACCGCCTCCACACCGGCGGGAAACCTTGCGGTGCTCGGGTCGCGGGTGACCGCGCGGACCTCGGCTCCTGCGCTGACGAGTTGTGTGACCAGTGGGCGACCGACGTTCCCGGTTGCGCCCGTGACGAGAATTGCGTTCATGGCAGCTAGGACGGGGCGGCCGTCGAGAAAGTTACTGATTGAAGCCCGTAACTTCTCGGCGTCGTGTTTCGTCCTTGAATCATGAGCGGTTCACCGTCGATCGACGCCGCATGGCGCGCTCACCGTCCCTACCTGGTGAATCTTGCCTATCAGATGCTTGGCGACATCGGTGGGGCCGAGGACGTCGCGCAGGAGGCGTTCCTGCGGCTCGCGCGCACGGATGCCGGGCAGATCGATGACTTCCGCGCCTGGCTCACCGTCGTCGCCGGACGCCTGTGCCTCGACCAGATCCGCTCGGCGCGGGTACGCCGCGAATACACCGACGACTTCGGTGCGCTCGAGACCGCGATCTCACCCGACCTCGAGCCGGCTGACCGGGTGACTCTCGACGATGACGTTCGCGCGGCGCTGCTGGAGGTGCTGCGTCGGCTCAGCCCGGGGGAGCGGGTCGCGTTCGTGCTCCACGACGTCTTTCAACTGCCGTTCGTCGAGATCGCCGAGACAGTAGGCAGACCCGTCGGTACCTGCAGACAACTGGCGCGCAGGGCCAGGGCGAAGTTCGCCGACGCGTCGCCGCGGCTGGCCGAGGTCGGCGACGTCGAACATCAATTGGTCACCGAGAAGTTCATCACCGCCTGCGCGAACGGTGACCTGCAAGCGTTGACTGCGATCCTGGATCCGACGGTGTGGGGTGCCGGCACCATCATCGGTGACGGAGCCCCGCCACCGCAGATCAACCACGGGCCGCATGATGTCGCGGTGAATCTGCTGCGATACCTCGGACAGGGAGCGACGCTGGTCAGTGGACCCGTGGGTCAGCCCGCTGTGTTGGCGTTCACGAATCGTCGGCTGTTCGCAGTGCTCGTGTTCACATTGCGGGACAACATGATTCTGAAGATAGAGGCGTCGGTTGACCCGTCGGCCGCGATGCCCGATGGGCGCGCGGAAGGCAGCCCGGCGCCGGGGGAGCGCGGGCTGCCTTCCTGATTCAGTTGTGCCGCCGGTTAGTTCGTCGGTGGCATCAGGACGGTGTCGATCATGTAGACCGTGGCGTTGGCCGTCTGCACGCCACCGCAGACCACGGATGCGTTGTCGACCCTGAGGTCGTTGCCCATGCCGGTGACGGTCACGTCGGCGCCCTGCACCGTCTTGTGCGTTCCGGCGACCTGCGCGGGACCGGCCTGGCCGGGCACCACGTGGTAGGTCAGGATGCTCGTCAGCAGGGGAGCGTCGGTCTTGAGCTTCTCGATGGTCGCGGGGTCGATCTTGGCGAACGCAGCATCGGTGGGAGCGAACACCGTGAACTGACCGCCGTTGAGTGTGTCAACCAGGTTCACCCCCGGATTCAGTTGTCCGGAAATCGCTTTGGTGAGCGTGGTCAACATCGGGTTGTTCGACGCGGCCACAGCCACGGGATCCATTGCCATGCCCTGAACCGAGCCCGGACCCGTGGGCACCTGCTGTGCGTAGGCCGAACAGCCGGCGCCTACCATCTCGGCCTGCGCGCTCGCCGCGGTGCCGAACGACAATCCGAGAGCGGCAATAGCGGCAAAGCCGACCCCCAAAGTTTTCTTGGCGTGCATGAAATTCGCTTCCTTTCGTTGGGGGCGGACTGGGCCACCTCGTTTTTACTTCGTTATGTATTCGGAGCCATGCGTGATCTGGATGGGTAGTCAGCCGTACGTAAACGAAAAGACTTGCAATCCGGCAGGTACGGCGACTTCGAGTCGTCCGCGAGTCACATCGGAGTCATCGACGATCTGGTGCAGTGTCGGCGGACCGCTGATGGGCACGGCGGATTTCACACCGTTGCGGGTCACGGTCAATGTGCCGTTGCCGCCTGCCACGATGTAGACGTCTTTGGCGTGGTAGTTCAGCGCGATGCGGGAGTTCGCGCCCCGCGACGTCGCACCCTGGTAGTCGAGCGCCCAGTCGCCGTTCAACGCGAAGCTGTCATCGCGAAGTTGTTGTGGGTAACTGAAATTGAACAACCCTTCGTCGTAGGTACCAGTGCCGCCGTAGTTGACGACCTTGCCGACACTCAAATACGTTTCGGGCGTCGTCTCCTGTTGTGGAGTCGTGTCTTCGGCGTCAACCGGTGGCGGCAACTCCGACGACGGGTTGGCCTCCGAAATCAGCTCGCGGATCAGCCGCTCGGTGGTGTCGTAGTCGCCCTCTCCGAACTTGATGTGGCGTACCGTGCCCGATGCGTCGACGAGGTATTTCGCCGGCCAGTACCGGTTGCGGTAGTTCGTCCAGGTCGAATATCCGTTGTCCAGCGCCACGGGATAGGTGATGCCTAGATCTTCTGCGCCAGAGGCGACATTGCTTTCGACGCGTTCGAAGGCGTACTCCGGGGTGTGCACGCCGATCACCTCGAACCCGAGATCACGGTAGGTGTCGTACCAGTCGACGATGTGCGGAGCGGCGCGCTGACAGTTGATGCACGAGTACGCCCAGAAGTCGATCAAGACCACCTTGCCGCGCAACGACTTCATGTCGACCGCCGACCCGTTCGGTGTGTTCAGCCACGCGGTGATGTTCTTGATATCCGGTGCAGTGCCGCAGCTTTCCAACTCGGGGGCGCCGTCGGTACAGTTCGCGAGTTCCCTGTTCTGATCGTTGACCAGGCCTGCAAGGTTGAGTTTCTCACGGATCTGCTCATCGCCGCCGACGCGCTCCTGCAGCGATCCGGTGTAGTCGGGGATCGCGCGCTGCAGTGCGGCGGGCACGTTGAACGCCAACGCCACCGCCAGCAGGATCGTCACAATGCCTGCGGTGATGCGGATCTCGCGCTGACGACGCCGGAACGCCGCGACCCGCTCGGCGACACGGCGGCCGGCCAGAGCGAAGAACAGCAGCGGCAAAGCCGCGCCGATAGCGAACGCCAGGGTCAACACGATCGTGGGGAGGCCGATGGTTCCCGTCGCCCCCGCGATGACGATGGCCGCCAGCACGGGCCCGGCGCACGGTACGTACAGCACACCCAGCGCGAGACCGAGCCCGAAACCACTACTGCCGGAGCCGAACTGCTTCTGAGGTAGTTTGGAGAACGGCTTCTCCAGGAGCGCCTCGAACTTCGGGAAGATCAACCCGACACCGATCATCGTCAGGGCGACGAGGGCGAACCATCTGATCGCGTCCTGCGGCAGGTGCAGAAGCGACAGCAGTGCCGAACCGGCTAGCGTGACCACGCTGAAACTCAGTACCAGGCCAGCGATCACGCGGTACGGCCGCAACCTGTCCGATAGTGCGGGTTTGGTCGCGACCGCGACACCGCCTGCGCTGTCGGGCGTATCGGCACGTGTGCTTTGCGTACCGGAGAAGAAGATCACCGGCAGAACGGGAAGGATGCACGGCGAGATGCCGGTGATCAATCCGCCGAGAAAGCCGATCAGTGCAAGCGTGAACATCGCGGGTCCTTGAAGACGGCGAGAAGACGCAAAGGTGCCGGAAACTGCGTGCTTTTGGGCACCTTTGCGTCTTCTCGAGGAAAGAGGAAGTGGCCTAGTTGGCCGGGGGCATCAAGACGGTGTCGATCATGTAGACCGTCGCGTTGGCGGTCTGCACACCACCGCACACCAGGCCGGCGTCATTCACCTTCAGATCGGGGCCGGCCCCGGTCACGTTCACCGAACCGCCCTCGAGCGTCTGGTGATCCCCGACGACTGCGGACGGGCTGGCCTGACCTTCAACCACGTGATAAGTCAGGATGCTGGTCAACAGATCCGAATCGGTCTTCAGCTTTTCGATGGTCGCCGGGTCGATCTTGGCGAAGGCGTCGTCGGTCGGCGCGAACACCGTCAGCGCGGGATTGCTGTTCAGCGTCTCGACGAGGTTGACGTTCGGATTCAGCTGACCCGACAGCGCCTGGGTCAGCGTCTTGAGCATCGGGTTGTTCGACGCCGCCACGGCCACAGGATCCTGAGCCATGCCGGTCACCGATCCCGGGCCTTCCGGCACTTGCTCCGCGTACGCGGAGCAGCCGGTGCCCACGAGGTTCGCGGCGGGATCGGCCATCGCCGTCGTGGTGGGCGACGGTGCTGCGGACATCGTCGCCGACGAGGCGGCGGACGGAGTTGACTCGGCGGAGGAGGCCTCAGATGAGCTGTCGTTCGAACACGAGACGGCACCGAAGATCGCGAGTGCGCTCAGACCGGCCGCCGCGACTGCCTTGCGGTGAACTGTTCTCATTTGGAATTCCCCATTCCATGTCTCGGAGGGCGCTTGCCGCTCTCCTGCGGTTGACGAAGGGGATTCGATGTGACGCGACGCACGGATGGACGTTGGCCCGCGCGGTCACATTTGCGTCACATTTGCTGCTGCCCGATGAGAAGTGGTCCCAGCAGATGAGGTCGTCCGGCGCTGTGAGAGTCACAATGGTGCGGTGACCAACAGACAGCGCGTGTTGATCCTCGGTAGCACCGGGTCGATCGGCACCCAGGCACTAGAGGTCATCGGGGCCAATCCGGACCGCTTCGAGGTCGTCGGCCTGGCGGCGCGTGGCGGCAATCCCCGCATGCTTGCGCAGCAGCTGGCCGAGACGGGCGTGACGAACGTCGCCATCGCCGACGAGGCGTCGGCCGCGCAGGTCGGCGACGTCACCTATGCGGGGCCCGACGCCGCCACGCAGCTCGTCGAGAACACCGAAGCGGACGTCGTGCTCAACGCGCTCGTCGGCGCCCTCGGCCTCAAACCCACGCTGGCGGCGCTGAACAGCGGGGCCAGGCTCGCGCTCGCGAACAAGGAATCGCTGGTGGCCGGCGGGCCGCTGGTGCTGAAGGCCGCCAAGCCCGGTCAGATCGTCCCCGTGGACTCCGAACATTCCGCGATGGCCCAGTGCCTGCGGGGCGGCACCCCCGACGAAGTGGCGCAGATCGTGCTCACCGCATCGGGCGGCCCATTTCTGGGCTGGTCGGCGGCTGATCTCGACTCCGTCACCCCCGAACAGGCGGGAAAGCATCCCACCTGGTCGATGGGCCCCATGAACACGCTCAACTCCGCCACCTTGGTCAACAAGGGCCTCGAACTCATCGAGACGCACCTGCTGTTCGGCATCGACTACGCCCGCATCGAGGTGGTCGTGCATCCGCAGTCGATCGTTCACTCGATGGTCACCTTCACGGACGGTTCGACGCTGGCCCAGGCCAGTCCGCCCGATATGAAACTGCCGATCGCGCTGGCATTGGGCTGGCCGGCCCGGGTGCCCGCTGCGGCGTTGGCCTGCGACTTCGGAACCGCCTCGACCTGGGAGTTCATGCCCCTGGACAACGAAGTGTTCCCGGCAGTCGACCTGGCCAGGCAGGCCGGCGAGGGCGGTGGCTGCCTCACCGCGGTCTACAACGCAGCGAACGAGGAGGCCGCGGCCGCGTTCCTTGACGGGAGTATCCGATTTCCGGCCATTGTGGGAACAATCGCCGAGGTCCTGCGCGCTGCTGACCAGTGGGCCGCCGAACCCGCTACCGTGGATGAGGTACTCGATGCTCAGCGCTGGGCCCGTGACCGGGCAAAGCGCGAAGTCGAGCGAGAGATCTCAAGAAAAGGACTGCTCACCAAATGATGTTCGTGCTTGGCATCATCGCGTTCGCGCTGTGCATTCTCGTGTCGGTTGCACTGCACGAATGCGGCCACATGTGGGTGGCGCGCGCCACCGGGATGAAGGTGCGTCGCTACTTCGTCGGCTTTGGCCCGACGCTGTGGTCGACTCGTCGGCCCAACAAGCTGGGCGAGACCGAGTACGGCGTCAAGGCCGTCCCGCTGGGCGGCTTCTGCGACATCGCAGGCATGACCTCGATCGACGAAATCGCACCCGAAGACCGCCAATACGCGATGTACAAACAGAAGACATGGAAGCGCACGGCCGTGCTGGCCGCCGGCCCCGCGATGAACTTCGTCGTCGGCCTTGTCCTCATCTACGCCATCGCGGTGATCTGGGGGCTGCCGAACCTGCATCCGCCGACCCAGGCGATCGTCGGTGAAACCGGTTGTGTCGCAGCACAGATCAGCAAGGATCAGGTGGCCGACTGCACCGGTCTTGGTCCGGCAGCCGAGGCCGGTATCCGCGCCGGCGATGTGATCGTCAAGGTCGGCGATACTTCCGTCGCCACATTCGACGAGGCCAGGACCGCGCTGCAGGGCGCCTCCGGCCCCACCACCGTCGTCTATGAGCGGGACGGCCAGCCCACGAGCACGGTCGTCGACGTCACCCGCACGCAGCGGTTCACCGGCGAGGGCGACCAGCCGACGACCGTCGGCGCCATCGGTATCGCGGCCGCGCACTTCGGGCCGACGCAGTACAACCCGCTGTCGGCGGTGCCGGCCACCGTCGCGTTCACCGGGGATTTGGCGGTCGAGCTCGGCAAGTCGCTGGCGAAGATCCCGACCAAGATCGGCGCATTGGTGCACTCCATCGGCGGAGGCGAGCGCGATCCCGAGACGCCGATCAGCGTCGTCGGCGCCAGCATCATCGGCGGCGACACCGTGGACGCTGGGCTGTGGGTAGCGTTCTGGTTCTTCCTGGCCCAGCTCAACTTCGTGCTCGGCGCGATCAACCTGGTTCCGCTGCTGCCGTTCGACGGTGGCCACATCGCGGTTGCGTGGTACGAGAAGATCCGCAATATGATCCGTTCGGCGCGCGGCAAGGTGGCCGCGGCGCCCGTCAACTACCTCAAGCTGATGCCTGCCACCTACGTCATCCTGTTCGTGGTGGCCGGGTACATGCTGCTGACCGTCACCGCTGACCTGGTCAACCCGATCAGGTTGTTCCAGTAGGAGAAGCATGACCTCGATTGGTCTGGGAATTCCGGCGCCGCCCGCGCCGGTCCTGGCCCCACGCCGCAAGACGCGCCAACTGATGGTGCGCGACGTCGGTGTGGGTAGCGACCATCCGATCGCGGTGCAGTCGATGTGCACCACGAAGACGCATGACATCAACGCGACGTTGCAGCAGATCGCGGAATTGACCGCGTCGGGCTGCGACATCGTGCGCGTCGCGTGCCCACGTCAGGAAGACGCCGATGCGCTGCCCGCGATCGCGACGAAGTCGAAGATTCCCGTCATCGCCGACATCCACTTTCAGCCCAAGTACATCTTCGCCGCGATCGACGCCGGCTGTGCGGCCGTGCGTGTGAACCCCGGCAACATCAAGGAATTCGACGGCCGGGTCAAGGAAGTCGCGAAAGCCGCTGGGGCAGCGGGCATCCCGATCCGCATCGGTGTCAACGCCGGCTCTCTGGACAAGCGCTTCATGGAGAAGTACGGCAAGGCCACGCCGGAGGCGCTGGTCGAGTCCGCGCTGTGGGAGGCTTCGCTGTTCGAGGACCACGGCTTCGGTGACATCAAGATCAGCGTCAAGCACAACGATCCCGTCGTCATGGTCGCCGCCTATGAGCTGCTGGCGTCCAAGAGTGACTACCCGTTGCACCTCGGCGTGACCGAGGCCGGGCCCGCCTTCCAGGGCACCATCAAATCCGCGGTCGCGTTCGGTGCGCTGCTGTCCAAGGGCATTGGCGACACCATCCGCGTCTCGCTGTCCGCGCCGCCCGCCGAAGAGGTCAAGGTCGGCAACCAGATCCTCGAATCGCTGAATCTGCGCCCGCGTGGCCTGGAGATCGTGTCGTGCCCGTCGTGTGGTCGCGCGCAGGTCGACGTCTACACCCTGGCCAACGAGGTGACAGCCGGCTTGGAAGGTATGGAGGTGCCGCTGCGAGTCGCGGTCATGGGCTGCGTCGTCAATGGCCCTGGTGAAGCCCGCGAGGCTGACCTCGGCGTGGCGTCCGGAAACGGCAAGGGGCAGATCTTCGTCAAGGGCGAGGTCATCAAGACCGTGCCCGAACACCAGATCGTGGAGACGCTGATCGAAGAGGCGATGCGGATCGCCGAAGAAATGGGCCCGGCGTCCGGATCAGACGCAAGCGGTTCGCCGGTTGTGACCGTAAGCTGAGCATGACCCTGTGAGCACGGAGCCGCTCCGGCGGCGACATGGAATCGGGGTCACCGCACCGTCGGGATCGGGTTAGAAAGAGTCTGAATGTCGGCTCCTCCGCTGTTTCGCCGCGTCGATGAACGACGGGTCTCTCTGGTACGCGAAGCGGGCGAGGTGTACCGCGTTCTTGACGAAGATCCCGTCGGCAGCTGCATGGTCGCGTCGCGGGTGGTCGAGCACGGTATCGAGCCCGGCGCGATCGGCGGCGAGCTCTGGACCCGTCGGCGACCGACCGAATCCCTTTGTTACGCAGGCGCGAATCTGATTCCGCTGCGCGGCGGCATCGACGACATGTATGCCTTCGCCGATAAGGCGATGAGTACGGCGCGGCGTTGTTCGTCGCTGGTCGGCCGCGCCGAGATGGTGCTTCCGATGTGGCAGCGGCTCGAGGGCGCCTGGGGTGCGGCGCGCGACGTGCGCGAGCATCAGCCGTTGATGGCGCTGAGCACACCGCCCGTTTGTGCGATCGACCCGGCTGTCCGTCAGGTGCGCGCCGACGAACTCGACGCATACCTGGTCGCGGCCATCGACATGTTCATCGGCGAGGTCGGCATCGACCCGCGGATCGGTGATGGCGGGCGCGGCTACCGCCGCCGGGTGGCTGGGTTGATCGCGGCCGGCCGCGCGTGGGCCCGTTTCGAACGCGGCCAGGTGGTGTTCAAGGCCGAGGTGGGATCGCAGTCGCCGTCCGTCGGCCAGATCCAGGGCGTGTGGGTGCATCCCGATCGGCGTGGCCACGGAATCGGCACCGCGGGCACGGCGACGCTCGCGGCGGCGGTGGTCCGCGGCGGGCGCACCGCGAGCCTGTACGTCAACAGCTTCAACACCGTCGCCCGCGCGACCTATGACCGCATCGGCTTCACCCAAATCGGCACGTTCGCGACCGTTCTGCTCGACTGATCCCGGCGTGCCTTTACGCTCTGGGAATGACCGACGTCGATCCCAGAGTTGAGCGCCGCGAGATCGCCGATGCGCTGGTGCGTGCCCTCGAGCGGCGCCATGAGCTCCTCGATGTCCTCGTGAAAGCCGAGGACTACGACGCCGCGATCGGGTCTATCGCAAACCATCTCGGTACTTCGACCACCGCTGCCGAGGCCGTGTTGCGGTTGTCGTTCGATCGGCTCACCAAAGTCTCGCGACGCAGGATCGCCGCCGAACTCGAGGACTTGAACAATCAGCTGAGTTTCACCAGGGGTGAGCCGTCGAGCCCGGTGGACGCCATGGTCCTTCGGCCGTTCGCCGCCGACACTGACCGCGATATCTTCGCCGCGCGCACGGCCGACGTGCGTGAGGCCGGCGACGGTTCGCGTGCGCCCGCGGGGGACCTCGAGGACGAGATCCGGGCCGGACTGCAGCGCGTCCACGCCGAAGAGGCGGCGTGGCTGGTCGCGATCCACGGTCCGCAGAAGATCGGCATGATCTTCGGCGACTTGGTCTCGGGGGAGGTCAACGTCCGGATCTGGATCCACCCCGACTATCGCAAGCAGGGCTACGGCACTGCGGTGCTTCGTAAGTCGCGCTCGGAGATGGCCGCCTATTTCCCGGCCGTCCCGTTGGTGGTGCGCGCCCCGGCCGCGGGGTCTTGACGCGCATCGCTTTCAACGTTTTGCAGGCCCGCTCTCGAACTTTGTCTGCATTTCGTTGATTTCGTTGCGCGCCTCCGCGATCTTGAGGTCTCGGATTCGTAACATCTGTCTCAATGGCAACTTCAGCATCACGCGTGACGGCCCTGTTGATGGCGGCGGCGGTGGTCCTCACCTTCGGCCCCGCCTGTACACCCAAACCCAACGGCCCCGAGCCGACGGCGGAGCAGTTCTTCGCCGCGTTGGTCGCGGGCGATACCGGCGCCGCGGCTGAGCTGAGCGACCGGCCCGCAGACGCGCGCCAAGCGCTCAACAATGCCTGGGCGGGTCTGCAGGCCACCCACCTCGACGCACAGGTCCTCAGCTCGAAGTACGCCGAGGACACCGGCAGCGTCACCTACCGCTACACCTGGCACCTGCCCAAGGACCGCACCTGGACCTACGACGGGCAGCTGAACATGATCCGCAACGAGGGCCGCTGGGAAGTGCGCTGGAGCGCTACCGGAGTGCACCCCAAGCTCGGTGAGAACCAAACGCTGGCGTTGCGCGGGGACCAGCCCCGGCGAGCCTCGGTGAACGAACGCGGCGGCACCGACGTTCTGGTGCCCGGGTACCACTACAACTTCTCGCTGGACGCCCAGGCTGCGGCGGGCTCGCTGATGACGACCTCGCGCGCCGTCGTCGACGCGCTGCGGCCGTTCGACAACACCCTGGATCCGCAGCGTCTCGCCGAGCAGGCCAGTTCGGCGAAGGAGCCGATGTACCTGATCACGCTTCGGCAGTCCGACCACGACCGGGTGGCAGGCGCGATCGGAAAGCTGCCCGGGGTAGTGATCACGCCGACGCCCGAATTGCTCCCCACCGACGAAACTTTCGCGCCCGCCATCATCAACGAGGTCAAGAAGGCGGTCGTCGACGAACTCGACGGCCAGGCCGGATGGCGCGTCGTCAGCGTCAACCAGAACAACGTCGACGTCGACGTACTCAACGAGGTGGCGGGCGAGCCTGCGCCGTCGGTGACGATCAGCCTCGACCGGGCCGTGCAGAACGCCGCCCAGAATGCCGTGAACTTCACCGGCAAGCCCGCGATGATCGTGGCGATCAAACCGTCCACTGGCGAGATCCTTGCCGTCGCGCAGAACTCCTCGGCCAACGCGCAGGGACCGCTGGCCACCACCGGTCTCTACCCGCCTGGCTCGACGTTCAAGATGGTCACTGCGGGGGCGGCAATGGAACGCGACATGGCCACCCCCAACACTCTGCTGCCCTGCCCCGGCACCATGGATATCGGCCATCGCACCGTGCCCAACTACGGCGGCTTCGACCTCGGCACCGTGCCCATGTCGCGCGCGTTCGCCAGTTCCTGCAACACCACCTTCGCCGAACTGGCCAGCCGGATGCCGCCGCGCGGGTTGACGCAGGCGGCCGCGAAATACGGCATTGGCACGGACTACGCGATCGAGGGTCTCACCACGGTGACCGGTTCGGTGCCGCCGACGGTGGACCTGGCCGAACGCACCGAGGATGGCTTCGGACAGGGCAAGGTCGTCGTCAGCCCGTTCGGCATGGCGCTGGCTGCGGCGACGGTCGCCGCCGGGAAAACGCCTGTGCCGCAACTGATCGAGGGCCGCCAGACCCAAGTCGCCGGCGACCAGACGCCGATCAGTCCGAAGATTCTCGACGGCCTGCGGCCGATGATGCGGTTGGTTGTCACCAACGGCACGGCCAAGGATCTACAGGGCGCGGGCGATGTGCGCGGCAAGACCGGGGAGGCGGAATTCGCGGGCGGATCGCATTCGTGGTTCGCCGGTTACCGCGGCGATATGGCGTTCGCGGCCCTGATCGTTGGCGGCGGATCCTCCGAGTACGCGGTGCGGATGCTCAAGGGCATGTTCGACTCGCTGCCAACGGGCTACCTCGCCTGAGGTTCAGCGACTGCGGACGATTTCGCCGTCGGGGCCGACGCCCAGGGACACGCGGTGCTGGCGGATTGTGTTGGCCCAGACGATCCACGGGAAGACGAAAAGTCCCGACACGGCGAGTGTGAGCGCAGCGAAAGTGAGATGGAGCAGGACGTTTCCCGCGCCGTAAAGCACGACCGCGTGAGCACTATCGCGGTACCCCAGTCGGCCGCCGTTGGCCAACTCCTCTGCGATGGCGTCGTCGAGCATGGTCACGTGGCCATATTGGACCCATTCGACGTCGTCAGGGACGATTCGAACAGTTCGGTGCCGCGGCGGTACCGTTGAACCGTTATGACCGAGATCAACCACGACGCGATGCGTGTCTCCGATGCGGACCGCAACGGGACGCTGCGGCGGCTGCACAACGCTGTCGCCCTTGGGCTGATCGACATCGGCGAATTCGAGGAGCGCTCGGCGTTGGTGTCGAGTGCGCGATTGCACACCGACCTGGACGCCCTCGTCGGCGATCTGCCCGGCCCGGGAGCGATCGTCACGACGGCCACCGACCGGGTGGAATTGCGCGGCGTGCTCGGCTCGCTCAAGCGCCAGGGGGAGTGGACCGTGCCGACACGGCTGGCGCTGCACCGGCGGATGGGCTCGGTCGACCTGGACCTCACCAAGGCGCGCTTCGCGGGCTCCATCGTCGTCGTCGAACTCGACCTCAAGTTCGGCGGGCTCGACCTCCGGCTGCCAGACGGCGCCAGCGCCTCGATCGACGACGTCGAGGTGCTCGTCGGCAGCGCCCACGATCACCGCAAGGACGCGCCCGCCGAAGGCAACCCCCACGTCATCCTGACCGGCAAGGTCGTGTGCGGTTCGGTGGATATTCGCGGACCGCGCAAGGGTTTGCGCTTCGGGCGCATCATTTGAGCGGTTCGTCGGGCACCCCGAACCGCTGCTGGTATTCGCGCACCTGTTCACGCACTGCACCGGCGTCCAACCCGGTGTCGTCCCACGTATAGCGGCTACCGCCGCCGTCGCCGGGATGAGCCGCCAGGAACGCACGCATCCTCTCCTCGGCGACGGGCGAAAGTTCGCGTCCGAGTTCGGCATACAGCGCGCGGATCGTGGCGAACGGATCGCGGATGAAGTCGGCGAACTGCACGTCGACGATCTGGTGGCCGGCCAGCGCCTCTGAATCACGCAGCGTCATCCCGCGTTCGAGTCCCACGACGATTTCCTCGCACGATTGGCCCGCGCATTCGGTGATCGAACTCTCGTCGGATGCCAGGCGGCGCAGATGGTGGGTCAAGGCGGCTATCGACGAGATCACGTTGAGCGGGTCGCGGTGGTTTTGCACGATCAGCGCATCGGGATATTCGGCGGCCAGCGCGTCGAGCTGCCACAGATGCGCCGGTGACTTCAACAGCCACTGCCCGGGCACCCCGGACTGCAAGTGCTGCAAGAACGTTCGGTGATAGGAGTACGCCGGACGGTAGTCGGCGTCGTACAGCAGCCAACGGTAATAGGTCGGCAGCCGGTACTGCACCGAGAAAATCATGCTGCAGAACTGCCCCGCGGTGATCCGCACACACTCCTGGCCGTGCAGCGCGCCCATCGGATGGAAGGCGAGCAGTCCGGGCACGATCTGCTCGGACATCTCGATGCTCGCCTGGGCTTCGGCGATGCGCGGGTCGCTGTCGTAGGTCTCGGGGCTGGGCAGCGGATACGGGTTGTCCACCTCCCAGGTCAGCGGCGGCCGAAGCTCCGGATCCTGAGCGAGGAGGTCGAACAGGATGGTCGTACCGGTGCGCGGTTGCCCGACGATGAAGATGGGCCTGCTGACCGGCTGCGTGGCAACAGCGGGATTCTCCTTGCGCCACTTGGTGATCTGCAACCTGCTGACCATGGGACGGATCAGGTCGAGCACCGCGATCTCGACGCCGATATCGTTCAGGCGCGCCTCGGTGACCAGCCCGTCGCACAGCAGGTTCAGGCCTTCGCGCCAGCTGTCGTCGCCGCCGAAGTCGTCGCTGCCTGCCATCTCGCACGCCTGCTCCACCAGCAGGTCGGCCTGAAAACGCTCGGCGCTCACGACGCGGCACCGCCGCGCCGGACACTGGTCCGCACGTCGGGTGGGGCGGGGTTGTCGAGCCACCGGAGCACCATGAAGCCGCGGCGCCGGCCGCCCGTGTCCAGCCAATGGCCATGCCCGGAGTCCCTGGCGCCGATCGTGATTCGAACGATGCCGTCGTCGTCCGGCTCGACACCCTTGTTGGTGACCGAGCTGTGGCGATGCCTGGGCTCCAGGCACTCGTGCCAGATGCTCTCCAGCGTCACATTCCAGTAGCGGGTATCGGGGGGCTGGATTTCGAGCACGAGCGACTCGTCGGGCTCGAGTCCGAATGTGCCGATCATGTAGAGGTTGTCCGGTGTGGTGTCCGCGCCGCCTAGTTCGGCGGCCTCGGCGGTGAGCAACTCGTTGGGCTGGTCGAGCAACTCGGGTTTGATCGTGCGGTGCATGGTCGCCAGCTTGACGATGGTCCACGCCATCGCCGTGAACTGTTCTGCGGCAACCTCATCGGTGACCGGCTGCAGTGGATCGGGCGCGATGGGCTCGATCCGCATGGTGGCCGGTTCCTCGGTCGCGAAGTCGCCGACGTACTCGCGCACGACGATCGACGAGGCGTCGTCCGGGATCGGCACCCACTGCGCCGATCCGAGCACGTCGGCCGGCGGCTCGGTAGGGGAGAACAGCAACTCGAACGTGCCGCCGTCGAGAACGAGGTCGGTGTCGCTGACGTATCCCGACATACGGCGCGGCGTCAGACCGGTCCCGGCGAGCACCTGGTAGCCGAGGTAGGCGGAGGTGCCGCGCGTGCCGGTGACGCGGTAGGCGCGATCACCGCGGATCATCGTCAACAGGTAGCGGCCGTCGGGGTTCGGGCCGCCGATCATCCGGGTGTCGGAACACATGTCGAAGAACGCCGGGCGTTCGGGATCGGCCTGAACGGACAGCTCCGAACACAGTCCGACGATCTTCGCGACGACCTGAAGGCCCTCGATGAGCTCTCGCTCGTCGATCGCGTCCTCGGTCACCGACTTGGTGAGGTCGGCCAGCATCTGCTGGACCAACCGCCAGGATTCCAGGGTTTTCGGCGCGGCTTTGTTGCCATCGATGTCCATAGTGAGACATAGTCTCATTATGGACGCCGTCTCACCAGAGAAATCTCGGGAAAGCCTGACGGCCCGCAGACAGCGGGCCACCCGGGCCCGCATCGCGACGGCGGCGGCGGAGCGTGTCGCCGAAAATGGCCTGGCCGGGGTGACGGTCGAGCAGATCGCGGCGGCCGCGGAGGTCGGGCGCGCCACGTTCTTCAGGTACTTCAGCTCGAAAGAGGACGCGGTTGCCGAAGGGATCACATCGCGCTGGCTGGATGCGATCACCGAAGTCATCGCCAAACAGCCGGCCCAATTGTCGGCGGTCGATGCGGTGATCGCCGGGTTCGGTGATCTGGGCGACGGTTTCGAGGCGGTCAGCGGACAGGTACGCGACCTGGCCATGTTGACCCGGTCCTCGCCCGCGCTGAGCGCATGGACGCTGCAGATCTATCTGCGCTACGAGGCCGTCATCGCGGACCTGGTAGCTCCGCGCATCGGCGATCTGACCGCCGACGACCCGCGACCGCGGCTCGTCGGCGCGATGGCCATGGCGTCGGTGCGGATCGCACTGGACGACTGGCTGCTGCACGGCGGGTCGCTGCCATCAAGAGTTCGCAAAGCGCTGTCGTCACTGCATATCGAATAAGTACGATCCGAAGGACTATGGGGGACCTTCGCGTCGACCTAGCCGAAGCACGCCGGAGGCTGGCGGCGGTTGCGCACCGTGTCGCTGATCTGCTTGCCGACGAATTCGACGGGTCGCGCTCGGTGCCCGGCCTGGACTGGACTCTCGGCGACACGGCCGCGCACGTCGCCGCCGAATCCAGATCATTCGCCCGGTTGGCGAGTGGCGACCTCACACCAGAGAGCATGTGGGAGAAGTACGCACCTGGCACGGAGGGCATGGCGTCAGGTGCGCGCATGTCGACCCTCAACCGCAACGAGATTGCGGCATTCGACCGCAGCCAGCTGAGCAGGGCGGGCGAACTCATCGAAGAGGCGGTCGGCGATTTCCTGGCCACCACCCGCGACTGGCCATCGGATCGGCTGTTCCGCGGCATCGAAGGTGACATCGCGTTGCCGACGGCCACGTGCGTCGTCATGTTCGAACTGCTCATCCACGGCGACGATCTGGCCCGCGGTCTCGGGAAACGATGGGTCATTGCGGCCGAGGAAGCCCGTCTGGTGCTTTCGGGCATCAGCTCGCTGATGCCCGGCCAATTCGACGCCGACGCTGCGGGAGATATGCGTGCCACCGTCTTCTTGCGGCTACGCGGCGGTCCGGCTTTCGCGCTCTGGGTGCACGATGGCCGCCTCGAGGTCGTCCCACACCCCGTCGACCCCGTCGATTGCCATGTCTGGGCGGACCCGGTGACGTTCCTGCTGGTCTCGACCGGACGGCGCAGCCAGATTGGTGCTGTTTTGCGTGGGAAGTTGATGGCGTGGGGTCGCCGGCCATGGCTGGCTGCCAGGTTGCCGCTACAGAGCCTCTAGCGCTTGAACAGCTGTGAACCGGTGCGGATCAACCGTTCCCAGCCGCCAGGGCGACCGACGAGCTTGACCATCAGCGGAGCCGAGTCGAAGTACGAAACCCGTTCGGCGATAAGGCCGTTGATGAACGTGAAGCGGTCGACGGCATCCCAGGCGATGGGCTTGCCGCCGTATGTACCGCTGAGCGTGAATTCGATGAACACCTCGCGGCTGCTGTGGGCGACACGATGCACGTCGGCGTGCAGGTCGGGGATCAACGCGAACAGCCGCTGAAACGACTCGCGGCAGGCCTGCTTACCGCGCAGGGTGCCCATCATCGGCTGAGTCAGCACGATGTCGTCGCTCCACAGCGCCTCGTGCTTGGCGAGATCGGGGGTGCGCCACGTGTCCGCGAACTGCTCGGCGAACCGCGTGGCGAACTGCGCGTCTACGTCATCGACGGTCATGACGCTCGAATCTAATGGCCGGGGCCGACTATTCTGGCGTCATGCCTGTTCGTACTGCCCTTCGTCCCGGCGTGGTGTCACCGACGCTGCCGGTGCCCCGCTCGATCGTGCGCCCCGAATACGTCGGCAAGGCGACCGCGCAGGAGGGCAGCGAGCCGTGGGTTCAGACGCCCGAGGTGATCGCGAAGATGCGCGTCGCTGGACGCATCGCCGCGGCGGCGCTGGCCGAAGCGGGTAAGGCCGTCGCACCGGGCGTCACGACCGACGAGCTCGACCGCATCGCGCACGAGTACATGATCGACCACGGGGCCTACCCGTCGACCCTGGGATACAAGGGCTACCCGAAGTCCTGCTGCACCTCGCTGAACGAGATCATCTGCCACGGCATCCCCGACTCGACCGTGATCGAGGACGGCGACATCGTCAACATCGACGTCACCGCCTACATCGACGGTGTGCACGGCGACACCAACGCCACCTTCCTGGCCGGCGACGTGTCCGAGGAGCACCGGCTGCTCGTCGAGCGCACCCACGAGGCCACCATGCGCGCGATCAAGGCAGTCAAGCCCGGCCGTGCCCTGTCGGTCGTCGGCCGCGTCATCGAGGCGTACGCAAACCGGTTCGGCTACAACGTGGTTCGCGACTTCACCGGTCACGGCATCGGCACCACTTTCCACAACGGGCTGGTGGTGCTGCACTACGACCAGCCCGCGGTGCAGACGGTGCTGGAACCGGGCATGACGTTCACGATCGAGCCGATGATCAACCTCGGTGCGCTGGACTACGAGATCTGGGACGACGACTGGACCGTCGCCACCCGGGACAAGAAGTGGACCGCGCAGTTCGAGCACACGCTGGTGGTCACCGACGACGGCGCCGAAATCCTGACGCAGGTGTGACCACCGCAGGGGCGCTGCTCGTCGCCGGCACCACCTCCGATGCCGGCAAGTCCATGGTCGTTGCGGGGCTGTGCCGACTGTTGGCCCGCAAGGGGATTCGCGTCGCGCCGTTCAAGGCGCAGAACATGTCGAACAACTCCGCGGTCACGGTCGAGGGCGGAGAGATCGGCCGGGCCCAGGCGATGCAGGCCCGCGCCGCGGGTTTGGCGCCGAGCGTGCGCTTCAACCCTGTCCTGCTCAAACCGGGCAGCGACCGCACCTCGCAACTGGTGGTCCGCGGCCAAGTGGTGGACACCGTCGGCGCCAGGGACTACTTCACCCACCGTGAGCAGTTAGCCACAGTCGTGGCCGGCGAATTGCATTCCCTGAGAAAAGAATTCGACGCCGTCATCGTTGAGGGCGCCGGTTCACCCGCTGAGATCAATCTGCGCGCAACCGACATCGCCAACATGGGGCTGGCGCGTGCCGCGGAGCTGCCCGTCGTCATTGTCGGCGACATCGACCGCGGCGGCCTGCTGGCCCACCTGTACGGCACGGTCGCGGTGCTCGAACCCGACGATCAGCGACTCATCTGCGGTTTTCTCGTCAACAAATTCCGCGGCGACCCCGCGTTGCTTGCGCCGGGCCTGACACAGCTGCAGAACCTGACCGGGCGACCGACGTATGGCGTGATCCCGTACAGCGACGGGTTATGGCTCGACGCCGAGGATTCTGTCTCCGTACTCAGCCATCGCGTGGTCGGCGATCCGCAGAGCCCCCGCGGACAGGAGTGGCTGCGCATCGCCGCCGTCCGGCTGCCACGCATCTCCAACTCGACCGATGTCGAGGCTCTGGCCTGCGAGCCCGGTGTGCTGGTGCGCTGGGCCGGTGATCCCGCCGACGTGGCCGACGCCGACGTCATCGTCATCCCGGGCAGCAAAGCCACCGTCGCCGACCTGGCCTGGTTGCGGGAGCGCGGCCTGGCCGACGCCATCGTCGCGCACGTCCGACTCGGAAAGCCCGTACTCGGTGTGTGCGGGGGATTCCAGATGCTCTGCCGGCGCATCGACGACGCGGTCGAATCGGGTGCCGGACAGGTCGACGGGCTCGCGCTGCTCGACGCCGACATCGAATTCGCGCCCGAGAAGACGCTGCGCCACCACGAAGCGCCTCTGCACGGCTACGAAATTCACCACGGTCTCGTCAGCCGCTGCGCCGAAGACGATTGGCTGGGCGTGGGGATTCGCCACGGCGCCGTCTACGGCACGCATTGGCACGGCCTGCTAGACAATGACACCGTGCGCCGGGAGTGGCTCACCGCGGCGGCGGCCGCCGCTGGCCGAAGCGGATTCGTGGTGGCCGACGACGTCGACGTCCGCGCGCGCCGTGACGCCCAACTCGACGTGATGGCCGACCTCGTCACCAGCCACGTTGACGTCGACGCCGTGTTCGCCCTGCTGGAGCACGGCGCACCGAGGCTGCCGACGATCGTCACTAGGCTGACACCATGACCTGCCGCAATGTGCTGGTCCTTGTCGTCGCGGCGCTGTTGGTGGGGGGCTGCGCCCAACCGATCGCGGGCACGGCAACCTGGCCCGGCGCCCGGCTAGAGCATGTACTGCTCACCCCCGCGGACTTTCCCAAGGGTGTGCCATACGAACGCATCACACGCGAACCCGGCCGGGCGGATGGCGCGGGCGCGCCGCCCGCAATGCTCTCGCGTCCCGAAGGCTGTTCGGAGGGGCTCACCCGGGCGATCTCCGACTCGGCTGAGCGCGGGCCGGGCAGCGCAGCGGAGTACATCGTTGCCTACGACGGCGCACGGATAGTCATGACGGTGTTGACGTGGCGCCTGGACCTAGAGAAGTTGGCGGCGGTCGCAGATCGGTGTGCGAAGTACGAGACGTTCTTCGATCGGTCGGCACCCGGCATTCCGATGACCACCACGCGACTACACACGCCGCGCACCGACGCGCTTGTGTACGAGCAAACCTTGCATTTGAGCGGGGAACGCGACAGCGTTTACTTCTCGTTCGAGAACATCGGAAACACCGCGGTGTACGGAATCGCTTTCCCTACGCCCAATCCGTCGATCCCCGTCAAAGGTTCGCTGCCGCAAACGTTTCTGGAAATCACCGCAAAGCAGGCTGAGCGCGCGCAAACTGCATGAAGACTCTGTTAGCTCAAGGCGAAAACGACCCGCGCTCAGGTGACCGCCTGTAGCGTGGCCAAATGCCGTCCACCACAGTCACCGTCGACGGGTTCGGCGTGTCCGTCGACGTGGCCGGCCCCGACAAAGGGTCCGTCGTCGTGGTCCTCGGCGCCGCGCACCATGCACCCGCCGCGTATGAACCGGTATGCCAACGGTTGCACACTGCATCCCTGCGGACCGTCGTCATCGCACCGGACCCACGGCTGACCGCCAAGTCGGTGATCGGCATCCTCGATGCGCTCGACGTGAAGTGGGCATTGTTGGTCGGCGACCGCATCGGCGGCGAACTGGCGTGGGAGCTTGCCGCGACGCGGCTGGACCGATTCATCGGGCTGGTCGTGATCGACCGCGGTCACCCGCGCGTCGCCGACCCCACCGGCGTAGTCCGCGACGACCATTGCCCGCCCGTCGAGATGAACACCACTGCGCTGGTCAGCACGTCCGCGGCGCGCGCTGTTGCCAAAGCCAGCCAGCGCTACGTGTACGGCGAGTACCGGATGGTCGACCTACTGGGCAGGCGTAACGCCCAGGAGTCCACGGCGCAGCTCGCCGCCGAGATCGTGATGCGCACCAGCACCTGGTAGGTCTAGCTGACTGGCACCTCGTCGGGCGTCCAGGCCTGCGGCAACGCTGGACTGCCGGGGAAGAGGAAGTCGACGAAAGCCTTTGCGGTGGGCTGGGGCTCGTGGTTGGCCAGCCCGGGACGCTCGTTGGCTTCGATGAATACGTAATCCGGCGCGGTGACGTCGGGAACCAATAGGTCGATGCCGGTCACGGGGATACCGATCGCGTCGGCCGCTTTCACGCCGACCTCGCTCAGGTGTGGGTTCACCTTTGACGTCACATCGTGAATCGTGCCGCCCTGGTGGAGGTTGGCCGTTCGGCGGACGCGCAGGGTTCGCCCCTCGGGCAGGATGTCGTCGAACGAGAAGCCGGCCTCGGCAACCGTCGCCTCGGTGACGTCGTCGATGGGGATTCGTGATTCGCCGCCGGTGGCGGCCGCGCGACGACGGCTCTGGGCCTCGATGAGTTCAAGAATCTTGTGGTGGCCGGTGCCGATGATTTCGGCGGGCTTGCGCAGCGCGGCGGCGACGACTTTGCCGTCGATCACGACCAGGCGTAGATCGTCGCCGGGTGCGCGCTGCTCGATCAGCACGTTGGGGTGCTCTTCCCGCGCCCGCGCCAGCGCCGCGTCCAACTCTTCGGGGCTGTTGACCCCGACGGTGATGCCCTTGCCCTGTTCACCGCGGGTGGGTTTGACGACGACGTCGCCGACTTCCTCCAGGAACGCGTGGTCGTGTTCGTCGAACGTGGCCAGCCGGCCTTTGGGAACTTTGATGCCGGCTTCGGACACCAGGCGGCGGGTCAGCCGCTTGTCGTCGCAGCGCGCCATCGCGACCGCGGAGGTGTACTCCGACAACGACTCCCGGGTTATGACGCTACGGCCGCCGTGCGACAGCCGCATCTCGCCGGCGCCCGCGTCGAGAATCTCGACCCAGATGCCACGGCGCATCGCCTCGTCGGCGATGATCCGCGCATACGGGTTCAGATCGTCGACCGTCTCGGGGGGGTGGGTGAACAGTGGTTCGTTGATCGCGTTCTTGCGTTTGACGGCCATGACCGGAACGCGTTCGAAGCCCAGCTTCTCGTACAGTCCGATAGCGGCTTCGTTGTCGTGGGCCACCGACAGATCCATGTAGGCCCGACCGCGCTCGCGGTACAGCGCGGCCAGTGCGCGGGTGAGTGCGGCTCCGACGCCGGGCAGGCTGGTGGTCGGATCGACGGCCAGCGTCCACAGGCTGGAACCGTTCTCCGGATCGTCGAACAACCGCTTGTGGTCGACGCCCGTCACCGTGCCCACCAGCGATCCGTCATCGTCGCGGATCGCCACGAGATAATCGAGCGCTTCGCGGTCTTCGCTGTTGTCCCACAACACCTCAACGGGTGCGGGCACCATCCCGCAACGCATGTAGACGCGGTTGATCTCCTCGGCTTCCTCGCGTCGCGCCAAGGTGCGGACGGTGAACCCGGTGGGAGCCGCCGGCGACGCGCTGTCATCGGAGAACCTCAGCCGATATGTGTGACTGGGATCGATGAACAGCTCGGCGGGTGACAACGCGACGAGGACGTGCGGTTCACGGGCGTACATGCAGATATCGCGACGCCCGTGGCCCTCGTGCCGAAGTACTTCGGCGAGCTTCGCCGGATCGGCGAAGGTCTGCCCGAATATCAGCCGGCCCCAACCCATTTCGATCGCGACATCGTCAGCCATCGCATCCACCAGATGCTGCGGCGATGCATCGTGCAGGCCGAGTGTGATCGCCTCGGTGTGGTCGGTGTTCAAGGTGGTCACGCCGCCATCCCGTTGATTCCGTGCCGCTGTAACCACAGCTCGAGCAGTGCGAGTTGCCAGAGTTCGTTGCCGCGCAGCGGTGTCAGCCGACCATTCGGATCGGCGAGCAGCCGGTCGACCGCGTCGGGCCGGAACAATCCGCGCTCCTTGGCGACGGGCGCGTAGAGCGCGTCGCGCACCAGATCCAGGTACGGCCCCTCCAGATGGGTGAGCGCCGGCACCGGGAAGTACCCCTTGGGTCGGTCGATGACGTCGGCGGGGATTACGCGCCGGGCGGCCTGTTTGAGCACGCCCTTGCCTTCATGCGCGATCTTCAGGGCAGGGGGGCAGGTCGCGGCCAGCTCGACGAGTTCGTGGTCCAGGAACGGCACCCTGCCCTCCAGACCCCAGGCCATCGTCATGTTGTCGACACGCTTCACCGGATCGTCGACCAGCATCACCGTGGTGTCGAGCCGCAGCGCGCGGTCGATTCCGCTTTCGGCGCCACGGTTCGCGAAGTGGTCGGTGACGAATTGCCCGCTCGGGTCGCTCTCGACGAGGTAGTCCGGGTTGACGAGCGCGGCGACGCCGTCGGTGTCGCGGTCGAAGAATGCTCCGCGGTAGCTCGCGACGGCGCTGTCCAGCGATGTCGCTTCGGCCATCGGCGGGTACCAGTGGTAACCCGCGAACACCTCGTCGGCGCCCTGGCCGGACTGCACCACCTTGACGTGCTTGGCGACTTCCTGGCTGAGCAGATAGAACGCGACGCAGTCGTGGCTGACCATCGGTTCGCTCATGGCGCCGATCGCGCCGTCGAGTGCGGGCAGCATCCGGTCGGTGCCGATGCGGATCTGATGGTGGCCGGTGCCAAAGTGTTTGGCGATGATGTCGGAGTACTTGAACTCGTCGCCCTTGACGCCGCCCACCGACTCGAAACCGATGGAGAAGGTAGCCAGCCCATGCTGACCGGCTTCCGCGAGCAGTCCGACGATCAGGCTCGAGTCGACCCCACCAGACAGCAGACAACCGACGGGCACATCGGCGACCAGTCGACGGTCGACCGCGACGCGCAGTGACTCCAGAACCGCGTCCTCCCAGTCACGTTCGGACCAGTCGGCGCGACCGGCGTTCGGGGTGAAGTCGGGCTCCCAGTACGTCGTGTCCTTGCGGGTGCCGTCGGGCTCGATCGCGACCAGCGTCGCCGGCGGCACCTTGCTCACGCCGCGCAGGATCGTGCGCGGCGGCGGGACGACGGAGTGGAACGACAGATAGTGATGCAGCGCGAACGGATCGATGCGGGTGTCGACGCCGCCGCCGGCGAGCAGTGCGGGCAGTGACGACGCGAACCGGATACGCGACGCGTCCTCGGTGAGGTACAGCGGTTTGATGCCCAGCCGATCGCGCCCGAGCAGCACCCGCCCGCTGTCGCGTTCGACGATCGCGAACGCGAACATGCCGTAGAGGCGGTCGACGAAGCGGTCACCCCAGTGGTGATAAGCCTTGATCAGCACTTCGGTGTCGCTGTGCGAGAAGAACCGGTACCCGTGTTGTTCGCTCAGCTCGCGGCGCAGCTGCTTGTAGTTGTAGATGCAGCCGTTCCACGCGATCGACAGCCCGAGGTCGGAGTCGACCATCGGCTGCGCGCCTGCTTCGGACAGATCAATGATCTTCAGGCGTCGGTGGCCCAACGCCACCCTGCCCTGAGACCACACACCTGCCGCATCCGGACCCCGCGGTGTCATCGCCTCGGCCATGGCCGCGACGGCACTGACATCCGGAGTTAGGCCATCGAGTCGCACTTCACCGGTGGCACCACACACGGCATTGCCAGTACCCACCCTGACGCCTGGGAAAACCCTCTTTCAGGTGTGACGCTCGACATGTTCTGCGGAGCTAGGAGACGCCCTCCAACTGCTCGCCGGTCTCATCGATCTGACGCACAGGCCCGGTGAACCACTTCTTCACCGACGCGTGCCAGTAGATCCACAACAGAATCAGCACGCTGCCGACCAAAATCGGCGTGTAGTTGACGTATTTCCACTCGAACGTGTCGCCCCAGAAGACCCCGCCGGACGAGGTCGGGAACATCGCGATCGCCGAGGTGATGATGATTTCGATGATCGCGACCGGCGCCATCCATTTGTGGTGGCCGCGCAGGTTCCAGCGGCCCACCTGGAAGTCGTCGCCCATCTTCCAGCGGTAGTAGATCGGCACCGCGAAGCAGAGGTACAGGCCGACGACGCCGATGGACACCACCGCGAAGAACGCGATTGGCACCGGTGCGCCGTTGATGTCGACCTCGACGAGCGCGGGCAGCGTGATGAGGGCCGCGAATACCGCCGTGATGATCACTCCGTTGGCCGGGACCCGGCTCGAGTTGACCTTCGCCCACAACTGGTGCCCGGGGACAGCGCGGTCGCGGCTGAACGCGAAAAGCATGCGCGACGCGCTGGTCTGGCAGGCGGTGGTGCAGAAGAACTGTCCCGCAGTCGAGATCAGCAGCACGATGGCCACCCACTTGGAGTCCATCGCCTGGTTGAAGATGCCGACGACCGCGCCGCCACCCGCGGACACGGCGTCCGCGTCCTGGACAGCGAACAGGAACGTCAGCAGCAGGATCCAGCCGCCGATGGCCGAATAGAAGATGGACCGCCAAATGCCCTTCGCGGCGCCGTCGGCCGCACTCTTGGTCTCTTCGGACAGGTGCGCCGAGGCGTCGTACCCGGTGATCGTGTACTGGGTCAGGATCGCTGCGATCGGCAGCACGAACAGCAGGAAGCCCCAGCCCTTCTCGCCGCCGAACATGCCGCTGTTGTTGATGGTCTGCGCGAACACGTCGCTGAAGCTCGCATGCTGCTCCGGAATCAGCCACAGGATCGCGATCACCGCTACCGCGCCCGCTACGTGCCACCACACTGAGATGTTGTTGATCACCGCGAGCAGGTGTGACGAGAAGATGTTGATGAGCGCCGAGACCGCAAGGATCACCACGAACAAGAGGAATGTCCTGGTGAGGCTGTAGCCGGCGAGCCAGCCCTCACTGAAGGTGCCGAGGGTGAGGTCGAGGAAGGTCGCACACCCGTAGGACACCGAGGCGAGGATCGCGACGAGGCCGATCAGGTTCAGCCAGCCGGTGTAGAAGCCGGCCTTGGGGCCGCCGAGTCTGGCTGCCCACCAATAGATTCCGCCGGATGTGGGGAACGCAGACACCAACTCGGACATACAGAGGCCGATGATCAGGATGAACACCGACACCAGTGGCCAGCCCCACGCGATCGCCGCCGGTCCGCCGTTGTTCCAGCCGAGCCCGAACGAGGTGAAGCAGCCCGCCAGGATCGAGATGATCGAGAACGAGATCGCGAAATTGCTGAAGCCCGACCAGGTGCGGTTCAGCTCCTGTGTGTAGCCGAGGCTGGCTAGATGCTTTTCGTCGTCGTCGAGGTGTTCGTGACCTTCTGGCACGGCGGTTCTCCTTTTGCGGCGGCGGGACTCGCGCTCACTGAGTAGGGACAATAGAGTGCCATTGGTCGGCTGTCCTACCTTTGGAATGACATTTCTGTAAAGGAATTCCCGAGAAGGCCCCGCCGAGCAAACTCCAATGGTTGGCTTCCCGTCATCATCGTTGTAAATCGGTTTCCGTCGGTTTCGAGAGAGAGGTTCCGCAGTGAGCCAAAACCCCGGCATGTTGTCGCACGCCGATCTCGAGAAACTGGTGGCTGCCGGTGACATCGACACGGTGATCCTGGCCTTCTGCGACATGCAGGGACGGCTCACCGGTAAGCGGGTGTCGGCGCGACTGTTCGTCGAAGACGTTGCTGAGCATGGCGCGGAGTGCTGCAACTATCTGTTGGCCGTCGACGTCGACATGAACACCGTCGAGGGATACGCGGTGTCGAGTTGGGAGACCGGCTACGGCGACATGGTGATGAAGCCCGACTTCTCGACGCTGCGACTCCTGCCGTGGCTGCCGGGAACTGCGCTGGTGATGGCCGACCTGTCGCGGGTCGACGGCGACCCGGTGATGGTCGCGCCCCGCAGCATCCTCAACCGTCAGATCGACAAGCTGGTGGAGCGTGGTCTGGTGCCCTACGTGGGGACCGAGCTCGAGTTCATGGTCTTTGACGACTCCTACCGTGAGGCCTGGGCGAAGGGCTACCGGCAGCTGACGCCGGCGACCGACTACAACATCGACTACGCGATGCTCGCGTCGACGCGGATGGAGCCGTTGCTGCGCGACATCCGGCTCGGCATGACCGGTGCTGGCATGTACTGCGAGGGCGTGAAGGGCGAGTGCAACCTCGGCCAGCAGGAGATCGCCTTCCGCTACGACCACGCCAGGGTGACGTGTGACAACCACACGATCTACAAGAACGGCGCCAAAGAGATTGCCGACAAGCACGGTAAGAGCTTGACCTTCATGGCGAAATTCGATGAGCGCGAAGGCAACAGCTGTCATATCCACATCTCGCTTCGCGGCGACGACGGCAGCGCGGTGTTCGCCGACGCCGACGACGAGCTGGGCATGTCGGCGATGTTCCGCAGCTTCATCGCCGGTCAGCTGGCTACGCTGCGCGAGCTGACGTTGTTCTATGCGCCGAACATCAACTCCTACAAGCGATTCGTCGAGGGCAGCTTCGCTCCGACCGCCATCGCGTGGGGGATGGACAACCGCACCTGCGCGCTACGGGTGGTCGGTCACGGTCACGGGATGAGGGTGGAATGTCGCGCGCCGGGCGGCGACGTCAACCAGTACCTCGCGGTGTCGGCGCTGATCGCCGGTGGTCTGCACGGTATCGAGCAGGAGCTGGAACTGCCGGAGGCCCTGGAGGGCAACGCTTACACCAGTGGCGCCGAATCCTTGCCGACGACGCTGAGCGAGGCCGCCAAGCTGTTCGGTGAATCCGAGGTCGCCCGTGCGGCATTCGGGGACGCCGTCGTCGAGCACTATCTCAACAACGCACGTATCGAACTCAAGGCTTACGACGCGGCCGTGACGGACTGGGAGAAGGTGCGGGGCTTTGAGCGGCTCTAGACCTGTCGTCGGCCTGACCACGTATCTGCAGCAGTCCCAAACGGGGGTGTGGGATGTGCGCGCCAGCTTCCTGCCGGCCATCTACTTCGAGGGCGTCGGGCTGGCCGGCGGAATTTCGATGCTGTTGCCGCCGCAACATGTGGACGCCGCGATCGCCGACCGGGTGCTCGACGGGCTCGACGGGCTGATCATCACCGGTGGCCGCGACGTCGACCCGGCCGCCTACGGCCAGGATCCGCATCCCGCCACCGATGAGGCCAACGAAGACAACTGCCTGCGCGATGCGTGGGAATTCGAACTCCTGCGAGGAGCCATCCGGCGCGGTCTACCCGTTCTCGGAATCTGCCGCGGTGCACAGGTTGTCAACGTCGCCCTCGGCGGCACCCTGCATCAGCATCTGCCCGACGTACTCGGGCACAGCCGCCACCAGAAGGGCAACGCGGTGTTCTCGACGTCGTCGGTGCGCACCGTGCCCGGCACTCGATTGGCGGCGCTGATCGGAGAGACGTCGGATGCACAGTGCTACCACCATCAGGCCCTCGACCGGCTCGGTGAAGGTTTGATCGTCAGCGCGCAGGACGATGACGGCGTCATCGAGGCCATCGAGATCCCCGATGATCACTTTCTTTTGGCTGTGCAATGGCATCCCGAGGAACGGCTGGACGATCTGCGGTTGTTCGCCGCATTGGTCGAAGCGGCCGCGGCGTATTCGAGAGAAAAGGTGACCGCGTGACGGCCAGTGAGCTGATCAACCCCGCGACCGAGGAACTGCTGCGCACCGTCGAACAGACCAGTCTCGAGGGCGTCGACGACGCGGTGGCACGTGCCAAGGCGGCACAACGCGATTGGGCGCGACTTGCACCGGGCGACCGCGCCGCGGGACTGCGGTCATTCGCCGCCGCGGTCGACGCGCACGTCGACGAGTTGGCGGCGCTGGAGGTCGCCAACTCCGGGCATCCGATCGGCAACGCGACATGGGAGGCCGGTCACGTCCGCGATGTCCTGCAATTCTACTCGGCGACGCCGGAGCGGCTGTCGGGCAAGCAGATTCCGGTGGCCGGTGGTCTGGACGTCACCTTCAACGAACCGCTCGGCGTCATCGGCGTGATCACGCCGTGGAACTTCCCGATGCCGATCGCGGTGTGGGGATTCGCACCGGCCTTGGCCGCGGGAAATGCGGTTCTAGTCAAACCCGCGGAATGGACACCGCTGACCACCATCCGGATCGGCGAGCTCGCGGTCGAGGCCGGCTTGCCCGCGGACCTGTTCCAGGTGCTGCCGGGCAAAGGGTCGGTGGTCGGCGAGCGGTTCGTCACCCATCCCGACGTACGCAAGCTCGTCTTCACCGGTTCCACCGAGGTGGGCACCCACGTGATGGCGGGCGCGGCGGCTCAGGTCAAGAGAGTCACCCTCGAGCTGGGCGGCAAGAGCGCCAACATAGTGTTCGACGACTGCGATCTGGAGAAGGCCGCGGCGACCGCGCCGTACGGGGTGTTCGACAATGCCGGTCAGGACTGCTGTGCCCGTAGCCGAATCTTGGTGCAGCGCAATGTGTACGACCGTTTCATGGAGTTGCTCGAGCCAGCGGTCAAGGGTGTCGCGGTCGGCGATCCAGCGTCCAAGGACACCGAGATGGGTCCGCTGGTTTCGAAGTCGCACTGGCAGAGCGTGTTGTCCTACGTACCCGATGACGCACCGGTCGCTTTCCGCGGTGACGCACCATCGGGGCCGGGCTACTGGTTCCCGCCGACCGTGCTGACGCCGCAGCGCTCGGATCGCACCGTGCGCGAGGAGATCTTCGGACCGGTCGTTGCGGTGCTGCCGTTCGACGACGAGTCCGACGCCATCGCGCTGGCCAACGACACCCCCTACGGCCTGTCCGGGTCGATCTGGACGGACAATCTGTCGCGCGCCGTCCGGGTGTCGCGTGCGGTGGAAGCCGGCAACCTTTCCGTCAACTCGCATTCGTCGGTGCGGTACAACACACCGTTCGGTGGGTTCAAGCAGTCCGGTCTGGGACGTGAGCTCGGACCCGATGCACCGCTGGCATTCACGGAAACCAAGAACGTCTTCTATGCGATCGGAGATCAGTGATGGATCTGACCCAACGACTCGCGGGCAAGGTCGCCGTGATCACCGGCGGCGCCAGCGGAATCGGGCTGGCGAGCGCTAAGCGTATGCGCGCCGAGGGTGCCACCATCGTCATCGGTGATATCGATCCGACCACCGGCAAGTCCGTCGCGGACGACCTCAACGGAACCTTTGTCCAGGTAGACGTTTCGGACCAGGCAGCCGTGGATGCCCTGTTCGACGCCGCGGCCGAGACATACGGATCCGTCGACATCGCCTTCAACAACGCCGGCATCAGCCCGCCCGAGGACGACCTCATCGAGAACACCGGCATCGACGCGTGGCAGCGGGTGCAGGACATCAATTTGAAGTCGGTCTTCTTCTGCTCCAAAGCGGCGCTGCGCCATATGGTTCCGCAGCAGAAGGGTTCGATCATCAACACCGCGTCATTCGTTGCGGTGATGGGGTCGGCGACGTCGCAGATCTCCTACACCGCCTCAAAGGGCGGTGTGCTCGCGATGTCGCGTGAATTAGGAGTGCAGTTTGCCCGTCAGGGGATTCGCGTCAACGCGCTGTGCCCCGGTCCGGTGAACACACCGCTGCTGCAGGAACTCTTCGCCAAGGACCCCGAACGCGCCGCGCGCCGCCTGGTCCACATCCCCGTGGGCCGGTTCGCCGAGCCGGAGGAATTGGCCGCCGCGGTCGCATTTCTGGCAAGTGACGACTCGTCGTTCATCACCGGGTCGAGCTTCTTGGTCGACGGCGGCATCAGCTCGGCGTACGTGACACCGCTGTAGGAATCATGACTGTCGACCCGGACGTACCGCTGGCGAGTGAAGCTCTGCTGCGCCCAGTGCGGCCCGGGAACGCGTTCGAGGACACCGTGGGCCGGCTCCTGCAGACCATTCGGCTCGGCGTGCTCGCTCCGGGCGAATCGTTGCCGCCGGAGCGGGAGCTGGCGGCGCGACTTGGTGTCAGTCGCGACACCGTGCGCGAGGCGATCAAGTCGCTGGCCGACGCCGGCTATCTGGTGTCGCGGCGCGGGCGCTACGGAGGCACCTTCCTTGCCGAGGAACTACCGCGGCACACCGAGTCCACCGACGCGGTGACCCGCGCCGAAATCGACGACGCCTTGCGCCTGCGGGAGATCCTCGAGGTCGGCGCCGCGCGGATGGCCGCAAACCGTACCCTGACCGCGTCGGAAAGGGAGGAGCTGTGGGCGCGCCTGCGCGATGTTCGCGGAGCCGCGCCCGATGCCTACCGACGACTGGATTCGAGGCTGCACCTTGCCATCGCCGAGGCGGCGGGATCGCCGTCGCTGGTGCCGTTGGTCGCGGAGAACAGGATGCGCCTCAACGGCCTGCTGGATCAGATCCCGCTGCTGCAGCGCAACATCGCGCACTCCGACGAGCAACACGAGGCGATCGTGATGGCGATCCTCGCAGGCGACAGTGACGGTGCGGCATCGGCCATGCGTGCCCATGTCGAGGGTTCGGCCACCCTGCTTCATGGATTCCTGGACTGAGATGGACCCGATGCCTGCGCAAACACGGACGTCATCGCAGCCAATCCGGCTGTCTGGAGGGCTAGATTTGACGGATGGCGGAAGCAGGTGGCCACGCGGGCGTCGAGGCGGTGGTGCGACGGGCGTCGTCGGCGCTTGCCGACGTCGACACCAGCGGCTGGGCGCAGCGGTTCGACCTCCTGTCCGACCCGCATCGCCTGGAGATCCTGCTGGTCCTGCATCGCGCACCCGGAATCAACGTCGGAGATCTGGCCTCGGTGCTGGGACGGTCGGAGAACGCGGTGTCGCAGGCACTGCGCGTGTTGCGGCAGCAGGGCTGGGTGAGCTCAACCAGGGTCGGCCGTGCTGTCAGTTACCGCCTCGAGGACGAGATCGTGCACGACCTGCTGCATTGGATCGGCGCCCGGCACGGCTGAAGGCCAGCACATGCCGCTGACTCTGACAGATGAACAACTCAACGAGATGTTCGACCAGATTCCGGTGTTGGCCGGCCGTCCGCGTCACCTCGATGAACTGCCCGGCGGGCTGACCAATCGCAATATCAAGATCACGACAGCCGACGCCGTCTACGTAGCGCGCTGCACCGACGCGTCGTCGGGCATGCTGGGAATCGACCGGGACCGCGAGTGCCACAACACCCGCGCCGCCGAACAGGCAGGGGTAGGCGCGCCGGTCATCGACTACCGCCCCGACCTCGGCATCCTGCTGCTCGGATATCTCGAGGGAAAGACACTGTCCAACGAGGACTTTCAACGGCCCGGTGTGATAGCCAAAGCGGCCGCGGCGATACGGGCACTGCACGGTGGGCCGCGGTTCCGCGGTCGCTTCGACATGTTCGAACGTCAGCCGGCTTATCTGAAAACAGTGCTGGACAAAGGATTCCGGATACCCGACGACTATCTAGACCATGCGGACACCTTCGACGAGATCGCCACGGTGCTGGCGGTGACCGATGAGGAGACGGTGCCGTGCAACAACGATCTGCTGGCCGGCAACTTCATCGAGGACGGTCACCGGATCTGGCTGATCGACTACGAATACTCCGGCAACAACGATCCGTGCTTCGAGCTGGGCAATACCTGGGCCGAGTGCGGTTTGTCCACCGAACAACTCGACGAGTTCGTCACCGCGTATTACGGGCGGCGGCTGCGCAACAAGGTCGCGCGTGCGCACCTGCAGGGCATCGTCGGGAAGTACGGATGGACGCTCTGGGGCTGTATTCAGAATGGTTCTAGCGCAATCGATTTCGACTTCTGGAGATGGGCGATGGAACGGTATGAGGGTGCGGTGGCCGAGTTCAAGGGGCCGAATTTGGCGCGGCTGCTCGATGATGCGCAGGCTACCGACTGATGCCGCCTGAACTTCCCGACCGTGCCAAGGCGGTCATCATCGGCGGCGGCGTCATCGGCACCAGCGTTGCCTACCATCTGACCAAACTCGGCCTCACCGATGTCGTATTGCTCGAACAAGGGCAGCTATCGAGCGGCACGACGTGGCACGCCGCGGGGCTGGTGGGCCAGCTGCGTGCCTCGGAGAGCCTGACGCGACTGGTGCAGTACTCGACTCAGCTCTATGCGGAGCTTGAAGACGAGACCGGACTCTCGGCGGGCTACAAGCGCTGCGGGGGAGTCACGGTCGCCCGCACAGAAGACCGGATGGTCCAGCTGCGCCGCACCGCCGCCAGCGCCGAGGCCTTCGATATGGAGTGCGAACTGCTCAGCCCCGAGCAGGCTCTCGAGCACTACCCGGTGATGCGCGTCGACGACCTCGTGGGCGCCATCTGGTTGCCCGGTGACGGGAAGGCCAACCCGACCGACCTGACGTTCGCGCTGGCCAAGGGCGCGCGAATGCGCGGCGCCCGAATTCACGAGAAGATCAGGGTGCTCGACGTTCTCACTGACGCCGGCCGAGTGACCGGCGTGCGCACCGACGGCGGGGACATCGAGGCCGAGATTTTCGTCAATTGTGCGGGGCAATGGGCGAAACAGATCGGTGCCATGGCGGGCGTGAACGTTCCGCTGCACTCGGCCGAGCACTTCTACGTCGTCTCCGAGCGCATCGAAGGTGTCCATCCGGACCTGCCGATCCTGCGTGACCCCGACGGTTACACCTATTTCAAGGAGGAGGTCGGCGGACTCGTCATCGGTGGCTTCGAACCCGAGGCCAAGCCGTGGGTGTCACCG
This sequence comes from Mycobacterium sp. NPDC051804, assembly GCF_044452905.1. Lineage (NCBI taxonomy): Bacteria > Bacillati > Actinomycetota > Actinomycetes > Mycobacteriales > Mycobacteriaceae > Mycobacterium > Mycobacterium sp. NPDC051804. The sequence continues at coordinate 209,334 of NZ_JBITCD010000002.1, read as the reverse complement.
GATGAGATCCCGTACCCGTTCGAGTTCCAGCTGCTGGACGAGGATTGGGAACACTTCGAGATCCTGATGAATAACGCGCTGCTGCGCATCCCGGCGCTCGAAGAGACGGGTATCAAGAAGTTCTACAACGGTCCAGAGAGCTTCACCCCCGACAACCAGTTCATCCTCGGCGCGGCACCTGAAATCGAAAACTTGTACGTCGGAGCGGGATTCAACTCCGTCGGCATCGCCACCGCCGGGGGTGCGGGTCGCGCTCTCGCCGAGTGGATCGTCAACGGCGCCCCGACCGGGGACCTGACGGGAGTCGACATTCGCCGCTTCGCACCGTTCAATGGCAATCGGCGGTGGTTGCACGACCGGGTGGCCGAAGTCCTCGGCGTTCATTACGAGATCCCCTGGCCCAATCGAGAGTTGACCACCGCCAGGCCGTTCCGCCGATCGCCCGTGCATCACTTGTTGGTGGCGGCGAACGCCAACTTCGGCAGCAAGATGGGGTGGGAGCGGGTCAACTTCTTCGCGCCCTCCGGGGCCGAGCCGAGCATCGAATACACGTGGGGTAAGCCGAACTGGCTGCCGTGGTCGGCCGCAGAGCAGTCCAGCACACGGAACAACGTCACAGTGTTCGACCAGACGTCATTCTCGAAATACCTTCTGGTGGGTGCGGATGCCGAGGCGGCGCTGCAGTGGCTCTGCACAGCCGATGTCGCAGTGCCGGTCGGCCGATCGGTGTACACCGGGATGCTCAACGAACGGGGCACCTACGAGTCGGACGTGACGGTCACCAGAGCCGGCGCGGAGGAATTCCTGATCGTCAGCAGCGCGGCCACCACCGAACGCGACAAGGACCACATCCGCGCGAACCTGCGTGGTGCCAATGCATCGCTGGTCGACGTGACGTCGGCCTATGCGGTGTTCGGCGTCATGGGTCCCAATTCCCGCGACCTGCTAGCCAGCCTCACGACAGCCGACCTCTCCGATGCGGCGTTCGGATTCGGCACCAGCGCGCTGATCTCGCTGGGATACGCGACGGTCCGCGCGACACGCATCACCTACGTCGGTGAATTGGGTTGGGAACTCTATGTTCCCGCCGAGTTCGCGGTGGGGGTCTACCAAGATCTGATATCAGCGCCGTTCGGGGTCGCGCGCGGCGGGTACTACGCGATCGAATCGCTGCGACTGGAGAAGGGCTATCGCGCGTTCGGACGGGAATTGACACCGAGCGAAAACCCGGTCGAGGCGGGTCTGCTGTTCGCGTGCAAGCTCAAGACCGACATCGGATTCCTCGGACGGGAGGCCGTCGAGAAGGCCAAGGCCGAGGGGCCGCACAAGCGGCTGGTCGGATTCCAGGTCGACGACCCCGACGCGATGCTGTGGGGTGGCGAGCCGATCCGGCGCGACGGGGTCGTGGCGGGCCAGGTTACGTCGGCGGCGTGGGGTGAGACCACCGGTGCCTGCGTCGGGTTGGCGTACGTACGGAAACCCGATGGCGGCGTCGTCGACACCGATTGGGTGAAGAGCGGGAGCTATCAGGTCAACGTCGGTGGCCGGTTGTACCCGATCTCGGTATCGCTTCGTCCGCTGTACGACCCGACCAACGCGCGGATCCGCCCGTAACAGGTTCAGGCGCGGGTTACGCAGCGCATCCGTTGCTCTGACCTGCAAATTTCATCTCCTCGTCAGGGAATTCGAACGTCCGCCGATGACGGTTGACCTGTCAATCGGCTGAGCCGCGAATCGAAATCAGGAGATGAAAACATGACCGAATTCCACTGCATCGGACGCATCGGAGCCCTCGCCGTTGCTCTCGGCGTGGGTGCTGTGATCGCACCCCTTGCGATGGACGTCCCCAGCGTTGCAGGTTGGAGTGTTCGGCTTGTCGCCGCGCCAGCCGCGGCTGTGGTGCCGGCGACGCCGTCGGCGTCGCACCCCGCACCTGTGTACGCGCCGAATTCGACGGCAACCCGCTCCGCGCCGGTATACGCGGTGGCCCCCATTCCGGCGCCGGTCCTGGCTTTCAGCACGGGCCATGACGATACGAAAGAGGCAGAGTTCGATCTCGAACGAATCTCATTGCCGGGCAGTATTTTTAGTGCCTCAGAGGTACGAACCCGACGAGGCTCGACAATCCCTGTGCTGTTGCGCACCCCCGGCGTAGGGGATGCATCTGTGCGAGATGGTCGTGCCGCGGGGTCAGTCGCCGCGTCTGCCCCTCGCGTCGGTCTGCAACCGGGAGCGGCGGGGGCTGGCGATCTCATGGGCCGACTCATCGGCGACGGTGACGAACCAGGTGAGGACGGCGGCCTGTTGATCGGCAATGGCGCCGACGGTGGCCCCGGACAGAACGGCGGCCGCGGCGGACTCCTCATGGGCAACGGAGGTAAGGGCGGCAACGGCCTTGACGGCCAGGCGGGCGGTAAGGGCGGCGCTGCTGGTCTGATCGGCAACGGCGGCGCGGGCGGCGACGGCGGCGGCGTGGTGACGAGTGGAACCGACGTTGCCAACGCGGCCAATGGTGGTGACGGTGGCAACGGCGGATTGCTTCGCGGCAACGGCGGTGCTGGGGGCCGGGGCGGTTATGCATCCTCCGCGCAGGGGTCCGCCCACGGCGGGAACGGTGGAAACGGCGGTACGTCCGGACTTTTCGGTGGCACCGGTGGTGCGGGCGGAAACGGCGGGGGTGGCGCAGGCAACTTCGGCAGTGGCTTCGGCGGCCAGGGCGGCAAGGGAGGCGATTCGGTGAACGGTTCGGCCGGCGGCGGAGGTAAAGGCGGCGACGGAACAAGCAATCAGGGCGGAGCGGTGGCGGGTTCGGGTGGCGCGGGTGGCAACAGCAGCGGCTCGGGCAGCGGAGGAGCGGGCGGCACGGGCGGAAACGCAAGCGGCGCCAAGGATCAGGTGTTCGGTGGATCCGGTGGTAGGGGTGGCAACGGCGGAACCTTCGGTGGCGCGGGCGGCGCCGGCGGTAAGGGCGGAACCTCCAATACGAAAGCCGGCGGCGCGTACGGCGGGACCGGAGGCGGAGGCGGTAAGGGTGGTCTCAATTCGGCGGGAGGTTCCGGAGGACAAGGCGGCACCGGCACGGCGACCACCGGCAACGGCTACGGCGGCGGCGGTGGTAACGGTGGCGGTGGCGGCCGGGGCGGAGTCGGCGGCAAGGGCGGATCCGGTGGGACCGGCACCAGCAGCACGGGTTCCAGCGGGCAGGACGGTCCCAACGGATAGTTCGGGGTTGCATAGGCCGTGCCGCGCTTTCGTGCGGCACGGCCTCCTCATATGCGGATTCCGCCGCGCACAGCGTGTGCTGTGGTGAGATTGAAGACGGTGAACACGGGTGATCCACGATGACAGCCGAATTCGGGCTCCTCGGCGATGTCGAGGTCCGGCTCGACGGGCAGCGGCTCGACATTGGGCATGCCAGGCAGCGCTGCGTACTCGTCGCCCTCCTCGTCGACCTCAACCACGCCGTCACCGCGGATCAACTCATCGACCGGGTGTGGGCGAACGAGACTCCGTACAAGTCCCGTAATGCGCTGGCCGCGTACGTGTCGCGGTTGCGCCAGTCGTTCGCCGGCACCGACGAGGCGGTGATCGTGCGAAGCCCCGGTGGATACACGCTTCAGGCCGACCCGATGGCCGTCGACCTGCACCGCTTTCGGCGGTCCGTCGAGGCCGCCCGTGCACTGGCGGAGCCCGGCGAATCCGCGGCTGCGTTCGACACAGCCCTGAAACTCTGGCGAGGCGAACCGTTCACCGCACTCGATACGCCGTGGATAAATGACATCCGGGACTCGCTTCTGCTGGAACGATTTTCGGTGACCCTGGACCGCAACGACGCCGCATTGCGTGCCGGACGGCATACGGAACTGCTCGGCGATCTGACCGCGGCCGTTCAGGCGCATCCGCTAGACGAGCGGTTGGCTGGACAGCTGATGCTCGCGCAGTACCGCAGCGGCCGACAGGCCGAAGCCCTTGAGACGTACCGCAAGACGCGGGACCGGCTAGTCGACGAACTCGGTGTCGATCCCAGTCCATTGCTGCAGGCGGTGCACCAGCAGATCCTCGACGGTGAGGCGGCGCCGTCGGTGAAGGCGCCGCCGACCCAGTCCGCACGTGTCGAGACCCGACGATCGGCGGGGCTGCCGCGACGTGTCACGAGTTTCGTCGGTCGCGAACACGACCTGATCGGGGTCGGCGCCGCACTGGTGCGTGGGGCATTGGTGACGCTGACCGGTGTCGGCGGAGTTGGTAAGACGCGGCTGGCCTTGGAGACGGCCGATCGGGAACAGGCACGCTTCGCCGACGGTGTGTCGATCTGCGAACTGGCGCCCGTCGAGGACGGTGCGGCGGTGACACACGCCGTCGCGGCTGCGCTGCGACTGCAACAGCGGCAGGGGCTCGGCATCGAGGACACCGTGATCGAATACCTGCGCACCCGTGAGTTGCTCCTGGTCGTCGACAACTGCGAGCACGTCCTCGACGATGCGGCGCTGCTGCTCGACGGGATTGTCACTCAGTGTTCCGGCGTCACACTCCTGGCGACCAGCAGGGAAGCGCTCGGAATCGCGGGGGAGCGCATCGTGCCTGTCGAGCCCCTGTCTGACGATGACGCGGCAGCGTTGTTCGCCGACCGGGCGAAGGCGACCCGGTCCGATTTCGATCTCGCTCGCGAGCCGGTCGGCGCCGTGGCCGAGATCTGCCGCAGGCTCGATGGGCTGCCGCTGGCGATCGAGTTGGCAGCGGCGCGGATGCGTGCGATGAGCAGTCTCGATGTGGCCCGTCGGCTGGACCGGCTACGGCTCCTCGCGGGTGGGACACGCGGCGCCCATCCGCGTCACCAGAGCCTGTCGGCGACCATCGATTGGTCCTATCAGCTGCTCTCCGAGCCGGAACAGGCGCTATTCGCCCGGCTTTCCGTATTCGCCGGCGGTTTCGACATCGATGCCGCCCACGGTGTGTGTGGTGACGAGAACGCCGAGGAAGACGACACACTGGAACTGCTCACGGGCCTCATCGACAAGTCGATGGTCATCGCCCGCGGCGGTACCCGCATGTCGCGGTACAGCATTCTGGAGACGCTTCGCGCCTACGGTCGGGATCGTCTGCGGGAGAACGGCCTTGACGATACATACGCGCAGCGCCACGCGGCCTACTTCACTTTGCTCGCGGAACGTGCCGCGGTGGGCACGCAGGGCACTGACGAGCAGGCGTGGGTCGAGCGGATGCTGCCCGACTATGACAATCTGCGCGTGGCGTTCGAACATCTGATGGCGGTGTCCGACATCGATACGGCACTTCGGCTGGTCACATCTTTGCCCGAATTCGTCCATCTTCGAATAGGTTACGAATCTTCTGGCTGGGCAGAGCGGGTCGTCGCGGAGGCCGACAGTGACCACCCGCTGTTCGTGGCGGCCGTCGGATTTGCGGCACGCGGTGCGTGGAATCGCAGTGACTTCGTCGCGGCCGAGGCGATGGCCACTCTCGCGCAGGGTCGCGTCCCTGGGCGAGGCAACGGACGTGTCGCGTATCCGGGGGATGTCCTCGCCGACGTGTCGTTGTACCGCGGCGATGCGGCCAGGGCACTAGCGCATTACGAAAGCGAGGTAGCACGCGCGCGCCGTGACGACGACCCGATCCGATTGGTGTGGGCGTTGTTCTACGTCTCGATTTGCCAGGCCGCGACGCGTCGACCGGAGGACGGCATCGACGCGGCCGAGGAGTCGCTGCGGGTGGCAGAGAACACGGCGAACCCGACGGCGCGGTCCATGGCGCGTTATGCGCTGGGTCTCGTGTTGAAGAAGTCTGATCCCGACCGGGCGCTGGCATTGTTCGACGACGCCGCCGAGCTCGCGGCGTCGGTGCAGAACTTCTGGTGGCACGGCATCGCCCTGATGGAGGCGGCGGCCACACGCTCGGTGCACCGCGACCCGGCGAGCGCAGCGTGCGCCCTCCTCGAGGTGCTCGACCATTGGGACCGGGTGGGCGATTGGAGTCAGCAATGGCTCAACGTGCGCTACGTTGCGCGCTTTCTGTCCAGGATGGGTGCCGACGACGATGCGGTCGCACTTCATCACGCGTTGGTCGCCGCGGGCAGGCTCTCGCCACTCGAGCCGGACCAGGTTTCCGCGATCGGTGAGCCTCATCAGGAGCCGTTGACTCCAGCCGAGGCGGTGGCGCGGGCGCGCACGAGCCTTGCCCGCTTCGCCTCGGCTGCGGCTTAGTCGCCGCCACGTTTTTTGCCCTTGAACAGGGCATTTCACGTTTCTCGAACGCATGCCGAAATGGCGGGCGCAAGGGTTGTGCCGTCAAGAGTTCGCCGGAACAAGCCGGCGGGCGAACAAGCACAGGAGAAACATGATGGGAAATCACACAATGCTCAAGCGAGCGATCGCCACTGCACTGCTGTCGGCGACGGTCGCGACGCCGGCAGTTCTCGGGCTCACCGCAGGTACGGCCGCTGCCCGGCCCATTGAGAGCCCCAACTGTGCAGGCATGCTGCATTCGTTTGAAAGCAGCATGAGCGCGGCCAGGGTGGCACGGCAGCAGGGCGACGACAAGGCATATCGCGAATGGATGACGCTTGCCGGCCGGGCAAAGGCGAATTACAACAGGCATTGCCTGGGGTAAGCCGCTGAGCCGGGCGGGTTATGTCGGGGCCCGCCTGGTTCGGTCCCAATTGCCGTTTCATACCCAAATCATCAAAGGAGAAGGAATTATGACCAACATCGTGGACAGAGATTTCGATCGTGAATTGAAAGCAAAGCATCGGGCGTTGTGGGCGTCCGGTGATTACGCGGCCGTTGCCGCCGAACTCATTCCCGCGCTGGGACCCGAACTGGTTCGCGCGAGCGGCGTGAAACAGGGCGACCATGTCCTGGACGTGGCCGCGGGCTCGGGTAACGCCGCCATTCCCGCTGCCGCGGCCGGTGCGATCGTCACGGCCAGCGACCTGACACCGGAGCTGTTCGACGCCGGCCGCAGTATTGCCGCGCAACGAGGAGTCGACCTGGAATGGGCCGAGGCCGACGCGGAGGCACTACCGTTCGCCGACAACAGCTTCGACGTTGTGATGTCTTGTGTCGGCGTGATGTTCGCGCCGCACCACCAGGCGGCGGCCGACGAGTTGGTACGGGTGACCCGCCGCGGCGGGACGATCGCCTTGCTCAGCTGGACCCCCGAGGGGTTCATCGGCAACCTGCTCAAGACGATGAAGCCGTACGCACCGCCGCCTCCGCCCGGCGCGAGCCCCGCCCCGTTATGGGGTTCGGAGGATCACGTGCGCGAGTTGTTCGGAGATCGTGTGAGCGATCTGACGATGTGGCGGCAGACCGTGGTGCTCGACCACTGCACGGAGCCAACTGAGTTCCGCGAGTATTGGAAGCGAAATTACGGGCCGACGATCGCCGCGTATAAGTTCAACGCCGACGCGCCGGAGAAGGTCGCAGCGCTGGACGCCGACTTCCTGGAGTTCCTCACCAGCTGGAACCGGGGCGAAGGTGAACGCGCGCGGTGGGAGGCCGAGTACTTGTTGGTCACCGCCACCAAGCGTTAGGACGCCAGGATCCCACACATGAACATCTGTTCAGCTAGACAGGTGTTCGGTGTGGGTTCTAGGCTCGCCATGTGGTTGTGAACTCGGTCGCCATGCACATGAGCGACGGCATCGTCAACGCGCCGACATCGGTGATCTTCGGGGTCATCGCCATCGCCGCGATCGGGTTGTGCGCCGTGAAGGCGCGCACCGAACTCGACGAGCGCACGGTACCGCTAGCCGGCCTCGTCGCGGCGTTCATCTTCGCCGTGCAGATGGTCAACTTCCCGATCCTTCCCGGCGTGAGTGGGCACCTGCTCGGCGGCGCCCTGGCTGCGATCCTGGTCGGCCCGTACACCGGCGCGCTGTGCATCGCGATCGTGCTGATCGTGCAATCGCTGTTGTTCGCCGACGGCGGCATCACTGCGCTCGGCATGAACATCACCAACATGTCCGTCGTCGGCGTCGCCGCGGCGTATGCGACGGCGGTGGGGCTGTACGCGGTCGCGCGACGGCGGGCACCCGACGTTCCCGTGGCTGGGCTCGGCGTCATCTCGTTCATCGCCGCGCTGATCGGAACCGTCTGTGCGGCAATGGCATTTGTCGTCGAGTATGCCATCGGGGGCGCCGGGGTCACGTCGCTCGGCGCGGTAACCGCCTACATGTTCGGCACCCACGCGCTGATCGGAGTCGGGGAGGGAGTTATCACCGCCGTCACCGTGATGGCCGTGGCTCGCTCGCGACCTGACCTGGTCTATCTGATGCGCGGGGCACGGGCGGAGGTGCCCGCGTGAAGCGATGGTCGTTCTGGATCGCGTTCGCGGCCGCCACTTTGTTGATCGCCGGCGTCGTGTCGTACTTCGCGAGCTCGAGCCCCGACGGCCTGGACTCCGCGACGCTCCAGGGTTGCCAGGTCGTCGAGACCGCAGACGGTGAAGAGCTGACCGGCGATTGCATCGCACAGCACGCCTCTGAGCACGCCATGTCCACCTCGCCGCTGGCCGATTACGCGATCGGCGGACAAGACGGCACTGGCGGGATCGCGGGCGTCATCGGCGTCCTTGTCACCGTCGTGGTGGCCGGCTCGGCGTTCTGGCTCATCGCGAGAAGTCGCCGATCCGCCGACAAGCAGACCTGACAATGGGCGCAGGCGCGCATCCGTTCTACCGCCACGACGAGTCACCCGTACACCGGACTCCCGCCGAGGTGAAGATCGTCTGTCTGCTGGTGTTCGTGCTTGCCGTCGTCGCGACGCCGCGAGAGATGTTCTGGCCGTTCGCGATCTACGCCGCGATCATCGTCGCGATATGGCAGCTCGCACGGATAACTCTGCGGTGGGTGTTGCCGCGCATGCTGATCGAAGCGCCGTTTCTGGTGCTTGCGGTCCTGCTGCCGTTCGCCGAGGGCGGGCAGCGCGTCGAGGTTGCGGGACTGCACCTTTCGTTGGCCGGCCTGTGGGCGGCGTGGGGCATCGTCGTCAAGGGCACCCTGGGCGTCGCGGCCGCGCTGACGCTGGCCGCCACCACCTCGGCGACCGAACTTCCCGCGGCGCTGAGCCGGTTGGCGGTACCCGCAGTCGTGACGTCGGTGCTCGTGTTGATGATCCGCTACATCGATCTGCTGGCGGCCGAGGTGAGCCGGATGCGGATGGCGCGGATCGCCCGGGGTGACTCACCGCGCGCACTGCATCAGGCTCGCGCGATCGCGACTGGCATCGGTGCTCTGTTCTTGCGCTCCTACGAACGCGGCGAGCGGGTGTATGCGGCGATGCTGTCGCGTGGATTCGACGGTAGGGCACCAGATCTCGCTGTGATCGGCGCCCCACCTAAAGCTGTCGCTCGGCAGTGGGTGGTGGCTATGCTCCCAGCTGCCGCTGCGGTCGCGGTGTCGGCGGCGGCGTGGGTGACGCTGTGACGGCGATCAGGGTCGAGCGGCTCCGCCACGTCTACCCGGATGGGCACGTGGCGCTGGACGGCGTAGACCTCGAAGTCGCTGCGGGCGAGCGGGTTGCTGTGCTGGGCCCCAACGGGGCAGGCAAGACGACGTTGATGCTGCACCTCAACGGCGTCCTGACGGCGACCACCGGGTCTGTGCAGATCAGTGGAATTGAGTTGGAGCGCAGGAGCCTTCACGACATCCGCAGGCGCGTCGGGCTGGTTTTCCAGGACCCCGACGATCAGCTGTTCATGTCGACGGTCGCTCAGGACGTCGCCTTCGGGCCCGCGAACTTCGGACTGCGCGGTGAGGAACTCGCCGCGCGGGTGGCTAACGCGCTAGAGCTGGTGTCGCTGACCGAGGACGCCGAACGCAGCCCCACCCATCTGTCCGCGGGTCAACGGCGCAGAGCCGCATTGGCCACCGTGCTTGCCTGTCAGCCCGACATCCTGGTGCTCGATGAACCATCGGCCAACCTGGACCCCGTCGCGCGACGCGAACTGGCCGAAACACTGTCCGGTCTGAACGCCACCATGTTGATCGTCACCCATGACCTGCCCTACGCGGCGCAGCTGTGCGACCGGGCCGTGGTGATGGACGGTGGTGTCATCGTCGCGGACGGCGCGATCACCGACCTCCTCTCGGATCCGGATTTGCTTGCCGCGCATCGGCTCGAACTGCCGTGGGGCTTCTCCGTCCGAGGCCGCTGAAGAACAGTTGACCCACGGGGCCACGATCCTTACGGTCGAAAGCGCGTGCGGTGTGCAGGAACCTGGTCGAAATCCAGGACGGTCGCGCCACTGTGGTCACACCCGAGGGTGTGTGAGTCAGATACTGCCCCGCGCGTACTCGCACACGACCGGGGACGCGAAATCCCCGAAAGGGGACGCTTCAATGGCGATATCCATGCAGGGGCCTTCGGCGACATCGGGCGAATGGACCAGACGGGCCATTGACGTGATGACGGCATGGTCGGAACAGTCCGACGGTAGGAAGTTCGCCGCTGACCGTGTGGCGGCATACGTCGGTGCCGAAGCCGACGGCGCGATGACACTGACGGTGGGGTTCATCAACTTGTCTGCCATCCTGTTGCTGCAACTGCAGGCTGTAACCGGTTGCGACGTGCGGGAAATCCTTCAGGATGCGGCCAAAGTGACGCTGTGAGTCACAGCCCCAGCTGCTCCAGCGCGTCATCGAACTCCTCGAGCGCGACCTTCTCGCTCTTCCCATCGGCGATGGCCTGCTCGTAGATCGAGTACATCCGGGGGCCGTGGGGCGCGAAGCGTTCCGACCACTCCTGCGCGCCCCGTCGCCAGTAGCCCACCACATCCAATCGATCTGGTGTCCAGCCATATTCGTGGCGCAGCAACTTGCGGACCTGGCGCGCCTCGGATGCCTCGCCGGCGAACCAGCAGTATCCCAGTCCGGTCGGCGGACAATTCTGCGCGACTAAACGCGCCAGAACACTGTCGGTCAGACCGTTTCCGGTTCCGAACGAGGTGACGAGTCGTACCGCGGGATGCTTTGGTAGGTAGTCAAAGTCGTCCTCGTGGGGTAACTCCACGATTGCGACGGTGTCGCTGTGCGCATGCTGTTCGATGAGCCGTGCCAGCGCGGGCAGCCCGGCGACATCGGCGACGAGAACGTGTCGATCGGCGTCACGCGGGGGCCGAAACCAGGACTTGGCGTGGGCGAGCTCGACAGCGTCGCCGGTCGCGATGCCGGTTGCCCATCGTGTCCCCGGCGCATCGCCGTGCAGGACGACGTCCACGGTGATGCGACGGCCCGAGGGATCGTGTTCACGGACCGTGTAGGTCCGTGCCGTCGGAGCGGCCGCATCGGTTGCGGCGAAGTAGATTCCGATCGCTGCGTCGCCGAACCGGGGCAACTGCAAGAGGTCCAGTTCGGGCGCATGGATGACCACCCGCTGCATATTGCGCCCAAGTGGTGCCGACGTCACCACGAAGCCGGCGGTGACCGGGGCGGTCAATGCCGCTTGGACGGGGGCCAGGGAGGTTCGCCACAGAGCGCCAGCAGCGCGTTCTCGATCACTTCGGGCAGCGCGGGATGGATCCAGTACTGGCCGCGCGCCATGTCCTGTGCTCCCAAGTCGAAGTTCATGGCCTGGATCAACGGCTGAATCAGCGACGAAGCCTGGTGTCCCATGATGTGCGCGCCGACAATCAGGCCGCTGTCGTCGTCGACGATGATCTTCGCGATCCCTGTCGTGTCCTCCATGGCCCAGCCGTACGCGACGTCGCCGAAGTCCTGAATCTTGACCCTGATGTTCAAACCTTTTGCCCGCGCCTCGTTCTCGGTCAGACCGACGCTGGCGATCTGGGGATCGGTGAACACGGCCGAAGGTACGTTGCGATGGTCGGATGGCATGAGCGCGTCGGTGTCGTCCCAGTCCTGCAGGAGGTTGTGCTTCACCCGACGCGCTTCGTGGTTGGCCACGTGCTTGAGCTGATAATCCGACGACACGTCCCCGAGTGCGAACACGTTTCGTGCGGTGGTGCGCTGGAACTCGTCGACGACGACCTGTCCGCTGGAATTGACCTTGACACCGGCTAATTCCGCGTCGAGCCGGTCACCGTTGGGGACGCGCCCGGTCGCGACCAGCAGTGTGTCGCCCCGCACCTTCGTGCCGTCCGTGCACGTGATCTCGACACCGTCACCGACGTTGTGCGCGTCGGCCAGCTCATGGTGGTTACGCACCTCCCACTTCCTTGACGCGATGTCGGTGAATCGCATGGCGATATCGTCGTCGTGGCCACGCAGCAGAGTGCTGCCGCGGATCAAGAGCGTCACATGGCTGCCGAGCGACGAGAAGATGTGGGCGAACTCGCAGGCGATGAAGCCGCCGCCGATGATGATCAAATGCTCGGGCACGTCCGCGATCCGCATGATCGTGTCGCTGGTGTGGTAATCCACCCCGCACGCGGTGACGGCTTCAGGCGCGATGGCCCGTGAGCCCGCCGCGATCACCACTTGATCTGCCGTGAATTCGTCGCCGTCATCGGTGCGCAGCGCATAGCGGCCGTCGGGTTTCGTCGGGGCGAAGCGTGTGTGGCTTCCGAACACCTCCACGTTCGGCGAGGACCGTCGGTAGTTCTCGCCACCTTCTGCGATCGGATCGATGCGGCCGAACACGCGAGACACGATGTCTGCCCAGCGCACCCCGTCGAGGTGAGAGTCGACGCCGTATCGTGAAGACTCCCTTATCTGTTGGGCGACACCGGCGGAGTAGACGAACATCTTCGTCGGGATGCAGCCGACATTGAGGCAGGTTCCTCCGAACACGCTCTGCTCGCAGATGGCCACCCTCTTGTCGCTGTACCGCTCATCGAGAATCGAATTGCCCGAGCCGGTTCCGATGATCGCGATGTCGAAGTGAGTCATCTCGTCATTCCTCGTTCGGGTTGCGTTGTCGAGCCGGCGATGTGGGTGTCCAGCCAACGATCCAATTCGTCGTACGCCGCTTGGCGCGCCTCCGGAACGGACAGGAACACATCGTGCTTGGCGTCGGTGATCGGCACGATGGTGCTCCGGTTGCCGATACATCCGGCCCAGCGGGCGATCTGATCTACGTTCAGCACGGCATCGCCCCGCTGGATGACGTCGGGGTCGGCAACCTCGCGCACGCTGTGATCCGAACGCAGAATCAGGTTGGGCACGCCGACGTCGAGCCCGCGGTGCAGTTTGGCGTGCCCGCGCCGGATCGCGTGGATCCAGCCGAACGTGACGGGAAACCCGCCGATGGGTTTCCATTTGAGGTCGTAGTCGAATTCGCCCGAGTAGTCCCGGTGCAGCGTCGAGCCGTAACCACCCTCGGGCACCGGCGTACGCACCACAGTCATCTTGCGTACTCGTGACAGCGCCGCGATTGCCGCACCGGTGGGAGCCGCGCGCAGGAAGGCCGGGCCCTGCAGATCCAGCCAGGGGCTGTTCAGCACCAGGCCCTTGATGCGTTTGCGCGGTGTCAGGCCGTGACTGCGGATGCGGTCGAGGAACAAGGACACGACGAGGCCGCCCGCGGAGTGCCCGTAGACGAGCACGTCGGCCGACGTCTCGGTGTTGATCACGTCGAGCGCGTGGCTGAGCTCATGGTCGTAGCGGGTCAGGTCGGTGGTGAAGTGCGGCGTCTGGCCTTCACGCCACGATCGTCCACATTTGTGCAGATCGAGCGCGTAGAAGGCGAAACCCCGATCGGCGAAGTGATCCGCCAGCTCGGTGTGGAAGAAGTAGTCGGTGAATCCATGCACCACCAGTACGGCACGAGTGGCCGAGGGGTTGGCCTCGCCGCGGCGCACCAGCGTGGCGACAAGCTGGCCTTCGCCGTCGGGGTCGGGCCCCAACTCGAACGTCTGCTGCCGGTAACCAGCCAGCACATCCGGCGTCCACTCGGTCACCCCAGCGAGCTTAGTCGTGGCTTGCGGCCCACCTGGGCCAACGTAGGCACAGACCCGCGGGATAACCTGAAATGCACCGAGAAGACACGAACCGAGCGCAGAGGATGATCGATCGGGTGGCTGATTCGCAGGTTGCCGAGTCCGCAATAATTGAGGACCGAGTTGGGCCGGTGAGCGCCCGATGACGGTCGCGCTACGCCGAAGCTGGGCCAAGGACCTGGACGCCGCGACGCTGTACGAGCTGCTCAAACTGCGCGTCGAGGTGTTCGTCGTCGAACAGGCCACCCCCTATCCCGAACTGGACGGGCGGGATCTGCTGACCGAGACACGTCATTTCTGGCTCGAGGGATCAGACGGCGAGGTCATCTGCACGCTGCGGCTGATGGAAGAACATCCGGGGGGCCAGAAGGGCTTTCGCATCGGTCGCGTCTGCACCAAACGCGAGGCGCGCGGCCAGGGGCACACCACCCGATTGCTGCAGGCGGCACTCGCCGAGGTCGGCGATTATCCCTGCCGCATCGACGCGCAGACCTACCTCGAGGAGATGTACGCCCATCACGGATTTGTCCGCGACGGAGCGGAATTCCTCGACGACGGAGTCCCGCACGTCCCGATGGTCAAGTCATGACGACCTATCCGTTCAGCGCGCTCGTCGGCCACGACCGCCTGCGCCTGGCGCTGCTGTTGTGCGCAGTGCGCCCCGAGATCGGGGGTGTGCTGATCCGCGGCGAGAAGGGCACGGCGAAGTCGACCGCGGTGCGCGGACTGGCCAAGGTGCTCGCCGCGGTGGACGGTGCCGCGCTGGTCGAGTTGCCCATTGGTGCGACCGAGGATCGTGTCGTCGGCTCGATTGATCTACAGAAGGTGCTGCGCGACGGTGAGCACGCGTTCTCGCCCGGGCTGCTGGCTCGCGCGCACGGCGGCGTGCTCTATGTCGACGAGGTCAATCTGCTGCACGACCACCTCGTCGACGTACTTCTTGACGCGGCTGCGATGGGCCGTGTACACGTCGAGCGTGACGGCATCTCGCACAGCCACGATGCCCGTTTCGTGCTCGTCGGGACCATGAATCCCGAAGAGGGCGAACTACGCCCACAGTTGCTCGACCGCTTCGGGCTGACCGTCGACGTGCACGCATCCCGCGATGTCGACGTGCGGGTCGAGGTTGTCCGCCAGCGGATGGCATTCGAGGCGGACCCGGCCGGATTCGCCGAACGCTACGCCGCGGCCGACGCCGAACTGGTCGACCGCATCACCGCGGCGCGCGATCAAGTGAGCTCGGTGTCGTTGCCGGACAGCGAATTACGGCGGATAGCGGCCCTTTGCGCGGCGTTCGACGTCGACGGTATGCGTGCTGATCTGGTCGTTGCAAGGACGGCAGTAGCGCACGCCGCGTGGCGTGGCGCCGATACGGTCGCCGAGGAAGATGTTCGGGTGGCGGCCGAACTCGCGTTGCCGCACCGGAGACGCCGCGATCCATTCGACGATCCAGGTCTGGATCCCGAACGACTCGACGAGGCGATGCAACAGGCGGGGGAGTCCGCTGACCCAGACCCAGACCCAGACCCAGACCCAGACCCAGACCCGCCGGGTGGTGGCGAACTTCCGCCCAGCGACTCCTCTGACCAGCCTGTGACACAGCGCAATTCGAACTCGACCACCCGCCAAAGTGCGCCGCCGTCACCGGTGTTTCGTACCCGCGCACTGGTGGTTCCCGGGGTGGGTGACGGGGCGCCGGGACGCAGGTCACGGGCACGCAACCGCACCGGAACGGTTATCTCGTCGACCACCCACGCCGGCGAGGGTCACGGACTTCACGTATTCGGGACGCTGCTTGCCGCGGCCGAACGCCAGCGAGTGCCGGGGCGGCCACGGCCGAGTGTGGACGACGTGCGCCACGCCGTTCGCGAAGGACGCGAAGGCAATTTGGTGATTTTTGTCGTCGACGCGTCAGGGTCGATGGCCGCGCGCGACCGGATGTCGGCGGTCAGCGGTGCCGCGTTGTCACTGCTGCGCGATGCGTATCAACGGCGCGACAAGGTCGCCGTGATCACGTTCCGTCAATCCGATGCACGGCTGCTGCTGCCGCCGACCACGTCGGCGCACATCGCGAGTCGCCGGCTGGCCCGCTTCGACACCGGCGGCAAAACGCCACTGGCTAAAGGTCTCCTGGCCGCCCGCGATGTGGTGGTCCGGGAGAAGGCACGGGACCGGGCGCGCCGCAGTTTGGTCGTGGTGCTGACCGACGGCCGCGCCACCGGCGGGCCGGATCCGCTGGGACGCACCCGAGAAGCGGCCGCTCGACTGGTGGCCGAGGGTGCGGCCGCAGTGGTGATCGACTGCGAGACTTCCTATGTGCGACTGGATTTGGCCGAGCAGCTAGCCGGCCATCTGGGGGCTCCCACTGTGCGTCTGGCGCAGCTTCGCGCGGAGAGCTTGACCGACGTTGTCCGCACCGCCGCCTGATGGGCCCACAACGAAGTTAGGAGGAGTGAGCTATGCCTCAGGGTCAACCGGCCACCGTCCCCAACGACGGGCTGACCACCCGCGTTCGCCGCAACGCCCCGCTGCTCGCGGTGCACACCGGGGCGGGTAAGGGTAAGTCGACCGCCGCGTTCGGGATGGCGTTGCGGGCATGGAATCAGGGCTTTTCCGTCGCGGTGTTCCAGTTCGTCAAGAGTGCGAAGTGGAAGGTCGGCGAAGAGGCGGCGTTCGGTCAGCTGGGCCGGCTGCACGACGAGCACGGCGTCGGCGGCCCCGTCGAATGGCACAAGATGGGTGCGGGTTGGTCATGGTCGCGTAAGCACGGCAACGAGGACGACCATGCCGCCGCTGCGGCGGACGGCTGGGCGGAGATCACCAGACGGCTCGCCGACGAACGTCACGACTTCTATGTGCTCGATGAGTTCACCTATCCGCTGAAGTGGGGCTGGGTGGACGTCGACGAGGTGATCTCGGTGCTGGCGGGACGGCCAGGCACCCAGCACGTCGTCATCACCGGACGCGATGCCCCGCAGGCGCTGCTCGACGCGGCTGACCTCGTCACCGAGATGACCAAGGTCAAACACCCGATGGACGCCGGCCGCAAAGGCCAAAAAGGCATCGAATGGTGAGCCTCATTGCGCGTGGGCCCACGCGTCAGCTGCGGACGTGCGTGTCTGAGGGCGACGCGCCGCTTCGTTCCCCGACTTTGCGCACGCTCCCGAACATTTCAGCTCGCCAGAACGAGACCTCGGCGATCTCGTCCATCGCGTACGCCCCACCCGTGAGCGTGCGCAAACTCCCACTATTGCCCGGCGTGTTGCCCACAGACACGCACGCTCGCGAGAATCTCGAATGGTGAGTACGCCCGCTGTCGTCATTGCCGCACCGGCATCGGGCGGCGGAAAGACCACCGTGGCAACGGGTTTGATGGGCGCCCTGCGTCAAGCGGGTAACACGGTGGCGCCCTTCAAAGTCGGCCCGGACTTCATCGATCCCGGATATCACGCACTGGCCGCGCAGCGCCCAGGCCGCAACCTCGACCCGGTGCTAGTCGGCGAACATAGGATCGGCCCGTTGTACCGGCACGGCAGCGCCGGCGCCGACATCGCGGTCGTCGAGGGCGTGATGGGTTTGTTCGACGGCCGGATCGCCGATGGTTTCACCGGAATTGCCGAAGGATCCACCGCGCACGTCGCCGCCCTACTTGGCGCACCTGTGGTCCTGGTGGTCGACGGCCGTGGGCAGAGTCACAGTGCGGCGGCTCTGCTGCACGGCTTCTCAACGTTCGACGCGAAGATCCGCGTCGCCGGCGTCATCCTCAACCGCGTCGGATCGCCGCGCCACGAGGAGGTGCTGCGGCAGGCGTGTGAGCACGCCGGGCTGACGGTCTTCGGCGCCATCCCGCGAGTGGATGAGTTATCGGTTCCGTCAAGACATCTCGGCCTCGTGACCGCCGTCGAACACGGCGCCCAGGCCCGCGCCGCGGTGGAGGCGATGGTCGGCCACGTCGGCCGGCACGTCGACCTCGCCGGCATCACCCAGATCGCGGCCAGCCGAGTGACCGACGAACCATGGGATCCGGCGGCAGGCGGCCCTGTCGCCGACGGCGTGACGGTGGCGCTTGCCGCGGGTAAGGCGTTCAGCTTCGGCTACGCCGAACACCGTGAACTACTGCTGGGGGCCGGCGCCGACGTCGTGGAATTCGACCCGCTCACCGAACCGTTGCCACCGAATACGGCCGCGCTCGTCCTGCCCGGCGGTTTCCCCGAACAGTTCGGCACCGACCTGTCGGGCAATGAAGTTGTGCGGCAACAGATCAAGAGCCTCGCCGAATCCGGCGCACCGGTGCACGCCGAATGTGCGGGTCTGGCGTATCTGGTCGACGATCTCGACGGGCATCCGATGTGTGGCGCCCTGTCCGGATCGGCACACTTCACCGACCGCCTGACGCTGGGTTACCGCAACGCGGTCGCGGTGACCGAATCGCCACTGTACGAAATCGGCGACCGTACCGTGGGTCACGAGTTCCACCGCACCGCAGTGAAATTCGCCGAAGGCTATGCGCCCGCCTGGGTGTTCGGTGACTCCTCCGCCAACAGGACCAAGGACGGTGCGGTGCACTCCGGGGTGCACGCGAGCTACCTGCACACCCATCCGGCCGGACACCCGCAGGCGATATCCCGCTTCGTCGCCGCGGCGGAGTCGAGTTTCTACTCGAGCCACCGCAACCTCTAAGCTCGGCAGGTGACTGAGAACGCCTACCTCGTCGGCCTGCGCCTTGACGGCAGGAAGGTCGTCGTCGTCGGGGGCGGCACCGTGGCGCAGCGGCGACTCCCGCTGCTGGTGGCCAATGGCGCCGACGTGCACGTCATCTCCCGCAGCGCCACTCCGGCGGTCGAGGCTATGGACGGAATCACGTTGGAGCTCAGAGAGTTTCGTGACGGCGATCTCGACGGCGCCTGGTACGCAATCGCGGCGACCGACGATCCGGCCGTCAACGCCGCCGTCGTCGCCGAGGCCGAACGCAATCGGATCTTCTGCGTGCGGGCCGACGTGGCGGTCGAGGGCACCGCGGTGACCCCCGCGTCGTTCGAGTACGAAGGCCTGGCCGTCGGCGTGCTCGCCGCAGGCGACCACCGCCGGTCGGCGGCGATCCGGTCGGCCATTTACGAGGCCCTGCAGCAGGGGCTCATCGCGGGCGAGACACCCGGCGTCGTACCCGGCGGGGTGGCGCTGGTCGGCGGCGGACCCGGCGATCCCGAACTGATCACCGTGCGCGGCAGGCGCATGCTGGCCCAGGCCGACGTCGTCGTCGCCGACCGCCTCGCACCGCCGGAACTGCTGGCCGAACTCGCCCCGCACGTCGAGGTCATCGACGCCGCCAAGATCCCGTACGGGCGTGCCATGGCCCAGGACGCCATCAACGAGGTGCTCGTCGACCGGGCCAAGGCGGGCAAGTTCGTCGTGCGCCTCAAGGGCGGCGATCCGTTCGTGTTCGCGCGCGGCTACGAAGAGGTGATCGCGTGCGCCGACGCTGGGATTCCCGTCACAGTTGTGCCGGGTGTGACAAGTGCCATAGCTGTGCCCGCGCTGGCGGGCGTTCCCGTCACCCATCGCGGCGTCACACACGAGTTCGTGGTGGTCAGCGGCCACGTTGCACCTGACCATCCGGAATCGTTAGTGAATTGGAATGCGCTGGCCGCGATGTCCGGCACGATCGTGCTGCTGATGGCCGTCGAGCGCATCGAGCAGTTCGCGAAGGTGTTGTTGGAAGGCGGTCGACCTGCGGAAACGCCCGTCCTGGTCGTGCAACACGGCACCACCGCAGCGCAGCGCACGCTGCGAGCCACGCTCGGCGACGCTTCCGACCGGATCCGTGCAGACGGCGTTCGGCCCCCGGCGATCATCGTGATCGGCCCCGTGGCGGCCTTCGGCGGTTAAAGGATTCTTAAGATTACTGTAAGGTAACCCGTTATGACGGCTCTCAATGACGCAGAGCGGGCTGCCATGTACCGCGACGCCGAAGGCGGGGCAAACTGGTCGGCGCCGGTGCACGTGGGCGACGCGGTGAAGGGGCGAACCGGCAGGTACCCGGCTTGGCTACCGTCGCGGCGGTTCATCGCCGCCGTGATCGCGATCGGCGGCATGCAGCTGCTCGCCACCATGGACAGCACCGTCGCGATCGTCGCGCTTCCTAAGATTCAAGACGAGCTAAGCCTCTCCGATGCAGGTCGCAGCTGGGTTATCACCGCCTATGTCCTGACCTTCGGCGGGCTCATGCTGCTCGGTGGTCGCCTTGGCGATGTCATCGGGCGCAAGCGCACCTTCATCGTCGGTGTCGCGCTCTTCACCATCGCCTCGGTCCTGTGCGGTCTCGCGTGGAACGAGGCGACGCTGGTCACGGCCCGACTGCTGCAGGGCGTAGGCGCGGCGATCGCGTCGCCGACCGCGCTGGCGCTGATCGCGACCACGTTCCCGAAGGGACCCGCGCGCAACGCCGCGACGGCGATCTTCGCCGCGATGACGGGCATCGGATCGGTCATGGGTCTGATCGTGGGCGGCGCGCTGACCGAGGTGTCGTGGCGCTGGGCGTTCCTGATCAACATTCCGATCGGCTTGTTGATGATCCACCTGGCCCGCAGGACGCTGCGGGAGACGCACCGCGAGCGCCTGAAGCTGGACGCCACGGGCGCCATCCTGGCCACCCTGGGTTGCACCGCGGCGGTGTTCGCGTTCTCGATGGGGCCGGAGCAGGGCTGGGTATCGCCGGTGACCATCGGTTCCGGCCTGGCCGCCTGCGCGTTCCTGCTGGCGTTCGTCTACGTCGAGCGCACCGCCGAGAACCCCGTGATGCCGCTGGACCTGTTCAAGGACCGCAACCGCGTCGCGACGTTCGCGGCGGTGTTCCTGGCCGGCGGTGTCATGTTCACGCTGACCGTGCTGATCGGTCTGTACGTCCAGGACGTGATGGGCTACAGCGCATTACGCGCCGGTGTGGGCTTCATCCCGTTCGTGATCGCCCTGGGCATCGGCCTGGGTGTGTCGTCGGCGCTGGTGTCGTTGTTCCCGCCGCGAGTGCTGGTGATCGCCGGCGGTGTGCTGGTGCTCGGCGCGATGATCTACGGCTCCACGCTGGACGCCAACATCCCGTACTTCCCGAACCTGGTCATCCCGATCACCGTCGGCGGCTTCGGCATCGGCATGATCGTCGTCCCGCTCACCGTGTCGGCGATCGCCGGCGTCGGATTCGATCAGATCGGTCCGGTATCGGCGATCGCGCTGATGCTGCAAAACCTCGGCGGCCCGGTCGTACTCGCGGTGATCCAGGCGGTCATCACGTCGCGCACGCTGTATCTGGGCGGCACCAACGGGCCGGTCAAGGACATGGACGCCGCGCAGCTGCACGCCCTCGACCAGGGCTATACGTACGGCCTGCTGTGGGTCGCCGCGGTCGCGGTGATCGTCGGCGTCGTCTCTCTGTTCATCGGCTACACCGCCGCGCAGGTGGCGCACGCGCAGGAAGTCAAGGACGCGATCGACCAAGGAGAGCTTTAGCTCGACATCGGGCCGGAGTGAGCTTTCATCTTCGGCGCGATCGGTCACCCACAGCGGTTCCCACCACGCCGTAATCGCACTCGGTAGGCTGGCAATCCATGTCTGCGGTCGGCGGTTCCTCAGGGTCTAACCAGGGAATGTCGGACCGGGCCACCAAACCGCTGTCGTCATCGGTGCTGGGGCCGGCGATCATCGCGATCACCGGCATGCAGCTGATGTCGACCCTCGACGGCACGATCGTCATCGTCGCGCTTCCGCGGATGCAGGCCGACCTCGGCCTCTCCGACCCTGGCAAAAGCTGGGTCATCACCGCGTATGTGCTCGCGTTCGGTGGGTTGCTGCTGCTCGGCGGTCGCATCGGCGATGCCATCGGCCACAAGCGCGCATTCCTGTCCGGTGTCGGCGTATTCACGATCGCATCGCTGGTGTGCGGGCTGGCCACCGAAGGCGTCACGCTGATCATCGCCCGGGCGGTGCAGGGCACGGGTGCCGCGATCGCCGCGCCGACGGGTCTCGCCCTGATTGCGACGACGTATGCGGTCGGGCATGCCCGTAACCGCGCCATGGCCGTGTCGGCGGCCATGCAGGGCGTCGGATCGGTCCTGGGGTTGGTGCTCGGCGGCGCCTTGACCGTCATCTCGTGGCGATTGGCGTTCCTGATCAACATCCCGATCGGGATCGTGATCATCATCGTCGCGGTATTGAAGATCAACGAGACCCACCATGAACGCCTGAAACTCGACGTCACCGGCGCCATCCTGGCCACTTTGGGCTGCACGTCGGCGGTGCTGGTTTTCACGCAGGGCCCACCGCGCGGCTGGGTCGATCCGTGGGTGATCGGTGCGGGCGTCGCGTCGGCGGTCTTCTTCGTCGCGTTCCTGATCGTCGAGCGCACCGCGGACCACCCGATCGTGCCGTTTTCGGTGTTCGACAACCGCAACCGGGTGATGACGTTCATCTCGCTATTCCTCGCCGGCGGCGTCATGTTGACGCTGACGGTGATGATCGGGCTGCTCGTCCAGGACGTGCTGGGTTACTCGGCGCTGAAGGCGGGCATCGCGTTCCTGCCGTTCGCGGTTGCGTTCGGCGTCGGCAGCATCGTGGCGGCCAAACTCGCCCCGCACGTGGCGCCACGCTGGCTGCTCATCGGCGCGGGCCTGTTCGTGGTCGGCGCGATGCTGTTCGGTTCGACGTTGACGCGCGATATCCCGTATTTCCCTGATCTGTTCGGACCCATCGTCGTTGGTGGTTTCGGCATCGGCGCGATCGCGGTGATCCTGCCGTTGTGTGCGGTCGCCGAGGTGGGCCCGCGGGAGATCGGTCCGGTGTCGTCGATCACGCTGATGGTGCAGAACCTGGGCGGCCCAGTGGTGCTGGTTGTCATCCAGGCGGTGCAGACGTCGCGCACGCTGTACCTCGGCGGCACGACGGGTCCGGTCAAGGACATGACTCCCGCGCAGCTCGACGCACTGGGCTACGGCTATACGTACTCACTGCTCTGGGTCGCCGGGATCGCGGTGATCGTGGGCGTCACGGCCTTCTGGATCGGTTTCTCGGCGCGCCAGATCGCGGCCGCGCAGCACACCCGCGAGGCGGTGGAGGCGGGCGAGCTGTAGCGCGCCCGGTAAGTAAGGTTGTCGCTCGTGATCACCCGCATGTCCGAGCTGTTCCTGCGCACCCTGCGTGAAGATCCGGCCGACGCCGAGGTAGCCAGCCACAAGTTGCTGATCCGCGCAGGTTACGTCCGTCCGATCGGCCCGGGGCTGTACAGCTGGCTGCCCCTCGGGCTGCGGGTGCTGCGCAAAATCGAGGCCGTCGTCCGCGCCGAGATGAACAGCATCGGCGGTCAGGAAATCCTGTTCCCGGCGCTGCTGCCCAAGGCGCCGTACGAGGTCTCGAATCGCTGGACCGAATATGGCGACAGCGTCTTTCGGCTCCAGGACCGTCGGCGGAACGACTACATGCTGGGGCCCACCCACGAAGAGTTCTTCACGATGACGGTGAAGGGGGAGTACAGCAGCTACAAGGATTTCCCGCTGCTGCTGTTCCAAATCCAGACGAAGTACCGCGACGAGGCCCGCCCGCGGGCGGGCATCCTGCGCGGGCGCGAGTTCGTCATGAAGGACTCGTATTCGTTCGATGTCGACGACGATGGACTGCGGGCGCAGTACCAGGCGCACCGCGCTGCGTATCAGCGCATCTTCGACACACTGGGCGTCGAGTACGTGATCGTGTCGGCGGTGTCCGGAGCGATGGGCGGCAGTGCGTCCGAGGAGTTCCTGGCCGAAAGCGACATTGGCGAGGACACGTTCGTCCGCTGTGACGAATCGGGCTATGCCGCCAACGTCGAGGCGGTCACGACAGCTGCGCCGCAGGCGCTGCCGATCGAGGGTCAGCCCGAGGCGACGGTGTATGACACCCCGGACACCCCGACGATCGCCACGCTCGTCGACTGGGCCAATTCGGCGCTGGACCGTGAGGTGACCGCTGCGGACACGCTGAAGAACGTGCTGCTGAAAACTCGCGTCCCCGGTGGTGAGTGGGAGCTGTTGGCCGTCGGCGTGCCTGGCGATCGCGAGGTCGACGACAAGCGGCTGGGTGCCGCTTTGGAACCGGCCGAGTACGCGATGCTGGATGACGCGGATTTCGCCAAGCACCCGTTCCTGACGAAGGGCTATATCGGCCCGAAGGCGTTGTTGGCCAACAAGGTTCGCTTTCTCGTCGATCCGCGGGTGGTCGACGGTACGTCGTGGATCACCGGCGCCGACGAGCCGGGTAAGCACGTGGTCGGCCTGGTCGCCGGTCGGGATTTCGTCGCCGACGGCACCATTGAGGCGGCCGAGGTGCGTGACGGCGATCCGTCACCCGACGGCGCAGGCCCCCTGGTGTCGGCGCGCGGCATCGAGATCGGGCATATCTTCCAGTTGGGCCGCAAGTACACCGACGCGTTCGAGGCGGATGTGCTCGGCGAGAACGGCAAGCCGGTGCGGCTGACCATGGGGTCCTACGGCATCGGAGTGTCGCGACTGGTGGCCGTGATCGCCGAGCAGCACCACGACGAGCTCGGGCTGTGCTGGCCGGCGTCGGTGTCGCCGTTCGACGTCCACGTCGTCATCGCCAACAAGGACGACGCCGCCCGCGCCGGTGCGGAGGAGTTGGCCGCGGCGTTGAACGCACAAGGCCTAGAGCTGCTGCTCGATGACCGCAAGGCCTCACCCGGGATCAAGTTCAAGGACGCCGAGCTGCTCGGTGTCCCGTGGATCGTCGTCGTCGGCCGCGGCTGGACCGACGGCAAGGTGGAGCTGCGCAACCGGTTCACCGGTGAAAGCCGGGAAATCCCGATCGTCGGCGGCCTGGAGAGCACAGCAACCGACATCAAGGCGGCGCTGAGTTCCTGACGCGTGGGCCCAGCTCGCGGAGGAGCGAGCCGCGCTATTCGGAGCCGCCGGGGAACGCGACCGTGATCGGCGTCGTCCCCAGCACGCGGGTCCACCGCGCCGCCCGGACCGCACAATCCGTCAGCGCGCCGACCGCGAACGCGCGCTCCTCTTCGACGGTGGCCTGTTCGACGACGGCGCGCCACGCGACGGCGCTGTCCTCTTCCATGCGCACCGCGAGATTCGCCGCATCGGTGGGGTTGTCCACCTCCATCGGCAACTGGTAACCGGCCGCGGGCAGTGGCGCGTCCACCGTGCGGGCCTGCAGCATCGCCAGCGCCTGCTCGCGCTGCTTTCGGTGCGCGGCCATCGACGACGACACCAGGTAGTTCAGGTCGGGGATGGAATGCGCCGACACGATGCCATAGCCGTATATCGATGCCTGCGACACGGCGATTGCGTCGAACATGGCGGCATCGGCGGCATCCTGTGGCCGCGACGGGCTGGTCGGTTCGGCGGCCCGCGACGAGGTCGTGGTCGTGGGCGTGGGTTCGGGTGACGTCATTGCGCGCTCCCCGACGGAACCAACGCAACTTTGTAGGCGGCGGTGCATGCCGCGGCGATCGAGCCCAGCAGGCCGGCATGGTAACCCGACATCTTGGCTGCCAGTTCGGTTGCGCTGTTCGCGGACTGCGTCAGCGCGGCGATGACGTCTTTCACGGTCGGGGCCGCGGCGGGCGCCGCCGTCGTGCTGGTCGGCGTGGCGGTGGGCGCATCCGTCCCGCGCATTCTGACCAGCTCGTCGATCAAAGCCTGGGCATGTGCCGACCGCTCCGACGCAACAGCGTTCAGCGCCTCGACGATGCTGCCCTTCGCGGCGGCCGCGGCGTCGGTTGCCAATTGGCTGTCGGCGCGTGCCCGTTCGAGTTGGGCGGCCAGCTCGTCGACATCCGGGGGCGGTGTCGATGACCCACACGCAGCCACCGACACACCGAGCAGGGCCAACGCCGCTGTTCCGACCAGGACTCGCCGCCTGCTGACGGTCGGGTTCGGGTTCGGCACGTGCAACATCTTGCCATTGCAGTGAGCACCCACACCCACCGCGCTTTTGCCGGTTACCGCCGCGGCGCTGGCGTATCGTTGATAGACGGTTTCAGTGTCTTGGAAGATCTGATGCGATGTCGGATCGAAGACATGCCGAACCTGTGCCCGAACAATTCAAGATGAGGAGCTCGCCGTGACGGAGCGGTCTGCGGGATTACCTTCGCAGAAACAGGTCGTCGAGCTACTTGATGGTGAGTTCGCGCGCGCAGGCTACGACATCGAAGACGTCATCATCGACGCGACCGCACGTCCGCCCCGCATCACGGTGGTGGCCGACGGAGACGACGGACTGGATCTGGATTCGGCCGCCGCACTGTCCCGATCGGCATCCGAGCTGTTGGACCGTGTCGACGCCGACGCGACGCCCTATGTTCTCGAGGTCACCTCGCCAGGCGTGGACCGGCCGCTGACCACGGAGAAGCACTTTCGGCGCGCCCGCGGGCGCAAGGTCGAGCTGACGCTGTCCGATGGCGCCCAATTGACTGGCAGATTGGGTGAAACCAGAGATGGCACCGTGGCATTGGTGGTACGTAAAGGGCGCGGCACCGAACTGTCGGTCCGTGAGCTACCGATCGATCAGATCACCAAAGCGGTTGTACAGGTTGAGTTTTCACCTCCGAATAAGCACGAGTTGGAGCTGGCCGGACAATCTGGGAAGGGGGCCCCGCGGTGAACATCGACATGGCGGCATTGCACGCTATTGAGGCTGACAAAGGGATTTCGGTAGACGTTGTCGTCGAAACCATCAAGTCAGCGTTGCTGACGGCGTACCGCCACACCGAGGGGCACGAGGCTGACGCGCGCATCGAGATCGACCGGAAGACCGGCGTGGTCCAGGTGATGGCGCGGGAAACCGATGAGGACGGCAACGTCATCTCCGAATGGGACGACACACCAGAGGGTTTCGGCCGTATCGCAGCGACCACTGCGCGTCAGGTGATCCTGCAGCGGTTGCGCGACGCCGAGAACGAGAAGAACTACGGCGAGTTCTCCGCCCGTGAAGGCGACATCGTGGCCGGTGTCATCCAGCGCGATGCCCGCGCCAACGCGCGGGGCCTCGTCGTCGTGCGGATGGGCAGCGAGACCAAGGGATCCGAAGGAGTCATCCCCTCGGCCGAGCAGGTGCCGGGGGAGCGCTACGAACACGGCGACCGCCTGCGCTGCTACGTCGTCGGCGTCACCCGCGGCGCTCGCGAACCGTTGATCACCTTGTCGCGTACCCACCCCAATCTGGTGCGCAAGCTGTTCTCGCTGGAAGTCCCCGAGATCGCCGAAGGGTCGGTGGAGATCGTCGCGGTCGCCCGCGAGGCCGGCCATCGGTCCAAGATCGCGGTGACGTCAAGGGTGCCCGGGCTCAACGCCAAGGGCGCCTGCATCGGTCCGATGGGCCAGCGGGTGCGCAACGTGATGAGCGAGCTGTCCGGAGAGAAGATCGACATCATCGACTTCGACCCCGATCCGGCGAAGTTCGTGGCCAACGCGTTGTCGCCGGCCAAGGTGGTGTCGGTGAGCGTGATCGACGAGGCTGCCCGCGCCGCCCGTGTCGTCGTGCCGGACTTTCAGCTGTCGCTCGCGATCGGCAAGGAAGGGCAGAACGCCCGGCTCGCGGCCCGGCTCACGGGCTGGCGTATCGACATTCGCAGCGACGCGGAGGCTGTACCGGCTGGATGACCCGCTGGTGGCTCCGCGACTTATCGACGCGGATGGCCATTTAGGTGCATCGACCAGGTATGGCTAGACTGAACCGTGATCCAGCGCGAGACTCCGACCTCGCCGCACAAACGACCAGAAGGACCGGTCCGTACGTGCGTCGGCTGCCGGAAGCGAGAGCTGGCCGTCGAACTGCTTCGTGTAGTGGCTGTGGACCGCGGGAATGGCGAGTGCGCCGTGACCGTTGACACGGCGAGAAAACTGCCGGGGCGGGGTGCCTGGTTGCATCTCGATCCGCAGTGTCTAGACGCAGCAATCCGGCGGCGAGCATTCGTCCGAGCGTTACGGATCACCGGTTCACCGGACACCACCGCGGTGCAAGAGCACTTGAGCGCAGTTAGAGGCGCTGAAGTGGCCGCGCACCAAGGCAACAGAACAGGTAGCGAAGAACATGAGCACACCGTGAAGTCTCGATGACCATGCGTCATAGCTAACCCGAGGCGCGGCGCCTACCACCGCTGTCGCCTCCTAGACAGGAGATGTAGTGGCAGGTAAGGCCCGTGTACACGAGTTGGCCAAAGAACTCGGTGTCACCAGTAAGGAAGTTCTCGCCCGCCTGAGCGATCAGGGCGAATTCGTCAAATCCGCGTCCTCCACTGTGGAGGCCCCCGTCGCGCGCCGGTTGCGCGAATCGTTCGGTGGCGGCAAGCCCGCTGCGGACAAGGTTCCGGCAGCCGGCAATGGTTCTCCGGCCAGTTCGCCGGCCAAGCCTGCCGCGAAGACGACCGCGAAGCCCGGCGCACCCAAGCCGGCGGCGCCTGCGCCTCCGCCCGCGCCCGCCCCGCCCGCCGCGCCTGCGCCACCCCCGGCAGCCGCTGCGCCGCCGCAACCTGCGGCACCGCCGCCAGCGCCCCCGGCCCAGCCTGGTCCCACTCCAGGTGCGACGCCAGGTCCGCGGCCCGGCCCGGCGCCCAAGCCTGCCGCGAGGGCACCGCGCGTCGGCAACAACCCGTTCTCGTCCCAGACGCCGGTCGAGCGACCGGCTCCACGTCCGCAGGCCCCCCGTCCGGGCGCCCCGCGGCCAGGAGCTCCGCGGCCCGGCATGTCGCCGGGCAACATGCCCCCGCGTCCGGCCGGACCCCGGCCGGGTGTCGGCGCCGGCGGCGGTCGCCCAGGCGGGCCGCGGCCCGGTCCCGGTGGTCGTGGTCCCGGTGGCGGCGGTGGTCGTCCAGGTGGCCCCGGCGGAGGCGGCGGCGGCGGTAATTACCGCGGCGGTGGCGCCGGCGGTGGTGGCGGCGCTCCCGCAGGTGGCGGCGGCGGTTTCCGCGGTCGCCCCGGTGGCGGCGGTCGTCCCGGCCAGCGCGGTGGTGCGGCAGGTGCGTTCGGACGTCCCGGCGGCGCGCCCAAGCGCGGACGCAAGTCGAAGAGGGCGAAACGCGCCGAATACGAGAACATGCAGGCCCCCGTCGTCGGTGGCGTGCGGCTGCCGCACGGCAACGGCGAGGTCATCCGGCTGGCCCGCGGCGCATCGCTGGTGGACTTCGCCGAGAAGATCGACGCCAACCCGGCCTCGCTGGTGCAGGCGCTGTTCAACCTCGGCGAGATGGTCACCGCGACGCAGTCCGTCGGCGATGACACCCTCGAACTGCTCGGTAACGAGATGAACTACGTCGTGCAGGTCGTGTCCCCAGAGGACGAGGACCGCGAACTGCTGGAGTCGTTCGACCTCACCTACGGCGAGGACGAGGGCGGCGAGGACGATCTCGAGGTCCGGCCGCCGGTCGTCACGGTCATGGGTCACGTCGACCACGGCAAGACCCGACTGCTCGACACCATCCGTAACGCCAGCGTGCGTGAGGGCGAGGCCGGTGGCATCACCCAGCACATCGGTGCCTACCAGGTCGCCGTCGAGCACGACGGCAGCGAGCGGCCGATCACCTTCATCGACACCCCGGGCCACGAGGCGTTCACCGCCATGCGTGCCCGTGGCGCGAAGGCCACCGACATCGCGATCCTCGTGGTTGCGGCCGATGACGGCGTCATGCCGCAGACGGTGGAGGCCATCAACCACGCACAGGCGGCCGACGTGCCAATTGTGGTGGCGGTCAACAAGATCGACAAGGAGGGCGCCGACCCGTCCAAGATCCGGGCCCAGCTCACCGAGTACAACCTGGTGGCTGAGGACTTCGGCGGCGACACCATGTTCGTCGACATCTCGGCCAAGCAGGGCACCAACATCCAGGCGTTGCTCGAGGCGGTGCTGCTGACCGCAGACGCCGCACTCGACCTGCGGGCGAACCCCGATATGGAAGCCCAGGGTGTGGCCATCGAGGCGCATCTGGACCGCGGCCGCGGACCGGTAGCCACCGTGCTCATCCAGCGCGGCACGCTGCGCGTCGGTGACTCGATCGTGGCCGGCGACGCGTATGGCCGCGTTCGTCGCATGGTCGACGAGCACGGCGAAGACGTCGAAGAGGCACTGCCGTCACGCCCGGTGCAGGTCGTCGGGTTCACGTCGGTGCCCGGCGCCGGTGACAACCTGCTCGTCGTCGACGAGGACCGCATCGCCCGACAGATCGCCGACCGGCGCAGCGCGCGCAAGCGCAACGCACTGGCCGCGCGTACGCGCAAGCGGATCAGCCTGGACGATCTCGATGCAGCGTTGAAGGAGACGTCGCAGCTGAACTTGATCCTCAAGGGCGACAACTCCGGCACCGTGGAGGCGCTGGAAGAGGCCCTGCTGGGGATCGAGATCGACGACGAGGTCGAGCTGCGTGTCATCGACCGCGGCGTCGGCGGTGTCACCGAGACCAACGTCAACCTGGCGTCGGCTTCGGACGCGATCATCATCGGTTTCAACGTTCGTGCGGAGGGCAAGGCCACCGAGCTGGCCAACCGCGAGGGTGTCGATATCCGGTACTACTCGGTGATCTACCAGGCCATCGACGAGATCCAGAGCGCGCTCAAGGGCATGCTCAAGCCGGTCTACGAGGAGAAGGAACTCGGCCGCGCCGAGATCCGCGCGATCTTCCGTTCGTCGAAGGTCGGCAATATCGCCGGTTGCCTTGTCACCTCCGGGCTCATCCGACGCAACGCGAAGGCGCGACTGCTTCGCGACAACGTCGTGGTGGCCGAGACCGTCACGATCTCGTCGCTGCGACGGGAGAAGGACGACGTCACCGAGGTGCGCGATGGATACGAGTGTGGTCTCACGCTGACGTATTCCGACATCAAGGAAGGCGACGTCATCGAGGCGTACGAACTTGTCGAGAAGGAACGGGCGTGATGAGCCGCTCAGGCGAAGAACAGAGGACCTGAGTATGGCCGATCCGGCACGAGCGCGCCGGCTGGCCAAGCGCATATCCGAGATCGTCGCAACGGCAATCGAGTACGAGATCAAGGATCCCCGGCTGGCCGGCGTGACGATCACCGACTCCAAGGTGACGAACGACCTGCACGACGCCACGCTCTACTACACGGTGCTGGGCAACTCGCTGGAGGAGGAGCCCGACTACGCAGGCGTGGAGGCCGGCCTGTCGAAGGCGACGGGTGTGCTGCGCAGCAAGGTGGGGGCGGCGCTCGGCGTGCGCTTCACCCCCACCTTGGCGTTCGCGCGGGACACCGTGCCCGATGCGGCCAACCGGATGGAAGAACTGCTCGCTCGCGCCCGCGCCGCGGATGAGGATTTGGCGAGAGTTCGTGAAGGTGCCCAGCACGCCGGGGATGCGGACCCGTACCGTGTAGAAGGGGCGCTGGGAAGCGGTGGGGACCGAGACGACGAGTTCGACGCTGAGGACACCGGTGACCGCGATCGACAAATCGACTGACGTACCCACCACGGGCGACCGTGTAGATGCCCGCGGCGCAGCCGACCTGCTGGCCGCTGCGCACAGCGTCAGTGTGGTCTGTCATGTGTATCCAGACGCCGACACGTTGGGTGCCGGGCTGGCGCTCGCGCTGGTTCTCGACAATGCGGGCAAGGCCGTTGAGGTCAGCTTCGCGGCACCGGCTGAGCTGCCGGAATCACTTCAATCGCTGCCCGGTGCCCACCTGCTCGTCGAGCCCGACGCGATGCGCCGTGACGCCGATCTGGTGGTCACCGTCGACATCCCCAGCATCAACCGGCTCGGCGCACTGCGTGAACTGGCGGACTCCGATCGCGAGGTTCTGGTGATCGACCACCACGCCTCCAATCTGATGTTCGGCACCGCCAACTTCGTCGACCCCTCGGCCGATTCCACCACGATGCTGGTGGCCGAACTCCTCGACGCCTGGGGCAAGCCGATCGACCTCGGTGTTGCGCACTGTCTGTACGCAGGCCTGACCACCGACACCGGTTCATTCCGCTGGGCCAGCGCCCGCGCGCACCGGCTGGCCGCCCGGCTCGTCGAGCTCGGCGTCGACAACGCCTCCATCAGCCGGGCGCTACTCGACACCCACCCGTTCGCGTGGCTGCCGATGCTGTCGCGCGTGCTGTCGTCGGCGCAGCTGTTGCCCGACGCCGCAGACGGTCGTGGCCTGGTGTATGCCGTTGTGGGACACCCGGAATGGGAGAACGCACGGCCGGAGGAAGTCGAGAGCATCGTCGATATTGTGCGCACCACCCAGCAGGCCGAGGTGGCGGCTGTCTTCAAGGAGATCGAGCCAGGGCACTGGTCGGTGTCGATGCGCTCGAAGTCCTACGACTTGGCGACCCTGGCCAGCACGTTCGGTGGCGGTGGGCATCGGCAGGCGGCCGGTTATTCGGCGATTGGTTCTGCTGACGACGTCGTCCTTGCGCTGCGCGAGGCTCTTCGCTGACCTCGCCCGAACCCCCAGCTGTACCGACTGCCACCGGCCGCCGTATCGCCGGTCTCGCGCTACCCGCACTTGGCGTGCTGGCCGCGGAGCCGATCTATCTGCTGTTCGATATCGCCATCGTCGGCCGGCTGGGCGTCCTGCCGCTGGCCGGTTTGGCGATCGGCGGACTGATCCTGGCCACGCTCAGCTCCCAGATGACGTTTCTGTCCTACGGCACCACCGCACGCTCGGCACGGTTCTTCGGGGCAGGTGATCGCCGGGCGGCGCTCGGCGAGGGCCTCCAAGCGACCTGGCTGGCATTAGCGCTGGGCTGGCTGATCGTCGCGGTGGTTCAGGTCGCCGCCGTACCACTCGTCTCGGCGCTCGCGGCAGGCGGTGAGATCGCCGACGAAGCCCTGCCATGGGTTCGCATCGCGATTTTCGGAGTGCCCGCGATCCTCATCTCGGCGGCGGGTAACGGGTGGATGCGTGGCGTGCAGGATACGGTGCGGCCGCTGCGCTACGTCGTGACAGGGTTCGCGCTATCCGCGGTGCTCTGCCCGCTGCTGGTGTACGGCTGGCTCGGCATGCCGCGGCTCGAACTCGAGGGATCCGCTGTAGCGAACGTCGTTGGGCAGTGGCTCGCGGCGCTGCTTTTCCTGCGCGCCCTGATCGTCGAGCGGGTGTCGTTGCGGATCGACCCGGCGATCCTGCGGGCGCAGGTCGTGCTGGGACGCGATCTGCTGTTGCGCACCTTGGCTTTTCAGGCCTGCTTCGTGTCCGCGGGTGCCGTCGCGGCCAGGTTCGGTGCCGCGGCGGTCGCGGCGCATCAGGTGGTCCTGCAGCTGTGGAATTTTCTTGCCCTGGTGCTGGACTCACTCGCCATCGCCGCGCAGTCGCTGGTGGGTGCCGCGTTGGGCGCGGGTCAGCTGGCGCATGCGAAGTCGGTGGCGTGGCGGGTCACCATCTTCTCGACGCTCGCGTCCGCGGTGCTGGCCGGTGTGTTCGCGGTCGGCGCGTCGGTCTTCCCGAGCATCTTCACCAGTGACCGTTCGGTGCTCGACGCGATCGGCGTCCCGTGGTGGTTCATGGTCGCCCAATTGCCGATTGCCGGCATCGTTTTCGCACTGGACGGTGTGCTGCTGGGGGCCGGTGATGCCAAGTTCATGCGCAACGCCACGTTGGTCAGCGCGCTGGTCGGATTCCTGCCGTTGATCTGGCTGTCGTTGGGATTCGGCTGGGGTCTGCTCGGTATCTGGGCGGGTTTGTCGACGTTCATGGTGCTGCGACTCGTGTTCGTCGGTTGGCGGGCGTTCTCCGGGCGTTGGCTCGTGCCGGGCACTGGCTAAACTCCCTGCCATGAAACGGCTCGCGTTCGGCATCGCCGTCGTGGCCTCGGCAAGCCTCGTCGCGGCGCCGCCATCGACGGCGCAGGCGACCGTCGGAACCGCCGTCTACGTGCAGATCCGCCAGTCGTTCGAGCAGGTCGACGGCGACGACCAGTGCGTCGGCACGGCAGCGCTCGGGCCCGTTCGCCGCGGATCGTCGGTGGTGCTCTCCGACGGTGCTACCGCGATCGACCCACCCAAGGTCGCGGTCGGTCAGTTCTTCCGCTCGCGCCTGCGGGACGACATCTGCGAAGCGCTGTACATCACCAGCGCTCCGGTCCTGCCGTCGTTCAACGTCCAGTTCTCGGGTCCCGCTGGCGAGCTGAGTCCGACCTTCGGCCCCACTTCGTCCGAGCCCGTCACATATCAGCCGGGAATCGAACAGGTGGTCAAGGTCGACATCGACGTCCCACCCAGCCCCTGAATCATTCTGCTACGCGCGCGATCGCGGACCAGCCGTACGGATTGGTGCGTATCTCGATGCGTTCGAAACCCGCTGTGACCAAACGGGATTCCAGCGTCGACGGGTCGACGGGGTTGTAGGTGTCGCCTTCGTGATGCGCCTCGAGCTCGTCGCTGGCCAGACTGTCGCTGGCCACCAGCGCGGCGCCGGGCCGCAGCACACGGGCGACTTCGGTGAAGAGCCGGTCCTGCAACTCGATGGTCGGAACGTGATGCAGCATCGTGAAACACGCTGCGCCGGTGAAGCGTCCGTTCTCGTACGTCAACGCTGTCGCGTCGCCACGCACGATCTGGACACCGGGCTTGGCGGCGAAGCGGTCGGTCAGCATCGTCGCCAGTTGCTCGTCGATCTCCACCGACGTCAGTCGCGGCACGGTTTCGCTGAGCACGTCGGTGGTGGCCCCGTACCCGGGGCCGATCTCCAAAACGTCGTCACCCAAGTCGGTTTCGCCTAGCGCCCACGGCAAGATGACCTCGCGAATCATTTGGCGCCACTCGTCGCTGCCGCAACGCTCGTGCGCCTCGTTCACCGAACCTGCGCCCGTCCGCGTTCGAAGACGGCGGCGCGGTTGGCGGCGATGTCGTCGCCGCTGGCCGAGCGCATCCATTCGATCGCCGACTCGGCCTCGATCGCCAGACCCTCGGCCGTGCCCGCGTCGTCGATGCGGTGATACGACGCCAGCAGCGCGCGCACCGACTTCTGGTTGTTGCCGACGATCGACGCCGCGATCCGGCGTGCGGTGGGGATCAGCTCGTCGTGCGGCACGACCTCGGTGACCAGTCCGGCCCGGAGGGCCTCGGCGGCCGAGAGATAGTCACCGGTCATGCTCATGCGTCGGGCCATCCCGACACCGACTTTCTGCGGTAGCCGCACCGACAAGCCCCACGTCGGCAGCAGACCGACGCGGGCATGAGTGTCGGCGAACCGGGCGTTCTCCGAGGCGATCAGGATGTCGCAGTACAGCGCGAGCTCCAGCCCGCCCGTCACCGCGGCGCCGTTGATCGCGCCGATGACCGGCTTGGTCATCGACGGCCACTTCGGCGAGATATCGGGCAGTTCGGTGGTGTCGCCGAGTTCTTTCAGGTCCAGTCCCGCACAGAACACCGGATCGGTACCGGTGAAGATGACCACGTCGACGTCGTCAGCGCTCTCCGCATCCCGCAGCGCCTGGAAGAACCGGGTGCGCAGCGCCGCCGATAGGGCGTTGCGCGCCTGTGGACGGTTCAGCGTCAGCGTCCGCACCCGATCCTGGGTGTCGATCAGCAGGATGTCGGTGTTGTTGGGCTCTGTCATGGCTCGAACCTATCGTGGACTCATGTGCCGAAACATCACCGAGCTACGCGGCTTGGAGCCGGCGGCCACCGCGGAGGAAATCGAGGCGGCCTCACGTCAGTACGTCCGTAAGGTCAGCGGCATCACGCGGCCGTCCGGCCCAAACGTCGAGGCCTTCGAGGAGGCGGTCGCCGAAGTCACCGCCATCACGACGAGGCTGCTCGACGGGCTTGCGCCGCGACGTCAACCACCCAAGACCATTCCACCGCTGCGGCGTCCCGAGGTTCGGGCGCGCATCGAGGCCCGAGCCGCCGGCACCGGGTGACCGCGCAGATCCTTACCCAGCCCGCGCTCAAGGAGTGGAGTGCGGCGGTGCACGGCCTGCTCGATGGCAGGCAGACCGTGCTGCTGCGCAAGGGCGGCATTCACGAGAAGCGGTTCGCGCTCAACGCATCCCGCTTCCTGTTCTTCCCGACCGTCGCCCATAGCCATGCCGAACGGGTACGGCCCGAACACAGCGACCTGGTTGACGCAGCGGCAGCCGACAGCACCGACGATGAGGTCGTCCTGCGGGCCGGCGCGCAGGTCGTCGCCGCCATCGAGGTCGCCAGGCCTGACGCGCTCGACGAGATCGAGTCGTTGCACATCTGGACCGCCGCATCGGTGCGGGCCGATCGACTGGACTTCCGTCCCAAACACCGCCTCACCGTGTTGGTGGTGCAAGCCAGCGCCCTGCGGGAGCCGGTCCATCTGCCGCGTACGCCCGAGTACGCGGGCTGCAAGAGTTGGGTGCCGCTGCCCGTCGATCCGACCTGGGCGCCGCCGGTGCATTCCGACGAGGCGCTCGAGGATGTGGCCGCGCGAGTCCGCCGAGCCGTCGGCTGAGGTCGGTTTGTCGCAAAAGCTACGACGGACGTCTATTTGAATTAGCTATGAAGAACGCGACATGCGCGTGATCTCTCCCTAAATTGAATGTTGTGCGGAAAACACCGCAGCAATAATAGATAAGGGAGAAACGCAAATGAGCATCAACCCGCGAACTTTCGCAATGTTCATCGGTGCCGGCGCTGTCGCTGCCGCGATCGCGTCAGCGCCCGGCGCCGCGGCGGCAACCGTGACGAGCACGCACGACTCGGGTGGCAACACGACTATCCAGCGTCCTGGCCACGTGTCGATCCATACGACGCCGCCGCTGGTGTCGCTGCCGAAGGTGTGGGGGTCCCACTCATCGCCCCTGTATGTCCTGGGTGACTGACCACAATAAAGGTGGCAGGTGAAAGGGCTTCAGGGCCTATTTACCTGCCACCTTTTGTCGTTGGGATATGCGTTTCATATGAATTACTTGCAGTTCGTAGAATTTGCGGTTAGCCGGGTAAATTCTATTTGCTGTGACCTGGCGGCGATTCTGGTCCGGCGGGGAGGAGGAGCCGCGACACACCACCTTCACCGAGGTGCACGGTATGTGTTGACACCATGAGCTCGCGCCCGCTGACCAACGGCTCGCTGGTACCGAGATTGCGGACGAACCGCGGGTGCGAACCCCCCGCGATGAGCACCCGGATTCGCGATCCGGCACGGAACCGGTGCGCGGTCGCATCCAGCTCGATCCGAACGGTGCCTGGCTCGCCCGAACGCGTTGCGCTGCGGCGGTATCCGTCGCTCACGTTGCGGGAGACGCCCTTGGCGTCGACTTCGCTGACCCGGACGAACACATCGTGATACGGGTTGTCACAGGAATGCGTCAGCTCGATGACCGGCGTACCGACGACGTACAGATCGGCGGCAGCCGATCGCCGGTGAAACACAGCACATCTGGTCGTTCGGCGAGTTTCGCGTCCTTGCGGTAGCCGCCCCCGGGTGCGAGCATTCGGCCGCCCACAGTGGGCGTCGGATCAACCGGGTTGTAGGTGAATCGCGTCGGGGGCGCGGTGTCGGGCGGCACCGCTTCGCCCAGGCGGCCCGTGGGTTGTAGGTAGAGCACCCGTTCTGGCATCGCGGGCGGCCACTCCGGCAACTCGGTCCAGCCCTTACCGTTCACCTCGATGCGAACGGGCGCGCGCGCCGTTCCCTTGCCGCCGAGGTGTGCGTCGAACCAGCCCAGCGACTCGCGAACCACCGTCGCTGCGCCCTTGTACATGACCTGGGTGTGCGTCCATGAGCCGACGGTCATGGCGACGTCGACCCCGCGCCGCTTCAGCGCGTCGTACTGGGCGAGCGTCTGCTCCAGAAACAGGTCCTGCCAGCCGCCGATCAGCAGCACCGGAATATCAGTGCGCTGCAACGCATCCCAGGCGCTCCGCTCAGCCCAGAATGGGTCGTCGGCTTCGGGGTGGTCGAGCCATTCCTCCCACCACGTCGCACCCTTGCCGAGCAGCGTCCGGCCCGCCTCTCCCGTGGGCAGACCGCTTGTCGCCCGGCTCAGCGCACGCCTGGCGCGAACCTGGCGGATCGCCGAGCGCAGTCTCGGGCCCTCCTGGTGGACGATCAGGTCGCTCCAGCCGAGAAAGTCGTTCAGGCCGAATGATCCGGCGCCCCAGCGGGGGCCGCTGGGGTCGTGCACACCCACGGTGATGACGGCAGCTTTCATCTCCGGCGGCGGGTCGGCGAGCAGGCACCACTGGGTGAAGCCCAGATACGACAGGCCGATGGTGGCGAACGAACCGGTGAACCATGGCTGGCGCCGCAGCCATACGACGGTGTCGGCGCCGTCGGCCTTCTCGTTGACCATCGGGTCGAACTCGCCCCCGGAGCCGAATGTGCCTCGCACGCTTTGGAGCACAACGTGGTAGCCGCGGGCGGCGTACACGCCGGCGAAAATCGTGGAGAACGGGAAGCCCCGGCCGTATGGGCAGCGCACCAACAGTGTGCCGATCGGGTTGAGGGCCGGCTCGTAGTGGTCGGCGAGCAGTTCGACACCGTCGCGCATCGGCACCCGCACGCGGTGCACCGTGTACTCGGTCGTCCGCGGCGGAAGGTGGAGCAGTCGGGTCAGGGTCCGGTCACGCAATGTCCCTAATTTGGTTTGAGTGGCGGTGGCATCGTCGGAGACCGCGGTCATCTCAGGCAGGCTACCGGGGTGGTGCATCGTCATTTTCGATTGCCTTGACGACCATGGCCATCAACCATCCGATCGCACGCGTCGCACCGGTCCCGTCGATGCCCCACACCCCGACCAGCCGCTCATAGCTGGGCACGTTCCACAGCACGTCGAGCAGGCCCGCCACCATCTGTTGTTCACCGGCTGACCATCCGGGTGCGGCCGCCGACACCGCACGCATGAGCGCTTCGCGCCTGCGGACGTCGACGCCGACGAACGTCGGATCCTCGGGTGTCTCCACCGATTTGCGTACAGAGAACCGTTGCAGCGACGCGAATACTTTGGCCGTCACGTCGTCGATGTTGGTCAGGTCGACGTCCTCGTACGAGATGCCCGCGTCGGACTCCAGGCGTTGCATGACCGCGTCGTGCAGATGTCGTTCGGTGGGGAAGTGCCGGTAGACCGTCCGTTCGCCCACGCCCGCGCGCTCGGCCACCGCCTTGAACGTCAGGTCCCGCCAGTTCCAGGAGTCAAAGGAGCGCACCAGGTCGCTGCCCGCCGCGACGATGCGCTCCCGCGTCTGGGCCGCCTTCTGCTGACGCATCCGGTTGTCATAGGTGCGCCGCGCTATTGACGAGTCGCTCATAATAGTGACAGTGTACTGTCACCAAAGTCTTGGGAGGTGCACCGTGGCATCGTGCGACGAGTTGACCGCCGCGGCGGTCGAACGCACCGGGCTTGACGATTTCGGCGACGACTCCTTCCGCGAGGGCCTGGAAATTCTGGTGCGTGCCCTCGCCAATGAGGCACGGCTGAACGCCCGCGGTGAAGCGTTCATCCACGATCGCATCGGACTGCACCTGTGCCAGCGATTGCAGGTCGAGGACTGGTACCGACGTCATCCCGAGATCGACGACGAGCCGATCGTCGCGCCCTTGTTCGGGCTCGGTCTGCCGCGCACCGGGTCGACGGCGCTGTCGTTCCTGCTGGCCCGCGATCCGCACGTTCGTTATCTACGCAGTTGGGAGTCGACGCGGCCGTGTCCGCCGCCGTCGACGGTGGAAGGTGACGACCCGAGAATCCCGCCGGAAGCGCGTCCAGTCGTCGTCGGCACCAGGCACCACGTGCCCAACGACATCGCGGGGCCGATGGAATGCCTCGATCTGATGGCGCTCGACTTCAAATCGCAGATGTTCCAGGCGTTCGCGCAGATTCCGTCATACTCCGACTGGCTGCTGGACCGGGCCGACTTCACCTCGACCTACCGCTACGAGCGCCGCGTCCTGAAGCTGCTCCAGTGGGGTCAGCCGCGGCGGCCCTGGCGGTTGAAATCGCCGGCGCACGTGATCTCCCTGGACTACCTCGACCGGGTGTTTCCCGACGCCCGCTTCGTGATGACGCACCGCGACCCGACCGACGTGATGCTCTCTGTGGCCGACGTTTACGCCGACATCGTGTCCGGGTTCAGCGACGACGTCGATCGCCGGTATCTGGGCGACCTCAACGTCAAACAATGGTCGACGGGCATGGACCGCGCATTGGCGTTCCGCATGGGTGGTGCCGATGATCGCTTCTACGACATCGACTTTCGCGCGATGCAGGATGACCCGATCGGTGAGGTGCGCCGGCTGTACGCCTGGCTCGACGCGCCCATCACCCCCGAGTTCGAGGACGGTATGCGCGCCTGGTGGGCCGAGAACGCCGAGAATCGTGAACCGCATC
This sequence comes from Mycobacterium sp. NPDC051804, assembly GCF_044452905.1. Classification (NCBI taxonomy): domain Bacteria; kingdom Bacillati; phylum Actinomycetota; class Actinomycetes; order Mycobacteriales; family Mycobacteriaceae; genus Mycobacterium; species Mycobacterium sp. NPDC051804. The sequence goes on along the minus strand of NZ_JBITCD010000002.1, from coordinate 169,128 downwards.
CGAAGGCCGACCCACAGGCATTCGGTATGGACTTCAACGCAATTCGGCCGCTGTTCGCCACCTATGTGGACACCTACCTGGGGAGTATTCATGGCAGTTGATCTGACCGGTGGCATCGACCCGCAGCGCGAATACATGTTCGCCGAGCGACCGGACAACCCGGAGATGCGGGACTCGGTGAGTTTCTGGGTCGTCGACGATCGCGGCGTCGTGGGATTGCCGCGCATCGGTGTCGAAGCGGTCGCGGCGAACTGGGAGGCGCACGGCGTCCAGGTGAACGTCGCATTCGCCGACGGGCGGGTGTACCGACTGCGCGACGAGGGCAAGAGCCTGCCGTCCATCGGGCCGGACGGTAAACCGTCGGTGCTGGGCGCCGGTCCGCTCACGTTCACGTGCGTCAAGCCGTTCGACGTCTGGACGATGACGTTCGACGGACAGGCCGACGCGACGTCGTCGACGAGCCTGATCGCGGGCCGCAAGGACGGGCCGTCGGTGGACCTGCGGTTCCAGGTTGAGGCGACGATGGTCGTACCGCCATGGGTACAAGGCGCTCTGCAGGCCGATGCGGATACACAGCTGAAGACCTCGATCGTGGGCGATCTGATGGGCGGACCCCGCTACGAGCAGCTGTTCCGCGCGACCGGCTCGGTACATGTGGCAGGCGAGCAACACGCGTTCACGGGAACTGGTCTACGAATCCGTCGCCAGGGCGTACGCCGCCTGGAGGGCTTCTGGGGCCACTGCTGGCAGTCGGCGCTGTTTCCCGGCGGACGAGCGTTCGGCTACATCGCCTACCCACCGCGGCCCGACGGAGAGCCCGCGTTCAACGAGGGCTACCTGTTTGACGGAGACGGCGAGCTGATCCCGGCGCGCGCGGTCGCGGCGCCGTGGCTGACACGGCTGCAGGCAGGAGGGGAGGACGTCTCGGTCGTGCTCGAAACCGAGCGCGGCACCGTCCGCATCGAGGGCGAGACGGTGGTGTCGACACATGACATCACCGATCCCAGCGAGGTGCCCGCAGAAATGCTCGAGAAGATGGCGAACTGGACGTTTCCGGGGCTGCAGCAGGCAGGCGTGCGTTACCGGTGGGACGGTGAAGAAACCATCGGGATGCTCGAGCGCTCGAGCCCGATGGACAAGATCACTCGTTAGAGGGGCCCTGGAAAATGTAGTGCGGGATCAACTCGTGGGCGCGCTGCAGATTGGTCTGCATGCAGTCCGGCGGCGGGTTGGAGTAAATCGTCGAGAAGAAGATCGTCTGCTGGATCAGGCCATAATCGGTGTCCAAGCCAATGGCGCAGGTGACCCACCAGCGGTTGTTCCAGTCGGTCGGCTTCATGACCCACCACTGCGCGGCACGGTGTCCGTCGATGTCGAGCTGGATGGCGTCCGCGGGGAGGGCCTCTTCGTACGTCTTCCACACGAACGCCTCAACGGTCATCTGATAGTTGCCCGCGTCGTACTTGCACCGCATCCCCTCCTCGGGGATCGGTGGCGTGAAGGCGAGACCGAGGGATCCCATCACGTCGAGGGGGAGGTCGCGGCACGGGTTGAACGGATCCGGATCGGTGATATCGATGACCGGGTATTTGATGCTCGTTGTGACGTTCGTCATCGGAATGTCCGTCGCACGCACCTGCAAGGGTTCGTCGGGATTGGACTGGCCTATCACGATCACCGCTGCGACGAGCGCACACAGCACTGCGAGAATGCGCAGCTTGGCGATCATTACACCCCCTGCTGTCGTGGCGGCGGGGCCGCCGGCCTCTAGTCCGATCCTGCCCGGGGAGTGTAGCGGCCTCGGGTCAGGGCCCGAAGCGGAAACGAGAACCTGTTCTAGTCGGGGTGCGAGAGTGTTCGCCGCCCGCACGTAGGCTGGTGGGCTGTGACACGCGACGGCAGGCAGCCCACTCTCTGGGCGATCAGCGACCTCCACACCGGTCACACGGGCAACAAGCCCATCACCGAGTCGCTCTACCCCTCCACTCCCGACGACTGGCTGATCGTGGCGGGCGATGTCGGCGAACGGACCGACGAGATCCACTGGGCACTGGATCTGCTGCGGAAACGCTTCGCCAAGGTGATCTGGGTGCCCGGCAATCACGAGCTGTGGACCACCAACCGCGATCCGATGCAGATCTTCGGCAAGGCTCGTTACGACTACCTCGTCGACGTCTGCGACCAGATGGGCGTCATCACTCCGGAGCACCCGTTTCCCGTGTGGACCGAGGAGGGCGGCCCGGCGACCATCGTGCCGATGTTCCTGCTGTACGACTACACGTTCCTGCCGCAGGGAGCGGCGACCAAGGCTGAGGGTCTGGCCATCGCCCGCGAGCGCAACATCGTGGGCACCGACGAGTACCTGCTGTCTGCCGAGCCGTACTCCACCCGGGACGCCTGGTGCCGTGACCGGGTCGCCCTGACCCGCAAGCGGCTCGAGGACCTCGATTGGATGACGCCCAACGTGCTGGTGAATCACTTCCCGTTGGTCCGCGAACCTTGCGATGCGATGTTCTATCCGGAGTTTTCGCTGTGGTGTGGCACCACAGCGACCGCCGACTGGCACACCCGATACAACGCATTGTGTTCGGTGTACGGCCACCTGCACATCCCGCGCACCACCTGGTACGACGGGGTTCGCCACGAAGAGGTGTCAGTCGGATATCCGCGGGAGTGGCGGCGCCGCAAGCCATATCGATGGCTGCGGCAGATTCTGCCTGACCCGAAATATGCGCCCGGGTATCTCAACGAATTCGGTGGGCACTTCGAAATCACCGACGAGATGCGCGAGCACGCCCAGAAGATGCAGCAGCGCATCAAGGCCAGGCAATCATGACTGTGATGGCGACACTGCTCTCCGTCGTGCTGCCCGACAGGGGACAGGGGCTGGCCGCCGCCGAGATGTACACCGACCCGCCGGAACTCGCGCCGCTACCCGAGGAAGAGACGCTCATCGCGAAGTCGGTGGCCAAGCGGCGCAACGAGTTCATCACCGTGCGGTACTGCGCGCGCGAGGCGCTTGGCGAGCTCGGAATCGCGCCGGTGCCGATCCTCAAGGGGGAGAAGGGCGAACCGCGCTGGCCCGACGGCATCGTCGGCAGCCTCACCCATTGCGAGGGCTACCGTGGCGCCGCCGTGGCCCGGCGCGACGCGATCAGGTCCGTCGGTATCGACGCCGAGCCGCACGACGTGCTCCCCAAGGGCGTGCTCGACGCGATCAGCCTCCCGGGTGAGCGCAGCGAATTACAAGCACTGCCGACCGGACTGCACTGGGATCGAATCCTGTTCTGCGCCAAGGAGGCTACCTACAAGGCGTGGTTCCCGGTGACGCACCGCTGGCTCGGATTCGAGGACGCACACATCACCTTCGACGTCGACGGCACCCGTACTGCGGGCGAGTTCCAATCGCGGATACTCATCGACCCGTCCGCGCCGTCGGGTCCACCGCTGCAGACGCTTTCGGGCCGGTGGTCGGTGCGCGACGGTCTGGCGCTGACGGCGATCGTCTTATGAGCGACGCTGGCCTTGTCGTCGTGGACAAGCCGGCGGGAATGACCAGCCACGACGTTGTCGGCCGCTGCAGGAGGATCTTCGGCACCCGGAAGGTCGGTCATGCAGGCACCCTCGACCCCATGGCAACCGGCGTATTGGTCATCGGCATCGAGCGGGCTACCAAGATCCTCGGCATGCTGACACTGACCGACAAGTCGTACGCCGCGACGATTCGGTTGGGTCAGACGACGTCGACCGAAGATGCCGAAGGTGAAGTGCTGCAGACGGTTTCAGCGGACGGAGTCACCGAGGCGCAGATTGAGGCCGCCGTAGCCGCGCTGCGCGGCGAGATCGATCAGATTCCGTCGGCCGTGAGCGCCATCAAGGTGGACGGCCAGCGGGCTTACAAGCTCGCGCGCGAGGGGCAAACCGTCGAACTCAAAGCGCGCAGCGTTCGCATCGAGCGGTTCGACGTGCTGTCCGTCCGGCGGGAGGGTGAATTCGTCGACGTGGATGTCGATGTGGACTGTTCCAGTGGTACCTACATTCGCGCGCTGGCCCGTGACGTCGGCGCCGCGCTCGCCGTCGGCGGACACCTCACCGCGCTGCGCCGGACCCGGGTCGGCCCGTTCGGACTGGATCAGGCCGCCGGTTTGGAGGAACTCGCCGAGCGGCCGCGCCTGTCGTACACGCTCGATGAGGCGTGTCTACAGACGTTCCCGCGCCGCGACCTGTCGGCCGGCGAGGCCGAGGACACCCGCCACGGGCGCGCGCTCGAGCGCGCGGACATCGAGGGTGTTTACGCCGCCACGGCTCCCGACGGCCACGTCCTCGCGCTGCTGCACGACGAGGGCATGCGCACGAAATCTGTTGTCGTGCTGCGTCCTGCCACGTTGTGAGTAGTTTCGCGCCACTGCGAACGGTCCGCGGCGCATACTGGTTTTCGCTTCTCGGATAGGGGCCCGCATGACGAATCCGTACAAACTGCTGCAGCTCGCCCTTGCCGTATTCGGGGTCGTCGCACTGCTGCTCTACCCGCTGTCGGTCGTTTGGCCGTCGGGATGGGCATGGCATGCCGGGGCTCCGTATGAGTCCCAGTACTTCATGATGATCGTCGGCATTTACCTCACCATCGGGGTCTTTCTGCTCAATGCCGCGCGCAAGCCCGAAGCGAACCTGAGCTTCATCTGGTTCTTCGTGTGGTCTTCATTGGTGCACGCCGTGATCATGGCGGTGCAGTCATTCGGGCACGGCCATCACATGGGGCATCTGTGGGGCGATGTGCCCGCATTGCTTCTGGCGGCCGTGGTTCTGGCAGTGCTCGTCCGTGCCGCGGGTCTCAAGGAGCGAGTCGCGGCAGGCTGACACTCACGGTCAAGTCGTACACCTCGGAAGGCGCGACCGACGCGGCCGCGGACGCAGTTCAGTTGTTCGGCGGAAATGGGTACGTATCCGAGTAGCGTGTCGAGCAGCTTGCCCGTGCTGCCAAGGGGTTGTTGTCTGGATGACGCGTTCGGTACCAGCGATCGGCCGTTCTGCCTCGAGGCGCGCCTCAGGGGCCGGATTCTCAGCCCTGCTCGGATTCGCGGTGGCGAACCCCTCGCTGCTGGTGCGGCTGCGGCCGAGCCTCGACGCGGCGATCGCCCGGATGAGTCCGGTCGTGCCGGGCACCGAGATCGTGCCCGCCCGCCTGCCGCTTGGCGGCGAATGGGTTCGCGGTCCCGGCGTCGGGGTTCCGGTTCGCGGCGAGGGTCCGGTGATTCTGGTCCTGCACGGCAGCGGATACGTCGCCTGCTCGGCGCGAACTCATCGCGGGTTTGCGTCCCACCTGTCGACGCACTCGGGCATCCTCGCGCTCACGGTCAACTATCGGCTCGCGCCCGAGAGTCCTTTTCCGGCAGCCGAAGACGACTCCTTTGCGGCCTACCGATGGCTGCTCGACCGTGGATACGATCCGGCCAAGGTCGTGATCGCGGGCGACTCCGCGGGCGGGCACCTCGCGGTGGCGGTCGCGTTGCGCGCCAAGCGAGAAGGTGTTCCCGGCCCTGCGGCGCTTTCGCTGTTCGGCCCGCTGATCGACCCCGCATTTCGCGCCTCCAGCGCCGATCCGCGCAGCCGTAAGCAACCCCTGCATCCCAAACTCGCGGCGCGTGCACTGGCCATCTATGTCGGCGGCCACGACGTCGACGACCCTCGCCTGTGTCTCCTGAACGCGGATCTCTCCGAGCTACCGCCTATCGACCTGCACTACGGCTCAAGGGAACTGATGCGCGCTGACGCAGAGGCGTTCGCCGCCAAGGTGATCGCTGCCGGCGGGCATTGCGATACTCGGATGTGGCCGGGACTGATGCACGGGTACTGGCTGCGGCCGCTCGACGAACGCCGAGGACTGACAAGTCTGATGACGGCCGGACAGTTCCTCGGGGCGGCCGTCGCGTGACCGACTAGCCGACCACCCAGATAGCTTCTGCCGCAGGGTTTCCCAACTCCACGGTCGTCCCCTTCTCGTGCTCGTCCGCGTCGGCAGACTTAACGGCGACTGAAATCATGCCCGCGAAGTCACGGCGGGCCAGCACCAGAAGCCGCGAGTCCAGGCTGATACCGACGCTGTCGAAATACCGCAGCATCTCCGGGTCGGAATCCGAGATCCGCGCGACGGTCCCGGTATCGCCGTCTCGGCAGACCGACAGCTGGCGGGCGTCCGGGGTCGGGACCCGACCATCTGACGCAGGGATGGGGTCACCGTGCGGGTCGCGTGTCGGATGGCCGAGCTTGGCGTCGATACGCTCGAGCATCCGCTCGGACACCGCGTGCTCGAGCACCTCGGCTTCGTCGTGCACCTCGTCCCAGCTGTAGCCGAGTTCGCGGACGAGGAAGGTCTCCATGAGCCGGTGCCTGCGAACCATCGCGAGCGCGGCAGCGCGGCCGGCTTCGGTCAGCGTGACGGCGCCGTACTTCTCGTGATCGACGAGACCCTGGTCGGAAAGTTTGCGCACCGACTCCGAGGCCGTGCTGGCGGATACGCCGAGCCGTTCGGCCAGCATCTTGGTGCTGACCTTCTCGTGCGACCACTCCTGAGCAGTCCAGATCACCTTCAGGTAATCCTGGGCGACCATCGTCAAGTCGCGCGGATCACCGTTCACGCTTACGAAGTTTAGGCAATCGTCACCTGATCTGGCGATCTAGCGAGGCCGTAGGGACGCGTGCGCCGTAGGCTGGCGCTGTGCAGCGCTGGCGGGGACAGGAAGAGATCCCGACGGACTGGGGCCGATGTGTCGTCACCATCGGCGTGTTCGACGGTGTTCATCGAGGCCATCAGGAGCTGATCAACCACGCCGTGAAGGCGGGTCGATCCCGTGGCGTGCCGACGGTCCTGATGACCTTCGATCCGCATCCGATGGAGGTCGTCTTCCCGGGCAGCCATCCCGCCCAGCTCACGACACTGACTAGACGCGCCGAGTTGGTCGAGGACATGGGCATCGATGTCTTCCTGGTCATGCCATTCACCTCGGATTTCATGAAGCTCACGCCCGAGCGCTACGTCCACGAACTGCTCGTCGAGCGCCTGCACGTCGTCGAGGTGGTGGTCGGAGAGAACTTCACCTTCGGGAAGAAAGCGGCCGGCAACGTCAACCTGCTTCGCAAGGCAGGCGATCGGTTCGGTTTCGCGGTCGAGGGCATGTCTTTGGTATCCGAGGCCGCCACCAACCGCGACGAGACTGTCACGTTCTCGTCGACTTACATCCGGTCCTGCGTCGACGCCGGTGACGTTGTCGCCGCCACCGAGGCGCTCGGGCGCCCGCACCGCGTCGAGGGCGTCGTCGTGCGCGGCGACGGACGCGGCAAGGTCCTGGGCTTTCCGACGGCCAACGTCGCACCGCCGATGTACTCGGCCATTCCGGCCGACGGCGTCTACGCAGCGTGGTTCACCGTGCTCGGCCACGGCCCCATCGCGGGAGCCGTTGTCCCAGGTGAGCGCTATCAGGCAGCCGTCTCGGTCGGCACCAACCCGACGTTCTCCGGGCGCACCCGCACCGTGGAGGCGTTCGTGCTCGATACGTCGGCCGATCTGTACGGCCAGCACGTTGCGGTGGATTTCGTCGCGCGCATTCGGGGGCAGGAGAAATTCGCCAAGGTCGAGGAGCTGGTCACCGCGATGGGCGCCGACACCGAGCGCGCGCGGACCATCCTGGCGGCGCAATAGCCTGCGATTTCGCGGCTCGACCGCTGCCGAATTCGCGGCTCGCCGCGGGTGCGCTGTAGACTCCTCGCCGACCGAGCGTGTGCTGCAGTTCGCGGTGGCTGCGCTTATTTCGGGGCTCAGCGCCCCATGTTCGCGGACTGAAAAGATGGAGTTGTTTCGTGGCGCTCACTGCCGAACAGAAAAAGACCATTCTTGGCGAATACGGCCTGCACGGCACCGATACCGGTTCGCCGGAGGCCCAGGTCGCGCTGCTGACCAAGCGCATCGCCGATCTGACCGAGCACCTGAAGATGCACAAGCACGATCACCACTCCCGACGTGGTCTGCTGCTGCTGGTCGGCCGCAGGCGCCGGCTGCTCAAGTACATCGCGCAGGTCGACGTCGCGCGCTACCGCTCGTTGATCGAGCGCCTCGGGCTGCGTCGCTGACGCGACGCAGGTGCAGAACCTGCCCGCGATCGCCATAGCGGCGATCGTTGTATTGGGGGGTTTGACGGGGTGTTCGTCCTCGTCCGCCGCGAATCTCGCGGTGGGGGACTGTCTGAAGACGGGTGGTACCCCGGAGCGGCCGGAAGTCACCAGGGTCGAATGCGGTAGTCCAGACTCCAATTTCAAGGTCGCCGCCACCGTCGAGAACAGCGACCAATGCCCGGCGGACGTCGACACGTATTACTCGATGCGCAGCACGTTCTCCGATACCAGCACCACGATCTGCATGGATATCGACTGGGTCGTCGGAGACTGCATGAGCATCGATCCGACCAACGACAAGGATCCGCTGCGGGTGGGCTGCGACGACTCCTCGGTGCCCAACCGGCAGCGTGCCACTGAGATCCTGGGGGACGTCGCCAACGTCGACCAGTGCGCCAGCGGCGTCGGGTACGCCTACGACGAGCGCAACTTCACCGTTTGTGTGGAGGATGTGGCTTGAGAGGTGCGCGAGACCCCAGTGGATTTCGGGCCGTACCTGCTGCAATGTAGGATGGCTGAGTTCGACAGCCGGTTTCGGCTCGAATGTTTGGGTGCGGTGATCGCAGTTCCGCGAGCGCCGTTCCCGCGTGTCATATCGGACTGTGCTGAATCAACGACATGCCCGATCGCACGGTCTTCGGTAGTGGCTGCCGGGTCCGATACCCGACAGCTTCGATCGATGGCCGTGGCCTAGTCGAGGCCGATGATTCACACCCTGTGACAACGCGAAAACAGTTGAACAGTGAAGACTGTGAACAAGAGAGGCCATACGGACACCCATGTCTGTAGTTGAACTTGAAGACGGCGTGTACGAATCCACCGCCGTCATCGACAACGGGAGCTTCGGCACCCGCACCATCCGTTTCGAGACCGGCCGGCTTGCCAAGCAGGCTGCCGGCTCTGTCGTCGCGTACCTCGACGACGAGACCATGCTGCTGTCGGCCACCACCGCCAGCAAGCAGCCCAAAGACCACTTCGACTTCTTCCCCTTGACCATCGACGTCGAGGAGCGGATGTACGCCGCGGGTCGCATCCCCGGTTCGTTCTTCCGCCGCGAAGGCCGGCCGTCGACGGACGCGATCCTGACCTGCCGCCTCATCGACCGGCCGCTGCGCCCCACGTTCGTCTCGGGTCTGCGCAACGAAATCCAGGTCGTCGTCACCGTGATGAGCCTGGATCCCAAGGATCTGTACGACGTGCTGGCGATCAACGCCGCATCGGCGTCGACCCAGATTTCCGGCCTGCCGTTCGCCGGCCCGGTCGGTGGCGTGCGCGTCGCGCTGATCCCCAGTCCGACTGCCGGCACCGCCGGCGGTGGCCAGTGGGTCGCGTTCCCGACCATCGAGCAGCTCGAGGGAGCCGTGTTCGACATGGTCGTCGCGGGCCGCAAGGTCGGCCAGGGGGATTCGGCCGACGTCGCGATCATGATGGTCGAGGCAGAAGCGACTGACAAAGTCATCGAGCTCGTCGCCGGTGGCGCGGGCGCCCCCACCGAGTCCGTCGTCGCCGAGGGTCTCGAGGCAGCCAAGCCGTTCATCGCCGCGCTGTGCACCGCACAGGAGGCGCTCGCCGAGAAGGCCGCCAAGCCGACGGCCGACTATCCGGTGTTCCCCGACTACCAGGACGACGTGTTCTTCGCGGTGTCCTCGGTCGCCACCGACGAGCTGTCCAAGGCGCTGACCATCGCGGGCAAGGAAGAGCGCGACGATCGCACCAACGAGATCAAGGGCGAGGTGCTCGATCGGTTGGGTGAGCAGTACGCCGGCCGTGAGAAGGAGATCGGCGCAGCATTCCGATCGCTCACCAAGAAGCTTGTGCGCCAGCGCATCCTGACCGACCACTTCCGCATCGACGGCCGCGGGATCACCGATATCCGCGCGCTGTCGGCCGAGGTGGCTGTGATCCCGCGGGCGCACGGCAGTGCCTTGTTCGAACGCGGCGAGACCCAGATCATGGGTGTCACCACGCTGGACATGGTCAAGATGGCGCAGCAGATCGACTCGCTGGGACCCGAGACCAGCAAGCGGTACATGCACCACTACAACTTCCCGCCGTATTCGACCGGTGAGACCGGCCGCGTCGGTTCGCCCAAGCGGCGCGAGATCGGCCACGGTGCGCTGGCAGAACGGGCCCTGATGCCCGTGCTGCCGAGCGTCGAGGAGTTCCCGTACGCCATCCGCCAGGTGTCTGAGGCGCTGGGCTCCAATGGCTCGACGTCGATGGGTTCTGTGTGTGCGTCGACCCTGTCCCTGCTGAACGCCGGTGTCCCGCTGAAGGCGCCGGTCGCCGGTATCGCGATGGGTCTGGTGTCCGATGACGTCGAGGTGGACGGTGGCGGAACCGAACGCCGCTTCGTCACCCTCACCGACATCCTCGGCGCCGAGGATGCCTTCGGCGACATGGACTTCAAGTGCGCAGGCACCAAGGACTTCGTCACCGCGCTGCAGCTCGACACCAAACTCGACGGCATCCCGTCGCAGGTGCTGGCAGGAGCGCTGGCACAGGCCAAGGACGCGCGCCTGACGATTCTCGAGGTGATGGCCGAGGCCATTGACACGCCTGACGAGATGAGCCCGTACGCACCGCGGATCACCACGATCAAGGTGCCGGTTGACAAGATCGGTGAGGTCATCGGGCCCAAGGGCAAGATGATCAACTCGATCACCGAGGAGACCGGCGCGTCGATCTCGATCGAGGACGACGGCACCGTGTTCGTCGGCGCATCCAATGGTGAGGCGGCGCAGGCTGCTATCGACAAGATCAACGCGATCGCCAATCCGCAGCTGCCCAAGATCGGTGAACGGTTCCTCGGAACCGTCGTCAAGACAACCGATTTCGGTGCGTTCGTGTCGCTGCTGCCGGGTCGGGACGGCTTGGTGCACATCTCCAAGCTGGGCCGTGGCAAGCGGATCGCCAAGGTCGAGGACGTGGTGAAGGTCGGCGACAAGCTGCGCGTCGAGATCGCGGATATCGACAACCGCGGCAAGATCTCGCTGGTCCTCGTCGCAGAGGATGACGCAGCGGAGGCCCCCTCGGAGTCTGCACCAGCAGATGCCGCAGCGGCCTCGAGCTAGGGCGTTGCGTCGCGGCACACGCGGCGCTGAATCATCTGCGGCGGTGCGGCGCACCGTATTACCCGGTGGCCTGCGAGTGGTCACCGAGTACGTCCCGTCGGTGCATTCGGCATCGGTCGGGGTGTGGGTCGACGTCGGCTCTCGTGACGAGGGACCGACGGTGGCCGGTGCGGCGCACTTCCTGGAACACCTGCTGTTCAAGTCGACGCCGACGCGCTCCGCGGTCGACATCGCGCAGGCGGTTGACGCCGTCGGCGGTGAGCTGAACGCGTTCACCGCCCGTGAGCACACGTGCTACTACGCGCACGTCCTCGACACCGATCTCGAATTGGCTGTCGACCTGGTGGCCGACGTCGTGCTGCGGGGGCGTTGTGCCGCAGACGATGTCGAGATCGAGCGTGACGTCGTGCTCGAAGAGATCGCAATGCGTGACGACGACCCTGAGGACACCCTCGGTGATGTGTTCCTGGCGGCGATGTTCGGCGCGCATCCCGTCGGGCGGCCGGTGATCGGCAGCGCACAGTCGATTGCGTCCATGACCCGGGCACAACTGCATTCGTTCCATATGCGGCGCTACACGCCGGAGCGGATGGTCGTTGCCGTCGCGGGCAATGTGGATCACGACGAAGTGGTGTCGTTGGTGCGCGAGCACTTCGGGCCTCGGCTGGTGCGTGGCCGCAAGCCGGTGGCTCCGCGCAAGGGCACCGGCCGCGTCACAGGCCGGCCGACGCTGGAGATCGTCAACAAGGACGCCGAGCAGACCCATCTTTCGCTGGGCGTCCGGACACCGGGTCGGCACTGGGAGCATCGGTGGGCGCTGTCCGTGCTCAACACAGCCCTGGGTGGCGGACTGAGTTCCCGTTTGTTCCAACAGATTCGGGAAACGCGCGGGCTGGCATACTCGGTCTACTCGACGGTGGATACTTTCGCCGACAGTGGCGCGCTGTCGATCTACGCCGCGTGTCTCCCAGAGCGTTTTCCGGAGGTGGTCCGGGTGACCGCCGATGTGTTGCAGACGGTGGCCCGCGACGGTATCACCGAGACTGAATACCGGATCGCGAAAGGCTCACTTCGCGGCGGACTGGTGCTCGGCCTGGAGGATTCGGGTTCCCGGATGCACAGGATCGGCCGCAGCGAGCTGAACTACGGCGCGCATCGCACCATCGCCGACACCCTCTCCAGGATCGAAGCCGTGACGCTCGACGAGGTGAACTCCGTTGCGCGCAAACTGCTGACCCGACAGTACGGTGGCGCTGTTCTCGGACCGCAAACTTCGAAAAGAATGTTGCCGCAGCCGCTTCGGGCGATCACGCGCTGACCGCCTACGCTGGGGGCGATGACTCAACTATCCCGACGGCACGTACTGCTCGGCGGCTTGACGCTCGCCGCAGTGGCCGCATCCGCTCAGCACCCCGCGATGGCGCAGCCGCCGTCGTCCATCGAAGCTTCCATCCAGGAATTGGAGCAGAGGCACAACGCCTCCATCGGCCTCTACGCGACAAACCTGGTGTCCGACAAGACCGTTGCCCATCGCGCGCAGGATCCCTTCGCGATGTGCTCGACGTTCAAGGCGTACGCCTCGGCGCGGGTCTTACAGATGGCCCAGCACGGCGAGCTGTCGCTCGACGATCCGATGTTCGTCGATCCGGCTCAGATCCTGCCGAATTCGCCCGTCACCGGACCGCGTGCCGGCGGGGACATGACGCTGGCCGAGCTCTGCCAGGCTGCGCTGCAGCAGAGCGACAACGCCGCGGCCAACCTGCTGCTGACCAGGATCGGCGGCCCGCAGGCGATCACCGCGTTCGCGCGCAGTATCGGCGACCGGCAGACGCGGCTGGACCGCTGGGAGATCGAGCTGAACTCGGCGATCCCGGGCGATCTCCGCGACACCAGCACGCCCGAGGCGCTGGGTGGGGGATTCCGGGCGTTGCTCGACGGAGATGTCCTCGCACCGGTGCAGCGACGGTTGCTCGAGGACTGGATGCGCGCCAACCAGACGTCGAGCATGCGGGCGGGGCTGCCGCCGGGCTGGACCAGCGCCGACAAGACCGGCAGCGGGGATTACGGCACCACGAACGACGTGGGAATCGCGTACGGGCCCGACGGACAACGCGTGCTGCTCGCGATCTTGACGCGATCACAGGCAAATGATCCGAAGGCGGAGAATCTGCGGCCGCTCATCGGGGAGATTACGACAGTTGTGATGCCGTCGCTGCTTGCGTGACGAGTCTGCCAACCAGACACACCCGATCCCCCTGTAAGTCGGGTGTGCCCGGTCAGACGTCCCCCGGTCGTGCGACGAGCATCTGCCGCCGTACTCAACGGTATGGCAGACGCCGGTGTGAGGAATCGGGTGAATCCCTACCGATCCCCTAGGAATGACCCTATGTCGCAGCAAACTGCGCCTTTGGCACACTGTGACTGTGGATCCGACCGCACTGTGTCCATGCGGGTCGGCCCAGCCGTTCGGCCGCTGTTGTCTGCCATTGCACCTGGGCGACCGTCAGGCCGAGACGGCCGAACAATTGATGCGGTCGCGCTATAGCGCATATGCCGTTCAGAACCTCGATTACGTCTGGCAGACATGGCATCCGAGAACACGGCCCTCGGAGCTGACGCCTGAGACCGGTTTGACGTGGACCGGACTGGAGATCGTCGACACCGTCGCCGGCCGCCCCGGCGACGACTCGGGTGAGGTCGAATTCCGCGCGCACTACCGACACAACCGACGCTCAGGTCAATCTGCTCCTGTTGTCGCGGGGGGAACCCTGCATGAGCGGTCCCGCTTCGCCGTGAGAGCCCGTCGGTGGTTGTACGTGGACGGGGAGTTGTTCTGAACGATCTAGGCCAGCAGTGCTGCCGGATCAGTGAAAGGCAGATCGAGGTCCGTCGCGACCTGCTCGGAGAGCAGCGACCCTTCGTGTGTCGACAGGCCCTTGGCGAGAGCGGAATCGGCCTGGCATGCAGACTTCCACCCTCGGTCGGCGAGCTTGAGCACATACGGCATCGTGGCGTTGGTCAGCGCGTAGGTCGACGTACGCGGCACGGCGCCCGGCATGTTGGCCACGCAGTAAAAGACGGTGTCATGGACCGCGAAGGTCGGGTCGTCGTGCGTGGTGGGCCGCGAATCCTCGAAGCAACCACCCTGATCGATCGCGATGTCGACGAGCACCGCACCGGGCTTCATATGTGCGACAGTCGAATTCGTGACGAGTTTCGGGGCCTTGGCGCCCGGGACCAGGACCGCACCGATCACGAGATCCGCGTCTTTGACCGCGTCTTCGAGGTCGAGGCGCGACGAGTAGCGGGTCTCGATGCTGCCGCCGTACTCGGCGTCGATCTTGCGAAGGGTGTTGATGTTCAGGTCGAAGACGGTGACGCGGGCGCCCATGCCCTTGGCGACGGCGGCGGCGTTGTCGCCGGCCATTCCGCCGCCGATCACCACGACGTCGGCAGGCGCTACGCCGGGGACACCACCCATGAGGACGCCGCGCCCGCCGTGGGTGCGCATCAGGTGATACGCGCCGACCTGGGCAGCCAGTCGTCCCGCGACCTCGCTCATCGGAGCGAGCAACGGCAGAGACCCGTCCGCCAACTGGACGGTTTCATAGGCGATGGACGTGGTGCCCGAGGACAACAACGCGTCGGTGCACGGCTTGGAAGCGGCCAGGTGCAGGTAGGTGAACAGCGTCTGCCCCTCGCGCAAGCGCGAGTACTCGGCCTCGATCGGCTCCTTCACCTTGAGCAGTAGGTCAGCCTCTTCCCAGACCTCGTCGACGCTGGTGATCATTTGGGCGCCCGCCCGTTTGAAGTCGGCGTCGGAGATCGCGGAGCCCTCGCCCGCGCCGGCATGGATGAGGACCTCATGGCCCCGATGGACCAGCTCGGCGACACCTGCCGGGGTGATGGCAACGCGGAATTCGTTGTTCTTGATCTCGGTCGGGACACCGACGCGCATGATCGCTCCTATAGTCGATTTACTGCTTAAGTGTGAAGAACATTCGATGTAATGGCAATATCTCCGCCTATTATTCGATAGAATCCGCTAATGAGTGAAGAAACATCGGTGCGGACTGCGCGCCTACCGCGTTCGCCGAAGGATGTTCGGGCTGTCGAGCTCGACGACGTCGACCGGCGGATCCTTCTCACGCTGCACGGCGATGCCCGCATCTCCAACAGTGCCTTGGCCGACGCCGTCGGCATCGCCCCGTCGACGTGTCACGCGCGTTTGCGACGGTTGCAGGACCTCGGGGTCATCCGGGGCTTCTACACCGACATCGATCCGGCTGCCATCGGTCTGACTCTGCAGGCGATGATCTCGGTGAGCCTGCAGTCCAATGCCCGCGGCAAGATCCACAGCTTCATCCACCAGATCAGGCTCAAGCCCCAGGTGATGGACGTCTACTTTCTCGCCGGCGCGGAAGATTTCATCTTGCACGTCGCCGCGCGCGACACCGACGACCTGCGCTCGTTCGTGGTGGAGAACCTCAACGCCGACGCCGACGTGGCAGGCACGCAGACATCGCTCATCTTCGAGCACTTGCGCGGCGCCTCCCCGCTGTAAGTGACCAACTAGGGTTGCCCCATGCGAGTGGCGGTGCTGGGAGCCAAGGGCAAGGTCGGCGAGACGATGGTGACGGCGGTCGTGGACGCCGCGGACCTGACGTTCACCGTGGGGGTCGACGCCGACGATCCGCTGAGTCAATTGGTCGACTCGCGCACCGACGCCGTCATCGATTTCACGCATCCCGACGTCGTGATGGACAACCTGAAATTCGTGATCGACAACGGAATCCACGCGGTCGTCGGCACGACCGGATTCACCGACGATCGGATCAGCCAGGTGCAGGAGTGGCTGGCCGCCAAGCCGGATGTCGCGGTAATCATCGCGCCGAACTTCGCGATCGGCGCCGTGCTGTCGATGCATTTCGCGCAGCAGGCCGCAAAGTTCTTCGAGTCCGTCGAAGTCATCGAACTGCATCACCCGCACAAGGCCGATGCGCCCTCGGGCACGGCCGCCCGCACGGCCCGGCTGATCGCAGAGGCGCGAAAAGGCCTTCCGCCCAACCCCGACGCGACGAGCACCGGGCTCGAGGGGGCGCGCGGTGCCGACGTCGACGGAATCCCGGTGCACTCGGTGCGACTCGCGGGCCTCGTCGCGCACCAGGAGGTGCTGTTCGGCACGCAGGGCGAGACGTTGACGATCCGGCACGACAGCATCGACCGCACGTCGTTCGTGCCCGGGGTGCTGCTCGCAGTCCGCAAGGTGGCCGAGCGTCCAGGCCTCACCGTGGGTATCGAGCCGCTGCTCGACCTCTGATGAGTGAGAAATCGCGGGCTCTTCGCATTCAGCTGCTGATCGGCTTCATGTGCGTCGCGCTCGTCGTCTATTTCTTTTTGCTCGGCCGAATCGCGTTGGCGTTCATCACCTCTGGTGAACCCGCCGCGCTCGGGCTGGGTTTCGCGCTGTTGATCATGCCGTTGATCGGCATCTGGGTTCTGGTGAGCACGCTGCGGGCGGGGTTCACGCATCAGCGGCTGGGCAGGATCGTCAAGGACGAGGGCATGGAACTCGACGTCAGCTCGCTACCGCGGATGGCGTCGGGACGAATCGAGCGCGGGGCTGCCGACGCGCTTTTCGCGACGGTGCGCGACGAACTGGAGCAGGATCCGGACAACTGGCGACGCTGGTATCGGCTGGCGCGCGCCTACGACTACGCGGGTGATCGCAGCCGTGCCCGCGAAGCCATGAAGAAAGCCGTCGAGATGGAGGAGCGTAAGTGAGCAATCCATCGAATAAGACCCTGCTGATCGTCCATCACACTCCGTCGCCGCATACACACGAGATGTTCGAGGCCGTCGTCGCCGGCGCCAGCGACCCCGAGATCGAGGGCGTCGAGGTAGTGCGGCGGCCGGCGCTGACCGTCTCGGCACACGACGTGCTCGAAGCCGACGGCTATCTGCTCGGCAGCCCGGCAAACCTCGGCTACATGAGCGGGGCACTCAAGCACGCGTTCGATGTCGTCTACTATCCGTGCCTGGACGCGACGCGTGGACGTCCCTTCGGTCTGTACCTTCACGGAAACGAGGGGACTGAGGGCGCCGAAAACGGAGTCACTGCCATCACGACGGGTCTGGGCTGGACTAAGGCCGCCGAATACGTTGTCGTCTCGGGCAAGCCGAGCAAGGCCGACCTCGAGGCCTGCTGGGAGCTCGGCGCCACGGTTGCCGCGACGTTGATGGGTACTCCGTAACCGTTTGGTCAGCACGGACGGAGGCAAATTGTGGTGACAGCCGGTTCGACGTCGCGGTTCTTCAACGCCGTCAGCGACATTTTGCGACGCCCGTCGATGCGCGTCGTCACGCGCACGGTCAGCGCTCTGCACGCCTTGGCCTACCGAGCTACCTCCGGAAAAGCCCAGAACCCAAAATATCCGACCATGCTGTTGACCGTCACTGGGCGCAAGACCGGCAGGCCGCGCACCGTTCCGTTGATCTACGTCAAGGATGGCGAACGATTCGTGATAGCCGCCGCCTACTCGGGCAGCGACACCGACCCGGCATGGTGGCTCAACTTGCGGACCAATCCGCGGGCCGAACTGCAGGTGCTGGATTCAACCGTCACCGTCGAGGCTTCCCAGGCGAGTTCGGACGCGAGACCGGAATTATGGTTTCGGCTGGTTCAGATGTACCCGTACTTCAGGGATTACGAAGGACGGACGGATCGGGAGATTCCGGTCGTCATCCTGACTCCGGTCACGTCCTGAAACAATCCGGTTGCCGTCGGGGCGAACTACTATTGCCCCTCGACACGGAGGTAGACGCATGCCAGGAATCGCCGAACTCGCTTTGGGCGCAGCGCCGATCGCCGGTGGTGCCCTGCTGGGCGCCGCGGCCGGCACCTTCAAGGGGCCTGATGTGCGCGGCATGATCGCCAAAGACATGGATCTGCTGGAGCGCATTCCCGATGATGAGCCCGAGTTGAAAGCCCGCCTGAAAGCGAGCATCAACGAGCGCATCGCCGACCTCGTTGCGGGCACAGAGCGGTCGCGCGCGATCCGCGAAGCCGCGGCGTCCTACGGTGGGAACTGGCGCGACATCGTGGTGTTCATCTGCGCGGTCCTGTTCACGATCATCTGGTGGAACGTCAGCCACAGCCGGTCGAACTGGCTGGTGATGTTCATCGCGATGATCATCTTGTCGGTGGTCGCAGCCATCTACGCAGGCCGGGGGATAGCCCGCGCGGTCAGCAGCTATCTACACAGGGACGACGAAAAAGGACAGAAGTAGTGGGTGTCCCGCGGTGCCGACGGTTGCGTACGACCCTTTCGATGGCCCTACCGGTTTGAGCGGCTAGTTGGTGGTTGGTGGTTGGGGTTCGTAGGGGTCGTACCACTTCCATTGGGCGCGTTCGCCGATGGGGCCGCGGTAGGGCGGTGCGTCGGGTGGGGGTCGGTTGGGTGGTCGGGCAAGTGATTGGGAGGTCAGTGTGCGTCCGCGGGTGTCGGTGACGGTGATGTTGGGTGCGGGTCCGGTGACGGTGATCTCGCCGCGGTGGTGTGCGCGGTGGTGGTAGGGGCACAGCAGCACGAGGTTGTCGAGTTCGGTGTGCCCGCCGTCTTCCCAGTGCTGGATGTGGTGGGCGTGCAGTCCGCGGGTGGCCGCGCAGCCGGGCACCGCGCACGTGGGGTGGCGGTATTCCAGGGCGCGGCGCAGCCGCCGGCTGATGGTGCGGGTGGTGCGTCCGGCGCCGAGGGGTTGGCCGTCACGTTCGAACCACACCTCACACGTCGCGTCACAGGTCAGGTATTGGCGATCAGACGGCGAGAGCAGCGGCCCCAAATGTAGCTGCGCGATCTGGTCTTTGAGATCGAGGTGCACCACGACGGTGGTGTGTTGGCCGTGCGGGCGGCGCGCGGCGTCGGCGTCGGCGCCGGATTCGACGAGCGCCATGAACGCCGAACCTTTGGTGGGAAACGGCGGCCGATGCTGCGGCAGCAGGTCACCGTCTTCGTGGTCGCGTTTCCACTGGGCGATCGCGGCATCGAGTTGGGAGGCCACGGCGGCGTCGAACGTCGCGGCATCGAGGTGCGACAGTTTGATCTTCCAGTAGACGTACTGGTCGTCGCTGTGGGTTTTGGTGAGCTGGGGCGGCAGTTCGGGCTCGGGTTTGGGTGCGGGGTCGGGTTCGCGGTAGGGGTCGGGTTCAGGGGGCAGGGGTGGTTCGAGTTTGAGGGCGGTGTTGAGTTGGCTGACGGTGGCGACTTCGGCCAGTTTGGCGTAGTGCTCATCGGATCCGGTGGCGGCTTTCTTGGCGATGGCCCCGACCTGATCCAGCGACAGCCGCCCTTCGCGCATCCCTTGCACACAACGCGGAAACTCCGGCAGCCGATGCGCGATAGCGGCGATGGTCTGAGCGTGAGCCGACGTCGAGCCGGTCTTCCACGCCACCAGTGCCGACATCGAGCGACACCCGGTGATGCCCAACATTCTGCCGTGGTCCATCTCCGCGACAACCTCGACTATGCGGGCGTCGATGACATTGCGCTGGCCCATCAACTCGCCCAGTTCCTCGAAACACTCCGCCAGCCGGTCCTTCGGACCCATCACCGGAGCGTCGGTCAATGGGACAGCGGCCATGACCCCATCAAAACTAAAGGGTCCGACAAGTTTCGGCCGTACAGGAACGACGCGAAGGACGAAAAAGCTCAGTAATGGTAGGTGTCCGACGGCGCGGGGATGTGCGCCGGGTCATCAACGTCATCGAACGTTGATTCGTGGATGCCATAGGAGCGGGCGAGGTCGAGTATCTTGTTGGCCCGCGCGATACGTGGCAGATCGGAGCCATTGCGGATCTCGCCGCCGTCGCGTTCGAACTCGGTGAAAAACTCTTTGGCCCAACTGATTTCCTCCGCCGACGGTGAAAGTCCCTCGTTCACCGTCGGGCATTGATCGGGCGT
The DNA here is from genome assembly GCF_044452905.1 of Mycobacterium sp. NPDC051804. Taxonomy (NCBI): domain Bacteria; kingdom Bacillati; phylum Actinomycetota; class Actinomycetes; order Mycobacteriales; family Mycobacteriaceae; genus Mycobacterium; species Mycobacterium sp. NPDC051804. Next base: position 148,928 of record NZ_JBITCD010000002.1, on the reverse strand, counting down.
CAGGCAGATCTTGCCCGTCATCCCGAACTCGGCGGACACCGCCGTCGCCTCGCTGAGCTTCAGTGCACTCGAACCGACCGTCGGGCCGTCGATCGCGCTGGGGAGATGCGCCGCCTTGGCCGCGATCGTGAACCGCGAACGCGCATACGCCAGCGTCGTGGGGTTGTCTCCGAAGCCGGTATCGCGTCGGAAGTCACCGATGCCGAACGCCAACCGGAACGTGCCCTTGGTGGCGGCGATCTCGGTGATGCGTTCGAGTCCGCGCGCCGTCTCCACCAACGCCACGATCGGTACGTTCGGCAGCCGCTTGGCCGTTTCGGTCACGTGGTCGACCGACTCGACCATCGCGAGCATCACCCCGCCGGGCGACAACTTGCCCAGCGCCTCGAGATCGTCGGCCCACCACGGCGTGCCGAACCCGTTGACGCGGACCCAGTCGCTGTTGCCCTCGCTCAGCCACCGGATCACGTTGTCGCGGGCGCTCAGCTTGTCCTTCGGGGCGACCGCGTCCTCGATGTCGAGGACGACGATGTCCGCGCGCGACGCCGCCGCGGGCGCGAAGCGGTCGTACTGCGCGCCGTTGACCAGCAGCCAACTGCGCGCGAGTACCGGGTCGATACGCGATCCCTCGCCGGAATCCGGGTGCTCTGCGGTGGCCTGATCCATGCGCTTATCGTGGCGCACCCGGCCCCACCGGCGCTACGGGGGTCAGCCCAGGTGCGTCCCGAAGAACGATTCCATGGCGTCCCAGTGACGTTTGGCCGCCGCCTGGTCATAGGGGCCGTTGTCCGGTACGGCGAAGCCGTGGCCAGCGGCGTACCACTCGATCGTGTGCTCGACGTCGGCCGCCGTGAGCGCCTTGTCCAGGGTTTCGGCTGCGTCGGTGGTGAAAGACGCGTCGTTCTCCGCGCCGCCGACGTAGACGGCCGCTTTCATCCGATCGGCGAGCAGGTGCGGGCTCCCTGGATCGTCGGCCGCCAGACCGCCGCCGTGGAAGGACATCGCCGCGGCGACCCGCTCCGGGACGCGGCCCGCGACCACCAGCGACGTCCGCCCACCCATGCAGTAGCCCGTGGTACCGAACGCCTCGCCGCTGACCTCCGGCCGCGCGGACAGGTAGTCGAAGAAGGCGCCCGCGTCGGTGGTCATGATGTCCGGCGTCACCTTGGAGATCATCGAGAACAGCCGCTTGCGTTCGTCCTCGTCGCTGAACACCGTCGCCATCTCGAACGGGGCCCAGTCGCCGTCGCGGTAGTAGACGTCGGGTACCAGCACGGCGTAGCCATAGGCGGCCATCTGGTCGCCCATCTCGCGGAAGGTCTGGCGCACACCGCCGGCGTCGGGGTACATGACGATCCCGGGCCACGGCCCATCGCCGTCGGGGGTGTGCAGCGTGACCGGGGAGGTCCCGTCGGCGGTCGTGATGGAGTCGGTGATTGTCGGCATGCCTTCGGTTCTACTCCTGCGCTCTGGACGTAAGCTGACCGAGTGCCGGTCGCGACCCCGTATGAGGACCTTCTTCGCCTGGTCTTCGAGCGCGGGACGCCGAAATCGGACCGCACCGGCACCGGCACCCGCAGCCTTTTCGGCCACCAGATGCGCTACGACCTGGCGGCCGGATTTCCGCTGCTCACCACCAAGAAGGTGCACACCAAGTCGATCGTCTACGAACTTCTCTGGTTTCTGCGCGGCGACTCGAACGTGCGCTGGCTGCAGGAGCACGGTGTCACGATCTGGGACGAATGGGCCTCTCCGACAGGCGATCTGGGCCCGGTTTACGGTGTGCAGTGGCGATCGTGGCCCACTCCGTCGGGCCAGCACATCGACCAGATCAGCGCCGCACTCGAGCTTCTCAAGTCGGATCCGGATTCGCGGCGCAACATCGTCTCGGCGTGGAACGTCGGGGAGATCCCGCAGATGGCGCTGCCGCCGTGCCACGCGTTCTTCCAGTTCTACGTGGCCGACGGCAGGCTCAGCTGCCAGCTCTATCAGCGAAGCGCCGACCTGTTCCTCGGGGTGCCGTTCAACATCGCCAGCTATGCGCTGCTCACCCACATGATGGCCGCCCAAGCTGGCCTCGAGGTGGGCGACTTCATTTGGACCGGCGGCGATTGCCACATCTACGACAATCACGTCGACCAGGTCACCGAACAGCTGAGCCGCGAGGCGCGGCCCTATCCGGAACTTGTTCTCGCACCGCGTGATTCGATCTTCGACTACACCTACGACGACGTCGTGATCAAGAATTACGACCCGCATCCGGCGATCAAGGCGCCTGTGGCTGTATGACTGTGCCATGTCCGGGGTAGGGCTGATCTGGGCCCAGTCGACCACTGGTGTCATCGGCCGTGACGGCGGTATCCCGTGGCGGGTGCCCGAGGATCAGGCGCGCTTCAAAGAGCTCACGATGGGACGCACCGTCGTGATGGGGCGGCTGACCTGGGAGTCACTGCCGGCGAAGGTGCGGCCGCTGCCGGGGCGAAAAAATGTCGTAGTGACCCGGCAAGCTGACTACATGGCCGACGGCGCGCACGTGGTTCCCCTGCTTCAGGACGCTCTGATCGACGACATCACCTGGGTGATCGGCGGTGCACAGATCTACGCGCTGGCGCTGCCGCTCGCGACGCGATGCGAAGTCACCGAGGTCGAGATCGACCTGCCCCGCGACGACGGCGACGTGGTGGCACCCACGCTGGATGAACAGTGGATAGGCACCGAAGGGGAGTGGCAGACCAGCTCCTCCGGTTTGCGCTACCGGTTCTTCAGCTACGTGAAGCCGTGAGCGCGGCGATGAGCGCTTGCGCGAAGAGCAGATTGTGCTGACGCCCGCGCAAGCCCGTCGGATTGCCGTCGCGGCGCAAGGTTTCGCCGAGCCACGACCGACGGGGGCGGTGACGCGAGCACACTTGCGCCGGCTAGTCTCGCGGATCCAAGTGCTGCAACTGGATTCGGTATCGGTCGCGGTGCGGGCCCACTACGCGCCGGTGTTCAGCCGGCTCGGGCCCTACGACCGTGAGGTGCTCGAACGTGCGGCGTGGAGTCACAGCGCACGCTCGCCGCGGCTGCTCGTCGAGTACTGGGCGCATGAGGCCGCGCTGATGGCGGTCGACGACTGGCCGCTGATGCGGTGGCGCATGCGCGAGTACCAACACGGCCGATGGCGGACGGAGGTCGTGCAGAAGCGGCGGCGGTTGGCCGATGACATCGTCGCCGCAGTGGCCAGGCACGGCCCGTCGACGGCGGGACAGATCGAGACCTACGTCGGCGAGGAACGTCCCGGCAAGAAGGGGCCCTGGTGGGACCGCAGCGACACGAAGTGGGTCACCGAAGCGTTGTGGTCGGCAGGCGTGTTGACGACCGCCACCCGCATCGGGTTCGCCCGTCACTACGACCTCACCGATCGGGTGTTGCCGCCGGAGGTGGTCGCCAGGGAGGTCGACGACGACGAGGCGGTGCGGGAGCTGACGCTGCGCGCCGCCGGTGCGCTCGGCATCGGGACGGAGACCGACATTCGCGACTATTTCCGGTTGTCGCCCAAACTGTCCAAACCGGCGATCGCCAAGCTCGTCGCCGACGGGGAACTGGACGAGGTCGAGGTCGACGGCTGGGGTGCGCCGGCGTACATGCCTGCGGGTCAGAAGATTCCTCGCAATGACCGCGGCACGGCACTGCTATGCCCATTCGATCCGCTGATCTTCTTCCGGCCGCGGGTGGAGCGCATTTGGCAATTCCATTACCGCATAGAGATTTACACACCCGCGCCCAAGCGCCAGTTCGGCTACTACGTGTGGCCGTTTCTGCTCGACGGCAGGCTCGTCGGACGTGTCGACCTGAAGGCCGATCGCGCGAAGGGGACACTGAACGTCGTCGGGGCGTTCACCGAAGCGGGGGAGCAGCCGGCACGGGTGGCGCCGGAGCTGGCATTGCAGTTGCAGAGCATGGCGTCGTGGCTGGGGCTGGCCGACGTGACAGTGGGCAAGCGGGGCGACCTCGCAACGCCGCTGCGGCGGGCGCTCGCCCACTGATTCATTACCTCGCGGGTAATCGATTCGACGCGCAAACACCGTCAGTATGAAGACATGTCGAAACCGCCGATCCTCCTTCTGCACAGCTTTTTCAGCACCCCCGGCATGCTGTCGGGTTGGGTGAGCACGCTCGAATCCGCGGGCTACCGCGTCCACACCCCGGCGATGCCCGGGCACGATCCGGTCGACATGGCCTTGCTGTCCCGCGTCACGCTGTCCGATTACGTCGCTCACGCGCTCGCGGCATACGACGAGTTGGACGAAACGCCGATCGTGATCGGTCACAGTATCGGGGGTCTGATCGCGCAACACATCGCGGCAGCGCGCAACCCGAACGCCCTGGTCCTGCTAGCGGCGGTCCCGCCCGGTGTGCTGTGGCCTCAGCTGAAGTCGTTACCCCACCTGTTCCGGCTGATGCCGGACCTCATCAAGGGTCGACCTGTGCGGCCGTCCGACGAGACCTTCCGCGCAGTCCCGCTGTTCGGGCTTCCCGCCCCAGAGCAGCAGGACATCATCGACGGATTTGTCCCAGACTCCGCGCACGTTTTCCGGTCGATGAGCCTGGGCAGCCGCGACACCCGCGTCGACGCCCGAGCTGTGCGGTGCCCCGTGTTGTGCGTCAGCGGCGGTGCCGACCGCAACGTCGCCACGTGGATCTCTCGTCGTATCGCGCGCCGCTACTCGGCCCAGGAGCACCACCACCCGAACCTGCCGCACTGGATCGTCGCGAACTCGGCGCTGCCGCAGGTGGCCCCGCCGGTGATGGCGTGGATCGAAGCGCGGGTCACCGAATCGGTCAGTTGAACGGAATGTCGTTGTCCGCCTTCGAGTCCTGATACTGCTGCGACAGGCCGGCGTAGACGTCGCGGATCCGCCGGTCTTGGTCGAGCAGCTGGCTGCGCAGCGGTTCGGGCTCGGCCTCGACGAGGTCGCGGATCGAATGACATGTCCAGAACGCATTGGTGCGCCGGTAGTTTCCGTCCTCGACGCCGAACACTTCGTCGAGGATTTTCAGGTCGTGGGGGATACCGAACGCGTCGCGCGAATCCTCGTAGGTGAAGAAGTAGTAGAAATTGTCGAACCCCGCCCACGTGATGGCCGACAGGCACAGCGGGCAGGGTTCATGGGTCGACAGAAACACGAGGTCGCGGGTGGGCGACCGGTCGGGCGTTTCGTAGAACTGGTTGAGGGTGCTGATCTCGCCGTGCAACAGCGGGTTGTCGGTTTCGCTATTGGTGCCGCACAGGACGAGCGACATATCCGATTTACGAAGCAGCGCCGCGCCGAACACCTTGTTGCCCGCCGCGACACCGCGCTCGGTCATCGGCAGGATGTCGCGTTCCATGACGTCGAGAAGACGCGATGCCACGGTCGGCCCTGCCATGGCGTCACCCTAGCGCCGAAGTCGGCGACAAAAGGTCAGACGCAGTCGGCGCAGACCAATCTGTCACCGGACTGCAGCGCAAGCCGGTTGCGGTGGTGCACCAGGAAGCAACTGGAGCAGGTGAATTCGTTGGCCTGCTTCGGTATCACCCGAACGGTGAGCTCTTCACCCGACAGATCGGCATCGGGCAGATCGATCGCGTCGACGGCATCGCCGTCGTCGACATCGAGCACCGCCACATCGGCCTTGTCACGCCGACGGGCGGCGATGTCCTCCAGAGACTGGTCGCCTTCGTCGGTGTTCTGCGTCCGAGGTGCGTCGTAGTCAGTGGGCATTCGCCACTCTCCCTCCAAGTCCGGTGCTGCGTTAAACGCCAACCGAGGACCGCATAATTCCCCTCCGACGCAAAGCCCAAACGCGCACGTCAGTCGCAACTGCGACGAGGTGCTCACGTTAGGGTGAGCCGTGGCCGAGATCGCGCCGCTGCGCGTACAGCTGATCGCCAAGACGGAGTTCGTCGCGCCGTCTGACGTGCCGTGGAGCACGGATGCCGACGGCGGTCCCGCGCTGGTCGAGTTCGCCGGGCGTGCGTGCTATCAGAGCTGGTCAAAGCCCAATCCGCGAACCGCGACCAACGCCTCGTATCTGCGGCACATCATCGATGTCGGGCACTTTTCGGTGCTCGAGCACGCGTCGGTGTCCTTCTACATCACCGGGATCTCGCGGTCCTGCACGCACGAGTTGATCCGGCACCGCCACTTCTCCTTTTCGCAACTGTCGCAGCGCTATGTCCCCGAGCACGACTCCCAGGTCGTGCTGCCACCAGGCATGGAACACGATCCCGAGCTTGAAGAGATCTTCAGAGCCGCCGCCGACGCCGGCCGCGCCGCGTACACGGAACTGCTCGGCCGGCTGGAGGCGAAGTTCGCCGATGAACCCAACGCTGTGCTGCGACGTAAGCAGGCCAGGCAGGCCGCCCGGGCGGTGCTGCCCAACGCCACCGAGACGCGCATCGTCGTCACCGGCAATTACCGCGCATGGCGGCATTTCATCGCGATGCGCGCCAGCGAGCACGCCGATATCGAGATTCGCCGGCTGGCCATCGAATGCCTGCGCCGACTGATCGACGTCGCACCGCAGGCGTTCTCCGACTTCGAGATCTATGCGCTGGCTGACGGCACAGAGGTGGCAACCAGCCCGCTAGCCACAGAAGCGTGAGGCCGAGCGAGTAATCTCACTGTTCGTGAGTACCGGCGGATTCGACGTGACAGCCCAGTTGGGCACCGTGCTGACCGCGATGGCTACGCCGTTCAAGCCCGACGGCACCCTGGACACCGATACCGCGGTCCGGCTGGCGGCCCACCTGGTCGACGCGGGTTGCGACGGCCTGGTGCTGTCCGGCACCACCGGTGAGTCGCCGACGACGACAGACGGCGAGAAGCTGACGCTGCTGCGGGCGGTGCTCGAGGCGGTCGGGGACCGCGCCCGCATCATCGCCGGCGCGGGGACCTACGACACCGAGCACAGCATCGAGCTGGCGAGGGCGTGCCACGGCGAGGGCGCCCACGGCCTGCTGGTGGTGACGCCGTATTACTCGCGTCCGCCGCAGGCCGGGCTGGTCGCGCACTTCACCGCGGTTGCGGACGCCACGCCACTGCCCGTGGTGCTCTACGACATTCCGCCACGGTCGGCGATCCCGATCGAATGGGACACCATCCGCACGCTGGCCACCCATCCCAACATCGTGGCGATCAAGGACGCCAAGGGCGACCTGCACGGCGGTGGGCAGATCATCGCCGAGACGGGGCTGGCGTACTACTCGGGTGATGATGCGCTGAACCTGCCGTGGCTGGCGATGGGCGCCGTCGGCTTCATCAGCGTGTGGGGGCATGTGGCGGCGAGCCAGCTGCGGGACATGTTGTCGGCGTTCAACTCCGGCGATGTCGCGACTGCGCGCAAGATCAACGTCGCACTCGGCCCGCTGGCCGACGCACAGGCGCGGCTGGGCGGCGTGACGTTCGCCAAGGAGGGGCTGAGATTGCAGGGCTTCGAGGCCGGCAATCCGCGGCTGCCGCAAGTGCCGGCCACGCCGGATCAGATCGAGGCGCTGGCCGCGGATATGCGGGCTGCCACGGTGCTGCGCTAGTGAACGAAGAACTCGCGCCGCCGGGGCCGCTGGCCCCAGGGGGTCTGCGGGTAACCGCGCTGGGCGGGATCAGCGAAATCGGCCGCAACATGACGATATTCGAGCATCTGGGCCGACTGCTGATTGTCGACTGCGGTGTCTTGTTCCCCACGCACGACGAGCCCGGCGTCGATCTGATCCTGCCCGATCTTCGGCTCATCCAGGATCGTCTCGAAGACGTGGAGGCCTTGGTGCTCACCCACGCACACGAGGACCACATCGGGGCGATCCCGTTCCTGCTCAAGCTGCGTCCCGATATTCCGGTGGTCGGATCGAAGTTCACGCTGGCGCTGGTGAACGAGAAATGCCGCGAACACCGCATCAAGCCGGTGTTCGAGGAGGTCGACGAGGGCCAGAGTTCGACGCACGGCGTCTTCGAATGCGAGTACTTCGCCGTCAACCACTCCATTCCGGGTTGTTTGGCCATCGCGATCCACACCGGTGCTGGCACCGTGCTGCACACCGGTGATATCAAGCTCGACCAGTCACCGCCCGACGGCAAGCCGACCGATCTACCGGGCATGTCGCGGCTCGGTGATTCCGGAGTCGACCTGTTTCTGTGCGACTCGACCAACGCCGAAATCCCCGGCGTCGGGCCCTCGGAGAGCGAGATCGGCCCGAACATCCACAGGCTGATGCGGGGGGCGCAAGGACGGGTCATCGTGGCCTGCTTCGCCTCCAATGTCGGTCGCGTGCAACAGATCATCGATGCCGCGGTCGCGCTGGGTCGCAAGGTGTCGTTCGTCGGCCGGTCGATGGTCCGCAATATGGGGATCGCCAAAGAGCTGGGCTATCTGACGCTCGCCAACGACGACGACATCATCGACATCGGTGCGGCGGAGATGATGGCGCCCGAGCGCGTGGTGCTCGTGACGACGGGTACCCAGGGCGAAACGATGGCGGCGCTGTCGCGGATGTCGCGCGGTGAGCATCGCAGCATCACGCTGACGCCCGGCGATCTCATCATCATGTCGTCGTCACAGATACCCGGCAACGAGGAAGCGATCTTCGGAGTCCTGGATGCCTTGGCCAAGATCGGTGCCCGTGTGGTGACAAACGCCCATGTGCGCGTGCATGTCACGGGACACGCCTACGCCGGGGAACTGCTCTTCCTCTACAACGGCGTGCGGCCACGCAACGTGATGCCGGTGCACGGCACCTGGCGGATGCTACGTGCCAACGCCGCGCTGGCGACACGCACCGGGGTGCCTGAGGAGAACATTGTGCTGGCCGAGAACGGTGTCAGTGTCGATCTGGTGGCCGGCCGGGCGTCGGTTTCCGGCGCGGTGCCGACGGGCAAGATGTTCGTCGATGGACTTGTCTCCGGTGATGTCGGCGAGACGGTCGTCGGCGAACGGCTCACGCTGTCTTCGGGTTTCATCGGGGTGACGGTGGTGCTGCGAAGTGGCACCGGCAAGTTGGCGGCTCCGGCGCACCTGCACTCGCGCGGTTTCTCCGAGGATCCGAAGTCGCTGGAGCCCGCCATGCGCAAGGTCGAGGAAGCGCTGGAAGCCCTTGCCGCGGAACAGGTGACCGACGTCACCCGCATCGCCCAGGCGGTTCGTCGGGCGGTCGGCAAGTGGGTCGGCGAGACCTATCGCCGCCAGCCGATGATCGTGCCCACAGTCATCGAGATCTAGTCTCATCGCACGTGACGGGTTGATTCCCGGCACTGGGTGCACGCGATCACCCTGCTTGGGGCACGGAATCGATCAGCGTTTGTTGACCGACCCGGCGTCCACGGGCAGCGCGACGCCGGTGATGTAGCGCGCATCGTCGGAAACCAGCCACGCCACCGCGTTCGCGATGTCCTCTGGCTGCAGCACCTGAACCGGCAGCGCGTTGCCCATCTCCTGCGGGCTCTTCTCGGCGATGCTGCCCAGCCACTGCCGGGTGGCCTCGTTGTTGATCATCGGGGTGTCGACACCAGCGGGATGCACCGAGTTGACCCGAATGCTGTGCTGGGCAAGCAGGTTGGCGTAGAGCCTCATCAGCCCGACGATCCCGTGCTTGGCAGCGACGTACCCGACGGCGCCGGGGTCCTCGCTGCCCATCCCGACCAGACCCACCACGGAACTGGTGAGCACGATCGACCCGCCGTCACCCTGCTCGATCAGGATCGCCTTGGCCGCTTCGACCGTGTGGTACACGCCGGTGAGGTTGACGTCGATGACGTCCTGCCAGCCCTCCGGCCCCGATTGCATGGGTGCGATACCGGCGTTGGCGACCACGATGTCGAGGCGACCGAGTTCGTCGATTGCGGCCCGCAGCGCACTCTTCAGCGCGTCCAGATCGCGAACATCGGCCTGCTGCGCGACGATTCGCGCGCCGGTGTCTTCGACGAGCTTGACGGTCAGCGCGAGATCGTCAGGCGTCGCCAGGGGATAGGGCACCGATGCGATCTGATCGCAGATGTCCACGGCAATGATGCTCGCGCCGTCGGCGGCCAGCCTGACCGCCTCGGCGCGACCCTGACCGCGGGCAGCGCCAGTGATGAACGCGACCTTGCCGTCGAGGACGCCCATCAGGGACGCAGTGCACCCTTCGAGGGATCGCCGCCGACGACCGGCTGCAGCATCTTGATGTCCGGTGCGCCGTCGAGGAGTTCGCCGACGGTGCCGAACAGCGTGGCGACGGCCGGGGCCTGGCTGTGGGCCGTCAACGCGTCGGCGTCGGCCCACTGCTCGACGAAGACGAAGGTGCCGTCGGACTCGTGCAGTGCGTAGAGGTCACAGCCGGGTTCGGAATGCACCGCCTCGATGGCCTGCTTGCACGCGTCCCGGACGGCGTCCACCGACTCGGGTTTTGCCTTCATGGTTGCGACGACGACGATGGGCATGGGCGTGAACTCCTCGGTGAGTGCTGGCCGGACGTGAACACCCTACTCAGCGAACCTAACTAAATTTCGGCTACCCGGCGCTCAGGCCACATCGACCCACACGACGATCGCCGCCATCACTACGGAAACGACCGTCAGGCCAATCGCATCACCGGTCCGCAGTTGTGTCGGATCCGTCTTGGCGATGCGCAGTTCGCGGGCGAGTAGGAACAACGGGAAAGTGACGCTGATGGCTGTCACTGCGCTCGCCGCCAAGTAAAGCCACACGAATCTCACGCCGTGCTTTCTCGCTTCCGCCACCATCAGGATTGCCAGGGGCACGCCCAGAAGGAACAGATCGACGGTGATCGACCGCGACGCCGGCGTGACCCTGAGGTCGTTGGCGAACGCCAGAAGGAAGTTCTCGCTGTCGACATACGCCAGATTCTGGCTCCAGGTGGCGACCAGGGCACCGACCGCGACCAGGGCATATACGCCGCAGAGCACTTTGCTAGTGGTCGGAAGCCCCCCGACCTGGGTCGTTTCACTCATGCGGGCACGGTATGACGTGCCGGGTCCGTGATTGATACCTTTCTGTGACCCGTGTGGCTGATGGTGATTATGGGGCTATTGCGACTAGTCTTACAGGCATGCCTAGTAAGACCGCCGCGCGTTCCGGCAGCCGTTCTAGCAGGTCAAAGTCCGGCGCGCGGGCTCCCCAGAAGCGGAAGCCGGCACCGCGGCGCGGGCCCTCGCCGGTCTCGTCGGCGGGCGCCACCGTGGGTCGTGGCGTGCGTGCGGGCTGGCTGATGCTGGCGAAGGGCGCCGGGTCGACGGCCCGGTCCGTGGGCCGGGCCCGCGAGCTCGAGCCCGGCCACCGCCGCGACGGCATCGCTCTGGCGCTGCTCGGCATCGCTGTGGTGATCGCCGCCAGCTCCTGGTTCGACGCGGCGCGGCCCGTCGGTGCGTGGATCGACACGTTCTTGCGGGTGCTCATCGGTTCCTCGGTCGCGCTGTTGCCGATCGGGATGGCTGCCGCCGCCGTCGTGCTGATGCGCACAGAACCCGACCCCGAAGCCCGGCCACGGCTGATCCTCGGCACGACGATGATCGTGCTGCCCGTCCTCGGACTGTGGCATCTGTGGGCGGGATCGCCGGCTGACCCCGTCGCGCGCCAGCATGCCGCGGGCTTCATCGGCTTCGCCATCGGTGGTCCGCTCTCCGACGGTCTGACGGCATGGATCGCGATGCCGCTGCTGGTGATCGGCGCGCTGTTCGGCTTGCTACTGGTGACCGGCACGACGATCCGCGAGGTGCCCGACACCGTGCGGAGCATGTGGTCCACCCGCTCATTCCGCGGCGAGTACTACGACGATGACGAGTATTACGACGACGAGGAACCCGCCGTCGCCGCCGACTCCGACGACTTCTCCGACGGCTACTACGACGACCCCGCGGGATACGGCGACGACCAGGCGACGGTCTGGCCTTCCGGTACCCCGATGGAGAACTATCCGATCGAGGACGAGACGCCGACGATTCCCGAGCCCACCGCCAGGACGCGCAAGAAGAAGGCGGCCAAGCCAAAGATCGTCGACCGCGTCGTGGATGGTCCGTACACGTTGCCCTCCCTGGACCTGCTGATCGCGGGCGATCCGCCAAAGCGGCGCAGCGCGGGCAACGACCGAATGATCGAGGCGATCTCCGAGGTGCTCGAGCAGTTCAAGGTGAACGCCTCAGTGACCGGCTGCACGCGCGGCCCGACGGTCACGCGTTACGAGGTCGAGCTCGGCCCCGGCGTCAAGGTCGAGAAAATCACTGCGTTGCAACGCAATATCGCTTACGCGGTCGCCACCGAGAGCGTCCGGATGCTCGCGCCGATCCCTGGCAAGTCCGCCGTCGGCATCGAGGTGCCCAACACCGATCGTGAAATGGTCCGGCTGGCAGATGTTTTGACCGATCCGGGCACCCGTAGCGACCACCACCCCTTGGTGATCGGCCTCGGAAAGGACATCGAGGGCGAGTACATCTCGGCGAACCTCGCCAAGATGCCGCACCTGCTGGTGGCCGGTTCGACCGGCTCGGGTAAGTCGAGCTTCGTCAACTCGATGCTCGTGTCGCTGCTGGCGCGTGCGACTCCCGAAGAGGTCAGGATGATCCTGATCGATCCGAAGATGGTGGAACTGACGCCCTATGAAGGCATTCCGCATCTGATCACCCCAATCATCACGCAGCCGAAGAAGGCAGCGGCGGCGCTGGCGTGGCTGGTCGAGGAGATGGAGCAGCGTTACCAGGACATGCAGGCGTCGCGCGTGCGCCACATCGACGACTTCAACAAGAAGGTCCGGTCCGGGGAGATCACCGCTCCGCTGGGGAGCCAGCGCGAGTACAAGCCCTATCCCTACATCCTCGCGATCGTCGACGAGCTCGCCGACCTGATGATGACGGCGCCCCGCGACGTCGAGGACGCCATCGTGCGCATCACGCAGAAGGCCCGCGCCGCAGGTATCCACCTGGTGCTGGCCACGCAGCGGCCCTCGGTGGACGTCGTCACCGGTCTGATCAAGACCAACGTGCCGTCGCGGTTGGCGTTCGCGACCTCGTCGCTGACAGACAGCCGCGTCATCCTCGACCAACAGGGTGCCGAGAAGCTGATCGGTATGGGTGACGGGCTGTTCCTGCCGATGGGTGCGAACAAGCCGCTCCGCCTGCAGGGTGCGTTCATCACCGACGAGGAGATCCACGCGGTCGTCGAGGCAACGAAGTCCCAGGCAGAGCCGGAATACACCGAAGGCGTCACCGCTGCGAAGACCACCAGTGAGCGCACCGACGTCGACCCGGACATCGGCGACGACATGGACGTGTTCCTACAGGCGGTCGAGCTGGTGGTGTCCAGCCAATTCGGTTCGACGTCGATGCTGCAGCGCAAGCTGCGGGTGGGCTTCGCGAAGGCCGGCCGGCTGATGGACCTGATGGAGACGCGCAACATCGTCGGCCCCAGCGAAGGGTCCAAGGCGCGCGAGGTGTTGGTCAAGCCCGACGAGCTGGCCGGCACGCTGATGCTGATTCGCGGCGGCGACGCGGGAGACGACGACGAACCGGATTTCTAGAGCGTCAACAGCATTCGGGTGTTACCCAGAATGTTCGGCTTGACGTACGACAAGTCGAGGAACTCGGCCACGCCGGTGTCATACGAGCGGCACATTTCCTCGTAGACCTCGGCCGTGACCGGGGTTCCGTCGATCTCCTTGAAGCCGTGGCGGCTGAAGAACGAGACCTCGAACGTCAGCACGAAGATGCGTTGCAGATGCAGGTCCCTGGCCACGTCGAGGAGGCGGTCGACGATCGCGTGCCCGACCCCTTGACCTCTGACCTTCGGATGTACCGCCACGGTGCGCACTTCACCCAGGTCTGACCACAGCACGTGCAACGCGCCGCAACCGATCAGTTCGCCGTCGAGTTCGGCCACCCAGAATTCCTGGACGGCCTCGTAGAGCGTCACCAGGTTCTTCTCCAGAAGGATCTTGCCCGAGTAGATGTCGACGAGAGCCTTCATGGCGGGCACATCCGACGTTCTGGCGCGCCGAATGGCGACCTGTGCGGGATCTGCGCTCACACGTGGAGAGTATCGGTCAGAGCAACCGATATTCTGTTGCGGTGCCGGGCGAACACACGACCGATCCTGTGGTGCCGCGTGCCCGGGTGGCGAACATCGCGAACGTGCTCACCGGTATCCGACTGGCGTTGGTTCCGGTGTTCCTGGTGGTCCTGTTCGTCGCTGACGGACACGAAACGTTCTGGCGGATAGCCGCATTCATCGTGTTCACGGTTGCGGTGATCACGGACCGGTTCGACGGCGCGCTTGCCCGCAGCTACGGGATGGTCACCGAATTCGGCACGCTGATCGATCCGATCGCCGACAAGGCCCTCATCGGCGCGGCTTTGATCGGTCTCTCGATGCTCGGCGAGATGCCGTGGTGGGTGACCGTGGTGATCATGACGCGCGAGATCGGCATCACTGTGCTTCGCTTCGCGGTCCTGCGCCACGGTGTCATCCCGGCCAGCCGCGGCGGAAAGCTGAAGACCCTCGTCCAGGGTGTGGCCATCGGTCTGTTCGTGTTGCCGCTGTCGGGCCCCTGGCTCACCGGGGCCTGGGTGGTGATGTGGGCGGCCGTGATCCTGACTGTGCTCACCGGAATCGACTACGTCATTTCGGCCATCCGGGATTCGCGCGCACGCCTCGCCACCACCTGAGTTCAAGCCCCCTTCCTGCGGTTTCGCCGTCGATGACAGAGATCTGCGCAAACCGGGAACCACCCGGATGCCTGCGGCGTTGCCCTAATACAAAGCCCAGCGACGGACCTCTCGAAAGGGGAGCACGCATGACGGCATTGCTGCGCGAGGTGATCGGCGACGTGCTGCGCCGTGCCCGCACCGAGCAGGGCCGCACCCTGCGCGAGGTGTCCGATTCCGCCCGCGTGAGCCTCGGTTATCTGTCCGAGGTGGAACGTGGCCGCAAGGAAGCCTCGAGCGAGTTGCTCAGCGCCATCTGCAGCGCGCTGGACGTGCCGCTGTCGCGGGTGCTCTTCGAGGCAGGCGACGAGATGGGCCGCAAGGAACTCGCCGCGTTCGAGCGCGAATCGATCGGCGCGGCGAACATCGACGCCTCGACCAAGGTCGTCATTCCGCAGGTTGTGTCGATGGCCGTGGCCTAGAAAGCTGGCGTCGGTGTAGGTGCGACAAGGGTCGCCGACCCGATAGATTGGGCTGCACGGCTAGCCGGCGGCCCAAGGCCGAGACTCCAGAGCCGAGACAACGACACACACGAAGGCGGAACGAACCGATGGCCAATCCGTTCACCAAGGCGTGGAAGTACCTGATGGCGCTGTTCAGCTCCAAGGTTGATGAGTACGCCGACCCAAAGGTGCAGATCCAGCAGGCCATCGAGGAGGCCCAGCGCCAGCACCAGGCGTTGACGCAGCAGGCGGCCCAGGTCATCGGCAACCAGCGTCAGCTGGAGATGCGGCTCAACCGTCAGCTTGCCGACATAGAGAAGCTCCAGGTCAATGTCCGTCAGGCGTTGACACTCGCGGATCAGGCAACCGCCGCCGGCGATGCCGCCAAGGCCACCGAGTACACCAATGCCGCCGAGGCGTTCGCCGCGCAACTGGTGACCTCGGAGCAGAGTGTCGAGGACCTCAAGTCTCTGCACGATCAGGCCCTGCAGGCTGCCGGCCAGGCGAAGAAGGCCGTCGAACAGAACGCGATGATGCTGCAGCAGAAAATCGCGGAGCGCACCAAGCTGCTGAGCCAACTCGAGCAGGCCAAGATGCAGGAGCAGGTCAGCGCGTCGTTGCGGTCGATGAGCGAACTGGCCGCGCCCGGCAGCACGCCAAGTCTCGACGAGGTCCGCGACAAGATCGAACGCCGCTACGCCAACGCCATCGGTTCGGCCGAGCTGGCGCAGAACTCGGTGCAAGGCCGGATGATGGAGGTGCAGTCGGCCAGCGTGCAGATGGCAGGGCACTCCCGGCTCGAGCAGATCCGCGCGTCGATGCGCGGTGAGCAGCTGCCCGCCGGTGGTGCCGCCGCCGCGCCCACCACTCCTGCGGCACCGGCCACCAATCCCCAGGCGACACCGGAAAATCCGCTGTCGCAGTAACTTCTGTGAGGTATAGGTGTGAATTCGCGAGCGAGTGGACCGGAGGCCTGGCGTTCGTTGGCGCAGCGCGGTATGGATACCGCAGCGGAGTGGTCCGATGTGCTGGCCGAAAAGCTCAACGCCGCTGCGGATCCGCGCGCGAAATTGTTGCGCAAGCGACGGTGGGCTCTGCGCCTCGCCGTGTTCTTCACGGTGTCGTCGGTGTTCTGGATCGGTGTCACCGGCCTGCTATCGGCGTGGGACACGCCGTTTTGGGCACTGTTCATCCCGGCCCCGATCGCGGTCGGCGCCGCGTTCCTAGCGACGCTGTCGTTCCTGCGCTACCGCTGGCTACGCGGTGAACCGTTGCCGCCTCAGCGATCTCGCACAGCCCGCCGGCTTCCGGCGTGGGGTTCGGCGGCACGCCAGCCGATGGCCGCGCTGGCGGCCTCTGAACGCGGCCTGTTCTCGCTGCTCGGAGTGATGGAGCGCGGCCGGATGCTGCCTGCCGACGAGCTTCGCGAGCTGACCGCCGCGGCCAACCAAACCGCCGCCACGATGACCGCGACCGCCAACGAGGTGATATCGATGGAGCGCACGATCAGTTCGGCGCCGCAATCGCGGGCGCATTTGGTCCCGACGATTCAGGCGTTCACCGCACAGCTGGACCAGGGCGCCCGCCAGTACAACGAGATGGTGACCGCGGCAGCGCAATTGGTGTCGGCGGCCAACACCGGATCGATGTCGAGCTCACCGATGACGCAGCAGCGCTACCGCAACGAGTTGTCGAACGCGACCGATCGACTCCTCGGCTGGGCGCAGGCCTTCGACGAACTCGGACACCTGCGCCGCGCCTAGACGTCGTGCGAACTCGACGGCCCTGACCGGGGGCCATAGCGCTCGATGTATGCCTCGTGGACGTGGGCGTTCTTCTGCCGGGAGAGCGCGTCGACCAGGTTCGGATCCAGACCGTGTTTGCGCAGCATGTGCCTGCGCCAGACCTTGTTGAGTGCGTGAGAGAAAAACACGAACGGGATCAGGATCGGCAGCGTCATCGACAGGTGCACGTCCAGGGTGGTCGGGATGAACCAGAACGGGATCAGGATCACGAACGCCGGAATGAAGACGCGGATCATCATGCGCACCGTCGCGCCCTTGCCCGCCAGGTCGTTGTGCACCCAGTCGTGCATTGAGGCGGGGAGCGCCCGGCCGTAGCAGTAGCCGATGTATTCGACGATGTTCGGCCGGGTGCGTGCGGATTCGGTGCTCATATCGCGCCCGAATGGTAGCAATCGCGCAGGCTACATCGTCGCGCGTAGGGACGGGAACACCGTCGCGGCGATCCCGCGGACCGTCCCCTTCAGGAAGTCCAGCGAATCGAAGTAGTCCCGCCACAGGGTGATTCGGCCCGCGTGCACCTCGAACGTTCCGCACACCCAGAACTGAATGCGCACGGGTCCGAAGACCAGGGCGTCGGTACGCTCGGTGAGCACCGCATTGCCCTCGGCGGCGATCCGGTGAATCTTCACCTCGAAGCCCAGGCGGCCTTCGCCCCGGCGCATCATGCCGACGATTCGCTCGCGGCCACGGATGGTGGGAAACCCGACGTTCTGCCATTCGATGTTGTCGGCCATCAAGCGGTCGACGGTGTCGAAGTCCTCGTCCTGCATGGCGTAGAGGAACGTCTCCACCGCGCGGACATTGTCAAGGTCAGATCTCACTGGCGAAGCCTGGTCGGTCATGCCCTCAGCCTATGGGGCGGCGCTGTGGCATGGTAGGCCCAATGCGCGTCGCGGTCATTGCCGGACCCGATCCCGGGCACGCCTTTCCAGCCCTTGCGCTGTGCCTTCGCTTTCTGGCCAACGGAGATTCACCAACCCTTTTGACCGGCACCAGGTGGCTGGCGACGGCGCACGAGGCTGGGGTCGATGCGGTCGAACTCCTCGGCCTGGACGTGGTCGAGGGTGACGACGACGCCGATGCCGGGGCCAAGATCAATCAGCGCGCTGCGCGGATGGCGGTGCTCAACGGGCCGCAACTGACAGATCTCGCCGTGGACCTGGTGGTGTCCGACGTGATCACCGTCGCAGGCGCGTTCGCGGCCGAGCTGCAGGGGCTACCGTGGGTCGAACTCAACCCTCAGCCGCTGTATCGGCCGTCGAAGGGACTTCCGCCGATCGGCAGCGGGCTGGCGCCAGGCGTGGGAATCCGCGGCAAGGTCCGCGATGCCGTGCTGCGCGCGATGTCGGCCCGGTCGTGGCGGCAGGGGCTGCGGCAGCGCGAGGCGGCCCGAGTCGAAATCGGTTTGCCTGCAGCCGATCCCGGTCCGCGACGACGGCTGATCGCCACGCTGCCCGCGCTCGAGATGCCGCGTCCGGACTGGCCGCCCGAGGCCGTTATCGTCGGGCCGCTGCACTTCGAGCCGACGTCGTCTGAGCTGGCGATTCCGCCGGGCTCCGGTCCCGTCGTGGTGGTCGCGCCCTCCACGGCGACGACGGGTGCCCGCGGCCTCGCCGAGCTCGCCCTGGAGACGCTGACGCCGGGGGAGGTGCTGCCAGAGGGGTCGCGCGTCGTGGTGTCGCAGCTGGGAAGTCTTGACGGTCCGGTTCCACCGTGGGCGGCGGTCGGGCTCGGCCGTCAGGATGTACTGCTGTCGAACGCCGACGTGGTGATCTGCGGTGGCGGACATGGCATTGTGTCCAAGTCGCTGCTGGCGGGCGTACCGCTGGTGGTGGTGCCCGGCGGTGGAGATCAATGGGAAATTTCCAATCGCGTTGTGCGCCAGGGCAGTGCCGCACTGGTGCGCCCGTTGACCGGGGCGGCGCTGGGGGCGGCGGCGCGTGAGGTGCTGTCGTCTCCGAGCTACCGGGAGGCGGCGCGGCAAGCAGGCGCCTCCGTGGCGGGTGTCGACGATCCGGTACGGGTGTGCCATGAAGCGTTGGCGGCGTCAGCGTAGGTTGGGCTCGTGCGGTTGACGGAATTCAACGAGCTCGTCGAGGGCCAGTTCGGGTCGGTGCGTGGCGGGTCGCTGCTCGTCGACCATGTGCTCACACGCCTCGGTGGGCGCACGTCCCTGCAGGCCATCGAGGACGGCGTCGATCCGCGGGAAGTCTGGCGGGCGTTGTGCGCTGACTTCGACGTCCCACGCGATCAGTGGTGAGGTTCTGGCCTCGGGGACTCAGTCCCGGCTTCTGACGGCGTTCACCAGGTCGAGTGTCGCCTGCGTCGCCTCGGCGAGGGCACTTGATTCCGCATCGCTCAGGGATCCGCACACCCAGTCCCAGTGCGCCGATACCGTTTCCCCGACTCTTGGCGGCGAAGCCAGCGACTGACCGTTCTTGGCCCACCGCACGGTTTCGGCGCGCGGACCTCCCAGCACCAACACGCCGGCATCCAACGACAGCGGGCGAGACACGATCTCGGCGTGGTCGCCCGTGACGGAGGAGACTGTGCCCCAACGAATCCGGCAGTCTTGCATGACCCGTAGTGGCGTCGTCGGATCACGATCCAGGAACCGGATCCACGGGTAGACGACGAAGACGTGAAAACTGTGGTGCGCCAACGGGTGCGCCGAGCCCGTCAAATCGCCCAGCAGTCCGGTGACCTGGCCGGTGAACGCGCGACGCAGTCGAGATAACAGTTCGGTTGGGTCGACCTTTTCCAGCAGTGGGCCTCCGACCCAGTAGTTGCGCACGACGTCCTCGTCAAGCGGGTCCGAAACCCCGGCGGCATCGGCGATGATCTGCAGATACGGCCACGCGCCATCGAACTCACGCGCATGCGATGCGAGTTCCGTGTGAGCAACATCGGCGGGTCCGCAATAGCCCAGTTCGTTCGGCGGGAAGGCATAGCAGGCGAAAGTCTCGTGCCCGCTCATTCAGCAGATCCGTGGTAGTTGTTCGCCGATGGGCAGATCGACGACACGGGTACCGCCAAGCGCGGTCTTCGCGGACACCATGCCGGGGTTCTCGCTGACGCAGTGGCCGATGACCGCCGCATGAGCGCCGAGCGGGTGCGCGCGCATGGCAGCGAGAACCCGGTCGGCGTCCGCGGGTGGGACGAACGCCAGCAGCTTGCCTTCGTTGGCTACGTAGAGCGGGTCCAGGCCCAGAAGGCCGCAGGCGTCGCGGACTTCAGGGGGTATCGGGAATGCCAATTCGTCCAACGAGATTCCGACGCCGGCCGCCTTGGCGATCTCGTTGACAGTTGCGGCGACCCCACCTCTGGTCGGATCGCGCAGCATGTGGATATCAGCACCGGTGTCGATCATTGCGGCGACAAGTCCGTGCAGCGGCGCGGTGTCGCTCGCGACAGTGGTGCCGAACTCCAATCCCTCTCGGCAGCTCATCACCGCCACACCGTGCACCCCGATGTCGCCGCTGACGATCACCACATCGCCCTCGGTGGCTCGTACCGGCCGGATATCGGCGCGTTCGTCGACGAGCCCGATGCCGGCGGTGTTGATGTAAACACCGTCGCCGTGGCCGGCATCGACCACCTTGGTATCGCCCGTCACCAACTTGATGCCTGCTGCCATCGCCGCGGTTCCCATGGTGTGGGCGACGTGCGCGAGCTCATCGAGTGGGGTGCCCTCCTCGAGTATGAAGGCCGTCGACAGCACCAGTGGCCGCGCGCCGGCCATCGCCAGATCGTTGACGGTGCCGTTCACCGCGAGATCGCCGATCGTGCCACCCGGGAACATCAGCGGTTTGACCACGAACGAATCAGTCGAGAACGCCAGCCGCACATTGCCGACCTTCACCACCGCGGAATCGCCCATACCCGCGTCGGCTGCGGGACCGAACGCGGGCAGGAAGAGGTGCTCGATGAGTTCGGCCGACATCGCCCCACCACCGCCGTGCCCCATCACGACGTTCGGTGAATTGCGCAGGGGAGCAGGACAAACCCAGGTTTCCAAGTCGATGCCGGTGGTGGCCTCGGCGGGGGTCTCAGGCATTCGACAGCTCCAGGCGCCGGTATTGGTAGTAGGCGGCGCACGCCCCCTCCGAGGACACCATCGTGGCGCCGAGCGGATTGCGGGGCGTACACAGCGTGCCGAACGCTGCGCACTCGTGCGGCTTGATCTGCCCCTGGAGCACCTCGCCGGATCGGCACACCGATGACTCCTCGGTGTGAATATCGGTGACGGAAAAGCGGTGCTCGGCATCGTAATCGCGGTACGCGTTAGAGAGCCGCCAGCCGCTGTTCGGGATCACGCCGATGCCGCGCCATCCGCGGTCGGTCACCTCGAAGACATCGAGCAGCATCGCCTTGGCCGCGGAATTTCCTGTTGCCTGCACTGCCCGTGGGTAGGCATTCTCCAGTTCATGACGACCCGATTCCAGCTGCAGCACGGTGCGCCGAATGCCTTCGAGAATGTCGAGCGGTTCGAACCCTGTGACGACAATCGGAATGTCGTACTTGTCGCACAGCGGCGGATACTCCTCGGTCCCCATGACGGTGCAGACGTGCCCGGCGGCCAGGAAAGCCTGCACCCGGCACGTCGGCGATTCCATGATCGCCGAGATCGCCGGTGGCACGAGAACATGGGATACCAACAGTGAGAAGTTCTCGATGGCAAGTCGTTTGGCCTGATATACGGTCATCGCATTGGCGGGCGCGGTGGTCTCGAAGCCGATGCCGAAGAACACCACCTGCTTGGCGGGATTTTCCTTCGCGACCTTGAGCGCGTCCAGTGGGGAGTACACCACCCGCACGTCGCCTCCGCGGCTCTTGACCTGAAACAGGTCAATCTCACTGCCCGGAACCCGCAACATGTCGCCGAACGAACAGAAGATCACATCGGGGCGTGACGCGATCTCCAGCGCTTTGTCGATGATCTCCAATGGTGTTACGCATACCGGGCATCCTGGCCCGTGGATCATCTCGATGGTATCCGGCAATAGCTGGTCTATTCCGTGTCGGATGATCGAATGTGTCTGTCCGCCGCATACTTCCATGATCGACCACCGCTGACTGGTAGCGGCCTTGATCTCGTCGACCAGATGGCGGGCGAGTTGTGGATCGCTGAACTCATCCAGATATTTCATGACCTCACCTCTCTGAAGTTCCGTTGGTCTTGGCGGGGTTGTCGAGGCCGGCCTGCTGGGCGGCGAGTTCGAAGCCGTCGGTGAACTCCTCCTTGAGGACCCCGAGGTGTTCGAATTCGGCGAGCGTCCGCTGAGCGGATTCCTCATCGAGTCGCTGGAGCGCGAAACCGACATGGACGACGACGTATTGGCCGACTTCCGCGTCAGGGATGTACTCGAGGCAGACATCCTTCTTGATGCCGCCGAAATCGACGACGGACATCAGGGTGCCGTCTCGATCTTCGATGCTCACAATTCTCCCCGGTACCGCTAAGCACATCTGCGGTCTCCTTTCCTCATGACGAGTTCCCCACCAGCAGTTGGCCCAGTGCGACGCCGCCGTCGTTCGGTGGCACGAAGCGGTGGGTGATCGCGTCGAATCCCTTGTCCTGCAAGCCGCGTATAGTCAGGCGCAGCAGAAAAGCGTTTTGAAACACGCCGCCCGACAACGCGACTATCGGCGCTTCGGTCACCACGGTGGTGGCCAGTCGAACGATCAGATCCGCCACCGCCTGATGGAATCGGGCGCCGATCACACCTGTTGCGACGCCGGATCGAACGTCGGTGATGACGGCGGCGACGACCGGTGCCGTGTCGATCGATGCCGGCACGTGGTCGAGGTCGATGTCGAATTGGTAAGTGGCTGTGCCACAGGCGATATCACGCGACAGCCCCTCGAGCTCGATGGCCGCCTGCGCCTCGTACGCGACGACCTGGCGGACATCGAGCAACGCCGCGACCGAGTCGAACAGCCGTCCCATGCTGGACGTCGGCGCGCAACCGAGGCCGGTCTCGAGTTGGTGGGCCAGCACGCGTTGCTCGTCGTTTGGGCACGCACGCACGGGTGCCAGATCCGGATCCCAGGCCAATCCCGCGGCCCACATATGCGCCAGCGCCATGCGATACGGTCGCAGCACACTGACGTCGCCGCCGGGCAACGACACGTACTTGAGGTGCGCAAGTCGCCGATATCCCTTGTAGTCGGCGAGCAGCACCTCGCCACCCCACACGGCATCGTCGGGCCCGTAACCGGTTCCGTCGAAGGCGAATCCGAGTACCGGCTGTGATCCGTCCAAACCGTTCTCGGCCATGACCGAGGCGATATGAGCGTGGTGGTGCTGAACCGTCCGCACCGGCCGGCCTGCGGCGTTTCGGTGCGCCCAGGCCGTCGACCGGTACAGCGGATGGGCATCGGCGATCAGCACGTCCGGTTCCACTCCGGTGAGCGACTGCAGGTGATGTCGCGCCGCGTCGAACGCCGATAACGTGGACATGTCATCCATGTCTCCGATGTGCTGACTGAGCCAGGCGTACTTTCCTTCGGCAACGGCCAGCGTGTTCTTGAGGTCGGCGCCGACTGCCAGGGTTGGCGGCAGGGCCACCGGTAGCGCGACGGGTAGCGGAGCGTATCCGCGGGAGCGCCTGATCGGTAGTTCGCTGTAGTGGACTTCACTGTCGGAACCGCCGACGCACACGACCCGCACCACGGAGTCGTCGCACGGGACCAGGATCTCCCGGTCGTGCAGCAGCCAGGCATCGGCCAGTTGCGAAAGTCGTTCCTGTGCATCGCTGTCTGTGAAGCAGATCGGCTCTCCGCCGAGGTTGCCGGAGGTCATCACCAGTGCGGCAGGCCCGGGCTCGTCTCCCGGTAGCCCGAACAGCAGCGCGTGCAGAGGTGTGTACGCGAGCATGACCCCGAGGTCCGGATTGTGCGGGGCCACGGCCTGCGCCAGCGCGGCAGGCTCCCGCCGAGGCATCAGCACGATTGGCCGCTGAGCACCCGACAGCAGGCGTGCCGACCCCTCGTCTATCTCGGCGATGGTGCGCGCAGTCGTGAGGTCCGCCACCATGACCGCGAAGGGCTTGTCGCCGCGCCGCTTTCGCGCGCGTAGTTCTGCCACCGCCTGCTCGTTGGCGGCATCGCACGCGAGGTGGTACCCACCGACGCCCTTGACTGCGATGATGCCGCCATTGCTCAGTAGTCGCCGTGCCCGCTGTACTGCAGCTTCCGAATCGCTCGATCGGCCGTCACGGTCTCGGTAGCGCACCGTGGGGCCGCATTGCTGACAGCACACGGGTTGGGCGTGGAATCGCCGATCGGCGGGGTCGTGGTACTCGGCGGCGCACTCAGCGCACATCGTGAAGGCCGCCATCGCCGTTGATGCGCGGTCATAAGGTAGTGAGGCGATGATGGTGAACCGCGGGCCGCAATTCGTGCAGTTGATGAATGCGTGCCGGTACCTCCTGTTCGTCGGATCACACTGCTCGGCGGCACATTCGACACACATGGCCACGTCGGGGGAGGCCAGCGTGCGACTCCCCGCTGATCGTGACGAATCCCCGATGGTGAAACCGGTACCGCCGACCACGGCGATGTCTCGGGTCTCGATCGATTCCACGACGGCCAGGGGCGGCGGATCGTCGTGCAGACGCGTGAGGAAGTGGTCGATCTGGCGGGGATCACCCTCGACCTCGATGACGGCGCCGGAACTGTCGTTGCGCACGGATCCGGACAGGCCCGATGCCACGGCACTCGCGTAGACGAAGGGCCGGAATCCCACCCCCTGAACGACGCCCTGCACGATGACACGGAGCCTGCGCCTGGCGGTCATGGGAACGCCTCAGGAACTTGACCCGACTCACCTCGGGGTTCGGGGCCCCTGCCCATCAACTCCAGGCCCGCCATTGCGGCGTCGGCACCAGCCTTGTCGGTCTTCTCGACGACGAAGCCCATGTGGATGATGACCCAGTCGCCCGCGTCGAACGTCTCCTCGGGCAGCATGCCGATGTTCACCTTGCGGTTCTCGCCCGCGACGTCGACCAGAGCCAGCTGATCGCCGTAACCCTCCAGCATCCTGACGACCTGCCCCGGGATTCCCAGACACATCAGTCAGCCCTCCGCAGGTGCTGTCGCGGAGGCGACCAGGTCAACCAGTACATCGTTGATCGCCGTGACCGCCGCAGGCACCGCCGCGATGACCGGATCAGACAAACCAATTCCGTCCTCGACGCTTTCGACTTCGCAGCCGACGACGATCGTCCGGGGAGCGGTCCCGCCCAGTGCCTTGAGTGTCGCGAACACAGCGGCCGGGTCCATGCTGTGTGCTTCGAGACCGGCAGTCGGCGAGAGGGTTTCGTGGTCAGCCTCGAAAATATGAAGTGTGCCGGGTGCCCCGCGATTGGGCAGGGCATCGACGAGGACAAGTGCCCGCCACTGCTCGAGGAGATCGTAGGCCAGGTGCATGCCCCTGATGCCATAGTCCACTACGTTGATGTCGTCGCCGACAGTCTGCGTGGCGGCATTGCGAATCACCTCGGGTCCGAATCCGTCGTCTCCGAGGAAGATGTTGCCGATTCCGGCGACCAGAATGCGGGCTGTCATCTGGTTGTCGAACTCCGATCTACATGTTGCGGATCTTCATGTACCGCCGTACGTCTGGAATGGAGCGGAGCCCGACCGCGATCCCGCCCAATACCACCACGGCGACGACACCGGTTGCTACCCAACCAATTACATCCATCATGAACTCCTCTCTGGGCTGACTACTTGTGCATCGATCGGTTCGACCTCATCCGGCGCAAAGTACAGATATCGGCCGTAGGAGTCGGGCATCTCGACGTCCGGATCGTCTTCGACGATCACGCCCACGTACTGCTGGCCATCGACGTCCTCATGAACGGAGATGACGCGGGCGCTCTTGCCCGCGAAGAAGATGTCCTGTGCGTCGGCGCGGCGGGACGGCCGCAGGCGAACTCTGCTGCCCGCGGATACCCGGACGCCGTTGACCAGTACGGCGTCGACGTCGGGACGGACGGCGGTGTCGGCCACCGGATCCCACCAGTCGACACCGTCCGGGATCTCCGGGATGAGTCCCGCCGACCTCATCTGCCCGTCCAACGCATCGAGTCTCGGGTCGTCATACCCTGATGCGTGCGGGTTGCGCAGAATGCCGTGCAACTGCTGCATGGCCTCGGGTGACATCGAATCGCATCTGTCGATGATGGCCGCCGCCAACGGATCAGTGGCGCGCGCTTGTGCCTTCTCTTCATCGGTCATCGTCATCACGCGGAGCGTGAGGATCTCGTCGATCTCGGTGGAGTCGTAGAGCGCGCCCTCGCTCTGTTCGGCAATCTCTGGATGGTCGTAGAGGATGATCGGCGAAATCAACAGCAGATCATGTTCGCCCGGTCGGCCGGCGAGCACGGGGAAGCATCGGTGCTGGACAAGGTGCGACACCGTCGCCCTCGCCGAGTCCGGTGGATCGAGCAGTGAGATGAACTCTCCGCCAACGACTTCAGCGATGATGTGGGTGCCGATCAACGATGTGGCGATGGCCTCGTCCTTGTCCGCTGCAGCCTCGCCGACATTGCGGACCGCTGTGCTGACCCGGTGGAGGTCAGCCGCTTCATGCTCGACGGCGACGGTGAGGTCGGCCCGGATCGCGGATCTGGTGCGGATGAGTCGACCACCGTCGACGGCCTCGGTCTCGCTGCCCTCGCCCACCTCGATGCTCAACGTGCGCGGCTGAACGAGGTCAGTGAGTCCGAAAGGGCCGAACGAGAGCTCGCGCTCCACCGCCTCGTCCCAGGTGACCCAGGACTGCAAACCGCTTGTCACCTTGTCGACGGGTTCGAATGTGCCGTCGCCGATATCGCGTTCGGCGCGGCGGTGTTGTAGTTGCAGGAAGCGCACGACGAGCGTCAGTTCGCTGTCACCGTCGACCAGGAATTGCGCCGTCAGACTGTCGCTCTCGCCGATGCCCGCGTCGCACGCCCCCGGTGGTCCGACTACCCCGAACTGCCAGCGGGATTGGTTCTTGCTGGACGTCGCTCGGTAGGGGTAGAGCAGGTATCCCTCGTAGAGCACAGCGTCAGCGATGGCGCGTGCTCGATCCCAGGAGGGTTTCATCGGACCTCCTCGGGCGCACAGATCCGCTCGGTGACGCGGGGTGCCTCCGTGAGCAGGGTGGTCACCGCATCCTCGAAGTCGAGCATCCCGCGGGCCGACTTGTATTCGGCCAGCGCGGATATGGTGTCGTGCCCGAGTCGTACCCAGCCGGCGTTCGGATAGTGGATCCGAACGAGCTCGTTCCACACCGACACCGGCATCTCGTGCCTGGCTTCGCATTCCCACGACACCTGGCGGACCGAGAAGCCACGCTCGCCGTGAACGAACACGGTTCCGCTGAAGAGAAACAGCAGCGGAACCGCGCCGTCGCGCAATGCGTGGAGATACTTCGACGCTGCGACTTCGAAGTCATAGGTGCATTCCAGTGGCAGCGAGATCTCGGTGGCTTCGGTGAAGCCCTGGACCATCGCGCCGCTGTGCTGCCATAGGAAGGTCCGTTGGGTCTCGGCCCACCGCGCGCGTGGCCCGAACAGGTCGACCAAACCGACGGCCTCTTCGTCGGAGTAGGGCCGCCGCAGCGGTTCGAAGCGGATCTGGCAGCGCAGCGCGATCGCATGAATCGGTTCGTCCTCACCGGCTGTGATGGCGATGCGCGCGGTCAGTCGCGGCGTGACCGAGAACTGTTCCGCGGCGACGTCGACGACGGTGAAGGCCAGATCGTTCACGCTGACGCCACCTTGCTGCGCGCCTTGATCCGCTCGAAGAACTCGTCGATGAAATCGCGGACCTCCTGGCCACCGTCAAAGCCACGCCACAACATTCGCAATCGGCCCACGAACTCGTAGCAGGCGTCGATGGGGACCAGATAGCACTCCACGGATGCGTCGAGTGCTGGATCCGCGTGGTCTCGATCGGGAACGCGCACCAGCAGGGCTTCGACGTCGTCTGCGAGCAGGTCCAGTTGGTTGTCGGCGCCGCTGATCGTCGTCCATGCGTCGAGATCCAGCTCGGACTCGGTGGCTCCCGCCGGACCAGGATAGAAAGCCACGGTCTTGTCGAGGTCGGAGTTGTGGAAGAAGAACGCCAGTCCGACGGGGATCTGGAGCGCTTCCCAGGCGCGACGGTCCAGGGTGAAGTCGGGGAACGTGAGGTAGCGATCCGGAACGGCCCGGTATCGGAGCTTGGCGTGTGGATCGGTGAACAGCAGGTAGCAGCCGCGGCATGTGCACATCAGTTGACGCGCTGCGACATTGACGATGTGCTGGTGCTCGTCGGCGATCGGTTCGGCGCACATCTCGCAGCGCTCGCCGGGTTGCTGTACGGGCGGTTTCTGAGCCCGGATCCGTGCGAGTACGTCGTAGGCGCCTGTCATCACGCCACTCCGGACGTTTCGGAAAGCACTGCGACACAGAGCACACCGTCGCGGTGCAGCAGCGGAATTGGGTCCAGGTGCATCGCCGTTGCGGCGTCGTCGTCAAGGCCGGCGCCGGCGTGCACGACGTCGAAATGCGCTTGGCAGCGCGGGCACCGGAGGACCGCCTGACCAATGGGTGCACCGAGCGGGCGGTGTAGCGCCGCGCCCGCCATCGAGTCGTGGCATCGACCGCACCGATCGTGGTAGGCGAACAGGTCGTCACCGATGCGACAGGCCAGAATCGGCACTCCGGCGATCAGGAACCCGGCCACCTCGCCCTGTCGGAGATCGCTGATGTCCGGGATGGGATGCCACGCCGCACCGGCCCCGTCGCGAACCCGGCTCATCACCGAGTCCACCGAGATGAGGCTGGGCGATGCTGTCGAGTCCGGTTGTGCCGCCACGACTTCGATCGACGTGATCTCCGGTGCCGCGGCACGAATCGCATCCTCGACGGCGAATTCGAGGGTCACAGCCGATGACGGGCAACTCTTGCAACTGCCCGCGAATTGCAGGCGAACCGCCGGGCCGGCCTCGGTATCTGCCACCTCGAGCAGCGCGACATCGCCGCCGTGGGAGCCGAGATAGGGCCGGACACTGTCCAGCGCGTCCTCGATCCTGCGCTCCATGCTGTGCGGGTGCAGACCGTGCACCAGCATGAGACTGGCCACGAGTTCGTCGGCGGCGAATTGATCGACCAGATCGGGGGCCGCCTCGGCGGTGACCGCGATGATCCGGTCCAGCGCGGCGCCGTAGAGCTCGGTCAATTCGGCGGCGAGTTGCACGGTCCGCTCGTGCACAACCGTTCCACTGCCCGCGCTGGCGTCCAGCAGTGTCTGGATTCGATCACCTGCTGAACGCCATCGCGTTTCGTCCTCGTGCGCCTCCGGGTTCTGTCGACCTGCCGAGGCCATGGGTCACTCTCCGGTGACGGACTGTGTCGGTGAATGCAGTTTCTCGAGTGTCTTGCCGTCGCCGAGGTACATGTGCACTCCGCATGGCAGGCATGGGTCGAAGCTGCGCACCGTGCGCATGATGTCGATGCCCTTGAAGTTATCCCGATCATTCTCCTCGAAGATCGGTTGTCCTTGAACGGCATCCTCATACGGTCCGGGAGTGCCGTAGCTGTCGCGCGGGTTGGCATTCCACGGTGTCGGGGGATAGGGGTGGTAGTTCGCGATCTTGCCGTCCCGGATCACCATGTGATGGGAGAGCACACCACGTACCGCCTCGGTGAAACCGCAGCCGATGGCCTCGTCCGGCACCGTGAACTTCTCCCACGTCTTGGTGCGTCCCGCCCTGATTTCCACCAGCGCCTGCTCGGCAAAGTGCAGCGCGCAGGCCGCCGCGTACGCCTGGAAGTAGGTCCGCGCCCGGTTGCGTTCGAGCGTGTTGCTGCCGTGTTTGGGGATCTTCCACTCCAGCGACACCGGGCCTTTGAGCGCAGTCTTGGGCAGGTTGATCTGCACGCTGCCGCCGGTGGACTTCACATAGCCGATATCGACGAGCCCGGCCAGCGCGGTGCTCCACAACCGCGCCAGCGGACCGCCGCCGGTGTCCAGTGCCAAATGATCCTTGCCGTCGAACCATCGCGGCGACATGACCCAGCTGTATTTGTCGTCCATGTCGCGCTTCTGCGGCCTCGGGTTGGTGTGCTGATTCCATGGGTGCCGCCGATCGATCGGATTACCGAGCGGATCGTTCTTCACGAACATCTCCTGGTCGGTCCAATCGTCGTAATACGAACTGCCCAAAAGGATTCGGATACCGAGGTTGATGTCCACCAGGGAGTGGGTGACGAGCTTGCCGTCGACGACGACACCGGGCGTCACGAACATCGCGTCACCCCAGCGCTCCATGTCCTTGTAGGCGAAGTTGCAGACCTCCGGATCCTGGAACGAACCCCAGCATCCGAGCAGGGTGCGGCGCAGGCCGACCTGCTCGTAGCCGGGCAGCGCTTCGTAGAAGAAGTCGAAAAGATCGTCGTGCATCGGAACGACCTTCTTCATGAACTCGACGTAGCGCATCAGACGGCTCATGTAGTCGGTCATCAGCTGAATGGTGGCCACAGTGCCTACGCCACCTGGGTACAGCGTCGAGGGATGGACGTGCTTGCCCTCCATGAGGCAGAACATCTCGCGCGTCCAGCGGCTGACGACCAGGGCCTCACGGTAGAACTCACCGGTGAACGGGTTCAGCGCTCGCATGATGTCGGCAATCGTGCGGTACCCGTGTGCGTCCGAATTCGGGGCAAGTGTGTTCTCGGCCTTGGCCAGGACACCCGGATTGGTTTCGGAGACCATCTTCTCGCAGTAGTCGACGCCTACCAGATTCTCTTGAAAAATGTTGTGGTCGAACATGTATTCCGCGGCCTCGCCCAGATTGACGATCCACTCGCCGAGGTTGGGTGGTTTGACGCCGTACGCCATGTTCTGTGTGTAACAGGAGCAGGTGGCGTGGTTGTCGCCGCAGATTCCGCAGATGCGACTGGTGATGAAGTGCGCGTCGCGGGGATCCTTGCCTTTCATGAAGATCGAATAACCGCGGAAGATCGACGACGTGCTGTGGCACTCGGCGACCTCGCGGTTCTCGAAGTCGATCTTGGTGTAGATGCCGAGGCTGCCGACGATTCGGGTGATCGGATCCCACGACATCTCGACGAGCGTGCTCGGGTCCTTCTTGGTGTGCTGGGGTCCGGGAACTGTGGTTGTCATTGGCTCTTTGCCTTTCTATGCGGTGCCCACCTACCAGGTGCGCACCGCTCCTGTGGTCAGTTCCTTGCCCGGACGCCGCCAACTCGGCTCCTTGTCAACGGTTCTTCCGGTGATGTGTCGCAGATTGCGAATCACCGAGCCGTAGAGGCCGGAGGCGGTCGTCGAGATCTTTCCGCCCGGAGGTTCGTCCATGAAGGGCATGAATTTGTCGGGGAAGCCCGGCATCGTGCATCCAATGCAGATTCCGCCGACGTTCGGGCAGCCGCCGACGCCGTTGATCCAGCCACGCTTGGGCACGTTGCACTTCACGACCGGGCCCCAACAACCAAGCTTGACAATGCATTTCGGTGATCCGTACTCGGTCGCGAAATCACCTTGCTCGTAATAGCCGGCCCGGTCGCACCCCTCGTGCACGGTGTTGCCGAACAACCATTGGGGTCGCAATGCGTCATCGAGCGGAATCATCGGCGCTTGCCCGGTGGCCATGTACAGGAGGTAGGTCAACGTCTCGGAGAGGTTGTCGCCTTGGATCGGACAGCCCGGTACGCACACGATGGGAATGCCCGCCTTGCTCTGCCACTTCCAGCCGAGGTAATCCGGCAGTCCCATTGCGCCGGTCGGGTTGCCTGCCATCGCGTGAATGCCGCCGTACGTCGCGCACGTGCCGACAGCCACGATCGCGGTCGCCTTCGGGGCCAGCCGGTCGAGCCATTCACTGGTCGTGATCGGCTGGTCGGTCGCCGGGTCGTTGCCGAACCCGCACCAATACCCTTCCTGATGGAGGTCTTCGTTGGGGATCGATCCCTCGACGACCAGCACGAATGGTTCAAGCTCACCGCGATCGGCTTTGAAGAACCACTCGAGGAAGTCGTCCGCGCCACCCGCCGGTCCGCATTCGAAGTCGATCAACGGCCAGTGCACTGCGATTTGAGGCAAACCGGGAAGTGCCCCGAGCGCGATCTCCTCGATGCTTGGTTGGGTAGCGCCTGTCAACGCCACGGAATCGCCGTCGCAACTGAGTCCGGCGTTGATCCACAGAACATGGATCAAGGTTTCTTCCGCTTTTTTGGCAGCATCAGTCAACATGCTTGCGGCTTTCCGGGACCGGGCTGCAGTCCCTGGCGGCGCAGGAGTCGCCCTTCGGCCCACTTGCGCGTCGCTAAGTTTCGGTCTACTCCCGCAAAAGTGTGTTGTCAATCACACTTCGGCGATAGCCGCAAACTGTTCACGTGCGCGCGCGTCAATCCATTGATGCCAGATATGCATCCCGTCACCTTTGGTAGCTGAGACGGGAATGATCTCGACGTGGGGATTGACCGAACGCGCGTGCTGCGCGCAGAGTTCGAGGTCGAAATCGACATAGGGCAACAGGTCGATCTTGTTGATGAGCACCAGTCCTGCCGCGGCGAACATGTGTGGATACTTCAGCGGCTTGTCGGTTCCTTCGGTCACCGAGATGACAACGACCTTGCTGTGCTCGCCAAGGTCGAATAGCGCGGGGCAGACGAGGTTTCCGACGTTCTCGATGAACAGCAGCGAGGCGCGTTCAGGATCCAGGGTGTGCATTGCGCGCGCGATCATGTCCGCGTCGAGGTGGCAGCCCGCGCCCGTGTTGACCTGAACTGCGCGTGCCCCTGCGGCGGTGATCCGATCGGCGTCGAGCAGGGTCTCTTGATCGCCTTCGATCACCGAAACGTGGCGTTGCGAGCCGAGATGACGGATGGTGCGCTCGAGCAGCGTCGTCTTGCCTGCGCCGGGTGAACTGGTGATGTTGAACGCCAGGATTCCGCGGTCGGCCAGCCACTGCCGATTCTGTTCGGCCAGCACATCGTTCTTCGCGAGAACCTTCTGCTCCAAGGAGATGGTCTCGGTGTGCGGGTGGTCGTGATCGTGGTCGTGATCGTGCGGGCGATCGTGGTGGTGCGGGTGATCGTGGTCGTGCGGGTTGGTATGGCCGGGCACCGTGATGGTTGCTCCGTCGTCGCCGCAGCCACAGGTCGCACACATGATCAACTCACTTCCATCGAAAGAATCTTCACGTCACGGCCGGCGGTCACCTCGACATCGGCACTGCCGCAGGGGCATAGCAGGATCAAGTCGTCCAGCTCGAAGTCGGCGCCGCAGCTGCGACAGCATGCTTGACCGGGTCGCAAGTCAACCTCGAGGCTGGCGTGATCAGCGACAGTGCCCTCGGTCGCGAGTTCGAAGCAAAACGTCATCGCATCGGGGATGACTGCGCACAGCGCGCCGATTTCCAGCCTGACGCTGTGCACGCGACGCCCTGCGGCGTGT
The DNA here is from genome assembly GCF_044452905.1 of Mycobacterium sp. NPDC051804. Taxonomy (NCBI): domain Bacteria; kingdom Bacillati; phylum Actinomycetota; class Actinomycetes; order Mycobacteriales; family Mycobacteriaceae; genus Mycobacterium; species Mycobacterium sp. NPDC051804. The sequence continues at coordinate 115,517 of NZ_JBITCD010000002.1, read as the reverse complement.
TCGCACACCGCCTCGACAACACTTTGTGTCAGCGCCATCTCGTGCACGTTTGCCCCAATCTGGGCGGTATCAACCCACCATAGGCGCGGGATCCTGCTCCGGGCGAGTGGAAGCAGAATCCCTTCGGGGCGCCGATCCATGCCCATGGACCCGACTCGTCAGAGCGCACGGCGTGTCAGACTTGAATCGAACAGGTGTTCGTCTACGCTGATGACAGCGCGGGACACTGGTCACGCCGACTTGTCGGTACCGACCTCTAGCGTCACGGCCAACCGATCGAGAACCGATCACGCACGAGGATGGAGACAACCCATGCCACAGGCACCTGACCGCGAGAAAGCCCTCGAACTGGCGCTCGCACAGATCGACAAGAACTTCGGTAAAGGCTCGGTGATGCGGCTCGGGGAAGATGTTCGCCCGCCGATCTCGGTCATTCCCACCGGCTCGATCGCCCTGGACGTGGCGCTCGGCATCGGCGGGCTGCCGCGCGGCCGTGTCATCGAGATCTACGGTCCGGAATCCTCGGGTAAGACAACCGTCGCGTTGCACGCGGTCGCCAACGCCCAGGCCGCGGGCGGCATCGCGGCGTTCATCGATGCCGAGCACGCACTGGACCCGGACTATGCCCAGAAGCTGGGTGTGGACACCGACTCGCTCCTGGTGTCCCAGCCCGACACCGGTGAACAGGCGCTGGAGATCGCCGACATGCTGATCCGCTCCGGCGCACTGGACATTCTGGTCATCGACTCGGTGGCCGCGCTGGTGCCGCGAGCGGAAATCGAAGGCGAGATGGGCGACAGTCACGTCGGCCTGCAGGCCCGCTTGATGAGCCAGGCGCTGCGGAAGATGACCGGCGCCCTGAACAACTCGGGCACCACCGCGATCTTCATCAACCAGCTTCGCGAGAAGATCGGCGTGATGTTCGGTTCGCCCGAAACGACAACGGGCGGAAAAGCGTTGAAGTTTTATGCCTCGGTCCGGCTGGACGTCAGGCGAATCGAGACCCTCAAGGACGGCACGGACGCGGTGGGTAACCGCACCCGGGTGAAGGTCGTCAAGAACAAGGTGTCTCCGCCGTTCAAGCAGGCCGAGTTCGACATCCTCTACGGCAAGGGCATCAGCAAGGAAGGCTCGCTCATCGACATGGGTGTGGAGCAGGGCTTCATCCGCAAGTCCGGTTCCTGGTTCACCTACGAGGGTGAGCAATTGGGCCAGGGCAAGGAGAACGCGCGCAACTTCCTGTTGGAGAACCCCGACGTCGCCAACGAGATCGAGAAAAAGATCAAGGAAAAGCTCGGCATCGGTGCCGACGTGACCGCAGCAGCTCCGTCCGATGACGAAATCCTGCCCGCCCCCGTCGACTTCTGAGGTCTCTCGCGAGGAGCAGGCGCGGGCATTGTGTCTGCGTCTGCTCACCGCGAGGGCACGCACCCGCGCTGAGCTCGAGGCTCAACTGACCAAGCGGGGTTACCCCGCCGACGTCAGCACCGCGGTGCTCGACCGGCTGGCGCACGTCGGGTTGGTCGATGACGTGGACTTCGCCGAACAGTGGGTCCGATCGCGACGCGTCAACGCCGGAAAAGGCAAGCGTGCCTTGGCCGCCGAGTTGCGTAACAAAGGTGTGGACGACGAGGTGATCACCGCCGCGCTGGCCGACGTCGACGCGGGTGCCGAACGTCAGCGCGCCGAGCAGTTGGTCCGTGACAAGCTGCGCCGCGAGAAGTTCGGCGACGATGATCACGCCAAGCTGACGCGCAGGCTGGTCGGGATGCTGGCCCGTCGCGGTTATCACCAGTCGATGGCGTTCGACGTGGTCAGCGTTGAGTTGGCCAGCGAACGGGAGCGGCGGCGGGTGTAGTCGTCGAGCACGGCGTGCGGCGCGGGGTACGTTGCGCACATGCTGTTATCGGCGAAGATCGCCCCGACATTCGACTATCCGGTGCTCCACGAGTTCTGGGCGCGCGCCGACAAGCTGGGGTTCCACTCCGTCGCCAACTACGATCACTTTTACGGGCTGGCCGATCTATCAGACCCGACGTACGAGGGGTGGACGTCGCTGGCGGCAATGGCCGGCGTGGTGTCGCGGGCCCGCGTCGGCTGCATGGTCTCCGGCGTGACCTACCGCAACCCCGCGATCCTCGCGAAAATGGCGGTGACAGTCGACCACATCAGTGGCGGCAGACTGGATTTCGGGCTCGGTGCGGGCTGGCATGAAGAGGAACACCGCGGATACGGTCTCGAGTTCCCGAGTGCGGGCGTGCGGGTGGAGATGCTCGACGAGGCACTGACCGTCATCCGGCGACTGTGGACCGAGGACACCGTCAGCTTCGAGGGCCGCCATTATCGCTTGCAGGAGGCTTTGGCCAATCCGAAACCGCTGCAGAAGCCCCATCCGCCGATCGTCGTCGGCGGCGAGAAGCCGAAGATGTTGCGCGTCATCGCCCGTCACGCCGACGAATGGAATGTTCCCAGTCACGGTGATGTCGAGGCCTGGGTGAAAACCAGCGCACTTCTCGACGAGGCCTGCGCTGAGGTCGGCCGCGATCCCGCCGGGATCCGACGCTCGATACAACTGTTCGTCCTGCCCGCCAAGGACGGTCATGTCGAAGAGCAGCTGGCCCGGCTGCCGGAGCTGGACAGCCTCGGCTGCGACCACGTGGTGCTGTCGTTCTACCAGCCGCCGACGGCGGCACAGATGGAGCGCTGCGCAGAATTGATCTAGGCAAAGATTTATTGGCCGGGTTCCGCGACCTTCACCGTCGCGCCGGGCGCACCCTCCTGCTCGATCGTCTCCGGATCCAGTGGCCTCGTGGCGCGGCGTGACCGGCGCAATCTTGCCTCCAGCCACACCGCGAACGACGACAGCGCGAAGTTCACGACGATCATCAAAACTGCGACGACCACCAGTGCAGGCAGGAGGTTGGTGAACGCCGCGCCGATGTTCGTGCCCTGCGATACCAGTTCGGGATACGTGATGGCCACGCCCAGCGCGGTGTCCTTGAGGACGACGACCAACTGCGAGATCAGCACCGGCAGCATTGACGTAATCGCTTGTGGCAGCAGGATCGACCTCATGGTCTGCCCCCACCGCATGCCCAGTGACGACGCGGCCTCCGACTGTCCGCGGGGTAGTGCGTTCACGCCGGCTCGAACGATCTCGGCGATGACGGCGCCGTTGTACAGCGTCAGACCGGTGACGACACCCGCGAGCGTCGAGTACTCCGAGGCGAAGACGTCGTATCTCGAATAGAGGAAGTACGCGAAGATCATCATGATCAGCACGGGCACCGCGCGGAAGAACTCGACGAACACCGCGCACGGGCCACTGATCCACGCGTGCGTCGACAGCCGTCCGACCCCGAGCGCCACGCCGAGGATTCCCGCCAGCACAATCGACAGCCCGGCGGCCTTCAACGTGCCCTCGATACCCGGGATGATGTAGTTCTCCCAGACGTTCGGCGTGATGAACGGCTCCCACATCGCCCAGGCCAGTTGGCCTTTGGCCAAAAGCCCAAGGCCGACGAATAAGAGCACCAGGAGAACGACCAGCACGGTGATCACGGTCGCGATGATGTTGCGGACCTTGGCGCGCGGGCCCGGCGCGTCGAACAGGACAGACGATCCGGTCATCTGGCGACCGCCAATCGCTTACCCATCCACCCGAACAGCAGGCCCAACGGCAGTGTGAGCGCGACGAATCCGGCGGCGAACAGGCTGCCGACCACCAGCAGTGCGGAGGACTTCTCCACCCACTCCGACATCAGCAGTGACGCCTCCGCCACGCCGATCACCGAGGCGATCGTCGTGTTCTTGGTTAGCGCGATGAGTACCGACCCCATCGGGATGATTGTCGCCCGAAATGCCTGGGGCAGCAGAATCAACCGCAGGTTTTGGCTGAACGTGAGGCCCAGTGACCTGGCCGCCTCAGCCTGTCCCAGCGGAATCGTGTTGACCCCGGAGCGCAGTGTCTCGCAGACGAACGACGCCGTGTACACGGACAAGCCAAGTACCGCCAGCCGGAAGTTGTTGTCCACCAAGAACGTCGGCGAGCTTGGATCGGCCAGCACGATACCGAGCGATGTGTACAGGCCCAGCGAGGTGAACAGGATGATCAGCGTCAACGGGGTGTTGCGCACGATGTTGACGTAGCCGGCGCCGAGCCAGCGGAGGACCGGCACCGGCGACAACCGCATAGCCGCCAGCACCGTGCCGATGACCAGCGCCCACAGCGCCGAGAACAGCGTCAACTGGATGGTGACCCAGAACGCGTCGAAGAACGCGCCGGCTCTGAAGACCTCCATACTCGCTCCGGCAGACCCCCGCGCGTCAGTTGGTGGCGGCGATGGCCGGAGGCGCCGGCGTCTTGATGCCCGCGGGGCCGAGGTTCTTCTCGAACGCCGCCGCCCAGGCTCCGTCGGCCTCCATCTTCTTCAGCGCGTCGTTGATCTTGTTCAGCAGCTCGGTGTCGCCTTTCTTGAGGCCGATGCCGTAGTTCTCCGTCGAGAACGTGCCGCCGACGAGCTTGAACGCGCCGGGGGACTGAGCGGCGTAACCGGCGAGGATGACCTCGTCGGTGGTCACTGCCGCGACCTTGCCCGATTTGAGCGCCTCGACGCACGCCGAGTAGTTCGGGTACTCCTGCAGCTGCACAGTCGGGAACTCGTCCTTGATCTTCTGCGCCGGCGTCGAACCCTTCACGGAGCAGAGGATCTTGCCCGCGAGCGAGTCCTTGCCGGTGATGTCGTTGTTGTTCGCCTGCACCAGCAGGCTCTGCCCGGTGACGAGGTAGGGGCCCGCGAAGTCGACGCGCTTCTTGCGCTCATCGGTGATCGAGTACGTGGCGACGATGTAGTCGACCTGGTTGTTGTCGATGAGGTTTTCGCGCTGCGCGGAGACCGCTTCCTTCCACTCGATCTTGTCCGGCGTGTAACCAAGCTGCTCGGCGACGTACGTCGCGACGTCGACGTCGAACCCGCTGTAGGTGCCGTCCGGGTTCTTCAGGCCAAGGCCCGGCTGATCGAACTTGATCCCGATGGTGACCTTCTCTTTGTCGCCAGACGCAGCGCTGCCGCCGGAATCGCCACCGCCGCAAGCGGACAGCGCGAGGGGGATGGTGACGGCGAGCGCGACCGCCCCCACGATTCGCTTCGAAATGAATGGCATGCGTTCTTCCTTTCGAGTCAGTGTTTGAGGATCTTGCCGAGAAAGTCTTTGGCGCGGTCGGACTTCGGGTTGGTGAAGAACTCCTGTGGTTCGGCTGCTTCGACGATCGCTCCGTCAGCCATGAAGACCACCTGATTTGCGGCCCCACGCGCGAAACCCATTTCGTGGGTGACCACCACCATCGTCATGCCTTCTTTGGCGAGCGACGTCATCACGTTCAGGACCTCGTTGATCATCTCGGGGTCCAGTGCGCTTGTCGGCTCGTCGAACAGCATGACCTTGGGGTTCATCGCCAGCGATCGTGCAATCGCCACGCGCTGCTGCTGCCCACCTGACAGCTGCGCGGGGTACTTGTCGGCCTGGTTGGCTACCCCGACGCGCTCCAGCAGCGCCATGGCGGCCTCGCGGGCCTTCGCTTTGGACGCCCTGCGCACCTTCATCGGCGCCAGCGTGACGTTGTCGAGAATTGTCTTGTGCGCGAAGAGGTTGAACGACTGGAACACCATGCCCACGTCGGAACGCAACTGCGCCAGTTGCTTGCCCTCGGCGGGCAGGACCTGACCGTCAATCGCGATGGTGCCCGAGTCGATTGTCTCGAGACGGTTGATGGTGCGGCACAGCGTCGACTTGCCGGAACCCGACGGGCCCAGCACGACGATCACCTGTCCGCGGTCCACAGTCAGGTTGATGTCCTGCAGCACGTGCAGGCTGCCGAAGTGTTTGTTGACCGCTTGCATCGAGATCATCGGCACGACACTCGGAGTTGGATCGACCTCTTTCACTTCCGACCCGCCTGCCGCCATGGGTGCAGACCTTACCCAGGTAGCGCCCAGCGTGCTCAGAACTCGTCAATCCGCTCGAATCGCCGGGCTGACCTGTCCGTACCATGAAGCAGTGACTTCTATGGTGACGCGAGAGGCGGCCGCGGGCAGCGGTGTTCGCTCGTCGGACGCCGTCGCCTCCTCGCGCGAGCGCTCGTCGGTGCGTACCTATCAGGTCCGCACCTACGGTTGCCAGATGAATGTCCACGACTCCGAACGTCTGGCGGGGTTGCTGGAGGCGGCGGGGTATCGCAAGGCCCCTGAGGGTTCGGACGCCGACGTCGTCGTATTCAACACCTGTGCGGTGCGCGAGAACGCGGACAACAAGTTGTATGGCAACCTCAGCCATCTCGCGCCGCGCAAGAACGCCGAACCCGATATGCAGATTGCCGTCGGCGGGTGTCTGGCTCAAAAAGACCGCGACGCGGTACTGAAGCGGGCTCCGTGGGTCGATGTGGTGTTCGGCACCCACAACATCGGCTCGCTGCCCGCGCTGCTGGACCGTGCGCGGCACAACAGGGCCGCCCAGGTCGAGATCGTCGACGCGCTGGAGGAGTTCCCCTCCGCTCTGCCCGCGGCGCGCGAGTCCGCCTATGCCGCATGGGTGTCGGTGTCCGTCGGGTGCAACAACACCTGCACGTTCTGCATCGTGCCCGCATTGCGCGGCAAGGAGGTCGACCGCAGGCCCGGCGACGTGCTCGCCGAGGTGACTTCGCTGGTCGACCAGGGTGTGCTGGAGATCACCCTGCTCGGCCAGAACGTCAATGCGTACGGCGTCTCCTTCGCCGACCCCGACGAGCCGCGCGACAGGGGAGCGTTCGCCAAACTGCTCCGCGCCTGCGGACGCATCGACGAGCTGGAACGGGTGCGCTTCACGTCGCCACACCCCGCCGAGTTCACCGACGACGTGATCGAAGCGATGGCCGAGACGCCCAATGTCTGCCCCACACTGCACATGCCGCTGCAGTCGGGCTCGGACCGGATACTGCGGGCGATGCGCCGCTCGTATCGCGCCGAGCGCTACCTCGGCATCATCGATCGGGTGCGTGCCGCCATCCCGCACGCCGCGATCACCACCGATCTCATCGTCGGATTCCCGGGTGAGACCGAGGAGGACTTCCAGGCCACGCTCGATGTCGTCGAGCGTGCACGATTCGCCAGCGCGTTCACCTTCCAGTACTCGAAACGGCCCGGCACCCCGGCTGCCGACCTCGACGACCAGGTGCCCAAACACGTTGTGTCCGAGCGGTATCAGCGGCTGATCGAACTGCAGGAGCGCATCTCACTGGAGGAGAACAGCGCGCAGATAGGCCGCACCGTCGAGCTACTGGTCGCCACCGGCGAGGGGCGCAAGGACGCCGCCACCGCGCGGATGTCCGGGCGGGCCCGCGACGGCCGGCTGGTGCACTTCAACCCCGACGGTCTGCCTATCCGCCCGGGCGACGTCGTCACGACAACGATCACCGGCGCCGCGCCGCATCACCTCATCGCCGACTCCGCCATCGGTTCCCATCGCCGCACCAGGGCGGGCGACGCTCATGCCGCAGGTGATCGCCCCCGCACCGGCGTCGGCCTGGGCATGCCCGGCATCGGCGCCCCAGCCGAGCCGCTAGTGTCGACCGGATGCAGCCGGTGAGTAAGCCAGAAAACGGCGAGTTCGAGAGTTTCAAGGGCGACATCGAGGCGGCCGAGCGCCGTGTTGCGCGTGAAATCGACCCCGGCGCACGGGCGTTGGTCATCGCGATCGGTGTGTTCGTGCTGCTGTTGTCGTTCGTCCTGCCCCACACGGGCAGCGCCAAGGGACTCGACGTCCTCATCAGCAGCGACGTTGCGGTCCGCGAAGGGATCACGCTGCCGTCGCGAGTGTTCACCTGGCTGGCCCTGGTATTCGGCGTCGGCTTCTCGATGCTGGCCCTGCTGACACGCCGGTGGGCGCTGGCGTGGATCGCGCTGGCCGGGTCGACGGTGGCGTCGCTGCTTGGTCTCCTGGCGGTGTGGTCACGGCAGACCGCACCCGGCGGCTATCCCGGCCCAGGCATCGGACTGGTCGTCGCCTGGCTGGCGGTCATCGTGGTGACCTACCACTGGGCGCGCGCGGTGTGGGTGCGCACGGCCGTCCAACTCGCCGCCGAGGAGGAGCGCCGCCGCTACGTCGCCGAACAACAGCGCAAAGGTCTGCTCGACGGCCTCGACGACGACAAACCCAAGGACTGATGAACCGCCGAGTGGCCGCTTAGCGCGTGCAGTGAGCCCTTAGCGCTTGCCCAGAGACTCGGCCGCGGCGTCGGCCCACTGGCGCCACTGCTCAGCGTTGGCCCGCGCCTGCTCCGCGTCCTTCTCCCGACCGGCGGCAGCGGCCTTCTCGGCCTGACGCTCGTATTGTTCTGCGCGAGCACGGAATTGATCGGCGCGCGCCTTGGCCTCGGGATCCACCCCACCGGTCGGGGCGTCGCGTACCTTCTTCTCGATAGCGCGCAGCCGGCGTTCCAGATCGGCACCCCGCTCGCGCGGCACCTTGCCGATCGCGTCCCATTTGTCGCCGATCGTCCGCAGCGCGGCCCTGGCCGCGTCGAGGTCGCTGGTATCGATCCTCTCGGCTTCCGCGAGCAGCTTTTCCTTCGCGTCGGCGTTGGCGCGGAACTCGGTGTCGCGCTCGGCGTTCGCGGCATTGCGTGCCGAGAAGAACGTGTCCTGCGCCGCCTTCAGCCGCTGCCACAGCGCGTCGTCGACGTCCTTCGCCGCGCGTCCGGCGGCCTTCCACTCGTTCAGCAGATCGCGGAAGGCCGCAGCCGTCGGGCCCCATTCCGTGGAGTCGGCCAGCGCCTCGGCTCGTTCGCAGAGCGCTTCTTTGGCCTGCCGTGCGCCGGCACGTTCGCGGTCGAGGTCGGCGAAATGTGAACCCCGCCTGCGGTTGAACGCTTCGCGTGCCGCGGAATAGCGCTTCCACAGCGCGTCGTCGGACTTACGGTCCAGCCCGGTGATCGTGCGCCACTCGTCGAGGATCTCGCGCAACCGGTCGCCGGCGACCTTCCACTGCGTGGAGTTGGCCGCCAGCTCCTCAGCTTCAGCCGCCAGCGCTTCCTTGCGTGCAACCTGGGCAGCGCGGTGCTCCTCACGCTTGGCTTTGTCGGCTTGGGCGGTTTCGTCGGCATGTTCGACGATGGTCGCCAACCTTGCGGCGACGGCGTCGACGTCGCCAAGAACGTGGGCATCGGCCAGTGTCTCGGCCAGCGCGGCCGCCGCCGCCTTGATCTTGCGGGCGTCGCCGGTGCCGGACTCGAGTCGGCTCTCCATGAGAGCGACTTCGGTGTGCAGATCGTCGAAGCGCCGGCCGAAGTGTGCGAATGCCGCTTCGGTGTCGCCCGCCTGCCAGGACCCGATGACGCGTTCACCCGAACCGGTGATCAGCCATACCGTGCCGTCGGGGTCGACCCTGCCGAACCGGTGCGGGTCACTGCTGGCGGGCGCCGCGATGGTCTGCGCCGGCTTGCCGGGGCGCGGTGTGGGCCGCGGCGGTCCCGGCCGCGGTGTGGGTCTGGGCGGGAGAGACCCGGACGCGGGTTCGGGTGAGGAGGCCTGGCCTCCTGGCTCGCTGATAGTCATTTTCGTTTCTCGTACCCTCCACGCGGTTTTCCGCGCACCTGCCGCGCGACGCGGCGCCCGATAGCTGTCTCTTTCGCACGCTATTCAAACAGGTCGCCCCGCCGTGTGCGCACGGCTTTCACGTTGCGGTCTGCCTACGCTCTGATCGACGACAAGGAAAGGAGCCCGATGACCGCGCTGGAAGGACCGCGATGAACAAGGCGGATATCGCCGCCCTGCTCGCCCTCGGCGCCGCGCTGTTCATCGCGATCGGCGACGTCATGCACCAACGTCAGGCCCAGGAGGTGACCGACGAACAGGTCAGTCACGCCGCACTTTTCCTCCACCTGTTACGCGATCGCCGGTGGTGGCTGGGCAGCCTGGTCGCCGGGGTCGGATTCGGCCTGCAGGCTGCGGCGCTGGGCTTTGGTTCCGTGCTCCTCGTGCAGGCGCTGTTGGTGACCTCGCTGTTGTTCGCGCTGCCGATCCACGCCCGGCAGTCGCACCGGCGGGTGACGCGGTGGGAGTGGACGTGGGCGATACTGCTCGCCGCCTCGGTCGCCGTGATCGTCACCGTCGGCAACCCGACCGCGGGCCATTCGCGGGCCTCGTTCGAAACCTGGGGCGCGGTGGTCGCGGTCCTCGGACCGGTGCTGGTGGCGTGCGTGATCGCAGGCAGCATGCTCAACGGCCCGATCAGCGCGGTGCTGCTGGCGGTGGTCTCCGGCGCCCTGTGGGGCGTGTTCGCGGTGCTGACGAAAGGCGTGGTCGATCGCCTCGACGACGGCCTGCTCAAGCTGCTGGTCACTCCGGAGCTGTATGCGTGGGCGATTATCGCGATCGCGGGCACCGCGTGGCAGCAGTTCTCGTTCCGCGCTGGATCACTGACCGCGTCCCTGCCGACGATGACGGTCACCGAACCTGTGGTCGCCTCGGTGTTAGGGGTGGTGGTACTGGGGGAGACGTTGCGGCCCGGCGAGGCGGGCTGGCTGACCCTGATCGTCGCGTTCGCGGTGATGGTTCTCGCCACCGGCGCACTGGCCCGTGGCGAAGCGGTCGACGCGGACCAGCATGCGACACAGCATTAGCGTGGTCACGTGCTGAGCGCCATCGCGATCGTCCCGTCGGCGCCTGTCGTGGTGCCCGAACTGGCCTCGGGTGCGGCTGCTGAACTGGCCGACCTGCGCGAGGCGGTGTTCACGGCCGCCGCGGGACTGCCGACTCGATGGATCGCCGTCGGCGTCGGACGCGGCGATGCCGATGTCAGACCGCCGCTGAGCGGGACATTCGCCGGCTACGGCGTCGATCTGTCGATCAAGTTTTCAGCGGATGCGCCGGACGCGCCCATCGAACTGCCACTGTGCGCGTTGGTAACAGGCTGGCTGCGTGGACAGGTCAAGCCCGAGGCGACGGCCGAGGTGCGGGTCCACGACGGCGACCACAACGTCGATGTGGCGCTGGACTGCGGCAGGCGGCTGCGCGCCGAGATCGACGAAGCCGCCGACTCCGTTGGGGTGCTCATCATCGCCGACGGTGCGAACACCCTGACCCAGCCCGCGCCCGGCGGCTACGACCCGGGTTCGATTCCCGTGCAAGCCGCCCTCGCCGATGCACTGTCCGCGGGCAACGCTGCGGCCCTCGCGCAGCTGCCGGAGACGATCGTTGGCCGGGTGGCGTATCAGGTGCTGGCCGGACTCGAACCCGAACCGCGGTCAGCCAAGGAGCTCTACCGAGGCGCGCCCTACGGGGTCGGCTATTTCGTGGGCGTCTGGCTTCCATGACGCGACCGATCGCGATCGTCGGCCCGACGGGGACCGGGAAATCGGAGCTCGCACTGGCGGTGGCCGAGCGCCTCGGCGGCGAGATCGTGAATGCCGACGCAATGCAGCTCTATCGCGGCATGGACATCGGGACCGCGAAGCTGACGGTCGCCGAGCGGCGCGGCATCCCGCACCACCAGCTCGATGTGCTCGAGGTGACCGAAACGGCCAGCGTGGCCCGCTACCAGCAGGCCGCTGCCACCGATGTGGAGGTCATCGCGAGTCGTGGCGCCGTGCCGGTCGTGGTCGGCGGTTCGATGATGTACGTCCAATCGCTGCTCGACGAATGGACCTTTCCCGCGACAGACCCCGCGGTGCGCGCCAAGTACGAAGAGCGTCTCGCCGAGGTCGGCGTCAGCGCCCTGCACGGTGAGCTCGCCGTGGTGGACGCCGACGCGGCCGCGTCGATCCTGCCCACCGACGGACGTCGCATCGTGCGCGCGCTGGAGGTTGTCGAGTTGACGGGCCAGCCGTTCGCCGCGTCGTTCCCGGCGATCGGTGCTCCTCGATGGGACACCGCGATCGTCGGACTGGATTGGGAGACAACAGCTCTCGACCAACGCCTGACCCAGCGGACCGACAAGATGTTCCACGACGGACTGGTGGACGAGGTCCGCGGACTTTTGGACTGCGGCCTGCGCGACGGTGTGACGGCGGGCAGGGCACTGGGGTACGCGCAGGTGATCGCTGACCTCGATGACGGCGGCGACGGGTCGGCGGCGCGGGAACCCACATTCGTCGGAACCCGCCGCTACGTGCGCAGGCAGCGGTCGTGGTTTCGCCGCGACCACCGCATCAGCTGGCTCGACGGTGCGGCCGACGGCGCCGTCGAGGAAACGCTGCGCATCTGGCGAGACGTATCCTGAACAGGTGAAGTTCGCCAAAGGGCACGGCACCCAGAACGACTTTGTGGTGCTGCCCGACCCGGAGGGCAGGTTGACGCTGATGCCTGCCGCGGTGGCCGCGCTGTGCGACCGCCGGCGGGGTATCGGTGCCGACGGCGTGTTGCGGGTCACCAGGGCGGCGGCCGCACAATCGGCGGGCGTTTTCGACCGGATCCCCGAGGGCGTGGCGCCCGATGACTGGTACATGGACTACCGCAATGCCGACGGATCGATCGCCCAGATGTGTGGCAACGGGGTCCGGGTGTTCGCGCACTACCTGCGTGCCTCCGGGCTGGAGAGCCGGGATGAGTTCGTCGTCGGATCGCTGGCGGGACCGCGTCCGGTCGTGCTGCACGACTGGGGCGCCACCGGGGCGGACGTCACCGTCGAGATGGGTAAGGCCAGCCAATTGGGTGTCGGCGAAGCGATTGTGGGCGGCAGGCCGTTCGCGGGCTTGGCGATCGATGTGGGCAATCCCCATCTGGCCTGTGTCGATCCGGTCATGACGCTCGACGACCTGACGGCGCTCGACGTCGCGGCACCGGTGTCGTTCGACCGTGCGCAGTTCCCCGAGGGCGTCAACATCGAGGTGTTGACGGCGCCGATGGATGGGGCGGTGTCGATGCGGGTACACGAGCGTGGTGTCGGTGAGACCCGGTCCTGTGGCACCGGAACCGTCGCCGCCGCCGTCGCAGCGCTGGCGTACGACGGCTCGAGCACCGGCCAATTGCGGGTGCGCATCCCCGGAGGGGACGTGACGGTCACGGTCACCGAGGCATCCAGTTACCTTCGTGGCCCTTCGGTCTTGGTGGCCGACGGCGAACTGTCCGAGGAATGGTGGCGTGCTGTCCAGCGTTAATTCACGTGCATTGGCATCAATGGCCGTGCCACCCTGTATTCGCTTATGACGTATCCCAAATTTCCAGTCAACGAGACACCCAGCGCGGGTGAACTCGCCCTTGAAGACCGCGCGGCGTTGCGTCGTGTGGCCGGTTTGTCGACCGAGCTTTCCGACGTCTCAGAGGTCGAGTACCGCCAGCTTCGGCTGGAACGTGTCGTGCTCGTCGGCGTGTGGACCGAGGGCAGCGCCGCGGACGTCGACGCCAGCATGGCCGAACTCGCCGCACTCGCCGAGACAGCCGGTTCGGAGGTGCTAGAAGGACTCGTGCAGCGCCGTGACAAGCCGGACCCGTCGACCTACATCGGCTCGGGTAAGGCGCAGGAACTGCGCGAAGTGGTGCTCGCCACCGGTGCCGACACGGTGATCTGCGACGGTGAGCTGAGCCCTGCCCAGCTCAATGCGCTCGAGAAGGCCGTCAAGGTCAAGGTGATCGACCGGACGGCGCTGATCCTCGACATCTTCGCTCAGCACGCGACCAGCCGCGAAGGCAAGGCGCAGGTCGCGTACGCGCAGATGGAGTACATGCTGCCGAGACTGCGAGGTTGGGGTGAGTCGATGTCTCGACAGGCCGGCGGTCGCGCCGGCGGGGCCGGTGGCGGTGTGGGTACCCGCGGACCCGGCGAAACCAAAATCGAGACCGACCGCAGGCGCATTCGCGAGCGAATGTCCAAGCTGCGCCGCGAGATCAAGGACATGAAGAAGATCCGCGACACCCAGCGCAGCCGCCGGTTGGCCAGTGACGTCGCGTCCATCGCAATCGTCGGTTACACCAACGCGGGCAAGTCCAGCCTCCTCAACGCACTGACCGGTGCGGGTGTCCTCGTGGAGAACGCATTGTTCGCCACGCTCGAACCGACAACGCGCCGTGGGGAATTCGCCGACGGCCGGGCGTTCGTCTTAACGGACACAGTCGGGTTCGTGCGACATCTGCCGACTCAGCTGGTGGAGGCGTTCAGGTCCACTTTGGAGGAGGTCGTGGACGCCGACCTGCTGGTGCACGTCGTCGACGGTTCCGACGTCAACCCGCTGGCCCAGATCAACGCCGTGCGCCAGGTGGTCAACGAGGTGATCGCCGAACATGACAGCAAGCCCGCGCCAGAGTTGGTGGTGGTCAACAAGATCGACGCGGCCGACGGCCTCTCGCTGGCGCAGCTTCGTCGGGCGCTGCCGGAAGCGGTGTTCGTTTCCGCGCACACTGGAGAGGGCCTGCCCCGGCTGCAGCAGCGGATGGCAGAGCTGATCGCTCCGAAAGACGCCGTGGTGGACGTGACGATCCCCTATGACCGCGGCGATCTGGTCAACAAGGTTCATGCCGACGGTCGCGTGGACGCCACCGAACACACCGCCGAAGGCACGAGGATCAAGGCTCGCGTGCCGATTCCGTTGGCCGCCAGCTTGAGCGACTACTCAACGTTCTAGGGCGCGTGTCGTTAGCATCGGCGCCATGGTGAGACTCGATCCCTTCCGGAACCCGCGTGTGCGTGACGATTTCATCGCGAAGTACGACGCCGTCGTCGGGGACTGGCCCGTCGATTGCGAAGAGCGCGATCTCAATACCGAGTTCGGTACGACGCACGTGATTGTGAGTGGCCCGGAATCCGCGCCGCCGCTGGTTCTTCTGCACGGGGCATCCGCCACCGCGACGATGTGGGGTCCGGTCATCGAGACGCTCAGCGCGACGTACCGATGCTACTGCGTCGACACGATCATCGAAGGCAACAAGAGTGTTGCCAATCGGAGGATCCTGGGAACGGCCAAGCTCGTCGCGTGGCTGCGCCAGGTGTTCGCCGCGCTCGACGTTGAGCGAGCAAGGGTCGTCGGCCTCTCCTATGGCGGATGGCTTGCGGCCAACTTTGCGCTGCAAGCGCCCGAAATGGTCACTCGTCTTGTATTGCTGTGTCCTGCAGCGACATTCGCGCCGATCGTTCTGCAGTTTTATCGAGGTGTGTTCTCGGCCAGCCTGTCGCGCTCGCCGGATCGGGCTCGCGGTTTCGTGCAGTGGTTGTCGAGCACGCCAGATGTGCACACCGATCCGGCGGCGGATCTGATCGTCACCGCGCTGCTTTCCAACAAACCCGTGCCCACCGGGCTGACGCCACCGACGGTGCTCTCCGACGACAACCTGAGGCGGATCGCGGTGCCGACAACGGTTCTGATCGGAGATCGCGAAGTCATTTACCGCGGCGGTCCGCACGCCGCGATTGCCAGGGCGCAACGGCTGATCCCCGACGTACGAACGCATCTCTTACCCGGCGCCAACCACATGCTGACGGTCGACTGTCCGAAAGAACTCGGGAACGAGGTGCTCACAGCATTGGCTTGAAGCAGCCGAAAGGTCCCCGAACTCATGAGAACTCGGGGACCCCTCGGTGAGTTGATGTGGAGCGAGCTAGTTCTGCTCAGCCTCTTGCCGCTTCTCGGCTGCCTTGGCTGCACCGCGGGCGGCCTCGGCTTCGGCTTCCTTCTGGGCGGCGTTGCGTTGCGCGTCGGCCTTGTCCTGCTGGGCCTGCCCTTCGCGGTACAGGTCGTCACGCCCGGCGACCGCGCCTGCAACCTCTTTGACCTTGCCCTTCACGCCTTCGACGACGCCCTTGATGGCTTCTTCGGGTCCGCTGTTTTTGTCCGACATTCGTTGTCCTCCTTGCTGAGGGTCAGGTGGCCCATGAGTGCCCCCAAACGCCGCTTTGCTAAACCCGCACGGCTACACCGTGGCTCACGTCACATTGCGGTGTGGAGTCGGCCGGCTTCGGCATAGCCGCCGCGGCAACGGAACTCACGAACGTCGAATCGAACCCGATCGCCGCGCACCGTGACCGGCAATTTCGTTTGCAATGAACTGGGAACCCCTCGCGCAGAAAGTCGCGATTTCATTCCACACCGAAGTTCTCGTATCCGGTCGTCGGACAATTCTATTCGGCGCTTCGCAGCGCAAGATGCGGAGCTTTTGCACCTCGCCGGGGTATTTTCTCTGCCAGAGTTTGCGTGTGTTCCTTGGTTATTAACGTCATCTGACGGAAAGTGGACGGGCGCGATGCTTTTCGTGGAATTTGCGCCGACTGCGGGAGGGTCAATGATCGGGCAGCAGAGTCGGCGCCGAATGGTGCGCAATCGACTCGCAATCAGTTTGCTGGCAGTGACGATGGCTGTATTGCTCGCACCCGTTGCAGCGGCGCAGCCGGAGGCCGATGCGAACGCCGCGATCACCGCTGCGTGGGAGGCCAGCGGCGGTGATGGCGGCACACTCGGGCCCAGGAACGGCGACGTCTACCCGGCCGGCTCGGGTTTCGGCCAGAACTTCGCTGGCGGCAAGATCTTTTTCACCCCGGAAACGGGTGCCCGCATCATGCAGGGCGCAATTTTGGAGAAGTACGAGTCTCTCGGTGGCCCCGCCGATGGCGACCTGGGATTCCCCACCATCGACGAGGGACCAGGACGGGCCCCCGACAGCCGCAACACCACGTTCAGTGCGTCCGACAAGCCGGTGATCTTCTTTACGCCCGCGACCGGCGCACGTGTGGTCCGTGGACCGATCAACGCGGCCTGGGACAAGCTGGGTGGCTCAGCGGGGACACTAGGGGTGCCGGCCGAGGACGAGGTCTACAAGGGTGACGTCGTCTCCCAGGCGTTCACCGGCGGTGAGCTGTCGTACGACATCCGGAAGAAGACCTTCACGACAGTGCCGCCGGAGTTGGCGGCAGAGTTGGGTGACCTCCAAGTTCCTGACGATCCCGCTGCGGCGATCAACGCCGCGCGGCGTGCCGCCGGAGGGCCGATGGGTCCGCTGGGCGCGTCTGACGGTGCGCCGTACTCGGTCGGCAAGGACGGACTGAGGCAGAACTTTGCCGGTGGCGCGATCTTCTACACGCCCGCCACCGGTGCGAACGTCGTGACCGGGCAGGTGTTGGCCAAGTACGAGAGTGTGGGCGGGCCGGAAGGGGATCTCGGGTTCCCGATCACCAGCGAGGTCGACGGTGGTCTGGCCACCGCAAGCCGCATGTCCAGCTTTGCGGCGGACGACAAGCCGGTCATCTTCTGGACGCCGGACCACGGCGCGGTGATCGTGCGGGGCGCGATGGCAGCGGCCTGGGAGCGACTTGACGGTGCGAAGGGCACGTTGGGTGCGCCGATGGCCGATCAGACCGAGGCCGGCGACGTCGTCACGCAGCGCTTCACCGGGGGTGTCATCTCATGGGACGGCGCGAAGAACACCTTCAGCACTGAACCGGCGAATCTGGCGTCTGAGTTGTCCGGTCTCGACGTGCCGGGACAGAAGCCGCGTGACGAGGCGCCGAGCAACCCGCAGGCCTCAGATTCCAAGGGCGACAAGTGGTTCAAACCGAGCTTGTGGTGGCTGCTGGCGCTCGTGCCGGTGGTCATTCTGATCGGTGGGGTCGTGCTCGCACTGATGCTGCGCCGGCGCAGGAAAGAAGATCCTTTCGCGCCCGACGATTCGTATGCGATGCAGGACGTCCGGTTCAGCGGCGACGCCGATGCCACGTACGGCACGGCAGGCGCCCCTGATCGGGCGACCACTGACGACGAGTACGCCGCGGCGATGTTCGGCGATCGGTATACCAGCGGGGGATTGGGCTCGATCCCGCGCGGCAGCGATGATCTGACGCCGGACGTTGCGCCCAAAGATGAAGATCTTTGGGGTCTGCCATCGCCGGTATCGAGCATTTCAGAGGGCAGTTCGGAGAGCCCGGTAGAGATGGGCGAGCCGCCCGCCTCCGAGGACGAGCCGGCCAATCTGGAAGAGCCGGACGAGTCCGGCGAGGACGACGACCCGGACGCGGTCGACACCGCGCCGACTCGCATACAAACCGCCGAGGCGGCCATCGCCGCAGCCGCGGCGGCCGCAGCGGTCAAGCGCGATCCGTTCACCGATACCGGACGCCATGCCCGGATCGAGATCGACGACGAACCGCCGACACAACACGTGGCCTTCCTGGTGCCGCTGGACGACCCGAACGAGGCGCCGGAGGGCTATCCGATCAAGGCGAATACGAAGTCAGGTGTGTACTGGGCGCCCGGCAGTCCGTCGTACGACGATGCCAGCGCTGAAATCTGGTTCGCGAGTGAGGAACTCGCGCGGGTGAACGGCTTCGTCACCGACGCTGAGGCCCGCTAGATCTTGCGGATCACCGTCACGACCTTGCCCAGCACGGCAGCATCGTTGCCGGGAATCGGATCGAACGCTGGATTGTGCGGCATCAGCCACACCTGACCGCGCGTGCGCTTGAACGTCTTCACCGTCGCTTCGCCGTCGATCATCGCGGCGACGATGTCACCGTTGTCGGCGACGTTCTGCTGACGAACGACCACCCAGTCGCCGTCGCAGATCGCTGCGTCGACCATGGAGTCGCCGACCACTTTGAGCAGGAACAGCGAGCCCTCGCCGACCAGCTCGCGCGGTAGTGGGAAGACGTCCTCGACGGCCTCTTCGGCCAGGATGGGCCCACCCGCGGCGATACGGCCCAGCACCGGTACGAATGTCGGTTCCGGCAGGGCGTCCGAGCCCGCGACGTCGGTGGCGATGATCGAGGCGCCGCTGTCGGCACCGCGCACGTCCACGGCGCGCGGCCGGTTGGGATCGCGGCGCAGATAGCCCTTGCGTTCCAATGTGCGCAATTGATGGGCCACCGACGAGGTCGACGTCAGTCCGACCGCATCGCCGATTTCTCTGATGCTCGGGGGATAGCCGCGACTGGTCACCGAAGCGCGGATCACGTCAAGGATGGTGCGTTGACGCTCGGTGAGCCCCGTATCGAGCCCGCCGCGCCCGCCGGTGCCGTCCGTGCCACCCGGGGTATCGCTGCTGGAGTCCATGGCGCAAAGGTAGCCCGTGACCGACGATTAATCAAACATGTGTTCGAGGCGTGTCGCACGACCGCGAGGTCGCAGGTCCGCTCGCCGGGACTTGTCGGTGGGTGCCGATATCGTTTGGCAACAGTTCGATCACATGTTCTATTAATCGAACACCTGAGCGAGTATGTTCGAACACAAGAGCGAACGACCTTGTACCGGAAGGCAGACAGATGACCATTCTCGACACACGGGAAATCCAGGCAACATCGGTGGTCAGGCCGGTGAACCGGCCGACCGGAGCACGGCGTCGGCCGCAGTCGCGGCGGCCCGGCGGCGCACCGATGCGGTACCGCAGCTCCGGCGTCCTCGTCTCGCGCGCTTCGCACCGGCGCCGGCCCATCACCCCGGTCACCACAGTCCTGCTGGCGATGGTCGCCGCAGGTATCACCGTGTGGCTCGGATTGGTGGCGCAGTTCGGCGGTGTCGTCGGCGAATCGGCCCCCGTGCCGGATCGGCTCGCAGTGGTCCAGGTGCAGACGGGCGAGACGCTGCAGCAGGTGGCGGGCCGGGTGGCACCTGACGCGCCGGTGAGCCGCGTCGTCGACCGGATCCGCGAACTCAACCAGCTCGACACTGTGGCGATCCACGCCGGCCAGACGCTGATCGCGCCGATCAGCTGACGGTGCATTGTGAGCGGTGAAAATGTCGGCCGCACAAAGGCATTCGGCGGGACAGCTACCGGATATGTCCCAATCAACACGAACCTGGGCTCGCGAACTGCCACGCAGGTACGCTCAGAGGCGTTCGAGTTGGTTGTCTGGTGGTGCGGCGAAGGAGCGGTGATGCACTGTCCGTTCTGTCGTCATCCCGATTCCCGAGTGGTCGACTCGCGGGAAACCGACGAAGGCCAGGCGATTCGCCGCCGCAGATCATGTCCTGAATGTGGTCGTCGCTTTACGACGGTCGAGACTGCGGTGCTCGCGGTGGTCAAGCGCAGCGGGGTCACCGAACCGTTCAGCCGGGAGAAGGTCGTCAAGGGCGTGCGCCGCGCCTGCCAGGGCCGCGCGGTTGATGATGACGCGTTGAACCTGCTCGCCCAGCAGGTGGAGGACGCCGTGCGCGCCACGGGCTCGCCCGAAGTCCCCAGCAATGAGGTGGGTCTGGCTATCCTGGGCCCACTCCGTGACCTCGACGAGGTCGCCTATCTGCGCTTCGCCTCGGTATACCGCGGATTCACGTCGGCAGAAGACTTCGAGCGGGCCATCGAGGAGCTGCGCGAGCACCAGAAGTCTCCGCAGCCGGCCCAGAGCTGAACTGGCGCCTCAGTCGATCTGTTTCGTGCCGTCGCTGACGACGCGCCCCGCGACCCGCACCCAGCCCTCGGGGCTCCATTGGGTGGAGATCCTCGACCCCTTGCCCTGCACGATCTCCAGATCGCGGCTGAGGTAGTCGGTGATGCGTACCGCTGCGGCACCGGTGGCCTCGTCCTCCGGGACGCCGAGATCGGCGGCGAACATCCGGGAGCGGATCGTTCCGGCGGATTTGTCGAGCCAGGTCCACAGGTAATGCTCGGTCGCATCGGCGTAGTCGGACGGATCTGCCGCCATCAGGTCGTCGACTGAATCAAGGTCGTAGATCGCGAAGCCCGGCGCCCATTCCGAACGCGCACTCACCGCCGTCAGTTCGTCGTCATAGCTGACCTGCACGACGCCGGCGGGAACCCGCAGTGTGTTGATCGCGAATCCCTGGTCGCGCAGCCACCATGACGCGCCAACTGTCGGGTGTCCTGCGAACGGCAGCTCGACTGCCGGTGTAAAGATGCGGGCGTGTGCCGTATTGGAGCCGCTCTCCGGCAGATCGACGAATATTGTTTCGCTATAACCCAATTGGGTGGCGATGCGCTGGCGGTCAGAGGGCTCGACAGTGCTGTTGTCGACAACGCCTAGCGGATTTCCGTAGTTGCCTTCCGCGTCGGTGAATACCCGCAGAACCGTTACGTCGATGGCCATGGCCCGATGCTACCGAGGCGGCGCCGGCGTCCTCAGGTCGCGCTACGCTCGTCGTGATCCATGGCGTCGAGAACGGCGACTCGCGTGTCGACCGGGCCGGAGATCGCACCCTCTTCGATGCCGGTGCGCAGCAGTCCGCGCAGATAGTCCTGGTCGTAGACCGCGGGATCGGTGGAGCAGATGAACTGCTCGAGAATTTCGACGAAGCGATCGGGGTCGTCGTGGAACGGGAAATGACCGGAGCCGTCAAAAATCTCCAGCCGTGAGCCGGGCATCGCGGCATGTGCCAGGCGGGCGTGGCTGACCGGTATCACCGAGTCGGCGCTTCCCCAAATCAATTGCACGGGAACGGATTGCGTCAAATAACATCGGTCGAGCATTGTGACGACTTGGCCGCGCCAGTCCACTACGGCGCGCAGGGTGCGCGCGAAGGCCGACGATGCCGTCGGCTCCGGCAGATCCGCGAGGATCCGGATCACGTCGGGAATATCGCGGCCCAGACCGGTCGATCCGAACATCGCTCCGGCCACACGGCCGACGACCTGCACCGCCGGCAGCACCAGCGGTAGGCGCAGGAACGCGAGCGCCTCGCTGCCCATGGGCAATGAGGCGACGCGCAAGGCGATGTTGACATCCTTTGTCACGCCGCCGGCGCCAACGAGGATCAGTCGATCGACCAATTGGGGGAACTGGTAGGCGAACTGCATCGCCACGCCGCCACCCAATGAATGACCGACGACGGTGACCCGATCGATGTCCAGGACACTCAACAGGTCGCGCATTCCGTTGGCGTAGGCGGCCACCGAATAGTCGGCGCGAGGCTTATCAGACTTGCCGTGGCCCAGCAGATCTGGCGCGATGACGGTGAATCGCTGGGCCAATTTGGACTGGACCGTGCTCCACGTGGTCGAGTTGTCGCCGATGCCGTGAATCAGCAGGATCGCTGGTCCAGAGCCCGCGACCCGATACGCGCGCCGGTACCCGTGGATGGTGCGGTACTCCAACTCGGGGGTGAGTTCCCGAACCGGGCGCAGGTTGGGCGATCGCGCGGCCATTGCGACAACTTAGCGGCCCGTTCGGATGGGCGCTATCTGGCGTCGTCGTCCTTGCCTCTGTCCTGTTGCCGGAGGAAGCGCTCGAACTCTGCTCCCAGTTCGTCGCCGCTGGGCAGATCCTCGTCGTGGGCCAGCAACGACCGGTTCTCCTGCGCCGCGGCGAACGCGTCGTACTGACGCTCCAACGCGGTCACCACCTGAGCCACTTCAGTGCTGCCCTCGACCTGCTCGTTGATCTTCTGCTGAACCTCCGCGCCCGCGGCGTCCAGCGCCTCCACAGGGATCTGTAACCCTCCGGTCTTCGCGACCTCGGCCAGCAGCACCTCCGCGGCCGCGGGGTAGTCGGTCTGAGCCAGATAGTGCGGCACGTGCACGGTGAACCCGACGACCTCGTACCCGTGCTGAGACATGCGGAACTCCAGCAGGTTCGACACGCTCCCGGGCACCTGCACCTCGCCCACCCAGGGCTGATGTTCGGCGATCAGCTCCTTGTTGTTGGAGTGCGCCGTCAGGGTGATGGGGCGGGTATGCGGCACCGCCATTGGGATGGCCCCCAGACCGATCACCCGGCGCACGCCGAGCCGTTCGGCCAGCAGTCGCACCGCCGTCAGGAATCGCTCCCACCGCAAGTCCGGCTCCATACCGGCGAGCAGCAGAAACGGCGTGCCGACGCTGTCATGCATCGCATAGAGGCTGAGCTCGGGGTCCTCGTAGTGGGTGAAGTGGTCAGTCTTGAAGGTCATCAGTGGGCGCCGCGACCGGTAGTCGAGCAGTTCGTCGATAGCGAACGAGGCCACCAACTCCGTGTCGAGGGTGTTCCGCAGGTGCTGAGCGGCCAGTTTGATGGCGTGGCCTGCGTCGGAAAAGCCCTCGAGCGCATGGATCAACACAGGTCCTCGGCCGTCCGCCGACGTCAGCTGCGGAGCCGGAAACTCCAGTTCGTACATGCCGGTGTGGTCCGGTTGGTAGCGCTGCTCAGGTTGATCTGCGTCATCCGCCATCTTTACGCCTCCTCGACGGTGTGAAGGCGATGATCGCCTCCGCATCGTGACAACCAGTGTGGCCCATGTTGCGTTCCCGCAATGCCGGACCCCAACCAACCCAATGGAGGGAACTAGTGGCGAAACTGATTCAGAGCGCGCAGTTTGTTCATCACGTCCAGCGCCGCGACCTTGTAGGCCTCCGAGAACGTGGGGTAGTTGAAGACCGCGTCGACGAGGTATTCGATGGTGCCGCCGCACCCCATCACGGCCTGGCCGATGTGGACCATCTCGGTCGCGCTGGTGCCGAAGATGTGGACGCCCAGCAGCTTCAGGTCATCCGTCGAGACCAGGAGTTTGAGCATGCCATAGGAGTCGCCGGCGATCTGGCCGCGTGCCAGCTCGCGGTAGCGCGAGACCCCGACCTCGTACGGCAGGCATTTCTTGGTCAGCTCCACCTCGGTGGCGCCCACGTAGGACACCTCAGGGATGGAGTAGATGCCGATCGGTTGCAGGTCGGTCATGCCTTTGGCCGGTTCGCCGAAGGCGTGGTACGCCGCGAGCCTGCCCTGGTCCATCGATGTGGCTGCGAGCGCGGGAAAACCGATGACATCGCCGACGGCGTAGATGTGGTCGACCTTGGTCGCGAAATTGCTGTCGACGGTGATGCGCCCGCGGGGGTCCGTCTCGAGACCGGCATTGGCCAGATCGAGGTGTTCGGTCTGCCCCTGTCTGCCCGCGGAGTACATCACCGTCTCCGCGGGGATCTGCTTGCCGCTGGCCAGCGTCGTGACTGTGCCCGCGGCGCCGACGTCGACGGCGGTCACCTCCTCGCCGAACCGGAACGTCACGGCGAGGTCGCGCAGGTGGAATTTCAGCGCCTCGATGATCTCGGGGTCGCAGAAGTCGAGCATGTCGTTGCGCTTTTCGACGACGGTCACCTTGGTGCCGAGGGCGGCAAACATCGAGGCGTACTCAATGCCGATCACGCCGGCACCGACGACCACCATCGTGGCGGGCAACGACTTCAGGTCGAGGATGCCGTCGGAGTCCAGCACGCGTTCTTCGTCGAACTCGACGCCGAGCGGGCGCGCCGGCTTGGTTCCGGTGGCGATCACGATGTATTCGCCGCTGACGGTCGTGCGCTCACCGCGGGTGGGCTCCTCGACCAGCACCGTATGCGCGTCGATGAACCGTCCGTGGCCCTGGATGAGGTCGATTCGGTTGCGCATCAGCTGCGACCGCACGACGTCCTGTTCCTTGCCGATGACATGGGAGGTCCGTGCGAGCAGGTCGGCCGGGGTGATCTTCTCCTTGACGCGGTAGCTCGCGCCGTAGAGCTCGCGCTGGCTCATTCCGGTGAGGTAGACGACGGCCTCGCGCAGAGTCTTGGACGGGATGGTCCCGGTGTTCACGCACACACCACCGAGCATTCGGCCGCGTTCGACGACCGCGACCGTCTTGCCAAGCTTTGCGGCCGCGATCGCGGCCTTCTGGCCACCCGGACCCGATCCGATGACCACCAGGTCGTACTCGAGCATGGAACCCATGGGATCAAGATGTACGCCGGTTGCGCAGATCTCGCACGCTGACGGGCAGCAAGACCACGTGAAATTAATCGTCCGTTAGGCAACCCGGGTCATCTACGCGCGCCTGACCGTTGAGGCGGCCGACCGGTGAGACGATGACGCCGATGGGTGACACGCTGTCGCGGGGCCTGCGCGGGTGCACGCTGCTGATGACCGCGGCGTTGCTGGTCGCATGCAGCCGGGTGGTCGTCGGGGCGTCGCAGCCAGTGGCCGTCGCCGCCGACAAGGCCCCGCTCCCCGTCGCGCAGCTGCTCATCGAACCCGATCACTTCCCGCCGCAGTATCCGGCTGCGGTGCTCGACGACGCCTCGCTGGAACGAGCGCTGCAGGACATCGACGGTGTCCCGATGGGAGCTGCGGTGACTCCGCCGACCTGCACGCCGCCGGCGCTGTGGCATAGCGAGACGGTGGGCGTGCAAGGTGTCGACAGCGCGACTGCGGGCAGGCTGATCGTCACGGTGACCCGGCCGGCCCCGGCGTTGAGAATTCGGCTCGATCAACTGCGCGGATGCCCCTCGTTCGATGTGGGCGTGGGTGAGGAGGCGTCAACGGTGGACGTGACGGTGCTGCCCGCGCCGCCGGTTGACGCCGACGACGCTTATGCCGTCGAGCAGACGGTGACGACCCCTGAATCCGAGCGCACGGTGATGACGTTCGCGGCCCAGATCGCTGACACCCGAGTCAGTGCCAGCTGGTTGCAGGACCCTGCGGTGGACGACGCCGACACGTCGTCGCTGGACGCCCTGTTCCGGGACGCGGTGGTGAAGCTGCGCCGCGACGGCTAGCCCGTTCATCCCCAATCACGCATTCATCCACACGGTTGGCCCCTGCGGCGTTGTGATGCCTTCGGGGAGTCTGCGGCTGGAACAACGGTGGGGACATGACACCGCAATCGCCCGACTTCAGCCTGAACCGCCCCGGCGTCCTGATCGCCGCCCTGCCCGCTGTGCTGGGCTTCGTGCCCGAGAAATCGCTCGTCTTGGTGACGGTCGATCGAGGGGAGATGGGATGCGTTATGCGCGTTGATCTTTCCGATGAACTGAGCGATTCCGTCGAGCACATCGCCGAGGTGGCTGCGGGCGCACAACCCGATGCGGCGATCGCGGTCATCGTCGACGGCGACGGCGCGGGTTGCCGGATGTGCAACGACGAATACCGTCTGCTGGCCGCCTCCCTGGCGATGACACTCGCCGAGCACGACATCGAACTGCTCGCCGCCCATGTCGTCGATCGCGTCGCGGCGGGGGGACGCTGGCATTGCGCCGACGGCTGCGGGAATTCCGGAACCGTCGACGACCCGTCCGCATCGCCGTTGGCCGTCGCCGCGGTCCTGGACGGCCGCAGGCTCTACAGGCGGCGCGTGGACCTGCAGGAGGTCATCGCCGTCGCCGACCCGGCTCGCAGCGCTGGCCTGGCCGCCGCGATCGGAAGCTGTGATGTCGATCGGTCGGACGCCGAGGTGCGGCGTGACGTCGAAATGGCTATGGCTGCAGTCGTATCCGTGGCCGATGGGCAGCCGCTGTCCGACGACACCGCGGCACGGCTGGCGTGCGCACTGACCGACCCGCTGGTGCGCGACACGCTCTACGCGCTGGCGGTCGGCGAGGATGCCGGGCAGGCCGAATCGTTGTGGGCCGAGCTGGCTCGCACCCTTCCGGAACCTTGGCGGGTGGAAGCGCTTGTGCTGCTGGCTTTCTCGGCGTACGCGCGCGGTGACGGTCCGTTGGCTGGGGTGTCGTTGGACGCGGCGCTACGGTGCGACGAGACCCATCGCATGGCGGGCATGCTCGACACCGCACTGCAATCGGGGATGCGGCCGGAGCAGATTCGCGATCTGGCCACGACCGGATACCGGTTGGCCAAGCGATTGGGGGTACGGCTGCCGGCTAGGCGCGCGTTCGGGCGCCGTGCCGGGTGAGGATCTTGGGCGCTAGACCTTCTCGACCTTCACGGCGTGCGCCATGTGATGGGGCAGCTCGACTTGCTCATGGCCGGGGATCACGATCATGACGCCACCGTGGTCGTTCGCTTCCACCGTCACGCGGGCATTGGGCACGACGCCAGCGTCCTTGAGCCGCCCGATCAACTCGACATCGCCCTGTACGTGCTCGGTCAGCTGCCGCACGACGACCGCGACGGGCATGCCTGCGGGCAATTCGGTGAGTCGAACCAGATTGATCTGGTCGGCGCCCAATCCGCCGGCGGCCAGACCGAGCTCAGACAGGCCCGGGATGGGATTGCCGAAGGGGGAGGTTGTGGGATTGTCGAGGACCCGCACCAGGCGGCGCTCGACGTCCTCGCTCATCACATGCTCCCAGCGGCAGGCCTCGGCGTGCACTTCCTCCCACGGCAGCCCGATGATGTCGACCAGCAGCCGCTCGGCGAGGCGGTGCTTGCGCATCACTGCGACGGCCAGGCCGCGGCCCTTGTCGGTGAGCTGGAGGTGCCGGTCACCAGCGACGTGCAGCAGGCCGTCGCGTTCCATTCTGGAGACGGTTTGGCTGACGGTCGGACCACTCTGATCCAGGCGCTCGGCGATACGCGCACGCAGCGGCACTACGCCCTCTTCTTCGAGGTCGTAGATAGTCCGCAGGTACATCTCGGTGGTATCGACCAGATCGTTCATTTCACAACCCTCCGTCACGCAGAGTCTACCGGCCAAGGGGCCCTCAGAGCGCCGCTACGCACGCCGACACGTGCGACGAAGAATGCCCGCCGGCGAACCGGCGGGCATTCGGGGAGACGCTCTTAGCTGGCGTAAGACCGCAACCGGTCGGCGCGTTCGCCGTTGCGGAGCTTGGCCATGACCTCGCGCTCGATCTGGCGGACGCGCTCGCGCGACAGACCGAACAGCTTGCCGATCTGGTCCAGTGTGCGCGGTTGTCCGTCGTCCAGGCCGAACCGCAGGCGGATCACCTGTTGCTCGCGCTCGTCGAGCGTGGCCAGCACGTGGCGGATGTCGGTGTGCAGCAGCTCGGAGATCACCGCGTTCTCGGCCGACATCGCCTCGGCGTCTTCGATGAAGTCGCCCAATGGCGCTTCCTCGTCGCTGCCGACAGGCATGTCCAGGCTCACCGGATCGCGGCTGTGCTCGAGCAGATCAGTGATCTTCTCCACAGGGATACCGGACTCTTCGGCCAGCTCCTCGTCGGTGGCCTCGCGGCCTAGATTCTGGTGCATCTCACGCTTGATGCGGGCCAGCTTGTTGACCTGCTCCACGAGGTGGACCGGAAGCCGGATCGTACGGCTCTGATCGGCCATGCCGCGGGTGATCGCCTGGCGGATCCACCACGTCGCATACGTCGAGAACTTGAATCCCTTGGCGTAGTCGAACTTCTCCATCGCGCGGATGAGGCCGAGGTTGCCCTCCTGAATCAGGTCCAGCAGCGGCATGCCGCGTCCGGTGTAGCGCTTGGCCAGCGACACCACCAGGCGGAGGTTGGCTTCCAGGAGGTGGCGGCGGGCGGCCTCGCCGTCGCGGACGACAGCGCCAAGATCACGTTTGCGGTTCTCGCCCAATCGCTTCCTGGTGGCCAGCAGATGTTGCGCGTAAAGGCCTGCCTCAATGCGCTTTGCAAGTTCAACCTCATCGGCGGCGTTGAGCAAGGCCGTTTTGCCAATCCCGTTCAAGTAGACGCGTACGAGGTCGGCGGCTGGACTCTGGGCGTCCAGGTCGCCCTCGATGCGGGTAAGGGTGGCATTTGCCATGACGGCCTCCTGATCGGGTCGATCTTTCATGAGCTACAACGCTCATCTGCCCGTAGGAGTTCCCACCGATCGGTCGCTTCACACGTTCTGATCAGCGGTTTTCCGCACTCGACCTGAGAATGTGCTGAGAAATGCGCTAGAAAATCCTCAGTCCGCGAAATCGCCGCGCGAATCGCCTTCGCCCGATTGCCGCGTCGAGTGCGCGCGATACTCCAGGGCGGGTCTCTCCGCCGTCGGGAACAACGGGATTCGGCGCGCGGACTCGTATCGACGCGGTTCCTCTGCACGGCGCGGCGGCCGATCGTTGGCGATGAGCACCGCGATCCACGGCAGCGGGATCGACGCCACCAGGATCGCCAGCGAGATGAGTCCGTTCTCCCAAATGCCGTATGCCACCGCGGCGGCGATCAGCGCGGGAATGCGCCAGAACATCAGCGCGAGGTACTTGCGTACCCGCTGGCGGTGCTGGACTTCGTACGAGGGTGCGGCCTGCGTGATCAGGATCGGTCGACCGTCATCATCGAAACTCAGCTCTGGGCCGTGTTTCATACCTCCACTGTTCCACACCGATCGTCTGCTGTACGTGTCGGAATTCTTACAGGCAAAATGGTTGGCATGCAGACCCAGACGATCGAGCGCACCGACACCGACGAACGCGTCGACGACGGGACCGACGACGACGCTCCGAAGTTCTTTCATTACGTCAAAAAGGACAAGATCGCCGAGAGCGCAGTGATGGGTACGCACGTCGTGGCGCTGTGCGGCGAGGTTTTCCCGGTTACGAAGGCCGCCAAGCCCGGGTCGCCGGTCTGCCCGGACTGCAAGAAGATCTACGACAAGCTCAAGAAGTAGCGACGTCGGGACCCGCCGGCGGAGGCGGCAATCCGGCCATCGCGTCCGCGGCCGGCACGGTGTCTTCTTCCCGCGCGGGCGGATCATCGCCGTTACGCGACTCGGCCTTCCGTTTGAGCCACAACCGGACCCGTTTGGCATGCGTCGGGGACGCGGGCCACTCCTCCTGAATCGCGGCGT
The DNA here is from genome assembly GCF_044452905.1 of Mycobacterium sp. NPDC051804. Classification (NCBI taxonomy): domain Bacteria; kingdom Bacillati; phylum Actinomycetota; class Actinomycetes; order Mycobacteriales; family Mycobacteriaceae; genus Mycobacterium; species Mycobacterium sp. NPDC051804. The sequence goes on along the minus strand of NZ_JBITCD010000002.1, from coordinate 86,165 downwards.
TCAGTTCCGCGCCCAGCATGATCGCGAACCCGAGGAAGAAGGCGAACAACAGGAACGCGATCGGCGTCGCGAGGGCGCCGTAGGTGTATCCGGTGCTGGTGATCCACGTCAGGTAGAACCGCAGCCCCAACGTCGCGATGAGGAATACCACCGTCGCAAGCACCGAGCCCAGGATGAGCCGATGCGACGGCAGCGGTTCGGGCAACGACACCCGGTACAGGATGTTCACGCTGACGACCAACGTGACGAACAGCAGCGGGTAGTAGCCGAAGGCCAGCGCGTTGTCCCAGCTCTCGGGCAGATGCTCGGCGATCTTGCGCGGGCCGAGCGCGACGAACGGCGCCGCCGCGATGGCCGCCACCAGCATCACCACGTAGAGGCCGAGCGCGAAGAAGCGCTGCCGGACCGGATGGCGCAGCGGGGTCTGGTCATGAGCCTCGACGACGGAGTCGACGAACGACGAGATCGCCGACGAGCCCGCCCACAGCGAGATCACGAAACCGATCGACACGACTTCGCCCCTGGCGCCCTTGACGATGTCGTACACGGTCGGGGCGATGATCTCGTCCACGACGCTGGACGAGAAAAATCGTTCCGCAGTGCTGATCAACTGATCCTGGATTGCCGGCAGTGTCTCCGGGCCGAACAATGGCGCGATGTACGCCAGACTGCCGAGCATCCCCAGCAGCAGCGGGGGCAGGGACAATGCGCACCAGAACGCCGCCTGAGCCGACTCCGAAAAGATCGAATCATCCCAGCTTTTTGAAAGCGTGCGTCGAACGATATGCCTGATGTGATGGCGCGACGGCGGTAGCGGTAGCGGCTGGGACTGGTCGCTCATGTCCAGTCCAGCATTCCTGACGACGGCCCGTCCCGCCTAACGGGGCAGGCCGTCGTGTCGGCGCTCAGACCTCTACGGGGCTCGTCTCAAGAACCGCAGCGAGCTCCACCAGCTTGGCTTCGTGCTCGTTGGCATGGTGTTGGCAGAACAGGAGTTCGCCGCCCGACGGGAGCTTTGCCCGTACGCGAGCCGCGGCTCCGCAGCGATCGCAGCGGTCAGCCTTTGTCAGTTCCGGGCTAATGAGCGTTGCGGTCATGGCACCTCCATCGGTTACTCGCGTATCTCTACTGTCTCAGACGCTTTCGGTTTCGGCCTTGTTCCCTAGGGGTTTACCGGTGTGTCGTGTCTCACCGTTACGCCAAGTTGCCCACGGGTTAGATAGCCGGTATGCGACCCTTGCCGGCTGTGCTGGTCCACATTTGCGGTGCCGAGGAGTGGCAGTCGGCGCAGGGCGACGGTGAGCTTCGGCCTGACTCGCTGGCCTCGCACGGTTTCGTGCATCTGTCCACGCCTGAGCAGGTGCATCTGCCGGCGAACCGGCTGTACGCCGGTCGCACAGACCTCCTGCTACTCCGCGTCGACCCCGCACGCTTGTCCTCTCCGATCCGCTGGGAGCCCGGTGCCCCGAGCGATCCCGATGCGATGGTGTTCCCACATTTGTACGGTTCACTACCTGCGAAAGCTGTGATCACTGTCACGCCGTACGCGCCGGGACCCGACGGCCTATTCGCACCGCTGGCGCAGTAGCGGGCTGCCAGGTCTATCCGGCCCCATCCACGTACGCGTCGACCTCGATCTCCACGAGGTGTTCGGGCGCGATCAGTGCGGATACCTCGACCATGGTCGCCACAGGCATGATGTCGCCGAACACCTCTGCATGGACCGCGCCGACATCAACCCAGCGCGACATGTCCGTCACGTAGATCCGGGTACGCACCACGTCCGACAGGGCAGCGCCGACGTCTTGCAGTGCGATCGCTATGCGCCGCAACGCGTCCCGGGCCTGTTCCGCGGCACCATCACCGGCGCCGGTCGTGCCCGCAACAGCGACGTAGGGTCCCGTGCGTACTGCCCGCGAGTATCCGACCGTGGCCTCGTACTCGGAGCCGGACGACACGTTGCGGCGCTTCACCTGTCACAACGTAGTCGGCGCTGCGGCCAGTGCAACGGGTTTACAGTTCGGCCATTGACTGACAACCTAGACTGACCCACCGTGGGCATTCTTCTGGGCTTCGCGCCGTGGATCGTCTATTGGGTTCTCGTCGGCAACGTCCCCTTCCATACCGCGGTAGTGGTCGCGTTCGCGATCGCCGTGCTGTCGTTCGTTATCGGACGCGTGAAGGGATCGGCGGGCCGCACGCTCGAAATAGGCGCCATCGCAACGTTTTTAGTGCTGACGGTCCTGACCTTCACGTTGAGCGACCAGTTCATGCAGCAGTGGATGCAGCCGCTGAGCAACGTCGGCATCTTCCTGGTGGCACTGGGCAGCATCCTGGTCGGCAGGCCGTTCGTACGTGAGTTCGCCGAGGTCGGTCAGCCGAAAGAAATCATCGAGACCGAGGTCTTCAAGCGCATCACCTCGGTGCTGACGTGGATCTGGGTGGCCGCGTTCGCAGGGATGACGGTGTCGTCGGCCATTCCGCCGATCGTGTACGGCGAAGCGACCATCCTCGACACCAAAACACCGCTGTCGTTCGTCTGCTACTGGGTTGTCCCGTTCTCACTGCTGGGGCTCGCGGCGCTGGCGTCGCGACTGCTTCCCGAGCGGATGGCTCCGCCCGAGGAGGAGATCGTGCGTAACACCACGTTCGTCGCCTTCGCCGAGGCCGAGATCGACCAGTTGATCTACCTCGCCACCGAGCACGCCAACCGGGAGGTCGGCGCGGGCAAGGAGGCGTTCGACATTCGCATAGGCAGCAAGGGCGTGCCGCTGGTCGGCGACGAGACCAGGGAATCGTGGCCCTCGACGTACAAGGTGCGCGAAAAGAAGCGCTGAGTCGGCCTGCTAGGCCGGAGCGGCCTCCACGATCGACATCATCGGCGTCGCGGTGTCGACGACGCGCGTGAGCCGGAATCCGCATCGCGACAACAGATTGGCGAACTCTGCGCGGGTGCGCTCCCGGCCGCCGGGGGAAACAAGCATCTCCATATCGAGGACGGCTCCCCAGTTCGAGGTCGCGCGCTCGGGCAGCACGAGCTCAAGCAGCAGCAGTCGGCCGTTCGGCGCGATCGCGGTGCGGACGTTGCGCAGGATCTTCTCGGAGATGTCGTCGTCCCAGTCGTGGATGATCGACTTCATCACGTAGGCGTCCGCGCCGTCGGGCACCGAGTCCATGAACGAGCCGCCCTCGACGGCACAACGATTCGCGACGCCGGCAGCCTCGAGCACCGGCCCGGCGCCCGCGACGACCGACGGAAGGTCGTAAAGCACGCCGCGAGCCGTCGGAGCCGAGCGCAGGATGGCACTGAGCAGGTTGCCGTGGCCACCGCCGACGTCGGCGATGAGCTTGAAGCCGGAGAAGTCATACACCGGGAGCACCGTCTCGTTGGCCAACGCCGCCATCGATGACATGGCGTCGTTGAAGATCGCCGCCTGTTCGGGGGCCTCGTCGAGGTGCTCGAAATACGACTTGCCGTATAGCTTTTCGGGTGAAGGTTTACCCGTCTGCACCGAGTAGAGCAGCTCGCCCCACTCCGCCCAGTGCTCAGGAGACCCGATGAACAAGACCATCGACCGCAGAGAGTTGGGCGCATCTGCGCGCAGCGCTTCACCCATCGCGGCCAACTCGAACCGGCCATCCTGGAGCTGGTGAAACACGTCGCGGCCGGCGAGCATGCGCATCAAGCGAAACACCGAGTCGGGATGCGCGCCCACTTTCGCAGCAACCTGATCGGCGGTCTTGGGGCCGTTCGCGAGCTCGTCTGCGATGCCGAGCTTGGCGGCGACGTAGAGAGCTTGAGTCACCCAGGCGCCCTGCGCCGTCTCGAGCAGCGCGACGTAGCCGGGCACCATCGCCCGGTTGACCTTCTGCAGCGCGGCGCGGGCGGATTCGATGATGCGGACTACGCGGGCGGGCGGGACTTTAGCAGGCTTATCGGGCACGGAGCGCAACCCTACCGGTCGGTAGTGAAACTCCATATTTTCCCGCAAGCACGGACAAATCAGCTTTTTGGAGCCGTGGATACGGTTGTTCCTGCGACTAGCGGTCGGTACGCTTCCGCCGTGCCGGAAATTCGCATCCGCGAGGCCGCCGAACTTCTCGGGGTCAGCGACGACACCGTGCGCCGATGGATCGACGAGGGCGCGTTGACCGCTCATCTCGATGCGTCGGGCCGCAAGGCGATCGACGGGGCCGCGCTGGCCGCGTTCGCGCGGGCTAACGTCAGCGGGGCTCCGAAGGACCCGCTGAGTGTCGCGAGTTCGGCGCGCAACCGGTTCGCCGGGCTAGTGACGAAGGTCGTCACCGACACCGTGATGGCCCAGGTCGAGATGCAGTGCGGACCGTTCACCGTCGTCTCGTTGATGAGCACCGACGCGGTACGAGAACTTCAGCTCGAACCGGGCAGCGTGGCCGTCGCGGTGGTGAAAGCCACGACCGTGATCGTCGAGACTCGCGGCGGCCAATCATGAAGCAGTCCAAGCTGTTTGTATCGACTGCTGCTCTGGCACTCGTGCTGTCCGCATGCGGTTCCGGCGATAAAGCCGGGGATCAGACGATCATGGTGTTCGCGGCGGCGTCACTGAAGTCGACCTTCACCGAGATTGGCGAGCAGTTCGAAACCGACAATGCAGGAGCGACGGTGGAGTTTTCGTTCGCGGGCTCCTCGGATCTGGTCACTCAGCTGACGCAGGGTGCGCAGGCCGATGTCTTCGCGTCCGCCGATACCAAGAACATGGATAAGGCGGCGCAGGCGGGCCTGGTGGACGGCGACCCGGTGAACTTCGCGTCGAACACGTTGACCATCGTCGTCGTGCCGGGAAATCCGAAGCAGGTCAAGTCGTTTCAGGATCTGACGAAGCCTGGTCTCGCCGTGGTGGTGTGCGCGTCCCAGGTGCCGTGTGGCTCGGCTACCCAGAAGGTCGAGGAAGCCACCGACGTGGACATCATGCCCGTCAGTGAGGAATCTTCGGTCAGCGATGTGCTCAACAAGGTGACGACGGGCCAGGCCGACGCCGGACTCGTGTACGTTACCGATGCGATCGGCGCGGGGGACAAGGTCACCGCGGTACCGTTCCCCGAATCCGCCGACGCGCTGAATACCTATCCGATCGCCGCGCTGAAGTCATCCGAGCATCAGGAACTGACCCGCAAGTTCATCGAAGCCGTCACGGGCGAAGCCGGGCAGAAGACGTTGAGCACGGCCGGCTTCGCCAAACCCTGATCGCTAGTCGAGGTAGTCGCGCAGCACCTGAGAGCGGCTTGGGTGGCGCAGCTTCGACATCGTCTTGGACTCGATCTGACGGATGCGCTCACGCGTCACGCCGTAGACCTGACCGATCTCGTCGAGCGTGCGCGGCTGGCCGTCAGTGAGACCGAACCGAAGTCGCACGACACCGGCTTCGCGTTCGGACAGCGTCTCCAGCACCGACTGCAACTGATCCTGCAGCAGCGTGAAGCTCACCGCGTCGACCGCGACGACGGCCTCGGAGTCCTCGATGAAATCACCGAGCTGCGAATCGCCTTCATCGCCGATGGTCTGGTCCAGCGAGATCGGCTCACGCGCGTACTGCTGGATCTCCAGCACCTTCTCCGGCGTGATGTCCATTTCCTTGGCCAGCTCTTCGGGCGTGGGCTCGCGGCCCAGGTCCTGCAGCAGCTCACGCTGGATGCGGCCGAGCTTGTTGATGACCTCGACCATGTGCACCGGGATGCGGATGGTGCGGGCCTGGTCGGCCATCGCGCGGGTGATCGCCTGGCGGATCCACCACGTCGCGTACGTGGAGAACTTGTAACCCTTGGTGTAGTCGAACTTCTCGACTGCACGGATCAGACCGAGGTTCCCTTCCTGGATGAGATCCAGGAACGCCATGCCGCGGCCGGTGTAGCGCTTGGCCAGCGACACCACCAGCCGCAGGTTCGCTTCCAGCAGATGGTTTTTCGCGCGGTCGCCGTCGCGGCAGATCCACGCCATGTCGCGACGCTGCGCCGCAGGCAACTTCTCGCCCTTGTCGGCGAGTTCAGCCATCAGCTGGGTGGCGTACAGCCCGGCCTCGATGCGCTTGGCGAGCTCGACCTCTTCCTCGGCGTTGAGCAGCGCGACCTTGCCGATCTGCTTCAGGTAGGCGCGCACCGAGTCGGCCGAAGCGGTCAGCTCGGCATCCTTGCGGGCCTGCCGCAGAGCCTCGGATTCCTCTTCGTCCCAGACGAAGTCGCCGGAAGCCTTGTCTTTCTCGCTCGGCTCGGCGATCTCGTCGTCGTCGGCGGCTGGTGCCGCGGTGGCGACCTTGGCGGCGGGCTTGGCGGCTGCGTCGCCCTCGGCCTCTTCGCCGTCGCTGTCGTCGGCATCATCGTCGCCGGCCTCGTCATCGACCTCGATGTCGGTCAGGTCGATGTCGGCGTCATCTACCTCGATATCGCCGTCGGGCTCACCGTCGAGCTCTTCGGTTTCGAGGGCCTCTGCATCGACGTCGCCCTTGGTCGCTTCCTCAGGCGAGGTGGCCTTCTTGGCGCGGCCGCGGGTGGCCGGCGCGCCATCGGTCTTTGCCTTGGCGGCTCGTTTGGCGGGCGCAGCCTTGGCCGCCGCTTTGGTCGCCTTGGCGGGCGCCGTCGCTTTTGTCGCCTTCGCGGCAGTTGTCTTGGCAGCCTTTTTCGCTGGCGCCGAACCGTTGGCGGACTTGGCCGCCGGCGCCTTCTTGGCCGCGGTCTTGGTAGCGGTGCGCTTCACCGGTTGATCGGCTGCCGGGCTTGCCTTTGTCGCTGCCACGTCACTCTTTCGTCGTACTTCGTTCCGGTGGGCAGTGCAGATCCCACCGCAGGTTGGGACCATGCGCCATCGAAAAATGTCGGCTGTCGAATATCGGCGGTTTGATTTCGCCGCTATCCGGGCTACGGCCGCCGTCGACCATTGTAACGACAGTGTGTGCGGCTGCCGCGTTGAGCGGCAAATTCGATGGTTTCGGCGCGGCTACTTGCCAGTAGCTGTGACGTCGACCTCAGCGGCCATCGCGGCGCCGACGATGCCGGCGGTGTTCTGCAGTGCCGCCGCCACGACCGGGGTGCGGTTCTGCAGCAGTGGAACCCATTTGTCGGCCTTACGGCTGATGCCGCCGCCCGCGATGAACAGGTCGGGCCAGATCGCGTTCTCAATCGCTACCAGCACCTTTGTCACCTCTTTAGTCCAGCGTTCGTAGCTCCAGTCTTTCTTTTCCTTGACCGAGGATGCCGCGCGGTGCTCGGCTTCCTTGCCGTCGACCTCGAGGTGGCCGAACTCGGTGTTGGGCAGCAGGACACCGTTGTGAATCACCGCCGAGCCGATGCCGGTGCCGAAGGTCAGCAGCACGATGACGCCGGTGTTGTCTCGGCCCGCGCCGAACCTCTCCTCGGCCAGTCCGGCCGCGTCGGCGTCGTTGAGCACCGTCACCTGCTGGCCATCGAGCGCCTTGCTGTAGAACTCGCTGACGTTGCTGCCGATCCAGCTCTTGTCGACGTTGGCGGCGGTGTGCACGATCCCGTCGGACACCACGCCGGGATATGTGACGCCGACTTTCTCGGTCCAGCCGAACTCGCGCACCACGGCCGCCACGGTCTTGCTGACCGCGTCGGGGGTCGCCGGCTGCGGGGTCTCGAGTTTGAAGCGGTCGCCGATCAGCAGACCGGTGTCGAGGTCGACGATCCCGCCCTTGACGCCGCTTCCGCCAACGTCGATACCGAAGCCGCGGCGTTGGCCCGCGCCGCTGTCCGCTGCACCCGCGGCTGAATCGGTGGCTGTCATCGGCGCTCCTTTGGGATCGGCCCCGCACTGCGATGCGCCACACACCTTAACGGCTCCGCAAAAACCATGTGCGGCAGTCGCGCAACCGGTTGGCGACGAGGGGCCGCGCGTGCGGCAGGACTGTGTTGCGATAGGCGGGTGGTCGAAAACACCCCGGCGGGCCGGGAATCATTGACCGATCCCGCCGCACTGCGTTCGGTAGCCGAACAACTGGCCACCGAGGCGGCCACATTCGTGCGAGCGCGCCGCGCCGAAGTCTTCGGCGACCGGAGCGCCGCCTCGCCGGTGCGGTCGAAGAGCACGCCGACGGACCCCGTCACCGTTGTCGACACCGAAACCGAGGCGCTGCTGCGCGACAGGCTGGCGGTCCTGCGCCCGGGGGAGCCCGTGATGGGTGAGGAGCAGGGCGGAACGAACGATGGACGGCTCACATGGGTGGTCGATCCCATCGACGGCACCGTGAACTTCGTTTACGACCTCGAGGCGTACGCGGTGTCGGTCGGCGTGCAGCGCGACGGGGCTTCGGTGGCCGGGGCGGTCGCGAATGTGCCGACCGGAGCGCTGTACTCCGCGGCGGTGGGTCACGGCGCGCATCTGCGCCGCGGGGGAGTGACGACGCGTTTGCGGGCCAGCGCCGCCTCTGAGTTGTCAATGTCGTTGGTGGGCACCGGCTTTTCGTATGCCGCCGAGAAACGGGCACGGCAGGCACAGATCCTCACCGAGGTGCTGCCGGCCGTTCGCGACATCCGTCGTTTCGGGTCGTGTGCACTCGACCTCTGCATGGTGGCCGCCGGCGGACTGGACGCCTACTACGAGGACGGTGTGCACGTGTGGGACTGGGCCGCGGCCGCGCTGATCGCCGCCGAGGCCGGGGCAGCACTGCGGCTACCCGCCAGTGACGGCACGCCGGGCCTGATCGTTGCGTCGGCACCCGGAATATCCGACGAGCTGGCGGCGGTGCTGAATCGGTCGGGCGCGCTGTAAGTGCAAATTTCTTGGGCGCGAGCGGAATACGTGCCTAGCAGGTGCTGGAGTGAATCTTCTCCAGCAGTGCCGTGTCGATCGTCTGCGTCGCATCGGGACGCAGGCTGGCGAGCGCGGCGTCGATGTCGTCGCTGTGACTCAGTTCGGTGAACTCGGTGCCGATCGCCAGATCGACCGTGTCGTCGGTGCGCTTGTCCTCGAACAATTCGGTGCACGGCGCGACCAGCCAGACCGCGGCGGCGGCCGCTCGCCCGGAGGGGCCGAACCGGATCTGGCCCTGGCACGTCAGCCGCGCGCTGGCGTAGACGGCGTCATTGGCTGCCGTCGGCTCGGCGAAACCCTGATCGCGCAGCGCGCCGGCCACTTCGGCGGCCTGGCCGCCCTGGCCGCTCGCATTGAGGACTCTGATCTTGGCGTCGGCGAGCTTGGCGGGGGTGACGTCGACCATCTCGCTGCGGGTCAGCTGCTCTCCGAGCGCCGGTGGCGGGTTGTTCGCGTCTGCCGGCGGAGGCGGTGGATTGCACGCCAGGGTCTCTTCCACGGCGACCGGCTGGTTGAGGGCGATGACCCAGATGGTCAGCGTCACGACGGCCAGGGCGACGAGCACCAGAATCCCAGGCAGGTAATTGCGATGCCGGAATGGGCGACCGTGTCTGTCGAATGCCGTACCCTCTGTGATTTGCGCGACCACGAGAGCACTCTAAAGGCCCCGTCGCTGCGACCTCGCGGTGGCATCTACGAGACTGTGATGTAAATCACAGTGCAACGTGTTTCAATCCGGGCACGAATCATTTGGTGGATGCGTTCGACGCTGGTACAAAGCACTGCTGCAAGGTCTGATGGAGGGGACACGAAATGGCTACCGATTACGACGCCCCGCGGCGTACCGAAACAGATGACGTTTCGGAGGATTCGCTGGAGGAGCTGAAGGCGCGGCGTAACGAGGCCCAGTCCGCCGTTGTTGACGTCGACGAGTCTGAATCCGCCGAATCTTTCGAACTGCCCGGAGCCGACCTGTCCGGTGAGGAGCTGTCGGTCCGCGTCATCCCGAAACAAGCTGATGAGTTCACCTGCTCGAGCTGCTTCCTGGTCCATCACCGCAGTCGTCTCGCCAGCGAGAAGAACGGCCTGATGATCTGCACCGACTGCGCGGCCTGACAACCTCAGGAACTGCGCAGCGCCGCCAGCACCCGGTCGGGGTGACGGCAACTCACCAGCCAATACGGCGTCGGATCGTCCAGATCGTCGAGAACCAGAAGAATCATGGGGCCGATCCATGCCTTGTGCACGACGTAGGCGGCCGGATCCAGCTGACGTCCCAGGGCGGCGGATTTCGCGCTGCGCGGAACTTCGGCCGACCGGGAGATGACGCTGACGGGCAGATGCGCGTCGCCGACCCACAGCTCGGTTTCACCCGTCCCCTGGACCACACGCACCTGCGTGTTGCCCAACATCAGCAGCACGACGGCCGCGACCGGCAGCAATACGGCGTAGGGCAGCCAGACCGGGATCGCAGGCACGCCCTGGTTGACTTCGAGTGCGATCAGCGCGGCCAATCCCATGCCGGGCAGCCACCACCACCACGGCACCATCAGCCGTTCGCGGTAGCGAACGGTTTGGGACGTGGCGCGCGTGTCGGACACGGGGCCAAGAGTAATCTCTGACGTCGTGTCCACCACTCTCGCGGTCGTGCGCCTGGACCCCGATCTGCCCATGCCGAGTCGTGCCCATGAGGGCGACGCGGGTGTCGATCTGTTCAGCGCCACCGAGGTCGAACTGGCTCCGGGTCAGCGTGCGCTCGTGCCGACCGGCATCGCGGTCGCCATCCCGCACGGGATGGTCGGACTGATTCACCCGCGTTCGGGTTTGGCTGCCCGCGTGGGACTTTCGATCGTGAACAGCCCCGGTACGGTCGACGCCGGATACCGCGGCGAGATCAAGGTGTCATTGATCAATCTCGACCCGGTTGAACCCATTGTCGTGCACCGCGGAGACCGGATCGCACAGCTTTTGGTTCAGCGCGTCGAGCTGCCCGAACTGGTCGAGGTGACGTCGTTCGACGAAGCTGGTCTGGCAGACACTTCCCGTGGCGACGGCGGCCACGGTTCCTCCGGCGGACATGCGAGTTTGTGAAATGGCATTCGGTAAGCAAAAAGGCGACGAGAGCGGCAGCAGCGGTGACAGCGGAGACGAGGTCACCCCGGTGACCGAAAATGACGACGACCTGGATGGTCCGTTCGACATCGAGGACTTCGACGATCCGGCGGTTGCGGCCGAAGGACGTCTCGACCTGGGTTCGGTGCTCATACCGCTGCCGGAGGCCGGGCAGGTGCAGGTGGAGCTCACCCAGCAGGGTGTGCCCAGTGCGGTGTGGGTCGTCACGCCCTACGGCCGGTTCACCGTCGCCGCCTACGCCGCACCCAAGTCCGCGGGCCTGTGGCGTGAGGTCGCCGCCGAACTGGCGGAGTCGTTGCGTAAGGACGCCGCGCAGGTGGCGATCAAGGACGGCCGGTGGGGCCGTGAGGTCGTCGGCGCGGCGCCGGGCGCCCAGGAATCCGGTGTGGTGCGGTTCATCGGCGTCGACGGCTATCGCTGGATGATTCGGTGCGTCGTGAACGGCCCCGAGGAGAGCGCCGACGCGCTTGCGAAGCAGGCGCGAGATGCGCTGGCCGACACCGTGGTTCGCCGCGGCGACACCCCGTTGCCGGTGCGCACCCCGCTGCCGGTCGAGCTGCCCGAACCGATGGCGAACCAGCTGCGGGCCGCCGCGGCTCAGCAGGCGCAGCAGGCTGGCGATCAGCAGCCGGCAGCGCCGACGCCGGCCGCGCGCCGCAGCGAGCAGGGTTCGGCCATGCAGCAATTGCGAACCATCACCGGCGGATAGCGATTTCGGTGTGATCGGTCGCGGTCAGCGCGACTGACTACACCGAAGTCACGCCTCCAGCAGCGCGGACACGCAGGCAGCGCCCAGCACGGCCGGGTCGGCGCCCAACTCGTCGAGCGTGATCGTGCGCAAGGCCGCACGCGGTGCCGCCGTCATCCACTCGACGCCCACCTCCACCGGGTGCACCGGATCGTCGGTGGCCGCCGCGATGCCCATCGGGACCGCCAGCCGTTCCAACTCGCTGCACGTCGGCGCCACGTAGGTCGCCGCGGCGTCCATCGCGTCGGGCAGCGACGGCCACTGGCCCACCCAAGACCGGGTGAGCTCGTCGGCCAGCCACTGCGGGCTGCCCGCCCGCATCTGCGCGGTGGCCGACGCCAGCCCGTCGCGTCGCAGCACACTCGCTGAGTGGCGCGCAGCTATCGCGGCGGGCGCCATGTCCGGTGCGCCCGTCCACGCCGGCAGCGCCGCGAGGACTGCGACCGTGCGGCCGGGATAAGCAAGCGCCCACGCGGCCGCCACCGCGGCACCGATGGACACCCCGCCGACAGCGATCGGCGCTGTGCGCGCCGCGTTGTCCAGAGCGTCGTGATACCCGTCGACGAGTCGGGCAGGTTGGGGCTTGGGGGTGACGACCACGGCGCCCTGGTCATGGAGGGCCGCCGAAAACGCCCGGTACACGTAGTCGTCGTCGGATCCGGTGCCGGGCAGCAGCACCGTCGTGACGCCGCGCAGAATGACGCTCATCACACGATGGTGCCTTGAAAACTGCCTGATCGGCGCGTCGACTCACCCCGCGTGGCAGATCGGAACCAAGAGGTCTACCGTGGCGTTGTTCGGGGTATAGATCAACGGTAGATCTGCGGAACGTTCAGGAGAGACCATGGCTACGGCCGAAGGGTACCTACGCCGACTGACCCGGCGGCTGACTGAGGCCCCGGAACAACTCGACGTCGAAGAGCTGAGTGACGAAGCCGCCAACACCGGCGCCTCCAAGGCGATCGACTGTCAACGCGGGCAGGAAGTCACCATGGTCGGCACCCTGCGCAGCGTCGAATGCAACGGCAAAGGCTGCGCGGGCGGCGTCAAGGCCGAACTGTTCGACGGCACCGACACCGTGATGCTGGTCTGGCTCGGCCAGCGTCGGATCCCCGGCATCGAATCGGGCCGCATGCTCAAGGTCCATGGCCGCGTCGGCAAACTGGACAACGGCACCAAAGCGATCTACAACCCGCACTACGAGATCCAAAAGTGAGTGACCCCGGACCTGAACCGGGGAAGCGTTCCAGCAAGGCACACGCCGTCCTGGAGCAAATGGGCGGCGTCAGCGGTCTGATCTACTCCTCGCTACCGGTGGTGGCGTTCGTCCCGGTATCCCAATTCTTCGGGCTCACCGCAGCCATCTACTCCGCCCTCGGTATCGCCGCGCTCATCCTGGTGTGGCGACTGGTACGCCGCGAGTCCACCCAGCCGGCGATCTCCGGATTCATCGGTGTCGGCATCTGCGCGGCGATCGCCTATTTCATGGGCGAGTCCAAAGGCTATTTCCTGCTTGGCATTTGGTCGTCGTTGATCTGGGCATCCGTCTTCACGCTGTCAGTGGTTATCCGCCGTCCCGTCGTCGGCTACGTCTGGGGCTGGGTCAACGACCACGATCGCGATTGGCGCGAGGTGCGCAAGGCGGTCCGGGCGTTCGACATCGCGACGATGGTGTGGGTGCTCGTCTTCGGCTCCCGCTTCGTCGTCCAGCACCACCTCTACGACGCCGATCAGACGGGCTGGTTGGGTGTCGCACGCATCTCGATGGGTTGGCCGCTGACGGCGGTGGCGGCATTGGTCACCTATCTCGCCATCCGGGCGGCGCAACGGGCGATCCACGCCGAGAGCCCCGAAGCCTCTGAGGTCGAAGCCCTTCCGGGAGACGCACAGAGCGAGACTCCGGGCGTAACGCAGCCGGATGCCCACTGAGCCTGACGATCTGAGTCGTCGCCGCGACGACGACACCGACAAGCCGCTCGTCGCGGTTGCCGTGCTGGCGTCCTTCGTCGCGTTTCTCGACGGGTCCGTGGTCAATCTGGCGTTGCCCGCGATCGGGCGCGACTTCGGCGGCGGTTTGGCGCTGCAGCAGTGGGTGGTCGACGGCTACCTGCTCACACTCGGCGCGCTGATCCTCGTCGCCGGGGCGATCTCCGACCAGTTCGGCCGGCTCGCGGTGTTGCGTATGGGCCTCGCGGTATTCGCGGTGTCCTCGGCGCTGTGCGCGGTGGCGCCCACCGGCTGGGTGCTCGTCGCGGCGCGTTGTTTGCAGGGCATCGGCGCGGCGTTCCTGGTGCCGAGTTCGCTCGCGATGATCAACTCCCGCTTCTCCGGGGCGGCCCAAGCCCGCGCGATCGGAACCTGGACCGCTTGGACTGGAACGGCTTTCGTGGTCGGGCCACTCTTGGGCGGCGTCTTGGTCGACGCGCTGAACTGGCGGTGGATCTTCGGGGTCAACCTCGTCCCGCTGGCGATGACGCTCTACCTCGCGACCAAGTTGCCCGCGGGTGAGTTCGCCGCCTCGAATCGGTCGGCGCGCGTCGACGTCGTCGGGGCGGTGCTGAACGCGGTCGGTCTCACCGGTGCGGTGTACGCCCTGATCGAGGGTCAGCGGCTGGGCTTTTCGCATCCCGCGGTCGTCGTCGCTCTCGCGATCGGTCTCGTGTGCCTGATCGCGTTCCCGTTGTGGGAGTGGCGAACACCGGCGCCGATGATGCCGCTGCACATCTTCACGGCCCGCAATTTCGCCGTCGGGAACCTGGCCACGGTTTTCCTCTACGCGGGTGTCTCGCTCGGCATGCTCGTCGTCGGGCTGTTCCTGCAGGAGACTGCCGGGCTGTCGGCTACGGCCGCGGGTTTGGCCAGTCTGCCCGTGCCGGTGCTCTCGTTTCTCCTGGCCCGCCGGTTCGGCACACTGGCCGGCAGACACGGGCCGCGGCTGTTCATGGCGGTCGGACCGCTGATCGCTGCGGTCGGCTATCTGCTGATGTCTCGGGCTGCTGAGCCGTTCGACTTCTGGACGCAGATGTTGCCCGGCCTCGTGGTGTTCGGACTCGGATTGACCATCACCGTGTCGCCCCTCACGGCAGCGATTCTGGCTGCGGTCGATCCCGTACAGAGCGGTATCGGTTCGGCGATCAACAACGCGGTGTCCCGCATCTCGGGCCTGATCGCGATCGCTTTCACAGGCGTGATCATCGCCCTGGGCGAGCGAAGCGACGGGAACGGTGTCAGCGCAGTCGATTTCGCGGGGTTCCGGCAGGGAATGTTGGTAACGGCAGTGCTCTTCGTGCTCGCCGGGGTGATTTCTGCGGTGGGTATCCGCAATGAGCAAAGCGATCTCGGCCGCGTCTCAGCGGAGTCAACGGCGCCCTGTCACGACAGGGCGACCCCGCCGCCGGTCTACACCCCGCGGACGGTCAGCGCGCCTCGGGATTGAGTAACAATTCCTGCAGTCGATCCTCGACCTCGGTGACCGCGACGAACAGCAGTTCGTCGCCACCCTCCAGCGGCTCGTCGCCCTCGGGCACGATCACGCGCGGACCGCGCAGGATTGTCACCAGCGTGGCGTCGCGGGGAAGTTCGAGACGTTTGACGGGTTTTCCGCCCCACGGGGTGTCGTCGGGCAGGGTGATCTCCACCAGGTTCGCCTGACCTTTGCGGAACTCCATCAGCCGCACCAGATCGCCGACGGCGACGGCTTCCTCGACCAGTGAGGCCAACATGCGTGGTGTGGACACCGCCACGTCGACGCCCCAGTTCTCGTCGAACAGCCACTCGTTGCGGGGGTCGTTGACGCGGGCCACCACGCGGGGCACGGCGAACTCGGTCTTGGCCAGCAGGCTGACGACCACGTTGACCTTGTCGTCGCCCGTTGCGGCGATCACGACGTCGAAATCCTGCAGTCCGACCGACTCCAGCACGGTCAGCTCGCACGCGTCGCCCAGGCGCCACTGGGCGGCGGGAATCGCGTCGACGTCGATGTGGTCGGTGTTGCGTTCGAGCAGTGTGACCTCGTGGCTGTCGACGAGCTCCCTGGCGATCGACCGTCCGACCGCGCCCGCCCCGGCGATGGCGACCCTCATTGCGCCTCGTCGTCCTCGCCGGGCGGCAGCGCCGCGATGGCCAGCGCCTCGGCGATATGTCCGGCGATGGCGGCCATGAACACCTGATCGCCCGCCTGGACGACGGTCTTGGCGTCGGGCAGGTAGCCCTCGCCGAAGCGGATCAGGAACGCCACCCGGCCACCGGTGGCGGATTCGAGGTTTGTCAGCCGCCGGCCGACCCATTCCTCGTGCAGCGCCAGCTCGGTCACGCCGACGTTGCCTGACGGGTCGCGCCACTTAGTGGTCTCGGTTTCACGGGTCAGCACGTTGAGCAGCCGGTCGGTCGTCCACGGCACGGTGGCGACGGTCGGAATGCCCAGCCGCTCGTAGACCGCGGCACGTTTGGCGTCGTAGATGCGCGCCACCACGCGCTCGACGCTGAACGTCTCACGGGCGACACGCGCGGAGATGATGTTGGAATTGTCACCTGACGACACGGCCGCGAATGCGCCAGCATCCTCGATACCCGCCCGCAGCAGCACGTCGCGGTCGAATCCCATGCCCAACACCCGCTCGCCAGGGAAGTCGGGGGACAGACGGTGAAACGCGGTGCTGTCCCGGTCGATGACCGCAACGTCGTGGCCGATACGGGCCAGACTGTCGGACAGCGACGCGCCGACGCGGCCGCATCCCATCACCACTACTCGCACCTGTTGGTCCCTTCCGGTCGAACCTGCGCACTCGGAACGCTACAACCATTCACCACTGGGCTTACCCTTGGCACTCGTGTCAAAGCTTTCGACCGTCACGCGGCGGTTGTTTCTCGGCAAGCCGTTCCGCAGCGACAAGCTGGCGCACACCCTGCTGCCCAAGCGGATCGCCCTGCCGGTGTTCGCCTCCGACGCACTGTCCTCGGTGGCCTACGCGCCGGAGGAAATCTTCCTGGTGCTCTCGGTCGCGGGCCTGACGGCGTATTCGATGACACCGTGGATCGGTCTGGCCGTTGCCGGGGTCATGCTCGTCGTGATCGCAAGCTACCGGCAGAACGTGCATGCGTATCCGTCGGGCGGCGGCGACTACGAGGTGGTCACTACCAACCTCGGTCCGACCGCGGGTCTGACGGTCGCCAGCGCGCTTCTGGTCGACTACGTGCTGACGGTCGCGGTGTCGATGTCCTCGGCGATGTCGAACATCGGGTCGGCGGTGCCGTTCATCAATCAGCACAAGGTGTTGTTCGCTGTTATCGCCATACTGCTGTTGGCGTCGATCAACCTCCGCGGTATCCGGGAATCCGGCACCGCGTTCGCGATTCCTACCTATGCGTTCATGGTCGGCATCTTCATCATGCTCGGGTGGGGTTTCTTCCAGATCTATGTGCTCGACACGCCGCTGCGCGCGGAGTCGGCCGGCTTCGAGATGCACCCCGACCATGGCGAGATTCTCGGTTTCGCGCTCGTATTTCTTGTGGCGCGGGCGTTCTCGTCGGGCAGTGCGGCGTTGACCGGAGTCGAGGCCATCAGCAATGGCGTTCCAGCATTCCGGAAACCCAAGTCGCGCAACGCCGCGACGACGCTGGCGCTGCTGGGTGCGATCGCCATCACGCTGTTCATGGGAATCATCATGCTGGCCAAGGAAACCGGCGTGCAGATCGTCGAGCATCCACAGACACAGCTGGTGGGCGCCCCAGCCGATTATCACCAGAAGACCTTGATCGCCCAGCTGGCCGACGCGGTCTTCCACGACTTCACGATCGGGCTGTATCTGATCGCCGGTGTCACGGCGTTGATCCTCGTGCTGGCGGCCAACACCGCGTTCAACGGGTTCCCCGTGCTGGCTTCGATTCTCGCCCAGGACCGTTACCTGCCGCGGCAGCTGCACACCCGCGGTGACCGGCTGGCGTTCTCCAACGGAATCCTGTTCCTGGCATTGGCCGCCGTCGCATTCGTCGTGGCCTTCCAGGCCGAGGTGACGGCACTCATCCAGCTCTACATCGTGGGTGTGTTCGTGTCGTTCACGCTGAGCCAGATCGGCATGGTGCGGCACTGGACCCGACTGTTGCGCACCGAGACCGAGGCCGCCGTGCGGGCCAATATGAAGCGGTCGCGGGTGATCAACACCATCGGATGCGTATGCACGGCAACTGTTTTGGTCATCGTGGTGGTGACGAAATTCGTCGCGGGCGCGTGGATCGCAATCCTCGCGATGGGTGCATTGTTCGTCATCATGAAATCGATCCAGAAGCACTACAACACCGTCGCGCGCGAACTGGAAGCCCAAGAGGCCGAAGAAGCCGACAGCATGGTGTTGCCGAGCCGCAACCACGCGATCGTTCTGGTGTCCAAGCTGCATCTGCCGACGATGCGGGCGCTGGCCTACGCCAGGGCAACCCGACCCGACGTGCTCGAGGCCATCACGGTCAGCGTCGACGACGCCGAGACGCGCGCGCTGGTGCACAAGTGGGAAGGCAGCGACATCAGCACCCCGTTGAAGGTGATCGCCTCGCCGTACCGTGAGATCACTCGGCCGGTGCTTGACTACGTCAAACGGGTCAGCAAGGAATCGCCGCGCACCGTGGTGACGGTCTTCATCCCCGAGTATGTGGTCGGTCATTGGTGGGAACAGGTGCTGCACAACCAGAGTGCGCTGCGGCTCAAGGGGCGGCTCTTGTTCGAGCCGAATGTGATGGTGACATCGGTGCCGTGGCAACTGAGTTCGTCGGAACGCCTCAAGACTCTGCAGCCGCAGTCCGCGCCGGGCGACGCACGTAGGGGCTTCCTGGATTGAGCGAAGACGGAACGGTCGACGGGCCGCAGGGCTCGCCGTCCGAACTCACCTTGACCGTGGGGCCGCCCGCCAATGGCGGCAGTTGTGTCGCGCGCCATGACGGTCGTGTGGTGTTCGTCCGCTACGCGCTACCCGGTGAGACGGTCCGGGTCCGGATCAGGGACGGCGCCTCGGATCGAGGATCGTATTGGCACGCCGACGTTGTCGAGGTCATCGACCCTTCCGCGGATCGCGTTGACTCTGTCTGCCCTATCGCCGGGGTGGATGGCGCGGGGTGTTGCGATCTGGCGTTCGCCGATCCGGCTGCGGTGCGGCGACTGAAGGGCGCGGTGGTAGCCAATCAGCTGGTGCGGCTGGGCGGGTACGCCTGGCGTGACGAGGACGACGCGGTGGCCGAGCCGGTAGGCGAGAGCGGGGTCACCGGTTGGCGGACCCGGGTGCGATTGGACACCTCTGCGCTGGGGAAGGCCGGATTTCACCGTTATCACAGCGCTGAACTGGTCACCGATCTCGGTTGTGCGCAGCTGCCGCCTGGCATGCTCGACGGCATCAATGACTGGGTCTGGCCGCAGGGCGCCCATGTCCATGTGGCCGTCGACGACGACGGTGCCCGGCACGTGGTGCAGTCGGGTCCTCGGGAGGGTCGCAAGACCGCCACGCACGTCATCGAGGGTGAATACGAGGCGGTGCAGCGCGTCGGGGACCGGATGTGGCGGGTGCCGGTGACCGCGTTCTGGCAGGCGCACCGCGACGCCCCGCAGGTTTACAGCGGGCTGGTGTCCGAGTGGGCACAGTTGCGTCCGGGAATGACGGCGTGGGATTTGTACGGTGGGGCAGGGATTTTCGCCGCGGCGCTGGCACACTCCGTCGGTGACACCGGGAAGGTCGTCACCGTCGACACGTCGCGCGGCGCGTCACGGTCGGCGCGCGAGGCGCTGGCCGACCTGGGATGGGTTTCGGTCGTCACCGATTCGGTGCGCAGGGCACTGGGCGCACAGCGGCGACGGCCCAACGTCGCGGTGCTGGACCCGCCGCGCACGGGTGCCGGTCGCGAGGTGATCGATCTGCTGGCCCACGCCGAGGTGCCGCGGGTGATTCACATCGGTTGTGAGGCCGCATCATTCGCCCGCGATATCGGGTTGTACCGCGGCCACGGCTATGCGGTCGAGGATCTGCGGGTCTTCGACTCGTTCCCGTTGACGCATCACGTCGAGTGCGTTGCGGTGCTCACCCGTTGACTCTGCGTCCACGGCGCAGAAGTAAACCAATCGACGGCCCTCACCGCAGAGTCAATACGCGATTTCGGGGTATCCCAGCCGGTGTGCAGACGTTCTTGCCCTATCCCGACTTCACGACCAGCGCGTGTGTACTCGACGTGCGTCGACTCGGGAAGCAGCGCGTCGAAACCATCCAGGTCCTGCGAGCACTCACCGTGCCCGGGTACGGCTGGCGTCATCACCCCGCCGCCGCGATGTGGGCGGGTTACGAGGAGGCATTGGTCCGCTATGGTCTCGATATCTGCGTTGAGTGGTGTCGAACCGGTAAGGCGGACACGTGTGCCGCCACGCTCGTCTCGGAGCTCACGCTGACGACCGGCATAGGTTCACCCCGGTCCCAGGATGACCTGGCGGCTGCGGGCGACATTCCGCCGTGGCTGGGGGACAACGCCTTTCATCTCAGCCATCAGTCGGCGTTGTTGCGAAAAGATCCGCAGCACTACCGGCCCTATTTTCAAGATGTCCCGGATGATCTGCCGTACATCTGGCCCGCTTCGGATCGCGAGCGCCGCGTACCCGTCAGCTAGTGAAGTGTCGCTGCAGCCGTCGCTGCCGGTGTCCGAACAGGGCGCGAATACCGGCGGCGATGACGGGCGTCAGCACCCGCACGGGAGTGCGCAGCTCGAAGGTGAGACGATCGCGCACAACGGTTTTCGCATCGCCATCGGGTTCGAGGGTGCGCTCATGGCGCCAGCTGCGCATGGACAGCATCGTCGATTGCTCGTCAAAGCCACGACCCGGCCACAACTCGGCGATCATCAGGTGGTCGTAGTCGAACGGCAATACGCCGAACAGCCGCATCCAGCAGCGGCCGACCGGCGTTCCGACAGGCACGGTGTCGACAGTCAGGTCCTTCGCACCGCGCGGCATCGACATCGTCATCCACGGGCGCAGTTCGTCGTTGATGCCCTCGGGAGTGACCACGCGGGCCCACACCCGGTCGACGGGTGCATCGATAACGCTCTGCCGTTCGATGATCATGGCTGTCCCCAAAGTATCCGACGTCAGCGCGCGACGGCGGCCTACATGCTGTTACGTTGGCCGCAGGTGTGCCGGGAAGTCTGGTCGGCAGTCGATGAATGGTGACCAGGACGTACCCAGGAGACAAATCGTGAGCAATCCCCTCAACCGGCGCCTCCTGACGCGCGGGACCTGGCCTGAGGCCAAGCGGCTCGCCCAAATTCTGCGCCAGGAAACCGTGGGCGGTGTGCTGCTGCTGATCGCCGCGGGGGCAGCGCTGGTCTGGGCGAACTCGCCGTGGTCGCGCAGCTACGACGCGCTATCGGAATTCACTGTCGGTCCTGAGGCGCTGCACCTGAACCTGAGCCTGTCGGCGTGGGCAGCGGACGGACTGCTCGCCATCTTCTTCTTCGTCGTCGGCGTGGAACTCAAGCGCGAGTTTGTCGCCGGCGATCTACGCGACCCGCGTCGTGCCGCGCTGCCGATACTCGCGGCCGTCGGCGGCATGGTGGTGCCCGCCGCGATCTTCGTCGCCGTCAACCTGTCGGCCGGCCAGTCAGAGAACATCGTCGGGTGGGCGGTGCCGACGGCCACCGACATTGCGTTCGCGGTAGCGGTGCTCGCCGTGTTGTCGACTCATCTGCCTAGCGCGCTGCGGACCTTCCTGCTGACGCTGGCGGTGGTCGACGATCTGCTGGCGATCACAGTGATCGCTTTCTTCTACACCGACCACTTGTCGCTGTGGGCGCTTGCGCTCGCGCTGGTGCCAGGCGGGCTGTTCGCCCTTGCCGTTCAGCAGGGGGTGCGGCATTGGTGGGTGTTGGTCCCGCTGGCGGTGGCCACGTGGGCGCTGGTGCATTCCAGCGGCGTGCATGCCACCGTCGCGGGTGTGCTGCTGGGCTTCACGGTGCCGGTGCTCGGCAGGCACGCAAGCGCCGAGGACTTCGAGCATCGAATGCGTCCGGTGTCCGCGGGCGTTGCGGTTCCGGTGTTCGCGTTCTTCGCGGCGGGTGTGACGGTCGGGGGCTGGTCCGGCTTCGGGGCGGCAGTGGCCCATCCGGTCACTTTCGGTGTCATCGCGGGACTGGTGATCGGCAAGCCGCTGGGTGTGCTCGGCACGTCGTTTCTGTTGGCCAAATTCACCCGCGCGAACCTCGACGACGATCTCGCCTGGCGTGATGTTTTCGGGGTGTCGCTATTGGCCGGCATCGGGTTCACAGTTTCGTTATTAATCGGTGAACTGGCGTTCGGGTATGGAACCCCGGCCGGCGACGACGTCAAGATCGGCGTGCTCGTCGGGTCTGTTGTCGCAGGTGCACTGGCATCTGCGGTGCTGTTGAGCAGAAATGCGGCGTATCGGCGCATATATGAAATCGAGACTGCCGACGCTGATCAAGACGGTGTGCCCGATGTCTACGAGTCTCGACAGGACCGTACCGAACCTGGTGCGTAGACTGACGGGATGCTTGAACAGATCCGCGGGCCCGCTGATCTGCAGCACTTGACCCAGTCCCAGATGAGTGAACTGGCGCAGGAAATCCGCGAATTCCTGATTCACAAGGTCGCTGCAACCGGCGGTCACCTCGGCCCCAACCTCGGCGTGGTCGAGCTCACACTTGCGCTCCATCGGGTCTTCGACTCGCCGCACGACCCGATCATCTTCGACACCGGACACCAGTCCTATGTGCACAAGATGCTGACGGGTCGCAGCCACGACTTCGACACGCTGCGCAAGAAGGACGGCCTTTCGGGCTACCCGTCACGCAGCGAAAGCGAGCACGACTGGGTCGAGTCCAGCCATGCCAGTGCCGCGCTGTCGTATGCCGACGGACTGGCCAAGGCCTTCGAACTGTCCGGGCACCGCAACCGCCACGTGGTCGCCGTCGTCGGCGACGGCGCGCTCACCGGCGGCATGTGCTGGGAGGCGCTCAACAACATCGCCGCGTCCCGGCGCCCGGTCGTGATCATCGTCAACGACAACGGCCGTAGCTACGCGCCGACAATCGGCGGCTTCGCCGAACACATGGCGGGTCTGCGCCTCCAACC
Organism: Mycobacterium sp. NPDC051804; assembly: GCF_044452905.1. Taxonomy (NCBI): domain Bacteria; kingdom Bacillati; phylum Actinomycetota; class Actinomycetes; order Mycobacteriales; family Mycobacteriaceae; genus Mycobacterium; species Mycobacterium sp. NPDC051804. The sequence goes on along the minus strand of NZ_JBITCD010000002.1, from coordinate 63,374 downwards.
GGGCTACGAGCGGGTGCTCGAGGAGGGCCGTAGGGCCGTCCAGAAGGTGCCGATCCTCGGCAAGCTCTTCTACCAGTCCATGCACAGCATCAAGGCCGGCATCAAGGATGCGCTCTCGCCGCAGGTGATGTTCACCGACCTCGGCCTGAAGTACGTGGGCCCCATCGACGGTCACGACGAGCATGCGGTGGAGACCGCGCTGCGTCATGCGCGTGGCTTCAATGCGCCCGTGATCGTGCACGTCGTCACCCGCAAGGGCATGGGGTACGCACCGGCCGAGAACGACGAGGCCGACCAGATGCACTCGTGCGGTGTCATCGATCCCGAGACGGGACTGGCGACGTCCGTGCCCGGCCCAGGTTGGACGTCGGCGTTCTCCGAGGCGCTCATCGGCTACGCCGCCCGGCGGCGCGACGTCGTGGCCATCACCGCTGCGATGCCGGGTCCGACGGGGCTCTCCGACTTCCGGAAGCGGTTCCCCGACAGGTTCTTTGACGTCGGTATCGCCGAGCAGCATGCGATGACGTCGGCCGCCGGTCTGGCGATGGGTGGCATGCATCCGGTCGTGGCGATCTACTCGACGTTCCTGAACCGTGCGTTCGATCAGGTCATGATGGACGTCGCGCTGCACAAGCTGCCGGTAACGATGGTTCTGGATCGCTCTGGCGTCACCGGCCCGGACGGTGCCAGCCACAACGGTATGTGGGACCTGTCGATGCTGGGCATCGTGCCCGGCATGCGGGTGGCCGCACCGCGTGACGGCACCCGCCTGCGTGAAGAACTGGGCGAAGCGCTCAACATCAAGGACGGACCGACCGCCATTCGGTTCCCGAAAGGCGATGTCGGCGAAGACATTCCGGCGATCGAACGCCGCGACGGTGTCGATGTGCTCGCGGTTCCGGGCGATGGGCTGTCCGACGACGTACTCGTTGTTGCGGTTGGCCCCTTCGCGGCGATGGCGCTCGCGGTCGCTGGGCGGCTGCGCAATCAGGGCATCGGTGTGACGGTCGTCGACCCGCGGTGGGTCCTTCCGGTGCCTGAGGCCCTCAACGAATTGGCGGGCGCGCACAAGCTGGTCGTCACCATCGAGGACAACGGCGTGAACGGCGGCATCGGATCCGCCGTGTCAGCGGCGCTGCGCCGGGCCGAGGTCGACGTGCCCTGCCGCGATGCTGGGTTGCCGCAGGAGTTCTTCGCCCACGCTTCGCGTGGTGAAGTGCTAGCCGAGGTCGGGCTGACCGACCGCAACATCGCGCGCCAGATCACCGGCTGGGTGGCGGCTCAGGGTTCGGCCGTCTCCGAGGCCGAGGTCAGCCGCCAGCTCGATTGAGCGGTACCCGGCCTACTTCCTGCAACGCGTCGGTCTCGCTTGGCTGCTCGAAAAAGACCTCGGCGCTCCGGCCCTCGACCTCGACGGTCGCGATGGTGTTTCCGAACAGCGGGCCGCAGACGTTGGTCCAGGCCACCGGCGGCGAAGGCACGCCGGCACGTCGCACCCACCAGCGGGTCACGGCGGCCGCGGGCTTCGTCCAGCCAAGGAGGAACGCGGGCTTGACGAACAGCGGTACGTAGTTGTGCACGGGCGAGCACACCAGCTGATGCACAGTCGACCCGTCGGGTGATACGCCGTCGACCTCGGCGCGGGCCGCATAGCTGTGGTGCACGTCCCCGGACAGGATGCCGATCGTGGCAGGGCCGTCGGGATGATTGGCGATCCGCTCGATCATTTTGCCGAGCCGCACCAACGATTTGTAGAACGCCGGCCAGTGTTCGAAATCGATTGCTTTTCGCAGCTTTTCGCCGAGCTTTCCGCGCCAGCCGTCACGGTCGGCGGCTCGTTCGTTGAGCGTTTCGAGATCGCCGATGGCAGGCGGCATCAGCCAGGGCACCGATGTCGCCAGTAACAGGTGGTCGAGCGTCTCGGGATTCTCCTCAGATTTCGCCTCGACCCAGCGAAACTCCTTCTCGCTGATCATCATCCGTTCGTCCGAATCCAGGATCCGGCCGTTGCGGGAGTCGATCATGATGAGGCGGGTGCGGCCGAGGTCCCACCGGTAGCTGAACCGGACGCCCTTGGTGGCATCGATCTCGCGGTCGGCCCTGTCCGCCACCTCGGCGAGATGCGTCCAGGTATCGCCGTCAAGGACGACCAGTTTCTGGTAGTCCTCGTTGTCGGCCAGTTCGTCGGGGCTCAGGTTACCCAGATGCTGGTACACCCAGTACGACGCCAGACCCGCGCGAATCCGGTCGTGCCACCAGTCCAGGCCCGCCATCTCCGCGCGCCATGCCTTCGAGGTGTTCCAATCGTCGCGGATGTCGTGGTCGTCGAAAATCATCGCCGTCGGCACGGTCGACATCAGCCACCGGATCTCCGGGTCGCCCCACGAATGCCGGTACAGCCGCTCGTACTCGGCGAAGGTGACGACCTCATCGGGTGGCCGGTTGCCGTGCCGATTGCGCCTGCGACCCGCCACCCGGCGCACTTCGTCGGGCGGAAGCTCGTCGGCGTAGAGCTGGTCACCGAGCAGAATCAGCGCATCGGGCCACTTGTCGATCGGCAGATCGCGCATCCGTGTCGCGTAGGAGTCCAGCGCGTCGTGCTTGAGTTTCTTCTCGACCTTCTTGATCTCAGTCTTGGGATACCGGCACGACCCGAAGATCGCGCGCAACCTGTGCGCAGTATCGGGCCCTCGAGTGCGAATCACGCTCGGTGGGAACTTCCCGAAGGCGGGGTCGGTGAGTGGCCACACCCTCGCCCCTTCGAAACTCACCTGGTACTCGGTCACGCTGTCTGGTTCGAGCCCGGTCACCGTGACGAGTGCGAAATGGTGTCCCTGCACTTCGAACGTGTGTGCCGAATGTCCCAGAACCTCTACGGTGCCCGCGCTTTCGGTCTGCACCCACACCAGTGCCGTCGTGTCAGAGACGTGCCGCAGAGTCGGTCCTAGGAGCAAGCTCACCGCTTCGACATTAGGGCACCTGGCGGGCCGCGTCCTGGAGTCACGAGATGCTCGTGGCAGAGTCTGGTCATGGATGCAGAACTCGCGCGCTGGAAGGCTGCCGGCCAGTACTTCGACTACTTGGGCTTCGAGATCTTCTACCGGGTTGACGGACCGCCGATCGGCGAAGCGCCCATTCTGCTGGCCGTCCATGGCTACCCGTTCAACTCGTCGGACTGGTCGCTGATCTGGCCCGCACTGGTCGAGCGGTTCACCGTCATTGCACCCGACATGATCGGTATGGGCTTCTCGGCCAAACCGGTCGCCTACGGCTACTCGGTGCACGACCACGCCGACATGCACGAGGCGCTTCTCGACCATTTGAACGTCGGCACCTGCCACATGCTCGCGCACGACCTCGGTGATTCGGTCGGCCAGGAACTTTTGGCCCGCAGTGAGTTGGGCCAGCACGCGTATGGATCGGTGCGCTATCGGTCCATCACATGGCTCAACGGTGGAATGTTCAACGAGGCCTACACACCGCGGACCATGCAGAAGCTGATGTCGGCGACGCCGTTGGGCGATCTGCTGAGTCCGCTGCAGGGCAGCCCGCTGTCACGGCGGATGGTGGAACCGACGATCAACGAGATGTTCGGCCCCAACACCAAGCCCTCACGCGAGTTGATGGACCGATTCCACGAGATTCTTGAGTACAACGACGGTAAGCGGGTGATGCACAAGGTCGGACGCTTCCTGGCCGACCGCTACACCCACCGCAATCGGTGGGTGCGCGCGATGCGCGAGACCGCGGTGCCGATGCGGCTCATCGACGGGCCTATCGACCCGAATTCCGGCGCTCACATGGCTCGCCGGTATGCCGAGGTCATTCCCGATGCCGACGTGGTGATGCTCGCCGACGACATCGGTCACTGGCCGCAGATCGAGGCTCCCGACGTGGTGCTGAAGCACATGCTGGCGCACATCGATCGCGTCGGCTGAACGCGTATTCGTCGAGACTGCTGTCAGATCGCGATTTCGCGCAAAATCACGATCCCTCAGCAGTCTCGGCGTCGGAGTCGGGGGAGTAGAGCGCATCTGCGAGCACCGGATCGACAAGCTCGCGCTGCCACTGCCGTGCCCCCGCCCCTCGCAAAAACTCGTCGATCGTCGTCTCAGTGGCCTCGTGCGATGGCAATGGCTGCCAGTCCCAACACAATCGGCGCACGATCTCCGGGGTGATGACGTTCTCGGTCGGCACCGAAATGCGCTGCGACAGTTCGGTGATACCTGCTCGCGCCGCTTCCAGCCGGACTGCGGCTTCGGGCTTGCGACGGGCCCACCGCGATGCGGGCGGGGGACCGGTGGATGGTTCTTGCGATGTCGGCGGGTCGTCGGTGGTGCGGGCACGCGCGAGCGCCTCCAGCCACACATGCGCCATGCGACGCTGCCGCGCGCCGCCGAACACCGGTAGCGCGGTGAGCTTCTCGACCGTGTCCGGGTCAGTGGTTGCGGCGTTGACGATCGCCGCGTCGGGCAGGATGCGTCCCGGCGCTATGTCGCGGCGCTGGGCGATGTGATCACGGGTCGTCCACAGTTCACGCACCGCTGCCAGTGCACGTGCATCACGGATCTTGTGGATGCCTGAAGTGCGCCGCCAGCGGTCCCGACGCGTCGGCATGGCCTCGACGGTCCGTAAGTACTCGAATTCCTGTGCGGCCCACTCGGATTTGTGCTGCCCCTCAAGCACGGCGGCGATGGCGTGACGCAGGTCGAGTAGCACTTCGACGTCCAGCGCGGCGTAGTTCAGCCAGTCATGCGGCAGCGGCCGTTGCGACCAGTCCGCGGCGCCGTGGCCCTTCGTCAGCTGCAGGCCGAGGAGTTTCTGCACCATAGTGGCGAGGTTCACCTTGTCGTAGCCGGCCAGGCGACCCGCGAGTTCGGTGTCGTAGAGCTTCGTCGGCCGCATACCGATTTCGGCGAGGCAGGGCAGGTCCTGATCGGCCGCGTGCAGCACCCATTCGTCGGTGGCCAGCACCTTCGCCACCGGAGCCAGGGTGGTGACGGGATCACCGCCGTGGTTGACGGGGTCGATCAGCACCGTGCCCGCACCGGCCCGCCGAATCTGGATCAGGTAGGCGCGATTCGAGTAGCGGAAGCCCGATGCGCGTTCGGCGTCGACCGCGAAAGGTCCCTCACCGGACGCCAAAAGTTCAGCGGCGGCCTCGATCTCGCGTGTGCTGACCGACAGATCGGGGACACCGTCGTGCGGCGCGAGCAGAGGTGTGGCTTCCGGCTCATCCTCCGAGCCCGACTCGGGACCGGCCTCCTGGGGGTCGGTCATAGATCAGGCGCGCGTGCGGGAGCTCAGGTCGGTGACGCCTGACGGCGGAAGGCCGGCGGCGTGCTCGAGCACCTCGCAGAAGGCCTCGACATGTGGCCCCAATTGCAGGTTGGTCGCTGTCCACGATGCGCGCAGCTCCAGCTGATGTGCGCGTGGTGGACCGGAGATGTCGCCGTAGCGCACCGACGTGGTCGCGGTGACGGTGCCGCCCAGCGCGGTGACGTGTTCGGCCCGCGATTCCAGGGCGTCGACGAGCCAGCTCCACGCGACTTCGGGCAACAGCGGGTCGACGGCTTCACTGGAGTCGAGGTCCGCCTGGATATAGGCCACGAGTCGCATCGTGCCATCCCATGCTTCGGCACCTTCGGGGTCGTGTAGCAGGATCAGCCGTCCGAACGCATCACCCTCGGAGCGTTCGGGAACGATGGCCGTCTCGGGATGGCGTACCTCAGCCCCCAGCGCATAGCTGTAGGGCGCCAGCCGCTGAGGCGGGCGAATTGGGCCGAGCTCGATCTCTGCTCGCACGGTGGTGGCATTCATCGCCGCCACCGCTTCGCGGAATTGAGCCGGTTCGGCGGTGGTCACCGTTCGAAGCTAGCCCCATTTGGCCAGGTCTGTGCGCAGGCGCGCCGATTTCGGCCGGTGAGGGGATCTGCCGTGGTCAGGCGTTGTTTGCTGAACCCCTGAAAGGTCTGCCTGTCCACAGAGCGAAGACAGCTCGCACCGGACCGCGAATTGGGGCGCCGGCGGGGTCGCATGGCAGCATTGGACACGATGACTACCCGCCGTGAGCTGCCCGACTCGCCCTATCTCGCCGCCGCTCGCGGCCACAAACCGAGCCATGTGCCGGTGTGGTTCATGCGGCAGGCCGGACGTTCGCTGCCTGAGTACCGGGCGCTGCGAGCGAAGAACACGATGATGCAGGCGTGCTTCGACGCGGATCTGATCACCGAGATCACGCTGCAGCCGATTCGCAGGCACGGCGTGGACGCCGCCATCCTGTTCTCCGACATCGTCGTACCGCTGCGGGCCGCGGGGATCGAACTCGACATCGTGCCCGACGTCGGACCGGTCATCGAACATCCGGTTCGCTCCATCGCCGACGTCAACGCGATCAAACCGCTCGAACAGGAACAGGTTGCGCCGGTCGCTCAGGCGGTCACGCAGCTGGTGGGCGAGCTCGGCGATGTTCCGCTCATCGGCTTTGCGGGGGCGCCGTTCACGCTGGCTTCCTATCTCGTGGAGGGTGGTCCGAGCCGTAACCACGAGCACACCAAGGCCATGATGTTCGGCGAATCCGACACCTGGCACGCGCTCATGACGGCGTTGACCGATGTGACGATCGCGTTCCTGCAGACGCAGCTCAGCGCTGGTGTGGACGCGATTCAGCTGTTTGATTCGTGGGCCGGGACGCTCTCGCTGGCCGACTACCGCGCATATGTGCTGCCGCACAGCTCACGGGTGTTCTCCACGCTCAAGGACGCGGGCGTGCCAATGACCCATTTCGGGGTGGGCACAGCGGAACTGCTCGGCGCGATGGGCGAGGCCGGAGCGAATGTCGTCGGCGTCGACTGGCGCACTTCGCTGGCTGACGCGGCGACGCGGGTGGCGCCCAATACCGCACTGCAGGGCAACCTCGATCCGGTCGTTCTGCTCGCGGGCTGGCCGGTCGTCGAACGGGCGGCGAGGGCTGTCGTCGAGGACGCCCGTCGCGCGATCGACGCCGGAGCCGCCGGCCACATCTTCAACCTCGGTCACGGCGTGCTGCCGGCTACCGATCCGGGCGTGATCACGGAACTGGTTTCGTTGGTGCACTCGTTGTGACCGTGTCGTATTGCATTGTCGGCGGCGGTATTTCAGGCCTCGTCGCCGCTTATCGGCTGCGGATCTCAGCGGGGCCGGACGCGTCGATAACCCTGTTCGATCCGGCCGACCGGCTTGGCGGTGTATTGCGCACCGAGCGAATCGGTGGCCAGCTGATGGACGTCGGCGCGGAAGCCTTCGTCGCCCGCCGTCCCGAGGTACCCGCCCTGCTGGCGGAGCTAGGCCTGAGCGGCCGCCAAATCGGCACTACGGGCGCGCGGCCACTGATCTACAGCCAGGGGCGGCTGCATCCGTTGCCGGCGGACACGTTGCAGGGCGTCCCAGCACATCCGGCGGCGCTGGCCGGCCTGGTGGACGCCGCGACGCTGGCGCGAATTCGTGACGAGCGCGGCCGGCCGTTCAGCTGGCGTCCTGGCGCTGACCCCTCGGTTGCGGAGCTGGTCGGAGACCGATTCGGTGACCAGGTGGTGGCCCGCTCGGTTGATCCGATGCTGGCCGGCGTTTACGCGGGGTCGTCGGCCACGATCGGCGTGCGGTCGGCCCTTCCGGCGCTGACGGCGGCGCTGGACCGGGGTGCGCGCAGTCTGACCGACGCGGTGCGCGATGCGCTGACGGCGGCGGGGCCGTCGGTGGCGACCGGATCGGTCTTCGGGGCGATCGAGGGCGGCTACACGGTGCTGGTCGAGGAGCTCGTCCGGCGCGCGGACTTCCGTTGGCTTCAGGTCGGCGTCGAGCAGGTCGATCATTCCCAGCGGGGCTGGAAGATCATCGATGACGAGGGCGGACGTCACCATGCCGACGCGATGGTGCTGGCCGTTCCCGCACCGCGGCTCGCTCGGCTGGCCGAGGGCGTCGCCCCGCGCACGGCCGCGGCGGCACGACGTATCGGCGTGGCGTCCAGCGCGCTAGTGGCGTTGGCACTGCCCGGCGGGACGCCGGTGCCGAAACAGTCAGGGGTGCTGGTGGCCGGTGGAGAACGGTTGCGCGCCAAGGCGATAACTCTTTCGACGCAGAAGTGGGGCCGACACGGCAACGTCGAGTTGGTTCGTCTGTCGTACGGCAGGTTCGGCGACGAACTGGCGCGTCGGGCGGGCGACGAAGATTTGCTGCAGTGGGCGGGCCAAGATCTGGAGACGGTGTTCGGGTTGTCCGTGGAGCCCGAGGATTGTCACGTCCAGCGGTGGATCGACGCGATGCCGCAATATGGGCCGGGGCACGGCGCACTGATCGCCGAGCTGCGAGCCGGCCTGCCGCCGACGTTGGCTGTCGCGGGTGCGTATTTGGACGGTATCGGCGTGCCTGCGTGTGTGGGGGCGGCCACGCGGGCGGCCGCGTCGCTGGTCACCACGCGCGTGGCACGATAGGGCTATGACCAAGCTCGACTACGACGCGCTCAACTCGACTGTTCGCTACCTGATGTTTTCGGTGTTCTCGGTGGAGCCGGGGGAGTTGGGCGACGAACGCTCGGCCGTGGTCGACGAGACGGCGACGTTCCTCAAGCAGCAGGAAGACAAGGGCGTCGTGGTTCGGGGAATCTACGACATCGCCGGCATGCGGGCCGATGCCGACTTCATGTTCTGGACCCACGCGGAGACCGTCGAGGCGCTGCAGGCCACGTATTCCGACTTCCGTCGCACGACGACGCTGGGCCGTGTGAGTGAGCCGGTGTGGAGCAGCGTGGCGCTGCATCGGCCTGCCGAGTTCAACAAGAGCCATATTCCGGCGTTCCTCGCCGGCGAGGAGCCGGGCAATTACGTCTGTGTCTATCCGTTCGTTCGATCGTTGGAGTGGTATCTGCTGCCCGACGACGAGCGCCGAAAGATGCTCGCAGAGCACGGCATGGCCGCTCGCGAATACAAGGACGTCCGCGCGAACACGGTGCCCGCCTTCGCGCTCGGGGACTACGAGTGGATCCTGGCGTTCGAGGCGCCAGAGTTGTACCGCATCGTCGACCTGATGCGTGAGCTGCGTGCGACCGACGCCCGCCGCCACACCCGCGAAGAGACGCCGTTCTTCACCGGCCCGCGGGTGAGCGTGGAAGAGTTGGTCACCAGACTCCCGTAACCGGCTCTGAGCGGAAGGACCCCGTTGTCTGAGGCAAAAACCGGCCAGGACAGGCTGTTTGACGCGCTGACCACGAAGGGGACCGCCTTCACCCACGCCGAGCGGCGCAAGTACGGAATATTGGGTCTGCTGCCGACCGCGGAGAAGACGCTCGACGAGCAGGTCGAGCACAGCTGGCGCGAATTCAGTACTCGCCGTGAGGGTCTAGATCAGCACATCTATCTGCGGGCTTTGCAGGACCGCAACGAGACACTGTTTTATCGGCTGCTGCGCGACCACATACCCGAAACCATGCCGATTGTGTACACACCGACCGTCGGCGAGGCGTGCCAGCGGTTCAGCAAGATCTACCGCAAGCCGCGCGGCCTGTTCGTGTCGTATCCGGATCGCGAATATCTGCGGGAGATCCTTCGCAACCGTCCGACCGGCCGGCGCGACGTCGACGTGATCGTGGTGACCGATGGTCAACGCATTCTCGGGCTCGGCGATCAGGGCATCGGCGGTATGGGCATTCCCATCGGCAAGCTTTCGCTTTACACGCTCATCGGCGGTATCAACCCGGCGCGCACCCTGCCGATCGTGCTCGACGTGGGCACCGACAACGTCGAACTGCTCGAGGACCCCCAGTACCTCGGCTGGCGGCACCGGCGGATCGGCGAGGACGAGTACTTCGAGTTCATCGACGAGTTCGTCTCCGCGGTGCACGAGGAGATGCCCGATGTATTGCTGCAGTGGGAAGACTTCGCCACCGCGCACGCACAGCCGATCCTGGAGCGGTACCGCGACAAGCTGCTGACCTTCAACGACGACATTCAGGGCACCGCCGCCGTCGCGCTCGGTGCGCTGCACGGTGCGGCGAACATCGCGGGCCGGCCGCTGTCGCAGCAGCAGGTCGTGATGCTGGGTGCCGGATCGGCCGGAATTGGCGTGCTGAACATGGTCAAGCGGGAGATGGTCGCGCAAGGGCTCTCCGAACAGGAAGCGGCGTCGCGGATCTGGGTCGTCGACGTCGTGGGACTGCTCACCGATGACCGTACCGATCTGTCCGAAGGTCAGCGCGCATTCGCCCAGCCGGCCAACAGCGTTGCCGGCTGGGGATTGGCGGGGCACGCGCAGCTGGCTGACGTCGTTCATCATGTGGATTGCGGTGTGCTGCTGGGTCTTTCGACGGCTGCGGGTGCCTTCACCGAAGAGATCGTGCGCGAGCTCGCGGCGAAGACGGAACGGCCGATCATCTTCCCGCTGTCCAATCCGACCAGTCGGGCTGAGGCGCATCCCGCCGAGTTGGACCAGTGGACCGACGGGCGGGCGCTGATCGCGACGGGCTCACCGTTTGCACCGTTGGTTCGTGACGGCGTCGAGCGGCCCGTCGCGCAGTGCAACAACGCGTACATTTTCCCCGCGATGGGGTTGGCGGTGACGGCGGCGCAGGCGACGAGGGTCACCGACGAGATGATGCGTGCCGCGGCCGCGAGCCTCGGTGACGCGTCGCCCGCGCTGGCGGATCCCAACCAGCCGCTGCTGCCCGCGTGGTCGGAAGTTCCGGAGATCGCGGTGCGAATCGCGCTCGCGGTGGGGCGGCAGGCCGTCGCGGACGGCGTCGCTCCGCAACGCAGCGACGACGAACTCGCGGCTCGCATCGACGAGGTGCGCTGGCTTCCCGATTACCGGTAGGGCGCCGTTAGCCGAGCCTGCTGAGAGATCGCAATTTTCAGTCAAATCGCGATCTCTCAGCAGTCTCGGCGAAGCGGGGTCATCATTGGTCGATGAGCATCAAGGCGTTGGTTGCCGCGTCGTTGCCGATAGTCGCGCTTGTGATGGCGCCGAATGCGGTCGCGCAACCACCGGGCGGGGAGCATTGCGCGCCGGCTGACGGGCAGAGCATCGTGATCACGGCCGGCGATATCGACTGCGCCACCGCGGCGGACTTTGCCGCTCAGTACGACCCCAACGGCGACAAGTTTCAGGTGATCGGGCCGTTCACCTGCTACTCCGGCAATGCGATGACGGCGCCGCTGATTTTCCAGTGTGTAGCCGACACCGAAGACGCGGCTGAGTTCGGCGTCTACCCCGGCTAGCCGCTGCGGATTCGTTTCTCGGCGTAGGCGAACGCCGCCGCCTCGTCTTCCACGGCGAACTCGCACCAACCAGTGATGCGACCGTCGCGGATCTCCAGAACGTAGAGCTTCGTCCAGGCGTACTGTTCGCCGTCCTTTCCGATCGCTTGACGCTCGTGGCGGATCACGGCACACGTCGCGTTCAACCAGCATTCGGCTGAGTTCCACGACCGCGCCGATGTGACCATCTCGTACAGATCCTCGAAGCTGGTGCGGAGATCTCTCGCCGAGCGATCGGGGAAGGCCGAACTCGACCGATTCTCGATCCGCGCTGCTGGGTCTGTGAGTTCGCCGAACACCCGGTCCAACTCGCGGTTGTTCAAATTAATCAGCCACTCGGCCCCGGGTATGACGCCCTCTGCGAAAGCTGCGCCTTCCCCTGCGCAGTAGCGTCGCGTGAGCTCTCGGTACGCGGCGTTGAAATCGTCTTCGTCGAATCGGCATTGATAGACCATCTGCCCGTCCTCGCCGACCTCGTGCACCCACAAAGAGCTTGACTCGAATCCGGACTCACTCACCCAGCGGGTCCAGCCGAGGTGCAAATGGTCACCGCGCACCGCAAGTGTGCGGAACTCGTATTGCACGTACTGCTCGGCGATTCGCTCAATGGCGGTGCGCATGTTTCCGACCGGGTCACCGCTCAGCCGCCTTCGGTCTTCGTACACAAGGGAGGGCGGGTAAAACGCAGCTGCACTGGCGAAATCGCCAGCTTGACTGGCTCTGTCGATCGCGTCCATAGTCCGCTTCGCGCGATTGGTGACGGCGAGCCTTCTCGGGATCGCTCGCACGCGCTCCTCGGCATACGCAAACGCGGCCGCCTCCTCGTCGGGTTCGAACAAGCACAAATGTGTGCATCGCCCGTCATGCCATTCGGACACCATGACTTTCGTCCACGCGTACTGCTCGCCGTCTCGTCCGAACGTCTCACGCTCGTGACGGACTACCCCAACCGAAGGGGATAGCCAGCACTCGGCAGAGTTCCACGACAGAGACGGGCCGACCATCGCGCGCAACTCCTCGTAGGAGGTCCGCAGTTCGTCGGCTGAGCGATCGGGAAGTCCTGTGCGCGTTCGGTTCTCAACGCGAAAATCGGGACAGATCAGCTGCTGGAACAGGTCGAAGTTGCCCTCGTTGATCGCGATCAGATACTCCGCGCCGGCTACGACAGCGTCGGCAACGTCGGCGCCTTCACCGGCGGCGAATCGTCGCGTGAATTCGCGATAGGCGGCGTTGAAGTCGTCCTCGTCGAATCGGCTGGCGTAGTTGATGAGTCCGTCACCACCGACCTCGTGAACGCTCAAATAGGTCGTCTCGAAACCGGCGTCATCGGACCAGCGAGTCCAACCGAGCGCCAAGTTCTCACCTCTCACCGCCAAGGTGCGTCCCTGAAAGTGGGTGTACTGCTCGAGGACGCGTTCGGTGGCGCTGCGCATGTCCATGGGCGGATTGCCACCCAGCGATCTTTGGTCGCTGTACTCGAATGACGCCGAGTAGCACGTTGCGGCGCTCGCGGCGTTGCGCTGTCGCAGCGCCTGCTGGACCGTCTCACCCGCTCGGCTGGCTCGGTTAGTGGTGGAGAGCCGGGTGGATCCCGCTCGCGCGACCTCTTCGGCGTACGCGAACGCCGCGTCCTCGTCGTCGAGTTCGAACTCGCACGAGGAGACGCCGCGGCCATCGCGGATTTCGACTACGTACAGCTTCGTCCATGAGTAGTTCTCGCCATCGTGCCCAACTGCTTCTCGCTCGTTGCGTGCAACGCAGCACGATGGCGACAACCATTGCACTGCGGCGAACCACGATCGCAACGACGAGACCCAGGTGCACAAGTCCTCGAGCCCGGCGCGCATCTCGGCCTTCGAACGACTGGGAATGACCGATCGAGACTGTACTTCGTAACGCATTTCAGGAGAGGCGAGCTCGAACATTCGGTCCAGGTCGCCCGTGTTGAAGGCGAAGATCGACTCGGTAGTCGCGACCGCCGATCCGGCAAATGCCGCACCTTCCCCGGCGTAATACCGTTGCTCGAACTCGAGATTTGCCAAGGCGAAGTTGTCTTCGTCGAAGCGTCCCTCATAGACGATGCGTCCATCGTCATCCACCTCATGCACAAAGAAATAGGAGGTCTCGAAGCCGGAGTCATTCGACCAACGGCCCGAGCCGAGGTGCAGATGCTCGCCGCGGACCGCCAGCGAGCGTCCCTCGAATTGTGTGTACTGCTCCAGAATGAGCTCAACAGCATCACGAATGTCGTTGGGCGGACTTCCACGCAACCATCGCCGATCGTCGAACTCGAAATCCTGGGCGTAGCACTCGGCCATAGCGTCGGCGTCGTGCGCTATCAAGATTCGCCCTACCTTGTCCCATGTTTGCTTGGCCAGGTTCGTGATCGGGAGTCGGCTGTCTCGCGTCCGAATCCGCTCCTCGGCGTACTCGAACGCTGCAGCCTCGTCTTCGACGTCGAACTGGCACAGCGACGCGATCTGTCGGCCGCGGAACTCGCAGACGTAAATCCATGTCCAGGTGTACTGCTCGCCCTCCCGTCCGACCGCATCACGTTGTTGGCGGACGACGCCCCAAGTCGGCGACAGGGGATGCTCCGCCACGTTCCACGTCCGCACCCAGGCGACCATGTCCTGGAGGTCTGTGAGACTGGCGCGAACTTCGGTCGCGGAGCGATTGCCGAAAACCGAACTCGATCGAGTCTGGACGTAGAAGTCAGGTGTCGCGAGTTCGTCGAACACGCGATCTATCTCACCCTTGTTGAGGGTGTTCAGCCAATCGGTACCACCGATCAACAGGTCGGCGTAGGCGGTACCGTCACCGGTGTAGTAGCGGCGCTCCAATTCGCTGTAGGCACTCTCGAAGTCGTCCTCGTCAAAACGGCCCTCGTAGGCGAAGCGCCCGTCGCAGTCGACTTCCTGCACGTGTAAGTGACAAGTTTGGTTGCCGGAGTCATCGGACCACCGGCTCCAGCACAGATGGAGACGCTCGCCGCGCACGGCCAGAGTTTGCAATTCGAAAGTGTGGTACTGAGCCATAATTCCCGAGACAGCCGCGTGCGCATCTGAGAGCGGGTTTCCGGCTAGTCGACGCTGGTCGTCGAATTCCCAATGCTTCGAGAAAAACTCGACCGCGCCCTCAGGGTCGTTGGCGTTCAGCGCTGCGACGAATTGACGGCATGTCTCGCTCGCGCGGTTCTCAGCTGCTAGGCGGCTGACGTCCGCACGCGCCCGTTCGTCGGCGTACTCGAACGCTGCGGTCTCGTCTTCGAGATCGAACTGCCGTACCTTCGCAACGCGGCCATCGTGGATCTCCGAGACGATGATGAAGTTCCACGCATAGCGCTCGTGGTCGTGCCCGAGGGCTTCGCGCTCGAATCGGCTGACCGCCACGGTAGGAGACAACCAGCGCATCACCGAGTTGAAGGTCCGCACCGAAGTGACCATCATGTTCAGTTCCTCTTGAGCTGCGCGGAATTCGGCTCCCGTGCGATCGCCGAAGACGGACCGCGAACGGTTTTCGAGGCGAAAGTCAGGAGCACTCAGCTCGCCGACTGCGCGGTCAAGGTCGCCCCGGTGCAGGGCGATCACGTACTCAGTGACTATCTCGCCTGCCGCGGCGTACGCTGCACCCTCCCCGGCGTAATAACGTCGGTTCAGTTCGCGGTAGGCGCTTTCAAAGTCGTCTTCGTCGAAGCGGGCTTCGCGGATCATCAGGCCGTTATCATCGACCTCTTGAACGTGTAGATAACTCGTCTCGTTGCCGGAGTCGTCCGACCATCGACCCTTCAACAGATGAAGCGTATCGCCGCGCACCGCCAACGTGCGTCCTTCAAAGTAGCTGTACTGCTCAAGAATCCGCCCCAGCGCTGTCCGTATGTCGTCAAGCGGGTTTCCGCCCAACCGTCGCTGGTCGGCGAAGACGAATCGATCCGAGAAGCATTTCGTCGCGCCATCGAGGTCGTTGTCGTTCAGAGCCGCGACCAATGCACGTGACGTCTGACTGGCGCGGTTGCTTAGCGAGAGCCGACCCTTGCTCGCCCGCATCCGCTCTTCGGCGTATGCGAAGGCCGCCTCTTCGTCTTCGAGGTCGAACTCGCAAGCCACTGTGAATTGACCATCGCGGAACTCACTGACGACCAGTCGGGACCATACGTACTGTGCACCGTCGTGCCCGACTGCTTCCCGTTCTTGACGCGCAACTGCGCAATTCGGAGACACGATCCGCAGTGCCGAGTTCCATGTCCTGGCCGATTCGACCATCGCGTCCAGTTCTTCGAGGCTGGCCCGAAATTCTGCGAATGATCGGTGCGCGAGTGGCGAACTTGACCGGTTCTCGATACGGAAGTCAGTTTCCGAGACGGTGTCGGACATGCGCTTGAAATCAAGGGTGTTCAGTGCGATGACGAATTCAGTACCTATCGTGCCCATTTCGGTGAAGGCGGCGCCCTCTCCGGCGTAGTAGCGGCGTTCGAGCTCGCGATAGGCGCCTTCAAAGTCATCCTCGTCGAAGCGACCTTCGTAGCTGATCCGTCCGTCGACAACTTCGTGGACGATCAGATAGGTCGTCTCGTATCCCGAGTCATTCGAGAAGCGACCGAAGCCTAGATGCAGTCTCTCGCCTCGTACCGCAAACGCATTCGCCTCAAAATGGTTGTATTGCTCCAACAGTCGACCGAGGGCAGCGCGCATTGCAACACTACCGTTGATGGGGTCTCCGCTGATGCTTCGACAATCGTCATACGCGAACGAATCCGCGTAACACGCGATCGCATGGTCGGCATCACCCGCGACAATGGCGCGGACCAGTTCGTTGACCGTTTCAGCCGCTCTATTCGCAACCGCAAGCCGACTGCGCTTCGCTCGCACACGTTCCTCGGCGTACGCGAATGCCGCACCCTCCGCATCGGCGTCAAACTGGCACATCCTCGAAATGCGGCCGCGTGTAACCTCCGCGACAAGAATGAACGTCCACGTGTATACCTCGCCACCGCGTCCCACGGCCTCCCGCTCAACGCGACTGACGCCGCACTCCGACGAGAGTAGGTGCACCACTGAGAACCACGTGCGCGAGGAGGCGACCATAGCGTCCAGCGCATTCCAGCTGTTGAGCAGGTCACTGGCGGATAGGTCTGGCAACGCCGAGGACGAGCGGTTCTCCATTCTCAGATCGGCGGTAACGAGCTCACCGAGCACGCGGTCGTAGTCACCTTTATTCACGGCGACAACCACTGAGGTGGACAACGCCCCGACTTCAGCGAACTCAGTGCCCTCGCCTTCGTAGTAGCGGCGTTCGAGTTCACGGTAGGCGCCTTCGAAGTCTTCCTCGTCGAAGCGGCCCCAGAACTCAAGGAAGCCGTCGTCGCTCCATTCCTCCACATGCAAATGGGTCGATTCATTGCCTCCGTCGTCCGACCAGCGGCTCAACAGGAGGTGTAGCCGGTCGCCGCGCACAGCGAGAACGTGATACTCGAATCGTGTGTAGTCGCCAAAGACACGAACGGCAGCACGCCGCAGGGCCTCAAGTCCGATGACGGGATCACCGCTCAGTCGCCGACGGTCCACGTACACAAGCTGATCGGAGAAGTAACCGAAAAGGCGGTCGACATCATGGGCGCGGAGCGCCGCAAAGAATGCGGGTAGGAATTCGCAGGATCGATTTGTGACGGCAAGCCGGCTGGTGGTCGCGCGCATCTGCTCGTCGGCGTAGGCGAATGCCGCGTCCTCGTCCTCCAGATTGAATTGGCACATCGACCCAGAGCGGCCATCCTTGACCTCGGCGACGAGAAGAAAAGCCCATGCATACGACTCGCCATGGTGTCCAACCGCGTCCCGGTCGAGTCGACTGATAGTCCACCGTGGCGACACCCAATGCACCACCGAGAACCACGTGCGGGACGAGGAGACCATCGCATCCAGCTCTTCCCAGCTGGCACGCAGATCGTTGGCTGAGCGGTCCGGAAACGCCGACCGCGAGCGGTTCTCAATTTGCATATCTGGGACGCAGAGTTCAGTGACCACCCGGTCGTAGTCACCGCGGTTTAGGGCGACAACCGTTGCGGTGGAAAGCACGCCGCCTTCAGCGAAGGCAGCGCCCTCGCCAGCGTAGTAGCGGCGTTCGAGCTCTCGATACGCGCCTTCGAAGTCGTCTTCGTCGAAGCGTCCGAGGTAATAGCCGAGTGCGTCGTCGTCGATCTCGGCAACGTTGAGATTGACCGTCTCGTTTCCGTCGTCGTCCGAAAAGCGTGACCAGACCATGGTCACCCGCTCGCCGCGTACCGCCAGCACACGAGACTCGAAATGGGTGTACTGCTCGAGCACGCGTCCGATGGCCACCCGCATCGCGTCGCGGCCCACGACGGCGTCGCCGCTCAATCGTCGATGGTCGTCGAACACAAACTGCTCCGAGACGGTCTCGAGAGCGCCGTTGGCGTCGTGGGCGTTGAGTGCGTTGAAGAAAGGAATCACCACATCGGACGCACGGTTGGTCACCGCGAGGCGCCTGGTGGCTGCTTGCACGCGTTCGTTGGCATACGCGAAGGCTGATTCCTCGTCATCGATTTCAAAGCGGCAGCTCGACGCGATCCGGCCGTCACGAACCTCGGCGACGTGAATCCTTGTCCACGTGTAGATCTCGCCGTCGTGGCCGATGGCCTCACGCTCGAAGCGGGTGACCACACACTCGGGCGAGAGCCAGACCACGGCCGAGATCCATGTGTGCGAAACGGTGACCGTGTCATTCAGATCTTCGAAGGTGGCGCGAAGCTCGTCGGCGGACCTATCTCCGAACAGGGATAGCGACCGATTTTCGACCCGCATATCGGACATCGTCAGTTCTTCGAAGACCAGGTCGAAGTGTCCTTCGTTGAGTGCGATCACCCATTCCGTCCCGACGGCGCCTCCGGCAGCGAATGCCGCTCCCTCGGCGGCGTAGTAGCGGCGTTCCAGCTCTCGATACGCCCCAACGAAATCCTCTTCGTCGAAGCGGGCGTGGTAGTAAACGCGACCCTCGTCGTCGGTCTCGTTGACGTACAGAGTTGTCGTCTCGTTCCCGTTGTCGTCGGCCCATCGACTCCACAGAAGGTTCAGGCGGTCACCACGTACCGCCAGAACGCGGAATTCGAACTGGTTGTACTGCTCGAAGATTCGTCGAACCGCGGCACGCATCGCCTCATGGCCGACAATGGGGTCACCGCTGAGGCGACGACGATCATCGTAAACAAACCCATCTGCGAACGCGTTGACGACACCCTCGGCATCGCCGACCCGCAGCGCTGCAACGAATGGCGGCATGAAATTGCAGGATTGGTTCGAGACAGCCAGCCTGCTGTCGGTCGCGCGCATGCGCTCTTCGGCGTAGGCGAGCGCCGCCACTTCGTCCTCGACGTCGAATCGACAGGCCGACATGAAACGACCGCGGATTTCGTACACATCGAGCCACGACCACCCGTATTGCTCGCCGTCAAACCCGACCGCCTCGCGTTCGAAGCGGACGATGACCCAGTGTGGCGACAGCCAGTGCAGAGCGGAGTGCCAGCTTTGCCTCGAGGCAACCATGGCGTCGAGCTCCTGCAGGCTGGAACGGAGCTCGGGGATGGACTGGCTGCCGAGTGCTGAGGTGGACCGATTCTCTAGCCGGACGTCGGGTGCTGCAAGCTCTCTGAAAAGCCGGTCGTAGTCGCCTTGATTGAGCAAAGTTATCCAGTCGGTCCCTCGTGCACCTTCCTCGGCGAACGCCGCGCCTTCTCCGGCGTAGTAGCGGCGTTCGAGCTCTCGGTAGGCACTTTCGAAGTCAGCGTCGTCGAAGCCGCCTTGGTAGATGATCCGCCCGCGCTCATCAACCTCGTTGACGAAGAGGTAGCTCGACTGGTTTCCGTGCTCGTCTGAGATGCGGGACCAATAAAGATGTGATCGCTCGCCGCGGACCGCAAGCGTGCGTGTCTCGAGGTGGTTGAACTGCTCGAATACGAGCTGGATCGCGTTTCGCATTGCGTCGAGATCAGTAATCGGCTCACCGCCGAGGCTGCCGTGGTACTCGCAGACGAGACGATCCGAGTAAAGCTCAAGGGCAAGGTCGACATCGTGGGTTTCGATTGCGGTCGTGAATGCAAGCAAGGTTTCACTGGACCTGTTTGTGACCGCCAGCCTGCTCGTGGTCGACCGCATTCGCTCCTCGGCATAAGCGAACGCCGCCGCTTCGTCGTCGAGGTCGAATTGGCACATCAAAGCCGCTCGACCGTCTTTGGCCTCTCCCACTAGAAGGAAAGCCCACGAATAGTGCTCGTCGTCGTGCCCTAGCGCCTCGCGCTCGATGCGAGCCACGTACAACTGCGGATTAAGCCAGTACACCGCAGAGGGCCATGTTCGCGACGAGGAAACCAGCGCGCTGAGCTCGCTCCAACTCGTGCGCAGTTCGTTGGTCGACCGATCTGGTACGAACGAGCTAGAACGATTTTCGATATGCATATCGGGCGCGCTGAGCTCGCCGAACACGCGGTCGTACTCGCCGCGGTTGAGTGCGACAAGGATCGCGGTGGACAGCGCACCTGTCTCTGCGTTCGCCGCGCCCTCTCCTTCGTAGTAGCGGCGTTGAAGTTCGCACAGCGCACCTTCGAAGTCGTCTTCTTCGAAGCGGCCCAAATAGACGAGAAGTCCATGGTCGTCGGTCTCCACCACCCCGAGCGTGACGGTCTCATTGCCGTGGTCGTCGGACGAACGACTTCGCAAGAGCGCGACATTTCGGCCCCTGACTGCCAATACACGAAACTCGAAGTGGGTGTACTGCTCAAGAAGCCGTGCGATCGCTGCACGTATCGCTCCGCGGCCGCGGACGGGATCGCCGCTCATCCGGCGGCGATCGTCGTAAACGAATTGGTCGGCATAACAGCGAACGGTCGCTTCGACGGCGCCTGCGTTCAGCGCCTCGTCGTACACAGCTAGGATTCGGCAGGCCTCGTTGACGACCGCTAGCCGGGAGGCAGTCGGTGGCGCCTCGACACTGGGTGGTACCGATACCGGTTCAGCGCCCTGAGCGATCGTATTCGCTACTTCTTTTGCCGCATAGAGCATCTCAGCCTCGGATCGAGCGGACCTCGCGCCTGGCGCGTCACCGGCGGCTGCGTGCACGCGGCTCATCGCGAGGCAGGCTTCGGCGTGGTCAAGTACCAGGTCTGTACTCGCGGCGACCGACACGGCTTCCCGGGCCATCGCCGCGGCCTCGCCGTGTCGGCCGTGAGCCGCCAAGATTTCGGCGCGTACCGCCCGCCAGGCGATCGCAGTCTTCAGATTGCGCCCGGCAAGACGCTCGCTTTCGGCGGCGTAACCGTCGGCTTCATCGATCCGACCCTGTGCGAGAACCGATTTCGCCAAAAGCGCCGCGGCTTGGCCGGCGTCAGCGCCGACACCCAACGCGTCCAAACCTTCCAGCGCCGTCCGGAAGTGCGGCTCGGCGGCGACCGGGTCACCCTCCATCGACTCGATGATCCCGGCGAACAGTTCGGTCTCCATCAACCCGTGGCGCAGTCCGAGATCGGCGACGATCTGTCGGGCGTCGGCCAGCATCGTGCGTGCCTTGTCCGGTCGGCCTCGCAGCAGTTCGAGCACCGCCAGGTGGCGCATCGATGTGGCCTCGAGAGATGGTGCGGCCGTGGTCATCCGCTGCATCCGGACCACGTCAAGGCATCGTCCGCCAGCCTTGGGCACTGGACTCGGCCCCCATAGCGCAGCACCTGGCGCCGCGCCGAGGGCTGCCGTGATCTGCCTGTGGTCACCGCTTTGGCGCGCGGCGATCAGCGCTTCGAACAGGTCGACCTCCGCGTCGCCGACCCTTCCGAGGCGGAACCGCGCGCTCGCGCGCACGCGGTGCGCCTTTGCCAGTCCAGTGGGATCTGTGCGACGGCTGAACTCGTCGATGGCACCCTGCAGACGCGAATCGACTTCCAAGAGCCGCTCCGGGGCGGTGTAAACGATGAACTGGCACCGGTAGCACGCGGCCCACGGTTGCAGCGCATCGTCAGCGATGCGCTCCAGTTCGTCGACCAGCGGTGCACCGGCGGCGACGTCGCCGGCGGACAGGAAAGCCTCGCAGCCGGTGACGAGCAGTTCGGCGTGGACCGCCGGATCTGCATTGGCAAGCGCTGAGGCCCGTGCGGCCTGAGTGCCTGCGGAGACGAGCTCATCGCGGTCGAGTGCGCGGCGCGCGGATGCGGCGTAGTGGCGCGCGGCGCGCAGGGCCAGATCGCCGGTGTGCTCGTCGGCGTTGCCGAGTTCGAGGCGGTACGTGTGCGCGGCGTCCAGATGCCTGGCGATCAGCTCATCGTTGTCGAATGCAACACTCGCGCCGCCTGATGCCACCCAGTCGGCGAGTCGCTCGTGCAGGTCCGCGCGGTCGGACTTGAGCAGCCGACGGTAAGCGACGTCGCGGATCAATACGTGGTGGAAGCGCCATACCGGTTCGTCGCCGACGTATGTACCGCTCGGCTGTGCGAGTTCGAGCCGGCGAAGCCGGTCGAGGGACCGCTTCACTCCTTCAGCGCCGGCATCGGCGAGCGCACGGATGGTGCCGACGGAGAAGTCGGTGCCGACCACTGACGCGATTTCGAGTACGCGCCGATCGGTGCCGTCGAGTCGTTCCAGCCGTGAAGCCAGCAGGGCATGAATGGTCGGTGGAATGGCGATGGCGTCGACATCGATCGTGAGGCGCCAACCCGAGGGCTGCTCGACGAGAACGCCGTCGTGGGCGAGCATTCCGACGAGCTCACGCACGAACAGGGGGTTGCCTCCGGTGGATGACGGAAGCCGGCGCAGCAGTTCATCGGGCAGTTGTCCGGCACCAAGCACGTTGGCGGCGAGTTCGGCAGTGGCTTGGGCGTCGAGCCCGCTGAGCGGGACCGCTTCGGACACCCAGCGGCTCACGATGACGAAGTCGGGCCGGATCTCGCGGAGCTCCGGGCGTGCCAGGGCCAGCACGAGGACCGGCACGTCCTGCACCCATTCCATGAGGTGCTCGATGAAATCGAGAAGCAGCGTTCCGGCCCACTGGATGTCGTCAAGCACCAGCAGCACCGGGACGTCGGCCGCCAATACTTCGATGTATCTGCGTAAGGCCCAGAAGTATTCTTCGACGGAGCCGGCGACGCCTTCAGTAAGGCCGTTGAGATCACGTAGCAAGCGATCTCGCTCGGGTACGCCTGGGGGAACATCGGTTTCGAGATCGCGCGCCCGCAGCAGTTCGACGATCGGCCCGAGGGCGACGGTTCGCTCTGCGGCGCACCGGGCCTCGATGACACAGATATCACCATGCGCGGCAGTGAATTCCGTGGCTAAGCGGCTCTTGCCGACGCCCGGGTCGCCGATCACTGTCACCAGCCGCGCGACGCGTGTGGCGATTGCGTCGTCGAGCACCGCCTGCAGTCGTCGGACCTCGCCGGAACGTCCGACGAACGGCGCGGCAGCCTCGGACTGTCGGCCGAGCCACTGGTATACCGCCACCGGCGCATTGCGCCCCTTCACCTGCACCTGCCCCAGCGACTCGTAGCCGTATCGGGTGCGGGTCGCGCGCCACGTTTCCTCGCCGACGACAACGTGGCCGCGCGGGCACTCGGCTTCGAGCCGGGCCCCGACGTTCAACGCGTCGCCGACGAGGTCGGCGTCGCCGGTCCCGACCACGACCTCACCGGTATTCACTGCGACGCGCAAAGTGAGCTGTGCGCTATGGGTTTTCGCGATCTCGGTCGCCACATCGACAAACCGTTCCTGCAACTCGACTGCCGCGTCAACGGCCCGCGCAGCGTCATCCGGCCCAATCTCGGGTACACCCCAGACGGCCATGAACCCGTCGCCGATGTACTTCGTCACACCCGCGCGGTGGCGTTCTGCGGTCGAGCGAAGCAGGTCGTGATACCGGCCGATCACCTCGCGCGCGGTCTCGGCGTCTACGTTCTCCTCGAAGCTCGTCGAGCCGACCAAGTCGGCGAACATCACGGTTACCGTCTTGCGTGCCGGCCCAGCGGCTGGAAGCTCGGAATCGGTCGCTACTTGGCCGTCGAGCGGAGCACCGCATCCACGGCAGAACCGGGCCGTCGCACGGGATTCCACCCCGCAGGCCGTGCACTTGCGCGCGAGCGCACCGCCGCACCCTTCGCAGAAGCGGGAGTCCTCTTCATTGGGCGTCCCGCAGTCTGCGCAAGAGCGGCGGTTCTCGGCCATAGTCAGTCCGGCCCGAGTGAAAAGCCGTCGCGGTCCTCGAGCGCAGCGACCGCGCGTGTGCGCATGGTCCGGGTGAGTTGTTGATTCCGGTCATTGATGATTTCGATTCGGCCCTCAGCCATGACGGGATAGATGAAGCACCACGCGGTGGCGAGCCTGTAGTCGTCACGCAACTCTTCTTGCGGATAGTGGATTCCGTGTTCGGCCAGACGGCCGGCGTACCGCTCGAGCAAGGCATCCTCGCAATTGCGCCGGTCATCCGTGGTCATGCTTTGGCCGAGGAAATAGGCCAGGTCGTAGGCGCCGCGACCCCTTCCGGCGAGCTGCCAGTCGAGCGCCGTCACCGGCGGATCGTCGGCGCTGACTGAAAAGAACAATTGGTCGAGACGGAGGTCGCCGTGTAGGAATGTGCACGGCCGACGAGTGACTTGGTCGAGAAACCACGGGATCATCGATTGGAACCGGTCGCCGAAGTGGCGGACGGCGGGGGACAGCTCCGAACCGACTCGTTCCAAGAATTTCGACCAGGCGGCCGAAAAATTCGTGGTGATGGCGTCTATGAACTGAGGGCTGCCGTAATCCATCAACCACGGCACCGACGCGAGGAGGTCGTTGTCCCACCAGTAAGCGTGGTGCCGGGCGATGCCGTCGATCACCGTCGCCGCGTCCTGAGCCGAACACCCCACGAGTTGATCAGCAAGGCGAAGCCGGCCGAGGTCTTCGAGAACGAGGACGAAGTCGTGCGTCGCGTCGTCGATTGCGGCGAAATAGTGACGCGCCGGGGGCAGAGGATTGGCGAGGCCGATCTGCTCGTAGAAGCGAACCTCGCGGAGGTACATTTCGAGGTCCTCGCACAGGTTCGTCCGCGCGGTGATGTCGAGCGTGGGGAGCTTGACCACGACCGTTGCCGGCACGCCCGGACCGCCTTTGAGATGGGCGCGAAACAGGCGGCCGAGCAGTCCGACGCCGATGCCGATCTGCTCGAGCTCGCATTCGTGCACGTCAGCGCCGAGAGCCTCGCTCAGCCAGGCCGGTGTCACCGAAAGCGGATCGACCGGGATTTTCGGCATGGCTGGGCCTCCCCTGCAACCTCCCCGCGGGCGAACTAATCGTACGAGATCACGTGGCCATCAGTGCTGACTGCGAGCAACACATGCGGCCACTGCTTGCGTCAGCAAAAATCCGACGAGGTAACGCCCCGTGGGTTACTCCGCGGGCACCAGCTTCAGGGAGATGGAGTTGATGCAGTAGCGCTGGTCGGTCGGCGTTGGGTATCCCTCGCCTTCGAAGACGTGGCCGAGGTGGCTGTGGCAGTTGGCGCAGATGACTTCGACACGGTGCATGCCCAACGTGTCGTCGGAACGCAGAATCACCGCATCGGAATTGGCCGGATCGAAGAACGACGGCCAGCCACAGTGGGATTCGAACTTCTCGCTGCTGCGGAACAACTCTGCGCCGCAGGCCCGGCATTGATAGACGCCTTCGGTCTTGGTGTCGGTGTATTCACCGACGAAAGGGCGCTCGGTGCCTGCCTCGCGTAGGACGTGGAATTCCTGAGGGTTGAGCTTCTTGCGCCACTCATCGTCGGTCAGCTGCAACTGGGGGCCGGGCGTCGTCATATCTCCACGCTAGCGCGGTTGCGTCTCGCGCACTCGCTCCTCCGCATACGCGAATGCCGCGTCCTCGTCGTCGATGTCGAAACGGCAGGCTGATACGAGACGGCCACGAAACTCGTACACATCAAGCCACGACCACGCATACCGCTCACCGTCGGGCCCGACGGCTTCGCGCTCCAATCGAGCGACGACCCAGTGCGGCGTAAGCCACTGCACTGCCGAATGCCACGATCGCGATGAGTCGACCATCGCGTCCAGCTCCTCGATGCTGGCGCGAATGTCGGCGGCAGTCCGGTCGCCGAACACCGAGCTCGATCTATTTTCGACGCGCATCTCAGGGTCCGTCAGCTCGCCGAATACGCGGTCGAAGTCGAGCTGGTTGATTGCCACGTGCCACTCAGTCAGTCGGTAGCCCTCGTCAGCTGAGGCGGCGCCCTGTCCCGCGTAGTAGCGATGGTCGAGTTCGCGGTACGCATTCACGAAGTCGTCCTCGTCGAACCGGCCTTCGTAGATGAACCGACCGTCCTCGCCCGTTTCGTTGACGGTCAGATGAGTCGTCTCGAATCCGGAGTCATTCGACCAGCGGTGCCAACCTAATTGCAGGCGCTCGCCTCGCACAGCAAGTACGCGGACCTCGAATTCGCTGTACTGGGACAAGATCCGCTGGGCGGTGGAGCGAAAGTCGCGCAATGGATTTCCGCTCAGTTTCCGCCGATCGTCGTAGACAAAGCCTTCGGTGTAGCAGTCGATCATCGCGTCGAGGTCGCGCAGCCGCGCGGCTCGTATCAGAGCGTGCGATCGGCGGCTGGCGCTGTTCGTCGTCGCGAGACGACTGTCATTAGCGCGCGACTGTTCTTCCGCATGAGCGAATGCAGCTTCTTCATCGTCGATCTCGAACTCGCACATCGACGCGATCCGACCGTCGCGGATCTCGAGCACGACGAGATGTGACCATTCGTATCGCTCGCCGTCCTTGCCGACCGCATCCCGCTCGAAGCGGACGACGCCCCAGACGTGAGATACCCAGCACATCGCCGAGAACCACGTCCGCGTCGAGGAGACCATGGTGTCCAATTCGGCAAAACTGCTGCGAAGGACATCGGCTGAGCGATTTGGGAAAGGTAACCGTGACCGGTTCTCCACAGGCGCACCGGGGACGGTGAGTTCGTTGAACACTCTGTCGGAGTCACCTTGATTGAGGGCGATCACCACCTCCGTCGGGGTGATGCCCACTTCTGCGAACTGCGCGCCCTCACCGTTGTAGAAGCGCTCGTCCAATTCTCGGTATGCGCCGACGAAGTCGTCTTCGTCGAAGCGCCCTTCGTAGATGAATCTTCCATCCTCACCGACCTCGTGGACGACGAGATAGCCCGTCTGAAAACCCTGGTCATTTCGCCAACGTGTCCAACTCAGGCTCAGACGCGTGCCCCGCACAGCGAGCGCGCGAGCCTCGAACAGAGTGTATTGGGCCAGAATTCCCTCGACGGCTGACCGCAGATCCGCAATCGGATTTCCTCCCAGGCGCCGCCGATCGTCGTATACGAAATCCTCTGTGTAGCAATCGACCATCGCGTCGGCATCGTGCTCTTGAGCCGCTTTTATCGCGGCATGGGCTCTTTCGCTAGCCTGATTCCGCACGCCCAAGCGGCTGGCGGCCGTACGTATCTGTTCTTCCGCATAAGAGAACGCCGCTTCTTCGTCTTCGATGTCGAACTGGCACATCGACATGATCCGGTCATCGCGGATCTCGACGACATTCAAGCCGCTCCACGTGTATTCCTCGCCGTCGTGTCCGGTTGCCTCACGCTCGTATCGACTGACGGTGACCGTCGGCGACGGCCATGACGTGGCTGAGTACCAAATCCGCATCCTCGTGACCATGGATTGCAGCTCTTCGATGCCGGCGCGGAACTCCGAGGCGGACCGATATGCGAATATCGCCTGGGACCGGCTCTCGCTGCTGAAGTTCGGATCGGTGAATTCGCTGAAAGCCCGGTCGAGATCGCGCCGATTCACTGCGAGGGCGAATTCGATTACTGCATTCGACCTCGCGCCGAGATATGCACCCTCGCCCGAGTGGTAGCGCTCTTCCAACTCCCGGTATGCGCCGTCGAAGTCGTCTTCGTCGAAGCGGCTCTGATAGACGACCATTCCGTCCTGGTCGACCTCGATCACCATCAGTCCCGATGTTTCGTTTCCTGCGTCATCCCTCTGGCGGGCCCAACGCAGCTCCAGATGCTCGCCCCGAACAGCCAGCGTGTGCCAGTCGAGGTGAGGGTACTGCTTGCAGACGAGTGCGATTCCCGCCCTCATTGCGCGGACGCCGATTACGGGGCCACCGCTGAGACGTCGATGATCCTCGTACTCAAAGGCTTCGGAAAACTGTCGCACCGCGCCGTCGGCGTCGTGGTTCTGCATCGCTCGACATACGATGTCGAATGTTTCGCTCGCCTTATTGATCACGGCGAGCCGGCGGCGGTCCGATCGCAGCCGGTCTTCGGCGTACGCGAAGGCCGCTTCTTCGTCCTCGAGTTCGAAGAGGCAGGTGTGCCCAAACCGGCCGTCGCGAATCTCGCTCACAAGGATCCATGTCCACGAATATCGCTCACCGCTGCGCCCGACGGCTTCCCGATCGAGCCGCGAGACTGCCAGCGTCGGCGACAGCCACCGAGATGCCGACGGCCATGTCCGCATCGAGCCGACCATAGCGTTCAGATCTTCATAGCTGGCCGCGGCACCGCTGACCGAAGGGTCTGGAAATGCTGAGCGAGACCGGTTCTCGTAGCCCGCATCGGGATCGCTGAGTTCGCCAAACGCCTTGTCGTAGTCACCCAGGTTCAGGGCGACCACCCATTCGGTCCCCAGCGCGCCGGATTCAGCGAACAACGCGCCCTCACCGGCGTAGTAGCGTCGGTCGATCTCGCGGTACGCGCCTTCGAAATCGTCTTCATCAAAACGCCCGAAATACTCGAGACGCCCGGCGTCGTCGAACTCCATCACGTTCAGGGTCGTCGCCTCATTACCGTCGTCATCCCACTGGCGACTCGAGTGCATTTCCAGTCGTTCGCCGCGCACCGCCATCGTCCGCCATTCGGTGTTTGGATAACTCACGAGGATGCGCTTGGTCGCGGCGTACAGGTCGGCTGCTCCCTTGATCGGGTCGCCGCTGATCCGCCGTCTGTCGTCGTAAACGAAGTCCGCAGAAGGATCAACGTGAAGCGCGTCGATGTCATGCGCCTGCAGCGCCTGCCACGCGGCCCCGGCAAGCTCGCTCGCCCGGTTGCTGATCCGCAGTCGGCTGGCGCTGGCCCGCACTCGATCTTGGGCGTACCTGAAGGCTGCATCCTCGTCATCGATCTCGAACTCGCACATCGACGCCACGCGACCATCGCGGAACTCGAATGCGATGAGAAAATGCCACGTGTAGTTCTCTCCGTCGTGTCCGGCGGCATCCCGCACGCAGCGGGCGACGCACCAGTTCGTCGAGAACCAACGCAGCACGGAGATCCAGCCACACACCGAGCCCACCATCGCATCGAGTTCTTCCAACGTGGTCCGGTACTCCGCAGCTGAGCGATCCGGGAAGGCCGACCGCGACCGATTCGCGATGCGGAAGTCGGAGGTAGTCAGTTCGTTGAACAGTGTGTCGTAGTCGAGACGGTTAAATGCCACTGTCCATTTGGTGGCGGTAGCACCGCCTTGGGCGAACTGCGCGCCTTCGCCCGCGTAATAACGACGGTCAAGTTCGCGATACGCGCCCTCAAAGTCGTCGTCGAAGCGACCCTCGTAGGTGATCAGACCGCCTTCGTCGATTTCGGACACGATCAGGTCGGTTGCTTCATTGCCGGAGTCGTCAGACAGGCGTGGGCTCGCAAGTGCCAGCCGATCGCCACGGACAGCCAGCACATTCATCTCGAAATGGCAGTACTGCTCCAAGATTCGTGCGGTCGCTGCTCTGAGCCCCTCGAGGCCATCGATGGGGTCCCCGCTGATTCGCCGACGATCGTCGTAGGTGAATGCGTCGGAATACTTTGCAGCGACCGCATCGATATCGCGACTGTGCAACGCATCGACGACGGATCTCTCGGCGTCAGTCGCTCGGTTGGACAGAGTCAAGGTTGATGAAATCGCATGCGCTTCGGTAGGAGCTGCCGGGGACGCTGCGGGCTCAGCGACTTGGCCGACTCGCATCGTCACCTCTTTCGCGGCATACAGCGCGTCGGCGTCCTCACGAGCACTGTTGGCGCCGTGTGTATCTCCCGCCAAGGCGAGCACCCTACTCAATGCGAGACAAGCTTCGGCGTGGTCGAGCACCAAGTCTGTACGCGCTGCCACCGCCACCGCTTCGCGCGCCATCACGACCGCGTCCGCATGACGTCCCTGCGCCGCAGATATTTCCGCTCTCACGGCGCGCCACGCGATCGCCGTCTTCAGATTGCGGCCGGCGAGACGTTCACTTTCGGCGGCGTGATGGTCTGCTTCCTCTAGCCGGCCCTGAGCCAAGACAGACCGGGCGAGGAGCGCAGCGGCCTGGCCCGCATCGGCACCCACGCCGAGGGCGTCCAACCCTTCAAGCGCAGTCCGGAAGTGCGGTTCGGCGGCGACGGGGTCGCCCTCCATCGATTCGATGATGCCCGCGAACAATTCGGTCTCCATGACACCATGACGTAGGCCGAGATCGGCGACCACCTGCCGGGCATCAGTAAGCATCGTCCTGGCCTTGTCCGGCCGACCCCGCAACAGCTCTAGGACTGCGAGATGACGCAACGACGTGGCCTCCAGCGACGGCGCCGCCGTCGTCATCCGCTGCATGCGCACCACGTCGAGACACCGGCCGCCCGCCTTCGGTACTGGACTCGGGCCCCACAATGCGGCGCCCGGCGCGGCGCCCAGTGCCGCGGTGATCTGCCGGTGGTCACCGCTTTGGCGGGCCGCGATGAGCGCCTCGAAAAGGTCGATCTCGCTGTCGCCGATCCGCCCGAGACGTCCACGCGCGCCGGCCCGCACCCGGTGCGCCTTGGCGAGTCCCGCGTGATCCCTGCGACGGCTGAACTCGTCGATGGCTTCGTGCAAGCGCGCCTCGACTTCGGGCAACCGTTCCGGGTCGGTGTAGACGATGAACTGGCAGCGATAGCACGTCGCCCACGGCGCGAGGGCGTCGTCGGCAAGGCGTTCGAGTTCGTCGACCAGTGGCGCGCCTGCCGCGACGTCACCAGCGGATAGGAACGCCTCGCAACCGATGAGCAACAGGTCAGCGTGCAGCGTTTCATTGGCCGCAGCCAACGCCGCACCGCGAGCGGATTGCATTCCCGCCGAAACCAACTCGTCGCGGTCCAGAGCGCGCTTGGCGGACGCCGCGTAGTGGCGTGCGGCCCGAACGGCCAATTCGCGCGCGCGGTCGTCGACGGCGCCGAGTTGCTGTCGGTAGGCGTAGGCGGCTTCCAAATGTCTGGCGCTCATCTCGTCGGAGTCGAAAGCCACAGTCGACCCGCCTGTTTCGACCCAAACTGCCAGCCGCTCGTGCAGATCGGCGCGGTCGGATTTCAACAGGCGCCGGTACGCGACGTCGCGAATCAGCACATGGTGGAATCGCCAGACGGCTTCGTCGCCGACGTAGGTACCGCTCGGGTGGGCCAGCTCCAGCCGTCGAAGACGGTTGAGAGACAGAGTAACTCCCGTCCCCGCACCTTCGGCGAGTGCGCGTATGGCACCGATCGAGAACTCGCTGCCCACCACTGAGGCGATCTCGAGGACGCGTCTGTCAGCTCCGTCGAGCCGCTCCAGCCGAGAGGCCAGCAGCGCATGGATCGTCGGAGGCACCGCAATGGCGTCGACGTCGATTGTCAGCCGCCAGCTATCCTGATCCTGAATGAGCACTCCGTCGTGTGCCAGCATCCCGACCAACTCCCGCACAAACAGCGGATTGCCCTCGGTAGATGAGGGGAGTCGTCGTACCAGCTCGTCCGGCAGACGCGCGGCCCCGAGCACGTTGGCGGCCAATTCCGCTGTGGCACTGGGATCCAGCCCGCCGAGGTGGACTGCCTCGCACACGAACCGGCCCACGGTGCCGAGTTCGGGCCTAAGCTCACGTAGTTCGGGTCTAGCGAGCGCCAGCACGAACACCGGCACATCCGTGGCCCACTCAATGAGGTGTTCGATGAAGTCGAGCAGCAGTGCGTCGGCCCACTGGATGTCGTCGAGGACCAGCACGACGGGTCTTTCGGTTGCCAGCACTTCGACAAATCGGCGCAGTGCCCAGAAGTTCTCCTCGACGGACCCTGCTTCGCCTGCGGCGAGTCCGCCGAGATCGCGTATCAGCCGGTCGCGCTCGGGAACTTTTGCGGGTATTTCGGTTTCGAGGTCAGTTGACCGCAGCACCTCGATCAGGGGCGCCATCGCGACGGTGCCTTCGGGGTCACAGCGGGCCTCGATCACCCGCGCTTCGCTCTGGGCGTCGGTGAATTGCGCGGCGATTCGGCTCTTGCCGACACCCGGGTCTCCGACGACGGTGACCAACCGAGCGCTCCCTGCCGTCACGGCGCCGTCCATCGCGGACTGAAGGCGGCCGAGTTCGGCGTGCCGGCCGACGAATGGGGCGGCGTCGGCTGATTCCGACTGACGTCCGAGCCATTGGTAGACCGCCACCGGGGCGCTGCGACCCTTGACTTGCACCTCGCCCAACGACTCGTAGCCGTAGTGGCCGCGGGTCGCGCGCCACGTTTCTTCACCAACCACGACATGGCCACGCGGACATTCGGATTCGAGCCGTGCGCAGACGTTCAGCGCGTCACCGACGAGGTCGGCGTCACCGGCCCCGACCACCACCTCGCCAGTGTTCACCGCGACCCGCAACGCAAGTTCCACGCTGTGGGTTTCGGTGACCCAGGTCGCAAGGTCGACGAAGCGTTCCTGCAATTCGACGGCGGCGTCCACCGCGCGTACGGCGTCCTCGGGTCCGGTCTCGGGTACGCCCCAGACAGCCATGAACCCGTCACCGATGTACTTCGTCACACCGGCGCGGTGGCGTTGCGCGACCGTCCGCAGCAGATCGTGGTAGCCGCCGATGACCTCACGGGCCGTCTCGGCATCGACGCGTTCCTCGAAGCTCGTCGACCCCGCCAGGTCGGCGAACATCACCGTCACGGTCTTGCGCAGTGGGCCCGTATCGGGCGCGGCGGGCGCCCGGGTCGGCTGCTCGAGCGGCGCCCCACACCCACGGCAGAAGCGCGCTGCCGCATTGGCTTCCACGCCGCAGGTCGCACAGATCCGGGCGAGCGAGGTGCCGCAGCCCTCACAGAAGCGGGCGTCCTCTTCGTTCGGTGCGCCACAGGAGTCGCAGCGGCGGCGGTTCTCGGCCATGGTCAGTCCGGTCTCAGCGCGAAGTCGGCCGCGAGCGCTTCGCTGAGCCAGTCAGCGGTGATGGACGTCGGATCTTCAGGGATCAACGGCATTCGCATCGCCTCCCCGTGACCCGCCTGCCCGCAGGCCAATCGTATTGGATCAGCCTGCTGTCACAGCGAATTTAAGCTGCCGTCAGCCGCTCTGCACAGGACTGGGAGTTTTCACAGGATCCTTCATCCAGACAGGGTCGATACCGTCGTCGAGCCGATTCTCGGATTTGGCGTCCAGGTAGCGGAAGTACAGCACCACGAACACCACGATCAGCATCAGGCACCAGCCGTAGGTGAACTTCATGTATTCGAGGAACCGACCGGTTGTCGGCCAGTGACCTAGTAGCCAGCGGTCTGAGCTCATGAAGCCATATATCGCCAGCCACGCAGGCCAGTTGCGCAGCACCGAGTTGCGCAGCACGACCGTCATCAGGAACGGGAACAGCATCATCGAGTAGTAGCCCTGACCCAACGACGACACCAGGAACGACATGATGAGCAGGACGCCCGACGAGGTCATCATCCAGAACAGCGGATCGCGGGTCCGGTAGTACTTGTAGAGCAGCCACAGCGACAGCGCCGCGAGCACGATGAATGCCAGCCGCAGCAACAGCGTCAGCCAGATCGGAAGGCCGTAGTACAGCGCGTTGCCCGCGATCGAGCTGTTGAAGTAGTCGCGGGTCGTGAAGATGTATTCGGCGGTGCGCGTGACGAAGTTCATCGGATCCTTGACCAACGGCCAAGCGACGACGTTGAACGCGACCGGTACCAGAAATGCGGGTATCAATGCTCGCCACTGCCGGTTCAGCAGTGGAATCAGCAGCAGCGGAGCCAGCAGGGGTTTGACGACCAGCGTCAGACCTATCGCGGTCCCGGCCAGCCACTCGTGACTGCGGTTGCCGTCCAGCAGCCACCGGAAGAACAGCACCTCGAGCAGCAGGATGCAGCCGTTGATGTTGCCGAAAACCAATGTGTTGACGACGCTTTCGCTGATGAACATCGCCACCAGCAGAGCGGGCAGCGCGACGGAGTCGAACTTGAAGCCGAACAACCGGATGAGGAAGTACGCGGCGAGGATGATCGCGATCGTGTTGAACGTGATGAACCAGTACCGCGACGCATCGACAGGCAGGTAGCCGAACGGCGCCATGATCAGCGTGCCGCCGGGAGGGTAGAGGTAGTGCGGGTCGACGTGGTTGAAATGCTCGTTGTAGATGTCCCAGCCCATCTTGAAATTCACGACGGCGCGGTACACCGGTCCGTAGTCGTCGGTGATATAGCCGTTGGTGGCTAAGACGTAGCTGCGATGAATGATGAACAGGATGGCCAGCGGCCACAGGATCGACCGCAACACCATGGCCAGACCCGGCGGGGAGGTGCGGGGCCGAAACGCGCCCAGGACAAGATCACGCACCAGCGAACCGTACCCGACCGTGTTGTGACGGGATGTCAGGCCGGGCAGAACGTGTCGGTGTCGGGCAGCTTGCCGCTGTCGAGATAGCCGCTCACCGGCGGCAGCGCGCAGGGGGAGTAGATGGCTGCGCCGTGGCCGATGCCCTGCCACATCACGCGCCGGTTGGGTGCGCCCGCGTTGATCACGGTCGCGGCGACGGCGGCCACGCCCTCGTTGCCGACGATCGGATCATGCTGGGTCCCCAGGAGCAGTACAGGAGTCTCGAGATTCAGTGGTTCCGGCGGAGCCGCGCCGCTGGGCCAGTTCAGACACTGGACCAGCTCCAGCGCTCCTACCTGGCCGAACTGCGGGTATAGCTTCTCCCACGCCACCACGAGTTCGCGGACCCGATCGGGCGTGGGGCGGTTCAGCGAGTCGCTGCAGCTGTTGACGAACTGGCCATCGGTACCGCGCACCGCCTCGGCTTCGCTGACCAGCGTGTTCATGGCGTTCCAGTCCCCGGAGCGGGCGCCGGCTACGGCCGAGGCGAGCCGGTTGGTGGCCGCGACACGGTCTCCGCGCGGGTAGGCCAACGCGGTGGCGATCGCGTCGGCGACGGTGGCCACCGACCCGTCGTTCGAGTTGTATCCGCGCACCTGGTTCAGCACCGCGGCGACGGCACCCTTCGGGTCGGCGCCCAACGGACAGTTGATCGCCACACATTGCGCGGCCCACGCGTCGAGCGCAGATTGTTCACCCTTGACGCGCTGTTCCATCGCGGCTTCGGCGGCGATGCCGAGCGGAAGCGGGGAATCGAGCACCAGCCGTGCCACCTTGTTGGGGTGGCTGCCCGCATAGGCCAACGCCACCTGGGCGCCGTTGCCGATGCCGTACAGCGCCAATGTCGGTACGTCCCAAGTGCTTCGGAGCCGTTCAATGTCTTCGGCGGCATGCGCGTTGTCGTACGCCGAGTCGCCGGGGGCGATGGTGTCGGTGCAGCTCGTCGTCGCGGCCTGCGTGATTTCGCCGAGGTTGGCGACGGGGTCGTCGCCAGCTTGGAACTGGGCCTGATCGAGCATCGCGGCGCGGTCATAGAGGTCGCGGCAGTCCAGCGCCCCCGACATGCCGATGCCGCGGCGGTCCACCGCGACGATGGGCCGGGTCTTGAGTACGTCGGAGCCCGATAGAGACAGCCAGACCGGCAGCTGCAGCGACGTCGGCAGATCCGATCCCGTGGTCATCACCAGCGGTCCGGCGTCGGCCGGGGTTTCGTTTGTCGTCGCGCGGACCACTCCGATGCTGATCGTGCCTGTCGCGCCCTTGATCGGATCGAGGTCGGCGTCATACGTCGCGCAATCGAACTTCACCCCGGCGATCGCCGAAACCGACGCGTCGGCCAGCACCCGCGAGGTGCAGTCACGCCACGACAGATCGTTCTTGGGTGGCTCGATCGGGGGCGGGCCCTCGGGCGCCTTGGTGGTCTCCGGCTGGCCCTGCGGTTGAGCACCGGAATCGGTGGCGAAGCGCGGATTGGCCGCCAGACCGGGCGCACACCCGGCCAGCACAACCGACGCCACGAGTGCTGAGGTGCTCAACACCCAGAGGGGACGACGCCGCTGCATGCCGACCACAGTACTGATTGCCGTGGTGAATACTCGGTGCGCAACGACTCCTGGTGCGTCAGCGCGCCCGGACATAGCGGGTGTAGAGATAGCCCTCGTCGTCGGACAGCAGGTGCGCGGGGCGCATCTTGGCGTGCACCTCGCCCGCGCCTGCGGCGATGCGCCGTCCGGCACCGCCGACGAGGATGGGCGCCACCGTCAGACAGAGTTCGTCGAGCAGGTCGTCCTCGATCAGCTGGCTGAGTAGCAGTGGGCCGCCCTCGGTGAGCACTCGGAACAGCTTCCGCTCAGCGAGCAGTCTCAGCGCGGTGGCGTGATCGACGGAATCGGTGCGCGGTCCGGACGCATTCAGCACCTCGGATACCGCGCCCAGTCGCTGCTTGGTGTCGTCGACGGAATCTGCGCACGTGAAGATCAGTGGCTTGACCTCGGTGCGGGTGAAGAACAGCGCGTCGGGGTCGAGGTTGCCGGTGCGGGTCACGACGGCGATAGGCGGTACCTCGGCTTGGCCGCGCCGCTGCCTGTCGTGCCGCGCCGCGAGCGGAACCTGGGCGCCGGAGTAGTTCTCGACCCGTACGGTGGCGGCCCCGACCAGGATGACGTCGGCGGCATGGCGCATCAGACCGAACATGCTGCGGTCACCCGGTCCGGCCAGCCCGCCGGCCTTGCCGTCGGCGGTGGCGGCGCCGTCGAGGCTGGCGATCATGTTGCCGCGGACCCAGCAGGCCTGCAGGTCATCCGGGTAGCCGTAGAAATCGGCGAGTCGGGTGTCCGCACCGTCGATCAGGGCGCCATCGGCCCCCAACACTGTGAACTGCACCCCCGCGGCGGTATCGGCCATGAACAGCATTGCAACACGTCGATAAGGTGCCTGCATGGACGGGTCCAGCGATGTCGGTCATTTGGTCGACCGGCATCCCAAGGTCACGCCCGAACGACTGGTCGCTCAACTGAGCCCGCCGCCGACCTTCGCCAACGTCACCTTCGACACCTACATCCCGGATCCAGCCGAGCCGACGCAGTCCGCGGCCGTGGACGTTTGTCGGCAATTCTGTGCGCAGGCGGTGGAGCGGCGGGCAGGCAAGAAGAAGCTGTTCGGCAGGCATGAGGTGCTGCCAGGCGTCGGGATCTATCTCGACGGCGGTTTCGGTGTCGGCAAGACGCACCTGCTCGCCTCGTCGTACTACCGGCTGCCGGAACCCAAGGCATTCGCGACGTTCGGCGAGTTGACGCAACTGGCGAGCGTTTTCGGCTTCGTCGAGTGCATCGAGCTACTCGCCGACTACGTCGTGGTGTGCATCGACGAGTTCGAACTCGACGATCCGGGAAACACCACGCTGATCTCGCGACTGCTGTCGCAACTCGTCGAGCGCGGAGTGTCGGTGGCGGCCACGTCGAACACGCTGCCCGAGCAACTGGGGGAGGGCCGGTTCGCCGCGCAGGACTTTCTGCGCGAGATCAACACCCTCGCAGCGATTTTCACGACGGTGCGGATCGACGGGCCCGACTACCGGCACCGCGACCTGCCTGCCGCGCCGGAGCCGTTGAGCGACAACGAGGTTGCCATGCGTGCGGCGCGCACACCAGCGGCGACGCTGGACGACTTCGACGCGCTGTGCGCCCACTTGGCCACCATGCACCCGTCGCGGTACCTGACGCTGATCGAGGGTGTGTCCGAGGTGTTCATCACCGGGGTCCACGGGATCGACGACCAGAACGTCGCGCTGCGGCTCGTGTCGTTGACCGACCGGCTCTACGACGCGGGCATTCCGGTCGTGGCGTCCGGCGCGAAGATGGACACCATTTTCAGTGAGGAGATGCTGGTGGGCGGTTTCCGCAAGAAGTATCTGCGCGCGACGTCACGGCTGCTCGCGCTGACTGCGGCGGGTCAGAGCGGCCGCACCATCACGTAGTCGTTCTCCACGCCGGCGCCGAGCTGAAATGTGCGCGTCCCGCTGACGGTGAATCCCTGTTTGGTGTAAAAGCGTTGAGCACGTTGGTTTTTCTGGTTGACCCCGAGCCACACGGACTCCGCGCCCAGTTCCTTGACCGCATCCAGCGCCGCCGCCATCAAGACTGCGGAGGCGCCCGCACCGTGGCTGTCAGGTAGCACGTAGATCTTTGAGAGCTCGACGCCGTCAGCCGAGCGAACCAGCATGGCGTAACCGACAATTCGCTCGTCCGCACGCGCCGCGAGCACCCGACGGTCGGGATCAGTAAGGTAGTCGCGAAATCGCTGCTCGGACAGGTTCATGTCGATGAACGCGGCGATGTCGTCTCCGCTCACCGATGCCGGGCACGCCAGTGGAAATGTGCGCGCGGCGACATCGGCGAGTTCGGGAAGATCGGCGACGACGGCCGCAGTCACCTCAAAGTGCAATACCTAGGCCACGTTCCACTGCGCGAGGTGCTGGCCGGTGACCTTGTCGAGCAGGACGACATTCGAGATGAGGTCGCGGTAGCAGTCCCACCAAACCCCGCCGCTGACGGTCGAACCGGCCGGCGCGTTCATCAGCGCGAGCTGCAGCGAGTCCGGGGCGTCGGTGGTGCGTGGTTCGTAGGAGTCCCCGGTCGCCGTGACGCCGCGGAACTGGTACGTGATCGCCTGGGCGTAGGAGGTAGGCACCTTGACGGGGTTCACGGTGATCTGGGCGCGCCACACCTGATACCGGGGCGCTCGCGGCGGATAGCCGAAGCCGGGTGGGACCGGTGACGGAGCCAGGCTGTTGACGGTGATGTTGGCGACCAGGCCCTCGAAGTTGATCTGCAGCGTTTCCCCGAGTCGACCGATGGGCGATGGCACGGACTCGGACTCGTCAGGCGCGGCCTGGGCGGGTACGGCCGTGAGACCGAAGAGGGCCACCATCACGGCGACAAGGAGGACGAACCAGCGACGCATGCACGCATGATTCCACAAACTGAAACGTGTTACAGCCGGTTCTCCGACACCCACGGGCCGGACCCGCCGATCTTCTCGATGCGTACGCGGGTGAGCAATCCCGCCGGTGCGTTCGGCGGTGGGAAGTGCTCGTCGCTGCCCAACATCACTTTGGCCAGCTGCTTGAGCAGTTCCGGAGCGCCGCCTTCGACGATCCGCGCGACGCCGGTGACGGTCAAGTAGTCCCGGAGTTGTCCTGGCCGCTCGCTGCCGAGGATCGTGACGGCCACGCGCGGATCTCGGCGTACGTTGCGGGTCTTCTGATACTCGCTGAGGTGTGCCGCGACGAGCTCGTCACCCTCCGGAGTCGACTCCAGCGCCATCCAGATCGTGGAGACCTGCGGGCTGCCGTCCGGATTGAGCGTGACCAAGACAGCGTCGGTGCCCGACCCGATGAGCTCGCGGGCGGCGTCGTTGAGCTTCATGCGTTGTTCTACGGATGGGAGCGCCGTTTCATTCCCTCAGCCAGCCTCGAGGTCGAGCAGCGTCGATTTCGCCAATGGCCCGCCGACGTACTGGCCCGCCGAGCCGTCGGAGCGCACGACGCGGTGACAGGGAACCACCACGGGCAGCGGGTTGTGGCCGCAGGCGGTGCCGACGGCCCGCACCGCGCGGGGACGACCGATCGCGGCGGCGACGGTCGCGTAGCTTTCCCGGCGGCCGTAGCCGATGTCGCGCAGATGCTCGATGACCTCGCGCCGGAAGCCGTCGGCCAACCGCAGGTCGACCGTAACGTCGAATGCGGTGCGGCGCTTGGCGAAATACTCGTCGATCTGCTGTGCCACCGCGTCGAGACGGGACGGCGAACACAGGATCCGCGGGCTCACGACGTCGGCAAGGCGGTTCAGCACGGCGTCGTGACCCTCAATGTCGTACGCGACGCGGACCAGGCCCACCGGCGTCGCCGCCAGCAGAAGAGCGCCAACGGGAGTGTCGATCGTGCGGTAGGCGACGTCGAGCGTCCCGTCGGCTTCGGCGGCCTGTTCGAGCCGTGCGTGCAGGCGCGACATCGTGTCGTCAGGGGCAGGTAGCTCGTCGAAGATATTGGTGCTCATGATGTTTCGTCCTTCGGGTAGATCTTTCGCAGAGACTTGATGCCGTCGGCGGCAGCGCGCCGCGCGGCGTCGGGGGAGTTGTTGAGTAGTTGGGCGATCTCGGCGAACGGCAGGCCGGCGATGTGGTGATATGCCACGGCTTGGCGTTGCTTGGTGGGCAGCTGTTGCAGCGCCGCCCATAGGTCGGGGTCGCGGGCGGCTGGGTCGGCGTGCGGGGTGGGGTGGTCGGGCACGGTGTCGGTGGGTACGGGCCGTCGGGAGCGCGCGCGGCCGACGTCGAGGGCGCGGCGATGCGCGATGGTCACCAGCCACGCTTCGACGTTTGCGTCGTCGGGCAGCTTCGGGTAGGCGCGCAGCGCCGACAGAAACGTCTCGGACCACGCGTCCTCGGCGTCAATGGGGCCGACGACGGCGCGACAGACCCGCAGGACGGTCGCGCCGTGTTCGGCGACTACCTCTTCGAACGGACGCACCCTCACATTCTGTAGACGCTGCGACCGTGCGCGCCGTGAGATCAGTTTTTGATGAACGGCTCCAGGGCGGTTGTCAGATCGCTTTCGAAGCGTTCGCGGTCGACGCCGAGTCGGTGCAGCGGGCCGTCGACGTCCTCGGCCTCGAGTAGGGCCAGCACGATGTGCTCGGTGCCAACATAGTTGTGGCCCAAGCGAAGTGCCTGTCTGAAAGTCAACTCGAGAACCTTCTTCGCCGCGCCGTCGAACGGCGTAAGTGCGGGCAGGTCGCCGTCGGTGCCCGGCGGCAGCGTCACCGCCCCAGTGACCTTGGTGGCGTCGACGGCCTGGCCGGCGAGGAGCTTGACCGCGAGTGCGTCGGGGTCGACGAACATCGCCAGCAGCAGGTGGTCAGGGTTGATCTCGGTGTTGCGCGCTTGATGGGCCTTGTTCTGGGCTTCGACGACGACATTGCGTGCGCGCGGGGTGAATCGGCTGAAGCCGGCGTTGGGGTCGAGCGCGTCGGCGTCACTGGGGGCTTTGGGGACGAATCGCTTCTGCGCGGCCTGCTTGGTGACGCCCATGCACTTGCCGATCTCGGTCCACGACGCCCCGGACCGACGGGCCTGGTCGACGAAGTGGCCGATGAGGTGGTCGGCTATCTCGCCGAGGGACTCCGCGGCCAGGACCGCGTCGGTGAGCTGTTCAAGGGGTTCGTCGTGCACCTTCTTGATGACATCGATGAGGTCGTCAAGACGGACGGGGTTGGTGATTTTGGAAGGCTCGCTCATGACGTCAACCCTAGGTTGACGTTAGTTGGCCGTCAACCGTTGGTTGACGATTTCGGGTAGCCGCGTCTGACCGTGCGATCGAGGATGCCGAGAGTGGCCCGCAACGCCAGCTCGGAGACGATCGGGAAGATGTTCGCGTCTCGCCAGTGCTGGTCGATGTTCGACCAGTCGTAGAACGACGTCACCAACGTTCCGCTGTCGGCCGGCTCGAGGCGGTAGCCGTAGACGTGGCCGATGTCGGGCTTGAGTTGACCGAAGATGGTCCATGCGATCAGCCGGTCTTGTTCGTAGTCGGTGATGGACACGGTGACGTCGTATTTGCCCAGCGGATAGTCGTTGAGCGACTCGCGATCCATGTGCACGACGAAGCTGTCGCCAACCGCCTCGGCGGGATTGCCGTCGGCGTCCTGCAGCATGCCGGTGGCGTCGATCGCGACGTGGCCCTGCGGGTCGCAGAGCACTGCGAAAACGTCGGCGGCGGGCGCGGGAATGATGCGGGGCACTTCGATGCGTTCGGTCATGGCCCGATCGTGTCAGGTGTGATCTGGGTCGAGCTCGGTTTTGGGGATCCGCTAGCGGGTAATAAATCCAGCGAGATGTCTACCGATCAAGTCGATTCCTCGGCCACCAAGCCCGTCATGTTGCGGCAGGCGATGGCGTTCATTCACGAGAATGCGCATCGCGATATCACGCTGAGCGACATCGCGGCTTCCGTCAACGTCACACCGCGATCGGTCCAGTACACATTTCGGCGCCATGTCGGTTCGACCCCGCTGGAGTACTTGCGGTGCCTCAGGCTCAACCGCGCGCACCGCGAGCTACAGGCCGCCGACCCGTCGGTGGACACCGTGATGGCGATCGCGGGCCGCTGGGGGTTCGGGCATGCAGGGCGGTTCAGCAGCATGTACAAGCGCAGGTTCGGCAATTCCCCGAGCGAGACTCTGCGCGGTTAGCGGCGCGGATTTACCTCGGGAAGAAGCCTTCGCGGGTGAAGATTCCGGGCTGCCACCCCTGAGTGCCTAGGCACAGCATCGGACGTCCGTCGGGATGTTGTGCTGCTGCTTGGGGTTTGGGGCACGGCGCGCCGGTTTCTTGCACGCCGAACAGCTCATAGGTCGCGACCCAGAAACCGGTGTACACGGGTGGCCACTGGTTGGCGATCCAGCGGCACTGCAGCACCTCGCCGCCCGGACCCCGGCCGAATGTGAATCGCTCCATGTTGGTGCACGGCGCGGTGAGGTGGGCTTCGTAGTTCATGCCGGGGACGTCAGAGGGGTAGCGCCCGGGGGTGTCAAGGTACGACAAGTTGTCGGCCGCGGCGAGGGGGGCAGCGCTGATGGCAGCGCCAGCGATCGCAGCGGCGGCGATGAATTGGCGAATCATGTCCTGCCCCTTGGTCGTCATGCCGAGTTGGCCTTCGAAGAGCGTAGTCGGTGCCTGGAGATGCCCGCGTGCTTTCGCCTCGATGACGAGCGCGTCAGGTTTGCCTCAGCGCGGCATCGAGTGCCGACCCTGCGACCGGGAACGGCGGATCGGTACCGCCGTCAGACGCGTGTCCCACAGAGCACCCGACAACATGGCGACGAACAGTCCGAAGAGACCGGCCGTCGCGAACAACGCTTCATTCGCCATGCATTACAGGTACCCACCAGGCGGCGTACGACACCCAGTTGGCGAATGATTTTCGGTACCTCGTGAGCGGCTGAGCTGCGCTCGTTGCTTCGCGAGCTAAATGCGCCGATTACCTGGAGCGAACCAGAGTGGCCCTGTCTAGAGGTTGGGTGCGAAGCCCCCGACCCCCGCGCGGGGGCTTCGCTGGCCAGCCGCCTGCGCCGGGTGTGCGAATCGGAGGCAAGGCGGAGGGCCCGTTAACTTAGATAGCCAGTACCTCCTGAATTTAATCCTCAGGGCAAACCCTTTGGCCGCGCAGTATCGGCGGCGACCGGCGAAGACCCCGAGGCGGCGCAACTTTCGTTTCTCTGGGAAACGCTTTTCGGATTAGTTGGAAGAAGGTACGCCGCTCAGCGGCTCAGGCTCGCCTGCGGGGTCGACGCAAGGAGTTCGCCCCAGGAGTGGACGCTGGCCATCTCCGGCGTCGTGCTGGTGGCGGCCGACTCGCTCAAGCTGAGGGCCGACGCGAAGGCGCCGAATCCGACGACAGCGAAGGCTGCGGTGGCGGCGGCGACGTGCTTGATGTTCATGAAGTGAGCATCGGGCGTCGATCTTGGACCTTTCTTGGAGTGAGACCAGGTCCTGGCGCTCTGACACAGCATGGGTCGGCCCGCCACTCGGGGGGAGGTGGCGGGCCGACGTCTGTTGCGGGCGAGCTAGATTGGCGTGCTAACCCAACCCTGCCGCGAGTCCCAGCAGATCCTGCGCGGGAATGATGTTGCCGATTTCGCCGAGGACGGGGACGTTGCCGAGGTCTCCGAGGCCGGCGATGCTGCCGACGTCGGCGACGTTGTCGAGCAACGGCAGGTACGACTGCCAGTCCTCACTCATACCGCCCGGGATGAGGGGCGCGATCGAATCCAAATCAGGATCGGCGTTCGCCGTGCCCGAGCCGAATCCAACTGCGGCCAAGCCCATTACGCCTGCGAAGGCGCCTCCGATTGCGATCTTCTTCAAGTTGGTTGCCGTCATCGTGTTGTGCCTCCTGTTGCAGGCTCGGTGTCGTCTCGACCGAGATGGAACTGAGTCTTCGGCAAAGACCTTGGAAGTTTCTAAAAGCCCATGGATACAGGCAAAAAAATAGCCGCTGATCAGCGGCTATCTGGTGCGCGATACTGGGATTGAACCAGTGACCTCTTCCGTGTCAGGGAAGCGCTCTCCCGCTGAGCTAATCGCGCCGAGACAAAATTGGAGGTGGAGACGGGAATCGAACCCGTGTGCACGGCTTTGCAGGCCGTTGCCTCACCACTCGGCCACTCCACCGTTGGGGGTTGATGCCACTACACCCTTCGAGCGGATGACGGGATTCGAACCCGCGACCCTCACCTTGGCAAGGTGATGCGCTACCAACTGCGCTACATCCGCGCGCCACGAACGGCGTGCCGTCCGTCGCGAAGGACGACAATAGTCGACCTGAGCAAGACACCACAAATCCCTTGCTCCGTCACCGTTTGTGTCACCTGAGATGGTAGGCCTCACGGGAGATCGAGAGCTCACCGCCGTGTCGCCGAAGGCGTGGTCGGGAGGCGGCGGCTGAGCGACGACTGAAATCGCCGCTGCGTCAAAACACCTGATAGGCGTCGCGTGCGAGGGTGAACCCGTGCCCGGTGCCGGTGTCGCGGCACGTGATGCCCGCCTCTGCGCTTTCACAGCGCAGCAGACCCGCCGTAATCGCGTCGCCGTACGCCAGCACATCTTCGGCACCGAAGGCGGTGTCACCGGCGCACACGAAGGACGCAGTTTCGCCGGGAACGATCTGGATGCCGTGGCCGTAGTCGAACTCGCAGTCCGCGGGACGCGGCGGGGGAGACCAGTCGCGGTCGATGATGTCGCAGCGAGCCAGGTCCACGTCGATCATGCAGCTGACGTTGCCCGTCGGGGAGATGAAGCCGGTGTAGGTAAACACCTCGCGGTCCATCGGTTGTGGTGCGGCCGTCGTCGTCGAGGTGTCGGGCGGGGATTGTGCGGCGGACGCCTGGGTCTCGGCCGACGAGGCGCTCGTCGACGCAGCGTCGGGGGAGTTGGTGCATGCGGACAGGGCGAGGACGGCGACCGAGCCGGCGACCGAGCCGGCGACCGCAAGGATGCCTGGTTGAGCCACGGCGTGACGATAGCCCGGGGCGGACTGCCGAACATGCGAAATGCGAGGGCACCCATCGGGAAACGAATTCGGGTCCGAAGCCGCTACCGTGCTAGTCTTCGACGTCGTTCGACCCTTTGGTCGAGCTCCCCGGTCTCGTAGCTCAGGGGGAGAGCGTCCGCCTCACACGCGGAAGGTCACTGGTTCGATCCCAGTCGGGACCACAAGCATTCCTGCAGCGTGTTCAGTCGCGATTCGCGAAGCCGATGGGAAGTCGCACGCATACGATCGCCGGGTGGGCGAATCGG
This sequence comes from Mycobacterium sp. NPDC051804, assembly GCF_044452905.1. Taxonomy (NCBI): domain Bacteria; kingdom Bacillati; phylum Actinomycetota; class Actinomycetes; order Mycobacteriales; family Mycobacteriaceae; genus Mycobacterium; species Mycobacterium sp. NPDC051804. The sequence goes on along the minus strand of NZ_JBITCD010000002.1, from coordinate 18,569 downwards.
CGGTCACCGACGACGGGCGCTACATCATCGTCAACGGCCGTCGGTGGCGGGCTACCGATCCGCTGATACCCGAGAGGCGGCGGGCGGAGCTGGTGCAGATTCTGATGGCGTGGCGCCGCGAGGTGCGCCGGACCAAAGGGACCCCGGAGGAGCCGACGGCCCGGGCGGGTGTGCATGCCGCGAAGGTCGCGTTGGGGGAGCGTGGCACGCCGCCATGGTGGGACCAGGATGACGAACACCGCCGCGCGCGTTGGCAGGCCGAAGTGCCGGAGCCGCGTTGATGTCGACTTTCCTGCGCTACCTCAAGCTCCAACTGCAGTCGTTGACGTGCTTGGGTATCGGCCCCTTCTTTCTCGTCATCTACCTCTTCGCAGACAAGCAACAGCCGGCCTGGATGCTGTGGTGGGGGTTGGGCGTGACGGTCCTGAGCGTGTTCCTCGCGTTGTGGGCCACCAAGATTGGCGCCAAGACGATGTTCTCTCGTCGCGACCCCGAAGGTGACTTCGACCAGACTGTGGATGACAGCGACAGCTTCGCCGGTCGGCTCCGCCGCGAAGACCCGCCGAATCCCTACGAAGGATTCCTGCCTCCTTACAACCGCAACTGATTGGCTCGGTAGCGCGACGGCTGTGTCAATGACCGCTATGTTTGGGTCGTTTGCTCGGTCTTGCGCTGACTGGAGAACTGGGGTGAGCGATTAAGCGGTTCGACGGCACTGATTCAGATCTGGTGAGTGGTACCGAGGGCTCTCCCCACGCAGGAGTTCGTCCGGCGCACAAACGATTTCGTACGGATATCGAGGGCTTGCGTGCAATAGCGGTATCCGCCGTCGTGCTGTTTCATGCCGGGGTTCCCGGGCTCGGTGGCGGGTTCGTCGGCGTGGATGTCTTCTTCGTCATCTCAGGCTTTCTGATCACGGGAATGCTCTGGCGGGAAGTGAACACCGTCGGCACCGTCCGGCTGGGCCGGTTCTACGGGGCGCGGGCCCGACGGCTGCTGCCAGCGTCAGCCTTTGTGGGCATCGTGACCATGATCAGCGCGGCTATCCTGTTGCCGCCGCTGCAGGTCGAACCCGTCTTCGAAGACGGCTTGGCCAGCGCCCTGTACGTCAGCAACATATGGTTCACGGCGACGCAGACCGACTACTTCGCCCCCTTCGGTCTGTTGTCGCCGTTCCTGCACTACTGGTCTCTCGCCGTCGAGGAGCAGTTCTATCTCGTGTGGCCGATCCTGATGATCGGTGCGGTATGGCTCCTCCGGCGCCAGCGTCGGCGTGTCGATCTCGAGGCTTCGCAGAAGTTCTATCTGTTGATACTTCTCTTGGTCGTGGTGACGTCCTTCGCGGCGTCGTTCGTGCTCACTTACGCGGAGCCGGTGGCGGCGTTCTTCATGATGCCTACGCGCGCTTGGCAATTGGCGCTCGGCGGGGTGGTGGCACTGACAGCCGACCAGTGGCACCACCTTCCGCCGTTGCTGGCGGCAATCGCGGGATGGGCGGGTCTAGGGGTGATCCTGCTGACCTGTACCTTGCTGGACCCCGACACTCTGTATCCCGGTACCGCCGCATTGTTTCCCACACTCGGCGCGGTGTTGGTGCTCGGCGCGGGCTGTGCGGTACCCGACCGGGGTGTCGGGCGCGTCCTCTCGTTGGCGCCGATGCGCGCGGTGGGACGGATCTCGTACTCCTGGTATCTGTGGCACTGGCCCGTGTTGGTGCTCGCGCCCGTGGCGGTGGGCCATCAGCTGGGGTTGCCCGGCAGATTGATCGCGGTCCTCATCTCCATAGGCCTCGCGGTGCTCACACTGCGGTTCATCGAGAATCCGGTGCGTTTTGCCCCGGCAATTCAAGGCTCACCTGCCCGCAGCCTTGCGCTCGGCGCGGTGGTTACCGCGGTCACGGTCTGTGTGAGCGTGGCGCTGATGATGTTCACGCCTGCTCCGGTGGGCCGCGGGCCGGCGGCCGCGACGTTGACGGTCGAGGTTGCGCCGGTGCCCCCGGGTGGGAACCGTGCGGACTACGACGCCGCAGTGCAGCAGGCGTTCGCGCAGGTGCAGGCCGCCGTCGCTACCTCTGTCGACTCAGAGGCCGTCCCGTCGAACCTCGATCCGCCGCTCGCCGACGTCAAAGCTGAAGAAGAAGACTTCCTCCTCGACGGCTGTATGCGGCTGATTCGCGAGGTCGGACATCCCGAGTGCGTGTCGGGCGATACCGCATCGACGATATCCGTCACCTTGCTCGGCGACTCGAATGCGGCGATGTGGGCCCCGGCGTTTGCGCAGCTAGCCGAGCAACGGCACTGGCGGTTGACAACCCTGACGAAGGCAGGCTGCCCGCTGCTGGACCTGCCGATCATCGAGTCCCTTCTGGGCCGGGAGTACACCGAGTGCGAGCAGTGGCGCGGTCAGATCATCGACCGACTTCGAACCGAACGCCCGCGCCTGATCGTGCTCAGCATCTCCCGCCAGTACGGCGCCGACAGCGGTTACCCGTCCTACAGCCCCGCATGGATCGACCGCCTGACCCGCCTGACGCGGGAGCTTCGCGGCATCGCCGCGCAGGTGCTTGTGCTCGGGCCGATCCCCGATCCGGGCTCAGACGTACCGGTTTGCGTGTCCGCCCATCTCGATGACGCGTTGGCCTGTTCGTCCCCACGATCGACGGCGGTCGACGCCACCGGTATCGCGGCGGAAACCGCCGCCGTTGAAACCGGCGGGGGAGAGTACGCCGACCTCACACACCTGTTCTGCACCGATGCCCGCTGCCCAGCCATCGTGGGCAACACCCTGGTGTACTTGGACGAGAGTCACTTGACGCTGGAATACAGTGGCGTACTCGCACCGGTCATCGGCGCATTGGCTGACCGGGCATTCGCCCACAGCTGACCGGATTTACACGACGGATTGCGTGCGGCTCAGCCGTGCGGCGCCTCGGAGATCTTGGTGTCTTCCTTGCCGAGAGCCTGGCAGTACAACGTGACCGAGGTCTTCGTGGCGGTGATTTCCAGATTCGTCGGATCCTTGCCGCTGCTGTCCTTCAGCATCTTGCTGACTTCGTCGTTCTGCTTCTTTTCGTCCTGGGTGAGGAAGTCTTTGCACTTCGTGTCGCCGCCGGTGTTGACGATTTCGGAAGCCGAGCATCCGCTGACGACGACTGCCGCCGCCGATGCCGCGAGAAGGGGGTAGACAAGTCGATTCATCTGGGGTCCTCTCGGGTAGAACGGGCACCGCCGTTATTCACACAGTTCGCCGAATCGAAACCCGTAGCCGCTCTAACGGTCACAAGATCGTCGGTGCGCCAGACTTCAGTGGCGTCGACGCCACACCATGACTCCCAGCGCGATCGCGCCGATGAGTGCGATCGCGGCGATTGGCACCGTCTGCTTCGGATTGTCCGTGGCGGTATGCCTGAGCGAGTCGGCTTTGTCGACCACCTGTTCCTTGGTCTCTGCCACCTTGTCTTTGGCGCGTGCTTTGACGTCCAGCTTGTCGGCAAGGGCTTCGACGGTCTGTCCGAGTTCATTTCGCGTCTGCTCGACGTCGGCCTCGATGTCGCTGATGCTTGCGTCGGGGCCCGGCTCGGGTCGGTTGGGGTTAGGTGCTGCCATGGCGCGCTTCCTTCACTTCTTCGATGTCGGCTTTCACCGTTTCGACAGTTCGCGGCGCCGCCGGAGTTATTTCTTCCGTCTGACGTCGGCCAATCAGACCGGCGACACCCGCGGCGAGAAACAGCACGACCGCGACCACGATTGCGGCTGCCCACACGGGAAGTACCAGCGACAATGCCGCCACCGCGGCGCCGACCAAGGTCACGAATCCCACAAAGGCCAGTACCCCGGCGATGCTGAACAGGCCGGCGCCGATGCCCGCGTGCTTGGCCGATTGTTGAAACTCCTTCTGCGCCAAACGCAGTTCGTCGCGAACTAGCCGCGATGTCTGCGTCGACAGCTGACTCAATAGCTCACCGATCGACGCATCCGCGGTGGGTTTGGATTCAACAGTCATGGTTCCAGCCCCTAACTCAACGCTTCTCTCCACCAGTGATGCCCGCGTTCGTGGGATTGAAACTCATACCGGCCTTCGGGCGTCCGTGGGACACTTTTCGGGCACAGATCGATTACCGAAGGGTATCGATCCCGGTGATGAAACACCCACTCGCACAGCAACTTCAATGAAAAGTGGCGCCCAACATCACCGTTTGGAAGCCCAGGGTCACCATTTGGATACGGTGCGGTGCGGCGTGTCCCATGGATGTAATTCGCACACATAATTGACGAGGTCGTCCAGCGGCGGCCCTGGTACGGCATGGTCATGCCGCGCCACGTGAACGAGGAATGTCAGAGCGCGAATTAAGGAGTCGATGGGCGATGGCGATCTTTGATCGATTCGACCTCAAAGTATTTGCTGTCGGGGGGTTGTGCGGTGTTGCCATAGCTTTGAGCCCCGGCATTGCTGGAGCTGGAGGCTACGAATGCCTCCAGACGTCCGCCGGTCAGGCTGGCCCGGCTGGCGCGCCCGCGCCCGCATGCGCTCCAGTCACCGAGATGGCGGGCGTTCCAATGGCCCTGCCGGGGCCGCCACTGGCACCGCCGATCGTGCCCCCTCCACTGGTTCCGCCGGTCGTTCCGCCGCCGCTGGTTCCCCCGTTGGTTCCACCGGTGCCTGTTGTTCCGATCGGTGCGCCGCTTGCACCGATTGCGGCGGGTGCCCCACTGGCACCGATCACCACCATGGGTGGCGCAGCTGGCGGTAAGGGTGATTCGACCGGTCCTGCACCAGCCGGGGCGCCGGTCGCCGGTCAGCCGATTGCGCCCGGCCCTAGCGGGCACTGACACAGTTCCTCCGCGACGACCCGTCCTCACCGAGTGGGGGCGGGTCGTTGTCTTTCGTGCTCGCTGGATACGTTGTCGACCAACGACATTGAGTCACCGGATTTACGCCGAGACTGCTAACAGATCGCAGTCGCGCGGGTTTTCGCGATCTCTCCGCAGTCTCGGGCGCATCGCGCGATAACACGAAGAGCTATCGCGGTGCAGCACTCATGGAGTAGATAAGGCGGGCTCGCTGGCCTTCGAGGTAGTAGCCGGACGGCAGCCGCACTGACGGAGCAGCGTTAGCCGGTTACGGTGCGGGGGACTTCGATACTGTTCTCGCGCACGATGATCGGGTCGCCGACGTTGACCGTGTTCCAGTACCACTCGGCGTCCTCGCTGCTGAGCCCGATGCAGCCATGGCTGACGTTCTCGTAGCCCATGGAGTTGACTGCCCACGGAGCGGAGTGCACGAAAAGGCCGCGCTGAGTGAAACGAACCGCGTATTCCACGTCCAACAGGTAGCCGTCGGGGGAATCCACGGGAATGCCGACGCTGCTTGAGTCCATCATCACGTCGCGTTCCTTGCCCAACACGGTATAGGTGCCGACCGGCGTCGGATACTTCTCTCGACCCATCGAGGCGGGGAACACGCCCGGTTCTCCCCACCGGGGCCGGTGGTGGGGCGACGGCAGTTGAGGTGCTTCGACACCGTCGACCGTGACGGTGAACGTGTGGTCCGAGATGTTCGCGACGCCGATGACGGCGGGCCCCGTCGTGAAGTTCGTGGTGGCAAGGCCGCCGCGCATGGACAGCGAAACCGCGCTGTGCGCGGGCCAGAACTGGTCTGGAACCCACTGCACCACAGTATTTTCGAGCCATTCGTACTTGCCGCTCATTGCAGGAACCGACCTGATGTTGAGTGCGCGCTCAGCGGCGCGCCGGTCGGTCACCGGGGTTGCGAATGTCACCACTGCGGGGTGTGCCACACCCACGACCGCACCCTCTGCCGGCAGCACCGAAGTGATAGCGGGACGATACGACTGGCCCGCCGCCGAGCTGGAGGCGGCCGGGCCCGCAACTACGCTCGCAGCCGTCACGATTGCCGCAAGAACACACCGAACAACCCCACGCATGGCTTCCAGTTCCTTCTGAAATTACAACCTTGTCAATTAGAGATCGTAGGGCTGCCAACACGTTTCGACGGCCAAGCGAGCATTCGCAATTCGGTCAAGGGTTCGTCACGCTTAGGCAACGGCGTGCGAATTCGGCAAACAACTCGGTGTTTGATCGCTATGTCGCACAAGAAGTCTCAGGCCTGTTACGGCCCGAGACTGTATTGCGATGTTACCGAGACGCTATTGCGACGCTATTCGGCAGGCGCCGAAGTGTCGGCGACGAGTTCTGTCGCCACCTTGATCAGCGGTACGTTGGAATCCTGCGATAGCTTGCGCAACAGCTCGAATGCCTGCACCGCGTCCACGCCGTAGCGCTCCATGATCTTTCCCTTGGCCTGGCCGATCATGTCGCGGCTGGCCAAGGCGTTCCTGAACTGCTCGTCGCGACGCGCCGAATTCCACGCCACCGAGGAATGTGCGGCGAAGACTAGACCGATGTTCCTCGACTCATCCCCGAACACGTTGGGTTCCTCGGCGTAGACGTTGAGTGCGCCTATCGTCTCGCCGGCGATGAACAACTGGAAGGCCATGATCGTCCGGATCGGCGTCTCGGCCAGCGCGTCCTGCCGATACAGCGGGAAGCGGTCGTCAGTCTCCAGATTGGCAACGTGGATCGTCTTCTCCTCCCATGCCGCGGTAAGGCATGGGCCCTGCAGGTGGCGCTGCTGAATCTTGTCCAGCAGCATCGGGTAAAAGTGCGTCGCGGCCGGCGTCTCGATGTGCTTGCCATTGCGCGTGAGCGTGATGCCGGCGTATTGGGCACCCGGAATCTCCACGGCGGCGTGCTCTGCCAGCTCGGCGATCACGGTATCGGCGTCGGTGTCGGGACGGCCGTGCAAATTCTGAACGAGCTCGGCAATGCGCAGGTGGGTGGCGTCTAGCTCAGTTGGGTTGTTCACCGGTCACCATCCGAATGACTTGATTAGGGCTATACCAGGCTACGCGCGGTGACCGCGCCAGACGACAGACTAACCGGTTGAGCGCTAGAGGGCGTTCAGATAACGCGCAGTGACTATCCGCTGCACCAGCGACGTAACCGGCGATCCCAGCCGGCTCCACCACGTGGCGTGCCGCGAAAACGCCGTCACCACGGCGAACACGTCTTCGGTGGCCGGGTCGTAGCGTACGAGGAACAGCTCCTCGCCGGACTCGGCATGGCCGGGCAACGTGCCATACGCAAACCCGCGACGATCGGGCTCGTCGACGACGTACACCACCCGGCACGGCGCCTGCACCGGGCCGAGATTCACGATCACGTCCGAGCCCACAGCTGCGACGTCCGTCGTCGCCTGAACCTTGACGCCGGCGCCGCGCAGCATGCCCCACCGCATCCCCGCAGCGGCGGCGTCCTCGAAGCGTTGCCGACCCTGGCCGATCACCGCCGTCTTCTGCACGTGGTGGTATCCGGTCGGCAGTGTTCCCGCGGTGGCCCCGACTTCTGAATAGGTCAACGGCAACGCGCCAAGATCGCTCAGTTTCATTGCGGCAGACGCTATCGGGCCCAGGGCCCACGCGTAGCTGGGGTTTAACAATCTCGGCGTACGGTGCGACCCATGACCACCCTCACCATCGGCGGAGACCTCAGCGTGAACCGTCTCGGATTTGGCGCGATGCGCCTGACGGGCAAGGGCGTCTGGGGCCCGCCGACCGACCACGACGAGTGTGTGCGCGTGCTGCGCCGCCTCGTCGAGCTCGGCGTCGACTTCATCGACACCGCCGATTCCTATGGCCCGTACGTGTCCGAGGAGCTGATCAAAGAAGCGTTGCACCCATATCCGGACGGGCTCGTGGTCGCGACCAAGGCCGGCCTGCTGCGCACCGGTCCCGACGCGTGGACACCCCTCGGGTTTCCGGCCTACCTGCGTCAAGAATGCGAGATGAGCCTGCGTCGGCTAGGGGTCGACACCATCGACCTGTTCCAGCTGCACCGCATCGACACGAAGTTCCCCGCTGAGGACCAGGTTGGGGAGCTGGTGAAGCTGCAGCAGGAGGGCAAGATCCGCCACATCGGGCTGTCCGAGGTGGACGTCGACCAGCTCGAGGCTGCCCAGAAGGTCGCGACGATCGTGTCGGTGCAGAACATGTACAACCTCTCGGTCCGCTCCGCGGAACCGGTGTTGGAGGCCTGCGAGTCCCAGGACATCGGATTCATCCCGTGGTTCCCGCTAGCCGCCGGACCGCTGGCCGCGTCCGACGGTCCGCTCCAGCGCATCGCGGCCGACCACGACGCATCGGCGTCGCAACTGGCGCTGGCCTGGCTGCTCAAGCGGTCGCCGGTGATGCTGCCGATTCCCGGCACGTCCAAGGTCGCCCATCTCGAGGAGAACGTCGCGGCCTCGGGTATCGAGTTGTCCGACGACGAGTTCGAGACGCTCAGCAAAGCCGGGTCTGCCGCCTCCTGAGCCAGGCAATACGGTGGTCGTGTGACGACCGAACAAACCTCGGGTGAGCACCCCGGCGGCGGATTCAACCCGCCGGTCCCGACCACCAAGGGTGGACCCGACTACGGCCGGTTCGTCGACGCCGTCCGCACCCTGCAGGATCACACCCGCGCCGCCGACGCGCCCGACGACGTGATCACCGAGGCCGCCGCCCTGGTCGAGAAGGTCACCGAACTGCTTGCGCCGTATTACGCCGACGAGTGGGCCTCCCCGTCGGGACGCCGCATGGACCTGCCGAACCGCGGCAACCTGCTCGCCATCCCGCTGGACCTGCACAAGACGGACGATGGGCGCATCGAGGGCACGGCGAAGTTCCGCCGCTTCCACCTCGGCCGCAACGGCGCGGCGCACGGTGGTGCGGTGGCGCAGCTTTTCGACGGACTGCTGGGATACGCCGCGTTCACCCTCAGCGGCAGTCGCGCTCAGCGCACTGCGTTCCTGCACGTCGACTACCGCAAGATCGCGCTCGTCGAGAAGGAGTTCCAGGTCGACGCCCGTATCGACGACATCGTGGACCGCAAGATTTTCGTGTCGGGCCGGCTGCTCGACGGGGACGACGTGCTCGCTGAATCGCATGCGCTGTTCGTGAAGCTGAAACCGGGCCAACCGTGAAGCAGGACGAACAAGAACGGTCCGGCCGTGCCCGCCGATGGGCCCGCTGGCGTGACAAGCTGCGCGACCGTCCCAAAATCGATTTCGTATACCGGATCGGGGTCGGGATCGTCGGTTTGGCGGTCTTCATCGTGGGCATCGTCGCCATCCCGTACCCGGGGCCTGGCTGGGCGATCCTGTTCATCGGACTGGGCATCCTGGCGACCGAGTTCGACTGGGCGCGACGGCTGCTGGCGTACGCCAAGGAGCGCTACGACAAGGTGATGGAGTGGTTCCACGCACGACATTGGTCCATCCAGGTCCTCGGCGGCATCTTCACGGCGCTGGTGGTCGCGGGAACCCTGTGGCTGCTCGGTGCGGCGGACTGGACTGCTGAACTCTTCGGCTTCGATTGGCCCTGGCTGAACAGTCCTCTTGGCTTGGGGTCTTGAGCCCCCACCCCGATAGCATGGTCGCGTTCGACAACACCTTCGACACCCCCCGACACCCACGACACATTTTGGAGACACCCCGATGAGCGCCCCCGTCAGCCCCGCCCCAGCAGCCCCTATCCGGGTCGCTGCCGGGACCACCGCGGGTGCGGCGGTGCGAGACGCGGACCTGCCGGGTCGCGGCGATCCGGCCGCAGTCGTGGTAGTCCGCGATCCCGAGGGGCGTCTACGCGACCTGTCGTGGACTCCCGACGCCGACGTCGAAGTCATCCCGGTGGCCGCCGACACGGATGATGGCCGCAGCGTCATCCGCCACTCCGCCGCGCACGTGCTGGCGCAGGCCGTGCAGGAGATCTTCCCCGAGGCCAAGCTCGGCATCGGACCGCCCGTGACGGACGGCTTCTACTACGACTTCGACGTACCGCGCGCCTTCACTCCCGAAGATCTCGAAGCGCTCGAGAAGCGCATGCGCCAGATCGTCAAAGAAGGTCAGCTGTTTTCGCGTCGCGTCTACGAGTCCAAAGACCAAGCGCGCGAAGAACTTGCCAACGAGCCGTACAAACTGGAACTCATCGAGGACAAGTCCGGCGATCCCGACGTGATGGAGGTCGGTGGCGACGAGCTGACCGCCTACGACAACCTCAATCCCCGCACCCGCGAACGGGAATGGGGAGATCTGTGCCGGGGTCCGCACATCCCGACGACGCGCTACATCCCGGCGTTCAAGCTCACCCGTAGTTCGGCCGCGTACTGGCGGGGGAATCAGAACAACGCGAGCCTGCAACGGATCTACGGCACGGCCTGGGAGTCGCAGGACGCCCTCGATCGCCACCTCGAATTCATCGAAGAGGCGCAGCGTCGAGATCACCGCAAGCTCGGCGCGGAGCTGGACCTGTTCAGCTTCCCCGACGAAATCGGTTCCGGACTGGCGGTTTTCCACCCCAAGGGCGGCATCATCCGGCGCGAACTCGAGGAATACTCGCGCCGCAAACACATCGAGGCCGGCTACGAATTCGTCAACACTCCGCACATCACCAAGGAACAGCTCTACATCACGTCGGGACACCTGGAGTGGTACGCCGACGGCATGTACCCGCCGATGCACATGGACGCCGAGTTCGACGAGGACGGCACCTTGCGCAAGCCGGGGCAGGACTACTACCTCAAGCCGATGAACTGCCCGATGCACCACCTGATCTTCAGGTCGCGCGGGCGGTCCTATCGCGAACTTCCGTTGCGGCTCTTCGAGTTCGGCTCCGTCTACCGCTACGAGAAGTCCGGTGTGGTGCACGGCCTCACCCGGGTGCGCGGCATGACCCAGGACGACGCGCACATCTACACCACCCGCGAACAGATGCGCGACGAGCTGGCATCGCTGCTGCGGTTCGTGCTCGACTTGTTGGCCGACTACGGCTTGAACGACTTCTACCTCGAGCTCTCGACCAAGGACCCCGAGAAGTACGTCGGCTCCGACGAAGACTGGGACGAGGCCACCGACACGCTGCGTGAGGTCGCCGAGGCCTCCGGTCTGCACCTGGTGCCCGATCCCGGTGGTGCGGCGTTCTACGGCCCGAAGATCTCCGTTCAGGTCAAGGACGCGCTGGGCCGTAGCTGGCAGATGTCGACCATCCAGCTCGACTTCAACATGCCCGACCGCTTCGAGCTGGAGTACACCGCCGCCGACGGCACCCGCAAGCGCCCTGTGCTGATCCACCGTGCACTGTTCGGGTCGATCGAGCGGTTCTTCGGCGTGCTCACCGAGCATTACGCCGGTGCGTTCCCGGCATGGCTGGCTCCGGTGCAGGTGGTCGGCATCCCCGTCGCCGATGATCACATTCCATACCTCAACGGCCTCGCCAATCAGATGAAGATGGCCGGCATCCGGGCCGAGGTCGACGCCAGCGACGACCGGATGGCCAAGAAAATCGTGAACCACACGAACCAGAAGGTGCCGTTCATGCTCGTGGCCGGTGATCGTGACATCGAAGCCGACGCGGTCAGTTTCCGCTTCGGTGACCGCACCCAGATCAACGGCGTGCCACGTGACGAAGCGGTGGCGGCCATCGCCAAGTGGATCGAGAGTCGGGAAAACGCCGTTCCGACAGCTGAACTGGTCAAGGTGGACGCTCAGCCGTGACACCTGAGGAGCGTCTGCACGAAGAGCGGGACGACGAGCACAGCATCGTCGACCACGGCGTCGGCGAGCCCGATCATCTGCAACGGCTGTGGACCCCGCACCGGATGACCTACATCGCCGAGTCACCGTTTCGGCGGAACAGTTCCGAGCCGTCCGAGCCGTTCACCGACATCCCGAAGATGGCCGACGAGGACGGTCTGATGGTGGCACGCGGCGAGTTGGTCTACGTCGTGCTGAATCTGTACCCGTACAACCCGGGACATCTCATGGTTGTCCCGTATCGCCGGGTGTCTGAACTCGAAGACCTCACCGATGCAGAGAGCGCCGAGCTGATGTCGTTCACCCAGAAGGCGATTCGTGTCATCAAGAGTGTGTCCAGCCCGATGGGATTCAACGTCGGGCTGAACCTCGGCAAGGTGTCGGGCGGGTCACTGGCCGAGCATCTGCACATGCATGTCGTGCCGCGCTGGATCGGGGACGCGAACTTCATCACCATCATCGGCGGAGTGAAGGTCGTTCCTCAGCTGCTGAGCGAGACGCGTGACCTGCTGGCGACAGAGTGGGCGAAACAGTAGTGAGCAATCTGTACCTGATGACGCGTGCGGCGTACGAGAAGCTCTCTCGGCCCACCGCCAAAGCTGCGCTACGGATGGGGCTCACACCCGACAGCATCACCATCCTTGGCACCGCGGGCACCGTGGTCGGCGCGCTCACGCTGTTTCCCATCGGCCAGCTGTGGTGGGGCGGCTTCACCGTCTGGATCTTCGTCCTCGCCGACATGCTCGACGGCGCCATGGCCCGTCAGCTCGGCGGTGGCACACGGTTCGGCGCGGTCCTCGACGCCACCTGCGATCGGATCGGCGACGGAGCGATCTTCTGCGGACTGCTGTGGTGGGCTGCATTCGGTATGCAGAGCACGTCGCTCGTGGTCGCCACGTTGATCTGCCTGGTGACGTCGCAGGTGATCTCGTACATCAAGGCCCGCGCCGAGGCCAGCGGGCTGTCCGCCGAGGGCGGCATGATCGAGCGGCCCGAACGGCTGATCATCGTGTTGCTTGGAGCGGGGCTCTCGGGCCTGTTCGGCATTCCGTGGCTCTTGCATGTGGCGATGTGGCTGCTCGCGGTGCTCAGCCTCGTCACCCTCGGTCAGCGCGTGCACAGTGTGCGGACTTCACCCGGGGCGATGGACCGGCTGACGAAGCCCGATAGCACCGGCGAAGAACCGGAGACCACGGGACACCAGCCGGCCGGTGGGCCGGGGGACGAGTCATGACGGCACCCCTGCGGGATCTGACGTCGGGCGACTCGCTGAGCGGCAGGTTCGCCGACTGGGGATACGCCGCGGGCTGGCGAGTTGTCCGTGCGATGCCAGAAGTTCTGGCGCGCAACGCCTTCGGCGCCGGTGCGCACTACGCCGCGCGCGGTGGGGGACCCGAGCAGTTACGCAAGAACCTGGCCCGCGTGCTCGGTGTCCCGCCCGAGCGTGTGCCCGACGGGCTCATGCGTGCCTCGCTTGCCTCCTATGCGCGGTACTGGCGGGAGGCGTTCCGGCTGCCCACGATGGACCTCGAGAAGGTCGGACAGCGTTTCGACGAAATAAGCATCGGGACCCACCGGCCGCAGGCGGCGATGGACGCCGGCCGTGGCGGAATCATCGCGCTACCGCACAGCGGCAACTGGGATATGGCCGGGGTGTGGCTCATCTACAAGCACGGCACGTTCTCCACGGTGGCCGAGCGGCTGAAGCCGGAATCGTTGTACAACCGCTTCATCGCGTATCGGGAAAGCCTCGGGTTCGAGGTGTTCCCGGCATCCGGTGGTGAGCGTCCGCCGTTCGAGCTGCTCACCGAGCGGTTACGCGAGAACAAGATGGTTTGCCTGATGTCCGACCGCGACCTCACCCGGTCTGGCGTAGAGGTCGACTTCTTCGGCGAACGGACTCGCCTGCCCGCAGGGCCGGCCAAGTTGGCGATCACCACCGGCGCCCATCTCATTCCGGCGCACGTCTACTACCAAGGCGACGACTGCATCATCGACCTTCAGGAGCCGCTCGACACTAGCTCTGGCGACGTCACCGCCGTCACGCAGGCGTTGGCGAACCGGTTCGCGCGCAACATCGCCGCGCATCCTGCCGACTGGCACATGATGCAGCCGCAGTGGCTGGCCGACCTGTCCGAGGAGCGGCGCGCCAAACTCGAGGTCACCTGATGCGCATCGGCATGGTCTGCCCCTACTCGTTCGACGTGCACGGTGGGGTGCAGTCCCACGTGCTGCAGCTGGCCGAGGTCATGCACGACCGTGGTCACGTCGTCAGCGTGCTGGCGCCCACGTCCTCGGAAGCACACGGTTCACTGCCCGACTACGTGGTGTCGGGCGGTAAGGCGGTGCCGATCCCGTACAACGGATCGGTGGCGCGGCTGCGGTTCGGTCCCGCCACGCACCGCATGGTCAAGAAGTGGCTCGCGCAGGGCGAATTTGATGTGTTGCACCTGCACGAGCCCAACGCGCCAAGCCTGTCGATGCTGGCGCTGAACATCGCCGAGGGTCCGATCGTCGCAACCTTTCACACCTCGACCACCAAGTCGTTGACGCTCAGCGTGTTCGAACCGATCCTGCGACCGATGCACGAGAAGATCGTCGGCCGCATCGCCGTGTCGGACCTGGCGCGGCGTTGGCAGATGGAAGCACTCGGCAGTGACGCCGTCGAAATACCGAACGGGGTCGACGTCGGCGCGTTCGCGTCGGCGCCGCCGATGGACGGTTATCCGCGCGCGGGCAAGTCGGTCCTGTTCCTGGGGCGGTACGACGAACCCCGCAAAGGCATGTCCGTGCTGCTGCGCGCCCTGCCGCGCCTCGTCAAGCGGTTCAGCGACATCGAGGTCCTGATCGTCGGCCGTGGCGATGAAGAGGAACTGCGCCGCTCCGCCGGAAAGCTCGCGAAGCATCTGCGGTTTCTCGGCCAGGTCGACGACGCCGCGAAAGCGTCGGCGTTGCGCAGTGCCGACGTGTACTGCGCGCCCAACACCGGCGGTGAGAGCTTCGGCATCGTGCTCGTCGAGGCGATGGCCGCCGGCAGCCCGGTGGTCGCCAGCGACCTCGACGCGTTCCGCCGGGTGTTGGTGGACGGCACCGCGGGACGGCTGGTACCCGTCGACGACCCGTCGGGGCTTGCCGACGGCCTGATCGAGGTGCTCGAGGACGATGCTGTCCGGGCGCGTTTCGTCGAAACGGGGGCCAAGGCCGTCCGACGCTACGACTGGTCGGTGGTGGCCGGCCAGATCATGCGCGTCTACGAGACGGTTGCGGGCTCGGGAACGAAGGTGCGGGTCGCTGGCACGGCTGACCGCCGTCGGCGTGTTTCGAGTAGGGCCGGGGGATCTGAGTGACCACCTGGATCCTCGTGATCGCCCTCGGACTGCTCCTCGTAGCGCTGCTGCTGGTTGGGGTGTGGGCATTCCAGACCGCCAACCGGCTGGACCGCTTGCACGTGCGTTACGACCTGTCGTGGCAGGCCCTCGACGGCGCGCTGGCCCGCCGGGCTGTAGTGGCGCGGGCGGTGGCGGTCGATTCGTACGGGGGCGCGCCCGCGGGTAAGCGGCTGGCGGCGCTGGCGGACGCGGCCGAACGGGCCCCGCGGCGGCGGCGCGAGGCTGCCGAGAACGAACTGTCGGCAGCGCTGGCGATGGTCGAGCCGTCGTCGCTGCCGCTCGCCCTGGTCGCCGAGCTTGCCGATGCCGAGGCGCGGGTGCTGTTGGCCCGCCGATTTCACAACGATGCCGTCCGCGACACCCTGGCCTTGCGCGAGCGGCCGGCGGTGAGGCTACTGCGGCTCGGCGGAACTGCTGCGTTACCAACCTATTTCGAGATCGCCGAGCGCGCGCTTGGCGCTGCGACGACGTCAGACGAGATGGCTCCGGCGGCCAGCGAGCGGGTCTCGGCACGCGTTGTATTGCTCGACCGCGATGGAGCGGTGCTGCTGTTCCGCGGATCCGATCCCGCTGTCGCCGACGCCCCGATCTGGTGGTTCACGGTCGGCGGCGCCGTCGAGCCGGGGGAGGCGCTCGCGGATGCCGCCGCGCGGGAGATCGCCGAGGAAACGGGCCTGCGGGTCAGCTCCGCCGATCTGATCGGACCGGTGTGGCGCCGGGGTGCGGTCTTTGAGTTCAACGGTGTGCTCATCCGCAGCGAGGAGAGGTTTTTCGTCTACCGGACCGACCGGTTCGAACCGTCGACGAGCGGGCATAACGACCTCGAGCGGCGCACGATTCATGGCCACCGGTGGTGCGATGAGACAATGATCGCCGAGCTGGTCGCGATGGGAGAGACCGTTTATCCGTTGCAGTTGGGCGAGCTTCTCGGCGAGGCGACGAGCCTGGCCGATCACCCGGTTGAGATGGCGCAACGGCAGTTGCAATCGATCCGCTGATCTGCGGATTCAATGGATTTGCGACCACCCTTAGACTGGATTTAGTAGCAATTCGGAGGAGATAGCGTGGATACCGCACCTAAGAACGGGTCGGTGACCCAGACCGGAACCGCCCGGGTCAAGCGCGGCATGGCAGAGATGCTCAAGGGTGGCGTCATCATGGACGTCGTCACGCCCGAGCAGGCCCGGATAGCCGAGGGAGCCGGCGCCGTGGCCGTCATGGCGCTCGAGCGGGTACCCGCTGACATTCGCGCCCAGGGTGGCGTCGCGCGGATGAGCGATCCCGATCTCATCGAGGGGATCATCGAAGCGGTCACGATCCCGGTGATGGCGAAGGTGCGCATCGGGCATTTCGTCGAGGCGCAGATCCTGCAAAGCCTGG
Organism: Mycobacterium sp. NPDC051804; assembly: GCF_044452905.1. Taxonomy (NCBI): domain Bacteria; kingdom Bacillati; phylum Actinomycetota; class Actinomycetes; order Mycobacteriales; family Mycobacteriaceae; genus Mycobacterium; species Mycobacterium sp. NPDC051804. The sequence continues at coordinate 2,154 of NZ_JBITCD010000002.1, read as the reverse complement.
GCGTCGACTACATCGACGAATCCGAGGTGCTCACCCCTGCGGACTACACCCACCACGTTGACAAGTGGAAGTTCACCGTGCCGTTCGTGTGCGGTGCGACGAATCTGGGTGAAGCATTGCGCCGCATCACCGAGGGCGCGGCGATGATCCGCTCCAAGGGTGAGGCAGGAACCGGCGACGTGTCCAACGCGACGACCCACATGCGGTCGATCGGCGGTGAGATCCGTCGTCTCACTTCACTGTCCGAGGACGAGTTATTCGTCGCCGCAAAGGAATTGCAGGCTCCCTATGATCTCGTCGTCGAGGTGGCGCGGGCTGGCAAGCTGCCGGTCACGTTGTTCACCGCGGGCGGCATCGCCACCCCGGCCGATGCGGCGATGATGATGCAGCTTGGCGCCGAGGGCGTTTTCGTGGGATCGGGCATCTTCAAGTCCGGCGATCCGGCCGGCCGCGCCGCGGCGATCGTCAAGGCCACCACTTTCTACGACGACCCGGACGTGCTGGCGAAGGTGTCGCGCGGGCTGGGCGAAGCCATGGTCGGTATCAACGTGGAGGATGTCGCGGCCCCGCACCGGCTCGCCGAACGCGGCTGGTAGAGATCTAACGTATGTCGATCGAACAGATCCTTGATCTCGAGCAGCTCGAGGTCAACATCTATCGCGGCACCATGTGGAGCCCCGAGTCGGGATTTCTGCAGCGGACGTTCGGTGGCCATGTCGCCGGCCAGTCGCTGGTGTCGGCCGTCCGCACGGTCAACCCCGAGTTCCAGGTGCATTCGTTGCACGGTTATTTCCTGCGGCCCGGAGATGCGACGGCGCCGACGGTGTACATCGTCGAGCGGTTGCGCGATGGCGGCTCCTTCGTGACGCGTCGGGTCAACGCGATTCAGCACGGCGAAACCATCTTTTCGATGTCGGCGTCGTTTCAGGCCGACCAGAGCGGCATCGAGCATCAGGACGCGGTGCCCATGGCGGCGCCGCCTGACGATCTGCCCGCCCTGTCGGACATCAAGGCGTTCGACGATGCGGGGTTCAAGCAGTTCGCCGAGTGGGACGTGCGCATCGTGCCGAAGGAGATGCTGACGCGACTGCCCGGCAAGGCGTCGCAGCAGCAGGTGTGGTTCCGCCACCGCGATCCGCTGCCCAACGACTACGTGTTGCATATCTGCGCACTGGCTTACATGAGCGACCTCACGCTGCTCGGCTCGGCGCAGGTGAATCACGCCGACGAGCGGGGGCATCTGATGGTCGCGTCGCTCGACCACGCGATGTGGTTCATGCGGCAGTTCCGGGCCGACGAATGGCTGCTGTACGACCAGTCGTCGCCGTCCGCGTCGGGTGGCCGCTCGCTGTGTCAGGGCAAGATTTTCAACCAAGACGGTGAGATGGTGGCGGCGGTGATGCAGGAGGGTCTCACCCGCTACAAGCGTGACTTCACGCCGTGAGCGCCCCCCACGTCGGCGTCCTGGCGCTTCAAGGCGACACTCGTGAGCATCTTGCGGCGTTGCGTGAGGCGGGCGCCGAGGCGTCGACGGTGCGACGGCTGCGGGAACTCGAAACGGTTGACGCGCTCGTGATCCCGGGCGGGGAGTCGACCACGATGAGCCATCTTCTGCGGGAGTTCGAGTTGCTCGAACCGTTGCGCGCCAGGCTGGCCGACGGGATGCCCGCTTACGGGTCGTGCGCGGGCATGATTCTGCTCGCGACCGAAATCCTGGATGCCGGCACCGCCGGTCGCGATGCCACACCGCTCAAGGCGATCGATATGACGGTGCGGCGCAATGCCTTTGGCCGTCAGGTGGATTCGTTCGAGGACGATATCGAATTCACCGGTCTCGACAAGCCCGTGCACGCCGTCTTCATTCGGGCGCCGTGGGTCGAACGCGTCGGTCCGGATGTCGAGGTGCTGGGGAAGGCCGCCGGCCATATCGTCGCGGTGCGTCAGGGCAAGATGCTCGCGACGTCGTTTCACCCCGAGATGACCGGCGACCGCCGCATCCACAAACTCTTCGTCGACCTTCTCTGAGCGATTTGTGCACGGTCAGGAGCGCTCAGCGCTCTGTGGTGTCTCGGGACATCGCTGACACTTATGTCTCGGGACATCGCTGACACTTATGGTGCCGGTTTGGGCTCGCGGGTGCGGTATGTCCGCGTG